>CAVOZT010000003.1:0-632709 GCA_963701375.1 uncultured Acidimicrobiales bacterium | reverse complement strand
CCAGGGCTACGCAACGCTGTTCCCCCTGGGAGGCATGCGTGCGCGCCGGCATGCCGTCGAGCAGGATCTCGAGCTCGTCGCGGTGCGGGCCCGATCCAGTCGTCTGGTGTTTCAGGTCCGTAGCGCGGCCCTGACGGAGCGCGTCCAACAGTTCGCCGTCCCAAGAGCGCCGATAGGTGAATGCAAGCTCACTGTTACGCCCTGACAAATGACGGTATGCCGCGGATGTCGGACCCACCAGATCGTCGACAAGCTGCTCACGCGCCTCGGCGAGCCGGGTTCCTGCGCTGGCCAGGCGTTCGTCCCACACGTCGAACGTGTGATTCACGTCTGCGCTCATGTCGCGCTCCCGCATTTCGTGAGACGCCACTCGGCCACGTGGTCCACTTTGTCGGAGCAGCGCGCCGCGGTGACGAAGTACGCGCTCGACCTCCGCGACCATTGCCTCCATCTTCACGTCACCCGCTACGAGCGACGCGTCGAGGAACTCGCGGCGAGTTCCGGGAGATCCTTGAACCAACTCAAGATCATCGGGCGAGAACACCGATACCCTCAATGCTCCTCCGAGATCGGCCAGGCGCCTCATGATCTGCCGGTTGGCCTGGAATCGCCAAGGCCTGCCGATCGGAAGCTCGGCCTCGATCAGAACTTGTCTCCCGGCCTGGTCAACCTCAGCTCGCACTATCGCGCTGCCTGCGCCTTGCCGTACCAGTGCTTCGCGGGAGGCAACTCTGAACGAACGCATGGTGGCAAGCAGCCCGACTGCCTCTAAGAGCGACGTCTTGCCGGCTCCATTCGGCCCCTGTATGACGGTTACTCCAGCGGCCGGAATCAACTCGGCGTGTTCAAAGCACCTGAAGTCGGTGATCCACAAGTGTTTCAGCGACATTTGGCGTACTTCACGGTCCGATCTTCAGGACCTTGTCATCAGGGAACACCGACGAATCGGTGCTCGAGTGCAGAAGGTCGCCGTCAGGAGACCCGGACCGGCATGAGAAGGTACCTGTAATCATCGTGGTCCGGACCGCGCACTGTGGCGGGTTTCCCAGAATCAAGAGCTTCAAGGACGATCTCGTCTCCGAGGACGGCCTCGACACCCTCGATGAGGTAAGAGGGGTTGAACGCCACCGAGTGTTCGTCACCCTCGAAGTCTGCGTCGACGTCCTCGCTCGTGTGGCCTACTTCTTGGGATACCACAGTCAATTCGACTCCACCGGTCCGCATTGACAATCGGACTGGCGTGGTGTTGTCGCGCACCAGGAGCCTCACCCTTCGCAAGGCGTCCAACAGCGACTCTTTGCCCACGCGCAGTTGGTTCGGATAGCCGGGCGGGATCAGCTGACGGTAATCAGGGAACTTGCCGTCGAGGAGACGTGTGCTCACTGTGACGCCGCCCACCGTAAAGGTTGCGTCAAGCTCACCCACGGTGAATCCGACGCTCGCTCCCCCATCAGACGATCCGTCTTTTGTGGTTTCCTTCGACGGCAGCAGCCTTTGTAACTCGCCCAGGGCGCGTGCCGGAACCAAGATCTGGTCGGTACCGGGCGGCAACGGGCTGGCCGCTTTCAGGTCCCGCATGGCCAGCCTGTAAGAGTCTGTCGCGACGAGCCGGATTCCCTCGCCCTCAGCTGCGATGAGCACACCGGTCAGCAGTGGTCGCGCATCGTCGCTCGACGCTGCGCGTACAACCTGCCGGAGCGCTTCTGACAGGCCTTGGGCAGGCAACTGTGCGGGCGAAGCGGCTGATGTTGGCGGAGAAGGGAAGTCCTCGAGCGGATAGGTCCTCACTACGAACCTGCTGCGACCTGCCGAGATCTCGACCTCGTTGTCGTTGGCCTCAACGGTCACGGCTCCAGGTTCGAGGGACCGCACAATGTCGGTACTGAGCCGGGCCGGAGTCACACAAGCTCCGTCATCGAGACCGATCGCCTCCATCTCGACCTTGACGGTCAGATCGAGATCCGTACCCACGAGTAGGAGCCTGTTCCCCTTGAGCTCCATCCGCACTCCACCCAGGACCGCAGCGCCCGGGCCGCGGCCTGTTGCTGCTCGGCCGGCAGTTCCGAGCGCCTCGACCAACACATCGCGTTCAGAGCGGAACTTCACACACACAGCCCTTCTTTTGAGAGAACCAATTTTAAAAAGACAGTAACGGTAGTAGGGGGTGTGAATTGTGGACGGACCGGCGTCTGTCCTGGTTGATGGTGGTTCTCCTGTCCACACACGAGTAACGGCCACCCACACCCGAGGGGTTCCAGTCTCCGGTGCCGCCCACTGCCTGTGGACTGCGGTACGAGTACTCCACCGCGACGACCCAGTTCTTCATGGTCGAAGCGGCTGATCTCCACAGGTTTTGCGTGCCGGTTGTGGCCCGATCCTCGCGCCTGGATGCGACATGTCCTTACGGCTTCGATGTTTGGCATTTCACTCGCCGGCACGGATCCGCCGCATCAGCTCTGTCGTCTGCTCGTACACGGGAAGCCGCTTGTCCATGAGGCCCTTTATCTTCTTCACGGCGTGCATGACCGTGGTGTGGTCCCGGTCTCCGAATTCACGGGCGATCGCCGGGAACGAGGTGTCCGGCAGCATCTCCCGGACGACGTACATGCATATCTGGCGTGCTGCAACGAGGGGGCGCCTGCGGCTGGGACCGACCAACTCCTCGACGCTTATACCGAACGTCTCGGCTGTGACGTCCATGATCTCTTTCACGGTGATGGTCCGGGGTTTTGAGGAGCCGATTATGTCGGACAGAACCCGTTCTGCCATCTCGCGGTTGACCTTCTCGCCGTACAGGTTGCCGTACGCGGCCACGCGAGTGAGTGCACCCTCCAACTCACGAATGTTGTCCTTTACGTGAGTCGCGATCAACTCGAGGACGTCATGTTCCACGAACAGGGACTCGTCTTCGACTCTCTTCAGCAGAATTGCCAGTTGCGTCTCGAGTTCTGGAGGTTGAACATCCGTCGTGAGTCCCGAGGCGAAGCGGCTCCGGAGCCGGTCTTCCAACGTGGCGATCATTTTGGGAGGCCGGTCGGACGTGATGACGATTTGCTTGGAGGCACTGAAAAGCTGGTTGAAAGTATGGAAAAATTCCTCTTGGAGTTGCTCCTTGTTGGCCATGAACTGGACGTCGTCGATTAGCAGGACGTCACATTCCTCGCGGTAGCGGCGCTTGAATTCCATTGTGGAGTTCGAGCGGATCGCGTACACGAACTCGTTCATGAACGCTTCGGTGGTGATGTATTTCACGCGATGGCGTGAGAAGTTGGAGCACACGTAGTTGCCGATCGCGTGCAGCAGGTGAGTCTTGCCGAGCCCGGCCTGTCCGTGGATGAACAGAGGGTTGTAGTTGTGACCCGGATCCTCAGCGACCGAAAGGGCGGCTGCATGCGCGAAGCGGTTCGATGATCCGATGACGAAAGCATCGAAGGTGTCTCGTGGGTCGATCCCAGGTACAGACCTCGCACGGCCATGTGCGCCCAGATGTCCCGGCGGTTCCTCTGAAGCCGGTGCGACAGGAGCGAAGCGCCTCGGGCCTTCGTCGGCGTTGGATGTCCGCGAGCGACCAGATCGGGAGATCGGCGCGACACCGGTCGATGCGCCGGGAATCCCGGGAATCCCGGTAGCGCCGGTAGGGCCTGTCAAGTAGGAGCTGTCTTTGTCGTCTACCCAGAAGTCCACAGGGTCCACGGAGGAGTCGGAAGATGAATCGTGGTCCATGGGTGCCACCTCGAGTCTTACCTCTACCGGCCGGCCGGCCGTCTCGGCGACGACGGCGGAAATCATCCCCAGAAAACGCGATTCGATCCGGTCCCTCAGCACGCCCCCTGGCACGAACAGGACTAGTGAATCGTCGTCTGCCTCGCACGGGTACAGGCTTGCGAGGGAGGTCTGCCATGCGGCCCCCGGAACTTGCTCGCGCAGGGTCTCTGAACAGCGTCGCCACAGGTCGATCGCATCGTTCACCTGGATCTCGGCCCTTCGTACCCGGAGTCGTCCACAAGGCAGTCCACAGGTGTGGATTGCCTACCGAATTTCCCCACCACCGACTCGCCTGCGTGCCCCGGGGGCCCCGGGCCTGGAGGGCCTCCGAATCCCGTTCTCTTGACGTCGCCGCCTGGCGGGGGTGCCCGGCGCTCGAACGGTACACCGGGGTCCGTGTGGCTGCTAGTGGCCGATCGGACCTGGGAGTCTGTCCGAGAGAAAGTGCTTCGGCCCCGGTGATATTCGAATCCTGGGTGGTCCCTGACGGTCTGGCTCGCCTAGCATGGTTGGACCGTCGGGCCCGACCGGGCACGGCCGGAACCGAAAGACCGTGCCGGCCGAACTCGGAGAGACGATGCCCCGAAGATCGAAAGACGACTCGAAAGACGAGAGGGAGTGAAGCGCACCTACCAGCCCAACACCAGGAAGCGGGCGAAGAATCACGGCTTCAGGCACCGGATGTCGACGCGCGCCGGACGAGCAATCGTCCGGGCTCGGAGGCTCAGAGGTCGCCATAGGCTCACGGCCTGAGCCGAGAGCCCGAATACCCGGCGTGACCTGGCGCATAACCGACAGGGCAACGTTCGAGGCACTGAGGCGGTCCGGAAGGCGCGCCCGAAGTGGCCCGGTATCGGTCGTATTTCTGCACGACGACGGGGATCGGGCACGGGTCGGGTATGCGGTCGGACGACGAGCAGGCGGAGCCGTTGAGCGGAACCGGTTGCGCAGGCGCCTTCGTGCTCTGGTCGGGGCTATTGAAACTGATGGGGAGCTGAGACCCGGGGCCTACCTGGTGACTCCGAGCCGTGAGGCGACGGACCTCGGGCACGAAGAGCTCGCCGGGACACTGCGAGAAGCGATGAAACGAGCACAAATGGCCGGAACCGCACCGAATCGGAGCGGAAGGTGACAGCGACGCTACGGACGGCACCTGAGGCTGCGCCCGGAACGCCGGAGTCGAAGACCGCGCCCGCAGCCACGAGGGCCGCAATAGGGTTGGTGAGGTTGTACCAGAAGTCCCGAGGGACGCGACCGTCTCCTTGTCGCTACGTCCCTTCTTGCTCGGAGTACGCGGTGGAATCTCTGGAGCGTCACGGCGCGGCGCGAGGTTCGTGGCTCGCCATCCGCCGACTGTGCCGGTGCCGGCCGTTTGCTGGCTACGGCTCAGACCCGGTGCCGGACTGAGAGGAGCGCTGCATGCGCCAGACCGTCATCACGGCGAGCATCACTAGTGACATTGGGAGCATCTTCCACCCGATTTTCTGGGTCTTCGCTCAAGTCCTGGCCTTCTTCTACTCTCTAATCCCGAACTACATAATAGCTATAACTCTTCTCACCATCGTGGTGATGCTGCTCACGGCTCCGCTCACCATCAAAAGCACAAAATCGATGGTCGAGATGCAACGTATCCAGCCGGAGTTCCGGAAGATACAGCAGAAGTACAAAGGCGACCGCGAAAAGCTGAACGAGGAGGTGATGAAGCTCTACCGGGAGCACGGCGTGAGCCCCGTCGGAGGATGCCTGCCCCTCCTGTTGCAGATGCCGTTTTTCGTTTGTCTATACGGTGTAATCAAGGGTTTGACCAATACCAGGACGGTCAACCACGTCAAGATCCCGAGTCCGAGGTACCTGAGCAGTTCGACGAGCATGTACCACGACATATTGCACGCCGGAGGGAAGATCAAGTCCTTCGGTATAGATCTGTCGCAGACCCCGTTCACACATCATGGATCCCTAGGTGCTTCGATACCCTATTGGGTCTTATTCTTTGCTGCGATAGGCCTTCAATATATGCAAATGGCGCGACTCAATAAGCGGAATGCCGCAAACATTCAGAACAACCCCCAGATGCAGACGATGCAGACGATGCAGAAGGTCACGCCACTTATCTTCGGCGTGATCTATATCGCGTTCCCCGTCGGCATAACCGTCTACTTCATCGTCTCGAGCCTCTGCCGGATCATCATCCAGGAGATCCTTTTTCGCACAGGGGTGACGGCGCCTCAAGCAGCCGGGCAGACAGGTGCACGCGACCTGCCTCCTCGGCGCCGCGGGATCATGGACCGGCTGGCAGATGCTCAGGCGGCCGCACTGGAGCAACGTCGGCGTCAGGCAGAACTGAACGGCACGATCAACGCGACATCCAGGGACGTCGGACCTGATGAGAAGCCCGGCGCACAAGGGTCGAAGAGGTCGACCAGACCTACGCGATCACCCGACCAACCGGCAAGATCGCCCGACCAACCCACGCGATCGCCCAACCAATCAGGAGCCCGGTCTCTTCAGCCAGGGAGCCAGCCAGGGAGCCAGCCAGGGAGCCAGCCCCGGAGCCGGCCAGCCGGACAGAAGGGCACCGGAAGCACAAATGGGCGCACTGGCTCGCAGAGCGGTCAAGCGCCCACGAGGGGTAACGGGCGACCGCAACGAACCTCTGGAGGGAACGGTTCCAACGCAAATGGGCGATCTGGCCCGAATGGTCAGGCAGCAGATGACGAGACCGCCAGGCCGAAGCAGGTGCCGCCGCGGTCGAAGGACAAGAGGCCACGAAAGGCTCGTTGAGAGATGGAGTGGGTCGAAACCACCGGGAGAACGATCGAAGAGGCACGCGACGCCGCACTGGATATGTTGGGAGTCGACGAGTCTGACGCCGAGTTCGTCACCTTGAGCGAACCGCGTCCAGGCTTGTTCGGCAGGTTGAGAGGCGAGGCACGGATCCGTGCCAGAGTCATGCCGACAACGCCGCCCCCCAAACGCAACAGGAGCCGCCGACCTGTCCAGCGACGAGGTCCCGGGAACCAGCGCTCGGAGCGAGGAGATTCAGAAGATTCCAGAGACTCCGTCGTGGACAAAGCCAGATCCTCTTCGGGTTCGGACGAGCCAGAAGCTGGTCGCAACGATGGATCTACGTCAGGGTCGGGCACCGGACGATCACGCTCTTCTCGACGCAGGCGCCGTCCGTCGGGAGGAGGCGGCACCGGTGTCGCAGCGCTCGCTTCGGACGAATCGGACAACGAGGGCGGATCCGCGCAGGATGACGGATCACTGGATCAGGACGGTCGGGCGAAGGACTCCTCCGGCAGATCTCAACGCGGCAACCGGCAGCGCAGACAGACGAGTTCGAATTCGACGTCAGAGGAGGAGACCGTGACAGAGACCCTTTCGCTCGAAGAGCAAGGCGACCTGGCCAAGCAATTCATCGAGGGTCTGGTTGCTCAGCTGGGCTTGGAGGCTTCGGTCACCGCACGACCTCTCAACGATGAGGCCGTCCAGGTCGCTGTCGACGGTGACGAGCTCGGACTCCTAGTGGGCCAGGGAGGGGCCACTCTCTCGGCAATACAGGAGCTCACTCGTACCGTCGTGCAGCGCAAGACGGGCGGCCACACCGATCGGATTCTCGTGGACGTCGCGGGTTACCGGGCAAAGCGGGCAGAGGCGCTCGGGCGATTCACCACGAAAGTGGTCGAGGAGGTTGTCGCCTCCGGTCGCGAAAAGGCGCTCGAAGCGATGTCGCCGGCGGACCGAAAAGTCGTTCATGACACGGTCAACGAGTTGGGCGGGGCCGTGACGCGCTCCGAGGGAGTCGAGCCTCGGCGCTATGTCGTGATCTCCCCGATTTCAGAGGTGAGTTCAGACGACGCCGTCGCACCAGATGCTCTGGACGACGAACCAGAAGACCAAGAAGACCAAACAGAAGACGCCGAGGGCTGATTAGCCAGACTTGCTCGATCGACCTTCGCCGACGGTCGTGTCCTCGGCGTTGAAACTCCTGGCCGAGGCACGGAAACTCGGCTTGCTCGGGCCGGCGCCCCTGGACCTTCACCATAGACACGCTCTTGGTTTCGCCGATGCCCTTAGGCAGGTAGGCGGTAACCGCTTTGCCACCGACGGGTTAGCGACCCGCATCCTTGACCTCGGCTCGGGAGGAGGAGTTCCCGGGATCGTCCTCGCTGAGGTCTGGCCGAAGGCCTCGATTGAGCTGCTTGATGGCTCCGAGCGCCGCTGCCGGCTCCTCGAGCAGTGGCTGTTAGAGGATGGATGGAGTCCTCGGGTCTCAGTTTTGTGTGGAAGGGCCGAGGATCTGGGACGAGACCCCTCACTCAGGGGCGCATTCGACGCCGTCGTGGCAAGACTGTTCGGCCGACCGGCCGTCACCGCAGAGTGCGCCGCTCCGTTCTTGAAGGTAGGAGGATGGCTCGTGGCTTCGGACCCTCCAAGCCAAAGTCTCGACACAGGCACTGACGGCCGGGGGTCACGCTGGCCCCCCGAGGGGTTGGCGTTGCTAGGCCTCGAGCCAGATGTCGTCGTTGCACAACCGTTCCACTTCACTGTGCTTCGCCAGGATCGAATCTGTCCCGCCCGCTATCCGCGGCGTACCGGTGTCCCGGCGAAACGACCATTGTTCTGACATGCATCGGCGGCTCAATAGAGGTTCCGACGTTGGGGATCACTCGTCGTCCAGGTTCCGGAGTCGTGAAAAGATCTCGTCGACCTTTGAGGAATCCGACAACTCTTGGGGGTCAAGGGACCCGCTAGCTCCATCGTCAGCGGACTCTCCTACTGAGTCGGTTTCGGCTGGGAAACCGAGCTGGGCTGAATAGCGAATCCGCATCTGTTCGAGGCGCTCAAAGGCGTACTCGTCCAGATCTGGGGTGATAAGCGCCTGCAGGACAGGGAACAACTCCCGGAGATTTGGCCCCCGGACCATCCACTGGTAGTAGCGGCGGCCGCCATGGTCATACGGACCGTAGAGGCGTCCACCCGGAAACGTGCGTTCGAGCCAGCGGAACAGAGTGGCGTGGCGGACATGCATGCGCAGGGTTATCTGGGGTTGACGACTGTCACCGCCGAAATGGCCTTCGCCGATCAGCAGGCCGACCAACACCCCGATCTCGTATTCCGTCGCCACAAACAGGATCCCATCCACCTATCTCAGTGCTAAGAGGTGTTGTTTCACCGTATGGTTCCACGTGAAACATATCAAAGCCGATCCTCAGGCTTTTGCTGTTTCACCGTATGGTTCCACGTGAAACATCTCCGACGAGTTCGTGAGGCTCGAGGAATATCGTCTGAAACGCTTGACCGGAGGTTCACAGATGACGAGGATGGTGTCGTGCTCCTGAGCCAAATGGTTTTCTGAGCAGTGCGCGTGCCTTTTCGCAGTCGAGAACAACGTCGAGGCAAGCACTCCGGGGGTTCCCAGTCCGATTTCGAAGCTGACGGCCTCCCTCAATCCGAGCCGGAACTCGAGCGCCGACTCCCTGGTTCAGCCGAACTCGGAGACGTGCCAGGTCGAGTCGAGGAGTCACATGATCCGAATCACGCGGTCGGCTCCCCTCAGAACCTTTCGGCACAGCCGCCAGCGGAGGATTTGGAGACTGATTCGACGTGGAACGATCCTCCTGATGAGAGCGATCTTCCCGGCAATCAGCCCCACTATGAGATCGATGATCGCATGGACGATGAGGTCGACCGTCTCGATTCGGCGAGGGTTTCGACCCTCGGCTCCGGCGACAGCTTGAGGGTATCGACCGCTGTCAGCGGAAACGGCGATGGCGGCGCGCACAAGGACTCTCCGGACTCGCCTGTTGAGGCAGCTGTCTCTCCCGACCCGGTTCTCGAGCGCAGACCCCCCATAAAGCTTCCAAGGGTGGTGGCGGTCGCGAATCAAAAGGGTGGCGTCGGCAAGACCACAACCGCTGTGAATCTTGGTGCCGGCCTCGCCGAGATCGGTTTCCGTGTCCTGGTAATCGACCTCGACCCTCAGGGGAACGCAACGACCGGTTTGGGGATCGACGCTCGCAACTTCGAGAACTCGATGTACGACGTGATCATGAAGGACATCGCACTCGAGGACTGCATCGAGCCCACAAGTCTGAAGAACCTGTTCGTGGCTCCTGCGACGATTGACCTAGCCGGGGCCGAGATCGAGCTCGTTCCTGCTTTTAGCCGGGAGTTCAAGCTTCGAAAGGCGATACAGACAGTCGTCGACGACTTCGACTATGTCCTCATCGACTGCCCGCCGTCGTTGGGTCTCATAACGATCAACGGACTTGCGGCAGCAGGTGAGGTCCTCGTTCCGATCCAGTGCGAGTACTACGCACTTGAGGGTTTGGGACAGTTGCTGCGCAACGTTCAATTGGTGCAGAGCAACCTGAACGAAAAGCTCGAGGTATCAACGATCGTCCTCACGATGTACGACGCTCGGACGAAGCTCGCCGAGCAGGTGGCGTCGGAGGTGCGAGCTCATTTTGGCCCTCGGGTGTGCAGGGTCGTGATCCCGCGTACGGTGAGGATCTCCGAGGCCCCGTCTTTCGGTCAGCCGATTACCGTGTTCGACCCGACCTCGCGTGGCGCCATTGCGTATCGCGAGCTGGCAAAGGAGGTGAGTGGTGGCGAGACGTAGCGGTCTCGGGAGGGGTCTCGGCTCACTGATCCCCACCGAACCAATTGGGCGCGAGGGGTCGGCATTCCGGGAGGTGCCGGTTGCTGCGATCCGGCCCAATCCTCTTCAGCCCAGGAGCCACTTCGACGAGGAGGCGATGTCCTCTCTCGCCGCGTCAATTCGTGAGGTGGGTGTGCTTCAACCCATGCTCGTACGGGACCTCGGAGAGGGCGAGTTCGAACTCGTAGCAGGGGAGCGTCGATGGAGAGCAGCGCGTCGCGCCGGGCTTCAGACGGTTCCCGTCATCGTTCAGTCGATCTCCGACTCGAACAGCCTCGAACATGCCCTCGTCGAGAACCTGCACCGGGCTGACCTGAACCCCCTGGAGGAAGCGGCCGCGTTCCACCAGTTGATCGACGACTTCGGCTACACGCACGAGCAAGTTGCGACGAGAGTCGGTCGAAGCCGAACCGTTGTGACGAACACCCTCCGACTGTTGCAACTTCCCGCAGGCGTCCAGCGAGCCATCGCCGATGGCGAGGTGACTGCGGGACACGCGAGAGCCCTTCTCGGGACCCCCGATCGAGGGTTCCAGGAAGAGCTCGGCAAGAGGGTCGTCACCGAGGGACTTTCGGTGCGGGCAGTAGAAGACGAGATCAGGGCGCACGGACAACCTCAACCATCGGCCGATTCGGGGCGGTGGACGGGGGAAGATCTGGGAGACGGGAATCAGAGCTCCGACGGTGCAGAAAGACCAGGCGTGGGCGTCCCAGGCCGACAGAAGAGCAGGCTTCCGGCACCAGGAGTGCTCGAGCTGGAGGAGCTTTTGTCGTCACATCTGAACACCCGGGTCAAAGTTGAGATGGGCGCCAAGCGGGGCCGCGTGGTGGTCGACTTTGCAACCCTCGAGGACCTCGAGCGGATATACAGACTTATGGTTTCGAACGGTTCGCTCTAACTCCTGCCCCGATAGTCACGTGACGTGAGATTGCGGTGAGCGGTCCCCTTCTGACCTGGGACTTCTCACTCACGGTGATCAGGTAAGCATCCACCGCAAGTGGAGACTATCCACATCCTGTGTATGAAGCTGTGGATTAGGGGAAACGTTCACCGGGCCTTCACTCTCACTTCACCCTGGCTTTACCCGTGATTCACGAGTCCGTCACCCCGGATTCACCATGATCGAGGTGACACGATTTCCGTCGTCATTTCCGTCTCAATCCACCGAGGTCGTCGCCCATTCGGAGAGCGCCTCGGCGAGGGCCAGAGCTATGACCGGCGTGCGGTCGACGACGAGGGCGGCCGGCCCTACCTCGCAGACGACGGCGGGCATGCGCGTCTCTCGGAGGACCGGCAGGGACATGCCCTCGGGCTCGGAGGGCGACAGTCCCAGCACGGCGGGCACGCGACTCTGAACAAGCTCGGCCAGGCGCCTGCCGCCAGCGGATTCGTACCTGTAGCCCAGGTAGTGCGAGGTAGTGCATCGGTGAGCCGAGGGATCGAGCCGGAGACCCAGGTACACCTCGGCGCTCGCCGAATTCGCCGTGGAAGCTTGAGCCGAACCGTCGGGATGAAGAACAGGTACAGCGTTCGCTCCTGCTCGGTGCAGTCCGCGCCGGACCGCCGAGGCTAGGGCGTCGAGCCCTCCCTCTTCGCCGACCGCGATGCACCGGCCGAGAAGAGTCTTTGGCAGATGTCTCAAGCGGTCCCGGTCGCGAACGGAACTGACCAGCTCGCCCATCTCGCGGCGAGGCATCACCCTGCGAAGCTCGCTCAAAGTGTCGGCACCCAGGATCGCGTCCACCGGCAGCCCGAGGTTGCGCTGGAACTCACCCAATGCCATGGCTGTCCTCGGGCCGAAGATGCCGTCGACTCGGCCTGCATCGAAACCGAGCGCAGAAAGGCGTCGCTGCAGCTCGGCCACGTCGTCACCGCGCAGCATCGTGCGCCGGTGATAGAGGAAACGGTCCCCGAGCCTGAAGCCTGCCTCTACCAAGGCGGCCCACGTCTGTGGTCCGCACGTCCCGTCTACGCGCAAACCCCTGAGGTGCTGGAATGTCTCGACTGCGGCTCGTGTCCCAGGGCCGAAAACGCCGGTTGGATCTGGAAGGGAGTCGATACCGAGACCGGAAAGCCGCGTCTGAAGGTCTGAGACGGCGGACCCTCGACCTCCGGGTCCGATCGGCAGCTCAGTTCGAGCCTCGACATCAGACGGCCGCCACCCGGCGTTACCGATCAGCCGCTCATCGTGGCCGGGATCCGATTTAGGACCCCTCAGGTGAGGAACGGAGCGATCTCCTGCAGGAGCTGGGCCTTGCCCCTCGCTCCTGTTATCCGGATCTGGGGCTCCCCGTCTTTGAACAGGATCAGCGTCGGGATGCTCATCACCTCGAAGCGCCTCGTCACGTCGAGGTTCTCGTCGATGTTGAGCTTTGCCACTTGCACCTTGCCCTCGTTCTCGCCTGCGATCTGCTCGAGCACCGGCGCGATCATCTTGCACGGACCGCACCACTCCGCCCAGAAGTCCACCAGCACAGGTGTATCGGCGAGCTTGACATGCTCGTCAAAGCTAGCGTCGCTAAGCGTCGTGATCTCGTTGCTCATTTTCGTCCCTTCATCTACCGCCGACCGAGAGAAGCATTACCCTCGGCAGCGGGCTCGCATCCGCAGGCACACGTTGAACACCTGTCAGCAGGATCTATTCCTGCTGACGCCGCCTATTGCGCAGCCGGAACTGACGCAGCGTGCTTGGTCGCCTCGAGCCATCGTTCCACGTCCATCGCAGCCATGCAGCCCGAGCCCGCCGCTGTAACCGCTTGGCGGTAGTAGTGGTCCTGCACGTCACCGCAGGCGAACACGCCGTTGACGTTGGTCGTCGTTCCACCATTGGTGCGGACGTAACCGTTCTCGTCGAGCTCGAGTTGTCCGGCGAAGACGGTCGTGTTCGGTATGTGGCCGATCGCCACGAAGACGCCCGCCGCCGCCACGTCTTCGGTTTTGTCCGTTACGACGTCTCTGACTCGCACCGCACTTACCTTCGAGTCGCCTAGCACCTCCTCGACCACCGAGTCCCAAATAAACGAGATGCGGTCGTTTGCGAATGCGCGGTCCTGCATGATCTTGGACGCTCTCAGTTCTTTGCGTCTGTGAACGACGGTGACGGTGTCACCGAAACGCGGAAGGAAGAGCGCCTCTTCTATCGCGGAGTCGCCACCTCCTACGACGATAATGTCCTTTTCTTTAAAGAAGAATCCGTCGCACGTGGCGCACGTCGACACTCCGTGACCGAGCAGTCGCGCTTCACCGGGGACCCCGAGCATGAGCGATCTCGCGCCCGTGGCAACGATCAGTGCCGTTGACACGAGGTCCGGCTCAGGTGCGCCTTCGTCGCCGGTCCATATGCCGAAAGGGCTCTTCGACAAATCGACGCGTGTCGCTCTTCCTGTCACGAACTTCGCACCGAATCGCTCTGCCTGCGCGTGGAAGCGCTGCATCAGCTCCGGCCCGAGAATCCCGTTGACGAACCCGGGGTAGTTCTCGACTTCTGTCGTGACCATCAATTGGCCGCCTGGCTGGTCGCTCGTGGAAGAGATCTCGCCCTCGATGACTAGCGGCTGCAGATTGGCCCTCGCGGCGTATATGGCCGCCGTCACCCCCGCAGGCCCCGAACCGAGAATCACTACCTGGTGGTTTTCTGGCACCTCAGCCGTCCTTTGCCTGTGCCGGAGTGCGTTTCGACCATGCGGCGACCCCTCCGGCGACGAGCAGGGCGCCTACCAGTGCGTCGGCGGGCCAAACACGGTGCCCGAATGCGTAGACGTCGAGGACACGGATTGCGGCGATCGCCAGAAGTGCGGAGAGGACTAGGACCATGGAGGCGACGACGATCCCGAATACGACGGCGCGTGCCGCCAGAAGAAGCGGGCGAATTGCGCGGTCCTGGACTGCCCCCACGACATCTTCGACGGTCTGGGCGGCCTTCGCAGGCCATTGCGATCCCGCGAGCCCGCCGCCGAGCGCTCCCGAACGCGCCGGAGTCCCTTCGTACGCTCCTTGGGGCGCCGTGGCCCCCGACCCGCCTGCCGCTTCCTGCATGTAGACGAGGTTACTTGCGCGCAAGCATGAAGCAGACGGCGAGCGATCCCGGCCCTGTATGGCTTCCCACCACCGGTCCGAGCGCCGAGATCTCGAGGGGATTTTCGCTCTTTGCTTTCCTGAGCATGTCTGCGACCTCGCCGGCGTCAGATGCCCGGCCGTCGGCCAGAGCGACGCGCTCGAGTGGGCCCGCATCGACGGCTTTCGACGCGCAGTACTGGACGGCGCGGGTGCGCGTGCGCTGCTTGGAGTCGACCTCGACGACGCCGTCGCGGACCTCGAGGACGGGCTTGATCGAAAGGAGCGAGCCCACGAGGTGAGAGGCCCCTCCGATGCGGCCACCCTTGCGGAGGAAGTCGAGGCTGTCGACGACGCCGAAGACCCGCGCGCGAGGCGGCTTCCTCGACGTCTGCCAGCAACTCATCGAGGCTGCTCGAAGAGGCGGCGAGCCCGACTGCTTCGATGACGAGCAAGCCGAGTCCCATCGTGAGGGTGAGCGAGTCCACCACCGCAACAGGAATGCGATCCGCGACCGAGTCGGCTGCCGTCTTGGCGGCCTGAATCGTCGCGGAGACCTTGGAGGACATGTTTATGCAGATCACGCCGTCCATCCCGGACTCGGCGGCTTCACTGAAGACGGCTTGGAAAGCGCCGGGCGCCGGAGCGGCGGTCTGCGGCATGTGGGGACCGGTGACCACCCGGTCCCAGAACTCCTTGGACGACAACTCTTCCCTGTCGACGAGTTCCTCGTCACCGAAACGGATCGTGAGAGGGACGACGCGCACTCCCAATTCCTCGGCGAGCGCCGGGGGGAGGTCGCACGCGCTGTCGGTCACCACCTGGATGCCGGGCATCCGCCCTCCTTGTCGTCTCGCTGGCTGAAATTCAGGGGTCGGGATCGAGTCTGCCACGGCCCGGGTTGGCGGGGGTCCGTGTCGTGGGTTTTCCCCGCGGGTTGCTGTCGCTTTGGTCCGACAGACGGCGGCCTTTGTTCCACAGACGGTTGCGGGTTTCGAGTGCGCCTACGGCGAAGGCGACGACCAGGTAGGCGAGAGATCCGAGCACGGCGCCGGTGATCACGCGCTCGGCAAGTCCGGCAGGTGTCTCGGAGGCCGAAAGATTGGAGCCGATCGCAGCTGCAGCGACCAGAGCGACAGTGGCGAGCAACACTCGTCCGAACGGACGCGCCACCACGGCCCAGTCGAGTCCGTCGAGGCGGGACCTGAGCACGAGCAGCGCCACGACAGCGGAAATCGTGTACGCGGCGCTTATGGACAGCGCGACCCCTCGGACTCCGATCGGGCCGACGAGAAGAACGGCGAGGGCGACGTTCACCGCGTTCTCGACGACGTAGAGCCAGAACGCAGTTCGCAGGTCCTGCATCGCCTGGAAGGCCCGGACCGTATAGAGGAAGACGCAGAAACCCGGCAGCCCCAACGCGAGCATCGCTAGCGCCTGTGCAGTTGGCGTCGTCGTCGCGGGGCTGCTCGCGTGGTACCCGAGCAATACGGCGACGAGAGGTTTGGCGAGGATGAGCTCGCCGGCGGCCGCAGGCAGGACGACCGCGAGAATGCCGCGTAGACCTCCTGCCCAACGCCTACGAAAGCCCGCAGGATCGCCGCGCGCCCATCGCGCAGCCAGTTCGGGCGTGACGGCGCTCATGACCGAGATGGCCACCACCCCGTACGGCAACTGGAAGAACGTGTACGCGTATGTGTACGCGGAGATCCCTCCTGGAATCTTGTTGAACAGAGCGAGGACGACCAGAAGCGATATCTGGTTCGCGGCGACGAGCCCGAAAGTCCAACCGGAGAGCCTGAGGATGGTGAGGACGGCCTCGTGTCGCCAGTCGAGGACGAACCTGAGGTGCAGCCCGGCGCGACGCAGCGAAGGCAACAACAAGAGAGCCTGTACTGCGACGCCGGCCGTCGTGCCGAGGCCCAGCAAGATGAGTTCTGGGAGGTCGGCCTCGAGCCCCGCGAGGGTCGGGCGCCGCGCAACGACCGAGAACACGATCAGCACGATGATGGTGATGACGTTGTTCGCGATCGGAACGAATGTCGGCGCCCCGAATCGCCCTCTTGCGTTCAACAGGGCGGCGCCCAACGCAGCGAACGTGTAACACGCCAACTGCGGGACGAAGAGTATGAGCAGATAGGTCGCGACTTTCCGTTCGCTTGGCGAGTGACGGAGGACGGTGAGCCCGTCAACGATGAAGGGAGCCAAGGCGAGAAACACGACAGACGCCGCAGCCAGGACCACGAGGGTGACGGACACGACCGCCGAGATCGCCTCCCACGCATCGTCTTCTTCGCGGGTCGCAAGCCGCGCCACGAACACCGGTATGAACGTGGCGGACAGGATCCCGCCGAGCACGAGGTCCTGGACGATGTTGGGGATCGTGTTCGCCAGGTTGTAGGCGTCTGCGGGCGAGCCGGCGCCAATTCCGGTGCCGAGGGCGTACCCGAGAGCGATGATCCGGCCGACACCTGTGACGCGCGACAGCAGTGTGCCGACCGCCATCGTGGCCGTGGCGCGACGCAACGTCATCGGGGGAGCGGCAGTCGACGTCTCGGTCACGTCCCGCACCCCCGAGCGGTTCGCGCTGTCACGGTCCTGCGCCCGGTGCCCCCGCTTCTGATGCGGCAGGGGTGGGCTCATCGCGCTCTTCGCGCTCATCGCGCCGGGCGGCGCTGTGCGCGCCGTGGGCGCGACGCGCTCGGCGACTGCGACGTCCGGAGATCAGAGTCCGTGCCCACCACACCAGCAGCACGGCCGCCGCAACCGCCGTGAGAGCGATCGCGACCACCGAAGTCGACAGTGACCGCACGGTGAATTTGGTGGACACGATCACGAGCCCCCCCACCGGGCTTCTCACCGACACGACGACAGGGAAGACCCCTGAGGCGCGAGCGGACACGTTGACCTCGACGGACTGGACGTGCTGAGTGAGCGTGACGGTCTGAGGGTTGGTCCCGTGAAGGAACGCGAGCTTGTCGCTCGACAGGTCGAGGACGACGGTGACCGGATACGGCACCTGGCGTATGAGCGTTATAGGGATCGTGGCGGTCTGCGATGTGAGTCGGATCGTGTGGACCGCCGACAACGCGACGACGTCGGCTCTCGATGCGACGACCTGATCGAATGCCGAGATGGACGCCGCTTGTTGTTGCGGCGAAAGCAGCACGCATTCTGCGCTTAGAAGCAGATCCGCGAGCGGAGTCAGGTTCCCCGACGCGTGCACGACGCTTGCGAGCCCTGCGAGCTTGGTCCGGGCGTCGTCGATCGACGACGACGGAAAGTCGGAGCCCACAGGTTTGCTCTTTGTGAGCTGTCTCGTTGAAGGCCACCCGTTGCCGTCGTCAGGGTTGCCGCCGTCGTCTCCCCGAGTCACCTCAGAGAAGAACGAGGACAACGTGACTGGCTTGAGAACGGGAATGGCCGCGAGACCCGACAGGAGGGCCGCGAGGAATCCGGGTGGCGCCGTCCAGTCGAGCGGGGGGGCGAGGACAACGCCGCGGGCCCATGCGGCTTCGGGCTCTTCGAATGCGACGAGCGCCAGGTCGGCAAGCAGCTGATGCGCGGCCAGGACTCCGCCTGCACCTTGTTGGTCGGTGAGCTCCGATTGGAATGCGGGATCGGTCTGGGCGGCATCGATCGTGCGGCCGTTAGCGATGGGGATTCCGAAGGTCTGAACCGACGGGCCGGCGAAGCGGCCCGTCACCGGGACGAGATCATTCGACGGCACCACCACGTGCGAGACACCGTCTGCGCTGAGCGCCTGAAGTGTCTCTTCGTCGAGGGCTCCCTCGATGACCGTCTCGTTCCCAGACAGCTGCACCCGGGCAGCGTCCATGACCTGGTCGCCGCGTTCTGACTGTGCGCTCAGCTCCGCCTTCAGGCCTGTATCGACCAGGACCTTCGGGTCGACCCAGGCGTACGTAGAGGGAGGCACGTCGATGGCCGCCTCGTCCGAAAGTGCGACGATGCCGTTGGCGACTGACTTTGCGTCGGGGGGACCGGATTCCAGGGCCTGGATCGTCTGCGGTTGGGCGAGGACGGTGAGCGGCGCCGCCGAGCTCGACAGCTCGCCGACGGTTGCAGAGAGCCTCGCCAAATCGGAGCCGGTCGGCGGACCCGGAGCACCCGAGCCAGATGACAGGGCCGGCCTCGTGCCCAGCGGAACGACGAGAGCCACCCGGAGCCTGGAAGCCACCTTCGACTCCACGAACACGATGTGTGTGACCAGGTCGACGACGACCGACCCGGTGGCGGTGTTCATGAGCTGAACCCTCAACGGGTAGACGCCTCCGCAGCTTTGAGGCGCGCACTGCAGGTCGAGATTGAAGTCCGACAAAGGCGCTGCGGCGTCTCCAGACGTGATACCGGCTCGGATCTTCACGTTGCCGGAACCGTCGGTCGGTAGCGAGGTGAGCGGGACGGTCGGAGTGTCCGACACGAGCGGTTCCGAGCTCGTGTTGCCTTGCAATGTCTGGTCGAACGACGACTGCCCGTTGGCAAGCGCATAGACGCTCAGCGCGATACCTAGCTGACTCCGGGGAACCGGCGAGCCGATAGCGAGCGTCAGGTCGAACATCTGTCCCGGCTTCACCCACGAGGTCTGGTCCACGAGGCTGAACCCCCCGGCCGTCGGAGCACTCGTCGACCGGTTCGAGTTTGCGCCCGGCAACGGTCGCGAGGTCATCGCGGGGGCGGGGAGTGCGGGACCAAGTGCGGCGAGCCCTGCGAGTGATCCGGTGCCGAGCAACCGGGCAAACCAGTTGGTGCGCCGGTGAAGTGAAGAACGTTGACGGGTGCCGCCGCCTGCGGGGGAGAAGCTCGCCTGGTAACGGTCCACCTCGGGTTGCAGCCTAGAACAACGCTCGCTCGTGAGCCCTCCGCTGGTGGGCCCTCCGCCGGTGAGCCCCAGGCGACGTGAGCCTGAACAGGCTCGGCGAGCAGTCAGATTCGAAACGTTGCCCGGCGCAGCGCGTCGGTAGCTTCCGGGGGTCCCTCGATCTCGACCTGAGCGGCGTCCTTCCGGCCCGACAGGTAAAGCGCGAGCTCACCGGGTCGGCCGCGCAAGGTCGCGACCGGCTGGCCGCTCACAGCGTGCAGCGTCTCTCCGTCTTCACGCACGAGATCCAGCCCGACCGGGCGGAGCGAGCGTCCGTTCAAACGGGCGACCTGTTTGAGCGCTCCCCACAGCGCGTTTTCCACGTCGGCCACCTCGCCGGGCGGCCTCGGCGTGTTGTCCCCCTCGCCCCGCCTCAGGTCCTCGTGATGAACGAAGTACTCGTTCAAGTTCGCCAGCCGGTCGAACGGGCGCCAGTAAACAGGCGGACCCGAACGGACCTTGGCGACAAGCGCCTCGAAGCTCTGTGCCGCCCTGGTTCGTTCCATGACCTTGTCGAGGTGCTTGGCGAGTGGGGGGATGACAAGGCCGGCTGCCGCATCCGGCCTGTGCTCTCTTACAACGAGGTGAGTGGCGAGATCGCCCGCGTCCCACCCTTCGCAGAGGGTGGCTGCCTTCTCGCCCCGTTCTAAGAACAGGTCGCAGAGCGCCAGCCGTTCGGCACGTTGAGGGGGAAGTCCGCTTATGAGCGAACGGTACGGGCAACGAGTGTCGCGGTCAATGTGGCCCGGTCGCATTGTGCCTCGTCAAGCTCGGGCACCCAGGCCAGGTGCTCGTCAGCGGTACCCTCGAGCAGTGATTCCGGAGCGCTTCAGACCGATCGTCGACGCGACAGCGCCGCTCGCCCGGCGGTTTGAGCACGCTGGCCACACGCTCTACTTAGTCGGTGGCTCCGTTCGAGATGCCATGGTCGGGGACGAAACGGAACTCGTGGACCTGGACCTCACGACTGACGCAAGTCCCGACGACGTCGAGCGGATCGTGTCGGGTTGGGCAGACGACGTCTGGATCATGGGGAAGAGGTTCGGGACGATCGGGTGCCGGAAGGACGGACGCAGGTTCGACATCACGACTCACCGCGCCGAGGCCTATCTACCTGACTCGCGAAAGCCCGAGGTCGTCTTCGGCGACTCGATAGAGCGCGACCTGTCCCGACGTGACTTCACGATCAATTCGGTGGCCATCAAGCTTCCGGAGGTAGTGCTGATCGACCCGTTCGACGGGATCGGGGACCTCGCGGCGAAACGCCTGAGGACGCCTCTCGATCCTGCGGTGTCGTTTGCGGACGACCCTCTGCGGATGCTGCGCGCCGCACGTTTCATCGCCCGCTTCGAGCTCGTTCCCGACGACGCGCTCGTGGAGGCTGTCCACGCGATGCACGACCGGCTGAAGATCGTCTCGGCGGAGCGGATCCGCGACGAGCTCGACAGGTTGGTCGTGGTGCCGAGAGCTACGCCGGGACTCGAGTTCGTCGTGGAAACGGGACTCGCTTCGGAGTTCCTGCCGGAGCTGCCGGCGCTCGCCCTCGAACAGGACCCCGTTCATCGTCACAAGGATGTTCTCGCGCACACCTTTGCGGTGGTGGACAAGGCGTCTCCGGACCGCCTGTTGCGGCTCGCATGCCTTTTGCACGACGTGGGCAAGCCCAAGACGCGCGCATTCGGGCCCGAGGGGGTCACGTTTCATCATCACGAGGTGGTCGGCGCGCGAATGGCGCGCGAACGGATGTCCGCGCTCCGCTACTCGAGCGCGGACATCGACGTCGTTTCACGTCTGGTCGAGCTGCACCTTCGCTTCCACACCTACCGGATGGGTTGGACCGACCGTGCGGTACGCCGCTATGTGAGAGACGCGGGCCCCCTTCTCGACCGACTCAACGAGCTGACGCGCTCCGACTGCACGACACGCGACAGGGCCAAAGCTGAGGCGCTCGCCCGCCGCATGGACGAGCTAGAGCTGCGCATCGCCGAGCTGCGCGAACAGGAAGAGATCGACTCGATACGGCCGGACCTCGACGGCAAGCAGGTCATGGAGCACCTAGGCATCGGACCTGGTCCTATCGTGGGCGAAGCGCTCACGTTCCTGCTCGAGCTGAGGCTCGAGGAGGGCCCTTTAGAAAGGGCTGAGGTGACCAAACGTCTCGATGAGTGGTGGGCCGAGCGCTCCTAGGCGGATTCGGCGAAGGCCTCGACCATCAGGCGAGCCTCGTCGTCGTGGAACTGCACCGGGGGCGACTTCATGAAGTACGCCGATGGCCCCTCCAGCGGTCCACCCACGCCGCGGTCCAGAGCGAGCTTCGCACAACGCACAGCGTCGATGATCACCCCGGCTGAGTTCGGAGAGTCCCACACCTCGAGCTTGAGCTCGACGTTCAGGGGCACGTCCCCGAAGTTCCTGCCCTCCATGCGGATGTACGCCCACTTGCGGTCTTCGAGCCACGGCACGTGGTCGGACGGCCCTATGTGGACGTCGTCGGCGTCGAGGACGTAGTTCTCGATCTGGCTCGTGACGGCCCTTGTCTTCGAGACCTTCTTCGACTCGAGCCGCTCGCGTTCGAGCATGTTCTTGAAGTCCATGTTCCCGCCGAAGTTGAGCTGGTAGGTCCGGTCGAGAGCGAGCCCCCGGTCCTCGAATAGGCGGGTCAGCACGCGGTGGACGATCGTGGATCCCACCTGGCTCTTTATGTCGTCACCGATGATCGGTACGCCGGCCTCCCTGAACTTGTCGGCCCATACGGGGTCGCTCGCGATGAAGACCGGGATGGCGTTCACGAACGCCACCTTTGCGTCGAGACACGCCTGCGCGTAGAAGCGCTGGGCCTTCTCCGATCCCACCGGCAGGTAGCTGACCAGCACGTCGGCGCCGCTTTGGCGAAGGACCTCGGCAACGTCGACCGGTTCGGCAGGCGACTCGTCCACGCTGTCCCTGTAGTAGAAGCCGAGCCCGTCAAAGGTCGGTCCCCGCTGCACGGTGACGTCTGTATGGCCGACCTGCGAGAAGCGGATCGTGTTGTTGTGCCCGGCGAAGATCGCCTTCGACAGATCGACTCCGACCTTCGTGGCGTCGACGTCGAACGCCGCCACGAACTCGAGGTCGCCTACGTGGTAGCCGCCAAGCAGCACGTGCATCAGACCAGGGACATTTTGCTCAGGGTCTGCTCCCCGGTAGTACTCGACGCCCTGGACGAGCGAGCTCGCGCAATTGCCGACGCCGGCGATGGCCACCTTGACCTTGCTCATGTGTCTGCTCTTTCTGTTGGGGGGCTCTGGGGCACTTCGGGGTTGCTGAGGGTTTACTGGCCGCTCGAACGCTCGGCGTCGATCAGACGCTCGAGCCACGAGATCTCGCGCTCGGTCGCTTCTGTCGTGTGCTCGACGAGAGACCGTGCATACGGATCGAGACGTGACGCTCCGCCCGCGACGGCCCGGGAAGCCGAGAGTCGCTCCGCCAGCTGGGCGCGGCGGCGTTCTAGCAGCCGCATCCGTGCCTGGGGCGGCAGGTAACGGGCGAATGCGAGCCGGAGGCTGAAGCTGCGCGCCTCGTCGCCTCCCGAATCCTCGGCTCTCAGGAGGTCGCCGAATTGGATTCGCCCCCGGTCCGTGATCCTGTAAACGCGCCGGGCACGGCGGCCCCTGCCTGTGGAGGAGCGCAGTGACCGCAGAGCTGCGCGCGCTCGCCGCTGAGGGAGCCCGTCATCGGGACCGTCATGCGGTTGGGCGCATCGGATTCCTCTGCTGCTTCGACGGCCCCCGACCTCTCGAGGCGGGACAGAGCAGGGTAGAGGGAGCCGAAGGACACGTTCGAGAAGACGCCGAGCTCGTCGCGCAGGCGCCGACGGATCTCATACCCGTGCATCTGGCGGTCCTCGAGGAGGCCGAGGATGGCTAGCTCGAGCATGAAGGCCGGATGGAGCGAGGGATGGACCGACGGATGGGGCGAGGGATGGATCGACCTCGGCCCCATAAATTTCGGATAGGTATACGCGCGCGTATATCTAACGCTGAAAAATATGCGGCACGAAGACCGGTCGCGGGGGCGCCGGCGTCAGGGGTAGGAACATCAGAACTAGAACGAGTGCGATACATCGTCGAGATGTATCGTATCGATATATCGCCGCCCTCGCAACCTCGTCCGCTCTCGGCGATCGTCTGGCGAGGGTTGAGCGGTAGCCTTGGCGCCGATGAGCTTCGGTCCCACCGCGCTGCGTGGCTTCACCGCTGCAGGCCCCGGCGGACGGGTGGAGTACAAGCTCGCCCGGAATGCCGTCGTCAAGGACTTCCACAAGGGCCGGCTTTCCAGGCTCGACGTCTGCGACGCCCACCCGGAGCTAATTCGGGCTGCTCGGAACGTCGGCGTTCGGTTGGACGAGAGCTGTCCGATCTGCGAGGACGAGAAGCTCGTTCACGTGACCTACGTGTTCGGCCCGAAGCTCCCGCCGAACGGTCGGTGTCCCGCCAGCGGCAGCGAGCTCGAGAAGTTGTGCAGGCGCCCCGGAGAGGTCACGTGTTACGTGGTGGAGGTCTGTCCGGAGTGCCGCTGGAACCACCTGACGCGCTCCTATCCTGCCGGCGCAGGCTCGCGATCGACGGCGCGCGCCAAGCGCTGACAACAGGTCGCCGCCTCTACGGGAGGTAGAGCAGGCATCATTCAGGTTGTGGCCGGTCGGACCGAGAGCCCATGTTCGTCCTGATCGGCGTCGGTTTTCTTGCCGGGCTCATCACCGGTATCTCGCCGTGCATAGTCCCGGTCCTCCCCGTTCTCGTTGCAGCCGGGGCCACGAGCACCGACCGCCGAAGGCCGTATGCGGTCGTGGCAGGCCTCGTAATCACCTTCACGGCGGTCACCCTCGGAGGTCTGGAGCTTCTCGGCCAGCTGCACCTTCCCGACGACTTGCTCTACGACGCAGGGCTCGTCCTTCTCATCCTCCTCGGGGTGGGGCTCTTGCTGCCGTTCATCGGGACTTGGCTGGAGCGGCCGTTCGCCAAGCTCCGGATAGGGGTCCGACCCTCAGGTTCGAGTGGTGTGTTGCTTGGCGCAGGATGTGGCCTCGTGTTCACGCCATGTGCGGGTCCCGTGCTCGGTGCGATCACGACGGTCGCCGCCTCGCACCGGGTCGGCTTCACAGCCGTGCTCATGACTCTCGCCTACGCGGTCGGCGCCGGTATCCCGCTGCTCGTCCTCGCCCTATTGAGCCGCGAGGCCACCGGGAGATTCCAGGCTTTCAAGTCCCACCTGCCTTTCGTGCGCAGGGTTGCGGGGGTGCTCATCATCGGTTCGGCCGCCGCCATTTGGTCAGGTTCGCTGACAGGTCTGACGGTTGTGCCGGGATACACGAACGCTCTCCAAAACAAGATCGAGAACCCCGTTAAGCCGAGGCTCAATGCGCTCGAAGGAAGGGGCAAGACGACGAAGTTCGGAGCCGCTGCCCCGAGCGTCGGAGCCGACCTGATGAGCTACGGACAGGCCCCGAATTTCACGGGCATCACGGCTTGGCTGAACACGCCCGGCGACCAGGCGCTCACGCTCCAGGATCTCCGGGGCAAGGTCGTGCTTGTCGACTTCTGGACCTACTCGTGCATCAACTGCCAGCGATCGTTGCCTCACGTCGAGGCCTGGTACAACAGCTACCACTCGAAAGGGTTTGTGGTGGTTGGAGTTTCCACACCCGAGTTCGCATTCGAGCACGTGGTTTCCAACGTGGCCTCTGCAGCGAAGAAGCTCGGCGTCGACTACCCGGTAGCGGTCGACGACAACAACTCGACCTGGAACGCGTACAACAACCAGTACTGGCCGGCCGAATATCTGATCGACCAGCAAGGTGTCATCCGCCACGAGGAGTTCGGCGAAGGCAACTACTCAGGTACCGAGACGGCGATAAGGGCGCTCCTCGAGGCCGGCGGCGCCACCAACCTGCCCCGGGCGACAGACGTACCCAACCGCACGCCCACCGGCAATCTGAGCCCGGAGACCTACGTCGGCTACACGAACCTCGAGGGCTACGGCGAAAGCTTCATCGCCGACCCCTCGCTGAAAGTCAACGTGGCCACCGACTACCAGCTGCCGTCCCAGGTTCCTATCGGGACGCTCGCGTTCGGAGGGACTTGGACGGTCAATTCGGAAGAGGCGACCGCAGCAAGCGGCGCTCGACTGAAGCTCGGCTTCTTGGCATCGGACGTCTACCTGGTGCTCGGGGGAACCGGGACCGTCCAGATATCTGTCGATGGCCGACATCTGAGCATGGTCAACGTCTCGGGGGTCCCCGGTCTCTACACGATGGTCGCAAGCCCGAACGTGGAGACCGGCACGCTCGAGCTTTCGTTCTCCCCGGGCGTCGAGGCCTACGACTTCACTTTCGGTTGAACCGGGTCGCCCTACTCAGCACGGGACCGGGTTCCAAGGCTCGGGTTGGGTGTTGGTCACGACGTTGGGCGGAATCGTGGTTGTCGTAGGCGGCGCAGTTGTCCCGTTGGTCGCGGCGGCGGACGTGTTGGTCGTCTGGTGCGCCGGCGACGAAGTGGCGCCCTGCTTGAGGAAGCCGGCGACCATATTCCCCGCGTAGGGCTGGGCGGCGAACAAGACGTCTTGGCCGTTAACCACGGCTTCCTCTTCAGGAAGGGTCTCGGTGATCAAGTCCTTGCCCGTGATTCCCCTGAAATTGGTTCACCAAGCTCAAAAGGGCGCTCCCAGACCAGGTTTGGTCGATCGAGACGTTGTTGTTCTTCTGCGCAGCCGAGACCAGGTTGTTGAGGGTGAAGGGGCTCGCGGATCTCGCCTTTGAGATGAGAGCCTGGAAGAACGCGTCCTGCCGCCGGATCCGGCTGAAGTCGCCTTGCACGTCAGACTGCCAGCCGCTCGAAGTTTCGTACTGCAGGTCGCGGCTGCGAACGAGGGCCAACGCCTCGGGACCCAGCACTGGCTGGCATCCCGTCTTCGTCACGTTGAGGTCGCTGACGGTGTCCTTGACGGGCACAGAGAAGTTGAGGTTCACGCCTCCAAGCGCATTCACCATGTCTGAGAAGCCTTCGAAGTTCACCGCGATGTAGTGCTGTATCGGGATGCCGAACACGTCCTCGACGGTCTTTATCAAAAGGCTCGGGCTCCCAGTGTCGAACGCGACGTTTATCCGGTTGGGACCGGACACGTTCGGAACGTGTCCCGGGATGGTGACGTAGGTGTCGCGCGGGATCGAGAGCAGGATCACCCGTTTCGAGGCGGGAATGAAGCGGGCGATGATGATGACGTCGCTTCGTTGGCCTGTCTGGTCAGTTGGACTCCCGAACTGGCGCACCTGACCAGGCGTGTCGACGAACTTTCGCGAATCGGATCCGACTAGGAGCACGTTGAAGGGCTTGCCGGGAGGAGGCGGTGGCGAAAGCCCCTGCACCTTCACGTGATGGAACTGTCCGAGCTTGTGAACCGCGTACGCGTAGCTGAGTCCAATTGCGGCGGCCACGAGCAAGACCAGTGATGCCAGTGCGATCGCGACCCGCTTCGGCCAGCGGCGTCGGCGACCGGTGTGGCTTCCCCCGCGCTTCGGCTTTCGTGTATCGGGGACGGGCTCAGCCGGACGCCCGGCTTCGACCGCTCCGGGGTCTACAAGATCGTTTGCCTCTGTGGTGTCCATGAAACCTGTCTGCGGGGGTGTCTGACGCAACGAGCGTCCAGGACCGCTTCGTTTGCACCGCGTGGAAACTCGAGTACGGGCTCGCCGTTCGCGGTCCACTAAATCTACTGGAGGGCTGCTCTCGTGTTCGGGCGACCGGAGTTCCCCCGCAGCGGACGGAGTTGTCCCGCGGAGGAGCGCAGAGGCGCGCTGAGGCGCGCCTGAGGCGCGCTGAGGCGCAGGGAGTACGATCTCAGTGAACGGTCCGCGAGCCGCCGGCAGCCCGAGGGGCGCTGGACGGCAAGGAGGCCAACATGGCAGACACCCTGACGGTGCCCGCCGTCCGTTCGCGCAAGCGCAGGGACGGTGCCGCGCCACTTGTAATGATCACCGCCTACGACACGCCTACCGCATCTGCGGTCGACGCTGCCGGAGTGGACCTGATCCTCGTCGGCGACTCGATGGCCAACACCGTGCTCGGTTACGAGAACACGTTGTCGGTGACCATCTCCGATATGGCTCACCACGTCGCAGCGGTGGCACGTGCACGTCCCCACGCTCTTGTCGTGGGGGACATGCCCTGGATGAGCTACCACACGTCGCATGACGAGGCGGTGCACAACGCGGCCGTGCTCATCCGTGCCGGAGCGGGAGCCGTGAAGCTCGAGGGCGGAGCCCGCCGGGTCCCGGTCATCGAAGCCATCGTCGGAGCCGAGATCCCGGTCATGGGACATCTCGGGCTTACTCCGCAGTCGGTGCACGTGTTGGGCGGCTACCGCGTGCAGGGCAAACAGCCTGACGCCGCAGACGCCCTGCTGTCGGACGCAGAGGAGATCACGCGAGCCGGGTGCTTCGCGATGGTTCTCGAGGCCATGCCCGACGTGGTCGCGGCCAAGGTGACAGATCAGGTCGACGTTCCCACGATCGGGATAGGAGCAGGCGCCTCCTGCGACGGCCAGGTCCTCGTCGCTCACGACCTTTTGGGCTTCGGCGACGCCCCGCCCGCCAAATTCGTCAGGCGCTACGCCGACCTGCGCGGTGTCATCATCGATGCCGTCGGTCGCTGGGCCGCCGACGTCCGAAGCGGTGCCTTTCCTTCCGATGCGGAGACCTACCACCTGGCGCGCAGTGCTTCTTCGGGCTGAGCCGAGAACCGGCGGTTACTCGAGAGGTACAGGTCCACGAACCGCCGCCGACGCAATTGGGAGCGGCAAGCCACTCGACTAGGGTGGCGCGGCCCAGATGCCGCGATCACTTGGCGAGGCGACAGTTCGGGCGCAGACGTGCCCTGCCCCAAAATGGGGCCCCGGCCATTTAGGTCGGGTCCGGAGGGAGGTGAGCCGCCAGTGCGGCCGTACGAGAGCATGATCATTTTTGACGCCGAGCTCGAGGAGCCGGCCATAGCGGCGGTCCTCGATCGCTCCACCGAATTGATTCGTTCCGGCGGGGGAGAGCGCGGGACGATCGACAGGTGGGGGAAGAGGGCGTTCGCCTACGAGATGCGGCACCGTCGCGAGGGTTACTACGTCGTGATGGAATACACCGCGGAGCCCACGGTGGCTGCCGAGATCGACAGGCTCCTGCATCTGTCCGACGAGGTGATCAGGCACAAGACGGTTCGGTTGCCCGACTCGATAAAGAAACCTTCAACTAGTAAGCCGAGCACCAGATCGGGCGGCAAGCCAGGCAGCGCCAAGCCGGACGGCCAGAAGCCGGACAGCGCTAAGGCGGACAGCACCAAGCCGGAGATCGCCAGGGCGGACAGCGCCAGGGCGGACAGCGCCAGGGCGGACAGCGAGCCGGACAGCACCACGGGCAGCGCTGCCGACGCGACCCTTTCAGAGACGAGCTGAGCGAGCGAGAGTCGAGAGATCCAATGGCAGGAAATGCAGTCGTTCTGGTTGGCAACATCACTCGGGACCCCGAGTTGCGTTTCACCCCTTCCGGTCAGGCGACGGCCACGTTCGGTCTGGCCGTGAACCGCAGGTGGCAGAACCGCCAGACCCAGGAATGGGAGGAAGCGACGTCCTTCTTCGACGTCGTGTGCTGGCGCGACATGGCTGAGAACGCAGCCGAGAGCTTGGCACGGGGTTCCCGGGTCATCGTGAGCGGTCGACTCGAGCAGCGCTCGTGGGAGACCACCGACGGTGACAGGCGATCCAAGGTCGAGGTCGTCGCCGACGAGATCGGCCCGAGCCTTCGCTGGGCCACCGCCCAGATCACGAAGAACGAACGCAAAGGCCCCGGAGGGGAACCCGCCGGGGTCTCTCGAGGCGGTTCGGCCGGCTCAGCCGGCTCGGGCGAGAGCGCGCCTGCCGGCGGGTACGGCTATGACGACGACCCGTTCTGATCGTCTGCTTTGCCTACGTCTATCTGTGAACCTGAAACTTTGGAGTGAGGTGCAATGAAGGTTCTGCTGCGGTCGGACGTCGACGGCGTCGGCCGCCGAGGTGACATCGTCGAGGTGAGTGGCGGATTCGCGCGCAACTACCTGGTCCCGACGGGACGGGCTGTGGACGCACCCGAGGGCATAGCCGCCCAGGCGGCCTCCATGCGACGGTCACGAGATCTCCGCGACGCGAAAGACCGCGACGCAGCGAGCACCGTCGCCGCGATCCTTCAGGCCAAGCCAGTGACAGTGACCGCAAGAGCGGGCACCGAAGGCCGGCTGTTCGGCTCGGTGACGGCCTCCGACCTGGCAGAGGCGATCGAGGCGCAGACGGGAGCGGTCGTAGACCGGCGCCGCATAGGCCTCAGTGAGCCGATCAGGTCCGTCGGGACTCATACGGTGAGCGTCCGTCTGCACTCGGACGTCGAGGCTGAGGTCGTCGTGGAGGTCACACCGGCCGGCTGACACACCGGCGTGCGACATTGCCGGCATGTCCTACGAGCGGCGGGCTGTCTGTGGTCATCCACAGATGCGGGTCCGATTTCCACCACGGGAGCACGTTTTTCCCGAGGTGCTTGCACGTAATCCCGCCGAAGATCCCCTATCGATCCTCAGGCGAGCGCGGCGAAGGTAATCGGACCATGGTCCAAGCCTTCGACAACTCCCGGTCCCGGCACCTCCAGGTGGTGGGTGGACGCGTTCCCCCCCACAACCTCGAAGCTGAAGAATCCCTAATCGGGGCGATGCTCCTCTCCCGAGATGCGATCGCGGCGGGTGTGGAGCGTTGCACCGCCCAGGACTTCTACAAACCGGCGCACGCCCACGTCTTCGAGGCGGTGATCTCCCTGTACGCCAAGGGACAGCCGGCCGACCCTGTCACCGTCGCCGACGAGCTTCGCCGCACCGGCCTTCTCGAGGTGGTGGGCGACCCGTCACTTCTCATATCGCTTCAGCTCAACACTCCCTCGACGGCAAACGCAGCTCACTACGCCCGCATCGTGGAGGAGCACGCGCTCCTACGGCGTCTCGTGTCGGTTGCGGGCGAGATTGCCGAGCTCGGATACAGCGTTCCCGAGGACGTCACGGCCGTGGTCGATCGGGCGGAGGCAATGGTCTTCGAGGTCGCACAGCGCCGCATCGTCGACACGACCTCGTCGCTTCGCGATCTGCTCGCTCAGTGCCTCGACCACCTGGAGCAAGTCGTCGATTCTCCCGGGACCGTGACGGGGGTTCCGACCGGTTACGTCGATCTGGACAGCCAGCTCGCTGGTCTCCAGAATTCCAACCTCATCGTGGTCGGGGCTCGCCCGTCGATGGGAAAGACGAGCTTCGCTCTCGGTTTGGTCAGCCATGCAGCGGTGCATGCCAGGGTGCCGGTGCTTCTGTTCTCTCTCGAGATGAGCCACTTGGAGCTGACCCAGCGGATGCTGTGCTCCGAGGCGGCGGTGGACGCCAGCCGTATGAGGACGGGTCATCTCTTCGAGTCGGACTGGCCCAAGATCTCATCTGCGATCGGGCGGCTCGGGGAAGCCCCGATCTTCATCGACGACAATCCTCGGGTGACGGTGATGGACATCCGTGCCAAGGCCCGACGTATGAAGAGCCGGGAAGGGCTCGGGCTCGTCGTGATTGACTACCTCCAACTGATGACCGGCCATTCGGGCCGCGCCGAGAACCGTCAGGTGGAGGTCTCGGAGATCAGCAGAGGCCTCAAGGTGCTGGCACGTGAGCTCGAGGTGCCGGTGGTCGCGTTATCTCAGCTGTCCAGGAACCTCGAGATGCGCCAGGACAAGCGACCATTGCTCGCCGACCTGCGCGAGTCAGGCTCCATCGAGCAGGACTCCGACGTGGTGATCTTCATCTACCGCGACGAGGTCTACAACCAGGAGTCAGCTGATCGCGGGACGGCCGAGATCATCGTCGCGAAGCATCGCAACGGTCCGACCGGCGTGTCGCAGCTCGCCTTCCTGCCGCACTACACACGGTTCGGCAACGTAGCTCGCGTCTAAGAAGGACTGAATCCTGCGGGCGGTCCGGCCGCCTAAAGGGTTCGTCGGGGACGGCCCCTCAGGGCCACCAAGTAGACCCGTCAGCCGCCCAATGGGTAGAGCGGCAGGACCCCGATGGCATTGCCGACCCGCTCCGTGATCCTTATGGAGTCGGCCACAGGACCAAGGGCGACGCCGTACGGCCTGCTTCCCGTGACGGCGAGCGAGTACGTCTTGAACGTGTTGGCTCCCATCGTCAGGTGGGCGACACCGTTCCCGTGCCTCTCGGCGAACCAGACCGCGTTGCGAACAACCACGATGCCTTCGGGCCGGCTGTTGGGGGTCGGAATCTTGATCTCGGTGAGGCTTCCCTTGACCGTGATCTCTCCGATCTTGTCTCCGTGGCGCTCAGTGAACCAGATCTTCCCGGCCCCGGCCGCTATGCCCATCGGGTGACTGTTGGCTGTGGAGATCGCGAATTCCTTGATCTTGCCCGTGAGCGAGATCCGGCCGATCTTGTTGCCCTGGATCTCGGTGAACCACAGAGCGCCATCGGGCCCGGCGGCGATGCCGTTGGGGCGACTGTTGGCGGTCGGGATCTTGTATTGCTTGATGTTCCCGGTGACCGTGATCCGACCGATCTTGTTGCCGAAGCGCTCAGTGAACCAGAGAGCACCGTCGAGTCCTGCGACGATCCCTACAGGGTGACTGTTGGCGGTCGGGATCGCGAATTCCTTGATCTTCCCCGTGAGCGAGATCCGGCCGATCTTGTTGCCCATGGCTTCGGTGAACCACAGAGCACCGTCTGGGCCGACCGCGATGCCGAACGGCTTGCTGTTGGGGGTAGGAACGCTGAACTCCTTGAATTGCGGAGTGGCGCGAGGGGAGAAACGGCCGATCTTGTTGGCCGCGGACTCGGTGAACCACATCGCTCCATCCGGTCCAGCTACTATTCCTATTGGTTTACTCGAGGCTGTCGGAATTGCGAACTGCTTGCTCACCAAAGGAGTAGCAGAAGCTGATCCATTTGCTGCGAGGACAGCCAGGGGACCGGCCGCCAAAACCAGCAACGCGAAAACTCCCCGGCGGTACCGTGGGTGTTTGCGAGTCTTCATTTCTGCCACCTCAATTCTTCTGCCCCTCGGAGGACTGGCGTGTTTAACATCGACGGGTGCCGCCACCCGGTCTGAGCGAGGAGTATTCCAGACCCGAACACGTTTTGCCACTCCTAGGAGGGTTTTCGTCCATTGTTGACCTTCCGTTTATTCAAGATTCACGTTGGGTGCCGCTTGAGGGTTCGATTTCGTCAATCGACGGCGCGAAGGCGAAAAACGAGCGCAAGTACAGGGAAAAGATCGCCGACCGGTCTTGCTGGTCCTAATTTCTATTGCCCCACACAAACAACGCGATATTCAAGCCCGTGGGTCGACGATGAGAACGAGTTCCTTTTCTGAGCCCTTTCAGAGCCATTCCTAAGAGCCTTTTCAGAACTCGTCAATTTCGTGTCTCTTTTTGTCTCGCCTTATCTCCCCACGAAGGGTGGTCCGAGGTGCCTCCGGGCGTCTTCTCGGAACACAGCCTCCGGATATTCGTCTGTAAATATCGGACGGCTGCAATGTCGGCGAGCGCTGCGATCTGACGGCGCTCGCGATCTCTGAATCGTGACTGATCGCGGCCGAACACGAGAACCAGACCGGTTCCTGAGAGAGCCGCCCAAGCGACGTCAACCGGGCTTTCGCCACGGTTCTCGGAGATTCCGGTGACGAACGCCGTGACCCACTTTGCATGGGGAGCGGGACCTGATGACGCCAACTGCGAAGAGCTGGATTGGTCCACGACTGCGGCCCAGGTGCATCCGAAACGTCGTCTGCTCTCCGAGACCAAGGTCTCCAACAGGTCATCATCGGTCCGAGCTGCGACGAGGGCTCCGGCCAGCTCGAGGGCGTCCAGCCGCGCGTCGGGGAGCTCGGGCACCACGTCGGCGAGCTCCACGTCTACGCCTTCGAGCTCGTCCACGGCAGACACGATCTTGTCCAAAGCGTCAATGTCAGGTAGCTCTACGACGAACTCGTCGATCACTCGCCCACCCCCACGCTCGAGGACGTCGATGCCGATCAGGTCGCCTCTGAGAGCGCCGATCTGACCTGCAACAGAAGCCAGGGAGCCAGGGCGGTCGTCGAGCCAGACCCTGAGCACTGCGAGCACCATGGCGGCGATAGTAGGTACCGTCCGTGAACACCGAGTTTCACGAGCACGAAACGCGCGTGAACCGTGCCCACGTAGGCCAGCTCATAGGGCTTGGTCGAGAACCGTGCTCGGCAGGATGCTGAGCAGCCGGAGAGCGCCTCCTCCCGGAGCCTCTCGTGTCCGTGAGCCCGGCGTTCCGACGGTGTCCGGGTGCAGCCCGAGGACCTCAGAGAGCGTCCGCCCTGCTGAAAGCGCATCGAGCAGGGTCCTGATCGATGCGAGTGAGAAGCCGGATCGCTGGAGGCGGAGAACTGCCTCGAGGCGGGCAAGGTGCGCGGCCGTGTAGTGGGCAGTCCGCGCTTGGATTCTCGGGGGCAGGAGCACTCCTGCTGACTGGAGCGCCCGGACGTTCCTCGTCGTGCTCCGCGCCCTTCGTGCCAACTCGTCGATAGGCATGTCGGGGGGGCCGCTCTGTTCCTCGGCGCGCTGAGCCCTCCGCGAGACCGAGTCGGTTACGTCGAGCACGCTCGCCATCTCTTAACTGTAACAGGATTTGATGTTACATGATTTGGTGTAACGTTTGCGGGTTCTTACGAACTCAAGACAGAAGGAGCGGTCATGCCGATGAACCTCGATGCCGTGGGGACCTCGTCCGAATACGTGGAGCGCGAGTGGTCCTCGACAGACTGCCTCCTGTACACGCTCGGGGTAGGGGCCGGATCGCTCGACGCAATCGGTCTCGAACTGGACTACACGACTGAGAACAGCGCAGGAATAGAGCAGCACGTACTGCCGACGTTCGCCTCGATCGTGGGTGCCGGCAACAGGGCGAGCCCACGTTCGGGATCAAGCGACGCGGGCTCGTCGTCAGGCGCCGCAAAACCTCCTGAAGCAGCGACTGGCCGGCAGGCGACGTTCGCATTCGGCACTTTCGATCCGGCGATGCTCGTCCACGGCGAACAGTCCATCGAGCTCTATGGGCCTATTCCTCCGGTCGGAAAGGTGCGCACCACGACCACGGTGTCAGGCATATACGACAAGGGCTCAGGGGCGGTCGTCACGTTGTCGGCCCGCTCGGTGGATGCTTCAGACGGAACTCCGAGGTTCGCGACCGGCACATCCCTTTTCATCAGGGGCGAGGGAGGATTCGGAGGCCCACGGGGCCCGGAAGGCGCGTTGGAGCCGATCCCAGATCGCGATCCCGACGAGGTGGTCAGCTACGTCACGCGGCCCGACCAGGCGCTGCTTTACAGGCTCTCGGGCGACCGAAATCCTCTTCACTCGGACCCGGTGTTCGCCCGTCGCGCAGGCTTCGACAGGCCGATACTCCACGGGCTCTGCACGTACGGGTTCACCGGCAGGGCGCTCCTGCACAAGCTGTGCGATTCAGAACCGGCCAGGTTCGGGAAGATGGCGGGGAGGTTCACCCGACCGGTTGAGCCCGGTGACACGCTCGATGTCGCCATCTGGCGCGAAGACGGTGGGGCGAGGTTCCGGACCACGACTGGTCGCGGCGTCGTCGCGATCGACTGGGGAACCTTCAAGTTCTCCGGGGCAGTCTGAGGCGCGGCCCCGTCTCCCGACGGGCTCCTTCCGGTGTGAGTACGGTCTCGGACGTGCCCGAAGAAGTCAATCCGACTCCGCCCGACACACAACGTTCCAGTCGCGACCTCGCCGATCTCCAAAGGCGGCTCAGAGGCTGGCTCGCCAAGCTCCTGGGCGATGAATCCGACCCCGAAGTCGTGGTCTCGAGTCCTGCGGCGTCGAACGGAATGTCGAGCGAGACGCTCCTTTTAGACGCGAAATGGAACGAAGGATCCGTGCGGCGTAGCGAGTCCCTTGTCGCGAGGTTGGCGCCGGTGGAGGCCGACGTACCGGTGTTCGCGAGCTACGACCTGCGTCGGCAGTTCGAGACCCTACGTCTCGTCGAAAAGTTGACGAGCGTGCCCGTTCCGAAGATGTGGTGGATGGAAAGTGACCCCGCAGCGCTCGGGTCGGAGTTCTTCGTCATGAGCAGGATCGAGGGCGAGGTCCCGCCCGACGTGATGCCCTACACGTTCGGTGACAACTGGCTGTTCGACGCCCCGCCATCGATGTCGCGCAAGCTCCAGGACGCGTCGGTAGCTCTGCTCGCAGAGCTGCATGCGATCGAACGGCCGCAAGAGGTATTCGGGTACCTGGCCATGGACGAGCCGGGGGCGACTCCGTTGGAGAAGCACGTCGCGCACACCAAGGCCTGGTACGCGTACGCATCGGCAGACGGTGGACGTTCGAGACTTGTCGAACGTTGCTTCGACTGGCTCGACGACAATTGGCCGAAGGCCGAAGGCGAGACGGTCCTCAGCTGGGGAGACTCTCGCATCGGCAATGTCATGTATCGCGATTTCCAGCCGGTAGCGGTGCTCGACTGGGAGATGGCGGGACTCGGTCCACGAGAGCTCGATGTCGCGTGGATGCTTTTCGCCCATCGCGTGTTCGAGGAGCTCGCCGGCTCGTTCGGACTTCCTGGCATGCCTGACTTCATGCGCGCCGAGGACGTCGTCGGCGCCTACGAGAAGGCGACCGGGACGACGATTCGCGACCTGGAGTTCTATTGCACTTACGCAGCGGTTCAGTGGGGGATCGTCTTTCTCATAACGGGCAAGCGTCAGGCCCACTTCGACGGGTCGAAGTTGCCGGAGGACCTCGACGATCTGCTTCACCACCGGGGCGCATTGGAGAGGATGGCCGAGGGCCGTTACTCGCTTTGAGGGCCGGTACGCTCGATCGGACCGATCGTCGGCAGCAGGGAGGAACGGTCCTAGGTGCGCATCGCTGTGCTCGTAAAGCAGGTCCCGCGCGCCGAGACAATGGAGCTGCTGGATTCGGGCCGCCTTAGGCGCGACGGCGTCGAACTGGAGATGAACGCCTACTGCAGACGCGCGGTCTCCAAGGGCGTAGAGCTCGCCGCGGCCACCGGGGGCAGGTGCACGGTATTCACGCTCGGCCCACCTAGTGCCGAGGACAGCCTGAGAGAGGCAATTGCGTGGGGGGCCGACGCCGGTGTTCTCGTGACCGACCCCGTCTTCGCCGGGTCCGACACCCTCGCCACCGCCCGTGCGTTGGCGTCAGCGGTCGCAAGCCAGGGACCGTTCGACCTCGTCATTCTCGGGCGCAACTCGATAGATGCCGATACCGGCCAGGTTCCGCCCGAACTGGCCGAACTGCTCGACCTGCCCTTCGTCGCAGGAGTGAAAGAGCTCGAGGTCCGCAACGGCGTCGTGTCGGCGCGATGCGAGCTCGACGACGGCTGGCGGACGGTTCGCTTGGCTCTGCCTGCGCTGGTCTCCGCTGCGGAGAGACTGTGTGAGCCGGCGAAGGTCGAGCCTGAAGGCCGTGCCGCCGTCGCGCCCGAGAGCATCCGGCGTCTGTCGGGCAAGGACCTCGGCCCTGGCCCGTTCGGCGAAGCCGGAAGCCCGACTTCTGTGGGCAGGGTGCGGGTCATGGAGGTGCAAAGGCGGCGGATCCGCTTGAGCGGTCCGGTCGACGAGCAGGCGCAGTCCGCCGTCTCGCTGCTCGAGCAGTGGGGTGCCGTCGAGTCCTCCGTTTCGTTGGACCCGGCTGAGAGAGGACTGGAGCCCGATCGGGTCCGAGACTCGGACCGGCGTGGCGACATTGCCATCGGACCTCTCGTTGCGGTCGTGACAGAGCCCGGTCGCCGACGCCTCGCGCGAGAGTTGCTCGGCGAGGCCGCACAGCTTGCGGGCGCGGTGTCCGGCACCGTCATCGCCTTCGTGCCCGGCGACTGGGAGCCCGGAGAGCTGGACGACTGGGGGGCCGACCGGGTGGTCTCGGTAGTGGGCGCCCGAACCGAAGAGGATGTGGCGGGCGCTCTTGCGACGTGGTGTGGGTCTGAGGATCCGTGGGCCGTTCTCGTGCCCGGCACCCTGTGGGGGAGGGAGGTTGCCGGCCGCTGCGCCGCGCGCCTCGGAGCCGGGCTCACCGGGGACGCGGTCGGGTTCGGGGTCGAGAACGGACGGCTCGTGGCCTGGAAACCGGCGTTCGGCGGCAGGCTGGCCGCCGCGATCACAGCGACCTCATCCGTGCAGATGGCCACGGTGCGCCCCGGCATCCTGGCGCTCAGAGCACCCCGCGTAGGGTCAGGTGATCTGCCCGTCGAGTGCCTGTCCGTCACTCCGAGAGGACGCGTTCAAGTGCTCGCCGAAGGGCGCGACGACGACGTCGAGACGCTGCTCTCTGCGCGTGTCGTCCTGGGCATCGGAGCCGGTGTAGCCCCGGAGGAGTACGACGCGCTCCAGCCGCTCCTCAAGGTTCTAGGCGCCGAGCTTGCCGGCAGCCGCAAGGTGACCGACAAGGGCTGGCTGCCGAGGGCCCGTCAGGTGGGGCTGACCGGTCACAGCATCGCTCCGGCTCTTTATGTGGCGATCGGCTTGCAAGGCAAGTTCAACCACGTGGTCGGAGCTCGCTCGGCTGGATCCGTCTTGGCGGTAAACCTCGACGAGAACGCCCCTATCTTCGATTGGGCGGACGTCGGGATCGTCGCCGACTGGCGTGACGCGGTACCGGCGCTGGTGACTGCGCTGGAGAGCGCTAGAAGTTGAAATCCTTGTTCGGCCTGACGACGATCTCACCGATATGGGTTCCCGGTCGGCGCGTCACCGCGAAGACGACGGCATCCGCTACATCGTCCGGGGTACACAGATGGTCTGGAAGGCTTGACTGAGCTGCCGCGAGCACCTCGTCCGGCAACTGCTCCCCGCGGACCAACTCGATCGGTTCGGACCCCGCGGCAGAGGCCAAAGCGTTTATGAGGGCAGGGTCGAAATTACGCGCAAAGCTCGTTGCTATCGCGCCCGGCATCACGGTTACGACCTGGATCGGATCCTCGAGCAGCTCCTGTCGCAGGGTGTTGGATATGCAGTTGACAGCGTGCTTGGTGGCTCCGTAGACGCCCGAGTCCGGTCGGTGTGCCGCTAGCGACGAGATGTTGACGATGTGGCCCCGTCCTCCCCGTGCACGCATAGCTTTCACCGCTGCTTGGCAACCCGCGAGGAGCCCGAGAACGTTGGTCTCGAGCATCTCTCGCCAATGCTCGGGGTCGCCGGTGGTGATCGGCTCGGGGTAGCTGACTCCTGCGTTGTTGACCATGATGTCGAGCCGCCCGGAAGACGATGCTGCTTCCTCGACGAGTGTCGCCACTTCGCCGGGCACCCGGACGTTGACGACGTGAGCTTCCGCGCTCCCGCCCGCGGCTTTGATTCTCTCGACCGAAGCAATCATCGGCGCGATGCTGCGACCGGCGAGCACGACATGCGCTCGCTCGGCTCCGAAGGCTTCAGCGATCGCGCGCCCGATCCCGCTCGACGCGCCCGTGACTACCGCTGTTCGGCCCTGAAGAGACGCGGTGTCATCGTCGGCTTCGGTCGCCGTGCTCGCGGCGTCAGCGGTTGTCATTGTGAGCGTTCCTTTAGGCGAGGTCCCGTGAGCACGCCCGCTCGAGAGAGGGCGGAGAGCAACGACGCGATGGACGCGAACGAGCCGACCGAGACGACAGAGCCGAAGGACATGATCGATCCGAGTGAAAGCGCACTTCCCACCGATCCGATGGAAAGGACGCTTCCGACCGATCCGATGGAAAGAACAGAGCCTTTCGATCCGATGCTCAGCACCGACGAACTGGACGCGATCGACATTCTTGAAGGAGGCACTCGGCCAGGCTATCGGCGCCGTTGATGCCCGGCTCAGCCCATGGTGCGATACTCCGGAGATGAGCCCACCTGTCATGGCTGAGGCCGAGGAGCTTCTGGACGACGCAGTCGCACTCCGTCGTGTCATCCACCAGCAACCGGAGATCGGTCTCGACTTGCCCTGCACGCAACAAGCTGTGCTCGGCTCACTGGACGGGCTAGGTCTAGAACTGCACGAAGGTGAGCGGGTCAGCTCAGTTGTGGCGGTGCTCGACGGCGCGTTCGCCGGACCGACGACCTTGTTACGCGCCGACATGGATGCACTCCCGATGACAGAGGACACCGGTCTCGAGTTCGCTTCGCGCACAGAAGGTGCGATGCACGCCTGCGGGCATGACGCGCACGTGGCCATGCTCGTCGAGGCGGCACGAATTCTCTCAGAACGTCGTCGCCAGCTGGCCGGACGAGTCGTGTTCATGTTCCAGCCGGGAGAAGAGGGCTACGCCGGCGCACGGTGCATGCTCGAGGAGGGGCTGGTCGAACGATACGGTCCGATCTACCGGGCTCACGCTCTGCACATCACGCCTCTTTTTCCATCGGGTGCGATCGCGACCAGGGGAGGAACTTTCATGGCCTCTTCTGATTCGTTCATGGTCACCGTCACCGGTAGGGGCGGCCACGCGTCAATGCCGCAGGACGCGGTCGACCCCATTCCGGTCGCGTGCGAGATCGTCGGGGCCCTGCAGTCGATGATCACTCGACGGATCTCGGTGTTCGACCCCGCGGTGCTGACCGTGGCGAGCATCAGCTCGGGGACGACCTCGAACGTCATCCCCGAGACCGCAGTGATCAGAGGAACCGTGCGAGCTGTCTCCGACGCGTCCCGGGCAACCGCGCTCGAAGGACTCGAACGAGTATGCGAGCACGTGGCAGCGGCGCACGGGTGCACCGTGACGATCGCGCCGATGGCGGTCCCGTATCCGGTCACGGTCAACTCCGAGCCTGATGCCGAGCGCATGTTCAAGGTGGCAACGTCGATATTCGGTGAGCATCGGGTCATGCGGCTTCCGTCTCCCGTGATGGGCGCCGAGGATTGGTCGTTCATCCTTCAAAGGGTTCCGGGGGCGATGGCGTTCTTGGGCGCCCGGCCTTCGGGTGACGGCCCGGTAGCGCCGAATCACTCCAACCGAATGTTGATCGACGAGAGCGCCATGTCTACGGGGATCGCCATGCACGTCGCTCTGGCGCTCGCCTCGTAGAGCCGTGACCACTGAACGGGTACGGCTCGACTACGAAGGTGCGATCGCGGTCATCACGAACGACCGCCCCGAGAAGCACAACGCATTCGACGACGAGATGGACGCGAGGCTCTTCGACATCCTGGCCGAGATAAAGCGGCGTCCCGATGTGCGCGCCGTGGTGTGGCGGGCAGAAGGTGAGTCGTTCTCTGCCGGCCGCGACACCAGCGCCATCGGCACCTTGAGAGTGGAGCTCACGCACCACGAGCTGATGAGGAGGGGTCATCGTGGGATCCAGCAGCTGTGGGACCTCGACGCACCGGTTATCGCGGCACTGAAGGGCTGGGTGATGGGTGGGTCCTTTCAGCGAGCGCTCCTGTGCGACATCAGAGTTGCAGCGGAGGGAACGCGCTTCAGGCTGCCGGAGACGACGTTCGGAGTGATACCCGACACCGGCGGCGTGGCGGTGCTCCACCAGATGTGCGGTCCCGGCGTCGTAAGCGACATGGTGCTCACGGGCCGAGTTCTTCAAGCGGAAGAGGCGCTTGCTCACGGCGTGGTGAGCAGAGTCGTTGCACCTTCCGACCTAGACGAGACCGTCATGCAGATGGCCGGGCAGATCGCGGCTGCTCCCGCCGTGACGGTGAAGATGGCGCGCGAGGTCATCCGGCACCTGTCGGTTCCGACAGTGAAGGCGTCGATGGCCGACGAAATGATCTACCAGACGTTCATCAACAGAAGCGACGACTTCGCGGAATTCAAAGCCGCCCGTGAGGCCGGACGGCCTCCCCGGTACAGCGGCAGCTGAGGGCGTCTGTGGGCATCATCGGTCTTCCGCCTCCACCTCCCGCGGGCGAGACCGCACTTGCAGCCGGGAGCTTCGACGGGTGCTGCGTCTTTGTGACAGGAGGCGGCACCGGTCTCGGTAAGGCGATCGCAGTCGAGTTCGGAAGGCTCGGCGCAGCAGTCGTGATCGCAAGCCGCGACGAGAAGCATCTCGAGTCCGGCCGTGATGCGCTTTCTGCAGTCGGAGCGCAAGTGGCGACGGTGACCTGCGACATACGGCAGCCTGACCAGATCGCGGCCGCGTTCGACGAAGCAGAGACGGCGTTCGGGCTGCCGGGAGTTCTGGTCAACAACGCGGCCGCGAACTTTCCCGTTCCCGCGGAGGACATGTCGCCGAACGCGTGGCGTTCGGTCGTCGACATCACGTTGAACGGGACGTTCTTCTGTGCCCGTGAGTTCGCCCGCCGGCATCTTGGAGCGGGCACGCCCGGGTCGATAGTCAATGTGGCCGCGTCATACGCGTGGACCGGGGGACCGGGATTCGCCCATTCTGCGGCGGCAAAGGCGGGGGTGAAGAACCTCACCGAGACGCTTGCAGTCGAGTGGGCGCCGTACGGGATCCAGGTCAACGCGCTCGTGCCGGGCCTGTTCCCCCACGACGACATGACCGCCGACATCCGAGCGAACCTGGATCGGGCGGGGTCGGTGGACGACCGCCAGCCGGCGCTTCGCGTCGGCCAGGTGCGCGAGCTGGGTTGGGCAGCGACGTTCCTCGCCTCGCCTTACGCAAGATTCGTCTCGGGACACACACTCGTCGTGGACGGCGCGAACTGGCAGCGCCGAACCCTCACGAATCCACCGTTCGTCACGGTTCGCGACCAGATGGGACGTCCGGCATTCGATCCGGGTGGCGGAAACACTGGCGGAAACACGGGCGGCAGCAAAGGCGGAGACAAATCAGAAAGGTAGGAAGCATGCTGTTCGTCCACGAGGTCCACAGTGTGCGCGGCGCCTCCGAGGAGGCGTTCGAGCAGGCCGTGCACGAAGGGTGGATGGAGGCTCTGGCAAAGGGCGACGAGGCGCGTCTGCTCTGGTACTGCGTCCAGGCTCACGGGACCGGGCCGGCGTACCAGGTGATCACCATCACCGCCGTGCGCGATGCAAGCGCTTGGGAGACGCTCGCTCATCGTGTCCAGTCCGGTGACCTTCAGGCGTGGGCCCGCCATATGGACGACCTGCGGCATCGGGTCGATGCCAAGCTGCTCCTGCCGGTCCGGTGGTCACCGATGCAGGATCTCGAGTTAGCCGACGTTCCGACCGACGGCTCGACCCACGAGCCGAGTCTGTATATGGAGGACACCGGTTGGCCGAACGCGGCCCTCGACGACTACATCGATTTCTGGGAGTCGGGATACTTCGAGCCGATGAGGAGCAGGCCCAAGTCGATGCTCGACATCCAGGTGGTCTTCCAGGCGGCGTATGGGTCGGGTCGACGCAAAGAGGCGATCCTGATGCAGCGGATCACCGATCACCGTGCCCTGATGCACCTGCTCACAACGGAGATCGCTCCCGAGCTCCGGGCTCCGGGACAGTTCATGCACGAGGCGCTCTCATACCGGGACCGATGGGAGAGTCGGCTGCTCAGGACGAGCGCTTGGTCTCCGCTTTACTGAGTAACCGGGGGGAGCTCGGCGGGCTCGGAGCCCGCCTGCGGTCAACGATCGCCCGGAGCGACTCCGCTTCTTACCGCCCAAGCTGCGATCTCCGAGCGGCTGGTCATGGCCAGCTTGCGCAGGATGCTCGACACGTGAACAGAGGCGGTCTTCGTCGATATGTAGAGGCGACGTCCGATCTCCCCGTTGCTGAGGCCCTCTGCAACGAGAACCGCCACCTCGCGTTCGCGAGCTGTGAGATCACCATCGCGAGAGGGTGATCCTGCGGCCTCGAGCCTCCGGACCAGTGCTCGAGCCTCGTCACGCCGCCAAGCGGGCCAGCGTTCGAGAAGCGCGAGCGCACGGTTTGCGTTCTCCCGAGCACCGGCGTGGTCCCCTGCAAGGAGCTGAACCCGTGCCAGTCCGAGCAGCGCGTCGACGTGGGCCGGGACGCTTCTTCGAAAGGTGCCAGGCTTCGTGGCTTCGCCATAGGAATCGATCGCCAACTCGAGATCGCCGGCGAGCTCCGCCTTCGCGCCTTGCAGGTGGCGAGGCCACCGCGGGTCGCCGTGATGACCGGCCGGAACCAGAGCCTCGCTCAGAAGTCGTTCGAGGCTCTCGACCTGTTCCGGGCTGATGCCGCTCCTGCAGGCGGCGGACAGTGCTCCGTGCCAGGCGTCGGAGAACGTGCATCGCCGGCTCGCCGGCAGACCCTCGATGATGCCGGCCAACTGGGCTATCAGCGACTGCACCGCGTCGGTGTCCCCGCGCCGGGCGGCCACTCTCGTCGAAAGCCCGAGCGCATATCCACGGTCTGCAGCTCCCGCAGGACCTGACCGTGGCGCCGCTCCTGCGGCGGAGAGCAACACCTCGGCGCGGTCCAGGTCCCCCGCCTCGAACGAAAGCTCCCCGTCCACGAGCGCCATCCATCGCCTGCCCTTGACGGATTCGTGCACCTTCACTGTGGCGCGTGCAGCGTTCAGGTCGCCCTGGACGTGTGCGAGGAAGATCGCCTTCAGCTCTACCCAGTTGTCCCACCAGTCCTGCCGACCCGTGCGGCCGATGACCTCGCGCATCTGGTCGAGCAGAGCGCTCGAGCGTTCCGGATCCCATATCGGCAACGTGTGATGGGACAGATTGTTGAGCGCCCGAAGCGTGCTCTGGTGATCCTCGGCTGCGATCGATGCGGCCAAACCCTCTTGGAGCATCCGCACTCCGTGTTCCTCTTCACCGACGATGTCGAGGAGAGTCGAGCCTTTGTTGACGAGCACAGCGGCCCGCAACGAGACCGAGGGATCATCCCCGGCTGCTGCCATCGCCTCGTCAGCCCATCCGACAGCGGCCGCCGTGTCTCCTTCGAGCATCGCGGCCTCGGCGGCCAGATTTGCCACCCAGGCTCTTTCCTCACCCGGCGCCAGGCGTTCGGCCACCTCGAGCGCCTCGTTCACCGCCTGACGATGAGCCTCGGGGTTCTCGGTCTCCCAACGGAGTCGCGCGAGCAGGCGGAGTGCACGCGCCAAGGAAGGATCGTCGGCTCGTTCCGTGGCGTCGGCACGCCACTGCTCTGCGCGTTCGACGGCGGTCGCGAGCAGTCCGACCGACCAAGAAGCGAGCGTGGCGAGCTCGAGAAGCTCGGCGTCGGCCTCACCCTCGTGGAGTGCGAGCTCCGCTAGGCGCAAAGCCTGGTACGTCGCGCCGCTGCGCAGGTAGGAGGACGCACCTTTACGCGCTGCGGCGACCATCTCGTCCAGCCGTCCTGCAGCGCGCGCGTGATAAGCGAGAGCCGCCCAGTCGTTGCTCCCGGTCTCCTCGAGCGCGGCGAGGGCCTTCTCGTGCAGACGCCTCCGCTCCCGGCCGAGCAACCTGCCTGCGACGGCTTCGCGGGTGAGGGCGTGGCGGAACGAGAACACGTCGGTCGTCTCCTCGACGACGAGACCGCGGTCGACCAGTGTCCTGAGCGAGTCGAGCAGGCGGTCCTCGCCCAGACCGGTGACGGAAGTAAGAAGATCGAAGGGGATTCGTTCGCCCAGGATCGACGCCGCGTCCACGGCGCGGCGTTCTTCGGGCTCGAGACCGTCGAGGTGGCGCAGGACCGCTTCGGTCAACGTCTTAGGAAGCGGGTAATCCGCGAGCTCCCCGACAGGAATGTCTCCCGCAGTGACGAGTAGCTCCTCCAAGAAGAATGGGTTGCCTCCCGTACGGCTGTGGAGTGCCGCTGCCGTCGGGTAGTTGACCTCCGTCGACCTGATCGCGGAGATGAGCGACGCGACGTTGCGAACCCCGAGACGTCCGACATTCAGGTGCTCGACGTGCTTGTGACGCTCGACGGCCGCAAGCAGGTCGGTCAGGTGCCGGCGGTCCAGGTCCTCGGGTCGGAATGTGCCAAGAAGGAGCACGTCTAGGCCCGGTGTGACCGACAGGCGCTGGAAAAGACCAAGGCTGTCGGCGTCCGCCCAGTGGAGGTCCTCGAAGACGACGACCGCCGGGGCGCCCCCGGCAAGGTACCTTACGAGCTCCGCTGAGGCTCGAAGCAGCTCGTCCGACGCGTAGGGGCGCTCTTCAGCGAGGAGACCCGGTGCTATCGGGCCGAGCAAGGTCCCGAGCGCGTCTTTCCACGTTGCGAGACCATCCGGAACCCTGTCCCACGACGCCACGTCCGGTCCGACGGCTTCTAGGAGAAGGGCGAACGGTCGGCCCATCGCCCCCTCTTCGGCCCTTGCGGTGAGGGCTCTGGTCTCAGAGGGAAGGTCCCCGAGGAGCTCTTGCACGAGGCGGGTCTTCCCGGATCCAGCTTCTCCGCTCACGAGAGCAACCCGGGGGTCACCGCTCGTTGCGGCAAGCTTCCTCAGCCGGACGAGCTCCGAGGCGCGACCGACCATGACGGGAGACAGCCCGGGTCGGCCTACGAGCACATGCGGCACTGTACCGAGGGCTTCCCCCAGGGTCAGCAGCTTGCCTCGAGTCTGAACGCGGTGTGACGAGGCTGCGGGCGCCGGAAGACCCAACCCAACGAGCGTGTTCGATCGGTCCGCTGGGCACGCTGGGCTCGCCTCGCTCGCTTGGCCTCGTCCGCACGCCTGGAGGACGCGACCGACCGGCGCAAGGCCTGCTGCCTGTCCTCGATTATCCGTCTAGCGGCATCTGGTCCATAGAAAGCGTTGAGCATGGTTACAAGGTGAGGCCCTGAGGTAGGCAGGCGCATCGGCCGATCGCCCATTTCGCGTCGGAGAGCTCTTAGGAGCCAGGCCGCCCAGCCTCAGGCCGCAGGATTCGGGATGCCCACCTGGGTTGTTCCGGGAGGTGCGTGCCACTCGAAGACCTCCACCCCGGCCGCGTCCACAAGGACCTTTGCGTGTAGGTCCACGCTCACGTAACGCTCTATGGCCGCCACGGCCACCGGCGGGTCGTTCTCGAGGCCGGCGTTGGTGAGTACGAACACGACGATGGGTGCACTGACGGGCTCCGCCTCGACGCCGGTGTAAAGCGGCTCGTCGTACGAGCGTTCGCTGAAGCGTCCCATGACGCCCCATGATGCGATCACCTCAGCGTTCGCCGGCGTGGCCGCGAGTCCCCGGGCGAGCGCTGCCGCCTCGGGCCCGTTCACCTGGAGGAAGTAGGGGAAGACCTCGGGCAGCTTGATGCTCGCGAACACGAGGGATTGGACGAGCATCACGGCGCCGAGAACCACTGCACCGAGGCGGGCCCAGCGCCACGCGGAAGTGGCGATGCCCGTCACCACCATGGCCGAGCCGACCAGCACCACCATAAGACCGGCGAGCTCGTTGAATCCGTTCACCAAGAAGGTGAGCGGATAGGCGATCGCCTGGAGGAAGAACACCATCAGGTCGGCACCGATCCCCCACGCCGAAGCAACGCCCACTACTCCTGTCGGGATGAGGACCTCGTAGATGATCTTCCGCCTTCCCCAGAGCATCTGGATCCAACGGTGAGGGTGTAGGACAAGCGCCTTCGAGATGGTGAAAAGGGTGATGCTCCCGGGCACTAGAGGCGAGCCGGTGACGAGATAGGTGTAGCTCGCCACGAGAACGTGACTCTGGTTCACCGCGAGCGTGTGAACGACGAGCACCCAACCGACCCCGGCCACGATCGCGATGAGGGCGAATGCCTGCTTCCTCCTTGCGCCCCGCGCCGCGAGCGCGACCGAAAACCCGAGTCCGAAGAGGTAAAGGCCCCCGGTGTCACCGGTCACGAGCAGCGCAGCAGAGAAGATGGCGGCGCGGCCGATCCGCCCGTTCCACGCGTCGCGGGCCGCGAGCACCAAGAACAGCGCGGCAAACGCGTTCAGGTGGAAATCGAAAAGGCAGGCTGTATAGAACCACGGGTCCGCGACGAGAAGCACGAGGGCGCCGATCACGATCGCGGGTCCCGTCACCTCGGACGCTCTGCGGGTCAGACCGCCGGAGCGAGCGTGCCGGCCGGCGAGCTGGTCGGGCTGGTCGGGTCGCTCTGCCCGAGCCGCAATGCGCCGCGCGACGATCTGCGCGATCCACCAGATGGCCGCCATCTCCGCTCCCACGCCGGCGAGGTCCTGCAACCACAGGAGGAGAATCCCGTGCGGATAGATCAGGTAGGTCAGGGCGATGGGATACAGCAGCAGGCCGAAGTGATCGTCCAGGTACGGGTACCTGTGTGTGGTGACGAACGGGTCGAGATGCCCGTGAGATATCAGGAACGCCGCCTGGTTCGACGTCGTGAAATCGAGACCGAGGCCGAACCTCGAATATTGGTACGCACTCAGCAGCAGCAACCCGATCGCCTGAACAGCGAGCGCGCCGATTGCAACGTTGCGGGCGACCCCGATGAGCCGCGTAACCCGGTCGTCTGCAGATCCACCGTGCTCCGCTCGAGCGGCGCGCGCGATCTCTTCGCTGTCGGGTTGGCTCTCGCCCATCTTGGAGCGTGAGTCTCGCGGACGCGGCCTGCTCAGACCCGGGTGGCACTCGGCGTGCTCGCCGCGAGGGTCGTCACATTGACGAGAGACGAACGAACACAGCGGCGCTTAACGGAACTGCAAGCTCCGAAACGATGACTCATCCCCGCCTCCTTTTGCGGCCTATATCGGTGTTCACCAGCGATTTCGATGGTCTACAACTCTCTCGGCGACCGTCGGGGGACCCTCCTGTCGAATAGGTCTGCAAAGGATCCGCAATGGTCGTCTGGCTATAATCCCGGCGTGCGAAGCCCGGTACCCAGGGGTTCTGACGCGCCTGGTTTTGATACACCAAGCAACCGGTGAGCTGGCTGCTCGACGAACGGCCTGCCGTTCATTCGCCACCGATCGCAGAGAGATCGACGTGGCAGAAGGTGCGCGCGGTGGCGCCCAAGGTCGCGATCGGAGCGGTTGCCGGCGCGCTGTGGGTGAGGGCGATCTTTTCGTGGATCGACCTGTACCGTTTCGTGCACCCCCAGACGAGGCTTGGTTGGGACCTGCTTCCGACTTGGCAAGCCGAGAGGCTCTTCGCACATGGCGGGGCGCCTTACTCAGTCAATGCTTTCGTGTATCCACCGAGCTCCTTGCTGCTCCTCCGACCTGTTGCAGCTCTCACTCAGCATCAGCTTGTTACGGGGGGACTCGTGGCAACGGAGGTCGTCGGCTCCGTTTGCGTGATCTTGACGGCAGTTGCCATCGGCGCGCGTTGGTGGGGGCCGACAGCGGCGGTGAGTGTCCTGCTTTTGACGTTCACGGGGGCGATGAGGGGCGAGATGCCTCTCGAGAACCTGAGCATCCTCGGCTTCTTGGGAGTGGCACTGTTCTTCTTGTTCGTCCTGCGAGATCACTGGGTGGCGGCGGGCGTCGTCATCGGGCTCAGCCTTTCTGTCAAACCATTGCTTCTTTCCGTCCTGATCGTGTTCTTGCTCGCACGGAAGTGGAAGGCGCTCGGTGTCGCAATCGGGATCCCCGTTGTCTTGAATGGTTTGGGCCTGGCCGTCTTGAACTCGCCGGGCCAGGTGCTGACAAAGCTGCCGACCCTCTTCAACAGGACCGGAGACATCGTCCAGTACAACTCGGCATGGGTGGACGTGGCGCGCACGCTCGGAATGCCCGAAGGCGTCACCATCCTGTTGAGGATCGTCACGATTCTCCTAGTGGTAGTGGCCACGTGGCTCTCCTGGAACCGCATGACCGATCCCCGGCTCCGCGTCATCACAGTTACGAGCGTCCTTCTAATAGGGGCGTTCCTGGCCGGGACGTTGTCGGAATACCACTTCATGCTGGCACTGGTGCCTCTCGGAATGACCGTGTTCATCCCGGGGTCGCCGATGCGCACGATCACGGGAGTGCTCGGCATCGCGTGGGTGATGGACCGGTGGGCGCTGCCGACGTCCCTCCTCGGGCTCAGTCCAAACCAGAACAATTCTGTCTTCCGAGCGATCGGCATGAGTCTTCTGCTTCTCACGATCATCGGCGTGCTGATTCGGCGCGGTGAGCGGAATGAGAGCGCCGATGCGACCCTCGTGCCAGACCGTGCGCCTATCAGGCGCCTGCTGCACGTGAGCAGTTGGGCATGACTGCCATTGCCGAGCCCGGTGCACGTGCGACGCTCGTCGCACCTGATCGCCGCATATCTCTTCCTGAGCCGGCCGAACCGGACGCGCCTTCGGGCCGAAAAGACCAACGATGGCGGCCGGTGGCCGGGTGCCTCGCGGCGTACGCCGCGCTCGCGGTCCTCGTCTTCCTTCCCGTAGGCCCTTTCGACACGCGCCAGCTTCCCGTCGCCGGCCACGGGAACCCGGCTGGCAACGACCCATTCCAGATGACCTGGTTCCTTTCCTACGTGCCTTTTGCGTTGACCCACGGGCTTTCGATCTTTCACACGAACTACATCGACTACCCGACCGGGATCAACCTCGCCAACAACACCTCGGTGCCCCTACTCGGAATCCTCGGCTGGCCGGTCACGGCCACGCTCGGTCCAATCGCAGCGTTCAATTTCCTCATAAGGCTCTCGTTCGCCCTTTCTGGGGCGAGCATGTTCCTCGTTCTGCGGAGGTGGTGCCGTTCGTGGCAGGCGCCATTTCTGGCAGGTCTGCTCTACGCATTCGGTCCGTACATGGCGAGTCAGGAGCTCCACCTCGATCTGATCTTCGTAGCAATCCCACCTCTGCTCATGCTGTTCGGCGACGAGTTGGTTCGCAGACAGAGGATGTCTGCCCCATTGCTCGGCCTCCTCATCGGGGTTGCTTCGGCGGCCCAGTTCCTTACTTCCCCCGACATCTTGAGCGGCTGCGTATTGATGGCCCTCCTCGTCGCTGCGGGACTCGCAATCAGGTTCCGAGACCTCGTCAAGTCGCGAATCGCGTACATAATCAAGGCGGGATCGGTTGCGACCGGCTTGTTCGTCGCCCTGGTGGCTTACCCCGTCTACGAGATGTTGCTCGGGCCCGGTCGAATCAGCGGGCCTGTCGTTGAGGTCTCCCTCCTGCAGTCGGCTCGCGGGATCTTTTCGGTGCAATCGTCCCGACCTCGAACCAACTGGTCGTCCCGCGTTTTCTGTCGTGGATCGGGGACTATTTCGTCGGTGGCAACCTTTCGGAGAACGGCACGTACCTCGGAATCCCCCTACTGATCCTGATGTTCGTCGTACTGCGAAGGCTGAAGCGCGACGCGACTCTCATGGTGATGGCGTACACAGCTCTGGCCGCCTGGATCCTCTCACTGGGTGGGCACCTTGTGATCGGGTCATGGAGGTCGCCGATCCCTCTGCCCGGGGACGTTCTCGCGCACCTACCGCTGTTCGACAACACGATTCCTGCCCGGTACGCGCTCTACGTGATACTTCCGGTGTCGTTCATCGTCGCCATCGGTGTCGACCGGCTGTGGCTCAGCTCGATGAGAAAGATAAGCGCGCCCGTCGGTGGGACGCGCCCGGGGCTCAGGGCGAGCCTGCGCACCAAGCGGGCGAAGCTGTTACTCATCGGCGGCGTCGTGATCGCGTCCCTGCTTCCGAACATCCCGTTCGCCAGCGGCACCGCTCCATGGCCGGCCGCTCTCCCGGCCGCCGTAGAGAGCGTGGTTGCGCCCGGCAGCGTGGTGCTCACCGTTCCCTTCGCGACGCCGTCGAGCTCCGAAGCAATGGCCTGGGCTGCGATCGACGACATGAGGTTCCGCCTCATCGGCGGTTATGCCAACATCGCCGACCCTGGACACTCGCACGGCCAGCGGCAGCCGCCTTTTCTACCTCCTGCGCACGTGCAGGAGATGCTCAGCTATCCGAAGCTGGGCTCGATGCTTCCCTACGTTCCGCCATCGGTGGCTCGGTCCCAACTCCTCACCTATCTAGCGAGGTACTCGGTCGGCGCAGTGGTGTTCTCGGCGATGGGCGCCGACACGTCGATCGGGTACTGGTATCTGATTGACACGCTCGGCCAGCCCCAGGTCGTCCGCCCGGGTTTCGCCATCTGGCTCCCAACTCACGGCAGCTGGCCTACGCGTCCCGTCGGGTGATTCCCGGCTAGGACGAATGTCCGTGTGCCGGCGGGAGGCGTCCACTCCAGCAGTGCGACGCCGTTCTCGTTGACCAAAAACCGCGGTGAAGATTCGAATGGACGAAGCCGATGTCCGCGACGGCGTCTCTCGAGTCGAGAGCCTCGTTTCCGAGGCTCGGAGTGATCACGAAGAACACTGTGCGCGCGTGTACGGGGAAAGTCTGCGGAACATTCGCGAGCGCGAAGATGTACTCGCGTTCGGCGAAGCGTCCCATCACTCCGTAAGAAGCGACGACCTCCGCATCCTGTGGGATGACCGCCAAGGCTTGGCGCAGGGTCGACGCCTCAGGCGCGCTTACGAGCAGCCAGTCATGGGGTATCCGGCTGATCATCGTCGCGCCCTGGCCCAACGAGAGAGCCGTCGCCACAGCGGCGACGGCGCAGGCGATCAAGGGTCCGCGACGCGCCGATGAGACCCTGATTGCAGAAGACGGCTCCGGCGACCAGGTCGCCATACGGGTGAGCACCATCACTGAACCGATGAAGATGAACGGCATTGCCGGAAGGTTCTGGAACGAACCTCCAGTAGGCAGGCTGTAAGCGAAGCTCGCCGTCAGAGCGAATGGGACGAGGAGTCCGAGAAAAAAGAAGAAACCCCAAGGTGTGACGAGTCCCACGAAGCCCGTCGGGACGAGCTCGAACAGAATCGCCTGCCATCGCCTCGACAGGACATGGGTGACCCTCGAAGGGTGGAGAACGGCTCCTTTCAGAATGGCGAGCAAGGTGGCGTTCTGCCCCGGATCGGCCAGGTACCCGTAGTTGCTGGCGAGGTTGCTCGCCTGGTTGGCTCCGAGCGCATCTATGAGGCCGAACCAAGCAAGCCCGGTCAAGGCGAGGCACGCCGCCCAAATTGCGCCCCCGGTCTTTCGGACGTGGCGCGAGCAGATTGCCGCAACGCCGACGACGAGGACGACCTCTGCGACGACCGCACCGAATACGAGCGCGCAGACACCGGCCACAAACGCGGCGCGCGAGCGACCTTTCCAGAACGCGTATCCCGCGTACACCAAGAACGGAAGGCCGAGCGGCGGCATATGGATGTCGAACGAGGCGCTCTCGTACCACCAGGAGTTGGCTACGAGCGCGACGAGTGCCACGATGCCCACGGCGCTTCGACGCATCTTCAGACGTTCTACGCAGATCGCCGCCACCCAGAACAGCGTGATGAGCTCGGCGGCGACAATGGCCAGATCCTGGACCCAGAGCAGGACGACCGGGCCGGGCGCGATCCACCTGAGCAAGCTCAAGGGCCACACGATCAGGTCGAAGTGGTCACGCCAGAACGGTGTGGGTGTGAGGCGCACCGTGTCGACGGGATTCAGGTTCCCGTGCCCGATCAGATACCAGGCCTGTGCGTTGTGTGCGAAGTCAACCGAAACGTCGAATCGCTGGTAGAGGTGCGTGGTGTAGACGAGCAACGCGACCAACTGAATGCCGAGCACGGCCGCTGAGACCACCCAGAACACCCGCATTCCGTTGGCATCGAGCTTGCCCCACAGCGCACGGAGAAACGACCTAAATTTCGCCACCCACGTCACGTCGGCACATGTTTTAACACGCGCCGCCTTTCTGCCCTTGGAGGCACTCAATGCCCGATCAAAAGCCGCCCAGGTTTGTCGGACAAGAGTCAGAGACCCTCGTCAGCTTTCTCGACTATCTGCGCGATTCAATGATTCGCAAGTTGGAGGGTGTGCCGGAGCACCAAGCGAGGATGTCGCCCGTGGCCTCCGGGACCAGCCTCCTTTCCCTGGTCGAGCACCTGACCGCAGCAGAAGTCCTCTGGTTCCAGGTTCGCTTCGCAGGTACGCAGTCGCCGGAGCCGGGTGAACCGCTCGAAGAGGAATTGGCCGTCGCCGAGCACGTGGCGCACTACAGGATTGCGGTCGCGCGAGACAACGAGATCGTCTCAGCTGCAGCGTCAACAGACGAGAAGTGTGCCGACCCCGAATACGCGGATCTCAGCCTGAGATGGGTCCTCATCCACATGATCGAGGAGACGGCCCGGCACGCCGGCCACGCCGACATCATTCGTGAGCAGATCGACGGGGTCACAGGTCGTTGACGTATGGCACGAGATGAGCGGCGGGCAGCGGGAGGAGCGTGCCTTCGCGGGCTCCAAAGCGTGAAACACTCGACGCTATGAAGGTGCCAGTGATCCTCCGAACTCCGAAGCGGCCGTTAGTACGCGCGGTCGTCCTGGTGCTTGCAGTCGGAGCTCTCGGGTCTGCATGCTCGCAATCGGGAACCTCGGCAACGAGAGTTTCGCATCCGAACGATCCAAAGACAGCGCGCGCGACGGCGACCTTGCCCGCCCGCCCTTCGCCGGGCTGCTCTTTGTCCGGCCGAACGGAGCTGACGCTGGCGAAACAGACCGTCGTAGTCGGTCGGAGCGCGCGTTGGTACCTGATTTCCACGCCACCCGATTCGGCGGGTATGAGGCCTCGTCCGGTGGTCCTCGACTTTCATGGACTCGGCGAGGGTGCGCAGCTCGAGTCCGTTACCACTCAGTTCGACCCGCTCGGAAAGAGGGACGGCTTCATCACGGCCTTTCCGCAAGGAACGGGTAACCCGGTGGCTTGGAACATCGGTTCGGATTCGCCCGCAAATCAGGACCTCACCTTCGTGTCGAAGATGATCGATCAGATCGAAGCGAACCAGTGTGTCGACGAGACGAGGATCTACGCGACGGGGTATTCCGACGGTGCGTTCATGACGTCGTTCCTGGCGTGCGCGATGTCGAGCCGGATCGCCGCATTCGCCCCTGTATCGGGCGTCCAACTCGCGAGCCCGTGCGCGTCCACGCGCCGTGTGCCGATCCTTGCCTTTCACGGCACCGCGGACCCGATCCTCCTCTTCAACGGGGGAATCGGTACGGCCGTGCTCGGTCACCTGTTCGGCGGCAAGGGTCCGGCCCCGTCGATATCGGTGCCGCCTCCCAACCTCCATGGGCCGGGTTACCCGGCTGCGATCGCCGCATGGGCGAAACGCGACGGGTGCGCGCCCAACCCGGTGGAAACCAAGATCAGTCCGCACGTGATCCACCGCTCGTTCAAATGTCCGCCAGGCACGACGGTCGGGTTCTACATCGTCCTCGGCGGTGGTCACACGTGGCCGGGAAGCAAATTCACTCACCAGCTCGCCGCGATCATCGGCCCGACGACCCTCGAGATCGACGCCTCGACCATCATCTGGGACTTCTTCTCACATTTCCAGGTTTAGGGCGCCGCTTCAGGAACTGAGCGGTGGCTACGCTCGTGACGATGGCAACCGACGCGCCGACGATTCTCGCCACATCCGGAGGGGCGAAACGAGGTACTCACACCGAATTGGCCTTCGCTCCATTGGTATTCCACGCGATCGAGCTGTCGGGCGTAAGCGGCCGGACTCCGCGGCTCTGTCATCTGGGAACAGCGAACGGCGATCAGAGATTTCGCAATGCGTGGTTGGACGAAGCCGGGCGGGCCGCCGGGATCGATGTGGTTCACCTGAACCTTTTCCCGATGCCGAGTGTCGGCGACGTTGCAGGACTTCTTTTCGACCAGGACGTGATCTGGGTGGGTGGTGGCAGTGTGGCGAACCTCCTCGCAGTGTGGCGAGTCCATGGTCTTGACACGATCTTCGCGGAGGTCTGGAGAGCAGGTGTTGTCCTGGCCGGAGTTTCCGCCGGGTCACTGTGCTGGCACGTCGGTGGTACGACAGACTCGTTCGGACCCGATCTTCGACCTGTGACCAACGGCCTTGGGCTGGTTCCGTACTCCAACGGTGTCCACTACGACTCTGAGCCTCAACGCAGGCCGATGTTCCAAAGGCTCATCGCTGAGGGAGAGCTGCCTGACGGGTACGCGACCGACGACGGTGTCGGGCTCGTCTATCGACACACCAAATTGTTCGGCGCGGTGAGCGAGGTCAGATCCAAGCGCGCCTACAGCGTCTCGCGCGACGGCGACCGCGCCGTCGAGGAACCTATCGAGACGCGTCTGCTCCCCGACGCGATGTAGGCGCCGGGTAGCACCCGTTCACCCCGGTCAGCCAGGTTCGAGCATGCGCGAAGCGGCCGAGAGGAAGTCTCCAGGGGATTCCAGCATCGGGTAGTGGCCCACCCCTTCGAGAACGCGAAGGGTGGCGTCTGGCCTCCGTTCAACCAGGCGCGACGCCATCGCGCGAACGGCAATTGGATCGTCTGAACCCCAGATCACTCCTAACGGAGATGGATGCGTCTCGATCGCTCCTGTGTACCGGTCCTCCGCTCTCCGGCGATCCTCCACGTAGCGGATGGTTCTGGCGAGCAGGGTGTTGCCACCCTCACGGCAAATGAGATCGGCGTCTCCGGCCAGGTCGGCTCGGGCCGCCGTCGAGCCGGTGGCCATGGTCGCCGCGAGTGCTTCGGCAAGCGATGTGGAATCGGGACCAACGGCGACCGCCTGATCGGGAAGGGCCAGAAGGAACTGCTGGCCGTCTGTGAGATGAGCCATCTCCAGGTAGATGCTCCCGTTGGTGAGCACGCGTCTTGTCACTTCGACCCGCCACTTCTGTTCTGAGTGCCGGGCGAGCAACTCGCCGCCGACGGTGTCACCCATGTCGTGGGTCATGAGTGCCAGCCGAGTGACGCCCATCTCGTTCACGTAGGCCATTGCAACGTCTGCGTGCTTTTCGATCGAATACCTCATGTCCGGCTTGGCGGACAGGCCGAAACCCGGAAGATCGATGAGCAGCACCTTGCGATTTGCTGCCAAACCCGTCGCAACGAGCCGGTAGTCGAACGAGCAGGTCGGAAATCCGTGGATGATGAGAACCGGCTCGAAGAGCTCCTCTCTGATCGGCCCGAACTCGACCGTGAAGACGTCGAAACCGACAAGCCTTCGCCGCCGACCCGCCTTCTCCCACGCCTCCGCGGATCGAGAACTTGACATCGTCGTCACGTTAGACGTGGATCGGGGTCGTCCGGCCGTAGACTCGGAGGGTCGTGTGAAGCAGCTCAAGGTTCCGATAGACACTGGTGACGGCGCACCCGTCGTGTTGCTCCACGGCTATGCAATGCGTCCGTTGACCTACGCGGGACTAGTGGACCTTCTTGCTCGCCGCTGCAGGGTCGTCGTGCCCGACCTCTTCGCGATGAGGGGCCATTGGAGCTATCCGAGGGTGTCGGACGCGTTCACATCGACAATCGACCACCTCGGGCTCGACCGGATCAGCATGATCGGGCACTCGTTCGGCGGCGCAATAGAGCTGGGGTTCGCCTCGAAGTTCCCTGAGCGGGTGGTGGAGCTCGTGTTCTCCGACACACTGGCAGTGTCGCGGGAGTGGGCGCTCGCCAAAGAGGCGTTGCGCCACCTCGATCGGCTAATGCGACTGGCCACGCCGAAGGCAGCGTCTGCGTTCGCCACGAACTGGATCGAGCACCCACGACAACTCTTCGACGCCGCGATGTGGGCCTTTACGAGTGGGCGCGACTCGGAAGCGGCGGACTGCGCACGAGACGGAATACCTGCCTACGTCCTGTGGGCCAATCGCGACTCCGTGCTGTCGAGGTCCGACGGAATGAGGTTCGCCGAGGAGCTCGGTGCCCCGTTCGTCGTTGCGGCTCCGTCCGACGGACGCCCGATAGATCACGACTGGATGTTCCAGCAACCAGAACTGTTCTTCACCCATCTCAGCGCCCTCGGCCTGGAAGCGCTGAGTTAGTGACGGACGCGGTATCCACGGCGTGTGCTACGGCACTTGGTCTCGTGGAGCAATCATCTCGGACCGCGAAAGAGCGAACACGCCGAGCGTGACCAACGCGAGGCCGAGCGTCTCTGCGACGGGCGCCAGACCACGACGGTTGATCGGCTCGCCGAACATCGCGAGACCGATGGCAACTGCTACGAGCGGCTGGGCGACTGTCAGGGTCGGAAGAGAGAGCCGGAGTTCCCCGGCATTGAACGCGCTCTGGGTCAGCAACAGCGCCACTGCTCCGCCGACGATTAGTGCGTAGGGATCCCAGGTCGTGAGCGTGTGCACTACGCCGCCGTTCAGAAGGCGGCCGGTGCGCTCGGTCAGAGCGGCAACGTATCCGAACATCATCCCCGAGCCGAAGGCGAGGAGCACAGCGGCCCGGCGACGCGAGGCGCCGTGCGTGGCACGGACCAGGGCTACGCATGCCGCGGCGATTACGAGGGTGAGGATTATCCAGGCCACGATCGGAGCGCTCGGATGGCCGATCCCGGGCCGCGCGACCCCGAGAAATAGCGCCAAGCCAGAAAAGATGACCGCGGTCGGTGCCAGTTCGGCCCCGGTGATCTTCCGGTGGTCCAGCCAGGCCGCAACCGGCAGTGCGAATACGAGGCTCAGCACGAGCAGCGGTTCGACCAGGATCAGAGATCCTCTTCTGAGAGCAAGGAACTGAAAGAGGTAACCGACGCCGTCCAGGGCGTTGCCGATCAGCCACGCAGGTCTGCGTGCCAGGCGGACGATCAGGCCGGCCTGCATCGTCTGCTGTCGGGGTTCTCGAACAGCGGCCCGGTGTTGGAGCACCGCCGCCATGCCGTACGAGGCGGCGCTCGCCAGGGACAGAAGAACGATCGAGACGAAGCCGACGCTGATTATGTGGTGGCGGGCCAACGACATGCTTTCGAAGATCTAGCAGGCCAGGCGATCGGAGGTGGGGTCGACGAGGATTGGGATCGCGTTGTGACCGCCAGGTGGCCCAATCGTGACAGGCTCCACGGTGACCCAAGTCGACTTAACCGAGATGTGAGGTGACCATGACGGTGCGGGCGCAAGAAGTGGGTGCATCGAAGGGCCGGCCACGTGCGGCGCGAGGTCTGCTGAGGCTCGCAGCGACGATCCCCCTGGCGTTCGCTCTACTTGCGTTGCTGGCGCCGGCCGCGTGGGCCCACCAGGGCACGGCGACGATCAGTTGCAAGAAGGTGACCTACAGCTTCTCCCTATTTCCGGCTAAGCCCGGTAACACGGTGCACGAGAACATTTTCGAAGACGGTTTCCGGATAGATTCGCAGAATTACACCTTCGACGGATCAACCGGAGGCAACACGATCTCGATCACGATCCTCGGTGATCACACCGTTGCGGCCCAAGCGCGTTGGAACACGAACGGGGTACAAGGCTCCTTCGAGGTCTCGAGAGCACTCGTGAAATGCGGTGGCATCGGCTAAGCGAATAGCCGAACGACGTGATCGTCGTCGCCGTCGACCACGACGATGGTTCCCGTGTCGTCTCCCTTGTCAAGGCGCTCGATCGCGTGAACGACGCGGCTGATCGGAACGTTGGTCGGAAAGCTGTCGGGTGCGACGGCGTTCACTCTCACCCCGATCGTCGCGAACTCGAGCGCCATATGGCCGGTCAGATGGTCTAGAGCGGCTTTGGATGCCGCGTAGACACTCTGGCCCTCTCCAGAGAACAAGTTCTGACCCGAGATGCTCGAGATGTTGATCACGTTGCGGTTAGTAGTTCGGTTTTCGTCGATGGCTTCCTGCCAGAACTGACGAGCCGCGGCACAGGCCACTCGCATTGGCGCAATTGCGTTTACAAGGAACTGAGAGGGCGCACTGTGCAGAAGCGACGTGGATTCGAGCATCGGGCCCCATGTCGAAGCAACCGCGGCGTTGACAACCAGGTCGATGCGCCCGAACCGGGAGAGAGTCACCTCGACGACCCGTTCACACTCGTCTTGGTCAGCCAGGTCTGCCTCGACGGAGAAGATGTCTGAAGAGACCGGGTGTCGGTGGAAGACGGCGGCAAAATTGTAGCGGTCAGCGAGGCGGGTGCAGAGTTCTGATCCCAAAGCTCCAGACGCGCCCGTCAGAAGACATACGGTCCGGTCGCTTCCGCTTCTTGTGCTTCGCCTGCCTGTCGGGACTGTCGCAGTGAGTCCTTCACCTTCCCGTTTGGAGGGTTCATCTTCCAGGGGAAAGGGATTGTCGTTTAGGAGCGCCACCGGTTGACCGGTGGGGAAATGCCTCGCGAGCAGCGATTGGAACTCGGCGAAACTGTCATCTGATCCAGTCAATCGTCGACCCGTGTCTCTGAGCGTCGATGCCGGAGCGGCTGCGATCTCCTGCCATGAGAAGCCGAGTTGGTAATGCAGGTAGTTGAGGAACAAGACGGCTCCGCCGGTCGCAACCGAGACCCCGGATTCCGGATCGGCGGCGATCTCGGAACGGTCGCCCTCCATCCACAGCCAGGCGGTTGCGAAGCCTGCGATGCGCCGGGGGTAAAGCGCGGTCGCGAGCACGCGAGCCAACGCTCCGCATAGCTCGGCGCTCCAGCCATTCGCCAACGCGCGAAATATCCGCAAGTTGGAACGCCACGAAGAAACACGTCTGGAGTGCTTCGAGACGTGGCGTGGTCTGTACGTCGCAGAAGAAAGTGGTTCTCTCTTTATGGGACGTACGCAAGCGGTAGGTGCGCGCCTGCTCGGGCATCCGGGCAAGAACGACGACGAACTGTTCTGGGTGGGGTCCTCGGTCGAACCAACCTGCGATCGTCGACAGATCACGCTCGGCGCGATTGAGAACGACAGAACCGGCGGTTCGACCGCTTTCACCGAGGATCACGTCGTAGAAGGCCTCGAAGTGCTCTGTCTTCCCAGCCCTGTTGGTCGTCCCGACGCCCGAGAACGAGGTTCCCGAATTGGACGGCGCCGCCAAACTGGGTACCCCGACGACACCCTCGATCGCGCTCGAATTCACCACCATTTCGATACGAGATGCGCCCAAGTGAGCAGCAAGAGAGCGCCCGATCTCAGCCGGACTTCTGTCGGTCCCTACCTTCAACCGGTTTTGAATCCCCGCTCCGCTCTCCGCACTCTTGTCGAGAAGGCAGTGAATGACGAACGAATGCTCGACTTCGACAGCTCCGATGGGGATCGCCACGTCGGCCCAGGGCACACCTTTGGGTCTGCGGGTCAGCAAGGCGTAAGAGGCAGGTGCGGGCGACCAAGACCCGTCGAACGGCGATCGTCACACCGTCGCGCGGTATCCGATCAGACCTCACCCGGCCGGCGCACACGTAGATGACCTCTCCCGAGTGCATGCCCGCTAAGGCGGCGAGTGTCGATTCGCGCTTTGCGCGTTCGAGGCGCTTGAAGCGCGATACCCAAGCCTCCGAGGTCTCGTCGGCCTGTCGCCGGAATCCAGGCTCCGAGGCTCCAACACAGGTGGGTGACTGGATGCCCAATGCATCGAGGACCTGGTCAACGGCGGATTGTTGATCGGCCAGCAGGTCTTCGTACCAAACCGTGAGGGGGTCGATGCCCGTCGCATCGAAGTAACTTCGCCATACACCGTCCCATTCGACGAGGGCGTACATGGACCGCTCGATAAAGCCGAAGTCGAACCGCAAGGCATCCGGCCTAGGAATTCCGAGCGGAGGGGCGGGGGGAGCGTCCGTGTCCCACCACAGATTGGTCTGCCGGGCTTTGGCCCACGACACGCTCTGAGCTACTGGATCCTTGCGGCGAGACCAGACATAGGTTGGATGAGGGAACCAGGCTGCGACGATCTCAGGGCGGTCCTCAGTGGGCACACGCGCCCTGCCGGTTGCGAGACGCAGGAACTCGAGGAGTTGCGCGCCGTGGACCTTCGTGCCGAAGACACCGTTTGGCGTCGTGCCAGTGCGCAAAACATGTTCGTGATACTCGGCGTAATTCGAGGTACCCCACTGTTCGGTCCAGTACTTGCGGTAACCGGCCAATAGGTATTCGGTTGGGTTCCCGGCAACCCCTGTCTGTTCGAGAAGGTCGCAGAGCAGATAACTGCCGGTTCGCGGAGTCGCGCAGATCAGATATGAAGCGCGTATCTCAGTCTCAGAACGAAGAGCTCTAGCCAGTGCCCCCGCCTGGTCCACCGCCACCTGGTCCGCCCCCACCTGGTCCGCCGCCACCTGGTCCACCACCACCTGGTCCCCCCGGAACGCCTCCGCCCCCACCAGTTACGCCGCCTCCGCCAGGTACACCACCACCGCCGGTTACTCCCTCTTCACCAGGGCCGCCTCCGCCGCCCGTGAAAAGGCCCGCAACAGGTGACCCGTCAGGAATGATGGCTCCACCCTCTGTCACCGGCAGTTCTTCGCCGCCCTGCGTCGTGAAGCCTGGCACGATCGTTGCCCTCCTGAGTCCGCCCCGCTCGAAAATCCTCCCGCACGCATTTACTGGCGTCAACACTTGCAAACGGCACCCTCACCGCATCAATTGCAGAACCTTCAGATCTGCCGGGCTCCGCATACCTTGCATTGGAGCGCTTTGGTGAAGGGGTTTTCAGCGATCTTGAGTATCGAGGCTCCGCACCGCACGCACCGCCGTCCGCATTCTGAGGTCTTTGAACTCAAGGGACGTGGAGCCGCATTCTGTCGTCGTGTGACATCACTCATCGGCTGCCTCCCGGCTGAAGTCGTACGTTGGGGTTATCGGCAGGAAGCACCCTGGCCTGAGGATGGAGGCCTAACGTTCTGGACCAAACCTGCCGATATAGCAGTAAGGCAAGGGGAACCACATGAGTGTTGAACAGATCGACCAGGTCTTCTGGTATCAGAAGCGCAACTGCATGGTGGTCACGTACCGCGACGGTGAAGCAGACCGAGCGCCGGCGACCGTTTCTGCCGCTGCGTCGTTGGCTGAGGACGCGCAAATTGGTTCTTGTCCCGACTCGGCCCGGCGTGGTCAGGTGGGTACGAAATCCCGAATCGAGCGGTGCCACCTGGTCCGCCTGCCTGGCAGACCCGCGCCGTCGGGCTGTCGCCCACAGTCGCTGAGGTTGGTTCTGAAGGCCCGCTGACACTCATTTTCAACAACTACTGGAAGAAGCGGGTCGGGACGAATCTTCGTTGTATGCAACGAAATATCGTCCCGAAAGATGCGCAGATCGGTTACTTCCGTTACTCAAATGCGGTAGGCGAGGCATGCATTCGCATTACCTGCTCTGTCAATTTCAGAGTTTCGTCAATACTCGGATACCGAAGGACTGCGGTACTCGCATGATGTCGGTGGCACTTTGGGATTCTCGGGTCCCGACAGCTGGCCGTCATTCATTGAGTCCCGGAAGAATGGTGCAATGATTTAGGTCGAGACCCGCCGGGCCCCCGCGAGTGTGTGCTTCCGAGCAAGGGAGACTGATGCGGTCGTCAACGAGGGCCCGGGCTTTTGCCACCTCACGCGACTCCGCTATTGACTACAGGTCTTTGGTAGTCAATTCGGTTGACGTCAACGTCGTCACGGATGTTGAAGGAACACTTCGCTACGTTTCGCCGGCGTGTCACCGCCTGTTCGGTTGGGATCCGTGTGACCTCGAGGGCCGCCACGAGGACGAGTTCGTTCATCCGCACGATCTCCCGCTGCTCCATGCTGCACGAGTCGAGCTCGCCGACGCTGAATTCCACTCGACGAGCTACCGGTTCTTGTGCCGCGACGGGACGACTCGCTGGACTGAGACAACGTCTCGGCACGTCACCGAGCGCGGTTCGACGTTGGTCGTATCGACCATCCGCGATGTCACTGATCGCCAGTTACGCACAATGAACCTCGAGCGCCAGGCGCTGACCGATCCGCTGACCGGACTGGCCAACCGAGGGGTGCTACTAGACCGGCTGTCTCAGGGTCTTCGCCGTTTGGGCAGAAGCTCCGCGGTTCTTGCTGTGCTCTACCTCGACCTTGACCGGTTCAAGGTTGTCAATGACTCGCTTGGCCACAACATTGGTGACACCGTGCTCGCCCAGATGGCCGCTCGACTTCTTCATCATCTTCGTCCGGCTGACACCCTGGCCAGGCTCGGCGGGGACGAGTTCGTGATCGTCGCCGAAGGACTCGTCAACGAGGAGGGCGCAATCGATCTCGGTAACCGGGTAATCGAGGCCGGCCGGACCCCGTTCCACATGGGTGACGAGGAGTTCGTTTGCACCGTGAGCGTCGGAATTGCCTGCACTAGGGACTCCGAACGTTCCGCGAGCGATCTTCTCGGAGAGGCCGACCTCGCCCTCTACCGCGCGAAGGATCGGGGACGCGACCGAGCCGAGATGTTCGACGAGGAGCTACGAACCAAAGCTGTGGGCAGGCTCTCGACCGAGCGCATCTTGCGTAGCGCCCTAGACGATCAGAGGCTCGTCGTGGAGTATCAGCCGATAATAGATCTACGCACCGATTGTGTCGTAGGTGCCGAAGCCCTTATGAGGATAAACGATCCCGACAAAGGGCTTCTCAAGCCAGAATCATTCCTCGAAGTTGCTGAAGAAACGGGTTTGCTGATCACCATGGACGAGAGGGTTCTGGCCGACGCCGTGCAGCAGGTCGGCACATGGCACTCCAGGTCGGCAGGTGCGGAATTCGCCGAGGTCTCGATAAATGTGACGGCTCGGCACCTGGCTGACATCGGATTCCAAAAATCCGTCATCGAGCATCTCGATGGTTGCGGCGTAGCCCGCCACGATCTGATGATCGAGGTCACCGAACGAGTGCTGCTCGAGGCTTCCAACTCGGCGATGACCGGGCTTCGGGCGCTTCGCGAAGCTGGCGTCCAAATTGGTCTGGACGACTTTGGTACCGGTTATTCGTCTCTCGCATACTTGCGACAGTTCCCTCTCGACTTCGTCAAGATCGACAGATCGTTCATCTGCGATCTCGAACGGGTAGATGACCAACGCGCCATCGTTGCCGCGATAATCGGGCTTTCGCACGCCCTGCGTCTCACAGTGATTGCAGAGGGAATCGAGACCGAAGAGCAGCTCGGCATCCTCCGAGCCCTGGAGTGCGACCGCGGTCAAGGTTTCCTGTTTGCACATTCCGGCGCCCCCAGTGCCGTCGAGGAGCTTGCGATGACTAGATCATGTCTTCACCACCTATCGTGATCCAAAGGCGGGATGCGTGTTGATGCAAACAACGGAAGACATACGGCACCGGGCAACGGAACCACCCGGTCTGCTCATTCGCGTTCTCGTCGTCGAGGACCACGAGATTTTGGCAAAGGGGCTGAGCCGCCTTCTCGAAAGTTGCTCAGACTTCGAGGTGGTCGGTGTGGTTGGTACTGTCAGTTCCGCGGTCGCCAGTACTATCCGGCTCCGCCCGGATGTCGTCATAATGGACTTCCAGCTTCCCGACGGTGACGGTGTGACCGCGCTGACGCAGATCAAGCGGGAGACTCCGTCAACTCATGTGGTGATGCTGACAGGCTCGGACGAAGATGAGCGTCTTGCACGTAGCGCATTCGAAGCAGGGTGCTCTGGATTCGTAGGCAAATCGCGGTCGGTCTCGGATTTGTTCTCAGTCGTTAGGGCTGCATATGCCGGCGAGGTGTTGATGACCCCGGTGATGCTTCTTATGCTCCTACCTCGGCTCTCGAACGAATCCGAGAAAGTCGGGTCAAACCTGAGCCGCCGAGAGATCGAGGTGCTCGGTGTAATGGCTGAGGGTGGCTCGGACAAGGAAATAGCCCACAGACTATTCATCTCGCTCAACACGGCTCGAAAGCACGCGCAGAACATCATACGGAAATTGGGCGCACATTCGAAGCTCGAGGCCGTCGTGATTGCCGTCGCGCGAGGGCGTGATTCGACCAATGTGACGTCGAGTGTGGAACGAGACCCGTTTCCACGTCCTGGTGCGAATGAAGTAGAGCAATGACGCATCCGCCGCATTCAGCACCTGCAGGCATACACCGATAGAAGTTCGAGTGCTACAGGATCTCGAAACCGGTGTCCACTCCAGTCTGCTTTGTTCGCCGAGGAACGCCAGACCGTTCGGATCGGAGGAAAGCGGCGCGGCTGGAAGCGTGATGGCGACACTGTCGGACTTCGAGACGCTGCGAGTGTTGATCGCAGACGACGTGCCGCCGACTCGCCGCTTCCTGCGAGCGGTGCTCGAGCACTGTCAGCAGTTCGACGTCGTCGGTGAAGCGAGCGACGGAGATGCCACTGTCATGTTGGCTGAATCCCTCCAGCCCGATGTCGTATTGCTTGACCTGTCAATGCCTCTGGTGGAAGGAAGCAGCGCGCTAGACGGGATCCATGACGTGGCGCCGGGAGCGACAGTGATCGTCGTGTCGGGCATGAACCCCGAGCTGGGTATTCCCGTGCTCGAGGCAGGCGCTGTCGCGTTTGTTCCAAAGGGAATACCACCCTTCGAACTGCTCGACCGTCTCGGAAACATTCTCGATCGACCGCTCGTGGTTGAGTGCCGTGAGCCTTGGAAAGCAATCCTTGACGAACATCGAGCTGTGGTGTGTGTGGCCAACCCTACGACGCGACATCTGGTGACGAGGGTTCTCGAACGCTGTGGCGTCATAGTAGAGGCGGATACCCATGGTGAATCGACCATGCTGCGGGTCGTCAACGTGGCACAACCGGAGATCGTGGTGCTCGACCTATGTTTTGACGACATACTCAAACCAGCGGTCATCTCCGAGATATACACGAGGTCGCCTCTCTCCTTAGTGATCGTGTGCTCGGCTTTCGAACTGTTGAAGGAAAAAGCTCTGGCCGCCGGCGCAACTGCGTTCGTTCCAGAAGCACGCGTCAACGAGCTGGGAAGGGTAATCCGGCAGCTGGCTCCTATTGGGTAGCCCGCTGCGTCACGACGAGGTATGAAACATCGGTCTTGCCATCACCAGTTCGTCGATAGCGTTCGGTGCTATCGACTTACTGAACAGGAAGCCCTGGGCGCGGTCACACTCCAGCGCCTCGAGGACTTCGAGTTGAACGTCGGTTTCGACACCCTCCGCGATGACAATCAGGTCCAAGGCGTGCGAAAGCGCGATGATCGCCGCAACGATCGCCCGTTGATCCTGGGTTTGGTCGAGGTCTCGGATGAAGGATCTGTCGATCTTGACGAAGTCGAGAGGGAACTGGCGCAAGTAAGCGAGCGACGAGTATCCGGTACCAAAGTCATCAAGGCCCACCTGGACGCCTGCATCGCGAAGCGCCCGCAGCCCAGTCAACGCGGAGTTGGACGCCTCCAGCAGGACTTGTTCTGTGACTTCGACCTGCAGGTCGTGATGTGCCACACCGAGATGATCGAGATGATCGATCACCGATCGTTGGAATCCAGTATCCGCTAAGTGCCGCGCTGTCACATTGATCGAGACCTCGGTGAATTCGGTCTCAGCCAGTCGAGAGTGCCATTCACTCACCTGTTGAACCGCTTCGGTCAATACCCACTCATCCATCTTGATCAGCAGTCCGGTTTCTTCCGCCACCTCGAGGAAGGACTGTGGCTGGAGTAGTCCTCTCTCGGGATCGCTGATCCGCATCAGAGCTTCGGCTCCGACCAATCGGTCTGTCCGGAGATCGACTATCGGCTGATACTCCACGACGAGCCTTTCGTCGTGGAGAGCGCTGCGCACGAGCCGCTCGGTGGCCAACCTGCCGACCGCTTTGGTTCGCATCTCCTCGTCGAATACCTCGGACCTGTCCCGCCCCCGCTCCTTGGCGCGATACAGGGCAAGGTCGGCTTCCCCAACTAGGTCGCCAGCGGAGCGTCGGGAATCTCCGGTGCATACGATTCCGACACTGACCGTGCACACGAACTCCTCGTCGCCGAAATGGAACGGAGCACGGCCTGCCTCGATGATCCGGTTGCCGAGATCGACGGCCCCCTGCTCTTCCGAGAGATCCTCAGCCACGATGACGAACTCGTCACCACCCAGTCGTGCGAGGGTGTCAGCCGGTCGGAGGTGTTGTAGCAAGCGCTCCGCCATCTGAGCGAGCACGGCGTCTCCGACGCTATGTCCGAGCGAGTCATTGACGATCTTGAACCGATCCAGGTCGAGGTAGAGCACAGCTAGGACCCCGGTGGAACGGCTCAGACGATGAAGACCCTGGGAGAGCCGGTCCATCAGTACCGTCCGGTTGGCCAAACCGGTCAAGGGGTCGGTCAGCGCCTGGCGTTCCAGGGTAATCGTGCGCATCTGTCGCTCGGTGACGTCGCGCATGACCGATATGACCAGTGTCGACCTGTCAACAGTGACTCGCCGAGACGACGTCTCGGTCCAGCGAGTCGAACCATCACGACACAGGAACCGGTAGTTCGTCGAAACGAATTCGGAATCGGCCAGCTTTTGGCGAGCGGCGTGAAGCAGAGGCACATCGTGGGGATGGACAAACTCGTCCTCGTGGCGGCCTTCGAGCTCGGACGGGTCCCAGCCGAAGAGGCGCCGGCAGGCGGGCGACAGGTATTGGAACCATCCGTCCAGGTCGGACACCGTATTGACGTCAGCCGAATCAGCTATCAAGGATCCGTAGTCGACGGCAGCGTCTGAAGACTTGGCCCTCATCTTGGTTTTGGTCGATGAGCGCATCCCGCTCTCTCCCTCACTCGCAGCAAACAAAGACTTGTCCGTTCGCGCGCTCGCAGGGACCAGGCGAGTTACGAGAATGATACCGCCTAAGGCGGCCGGAGAGCGCGCACGAACTCTCAGAAACAGGCGTCGCTCGAGTTGGCCCGGTATTTCGTGGTGAGAGCCACTATTGCGCTCTTTAACAAGTTGCTCGTGACATTCAAGAATGACGCGGCTCAACGGAGTCACAACGCTGTAAGCGATATGAGGTATACAGCGTGCGCGCTATTGCCGGTGACGAGGTGAGGTGCGACACTCGCCGGAGCGGCATTGAATCCCGTTCTTTCCCCACATGTATCCGCGCTTGCACTCTCTTTAAAAGAGTTCGAAGCAGCAGAGTGCGGATCCTGCGCGAGAAATGGCTCTCATGACCACGGAGGTCAGAAGAATGAAAATTGCCAGAATCCCCGTCTCTGCATCACGGCGGATTGCTCGCCGACGCGATCCATCCTCTCAGGAAAGAAGGCGACCCGTTTATCTTGTCGTGGCGACTCTCTGTGCGGCGGCGATCTTGGCTGTCTTGACTCTGGAGGTGTCGACCTCTGGTTCGGGTGCCTCTGCCGTTGCCCAAGACATCGCGGCGAGGACACAGGCCGGGCCTAGTTCCGGATATTGGCTCGTGACGTCCGCCGGCCGGGTCTATGCCTATGGCGGAGCCGCGTACTACGGCGGCATGAGCAGCCGACACCTCAACAAACCGATCGTCGGCATCACGTCCACGTCCGACGGCAAGGGTTACTGGCTGGTCGCGGCAGACGGAGGGGTATTTGCGTTCGGTGATGCCACATACTCAGGATCTCGCGGCTTGGCGGGCACCACGTCCCCGGTTGTCGGTGCAGCGGACGCGCAACAAGCGAGCCTCGCAAAAGGACCCACGGGACCAAGGGGAGCAACCGGTCTGACGGGGCACACTGGAGCAACCGGTCCAACCGGTCCGACCGGTCCGACTGGCCCGACGGGTCCTACCGGTCCGACGGGACCTCAAGGTCCAGCGGGTCAACCGAACTACGGCTACGTCTACAACATCAGCGCGGAGAGCGTGCCAGTCGAGTCCGACATCACGTTCGACACCAACGGGCCTCTCTCGGGTTTCACGCACGTAGCGGGGACATCAACGCTTCACGTCATCGCGACTGGCGCCTACCTGGTGGACTTCTCCGTGTCTGGGCTGGAACCCGGTCAGTTCACCTTGATGGACAATGGGGTCGCCGTGTCTGGGACGACGTACGGCTCAGGCGCGGGTACCCAACAAGATAACGGCCAGGTGATCGTGAACCTCGCCGCGGGAGACGTTCTGACTTTACGCAACCACTCGTCTTCGGCAACGGTGATTTTGCAGACTCTCGCAGGAGGCACCCAGACAAATGTGAACGCCTCGCTTCTTATAGAACAGCTGTAAAGCGGATCGCTCCGATTCCTGGCGGCGTCGCGCAGGTCGTAACCATCGGTCCGCAGCTCCACTTTGCTGTCGGTTGATCTAGGGTGGGGGTTCGTCGCTAGTCGGGCCATCCTCGCTGGCTCTGCGATGTGCCCCCTCGGCGACCTGGCCAACCTGGAGGAGCCGACGTGAGTGAATCCGACGACGAGGCAAAGTGGAGTGTCACCGATTGGCGGGGCAAGATGCTGGTCGATGTAAACGGCGAGAAGATCGGAAAGCTGCAGGATGTCTACGTCGACGTCGAAACCGATGAGCCGCAATTTGCCACCGTCAAGGAGGGATTCATCGGGCGTCACTTGACCTTCGTACCACTGCTGGGGGGAATTCGGATCGAACCCGATGGTCTGAAGGTCACAGTGACCAAGGAACAGGTCCGGACTGCGCCGGACATCGCAATTCACGGCGAAGAGTTGTCTCAAGCGGACGAGTCAGCGCTCTACCATCACTTCGAACTGAACTACACGCCTATCGAGACAGAAAGCGGCCGGCGACTCGCTCGTCGCTGAGAATCGATATCTCGTCGGTGCGGCGCGAGTCGAGGTCCTACGAGAATTGGAGCTCGCGGCTACGCGTCGAAGAGCACCGGAATGGACGTCGGCGACCGGAAGATCAAGCCCCGAATATGCGGATCGTCGCCTTCGGGGTCGAGGCGGAGATTCGAGAGACGGTCGAGGACGGCATTAAGGACCACCCGAGTCTCGAGGCGTGCCAAGTGGATGCCGAGGCACATATGAGGGCCGAAGGCAAACGCGAGATGTTGCTGCGGGGGGCGGAAGATGTCGAAGCTGTCGGGGTCGTGCCAACGTGTTTCGTCGTGATTGGCGGAGCCGAGGCACGTAGTGACGTCGGCACCCGCCGGTATTTCAACGCCTCCTATCTCGACGTCGCAGGTAGCGGTCCGGCCGATCATGAGCAGAGGGGGTTCCACTCGGAGACCCTCTTCGATTGCCTGATCGAGGAGAGCTCTGTTCTGTTGTACCGCGGCGAGTTGATCTGGGTGCGTCAGAAGGAGGAACAACAGGTTGCCAGATGATCGATAGGTCGTCTCCGCACCCGCAGGGAGCAGGAGGAGCAAAAATGCGTAAATGGCTTCGTCGGTGAGTCTTTCGCCGTCGATATCGGCCGATACAAGGTCGCTGATCAGATCCTGTTGAGGGGACTTTCGCCGCTCGGCCACAACCTCGGCGAAATAGTTCTTGAGGCTTTGTGAGGCGGCTAAACCCCGCTCGATATCGGCGCCCAGGCCGATCAGCTCGATCGACCAGCGTTGAAACTGCGCAAAGTCCTCTTCGGGTAGCCCGAGGAGGCGAGCGATGACCCGCACGGGAAACTCGAACGTGAGCTCTCTCACAAGTTCTGCTGCGCCGCGATCGGCGAATCTGTCGATCAGCTCGTTGCAGATGGGAGAGATGAGTTCTAGTTCCCACCTGGCGAGCGACCTTTCACGGAATGCGTTCGCCACCAGATTGCGGTGGAGACGATGTTCGGGATCGTCCATCCCGAGGATCATGTGTCCCATTACCAGACCGATTGTGCTGTCGTAGCCGGTGGAGCTGAAGATCTTTGCGCTACGCAAGATGCGCGAGCAGTCTTCGAACCGAAAGGCTGTCCAAGTCTCCGACACCTCCATGCCCGGCGGCATCATGTCGTTGCCCATCAAGCTGCCCTTCCACACCGGGGTACGGTTCCGCTTGGTCGCGAGATCCGGATACGGGTCACGGATGTCGCCTCCGATGACGTCGTCGAACGCCTCGAACGGGTCGTAGTTGTCGCCTGGGTCTAGCTTCTGCGCGCTCATGACCAACTTCCCCTCACCTTTTACAGCGGCGGTCATCGTTGGCTGGGCTCAACGACCGGGCTGCTCGTGGGCCTATTTTTGAAAAATCGGACTCCTTGTAGGGCAATCTTCACACATCAAGTGTGCGAACCAAACCACACAGCGCCTGTCATCGAACCCTAAGGTTCGAGATCCGAATCGCCGATATGGAACTGGGCAATGGAAACCCACCGTCTGCTCGGCAGATCGACGAGGCGTTTCGTTGCTAAAGGCGGACAGCGTGCGGACAACGGCGATGGTAATCCTTTTGACTCGACCACGATGGCCCTCTTCGTGAGGGACGCATCGGACCCGAGTTGCGGCCCGGATTCGGGAGATCGAGTGGCACTGGAGCCCACCGTCGATGCCGTGTTCATCGACGAACTTCGCGCTATTGGAAAGGCCGCAAATCAAGATTTTCTCGGCGAGCTCGTAGCGGAGTTCGTGGAAGACACAGACACTCTGCTGGTTGAGCTCCGCGACGCGCTAGATCTGAGCGACGCCCATCGCGTCAGTCGAATCGCCCACAAGATCAAGGGTAGTGCGGGTCAGCTGGGCGGTCGGCGTCTCACATCGTCCTGTGCCCGGCTGGAGACGACGGCATCTCTGGGCGCTCTCGACGAAGGCCAGTCCGAGCTTCAAGTGATCGAAGTGGACTACCAGAACCTGCGCCGTGCGCTAAAGCAGGAATCATCGCGAGACCAAATACGTCTGGTCCCGGAGAGGTTGACGGGGCCTTAACAAGCGACCGGCGACGGCCGGAACCGCAACGGAAGTCGAGCCGGTCCCCAGATACCGAAAGTTGCCGGCTTCCACTCGATCTCGCCGTCAAAGGTGAGCTCAGGCATACGACTCGCCAGGACAGGAAGCGCCTCTTGCAGTTCGGCGCGCGCAAGCGACGCTCCAAGACAGTGGTGAATTCCCGAGCCGAAAGTCATGTGTTGTGTGGTTCGTCGGCGAGAGATGTCGAGCTCATCTGGGGACTCGAAGGCCATTGGGTCTCTGTTTGCGCCGGCAAGGGCGACTGCCACGAGGGTTCCCTTAGGGAACAAAACCCCCCGGTACTCGATGTCTTCAGACGCGACACGGGCCGTGCCCCGCACGGCTCCGAGATACCGCATTGACTCGTCCACTGCTGACGCGGCCAGCTCCGGGTTGGCGACCAGGAGCGACCACTGATCGGGATGCGCTGCGAACAGGGCAATCGAGCAGGCCAGTTGGTTTCGGGTGGTATCGGTTCCAGCCATGAGGACGGCCTCGGCGAGCATCACCACTTCATCGGTGGACAGCCGATCACCCGATTCTTCGACAGCGATGAGACAGCTGATCAGGTCGTCACTTGGCACGGTACGGCGTTGCTCGACCAAGGATCGAACGTAGCTGTCAAGTTCGTCTGAAGCTCGCTCGATCGCCGGTAGGTCTGCCGCCAGATCCTGATTGAAGATCCGAAAGATATCGGTGGCCCACTGTGAGAAGAGCCTCCAGTCTTCTTTTGGTGCGCCGAGCAGTTCGCAGATGATCGGGATCGGGTATGGCTCGCAGACGTCGACCACCAGATCGCAGTGTCCGACCGGCGACACGACGTCCACGAGCTTGTTGATGACGTCATGCATGAAAGGCCGAAGTCGGTCAGCCGCAGCGGGGGTGAAGGCCGGTGCGACCAGGCGACGAAGACGAGTGTGTTCCTCTCCTTCCATGGACAGAATCGACCGTCTCCGACTATCGATATAACTGCCAGGTTCGACTCCGGCCATTTGGGGGATGAGAGACAACGCCGAATGAAATCGGCGATCTCGCAGGCACGCCACGGCATCTTGGTAGCGAGTCAGGGAAAAGCCGAGCGGGGTGCGGGCCAGCCAATGCCGCCGACCAGCGTCGACTGACGCCAACAGCGCGTCTGACTGCTCAAGTCCCGCCGTGTCGAGCATTGGCAGGTCCAACTCGTACACCGACCTGGTTGCCACAATTCCCCTCACCCAATTATCGCTTTGTGAAGAGGCTATACGCCGACCTCGGAAGCGTCGGGCCGACCGAATGAGATCGGCCCCACCGACTGGGAATCAAAGCCGATAGAGCTTGATCCCGTTCTCGCTCAGAATCTTCCGTCTAACTGACGGGCTGAGGTCACGCATATTGGCTTCGGCCGAGCGCAACGGGTTCGGATAGAGGCAGGTCGGGTGGGGGAAGTCCGTCTCGAACATGATGTTGTCCTCACCGACGGCGGCGACGATCGACGCCAGATTCCTCTGCTCGAACCAGGTCGTCGCGTAGATCTGCCGTCTGAAGTACTCGGAAGGTAGTAGCGACAGTCTTTTCTTTGCCTCAGGTGCGTTTTCGTCCATCTCGTAGTCGAGTGCTTCCAGGATGAACGGGATCCATCCTGTCCCGCTCTCGACCGACACGACCTTTAGTTCAGGAAAGCGATCGAGCATCCCCGAGCAAATGATGTTGACGACCACGCGAGCATTCCCTATGAACAGGAGCGTCCCGCCGATGGCGAGCTTGGTGTCGTCGTCATGAGATTCCCACGGGTACGTACCGAAGTAGTTCATCGTCGTCAAGCTCGCCCCGATGTGGAAATGCACCGGCATCGACAGTGCGCTGCACGCTTCCCACAACGGATCCCAAGCGCGGTTCGCCAAGTCTGGGGCACCTAGGTCCTGCGGGTCCGAAGTCAGGTTGACGCCTCGCAGCCCGAGGCCTGCCGCTCGCTTCGTCTCGGCTACGCACGCGTCCACGTCCCATGCCGGCAGGATCGCCATGGGCAGCAATCGATCCGCTGATCCGGCCTGCAACTCGGCGCTCGCGTCGTTGAAGATCTCTACACACAGCATGCGCAGCCGGGGATCCTGCACGATTTCCGCCAGCGCCTGCCCCCCGAGGCCGACAACCCCTGGGAAGATGATCTGAGCCCATATACCAGTCTCGTCGAGTAGTTGCATCCGGGCTACAGGGTCGTAAGCGGCCGCATGGGCCCGGTCGATCTCCCATTCGTAGAGGCCCTCGAACGATCGTCCCTTGACGCCTTGCTTGTCGACCACTCCCCCGGCACCCGCTCGCCCCAGCACGACGTCGTTCTCGACCACCCACGTGGCGCAGCCGTCCACTTGAGTGACGTGCGGCACACGATCCTTGAAGGCTGCGGGCGCCCGCTTCGTCCAAAGGTCGTGCCGTTCCGTCAGATGTGTATCGGCGTCGATGACCCTTACCGGGTCGAGAGTGTCAGTCATCGGAACTCACCCCTCTGCCATACGTATATGGCGTTGCAAGCTGCGCGACAGCAGAAGCCGATGCGAAAGCGACGTTCGGATCACATTACATGTGGAGGGATCTGGCCTGCTCTGGCGAGCTCCTCGCTTTTTCACAGAGGCAGCTCCTAGCCTTGCTGCCCACCGGGTATTCGACCAGGTGTTCAGGAGGGACCCCATTTGACGACGATCGAGATCGAAGGCAAAACGATCGCTTATGAGGTGCTCGGTGAGGGTTCGCCCTGGGTCTTGACGCCAGGGGGCCGATTCAGCAAGGAAACGCCAGGAGTAAGGGAGTTGGCCGAAGCCATCGCTGCAGCGGGGCACCAGGTCCTCATCTGGGACCGCCCGAACACCGGCGCATCCAGTGTCTGCTTCACCGGGGCTTCAGAGTCTGAGATGCAAGCGGAGAGCCTGGCCGGCTTGCTGCTCGCGCTCGACATGGCGCCGGCCGTGGTTATCGGCGGTTCTGGGGGCGCTCGAGTGTCACTTCTGGTTGCAGCCAGACATCCCGAGGTGGTCGGGAAGCTCGCAGTGTGGTGGATCTCCGGCGGGATCTTTGGTCTTCTGACCCTTGCAATGGTGTACTGCGGTGAGTCCTTGCGCGCCGCGTGGCAGGGTGGCATGAAGGCCGTTGTGGAACTTCCCGAGTGGACGGAGGTCTTAGAGCGCAACCCGGCGAACCGGGATCGAATGCTCATGCTCGACCCACAGGAGTTCATCGGAGTGCTCGAGCGATGGATGGCGGTCTACTGCCCCACACCCCATGAGATGGTCCCCGGCGTTCTGGACGAGACGCTCAATCGCCTGCGCGTACCGGCTCTCATTTTCCGCAGCGGGAAGAGCGACCCGTACCACACCCGGGCCACTTCCGAGGAGCTCCATCTGCTCATCCCAGGGTCGCAGTTGGTCGAACCCCCGTGGGGCGATCGGGAGTGGATCGAGCGTTCGGACGCAGCTCGCAACGGGAGCGGCCATCTCTTCGAGCGCTGGCCTCTTCTAGCGCCTCAGCTTCTCGAGTTCGCCGCAAGATGAATACGGCCTCACCCACCCACCGTGTCGTTGACAGTTCTATCAATCAGGAGGCAAATCGATGACTGAGCACGGGAGCGATGTTGACCGAACCGAAGAATGGGAGTCATTGAAACGCCGATACCTCCGACCCCTTGGCGAACGAAAGACCTCATCGGGCGGGGGTCTGCATCATTTCGCCCTGCTTTCGAGCGACGTCGAGCGAACGATCACGTTCTATCAAGATCTCCTCGAGTTCCCTCTCGTTGAACTCTTCGAGAACCGGGACTACCGCGGCTCCACGCATTTCTTCTTCGACGTCGGACACGACAACTATCTTGCGTACTTCGACTTTCCCGGTCTCGATCTCGGGGAATACCGCGAAGTGCTTGGTGGACTACACCACATCGCGATCTCCGTCGCTCCCGAGCAGTGGGAAAGACTCGTGGCCAAGTTGCAAGCATCGGGGATCGAGACCCTTGTCGTGAATGGTTCCTCGGTCTACTTTCCAGGTCCCGACGGCGAGCGCCTGGAGCTGCTTTCGTACCCTCTCAACGACATGTACGGGACGATCGTCGGCTGACCTAGACGCGCCCCGATCTATCCGCTGTCCAAGGAGGAGGCCAGGGGCGATCGCCACTGGGGCGTGTGGCTTGAACGACGTCTGTCCGAATCCGAGTCAGGCGGAACATCGAAATCTGCCATCGTCCGTCGGGTGCTTTTCTGTACCGCTCGTGGTAGTGACCCCAGCCCTGGAACGCATATCCCTTCTCGGGATCGTCAACCCAGTCGTACATTGACCATATCCCGGTCGCCTGGTTCTGGCCAGTGAACTCGATCTCGGACATGTGACCGTGATGAACCGTTACTGCCGTTTGCAGCATGCGTGAAACGAACTCCACAAAGCTGTCACCGCCAGTTCGCACGGGAGTGGTCGTAATGGGGAGAACCGAATTGTCGAAGTAGACGTCGAGGTCATCAGTGAACAGGGGCCGCCAAAGGTCCCACGCCTTGGTGTCCAGATATCTGAAGTACCGGGCCTTCAGACATTGGATCGGCGTACAGTTCGGGCAACTGCTCTAGCTCCATGGTTCTACCACCTCATTAGTTTCTCGGAATCGCTAGAAGCATGCAACGGCCTCGGCAATCGGCGGACGCGAGCGGCAATCTCCACTACTACAAATGCAGTAGACGCAATAACGCGTAGACGGGTTCAGCAGAATCGAGAGATCACCGATGATCCAGCCATGGACGCATCCTCCCCAAACGAAAGGACGAGTGGAGTGATCGATCATCTCGAAAATGGCGTCCACTTTGGTTCCGCTTCCCCGGCTGGAGGTATTGGACTCGACGGAAGAGAGTTCGCACAAACGCAATTCGAGAGCGAATACACCGCCACTCCATGGTCTGAGCCGGAGTCACTTCGCGTGCTTATCGCGGACGACGCAGCTTTGACGCGGCGCTTTCTTCGGGCTGTGCTGGAGAACTGCGGACAGTTCGAAGTCGCCGGCGAGGCTCGAGACGGGGATATGGCCGTCGCCATGGCCCAAGCTCTCCAGCCTGACGTGGTGTTGCTCGATCTGGTGATGCCTCGAGTTTACGGAACCAGCGCACTCAGCCGAATCCGACTAGTTGCGCCGAACGCGATGGTAATCGTTGTGTCCGGCTTGGATTCGGAATTTCAGTCTCCTGTTCTCGAAGCCGGCGCCACTGCATTTCTACCGAAGGGAGTCGCGCCACTCGAGTTTCTGGAGCTCCTCGGAGCAATCTTTGAGCGATCACTCGGTGCGGAATGTGGTGCCGGCTACCGAGCGGAGATGGCTCTCGTCAGCGAACGTATAAGGACTCTTCGTTCTCAACTGACGACGCTTCTCGGAGCACAGGGTGCCGACGGCAGATGGAGCCCTGTCTAGAGTCATTCGGTGGAGGCGTTGTTCGTCGCACATCGTTGCGTCGCTGTGCGGTTCAATAGTTGCTGTGGCAGCGTGCTCAGGCCTGGAAGCGGCGCTCGCTCGAACGGGCGGAACCCTGACGATGTTCCTGGAACAGCTCGTGGGCGAGCCAATTGACGCGCACGACCGGCACCACGAGAAGACGGCTTCCGGCGCCACGAGCAACCTCGGTATCGGACCACGGCGGCACTTGCTCAAACGGTCTGTCGTGTTGCGGGGGAGGAGATCCGAGAGGGCCTACGTCTATGCCGAGAGCTTGATAGTGCCGGGTCGTCTTCCGGATACGTTCGTCAGACGACTCGAAATCAGCGAGGACCCGATTGGGCGAATTCTCACCGAGGAGAGGATCGCTTTCAGCCGGGTACAGCTCCCGCGCCCCGACAGACGGCCCCCATCCATCCACGCTGCTGCTCTGTTGGCAGTCGATGGATCCCCACTAATCCGGGCTTACCGTGTTGACGTCGCCGGCGTACCGGTCATGGAGATCGTCGAATGGTTCCTTTCAACACTCCAGCCGTTCCAAGACCGATCCTCAGAGCAGCCACCTGCAACGCGGCTGGATTCGAACTAGTTCGCCGCTCGGGTGTCGACAATGAAGACCGAGCAGGGCGCTCCGTGCGCAACGCTGTTCGGGATGCTTCCAAGCACGCGTCTCACGCCCTTCATGCCCTTGTTCCCGACCACGATCAGATCGGCTTGCTCCCGCTCGGCAACTCGGATGACGGCGTCCGCGGGCTCACCCGTCGCTGCGTGAACGATCGGCTCCAGGCCTCGTTCCTTCGCTATGGAGGACAGCGTTTCTAACAGGACATCAGCGGGATGCGTGCTGGCCGCGTACCGGAACTCGTCGGGAAGATCCTCGACGCGAATGGATCCCGGATCGTATGCCGTGACGATATGGAACTTTGCGCGGCTCAGCTTCGCGATGTCGGCGGCGACCCTTACAGCCTCGCGAGCTGTCGACGAGTCATCCGCACCAACAACCACAATCTCGAACACTGATTTCCGCTCCTAGGTTGAGAGACGCCGGTACATAGGCGCTTCAACCCGAACTCTAGGTCGCTCTAACCCTTCGAGCCTGAAAGCGGAGTTCTCGCGAATTGCCCGACGTCCCGACGATCTTCACTCGCCTGCTGCGACTGCGAGACCGAAGAGCTCTGCGAATCGGTCCACCATCATGTCCCGACCCTTAACTTCCGCGATCACCTCTCGTCCAACGATCTCATCTTGACCGGGGAACTGCCCGGCGCCGCCCGTCGGCCCGATGGGCACCGCGATCCCGGGACCGGCCGACTCATAGTCGGCAAGCTCGGCGCCACCCTCTATGAGCGTTTTGATGTTGGCCGCAGCGGTTGCTGCCTCGCGCCCGGCGAACCCTGCCATCTTGGCGTCGGCCGTCGACAGGTCACCGAGCGCGAAGACCGTCGTTTGGCCGACGACTTGCAAGGTGGGACCCACTTCGACGTACCCGTCGGCTCGGCGTGCCGAGCGAAGCTCCTCACCCAGATAATCGCTGTTGGGTGAAACGCCGTAGCAACGGAACCAGATATCGGCCGCCAACTTGACTCCGCTCTCGGTCTCCACGCTGAAGGCTGCCAACTCCCCAGGTACCGTAGGCGGTGCCTCGCGCAACGGACTACCTAGGACGACCTCGACGTCAAATTCGTCCAGCTGGCTTCGTAGTTCGAGCGCGCAGTTCCGGCATGAACGGGCCACTTAGCACCTCATCGCGCTCATCGAGCAACACGATCGACTTCTCCGGCCACACGGCTCTTATTTCTCCCGCAAGCTCGATACCGACCGGGCCAGCGCCAAGCAGCAGGACTCGATCCGCCTGCGAAAGCGCCTCGTGCGTAGCGCGGGATCTGTTCGCGGGCCAACTCGGTATCGACAAGGTCGGTCTTTGCCGGGAGGGGTAACTCGACCCAGTGGCCAGAACCACATAGTCGGCCGCGATCACTTGGCCCGAAGCTGTGACGACGCGTCCTGGCTCGACGTTCGTGACGCGATCCCGTATGACCTGCCCATTGGCGAGGAGTCCCTTGTAAGGGAAGAAGATCCGGGGCAACCAGGACGGATCCACCAGCGCCCGCAGTGCCCCGATGTTGTGCATGAATGCGTCCTTTTGCTCGACCAGCACCACCCTGGCTGTCTCATCCAAGGCCTTGGCCACAGCCGTACCGCCGTAGCCGCCGCCGACAACCACGACCGTCGGGCGATCTGCCTGCGCACTTGCCGTCATGTGCCCTCCGTCCTCTCGCCGGTTGGATGCTTATGTCTCGGTTCAATATCATATAGAACTCAGATCATCTTGACAAGTGATCATCTTGAAGGTCACTTGGTGTGGACGATGGACTGGCGGTGCCCGCTAGGCGGCTGGAGCAAGGTGAAAGCCGAGACGCCGAGGGCGCGGCCGGTCTGCACCGCGGGAATGAGGAATGAGCCCCACCGGAAACGGTGGTACTAACGATCTACAGCGGCGATGGCGCTGTAACGCGAAGCCCGTCGAGGATCATCGGAAGCAGCCGTGCACTCTGCTCTTGAGTGATCGTCGGGCTCGTGCACATGGGACCTAGAAGTTGGGTGACGTCTGCCCCGTCAACGTCCGTTCGGATAACACCGGCTTCCTGCGCCCGCCGGATAACGAGCTCAGTGGCGGCGTCGATCCGCTCTCGCGAAGCGAGCCGCAGGTCCGGGTGTTTGTCGAACGCCTCACGCAGCTCATTTAGAAATGTCCGCTTGCTCTGGGCGTATCGGACGAAGGCTTCCAAGAAAGCCACGACGGCCGGCCAGGGCTCAAATTTGGCCACGGCCTCTTCAGCGGCCTGAACGAGTTCGTCGACGTCGGTCGTGTACACCGCTTCGACCAGGTTGATGCGAGTCGGGAAGTGGCGGTAAAGCGTGCCGACCCCTACACCGGCCTTGCGGGCGACCGCCTCCATTGACGCGCCCTCACCCTCGGCAGCGAAGACCTCCCTTGCTGCCGACACCAGACGTTCGTAGTTCCGGCGGGCGTCGGCCCGCATGGGACGTTCTGACCAGTTTCGCTCACTCGTGGCTTCGTCGGCCGGGCCGGCCACCATGCTGTTCTCGCTGGTCACGAGCTTTTTCCCTTCCCTACCCAAAATGGCTTGATAACCGGAGGCATCCTCCGTATAGTAACCGGAGGATTCTTCCGTTTCCACAGGATACCAGCGCAAAGGTCGAAGTCAAATGGCTCCAATCGCAACAAGCTCCGTAAGCCCCACCCCATCCGTCATCCCCTTCAGGCACCAGGCCGGCACCCTGCGCCGACGCCTGAGCCACCCGGCGGTTTTCCTTGCCGTCGTCCTGACAGCCCAGCTGATGGTGGTCCTGGACACCACCATCGTGAACGTCGCGCTGCCCCACATCCAGAGGGGTCTGGCTTTTTCCGCCACGAACCTTTCATGGGTGATCAACGCCTACATCCTGACCTTCGGGGGACTGCTTCTCCTCGGGGCCCGGACAGGAGATCTCCTCGGCCGGCGACGGGCGTTCCTCATCGGCATCGCGCTCTTTTCGGTGAGCTCGCTCGCTGGTGGATTCGCACAGGAGTCGTGGATGCTGCTCGCGGCGCGGGCTGTCCAGGGAGTCGGTGCGGCGCTCGCCGCGCCCTCCGCGTTGTCGCTGCTGACCACCGCCTTCCCCGACGGTCCGAAGCGCCTGCGAGCCATAGCGATGTACACCACGGTGTCAGCGGCCGGGGGCGCCACGGGACTGGTCGCCGGAGGGCTGCTCACGGAGCTCGTCTCCTGGCGATGGGTCATGTTCGTCAACGTTCCTATCGGTCTCGCCGTGCTGCTGCTTGGACGCAGCGCGTTAGTAGAGACAGAACGGCGGCACGGTCGCTTCGATCTGCTTGGCGCGGTGAGCTCGACGGCTGGCATGACAGGCATCGTTTTCGGGTTGGTCGAGGCCGGCAGCGCGGGCTGGACGAACACTCGGACGATCGGCGCCCTCGCCGTCGGACTGGTCCTGCTTGGCGTTTTCGTTCACAACGAGGCTCGGGTCGAAGAGCCGATCCTGCCCCTAAGGCTTTTCGCGAGCTCCACCCGCACGACGGCGAACCTCGCCCGAGGTCTCATCTACGCCGGTATGTACGGGATGTTTTTCTTCATGTCGCAGTTCTTCCAAGACGTCCAGGGCTACTCGCCGCTGAGAGCCGGAATCGCCTTCCTCCCGATACCCGTGTCGGTGTTCGCGTCGTCGCAGCTCACCAGCAGGATCCTGGCCGACCGCCTCCCCGCAAAGGTCCTGATGATCGCTGGCGCGGCCTTTGTCACCGTCAGTCTGCTCCTGGCAGCTCAGGTGCATGAAGGCACTTCATACGGGCAGATCGTCGTAGCTCTCGTCCTCCTCGGTGTGGGCTCGGGTATCTCTTTCGTGAGCCTCACTTCGGCATCGCTTGCCAATGTCGATCCCGGGGACGCGGGGGCCGCATCCGGACTGATCAACGTGACCCAGCAGGTCGGCGCCGCGCTCGGTCTCGCCGTGCTGGTCACTGCCTTCGGTGTGGTCACCCATCACGCGCAGCTCGGCGCGGACTTGGGGCCTAGCGCTCGCGACCATGCGCACGCCGTGATCGTTCACGGGCTTGATGCGGTGTTCCGCATCGGATTGATCTTCTCCGTGTCGGCTTTGGTCTTGGTTGCGGCTTTGGTGCGATCGGGCCCAGACCGAACTGCGGAGCTGGAGCCGGCCGAGGCTAACGACGAAGATGGCTGGTCGGCCGACGCCGTGATTGCTGAGGCCGGCTGAGTTGTGGTCCATCGCTTCAGGAGACCTGGCTCGGAGCGCATTGTGCGCAGCTTGTGAGCCATTTGTTCACGCGAAAGCGCGAGTGCGCCGACATACGAAGCGGGGTCCAGCCCATTTAACGGAGCCCGCATTCCGGGGGGAGGTCCTGGCATGGCTGACAACGCCGCGACCCGCCTTCATTCGGAATCGGTCGGGGCTGAAAAGACGCTCGGATCCGCCGGTGACGAACATCGTGATCTCCGCGAGCTTGCTCTCGAGATCGCCCATATATACGAGGAGCGAGCCCACCGCGCCACCGAAACGTCCGAGCATCTGAGTCTCGGGGTTCCTGGCCGCAGGAGGAGACGCCCGGTTCGGTGGTCTCTCGTCATCGTCTCGTTCCTCGGGGCAGCGTTGATGTTCGGGTCGGTGCTGTTGTTCACAGGCCATGGCAGCGCGGCTCCCGCATCGAGTCCAGCACCCACCGGTGTAACGCGAACGAACCTCGGCGACCGGACTCTTCCCGGCGGTCAAGTTGCACAGAACTCGAGCCCTCCAGGGTCGCTCTTCGCCTTTAGCGGCGCCGGATCAGCTCAGTCATCTCCCATTCAGGCGTCTCAGACTTTCATCGTGCAATGGGAGGTGAGCTGTCCCGTCGGGTCCCAGGGCTCGGCGGTCGATCTGCAGGTCCTCTCCGGTTCACAACCGGCTTTCGTCCTCCCGATAGAGATCGGGTCGAATCCTCAACGCAGAGGCACGAGCCCTCCCCTTGCCGCCGGGACATACAGCGTCCAGGCCGCTGCTCCGAACCCCTGCACCTGGAGCGTCGTTGCAGAACCTAAGGCTCGGTCTTGAGGAGCATGAGACTTCACAAGGCGCGCGAGGAGAGCGACCATGAGGACGGTTTCGCCCTCCTCGAGGTGGTTGTTGCAACCACTTTGCTGATCGTGTCGATGCTCGCCATCGCCTCTGAGCTCGGGACGCAGATGCTCAGCATCAGCTCGACCTCCAATCACCAGGTAGCCGGTCGCCTTCTCGATCAGGCGATGGAAGAGGTCCGGGCGCTGCCGTATCAGATCGTGGCGAACGGGCTGAGCACGTTGGACACCACTATCGCTTCAGACCCGGACATCGTCGTCACGGGAAGCGCGCCCAATCAGGTCTACACGTTCGCCCTTACCGATGAGACGATCCCGCATGGCGCCTTGTCCTACACCCAAGCGCCATTCGTTCCGCACAGCTCCAGCGTGACCCTGGACCATGTCGGATTCACGGTGTCGGCGTACCCGACCAACGTGAGCGGTGTGACTGGTGCGTACCGCGTAACGATCGTGGTGTCGTGGAGCGGCAATCACCAGGGCGGTGTCACATCTGTGAGTGCGGAAACGGTGGTGTACTCCGCCAGCTCGGGATGCCTGACGAGCACGAACCATCCATTCGCAGCGCCCTGCCAGCCCCTCCTATACGGCGGTGCGCTCTCCGGGAAAGGCTCGATCAACGTCTCGTCGGCGCCCGGGTGGACGGGTGATCCGATCTCGGGTCTGAGCCTCGACGCCTTCGACCTGTCGCTTTCGAACAGCGCTTCTCAGGTTCAGGTGGAACAGACCTCGAGGGCATTTGGGAGCACTGCGACTTCCGGGGCGGAGTGGGACGATGGCGGCGGTCTGCTGGCATCGGGCTCCGTCGCAGGCAACTCAGAAGCAGACAACGATCCTGGTACTGCTCAGAACCCATCATCGAGCGCCTCAGCCGCTCAGTCGGCCCCCTTCTTGCAGGCGGGAATGTTGGGTCCCGACTGGATAGGCGCACAACCCGGTTCGGCCGACAGCGGAGTCACGACGAGTACCGCGGCAGCGTCATCGAGTCCAACTTGTGTGAACCTCCAAGGGACGATTCAAACCAACGGGCTGCCCTGTGCGAGTGGATCGGTCGACCAGAGCGGGACGGCGACCCTTCAGATGGGCCTCACCGCCGGTTCCTCGTCGCTCGGGACTACGACGTTGGCAAGCGTTGCGTCGACGCCTGCCGCGTATCCAAACGAATCCTTCATTACGAGAGTCACCTCCTCTGGCGGAAGCGCATGTAGCGCCACCAACGGAGACGGCTGCATCCACGCAGGCGCACAAGAGGCGTTCGGAACGATGACATTTGGGGGCTTGCCCAGCCAATTCGTAACCGACCACGCCGAACCCGCCGGTTGGGGTTCCAGTTTGCTAACCCTCAACAACTACTCCGCTCAGGCGAATTCAGAGAGCGGTGTCGGCGCCTCTAATCCTTCCGCCAACGTGCCCATCCCTGGAGCACCGACACCATCGCTCGTCTACTGGAACGGGTCGGGGTACACCACCCTCACGATCAGCAACTTGGGCACTGCGCCTCCCTCAATCACGATCCCGACAGTGTCGATCACAGATTCGGCAATCCCCTCTGGAGCGGTCAACTTGAACGTCAGTGCGTCGCTGGTTCTAGGACCGATCACGAGCGTCGCAAATCCAGCGACCACTACGAGCGGGTGCTCCTCTGTGTGCGCGGCGTCGGTCGTGGTGTCGTCGGTCGTACAAGGCGACATCGTGTACAAGGTCACCCAGGGGACCACCACGATCGCGAACCTGTCGGTCGAGATCAATCTCGGCAAGTTAGATCTCTCCACTTCGTATCAAGCGGCGCCATGAAGAAATCTGGAGGTATCACCGGGCCAAGCACGGCCCCTGTCTTCCCGGATATCGAGCATCCCGAAGGCGGATTCACACTGATCGAAGTCGTGATCGCCATGGGTGTGCTCGTGGTGGTCCTAACTCTTTCGATGCAGGCCGTTTCTACCGTGCTCGGGCTCAGCACTCTTGCTACATCGACGGGATATGCCAACGAGCAGGCGGCTCTGGCTATGACCGAGCTTCGCCAGGAGATCATCTCGGCCGACATCCTTTTCAACCCGGCGTCTGAAGGGTCCGACGCGGGAACAAATCCAGACGGGTCTGCGATCCCGGCGGGTTTTTCGCTACGCGTCTACACAGAGCTCAACGGTCTCCCCGAGTGCGTGCAGTGGCGACTTCTCAACACAGGCGCCCTCGAGTCCCGCTCGTACTCGAACCAGTGGCAGACAGACGGCGTCGTCTCGCTCTGGTCGACACTCGAGACGGGTGTCACGAACCCGGTGTCGAATCCCCCTTTCTCCATTGACACGGGCGCCAATTTCGGGGGTACCTCGGGTAGCCGGCTCGTGGACGTGACTCTCGACTTCGATCAGACGACCAAGCCGGTGACCATGATCCAGGACCAAACCTCGGTCGCAGCACGCGACGCCGAGTATTACCCCGGCAACACCGGCGATTGCAGCCCGGTGCCGCCGGCGTGACAAGAAGGTCGCAAATGAGACCGAAACCGATGCATGAAGACCGCAATCTCTTAGGTCGGGAAGTGCGGAGCGAGGCGGGCCTTGCTGCCTTGATGACCGTCGCGACGGTTTGCACGGTCATGGCACTCGGAGTCGCCGTTCTCTTCCAGGTGTCTTCCATCGACCAAACGACAACAGAATTCTCCGGGCAGCAGGCACAGGCGCTCAACGCCGCCGAAGGAGGGCTCGACCTTTCGATTGCCGAGATGCAGACTGGTTCAGTCACGAATCTGCCATGTGGTCCGGGCGCGCTAACCGCGAGCCTGCCTACCGCTCCTGAAGGGTCGCGCTATTCGGCGAGCATTTCGTACTACGCCACCTTCCCACCCACGAACGGGGCGCTCAGCTGTTCGCAGGTGCGGTCCGGTGCGGCAATCCCTCAGTCGGCAGAGGTGACTTCGACCGGGACAGACGCCCGTGTGACGCAGTACATGGAGGCTCTGGTAAAGCTCACCGTCGCCCAGGCAGGAGCCAGCGTCTTCGACCAAGCGCTGTTCGTGCAGGGATCCGCCAGCTTCAGCAACGCCTTCAATCTGGACGACCCGAGCGGGCACGACTCGGCCAACGCTTACGTGAACGGCAGTCTGACATGCGGAAACTCCTCGGCCATCCAGGGAAACATCACGGTTGAGGGGTCCTTTACCGGCACGAACGCCTGCACGGTGAGCGGAAATCTCACTGCCGTCGGGAACATAACGGAGCAGAACAGCGCCGCGATCGCCGGAAGTGCATACGCCACCGGCAACTCAGGGTGCGGCACCGGAAGCACGCAAGGCAACATCCTGCTCACAAACAATGCAGTGATCGACCAGTCAGCGTATGCCTACTGCTCGATCACCTTGAAGAACAGCGGCAACGTGAGCGGTACATCGGTCGCCCCTGATGCCGCGTTAAGCAACCCACCCGCAGAGACGTTCCCTACACTCACTTATTCGGCAAGCGCATGGTCGGCAGCGGGGTACACCTCGGTGACGAATAACACGTGCTCGGGTGCGGGCAGCGTATACACGACCATCTCTGCAATGAGCTCTGCTGTCTCGCCGACCGTCGTGCTCACCACCTGCGCTCTCAGCTGGACGAATTCCAACACGATCTCGCTCAATCAGAACCTGGCAATCTTCTCCACCGGGGGATTCGCGATGGCAAATTCGACCAATTGGAACTCGGTGGGCTCGGGCACCCACGTTTTGTACCTAGTGGTCCCGAGCTCCGTGACGTGCTCGAACGGGAGTCCAGGCATCACGCTTCAGAACTCGACCCAATTCGCCAATACGCTCAACGTGTTGTTCTACACACCGTGCCAGTTCCAGGCGACGAATAGCACGGGTGTTATGGGCCAAGGACAGGTCTACGCAGGTACCTGGTCCCAAGGCAACGCATTCAGCCTGAAATACACGGCTGTCCCCACCGCCCCCGGGGCCACGGGTGGCCCGTCGACGAGCGGCCAGAGTGCGACGACGACCGTGGCAGTGGTCTACGAACGGCAGCTGAGTTCTGCGTCGCTCGGCTGACCAGCCGCATACAGGCCACTACCTTTGATAAGCAGTACCACTAGCGCGTAGCGTAAACTTCCACGGCCGAGGAGCCTAAGCGTTTCGCCGCATACATGGCGTAATCAGCATGTGCGATCAGTGTGTCGGCGTCAGAAGAACGGGACGAGAGCGCGACACCCACACTCGCACGGAGTTCTACGGTCCCCGTTGCTACCTCTAAGTTGTCCGAAAGAGAAACGCGAATACGTTCGGCGACCTCGAGAGCGATCTTCTCACTCGTGACCCGGGGACAAACGACAAGGAATTCATCTCCACCGAAGCGTCCGACATGGTCGCCGTCTCGCACGACGTTCTTGAGTCGCGCCCCAGCGATCTGGAGAACGTCATCGCCTACCGCGTGCCCGAAAATTATCGTTTACTTGCTTGAATCGGCAGAGATCTACGAAGACGACAGCCGCGCCCCCACTGTTGTCCGGCTGTGGGTCCAGTGCCGAGGAGAGCACCTCCAGTATCGCAGAGCGACTAAGGCAAGATGTCAGCTCGTCGACATTTGCGCGCCATTCCAATTGCTGACGCAATTGTACTTGCTCGGTGACATCTGCGACGCAGCCCACAGCGCCGGTCACACGTCCCACATCGTCGGTCAACGGGCGCAGACTCAAGACGCAAACGCGTTTCAGAGTTCGGTTGTCCTCTGATGCCCTGACGAAGCGGAGTTCGACGCCGTCTACGGATTCGTCTCCCATGACAGCGTCGACCGAGGAACCCAAGAGGGGCCGGTCGTCGTCTTCGACCGTGGCGAACTGCGCATCGACAGTTACAGACGCTGGGCAGCCGAGGATCGCGTGTAGGCGGTCATTGGTGAAGGTGATGGTCCGATCAGAGTCGATCTGGAACATCCCGATGGGCATTGCGTCTGAAAGTCGGCTGAGCAGTTGTTTTCTTGCGCGTAGCTCCTCGGCGAGGCCGACCTTGTCGACGGTGATCTGTCTCATAGTCGTAATGACCACTGGATTGTCTGCATCGTCGAGACGGTTGACGTTCACGCACTCAACCCACCTCCATTCGCCCTGTGGGGTCCGGTAGCGGCCCTCCCAGTTATGAGCCTCGCCAGGAGTGTCGATCATCTTGAACCACGCCACGATCGCACTTGGCTGATCCTCGGGGTGGACGAATTCGGTAGATGGACGCCCTACGAGTTGTGCAGGACGCCACCCGAGAACCTCTGTCATCTCTTCGCCGACCGACATGATGATCGCTGCGGCGTCCCTGGTAACCGTGACCGACGGGCTTTCATCCCCAGGATTCCCATGTGTAGCCATCATCCCTACATATCGCCAAGAACCGGCCTCACCCTGAGCAGATGTGAAGACGAAAGTGAGCGAGAAGCTGATGCGGCGAGGGGAGAGCGCACAGTGCTATAGTTAGGGTATCGAAGGTCCCCTGGACCCTGCTTCCTTCGCTACTGACCGATGGTCAGTAGGAGATGGAGGCACAGAAATGGGTACGTCAGGAATGGTCTTCAGCACCATCGCATTCGCGGTTGGCGCCGTGATGTATTGGGCAGTGACCGCTCAGGCACACGGGTTCAGGTATTCCACAGTAGGGGTCATTCTCATGATCGTCGGGGCAGCCGGCCTATTGATTTCGTCGGTTGTTTTCGGCATGTCGCGCCGCACGGCGGGCGGTCGTCATCACACCTACGACCGTGAGGTAATCGATGCGCAAGGTCGTACTGCTGCGGTGCACGAAGAAGTGCGGTAACAGGCCTACCTGCCGGCACTCTCGAGGTGCACCTGCGCTCTTCGTCGACCAGCTGTTTTGACCGAAGAGGCGAACCGCCGCGTACGATAGTCATCGTGATGCCGGAGGAGATTGCCGATCTCGCGCACCTGCGCCGGGCTCGCGATCTCATCGACCGCGAGTACGCGCGGCCCCTCGATGTCCCGGCTATGGCTCGCGCGGCGCTCATGTCACCAGCGCACTTCTCGCGCAAGTTCCGCGGCGCGTATGGCGAAACTCCTTACACCTATCTAATGACTCGGCGCATCGAACGGGCCAAAGCCTTTCTGCGTCAGGGGATGTCGGTTACTGATACTTGCGTCGCCGTCGGCTGCACGTCCCTCGGCTCTTTCAGTTCGCGCTTCACCGAGATCATCGGGGAGACGCCTTCTCAGTACCGCGCACGTGACCATCGCCACGTCGAGGTCGTTCCGGCGTGCGTTAGCAAGGTCGTGACACGCCCTCGGCGTACAGCGGTGACAGTCTGAGCATTGCGGAGGTGCGCCGACTGGTCGGCTCCGAGCGCAGCGGCGCGGCTGTACCAAAGGCGGCGCGACTCGAACCGAGCAGGATCGGAGAAGCACTCGGTGGGTCGCCACTCATATGATTTCTCGCATGGCTCTCACCGTCTCCGCAATGTTCATCCCCGTCCATGACCCCGACGAAGCGCTTGGCTTCTACCGCGACGCGCTCGGGCTCGAGGTCCGAAACGACGTCGCGTCCGACGGCTTCCGTTGGGTCACCGTTGGTGCCCCCGGCCAGGATGTCAACATCGTCCTATCTCAACCTCACGGTGGTCGCTCGCAGGCCGAGGGTGATGCGCTCCTGTCTCTCGTAACGCAAGGCTCTCTCCAAGCCGCGATCTTCAGTTCCGACGACCTCGATAAGACGTTCGAGAAGGTCCGTGCGTCAGGAGCCGAGGTGCTCCAAGAACCGGCTTCCCAGCCTTGGGGTGTGCGCGACTGCGCGTTCCGCGACCCTTCGGGCAACCTCGTGCGCATCGCGCAAGCCTGACGACCGAGCATTACGAAAGGAAACCGAGATCCATGAAAACAATGACATGTAGACAACTGGGTGGGCCATGTGATTTCGCGCTCTATGGGGAAACGGCTGACGAAGTCATAAAGGCGCAAGATAGACATCTAAACGAAATCGTCTCAACGGGCGATGAAACACACAAGAGCGCCTTGAAGGAGATGAAAGGCAGATGGAAGCATCCAGTATCCGGAATGGGCTGGTACAGGAAATCTAAGCGAGACTTCGCCGCCCTTCCCGAAGACTAAGGCTGTTCCGGCTACCTCGCCTTCGAAAGGCTCACGGATGTGCGGTATCGCTGGCTTGGACCAGGTCGATCGCCGGAACCGTGAAGCTCGAATCATCCGGTACAGTGTCGCTGGAAGCGATCTCAACGCGATCGCGCCCGCTTCTCTTTGCGGTATAGAGCGCTCGATCTGCGCTGCGTTCCAGGTGTTCCGCGTCTCCGGCATGATCGGGGATGGTGGCAATGCCGATGCTTGCGCTGATCCGTCGATCAACGTCGGGGACATGAATCTCGCTGATAGCTTTCCGGACTTTCTCTGCGACGCTAACAGCGCCGTCAACGGCTGTGTCCGGAAGAAGCAGAAGGAATTCTTCACCACCCCACCGGCCCGCGAAGTCGCTTGTCCGAAGCGTCGCTTGGATTGCGGCACCAACTCCGGCGAGCACTTCGTCGCCTCGACTGTGTCCGTGCTTGTCGTTGATGTGCTTGAAATGGTCGAGGTCGATCATGAGCGCAGAGAGTGGAGAGACGGTACGCGATGCATGGGCGACCATCCGCTTTATGGTCTCTTGAATTGCCCGCCGGTTGGGCAGACCGGTAAGAGAATCGGTTGATGCTCGCTGCTCAGCAATAGCAAGGTTGCGCAAGTTGGCGAGTACCGGTGCGGATTGGCTAACTGATTCACGAATGCGACGCTGCTCGTCGTCGGAGAGAGGGAACGGATGCGTGATTAGAACCGAGCCGATCACCTCTCCACTTACGAGGAGCGGAGTGCAAGTCGTCTCCCCCGGGCACGTTCCACAAACGGAGCATGCTAGGAGCGGTGTGGCAGTAGTTGAGCTATGGCGAGAGCGGGCATACCGGACTGCTAGGCACGATCGCGGTTGGGCACCGTCGAGACCTGCAATTAGCGGCGAGCCGTCCGACAGCTTCGTGACAGGTTCCAGACGATCAGCGCTGTTATTGCGGTTGAGAATGGTGACATCGACCTTCGGCAAACTTCGCTCCAAGTGAAGCTTGAGTAGGTTGTGCGCTTCCTGCTCGACGGCGGTCACCTGTAAGGTATTGGTGAATTCGAGTTGAGTCTGCTCGTAAGAGCGTTCCGTGCGCCTGCGCCGAGCCATGTCGCGAAGAGTTCGTCCCAAGTCACCGAGCTCGTCGCTTCCCCGAACCTCGAGCACATCCGTGTCGTCCCCGTTTGCGATCTCCGCGGCGAATCGTACGTACGACAATGTTCTGGGAAGGACGCTACGGATCAACCAAATGACCATTCCAATTCCGGCAGCGAGGGCGATCGCCAAACTCAGCAACATGAGAAGAATCGAGTCTTCATAATCCCTTTGGCTGCGTTTGTACTCCTGTGACGCTTGGACGTCCTCCCGATTGATTAGTTGGTCCGTGCCGGAGGTGGCGTCATCGAACAGGGCGTTGACTTTCAGGGCGGCGGCTGCGCCCTGAGGCATCGCCAGTATGCCTTGAGCGACCAGAACGTGGAATTGCTGCCAGTCGGCCGCGATTCTGTCGGCCGCCCGCCGCTCGATCGGATCGGCGTCGTGTGACTGGCGAACGGCAGCCAAGGTCACGTCGACAGTCGGCACGGTCTCCGTTACCAAGGTGCTGATGAGGCGAGAACGATCTTGTGGAGCGGTAAGAAGGATCGTCAGCGCGCTCTCGTGGGCTTGATCCATTTCGGTTCTCAGCTCTCCGGTCGATTCGGCAGAGAGCAAATGATCTTGATAGAGAGCCTTGGCCGTCCGTTGGCCGGCTCGCAGTCCTTGCCAGCCGACAGCTGCGACGGCACCTAACGCTGGAACCAGCACTGCAAGCACAAGAAAGAAGCGAACGCTGAGTGTGATGCCGCGTCTCTTGGGCCTGGGCGTCGGATGAGAAAGATCTGAGCCAGGCACCAGATAGTTCATCGGCAAAACCCACTTACGGGTTGAATCTGGTCGAAAGCTCTAAACACCCGAAACCTGAGGGGTGAGGAGCATTCGGCGCGTAATCTGGTGCGTGATGGTGCCGGCTGACGGCGCTCTACGAGGGATCAAGAATGTGACTTGCGCGGGCATGACCCGGCGGATCTCATGATGGAGAAGCGATGACGTCGCGGCTCGTCGCCCTCTGTTTCGATGCGAGCGATCCGCTCCGTCTCGGGCGTTTCTGGGCCGAGACGCTGGATTGGCAGATCCACGACGAGAACCCTGATGAGATCAGGCTTTTGCCGGCAGACGACTCCCTGTTCCGGATCACGTTCCTGCGTGTCCCGGAGCAGAAGGTGAGAAAGAATCGAATCCATCTCGATCTGGCAACCGTGTCCATCGGTGACCAGACGGAAACGGTCGGGAACCTGATCGAGCTCGGAGCGTACCGCACCGACGTCGGTCAGCATCCGGACGAACGTCATGTCGTGCTCGCTGACCCCGAAGGGAACGAGTTCTGCATTCTTGAGCCAGGGAATTCGTTCGTCGACGACCGCGGACGACTCGGATCTATTACCTGCGACGGTTCGCGACAGGTCGGTTGCTTCTGGAGCGAAGTGCTCGGATGGCCGTTGGTGCGGGATCAGGACGAGGAAACCGCGATCCGGGCTCGGGACTCCGGGCCGTTCATCACCTGGGGGGGGGTCCGCCGGTGCCACCGAAGACCACGAAGAACCGGCTCCATCTCGACATCGCTCCCGAGCATGGTGATCGGCGAACAGAGGTGGACCGCTTGGTCTCCCTTGGGGCGACCCGGATCGACATCGGGCAGGGCAATGTCGATTGGGCGGTCATGGCCGACCCCGATGGCAACGAATTCTGTGTGTTGAGCCCGGTGGAGAGTTAGCAGACCTATCGGGTCAAGCACTGGGTGGTCGGCCGCGTTTGGGCATAGGTCCAACTCTCTTCGGCAAACGCCCCGCGTCGTCGAGGGCTCGTCTCAGCAACATCTCGATGTGGGCGTTGATGCTGCGGAACTCGTCGCTCGCCCAACGCGCAAGTGCATCGTGAACCGAGGGATCCATTCGCACTAGTACCTGCTTGCGTTCACTCACTGCTTACGAGTAGAGGGTGCCAGTGTTCACTACCGGTGAAGCTGGCTGGTCACTACACAGCACGACCATCAGATTGCTCACCATCGATGCTTTGCGCTCCTCGTCAAGGTTGACGATGTGTCGTTCGCTCAATCGCTCGAGCGCCAGTTCGACCATCCCGACCGCGCCGTTAACGATACAAGAGCGGGCGGCGACGACGGCGTTGGCCTGCTGTCGTCGCAGCATGGCCTGTGCAATCTCGGGCGCGTAGGCGAGATGGCTGACACGCACCTCGACGATCTCGACCCCGGCGATTACCACCCGCGCGGCCATCTCTTCGGCGAGCTCGGCAGCGACGGTGTCGGTCGAGCCGCGCAGTGACTGGCCATTGCCCGTGGGGTCGTCGTAAGGATGTGTGGTCGCAACGTGGCGAAGAGCCGACTCCGCCTGGACCCTCACAAAATTGAGGTAGTCATCGACGGCATACAGCGCACGCGAGGTGTCGGCAACCTGCCAGACAACAATGGCGGCGATCTCGACTGGATTGCCATCAGCGTCGTTGACCTTCAGGTGATTGGTCTCGAAGTTCCGTACTCGAATGCTCACGAGGCGCCGGTCGGAGAGTGGCAGGATCCACGACAGGCCTGTCCGACGAAGAGTGCCGACATAGCGACCGAAAAATCGCACCACCCTGGTCTGTCCGGGCTGGACAATGACCAGCGATGCCAAGATGACGACTCCCAAGAGGATCGGGGCGACGATGACCGCCTTCACAGAAGTTCGGGCGAGGAAGATGACCGCGACGACGCAGGCGGCGACAACGAGGACACCGAGCCACCCGCTGATCGCCCAGGCCTCGCGTTCACGGATCTCGACGCGGGTTCCCGAGTGACCGATCAGAGTGGCTTCGGGTTCGCTGTACGACGGGACAGACATGACTCCTCCTAAAGAGCAACTTCGATAAACTGATATTAAGTGATATCACTTTTTGGAGCCTCACGCAAGGCGCCCTGCGCGGGGACCAATGCACCGTCCTGAACACATTGAGGTCGAGCCTCATCGCACGCGGTTGTAGTACTGGCCTAGACGGGTACAAGGAGGAAGTGGTCCACCCACAAGACCTCATCCGCCACAGTGGAGAGTCTCCTGATCGACGGCCGGCTCCCAAAGTATTGTCTCGGAGCTCTCTGGTAGTTGCGCGCGCAACCGAGTGTGGTCACCTCCCTCCACGTCCGTGGCGCCCGAAGCGAAGCATTTCGTCGGCCGGGCAGTCAGCCGGGCAACCGTTTAGGATCCTGTGGCTGGCCGCCTTACGAGGGAGGTCCGGATCGGTGCTTTTCGATGCCGTACACCTTCGCCGGCCCCGTCCGCATGTCGCGGTCCTGGCTGCGATGGGTCAACGCGTGCGCCACGACGAGACCGACGGTGATCTTCCGTTTGCCGCGTTGTGGCGACGTGCGGCGGCGTGGTCGATCGACGTTTTGATCTTCGCTGGTGCCACGTTCGGGATCGTCGCCGTCACCGGAATGCGGCGCCCGCTCGCGCTCGCTTGGCGCATGCTTTGGTCGGGGCCGAGCTCGTTCACGCCAGCGGTGCTTCATCAGCTTCTGGGGGCCGGGGTCGTGTTAAGTGTCTCGGTGCTGCTCGCAGGGTTCGCTCTGTGGGTCGCTTATCGCGTGGTTTGCACCGGCTACTGGGGACGCACGGTGGGAAAGTGCCTCCTCGGGATCCAGGTCGTGCGGGCCGAAGACCCATCTGCACCTCCGGGCCTGCGCAGGGCCGCGATCAGATGGATCCTCCCGCCGCTGGCCGGGGCCATGCCGCTCCCCGGCTCGGGACTCCTCCCGTACCTCATGGCCGTCCGTGATCGGAAGCGCCAAGGTGGCCATGACCGAGCTGCGCGGACCGTCGTGATCCGCCGACCAGTGCTTTGGGCGCCAGCAGGCGGGGCGCCGCCGAGCACGGACGCGTTGCGCCCTCCTGCGTTGACCGACCAGTTCACCCAACCGGTTGCTCAGACCGTCTCAAACGATCGAGGCGCGTAGTAGACCGACAGTCGATTACCGGACGGCTCTCATGCCACTTGGCTTCGAGCGAATGACATTCCGGCGACCTCTCGCGTAGGCCCCGGTGCGGTACTTCGTGTGCACGAGTGACGCTAAGCCTGCGGCTCGGTGGGGGCGGTATCGTCGAGGTGTGTGATCAGCGCAGCGACAGCCTAGGAGGTTGAGATGGTGTATCACGATCTCAGCGATGCAGACGGCGCCGTCGCCGAGGCAAAGGAAATGGCTAACTCTCCGACCGTGCGAGTATGTCGCCGCGAATCATTCAATGCCGCGCACCAGTTGCGCGATCCGAACCTGTCCGATGAGAAGAATCAGCTCCTGTTCGGGAAATGTTCGAATCTGCACGGGCACAACTATGTCCTAGAGGTTGTAGTAACGGGCGAGATCGATCCGGCAACTGGTTACGTCGTGGACCTTAAGCAGCTTTCCGAGGTCGTCTGCCGCCGGATCATCGAGGACGTTGACCACCGCAACCTGAATACCGACGTTCCCTGGTTGCAGGGGCGGATCCCGACAGCTGAAAACCTGGCGGTGGCGTTCTGGGAGCGGGTCAGTCCCGAGTTCCCCGAGGGTTCCTTGCAATCAGTCCGGCTGTGGGAGACGGACAAGAACTGGGCTCAAGTTGATCGAGCCTGAGACAACGCGACGGCGGGATGCGGATTTGCGATGCCGGTACACTTCCGCTGACGTCGGGGTGTTAACCGAAGAAGAGGCGAGACGGTTTGCACCAAGCGGTGACCGCAACCCGCGGCGGGACATCACGCTTGCATGGGAGCTCCTATACCGGCTCGAACCCGAACTCTACGATCGTCTAGTCAGGGCCGAGCGGATCCATCCCGGCGTGCTCGAGTGGATGCCACTCCATGTCGACCGGATTGTCGAGGTGGCTGCAGGTACCGGCCGATTGACGTTGGAACTCGTCATGCGCGCAGATGAGGTTGTGGCCATCGAACCCGCTGAACAGTTGCGCGAGATCCTGATTCAAAAGCTTGCGGGAGCGGATCATGGGGACCGCGCCAAGGTGATCAATGGGTTCTTTGACGACCTGCCTGTTAGCGACGCGCACGCTGATTTAGTGGTGGCGTGTTCGGCACTGACGCCCGATCCTGGCCATGGTGGCGAGGCCGGCCTTGCCGAGATGGAACGGGTGTGCAGGCCGGGTGGTCTGGTCGTCATCGTCTGGCCGAACGGAATCTCCTGGCTCGCTGCGCACGGCTATGAGTATGTGTGTTTCGAGGGAGAGATGTTTGTCGAGTTCGCGAGTCGTGACGAGGCTGCCGAACTGACGGAGATCTTCTATCCAGGCGTAGGAGCTGAGGTACGCCGCCGCGGTTCGCGGCGGGTTCCCTACGCGATGCTCGGAATCAACCCGCCGCGCGATCTCGCGTTCAAGGTGATCGCCCCGTGAAGGTCGCGATTGTTGCGCCTCTCGTTTCGCTGATCCGAGAACCCCAACGGGGTGGATCGCAGGCATTCGTATCCGATCTGGCACGCGGTCTCGTGGACAGGGGTCACGAAGTTCACATTTACGCAGCTTCTGGATCGGAAGTACCCGGCGTGAAGGTCATCGACACGGGGATCGATCACAGAGTTCTCGCCGACACGCTCTATCGGGCTTCAAGTGACGGAGTCACGCCTGAGACGGGCGTGGCCGATATGGCGTTTGGCGCCGTCTACAACGCTATAAGCGGCGCGAGATACGACATTGTCCACAATCACGCCTTCGACGCGCCCGCGGTCAGCCTCGCGACTGCGCTGCATGCTCCGGTAGTGCACACACTTCACTTACCCCCCGACGTGGCGGTTGCTGCGGCGTTGCGTGCAGCCGGTCAACACGACCGGCCACCAACGGTTGCATGTGTGTCTGGAAGCCAGGCCCGAGCGTGGCGTCAGCTCGTCGCCGTCGACGCGATCTTGCCGCCTTACGTCCCCACCCGGTCGATCTGCTGGTCGTCGACGGCAGGAGATCGCGCTCTCTTCGCGGGCAGGCTGAGCCAGGAGAAGGGAGTTGCCGAAGCGCTCGAGATCGCCCAGTCAGCAGGTATCGGCATCGACGTCTATGGCGACAACTACGACGACGACTACACACTGAAGGAGATCGACCCGCGCCGCGCCGGGCCGGGCATCGATGTCCATCCCGGCATTCCGAGATCGGAACTGTGGAAGGTAATGGCTCGCGCAGCGGTTGTGCTGTGCCCGGCGATGTGGGAGGAGCCCTTCGGAATGGTCGCTGCCGAAGCGCAAGCGTGCGGCACGCCCGTAGTCGCCTTCCGCCGGGGGGCACTCGGTGAAGTGGTCATCGACGGTGTGACGGGCTTCCTGGTATCCCCTGGCGACTGCGACGCAGCAGCAGACGCTGTCGTGAGGACGAAAGAGATCTCGCGCTCCGCATGTCGCGATCATGCCGAGAGCAACCTCGACCTAAGTCAGAGTCTCGACCTGCACGAACAGCTCTATGAGCGGGTTGCGACTTCTGTGGTAGGCGGACCAGTCAGTGGCTGAGCCGAGGCATTGGCTTGCGGGACGGGTGGCCGTCGTCACCGGAGCGAGCCGAGGCATAGGGGCGGCCACTGCGGAGGCGATGGCGGCCGCAGGCGCGCACATCGTCCTCGCTGCCCGCGACCATGAGGCACTCGAAGCCGTGGCCAGTCGCATCAGCGAGTCCGGTGGCCATACCTCGGCTGTGCCAGCGGATGTCAGCAAGCTCGAGGATGTCGAGCGCATCTTTGCTGCCGCTGATCGAGTCGGAACGCTGGCAGCTCTGGTCTGCGCCGCCGGCGTGCTCACGCCGGCTCCGTTCACAGAAACGACCCCACAGGTCTGGGATCACACATTGCGGGTCAACCTGACGGGTTCATTCCTCTGCTGCCGGCAAGCGTTCACCGCGATGCGCACCGCAGGCGAAGGACGGATCGTCAACATCGCATCCCTCTCCGGCGTGTACGCGACCGAGAAGTTCCCAGGCCTTGCTGCATATAACGTCTCGAAGTACGGAGTCATCGGGCTTACCGAGGCGATCGCGGTCGAAGGCAAGGAACACCGCATCAGTGCGATCTGCGTCAGTCCTGGAGCTGTCGACACTCAGATGTTGCAGCAGGCCAACGCCGAGTTGCGGCCCGGGCTCACACCTGTGGAGGTCGCAGGATTAATCGTCGCGTTACTCGATACCCCTCTCGTTCCCGCGAGCGGAGCGAACATCACTCTGTTCTCGAACGCATAGCGGCGGGACCCGAGGTGGCGAGCCGGCTCAGCTCGCAAGCGACCACAGATCCACTCGTTCATCGGCGAGCTGATCAGGTGTCGGTCGAGCACGAACTCCTACGAGGCGCGGCGCAAGCCGCCATCTCGGAGTCGGTGTCCAACTCGGGGTCACCACCACGGTCAAGGCCCACCGCTGCCCTAAGTTGGCCGTCCAGCATGTAGAAGCCCAACAGCATTCGATCTTCCAAACTCCCGCGTACCACGAACTGATCCCATTTCGTGGCGTGGCCCACGTACTCGAGCTTGTGTTCGTACTGATCGGACCAGAAGCTGTGGATGTAGTCGTATGGAGCGGTTGAGCCAAGCATTGACCGCGCGGCGGCACGGCCCTGGTTTTCGCCGTTGTTGTAGTGCTCGACGCGAACGCGGCCGAAAACCGGGTGCAGTTGGTTGGCCAAATCGCCCGCAGCGTATACGTCGGGGGCGCTGGCTCTACACAACTCGTCGACGAGTACGCCATTGGACTGCGCCACAGTCGCCCCCTCGAACGCCGGTATCTCAGGCTCGATCCCGACGCCGACGACCACGAAATCGCAAGCCACACGGAGGCCGTTTGCGGTCACGACCGCTTCGACCCGGTCGGTCCCCTCCAGTCCGACGATCTGATCTTCGCCGCGCAGGTCGACGCCGTTTGCTTTGTGGATAGCGCCGAACGCCGTGCCGACCTCGGGCCCCAGCACCCTTAGCAGAGGCGCTTGCTCCGGAAATATCGAGGTCACGTGAACGCCGAGTTGGGTGAGAGAGGCGGTGACCTCAGAGCCGATGAACCCCATTCCGACCACGACCGCCGCGCGATTTGGACGGGCCTCGCGCTTGATCGCGTCGCATTCGGCCAACGTGCGGAGATAGTGGATCCCAGGCAGTCCCGCCCCCGGAACGTCGAGCCGGCGGTTGCGGCCACCCGTTGCTATCAGGACCTTCTGGTATTGGAGTTGCTCGCCCGAGTCGAGCAAGACCGCGTGATCAGCCACATCTACCTGGGTAACGGCCGAATCTACGCGCTCCACTTCGTGTTCCTCGTACCAGCCTTCTGCTCTGACATACCATCCTTCGAGGTCCTCCTCAGAACGCAGGTACGTCTTGGAAAGCGGGGGCCGACCAAACGGGATACCCGGTTCTCGACCGATGAGGACGATTCGGCCCCTGAACCCCTCCTCCCGTAGCGTCACCGCGGCATTACCTCCGGCGAGCCCAGCGCCTACGACCACGAACGGCCCATCGCCAATTCGCATCTGCATCGGTTACACCTCCTGTCACTGTCCGCTAGCGGTTATGCGTTCCCAATCAGCGACGACATATTGAACACGGCGCACAGGCCGGAGCGCAGCTTCATCACCCACTTCCTACCGTTCGCCGAGCCGCTGTTCGAGGACGCGGAACTGGCCATCGTCGGAGGCGCCGATGTCCTCGTCGCCGAAGGTAATGAGGCACCCTTGCGGCCCGCTCTTAGCGCCGGTGCCGACGGGGGTTGGTTGGGGACGGCCTTCTTGCTCACCCCGGACGGCGATCGAGGTCCACGACCTCCGCTTGCGACCACGACATGGGAGTACCCCCGGCCAACCGATACCGGTCGAGGTTCTCTACCAAGGGGCACGGATTGCCCGCATCGGGAACAATGTCGTCTGTGTCCGTAACCCCACTTGGCGGTAGTTCGTTCGAGCGACGTCTTTCTGACGAAGAGCGAGAACGAGTGGTGGAAGTCCTAAAGACGTCCTGTAGTCACGGCCGGCTGACACTCGACGAATTCTCCGAGCGGGTCCAGGCCGCGTATCAAGCCGTTTCGCTCGGGGACCTTCCCTTATTGCTCGGCGATCTTCCTCATCCCTTCGGCCCTGACCTGTCCGGTCTGCTGAGTGAGGACATCGTCAATTCGGCTCCGCAGACTCTGGTGTTTGACTCCAACACGCGTAAGGCAACGCGCTGGACGATCTCGATCATGGGCGGCTCACAACGCAGAGGACGGTGGCGACTGCGAGAGAAGACCAACGCCGTCGCGATCATGGGGGGTTGCGTTCTCGACTTACGAAACTCTGAAGTCGAGGGTCCAGAGGTAGTAGTCAACGCCATCGCCGTGATGGGCGGTATCGAGATCATCGTCCCAGAAGGTATCGAAGTGGAACTCGGGGGCATCGCCATCATGGGTGGCAAAGATGCGCGCCAACTAAAGAGAGTCCGTTCGATTCCGGGATCCCCGATTGTCCGGGTCAAGGTTTTCGCGTTCTGGGGCGGAGTGAGTGTGCGCAGCAAGCCGGCACATGTCGAGCAGCTTGGTGACGCGGCTCACGAACCTCTTCGGAATCTCGAACCTCCTATTGGGTTTGGGTCCAGCTTGTCCAAAGCGTCACGGCACCCTGGGCTGATCGACCTCGCTGCCGAGGCACCAGCAATGGTGGATGACAATCTCAAGCCGGGAGGCCTGCCTGAGGGAACAGTCACGATCATGTTCAGCGACATCGAAGGCTTCACGTCGACTACCGAGCGCATCGGAGACCGCAGGGCCATGGAAATACTCCGAGAACACAACGGCATAATCCGTCAGCGAATCGCCAGTTCTGGAGGCCACGAGGTGAAATCCCAGGGTGATGGCTTTATGGTCGCATTTAGCGGCGCCAGTCGCGCACTGGAGTGTGCAGTCGGTATCCAGACTGATCTCGCGGCTCGTAACCGATCCAACCCAGAGATCACTCTCCAGGTTCGTCTAGGTCTCCATGCCGGCGAAGCGATCCGTGACGGTAACGACTACCTAGGTGGTGCGGTTATGCTCGCTGCCCGCATTACTCAAGCAGCCAACGGTGGCGAGATCCTGGTCTCGTCGGTTCTCAAGGAGTTATGCGACTTGAGCGGCGAGTTTGAGTTCGGAGACGGCCGGGACATCTATCTAAAGGGTCTCTCCGAGCAGCGTCGGGTCTATTCAGTCAGATGGCAAGGGCTGTGACGGTTCACTATCGGTCGCTGATCATGGACAACGCCCGATGGGACGGATTCGCTTTCCGGCCTTCCGACATCGTGATAAGCACCCCGCCGAAGTGCGGCACTACGTGGACGCAGATGCTGTGTGCGATGTTGATCTTCGATGGCCCGATCTTCCCGGCGCCATTGAGCGAGCTGACCCCATGGATGGATCAGACCATCCGGCCCCTCGACGAAGTGCGCGCCATCTATGAAGCACAGCGCCATCGTCGTTTCATCAAGACTCACACTCCCCTCGATGGTCTCTCCGTGCGTGAAGATGTGACTTATGTAGTGGTGGGCCGAGATCCGCGTGACGTGCTGATCTCGATGGAGCATCACCTCTCGAACATGGATCTCGAGAGAGTTCTTGCTCTGCGAGACCAGGCGGTAGGCAACGGCGACCTCCACACGCTCCCTCCGCGACCGGAGATCAGCGACGATGCCAGCGAACGGTTTCGCTTTTTCATGCGAGCGTCCAAAGACACGGGAGCGGTTTGCTTGACCAGCGTGTTGCACCATCTCGACACGGCCTGGCAACGTCGCCACGCGCCGAATGTCGTCATGTGTCACTACGCCGACTTCACCTCGGACCTCCCCGGCGAGATCACTCGTCTCGCTGCCGCTCTCGACATCAACATGACCACAGACCGCGCTCAGGCGCTTGCCGCCGAAGCGACCATCGAGAGGATGCGTAACCGTGCCGAGGACGTCCTTCCCAACGCCGGTGCTATTTGGAAGGACGACCGGGCCTTCTTCCGAGCGGGCGGTTTTGGTGAATGGCGCTCCCGGGTGAATGACGACGATCTCGCCGAATACGACAAGACCGTCGAAGTGATCGTGTCACCACAACTCGCGACCTGGGCTCATCATGGACGAATCGCATCTGGCGTTGATCCCGCGATTGTCTGATGGAACGATTCGAAGGAGTTCCGGTCAAGCGATTTGCTGTGGAATCTCCGGTACTCACTGGTCGACCTTGTGCCGTCGTTTCCAAATCAACCTTCCCAAGCGAACCACTCCGAATAGTGCGAGCAGATCCACGAAAACGAACATCCCTACTCCCTACCTTGATTTCTGCCAGAACATCAGTATCCCCAGCCCATTCCAGAGCCCGAAGTAGGCGGGGCGGTAGCAGCAGGATTAGGTGGCAATGAAGAGGCACCCCTAGCAGGGAGTCCCGGCGTTGCCACGGAAAAGTCCGCGACGCCTTGACCCGATGCGTGACCTGCTCTGTCGTTGGCGAACGTGTAAAGGAAGTGGCCGTTGTAGGCAACTTGGGCGCCGTTGGAATCGTGGGTCACAGAGAGCTTGCCGGACGCTCCAGTGATCGTCGGGTTAGACGAGACAAGAGGAGGCCAGAAAGATGCGAGCGTTCCACTCACGAACGACATCGTCGGCGTGTCGAGCTTGTAGTAGTACAAGGGCAGTCCTTCGGCGTTGACCAAGACGGTTTCCGTCCGGCCGCCGAGAATCGTGGTCTGCGTACGAATGGTCGCCGGAGTCGACGCCGACGTCGCGGTACCTGTGGACGAGGTAGCCAAAGCTGCCAGTGCGGGAGTTGCCACGAAGAAGTTCTGTATTCCTTGGCCCGATACGTGACCGCCGCTGTCGTCGACAAACGTGTAGAGGAAATGGCCGTTGTAGGCAACCTGGGAACCATTGGAGTCGCGGGTAACCGAGACCCTGCCGGTGGCTCCCGAGATGGTCGGACTCGACGAAACGAGCGGCGGCCACAAGGACGCCAATTCCCCACTTACAAACGACTTCGTCGCCGTGTCCGGCTTGTAGTAGTACAAGGGCAGTCCTTCGGAGTTCACCAAGATCGTCTCGGTCTTGCCGCGGACCGTCGCACTCAGCGTGTGGATGGTCGCCTGAGTGACGTTTGCGTTCGAGCTCGCAGCCGCCGTCGGAGACGTGCCAGAAGTTGTTGCCGCGGCGATCCCGGAAACTCCGGCTGCTGAAACGATTGCGATTGCTGCGATCATGATTTTGCGGTGTCGCATGACTTCCTCCTGTTGGCCTTCGTCACTACTGGATACGGCGAGGGTTACAGGTCTCGCTGTTCGCCGAGCGTGGCGAGGGAGTCAGTACGTTCACATCGGCCGATTCACGGTGGACGCATAAGGGGAGGAAGTAGCGGTTTGTAACCCCCCACGTATCTGTTCTACGAGACGAGATGATTGCTGCTCGCCACTGTTGCCCGACCGATGTCCCTCCGGCCTGAATTGCTCTTCCATGCCTTCTGCGATCTCCTCTCTCCGGGCATGCAAGAGCAAGGCGACAGTCGGCGAGCAGCGTCACTCGTTTCGTGCTTACAAGCGTGCCCAGCTAGCGAGACCTACCGCAACGCGCGCCTCGGCGCAGTCTCTAATCTCGGCTGAGAGGCCTCCATCGAGCTCTTGCCAGGGCCTTGACCTGGCGCTCGAGCCCGACGCCGACGATCAGGAGATGACAGAAGAATCTGATTGCCCGCTCGTCGCGGTCGCTCCGGGGCCTGAACTGTGCGTATGCCCCTTCGTGGCTCTCCCACTGCGCTTGGCCGCTGCCTTGCATTGCATCTTGTCGCATGTCGATGAAATAGGCACGTGGGTTACACCCGATGGTGTCAGAGCCCGGCCAGAGCCTGCCAGCGTCATGGCGCTAAGAGGCTGTGCTCCCCGCCTGCATTGACGCCTGTCGTCTGCAGCAGGTGGTCAATGGCCGCGATCAGCACGTTGGCCGACCCAACGATCGCGATTGCCACCGGACTCGCGGGATCGTCAAGCTGAGCGGCAATCTGGCGCATGTTCAGGCCTGAAAGAACCTGGGGGTCATATTGAGCCCCCGCCAAGACGTAGTGATTCTCGATATCCAAGAACGGAACAGCCCCGGACTGGTCGGCGCTGTTTACGTATGGCGGAACGTCAAATTGGTCGAGGAGCTCTGAATCGAGTGGAGTCAGGGCCTGTAGCCGGTGGCCAGCGTTGTCGGTCAGCTCTGTCGTCTTGAGAGCAACATAGCGGCTGGTGTACGTGGCATTGCGAAATGAGAACGTCGCAGTGTTCGGGTAGACGTCGTTCGCCGACGAGGTCGTGGCGCCTAGGTGACTCCACGTGCCGAAATGCGAAAGGGCGATCACGACTGACCATCGCTCCGCAGCACAGAACGGACAGGACTCTTCGCTGACGAACACGATCCCCGGCTTGCCGTTGATGTTCAGGGGGGAGCCGGTCCTCACTGGTTTCAGCGAAGTGATTGCCGAACCTGCTCCGACCCGGGACAACACGCTTGGCGGCACCGTGGTCACGTAGGTAACCACCGCTGCCGGAGCCTCGGTTTCGCTACCCGTGGCCGAACTGTTCCCGGAAGTGAACGCGGCGGCGATAACTAATCCGGCGACGACAACCAAGACGAGACCGATCGATACCAAGGGTGCGACCGGCCAGCGCCAGCTGTGGGCGCGGCGACTGTTTTTTGGCCGCCCAGAAGAGTGCGGGTGGGGCGACGTTTTCATTCTTGGAGTCGCTCGCTGGCTGGATTGTCTCCCTTCACGTCCATTTCGATTGTTCGGCACACGCCACCTTTCGTCGCCGCCGGCCAGGTGGCAACTTCTCATTCATCTCGTTTGAAGCTCGCTATCTATATACAACGGGTTACACCCGCGACCGTGAAGCCTGGTCAGGTGTTGAAGCTGGCGGTTGCCAGCATGGAACCCGTCGAAGTTACCAAGGTCGCTCCGCGGATTCGGCTGATATCCACGGGGATGGGGCGAGCCCAATCGCCTTCACCTTTTTGGAGCAAGAAAGTACCGCTCGGCCCAGCATGACCGTTGTCCAACTGGATCTGGCAACGGAGGGTGCCTTTCAGTCCCGGAGTCCGGATGCTCATGAATACCCACGAAGGATCCCCGCGATACGCCACGATCTCACCGATCGTTCGTCCATTTGTGGACTCGAAGGTACCCACTCGAAGGATCTGGCTGTAGGTACTTTTGGGGGCGGGGGTCGCCACCAACGCATGTTCGACGCCGGTCGTGGCGGCAACGGTTCCTCCGATCACCGTTACCGCAGCGGCTGCCCCAACCAGCAGTCGAGAGCGTCTCGAGACCACCGGTCGTACAGGTGGAGTGCTTGCCGCAGCGACTCGGACAGCGAGATCTTTTCGCAGGCTCTCAACGAATTGCGGCTCTGGCACCTCTTTTCGTGGTCGGGCCGCTTGCATTGCAATGGCCGTTCGAAGGATCTCAGCATCGGCAACGCTGGCCCTGAAGCGACGGGGACGCCTATTAGCGAGCATGTCGTCGATGAACGAGGAAACTCGGCGGTGCTTCATAGTTCTAACTCCAAACTCGCCGCCATCTTGAGAGCCCGGTGCTGAAGCACCTTGGCATTGTTGACGCTCACGTTCATTGCACGGGCCGCCTCTTTGATCGAGCAAGTCTCAAGGAATCGGAGCTCGAGGATGCGCCGGTAGCGGTCGGGGAGTGCGGCGAGGATTCGACCAGTCTTACGGGCCGCCTCGCCATCATCGGGCTCTGGGATTTCATCGAGGGCGGCGATGTCTGTGTCGGGGTCGATGAACGTGAGAGGCTCGCCCATCCTTTGCCGCCAATGCGATGCGAGGACGGTGCGCGCGGTGGCTAGCAAGTAGGCCCGGACTTCTCCCTTGGACGAGTTCAGTCGCAAGGGTCCGAGGGCCGCCTTGAAGACCGCCGCCGTCAGGTCTTCGGCGTCTGGCCGGTTCCCCACCCGCGAGTACATGAGCCGGTAGAGGCGGTCAACGTTGTCGAGATACGCCGCTTCCCAATCCGCGTAGGTGTCACCGTCTACAAGCGTAAGATACGGCACGCGCTCCCTTGGAGGCGAGACAGTTGAAGTCACACTGCCCCGTCGGGCTGGATGCGAGGAATCGAACATTCACTAATAGATATGCAACGGGGTTACACGGACGCCCGTTCTTGCCACGAAGGCACCCAAACGCCCTGGTCCTGACTGATTTGGGATCGAATGAGGAGCATTCTGTGCCCGGCAACCCGATGCCGGGTCGATCTGCCGACCCGGCATCGGGACGATTACACCTGCCGACCGAACCTGCCGACTGAACAGGGCGACCGGGTCAGCCCTTCGTGGTGGCGATGGCCAGCGTTCGGTTGACCAGTTGGCCCTGGATCTCTTGAGTGCCGACGGCGAACAGGTTCCCGCCTCCGGCACTGGCTACCCCCTGGAGCGTGTTCACGACCAGATTGCCGAGCGAACCCGGATCGGGACTGGCGGAGATCTTCCACGCCAAGCCGTTGAACTTCTCGGTGAGTGTGAGGAGCGCCCCGTCGCTCTCGTGGGTCTGGCCTACTGACCACGCGTCGGTGGGCGAAACCACCACGATGCCGTTGAGTTCGCTCCCATCGGAGCCGACGGTCGGCACCTTGGTCAGCTGCCACGTCTTTCCGTTCCAGTGCAGCACATACGGCACGTTCAGGTTGTGATTGTCGACGTTGTTGGCGAATCCTGACGCCCAGACGTCGTCGGGGCCGGCGGCGCTCACCCCGGTGAGTTGGTTCTGGGGTGTGCCAACGCTCGAGAGGTTGGGGGTGCGCACGATCGACCACGAGGTGCCGTTCCAGTGCGCCGCCAGGGTCCTGTTGCCGTCAGTGAATTGCTGGCCTACTGCCCACACGTCGTGTGGGCTGATGGCCGTGATCGCCGAGGCGAACTGAACCGCGAACAGCGGAGTCGGAGAAGTCACTGCCTTCCACTTAGTGCCGTTCCAATGTTCGAATAGCAGCGAAAGCGTATCGGTATTTCACATTGTTGTCCCATCCGGCTGCCCACAAGTCGTCGGGTCCGGTACCGGAGATAGATGAGAGCACGTTGCTGTCACCTCCGACACCGACGGCGGGGTTAACGCTAGGCACGATCGACCAGTCGGTGCCGTTCCAGTGTTCGATCAACGTCAACCCGTTCAAGTTCTCACCGACCCCGCCGCTGAAGCTCTCTCCGACAGCCCACGCGTTGTCAGGAGCCAGATCGTCCACGCCCGAGAACACGGCTTGTTGACCGGCGGGCTGCGGTACGTCGGTAAGCGTCCATTTTGAGCCGTTCCAGTGCTCGACCAACGGGTGGTCGAGCGCGTTCTTGTCGGAGAACGTACCGACAGCCCACGCCTCGCCAGGTCCCGAGGCCGAGACGCTGGCCAACGTAGAGTCCGTCAGTTGCGTGGCCTGGGGGTTGGGGGTGGACTCGACAGTCCAGATCGACCCACTGCCAGCAGCACTTGCGGGGCTGGCGAAGGTCGTGGCGCCGAAACCGATGGTGCCGGCGAGAGCAACGAGTAGAGCGCGCAGTGAGCGCATTGCATCCTCCAAGAACTAGTAAGCGCAGTTAAGGCTTGTCGGCGCACATCGCCAACGCCGTTGAATACGACGTGGGTTACAAATCGCTTCTTCGCCTACGAAACCCGTGACGGCGCTGCAGGGCCAAGACCGTTCTCGGCCTCAGGGGCGTCCGTCCGGCGGCTCTGGTTCGTTTAAGGGGAGGCGAACTTGGAAGTAGGTTTCACCTGGTTTCGACTCGAACCGCAGATCACCCCGATGTCTGTTGACAACGATTCGCCATGAGATATCGAGTCCGAGCCCTGTCCCCTCGCCGAACGGCTTCGTAGTGAAGAACGGCTCGAATATCCGCGAGCGGATCTCCTCTGGAATGCCGGTTCCGGTGTCGCCGATCTCGACCAACATCCGATCCTCATCTCGAGAGGTGCGAATCGTAAGCTGTCCCGAACCACTCATTGCCCCGATCGTGTTGTCGATCAGATTTGTCCAGACCTGGTTGAGTTCGGCCGCATAGGCGTGGATTGAGGGGAGCGACCGATCGTATTGTCTGACAACAGCTATATCGCTGCCAATCTTTGGACTCAGCATGACAAGAGTGCTGTCGAGCAGTTCGTGGACATCCACGAACTGGTATGGCGCCCGATCCATCTGTGAGTACTGCTTGGCCGCCGATATCAGCGTCGAGATCCGAGTTGTCGAGTCTTGGATCTCGTCGATCAGCAGAGCAGTGTCAATTTGCACAATTCAGCCAGCGGATTGCGCCTTCGAGGTCACCAACACCGACCATGGTGGCGATTTCATCCAGGTACTTCTCGTCCAAACCCGCTTGAGCGAATACCGGAGCCAGCTCCCAACCATCGGCGATTTGGTGAGAGACGAGCCATTCTGCGAGTCTGTCCTCGAGGTCGGATGCTTCGATGGGGGTCAACTTCGGTGCCTTCGGCAAATTCTCGACTGCGAGATCCTGCATTCGCAGCAGTGACTTCAGGGTGCTTGAGTCAAATGAGCTCGACGCAATCGTTGCCAGCCCGTGGCGCATCCCATTCAAGCGGTCGCGGAACGACGACGTGGAACGAACTGCCGCCGCCGCCGGATTGTTCAGTTCGTGCGTCAGCCCGGCTGACAATGCGCCAAGTGCCAAAAGTCGCTCGCGCTGTTCAACGACCTGCTGGCTATTCCTCATCCCGAAGAACAGTCCTTCGAGGAGATGAAGCGCCATTGGGAACCACTCGGTCATCAGCTGAGCAAACTTGTCGGCACCAAGCGCGAAGAATCTCGACGTCTCTGTGACGCGAAGCGAGTTGTTGTAAACCTGTGGGATTCGATCACCCAGATACGCTTGAAATGCTCCGCCGTAGACACCCGGGTGGTCGGACCTGCTGAACTCGACGTCCTCTTGGCCGACTCGACGGCTCAGGGCGACCGATCCCTCGAGCAGGACATAGAGATATTCAGCCGGTTCGCCTTCTCGACAGACCCATCCCTGCTCGATGACCTCCACGTGTCCCTCGTGGCAGAGCCACGTCAGTTGTTCGTCACTGAGCTTCTCGAACAAGAAGAGAGTGCGAAGCTCATCCACGTCACACGAGGTGTCCTTGTTCACTGAATCACCTCTTCTCGAGATACCTGTGGACGAGCATGACCGCCATGGCGCCTTCCCCGACGGCTGAAGCAACTCTCTTCGCCGATTCAGCCCGAGCGTCTCCGGCCACGAAAACCCCTGGGATGTTGGTTTCGAGGTGGTATGGCGCTCTATCCTCGGTCCACCCCTTAGGTCGCGACCCGTCCATCGGAAGGTCCGGTCCCGAGACGACGAAACCATGGTCGTCGCGGACCACGACGTCGTCGAGCCAGTCGGTTCGTGGCGCGGCGCCGATGAAGACGAAGAGCCACTGAGTCTCCACAACTTCTGTTTCTCCCGTGGTCTTGTCTCGAAGAGTAAGAGTCTCCAGGTGCTCGTCCCCGCTTCCTTCGATCACCTCCGTACAGGTTCGCACTGTGATGTTTGGAATCGCCTCGATTTGCTGCACGAGGTAGTGGGACATTGAACCTGCGAGTGAAGTTCCTCGAACAAGAATGGTGACCGACTTGGCGTGACGAGAAAAGAAGACGGCGGCCTGACCGGCCGAGTTCGCGCCTCCCACTATGTACACGTCGTGCCCGGCAGCGTTGGACGCCTCAGTCATCGCCGATCCGTAGTAAACCCCTCGTCCGGTGAGTTCGGCGATCCCCGGCGCAGTGAGTTGGCGGTACGTGACGCCTGTGGCGAGGATGATCGAGTGCGCGTCAACGGTGTCTCCGTCGGCGAAGCGAATTGTGCGAGCCGATCCGTTCGCCTCGATGGCCACGACCTCGCGGGCGGTGACGATCTCTGCCCCGAACTTGGCGGCCTGGCGTCTGGCCCGATCAGTCAGCTGGGCGCCCGAGACGCCGTCGGGAAAGCCGAGATAGTTCTCGATGCGAGAGCTCTGGCCGGCCTGACCACCCGCCGCGGTTCGCTCGATCAGGATGGTGCGGAGACCTTCCGAAGCTCCATACAATGCGGCACCCAGCCCTGCCGGCCCACCGCCGATGACCACGAGGTCGTAGAATCTCTCCGCGGGTTTCGTTTCCAGCCCAACCTTCGCTGCCAGCTCAGCATCGGTGGGCTCGACAAGAACATCCCCATTCCCGGTAATCAGTACCGGCAGGCGGAGGCCGTCGACACCAGCTGCCGTAAGAAGTCGCTGGCCCTCGGAGTCCTCCGACGAGTACCAGCGATAGGGCACCTGATTGCGGCCCAGGAATTCGCGGACGTCTGACGAACGTGCCGACCACCGGTGGCCTACGACCTTGGTCTCCTGGACCGAGCGGTGGTCAGTTGACTGCCACGCACTGAGCAGGTCGTCCAGTACCGGGTAGAGCTTCTCCTCCGGGGGATCCCAAGGCTTTAGCAGGTAGTGATCCAAGTCGACCACGTTGATCGCGTCGATGGCTGCATCGGTGTCGGCGTAGGCGGTCAGGAGAACCCGGCGAGCGGAAGGGAAAAGATCCATCGCTCGCTCGAGAAAAGCGATCCCGTTCATTTGGGGCATCCGGTAATCCGCCAGCAGAAGAGCCACTAAGTCCCCTCTGAGTTTCAGCTCTCGCAGTGCGCCAAGGGCTTGATCGCCTGACTCTGCCCGGACAATCCGGTAGTCCCCCCCATAACGACGACGCAAATCTCGAGCAATTGCCCGGGACACCTCGGGGTCGTCGTCGACGGACAGGATCACCGTAGATGTCCGTGGCCCGGTCATCGGGGTCTCCGCCGGTGTGAGCTGGTTTGATCCACCGCGCGAAGCCTAAAGGGAGCAGGATGAACCGAGAGCCACCATGAGCCGGCTGCCCAAGAAATCGCCGTCACGATTATCGTCAAACGCTTCAGGAGGTCTCATGAAACCCGTTGACGAAGACTGGCAACGAGCCGTTGCAATCGTCGCACACCCTGACGACCTGGAGTACGGCGCGGCAAGTGCCATCGCCAGATGGACTTCCCAAGGCAAGGAAGTTTCTTACGTTCTTGCCACTAGTGGCGAAGCCGGAATTGCCGGTCTATCGCCGAGGGAAGCCGGGCCGCTGCGCGAAGAAGAACAGCGCCGCAGCGCCTCCGTCGTCGGGGTCGACCATGTCGAATTCCTCGGACACCCGGATGGCGCCGTGGAGTACGGGCTGCCACTGCGCCGGGATCTGGCAGGGGCGATACGGCGCTTGCGTCCTGAGATTGTCATAGGGATGAACTTCGACCTCACTTGGGGCGAAGGCGGAAGCGTCAACCATGCAGACCATCGTGCAGTCGGTTTGGCGGTCCTCGATGCTTGTCGCGATGCTGCCAACGAGTGGGTCTTCTCCGACCTCGGCGCTCCCTGGGCTGGGGTCTCGGCGGTCTACATCAGCGGTACAGAGGCCACCACGCACTTCGTGGACGTCTCCGCCACCATTGATGCGGGAGTCGCGTCGCTTAGCGAGCACGGAGCCTATATAGCGGCTCTGGGTACCGACTTCGATCCGGACGCCTTTCTGCGAGACATCACTGGATTCGGAGGCATGGCCGCCGGTTGCGAGTTCGCGGTGCTCTTTCAGGCGTTCAACGTGTCCTAAGCCTCGGCGGTCGACCTCGAGAGCGATTTCCTTGCGCGTCGCCTGAGCTCTACGCAGCACCCACAGCGAGTCGGCGCGATGATCTGGCTGGTGACCACGTCGGGTCGGGAGCTGTCAACTTGCTCGCGTTCCAAAACCGAGTGGCCCCACTATCGGAGCGTTCATCGACCACCGGAGGCCACACATGTTCGGATCGAGCTATCCACTGCTGAACGCGTTCTGGACGATCCTATATTTCTTTCTTTTCTTTCTCTGGCTAATGATCCTGTTCCGCGTGATTTGGGACGTGTTTCGGAGCCATGATCTCGGTGGGTGGGGCAAGGCCGGGTGGTTGTTCTTCATCCTCGTTCTGCCGTTTTTCGGCGTCTTCGTGTACCTGATCGTTCGAGGCGGTTCGATGCACGAACGGGACGTCAGAGTTGCGCAAGCCCAGAGCGAGGCGTTGCGGTCGTGGGTTCAAGGGACGGGCGGAGGTACTAGCACGGCGGACGAGCTGGCCAAATTGGGCGACCTCAGGGCAAAAGGTGTCATCAGTGACAGCGAGTTCGAACGGGCCAAGTCCAAAATCTTGGCGTGATTCAACGAGAGACGAAGCGAGGTATACCTCGGTCGCTTGCGCGCGAACCAGATCGGGATGAGGGATGTCGCCTACCAACACGAACGATAGCCACCAATCAGTACAGGAGCGCGAGGCCAAGGGGAGGGCGGCCCGCTCACGGGTGCCCAGGTCAGCGCATGCACATTGGTCTCCAGAACTGCGCCAACACGACCCTCTAGAACTCCTTGCCGAGCAGGCTAAGACTCGAGTTTCCGATCTGATCCCAATCCGACATGGGCGTATGGCGGCGACACCCTTCGGCTATTACCGAGGCGCCGCTTACCCCATGGCTGCGGATCTTTCTTCGGCGCCCCGAACTGGACTTGTGGTGCAGCTGTGTGGCGACGCCCATCTTTCGAACTTCGGCGGCTTCGCATCTCCGGAGCGCGATGAGGTCTTCGACGTCAACGACTTCGACGAAACGCACGTCGGACCTTTTGAATGGGACATCAAGCGGCTTGCTGCAAGCCTGGATGTCGCCTCGCGCAGCAAAGGCTTTGACTCACGAGTCGGAAGGAGCATCGTTGCCAAATCGGTGCGCTCATACCGTGAGACAATCCGGGAATTCGCCTCTATGCGGTATCTCGACATCTGGTACTCCCGTCTCGATGTGACGGGCATTATCGCTCGATGGGGTACGGAGGCCAGAACAGATTTGAAGATGGCATTCCAAAAGACCGTGGCCAAGGCCCAAACCAAGGATCGCCTAAAGGCGGCCGCGAAACTCACCCGCGAAGTCGACGGGAAGATGCGGTTCATAAGTGATCCACCTCTGATAGTGCCCCTTGAGGAACTCTTCGGGGAACCGGACGCCCAGCAGATCGAAGTAGCGACCGATAAGACGCTGCATTCGTATCGACATTCTCTAACCGAAGATCGGCGCCGTCTGCTGAGTGGCCACCGCCTCGTGGACGTGGCACGCAAGGTAGTGGGTGTGGGCAGTGTCGGGACACGGGCCTGGGTCGCGCTCATGCTTGGTCGCGGTAACGACGATCCGCTGATCCTCCAGATCAAAGAAGCGGAGGCGTCCGTGCTAGAGCGATTCCTGGGTAATAGCGCTTACACCAACCATGGCCAGCGTGTCGTCGAAGGCCAGCGAATCATGCAGGCGACAGGGGACATCTTCCTCGGCTGGGCACAAGTTGCCGAAGTCGACGGTGTGATGCGCGACTACTACATACGTCAATTGTGGGACTGGAAGGTTTCAGCCGACGTCGATTCGATGTCTCCCGAATTGCTCGCCATCTACGGGCAAATGTGCGGGTGGACGCTGGCAAGGGCCCATGCCCGGTCAGGTGATGCGATCGCCATCGGTTCGTATCTCGGTGCCAGCGACAGTTTCGACCGCGCGGTCACCGAGTTCGCTAGCGCCTATGCGGACCAGAACGCCAACGACCATCAGGCACTCGTCGCAGCCATCGCCGAGGGGTCGGTTGCGAGCAAGCCGGGCGTGTAGGCCGGCAACTGTGCTGCCAGGGAAATGAAGGGGCAGGTTTGGGTGTTCACCAACTGCTACAGAAGAAGAGACGACCGTGGCGAGGGGAGTTGACGTGACAGACCAATACCAAAAGAGCCCAGAGGCGATCTCCGGACTGACACCTAGGCAGTTTGAGGTCACCCAGGAAAGCGCCACAGAGCCGGCGTTCGACAACGAGTTCTGGGATCACAAGGAGGCGGGGATCTACGTTGACGTGGTGTCGGGCGAGCCTCTGTTTGCGTCCACGAAGAAATTCGACAGCGGATGCGGATGGCCGAGTTTCACCGTGCCGATCGAATCGGGCAACGTCGTCGAGAACGAAGATCGAAGCCACGGGATGCTGAGAACCGAGGTTCGATCGACCCACGGGGATAGTCATCTCGGTCACGTCTTTACCGATGGTCCTGCTGAGGAAGGCGGCCTGCGGTATTGCATCAACTCGGCCGCCTTGCGGTTCGTGCCCTACGAGGACCTGGAGGCCGAGGGATATGGTCAGTACAAGAAGTTGTTCGACACACCTGTGACAGAAAAGGAAGTTACCCCATGAGTGATACGACAAAAAAGGCGATCTTGGCTGGGGGGTGCTTCTGGGGGATGCAAGACCTAATCCGGAAGCTCCCGGGAGTGCTCTCGACCCGGGTGGGGTACACCGGAGGCGACGTTGCTAATGCGACGTACCGGAATCACGGGACACACGCCGAGGCGATCGAGATCACCTACGACCCGGAGCAGACGTCGTACCGTGAGCTGCTCGAATTTTTCTTCCAGATCCACGATCCGACGACGCTCAACCGCCAAGGGAACGACATTGGCGCAAGTTACCGGTCGGCGATCTTCTACCTCGATGACGAGCAACGGCAGGTCGCCGAAGACACCATCGCGGATGTCGAGGCGTCAGGGCTGTGGCCCGGCAAGGTCGTAACTGAGGTCACCCCGGCAGGGCCGTTCTGGGAAGCGGAGCCAGAGCACCAGGACTACTTAGAGAATTATCCGAATGGGTACACCTGCCACTTTCCCCGGCCAGGCTGGGTTCTACCTCGTCGGAGCGACGCCGTGGCTCGATAAACGCTGGCGCAATCTGGCGCGTGCTCAGCCGGCCGAAGCAACGACTTCAGGCAAGCTCACGACCACATGCAGCCCGCCATTCGGCCTGGGCACGGCCGTGACGACCGCGCCGTGCGCGTCGGCGATCGCCTTGACGATGGCCAGTCCGAGACCGTGCCCGCTCGAGCGCGAAGTGCGGTCCGTCCCGAGCCGTTGGAACGCACCGAACAGCCGGTCGACGTCCGCTGCCGCGACGACCGGCCCCGTGTTGCTGATAGCAACCCGGGTCTCGCCGCCCGAACGGCTCGTCGCCACCTGCGCGGTGCCGCCGGGAAGGTTGTACTCCAAAGCATTGTCGAGCAGATTGGCGACCAGACTCTCGATCAAATTCACGTCGCCGCTCGCCGGGGCGGGCGCCGCCGACACCTGCAAGACGACGCCTACTCGTGCAGCGAGCTCTCGCCGCGAGGCTACGACGCCCTCCACCACGACGGCGAGGTCGAACGGCTCCCTGTACTCGATCCCCTGCTCACTGGACGCGAGGGTCAACAACGCATCGATCAGTCGCTCTTGGCGCTCGCCCATTGAGAGCACCTCCTCGCACGCCAGCCTCAAGCTCTCGGAGTCAGCGTCCGGATCGGCCAAAGCCACCTGCAACAAGGTGCGCTGGCCCGCGAGTGGCGTCCGCAGCTCGTGTGAGGCGTTCGCCACGAAACGCCGCTGAGACTCGAACGACCCCTCCAAGCGCCCGAACAGCTCGTCGAGGGTCCGGCCTAGCTCGGTGAGCTCGTCGTCCGGCCCGGCTACACCGAGGCGGCGATGAAGGTTCGTGGTGGAGATCTCCTGCGCGCTCTCGTTCATCTCACGCAAGGGCCGCAAGAAACGTCCCGCGACCCACCACGCCACCGCCACCGCTACGCAGACTGCAATGAGCGCGACGAGGGCTGCTCCGACGGCGAAGTGGCGACTGTTGAACTGGGGCCCACTGGTCGGCGGAGGGCCCGGATGCGCCGTGACCGAGACCGAACTTGTTCGGATCAACAACCCGGAGACTCCGAGCACGACGATCACGAAGGCACCGATCAGCCCGGTGTAGAGCACCGTCAGCTGGACGCGGAGCGATACCCGCCGCAAGTGGTGTCGCTCGAGGAAGCGGCCGATCATCGGCGCGCTCCGATCCGGTAGCCGCCCTCGCGGACGGTGTCGATCAGCGGCGGATCACCGAGCTTTGCCCGGAGCCGGCGCACCGTCGTCTTCACAGTGGTTGTGAACGGATCGGCCATCTCGTCCCAGACCCGCTCGAGCAGCTCCTCGGCGGAAACCACGCGGCCTGCGGCTGCGAGAAGGCACTCGAGGAGGGCGAACTCCTTCGGGCTGAGATCGAGGCGGCGGCCGTCCCGGAATGCCACCCGCCGGGACGGGTCGAGTGAGATTTCTCCCACCTCGAGTGTCGGCGGGACTGCAGGTGTCGAGCGACGCCCGAGTCCGCGGACCCGGGCGACGAGCTCGGAGAAGTCGAACGGCTTTGCAAGGTAATCGTCGGCACCGAGCCCGAGGCCTTCCACGCGGTCCCGGACGGTGCTCGAGGCGGTCAGCATCAGCACGCGTGACCCGGACTCGTCGGCCACGATCGACTGGCAGACGTCGTCACCGCCGACACCCGGCAGGTCCCGGTCGAGCACGACTACGTCGTAGCGGGTGCCGGCGAGTCGGGCGAGAGCCTCGGTGCCGTCCAAGACGACGTCGACGGCCATTCCCTCCCGCCGTAACCCCGTCCCGATCGAGCGGGCGAGCACCTCGAAGTCTTCGACGACCAACACGCGCATCCCGCAACGATGCCAGGCACCCGGTGTCAATGCGGTGTCAGCCGGCGACACGGTGCTGACACCGACGGAGTCATACAACGACGCCATGACCGACGCCGCCATCGAAATGACCAGTGTCTGCAAGCGATACGGGGAGACCGTCGCATTGGACGGGATGTCGTTCTCCGTTCAACCCGGAAGGGTGACCGGCTTCATCGGCCCGAACGGGGCCGGGAAGTCGACCGCAATGCGGGTCATCCTCGGCCTCGACGCGCCCGAGGAGGGCACGGCCCTCGTCGGGGGGCAGCCCTACCGGACGCTTCACCGCCCCCTCACCAAAGTAGGAGCCCTCCTCGATGCTGACGCGCTCCAGCCGAGCCGATCGGGACACAACCACCTGCTCTGGATGGCCCGGTCCCAGGGCATCAGCGTCGGCCGCGTCGACGAAGTCATCGACATGGTCGGCCTGACGGGGGCGGCCAAGCGCAAAGCCGGCGGCTACTCCCTCGGCATGCGCCAGCGGCTCGGCATCGCTGCGGCGATGCTCGGCGACCCACTCATCGTGATGATGGACGAGCCCTTCAACGGTATCGATCCCGAAGGCATCATCTGGATGCGAGGGTTCCTTCGTTCGCTTGCGGCAGAGGGCAGGGCCATCCTCGTCTCGAGCCACCTCATGAGCGAGCTCGAGGACGTCGTCGATCACGTCGTCGTCGTCGGCCGGGGCAAGGTCCTCGCTGACGCCGCCATCGAGGAGCTCGTCGCCCGCGCGTCGAACGACGCTGTCACCGTGCGCACGGAGGCGCCGATGGACGCCGTTGCCGCCATCGAAGCCGCGGGCGGCATCGCGTCCATTGCCGGCACGGATCGAGTCGAGGTTGCAGGCCTCCAACCAAGGCGCGTTGTCGAGATCCTGAGCGCCGAACAGGTGTCCTTCTCGGAAGTGACGTCGCAGCGGGCGAACCTCGAGGACGTCTACTTCCAGCTCACCGCCGGCGCGGTCGAGTTCCAGGCCCGCACGGATGTTCGGGCGCAGCGATGAAGGAGGGCCAAGGGGACGGTTTCGCTCGGGTGCTACGCGCCGAATGGACGAAGCTGCGCACCGTCCGCGGCTGGACCATCGGCCTTGCCGTCGCTGCCGTGCTCGGCGCGCTCCTTTCGGTCGCGTCGGCGAACGGCTCGCACAGCGGCACCTGCACCGGGTCGAACCCCGGCCATACGGTGTGCTCCGCAGGTCATCCTGCGGTACCTGTCGGCCCTGGCGGACAGGTCGTCGCCGATACCTACGAGCTTGTACAGCAGTCACTCGACGGCGACGGCGCAATTACGGCGTGGGTCAGCTCGCTCGTCGGCTTCGTCGCGGAGGAGAACATGAACCAGGCCTCGCCGAACGCACCCGAACGCCCAGGTCTCGCAGAGTGGGCGAAGGCCGGCGTCATCGTGACCTCGAGCACGAAGGCCGGCGCACCGTACGCGGCCGTGATGGCGACAGGTGGCCACGGCGTCCGTTTCCAGTACGACTACTCCCATGACATCGGGGGCACGCCTGGCACCGTCTCACCAAGCAATCCGCGCTGGCTTCGGCTCGTCCGCCACGGCGATGCTCTCATCGCCTCCGACTCGACGAACGGATCGACGTGGCACGAGATCGGGCGGACCGACCTGACAGGGCTGCCAGACACCGTATATGTCGGTCTCTTCGTCACGTCGCCCGTCACCTACACCCTGTCGAGTCAGGGCAACACGACGCAGGCGACCGCTCGCTTCGACCAAGTGACCGTTGAGGGCTCCACGACCTCAACGGCCTGGAAGGACACCATCGTCGGCGGCGGCAACAACTTCTATCCGACGCTTGGCTCCGGGAGCGCCCGCCATAGCGGTGGCACATTCGTGATCACCGGCACCGGCGACATCGCCCCTGGCGTGTTGGCCGGCATCATCGCCCAGAATCCTGGCGCGGATCAGACGACCATCGGCATCCTCGTGGCGCTCATCGTCCTCATCGTGATAGCTGCGATGTTCGTCACGGCCGAGTACCGACGCCGGCTCATCCGCACGACGTTCACAGCTACGCCGAACCGTGGCCGAGTCCTTTACGCCAAGGCGATCGTCATCTTCGCCGTGGCATTTCTGACCGAAGGGGTAGCAGCGGCCATCTCAATCCCGGTCGGCCGGCACCTCTTGATCAGTAACGGGAACTACCTCTTCCCGGTCGGAGCGCTCACCACTGCGCGCGTCCTGTTCGGGTCAGCGATCCTCGTCGCGCTCTCTGCCGTTGCCGTGCTCGGCCTCGCCACGATTCTTCGGCGCAGCTCCGGTGCAGTTGTTGCCGGGATCGCCCTCTTCGTCTTGCCGAACATTCTCGGCTCCACCCTCACCGGCTCGGTAGGCGAATGGATCTACCGGCTGACCCCGGCGGCCGGTTTCTCGATCCTCGACTCGGTCCGGTCCTCGTCTCTCGTCAGCTACCCCTACACCGTCCAGAACGGCTACTACCCGCTCGGCGCCTGGATCTCACTGATTGTGCCGTGCTTATACGCCGCCATCGCCCTCGGCGCAGCGGCGCTGCTGCTTCGCCGGAGGGATGCATGACCGATGCGCTCAGAGCGGAATGGACGAAACTCCGCACCTCACCCGGCCCCGCCTGGATCTTGCTGGCAACCATGGTGCTCACTGCCGGGCTCAGCGCGCTCGTTGCCGGCACGATCCACGTCAGCGGCCGGAGCGCCGAGGACCCGACGAAGATCAGCCTGATCGGCGTCGACCTGGGGCAGGCGATCGTCGCCGTGCTCGGTGTGCTCGTCATCTCCGAGGAGTACGGCACGCGCATGATCCGTACGACCCTCGCCGCGATCCCCCGCCGAATGACGGTTCTCTCGACGAAGGCGGTGAACCTCATTGTGCTGATTGGAGGTGCGAGCGCTATAGGCGTCGCCGGCAGCATCCTTGCCGGGCGACTCCTCCTGTCGCACGCCGGACTCGGCCCGGCAAACGGGTACCCGCTCATCTCGCTCGGCAACGGGCCGACACTTCGCGCAGCAGCCGGCTCGGTGATCTACCTGGTACTTATCGCTTTGCTGGCGCTTGGCATCGCTTCGGCGATCAGGGACACGGCGGTGTCGATCGGGGTGGTCCTCGCCTTGCTCTACGTATTCCCGATCCTCGCGGCGACGGTCCAGGGATCGTGGCACCGCCACCTCGAGCAGGTCGGACCGATGACCGCCGGCATGTCCATCCAATCGACGACCGGCTTGAGCTCGCTACCGATCAGCCCATGGGCAGGCCTCGGCGTTCTCGCTGCCTGGAGCGCCGGCGCGCTCCTCGTAGGCGGCTGTGCATTCCAGGTCCGCAACTCATAGCGATCCTGTGAGTTGTGTCGGTCCTACACGTTGCCGACGATTGGGCCGACCGACTGGCAGTCGGGCACAAAGTTCGTCGAGTCCGGCCCCAGTGCGTTGATCATGTCCGCGAGGGCATTCGAGTCGTAGGCGATCGAGAGGTGATCGCTTCCGTCCTGGACGCATTGGTTCTGAAGCACAATGTTCTGCACGTTGGGTGCGGCGGGCAGGAATGCGTTGGTATACGGGGTCACCACTTCGTCGTTGTCCGTCTCGATTACCACGTACTTGACGTTCGAGACCGTAGGTTTTTGGTTGAGGTTGTTGAGGAAAGACGAGCCCATCAATTGCTGTACGCAGGCCTCGCACTTGACAGATAGCAGCGCGGTTGAGACGCCCAGCAGGCCGAAGTCGCTGATCAGCGTCGTGAAGCCGTTGACGGTGGTGCCGTAATTCGACGGAGCAAGGCCGACCAGCATGTTGACTTTCGAAGCCCCTCCGAGGTCGTTGATGTAGTACCGAGGCATCATGCCACCCTGCGACCAGCCCACGATGTCCACCTTGCTTGCTCCGGTCTCGGATAGCACGCGGTTGACAAAGGTAGCGAGCTGACCGGCGGATTTCGGGATGTTACCCATGGCGTCGAACATCGAAGGGACGACGGTCTGGCCGTAGTTGAAGGCGTACACGCAGTACCCGTTGTTGACCAGGTCAGGGGCGATGGCCCCAAAGCTGTTGTACATGTTCGCGAACGTGCCCTCTGTGAGCACCACGGGGAAACGGTGGGCGGACGTGGGCCGGCAGCCAGTGTTGGCTCCCGGTGGCGAGGCGTACCAGTTCCAGACCAGACCCGAGCTGAGGAATCGCGAGGCCTCACCGGCCTCCGATAGCTGGGCCGCGGCGGGGAGCACCCCCATGGTGAGCGTGGCGACGATTGCCAGCACGCCGGCGGTCATGGCGGAGCGGCGGTAATGCCACCTGGCCGGTGTCCTCATGAGCTCCCCTCTCAGCATTTTGCTCGGCGCTTTGACGAACCAGTCGTTGAACCCCTGCCGGTTTCGTTACCCAGCACTTCGCCCGCAACAAACCTCGTGGGGACTTCATTGATCGCATGCAAGACAACCCGTGTTGAGAGGCGCGGCCGCGATGACGATCTACCCGTGCAAGGAGAGACTGATGATATTGAGAGTTTCGTGCCCAAACTGTCTTGCCCTGCTACCTGCGGTAACGCGCAAGAGTCCTGCTCACAGCGTATTGACAACGACGTGGCGATTGCTTAAACCGTATTGCTCAACCTCTTAAATTGTCGCTCCAGAGAGTTCTGGCTTTTGGACGTGACGCGTAAGCCGGACGCGGAGGCCCGATTTCCAACGCTTGGGCGCGGCGGCGCTATGCCCTGATCAGGAACCTGGAGGTCTGCGTTGAGTTTCGATCGATTAAGTCCACTCGACGCCGGGTTTCTCGACGTCGAGAACAACTTCAACCAGATGCACATCGGGTCGGTGCTGATCCTCGAAGGGCCGGCGCCCCGATTCTCCCGGCTGCGCGACATGGTGGCCGGAAAGCTGGCGGAGGTGCCCCGCTACCGGCAGGTAACGCGCAGGATCGCGTTCGACCTAGCCAGACCGGTCTGGGTCGACGACCCAGACTTCGATCTCGATTACCACTTACGCAGGGTGGCGCTTCCCGGGCCGGGAGGCATCAAGGAACTGCGTGATCTCGTCGGCGACTTGATGGGCTGTCCCCTGGATCGCTCCCGCCCCCTATGGGAGCTGTGGGTGGTCGAGGACCTAGAAGATGACCGATGGGCGGTCATTGCCAAGGTGCACCACTGCATGGTCGACGGGGTAGGCGGTGTCGAATTGTTAGGCCTCATTCTCGACCTGCAACCCGACGCAGAGCCCATCCTGCCCGGCGAATGGCGGCCGGATCCCATCCCCGGCACGAGAGAACTGCTGGCGCAGACCGTGGTTCAGGCCGCGTCCAGTACGCGACAAATAGCGCGGTCAATGCTGGACGTGACAGGGACCGCTGGCTACGCGGTCCGGCAGATGGGCGAAGCGACCAAGCAAATCGGCCAACTAGCCCGCGGCATCCCAGGTTTGGCCAGGGTGATAAAGCCCACAGCGGCGGGCAGCCTCAACGGGCCGATCGGGCCGCACAGGTGCTGGGCCGCGACCTCCGTGCCGATTTCCGACATCAAAGTGGTCCGTTCGTCGCTAGGAGGCGCCTTCAACGACGTCGCCATGGCCGCGGTGACCCGCGGCTTTCGGACCCTTCTCGAAAAGAGAGGCGAAGCCCTGGACCGATCCATACGAGCCCTCGTGCCGGTATCAGTGCGGGCTCGTGACGCCACGGGCAGGGCGGTGGGCGACGGGACTCTGGCCAACAAGGTGTCGGCCGTTCTTGCCAGTTTGCCGGTAGAGACGACTGACCCGGTGGAGCGACTGAGAGCTGTCAGCGTTCAGATGACCTCCGCCAAAGAAGGGAAAGAGGCTGGTGCTGCCCAGGGGTTCATGAGCTTGACCAGGTTCGTACCGCCGACACTCGCCACCCTTGGGTCGCACGTGATTGCCAAGGCCCCGCAGCGCAACGTCAATACGGTTACCACCAACATCCCCGGTCCGCAGTTCCCGCTTTACGCGGCCGGCCGCCGCATGTTGCGCGCCTACCCATACGTACCGATCGGGCTCCAAGTTCGAGTAGGCGTCGCCATCCTGTCTTACGACGGCGAGCTCAACTTCGGGATCACCGGCGACTACGACCACGCCTCTGACGTCGACGTCATAGCTGAGGGCATACGGGTGGGCGTGGATGAGATGCTGGCGGCCAGCGAGTCAACCTCCTCCCATGTCAACTGATCCAAATCCACGAGACAGCGTCCGGCAATCCCCGGCGCGGGACATCCCGGTGCGGCGTCTGCAACCGTTGCCGACCGAACGAATCGGCCCGCGTTTCGCGGGCGAGGATCCGGTTGTTAGCAACATGATCGCGGTGCTGTCGGGAATGTTCCCGAGCGGTGAGTCTCTCTTCGTACGATCGGTTCGCGACCAGCGAGAGCATCTGTGCGACCCCGAGTTGCGTGAGCACGTCAACCGCTTCGTCGGACAGGAATCGATGCACGGCGGTTTGCATCGCCAGCTCAACGGCCGGCTCGAGGAACTCGGATTCAGGGTCCGCCTCTTCGCAGGGCTCATCCGACTACCCCGGTGTCCGTTCTTGTCGGCCGGCGTCTTGCGGCACGTGCGCGCCTACAACCGCCGCGACTTCCACCCCGACGCGTTCGACGCCACCGAATTACGCGAGCTGTGGCGCGTGCAACTGTTCGGCCAGAACGGTTTCCTCTCCGAGAAGCTGAACCATGCCTCTTGACCTCAACAGGATTCAGCTTCTAGGTACCAAAGCGCGAAGACCTTTCCCGGCGAACCGGATCGGGATTCTCGTGCTGGTCGCCGTGTTGTTATCGGCGTGCGGCTCATCGCATAAGACGCTTCCGAAGCACGGGAAAGTCGCCGTCACAACTACGACAATTGCGTCAGGGCCAGCGTCGACCAGCACTTCTACCCCTACCCCGGTGGTGACGACAACCACCAAACCAACACCAACTCCGACGGAAAGTCCCACCACGTCAACTCCGATATCCACGTCCCAACCGACTCCCAAGCCGACGCTCGCTTCGACCCCCACCTCCACTCCACCGCCAGCACCGCGCACTCCTGGGCAATGCACGAACCCCAACTTCCAGACATCGTCGGACTCCGGCGGCACGAGTTATGGCAACTACTACGTCACCAACAACATGTGGAATCGATTGTCGGTGACTCAGACGTTGTATTCCTGCAATTACAACAGTTGGTATGTCACGTCCAACATGACCAGCCAGGGCAAAGCCGTACAGACCTACCCTAACTCCCAGATGACGCTCAATAACCAGCCAGCGATTGGCTCTCTTACCGGACTTTCCTCTACCTTCACCGATGGCAGCACCCCATCAGGCCCTGGGTTTGACTACGAATACGCCTACGACATTTGGCTCAACGGGTATGGTGGCCAGACCCATACCGAGCTTATGATTTGGAACTACAATAACGGGCAACTCCCTAGTGGAAAATTAGCCGCGTCGGTTAATATCGGTGGATATACATACAAAGTTTACGAGGGTGGAAATTTCGATTTGTGTAATCCGGCACCATGCGGTGGAATGTATCTAGCTTTCGTCGCTACAAATAGCCTCACATCCGGGAACTATAATCTGCTTGACTTCTTCAACTACGCAATCTCCAAAGGATGGATCTTCGGCGGCTCATCTGGAAGGCTGTGGCAGGTGGACTATGGTGCCGAAATCTGCTCTACCAATGGAATGAATGCCACATTCGACTTTACTAATTTCAGTGTGGTCCCAAGCTATTAGTCGTCAATCGAAGCAGACGGGGATTGCTGCCGGCGATCGGAACGCCAAATTTCCTTGAATACGAGGGTACGGCTTGTCTTGATCAAGACGGAGGCGGGGAAGGCGCTCGAGGATTGCGTCCAGCGCGATTCGCGTCTCCAGACGAGACAAGTGCATACCCACGCATGTGTGAGGTCCCGACCCGAACGCAACATGGGGTGTCGGCGTCCGATGGATGTCGAATGCTTCGGGATTGTCGTAGCGCCTCTCGTCGTGGTTCGCCGACGCCACGTACGCGCACACGACCTGACCCCGGGGTATCTCGACCCCTGCCAAGGAAGTGTCACGAGTGGTCTGGCGAACCACCAGCAAGAATGGCGTCTCCCAACGCAACCCTTCTTCGATCGCGGCTGTTCTGAGCTCTGGATGGTCCTTGACCGCCTCGAGCTGTTCGGGGTGGGTGAGGAGGCCGACAATGAGATTCCCGAGGGACCTGTATGTCGTTTCGATCCCAGCCGGGAGCAGCAGACGAACAAACGAGAAGACATCTTCATCGTCAAGCCGCTTGCCCCGGTCTTCTGACGTCACAAGCGCACTGACAAGATCGTCTCGCGGCTCAGACCTTCGCTCCGCGACAAATGGGAGGAAGTAATCGCGCAGCTCCCCGAGAGCAGCAAGGCCCTGATTCCAGTCAGCGAAGATGCTGATCAGGTCGCCCGCCCATCTTTGGAATTGGCGAACGTCTCCTTCCGGTAAGCCGAGAACGTGGGCGATGACTCGCACCGGGAATGCGAAGGTCAACTCCTGAACCAGGTCGGCGTTACCTCGGTTGGCGAACGAGTCGATCAGGTCGTCGACGATTTGTCGGATCACCGAGGCTTGCCAGTGGGCAAGGAGCTTTGGCCGAAATGCCGGTGCCACGAGCGCGCGCTGGAGGCGGTGCTCAGGCTCGTCCATCGCGATAATCGTGTTGGCGAACATCGGACCCATGAGGTCACTCAACAGTCGAGACGAGAACGTTTCATGATCGCGAAGCACGGCGACAACCTCGTCGTATCCGAGGACGTGGCAGGCCCCCGCACTCTCAGAAGTGGCGCCGAACGGCGACTCGGTCTGGACGGCGCCCCTCCGACGAGCTGCTGCAAGAATCGGATAGGGGTCGTCAATATCTCCTGGTTGCGGCAGGGGAGCGCCTAAGTCGAACGCTGGCTTTCGAATGTCTCCGGTCATCGCAGATCAGCTTCCTTGTCGGGCAACGGTCGGGACCGGCCAAGCTGACGTCCCCTACCGCCGATCACCCTTGGCAATTGACAATAGTGTCGAAATATAGACACAGTGTCTAGATAGTGTCAAGGACGCAAAAGACCTGGCAGGCTGTGTTGGTGCCGAGACTGACGCCGGAGCGTCGCCGCGAGCTGGCCCGTGACGCGATGATCGACGCCGCGGAGACGGTTTTTGCCAAAAATGGTTTCGGCGGTGCCTCGATGGAAGAGATCGCAGCTGAGGCAGGTTTCAGCCGGGCAGCGCTGTACACCCGCTTTGGAAGCAAAGAGGATCTTCTAGGAGCAGTGCTCGATCGCCACAGTGAACGTGCGGCAGAGGCGTTCGCCGCCATGGAGGTGCCATCGACTCCTCTCGACGGTGCCTTCGCTGCAGCGGACATATTCCTCCAGAGGATGACACTCGACATGGTCCCGTTGGACCTGGAGCTCCGGCTGAACGCACTTCGGAACCCGAACCTAAGACGACGCGTCGTTGAGGCAGACCGAAGTCTGGTGGAGAAGATGGCGCAGCTGATTGAGCACAACATGAAAGGCGCACGACATCATCTCGATATTCCGGCCGAGGACTTGGCGGACATCGGAAATGCGGCCGTGGCGGGGCTTATGCAGATCGCAGCGCTTGACGAAGTGACCGTTGAGCGTTTTGAGCGTCTGGTGGAGTCGCTTTTTGTATTACTCACTTCGCCTTACAGCAACACTAAAGACACCCGTAAGGTCAGGCGCTCGACCTCGAAAAGGTAACGGGTTGGCCCTTTGCGAGGGCCGCTGGTTCCCGCCTTTGGCCAGGGGTAAGCCTCAAGTCCATTCATTCTTTCGGTCGCACTTGGAGAACACCGCAGGTCAACGCCACCGGACGAGGTTTTCGGCACCGGCAGGAACACGTTGTCGGTGCTACCGTAATGTCGATCGACCGCAACTCCGTGGTCGATATCCAACGAGGTGCGGTCATGATCGTTCGTGATTCCCTTTACATCGACGGAGCCTGGGTCACGCCTTCTGGGTCTGAGACTCTCGACGTCATCGACTCGACGACCGAGGAGGTGTTCGCCACCATCCCCGCGGGAACTCCTGCGGATATCGATCGAGCAGTCAAGGCGGCAAGCCGCGCCTTCCCCGCTTGGGCAGCTACGCCGGCCAAGGACCGGGGCGCGTTTCTTCAGAAGATTGCCGAGGGGCTCCAAGCGCGCGCCAGCGAGATTGCCGATGTGATCAGCCACGAAGTGGGGATGCCGAGGAGCTTCACCGAGACATTCCAGGTGGGGTTGCCCATTGGGGAGTTGACCGATAACGCTGCGCGGGCGGCGGCGTACGTCTGGCAGGAGGAGATCGGCAACTCGCTCGTCGTCAAGGAACCGGTCGGCGTCGTGGGAGCCATAACGCCGTGGAACTTTCCCCTGTACCAGATCGTCCTCAAGGTCGCACCTGCGCTGGCGGCGGGATGCACCGTCGTGTTGAAGCCGAGCGAGGTCGCTCCGATCAATGCCTTCATCCTGGCCGAGGTCATCGACGAGGTTGGACTGCCGAAGGGCGTCTTCAACATGGTTACCGGACTCGGGCCGGTGGTCGGAGAGGCGATCGCTGCACACCCCCTCGTCGACAAGGTCTCCTTCACCGGCTCTACCCGTGCAGGAAAGAGGGTTATGGAGATCTGCGCGCAGACGATCAAGCGTGTGTCGCTGGAAATGGGCGGGAAGTCGGCGAACATCATTCTGGAGGACGCCGACCTGGCCGCAGCGGTGCCCGCCGGGGTCTTCGGCTGCTACTTGAACTCGGGCCAGGTGTGCTCAGCGCCGACGCGGATGCTCGTGCCGCGGTCGAAGCTCGCCGAGGTCGAGCAGCTTGCGGCAACAGCCGCTGCAGGCTTCGCTCCGGGCGACCCCTTTGTCGCCACAACTGGCCTTGGGCCCCTCGTCTCGGCCGTACAGCGCGACAAGGTCCGTGACTACATCAAGAAGGGCGTGCAAGAAGGAGCGACTCTGGTAACAGGAGGCGCCGAGCCTCCCGAAGGCCTCGAAAAAGGCTTCTTCATCCAGCCGACCGTCTTCTCGAATGTTTCCAACGACATGACGATTGCACGGGAGGAGATCTTCGGCCCCGTCCTTTCGATCATCCCCTTCGATACCGAAGAAGAGGCGATCGAGATCGCCAACGACACCGACTACGGCCTCTCGGGAGGCGTCTGGGCGGGTACGCAGGAACACGGCGTCGAAGTCGCCCAGAGACTCCGCACAGGCCAGGTCGACGTCAACGGCGGCGCATTCAATCCCCTGGCGCCCTTCGGTGGCTACAAGAAGTCCGGCATCGGCCGCGAACGCGGCGCTTTTGGCTTTGAGGAGTTCCTCGAGGTGAAGTCCATTCAACGCTGAGCGCTCGGCTCCAGTCGGACTGTCGTTCGGTCGAAATTTTCGGTGACCCAAGAGGGCACGGGTCTCCAATGGGTGACCGAAAGTCAGTCATCGCCGCAACTCCGCCACCTTTCCCAGCCATGTCAGCTTCTGTGGGTTGCGAATAGCGTAAATCTGGGTAATCCGGCCGTCATCGACCACAACACTGACCGCGGTGGATTCACCACCGACGTCGACGCGGGCGCCCGGCATTCCGTTGAGCCAGGCCGTGGTTGCCACGACGTCTGGGAGCTCCGCAACCCGAGCGAGGTACGCTGCCACGGTTGCGACGCCGGTGATCGGCTTACGAGCAGCCCGCACCAAGCCGCCGCCGTCGGCGATCAACACCACGTCGGGGGCTAGGACGCCGAGCAGTCCCTGCAAGTCGCCAGAGGAGATAGCGGCGATGAACTTCTCGACCGTCGCCTCTTGCTGCGCTCGGTCCACGTGCATTCGCGGACGCCGCGCCGCGACGTGCTCGCGGGCACGGTGCGCAATCTGCCGGACCGCGGCCGGCGTCTTGCCCACCACTTCGGCGATCTCGTCGTAAGGCGTCTCGAATACTTCGTGCAGCACGAATACGGCGCGCTCGGCCGGACCGAGGGTCTCCAGCACCGTGAGCATCGCGATCGAGACGTTCTCGGCGAGCTCGGCGTCCTCGGCCGCATCTGGACTGGTGACCAGCGGCTCGGGAAGCCATTCCCCCACGTACTCCTCCCGGCGGCGAGACACCGATCGGAGCCGGTTCAGAGCTTGCCGCGTAACAATTCGGACGAGATAGGCCCGCGGATCGCGCACCTCGGAATGGTCGACGTCGGCCCACCGCAGCCAGGTCTCCTGCACGACGTCGTCGGCGTCGACCGCGGAGCCGAGCATTTCGTAGGCGACCGTGAACAGCAGACCACGGTGGGTGACGAACGAGTCGTCGGTCATGGCGACGAAGCTATGGCGAGCGGTTTCAGGTCACAGGCGGTCGAGAACTCCTGTGACTCAATTCCCATCGCGACGTTGGAGCGGGCCATGAGGTTGGCCAGGCCGATGAACATGGTCAACTCGACGAGGGCAGCCGGGCCGAGCGCCTTAAGCAGCCCGGCCGACAGTTCGTCGGTGACGGTAGGCGGAGTCTCCGTCATGGCCTCGGCGTACTCCATGACGTCGCGCTCCAGCGGCGTAAATGCATCCGATACGCGCCAACGGGGCACCTCACGCGCCTTGTCGACGTCGAGCCCCTGGTTGTGGGCGAAAAAGTAGCCAAGGTCCAGGCAAAAGCTGCAGCCAACCAGGCTGGCCGTCGCCATGTGAGCGAACGACTTCAGGTTCTCGTCACACTGATCCCACTTCTGCGCCTTACGACCGACGCTGAAGCTGAAGTTCAGGACCTTGCGGTTGTGCCAAGCCACTCCCACGGGCTCGGGCACCTCTCCGAACATCTTGCGAGATATCCGCTTGACCATCGCTCCGTACAAGCCGGTCAACTCGGCCCTGGGGATTCTGGGGTTGCTGGACATGACGTCTCCTCCGATCAATTGCTCTCGGCATAGAGACACCGGTCACGCACCGAATGTGACACCTAGGTCGGATATTGGAGCCGACCGTGGTTAAACGTCATCCCAATCAGGCGATCCATCGGCGATCCACCTGCTGATGACCCCTTCGCAGGCGACAACGAGCCGTACGTGGGAACGGCGTCGAACCCCCGTGTGCCAGAGATGTTTCAGGTGCAAGGCATTCGGCTCGGTGCGACAATCCTTCGGGAGCAGACAAAGGAGAGCCGGATGAGCACCGTCGCTGGACAGAGCGCACCCGGCGGATCGCCGAGCAACGAACCGACCGATCTCAAGCTGGAGGCGGTCGTCATCCCCGTGGCTGACGCCGATCGCTCCAAGACGTTCTACGGCGGCCTCGGCTGGAGGCTCGACGCCGACTTCTCCTTCGACAACGGCTTCCGGGTCGTGCAATTCACGCCACCGGGATCGCAATGTTCTGTGCAGTTCGGCACCCACATCACAGGAGCGCCACCTGGCTCTGCCCATGGCCTGTACCTGATCGTGTCTGACATCGAAGCCGGGCGCGACGAACTTGTCAGGCGGGGAGCCACGGTCAGCGGGGTGTTCCACTCCGGAGCGCCCGGAGCGCAACTCGACCCTGAGGGGACGGGTAGTCGGGTCAACGGGCCGGATCCGGATCACGCGAGCTACAACTCCTTTGCCACGTTCGAAGACCCCGACGGCAACAGCTGGCTGCTCCAAGAGGTGACCGATCGCCTCCCGGGCCGCCTCGATCCGACCACCACTTCGTTCAACTCCGCCGGTGACCTCGCTGCGGCATTGCGCCGCGCCGCGTCGGCGCACGGTGAACACGAGAAGCGCGTCGGCCGGGCCGACTTGGACTGGCCCGACTGGTACGCCGAGTACATGGTGCGCCAACAAAGCGGCCAGGCGCTTCCTGTATGAGCGATTTCGACGTCATCCTGCTGGGCGGCGGCGCGCCCGGCGAGCACTGCGCGGCGGCCATCGCGGCACGAGGACTTCGGGTCGCTGTGGTCGAACGGGAGCTGGTCGGCGGCGAGTGCTCCTACTGGGCGTGCATCCCGTCCAAGTCCCTCTTGCGTCCGGGGGAGGCGGTCCAGGGCGCCCGCGACGTCGGCGCCAGCGCCGAGGTGAACGTGCAGGCGGCGCTGGACTGGCGGGACTACATGGTGTCCGGGTATTCGGATGCGGGACAGCAGAAATGGCTGGCGGATCGGGGCATCGCGCTGCTCCGGGGCGTGGGCCGGCTCGCCGGGCTGGGAGCGGTCGACGTGGATGGCACTCGCTACACGGCGGAGCATGTCGTGGTGGCGACAGGCGCGGATCCTTTCGTGCCACCCATTCCGGGGCTCGACGGCCTGGTCGGGGTGTGGGGCACGCGCGAAGCGACGGCCATGAAGACGGTTCCCACACGCCTCATCGTGCTCGGCGGTGGCTCGGCCGGTGTCGAGATCGCACAGGTGGTACGGCGTCTCGGTGGTGAGGCCGTGCTCGTCGAGGGCGCCGATCGGCTCATCCCACGAGAGCCGGCCCCCCTCGGCGTGGCTCTGACCGACGCGCTGCGGCGGGACGGGATCGAGTTGCACCTCGGAGTCCAGGCCGCGGAGGCCTCGCGCGAGGGCGGCGACTATGTCGTGAGGCTCTCGGACGGGACCTCGGTGCAAGGAGAGCGACTGCTCGTGGCGACCGGGCGCCGTCCCCGTGTCGAAGGGATCGGGCTCGAGACGGTCGGTATCGAGGCAAACCCACGCGGCATCGTGGTCGACGAGTATCTGCGTGCCGGCGACAACATTTGGGCCATTGGGGATGTCAACGGGATCTGGCCTCTGACCCATGTCGGCGAGTACGAGGGAGACGTTGTGGCGGCGAACATCGCCGGAGAGAGCCACCCGACGAACTACGAAGCCGTGCCACGCGTGACGTACACCGATCCGCAGGCAGCCGCCGTCGGTGCCGCGGAGGCACCCTACAAAAGCACGACGCTCTTGAGCGACGTGGCCAAAACCGCGACGTACAGCCACCAGTACGCCCAGTCGAACGGATTCTTGACCCTGCTCAGCGACGGCGCGCGGTTGACCGGCGCTTACGCCCTCGGAGCCGAGGCCGGCGAGTGGCTCCAGCAGGCGACGCTCGCCATACGCGCCCGCGTTCCATTGGAGGTGTTGAGCGACGTCATCCAGCCGTTCCCGAGTTTCTCGTCCATCTTCGATCTGGCTTTCAAAACTCTTCGAATGGAGATCGCCAAGATGCCGCCGGCTTTGCAGCCCATGCAGGCGCAGATGGCTCGGCTATGACCATAGAAGACCATCAGAGGTAGCAAATGGCCGAGGTCACACCGCCCCAAGAAGGAATCCTGCTCACACACTTCATCGTGTCGGACGACGTCGAGCGCTCTCGGCGCTTCTACACCGAAGTCCTTGGAGGCCGGGTCGCGTTCTCCAGCCCCGGAGGGCCGACCAACGTCGCACTTTCCAATAGTTGGATCGTCATCAATGCCGGCGGAGGCCCGACCGACGACAAGCCGGAGGTCACCCTGGAGACGTCGGGCGACCCAAATCGGGTGAGCAGCTTCGTCAACATCCGGGTCAAGGACATGGAGAGGGTGTACTCCGAATGGAGCGCGCGGGGTGCTCAGTTCCTGACGCCCCCGAAGCAGCACCAATACGAGATCCGTTGCTACATCCGCGATCCCGACAGCCACCTGATCGAAGTGGGGCAGACCACCGACCCGCAGGGAGACTGGGTGCCCGGCCACTGGCCATCGAGTACGCCCGCCGACGAGCTCCCAACGCCCCCAGAGGGAATCGTGCTGGCCCACTTCATCGTGTCGGATGATGTCGAGCGCTCTCGCCGCTTCTATACGGATGTGCTCGGTGGCACGGATGCGTTCTCCGGACCCGGAGGGCTCAAGTATGTCCAACTGTCGAATAGTTGGATCATCATCAACGTCGGCGGAGGGCCGACCGACGACAAGCCGGAGGTCACCCTTGAGACGCCCACCGATCCCAACCGGGTGAGCAGTTTCCTCAATATACGAGTGACGGACATGCACGCTGTGTTCACGGAATGGAGCGCGCGCGGTGCGGAATTCCTGACGCCGCCGAAACAGCACCAATACGAGATCCGTTGTTACATACGCGATCCCGACGGTCATCTGATCGAAGTGGGGCAGACCACCGACCCGCAGGGAGACTGGGTGCCGGATCACTGGCCATCAAACACCTCCGGCGAGGAGGCCAAGTGATCTCCGTACTTCGGTCGGAGTGTGAGATCGCCGGGGCCGCTGATTTGCACAGGCGCTGTTGCCAGCCCGTGACGCTGAGGGAGTTTCGATCATGATCTGTCTCTGATGACTCGCGACATGACACCAACTCAACTCGGCCTTTTGTGTTGGCTCAACGGAGCAAATGGGTCACCACGGTGCATTAGTACATCATTGGAGAAGCCTCAGCGAGCTCCGGTCCTATATCGGAATCTCGTTGTACACTCTGCGAGCCGACAGTTCTGTGAAGCCCGAACACCTCATGGGTGGTTCAGGCTCAGCTTGGCCGGCGTGGAGAGCTGCGGCGGCTAGGCAGGTCGAGTCCCCTGGGTGTGGTGAGTGGGAGTTGAAGTGGGCCACCGACAGCCCCCCCAGGACGGGGACTGGGCCGGTAACCGGCAAGTTTCCAGGCTGTTGCCTCCGAGTTCCGACATACTTGCGGGCACAATCAAAGGGGGAAAGAGGCAGGTCGCCGATGCCGGACAAGTTTCGGCACCCACACGGGACACTTGAGCTCGACCAGTCGTTGCCCCCAACCCCGCACACGAACCGCCGGTACCTGCCTAGCCAGGAGGTATCACTGTGCTACGCCAGTTGCCGCCAGCGCGCTTGGCCGCTTTTCAGCCGTACCTAACTGCTCTCACTGGTACAGGGTGGCCGAAAAAGCCCGAAGCAGTAGGTCGCTGCGCAGCAGGCCGGTACAGATTGCCATCAACGTTTCCGGGACCCCCGGACGCGGGTACGTCAGCACGGGCCACAACAAGTTGTCGGCGGGGGAACCGCTGAGCCGGCTGTACTCCCGAACAGCTGGCAAGGCTCCTGCGCTGTTCCGCAGGCACCGAAAGGTCTCTTCCGTAAGCATCGAAAGATAAGGCATCACATGTCGAACCGGCTTCTCCACCCCCTTGCGCTGCGGACGATCGCGCTCGTCGCATGCATCGCGCTGGTCGCATTGGCAGGGTTGAAGTGGACACCTGCGGACCGCGTCGAAGCGATCACAACTTGGCCGCCGAACGTTTTCGCGATCGGTACCTTCGACGGTGTAGTCGGGAACTTCTCCACCACGCAGGACGTGGACACCGTTCAGGCCGCAGTCAACGCTGCCCAAAGTTGGGCCACCCAGAACACTCCGACCACTGGCCCGGACGCGGGGATCGCGCCAGACACATTCGTGCTTCTGGCGCCCGGCGACTACAAGACAAATCCGTACGAGAACCCTCAAGCGGAGCCCGGGCAGGATCCAGCTGCCATCACGATCACCGGCGCCAACGTGTGGTTGATCGGCATGAACCGAGACAAAGTCATCATCGACGGCACGAAGTCGGGCCCTCCCTGCAGCACCTCTCCCTCCGACCAGGTCTACGGTCCTCCGGTCGACGGTCCGAACGGGCTCCGACCATCGAATGCTTCGAACGGTGAAGGGTTCAACGGAGTGATGGTGTGGCAGGCCGCTGGTACCTGGGTTCAGAACCTCACCGTCTGCAACTTCCTCAACGGCACTGGCAGTGGCGGAGGCGCGGGTAACGAGATCTGGTGGAACGGAGGGGCCGGTGGCGGCAACGTCTTCCACGACTACCAGGGCGGGTACGTCGGCCAGTACATGACTGCGACGAGCACCTACTTCAACCCCAACGACCCACAAGGCGGTGAGCAGACAGCGGCCGCCTACGGCATCTTCTCGAGCGACTGGAGTGGCGGGATGTGGGACCAGACCTACGCTTCGAACTTCAACGACTCGGGCTACTACATCGGTGCATGCCAGGACCAGTGTGACCAAGAAGTGGAGCATGCCTGGGCAGAGCACAACGCACTCGGCTATTCGGGGTCCAATTCCGGCGGCTGGATGTGGATCCACAATTCGAAGTTCGACGACAACGAGGACGGTTTCGACACCAACAGCCAGAATGGTGACAACCCTCCGCCTCAGAACGGGTCATGCAACCTGCAGGACCTTAACCCGGACGGGAATTACACAGTGCCTCCCCCGGTCCCTGGGGTGCCGGCAGGGATCTGTTGGGTCTTCTCCAACAACCTCTCCGAGAACAACAACGACCCGAACGTGCCCACCCATGGTTCTGCGGCTGCAGGGCCGGTAGGTACCGGGACGTCTCTCTCCGGTGCGCGCGACGATGCAATCGTGGACAACACCTTCAAGCACAACGACGCGTGGGGCGTCATCCTCGTCCCCTATCCCGACAGCGGGCCACCGTGCACGGGTGGCACGCAGCTACAGGCCGCATGCTTGTTTGACGAGTACGGCGACGCCATCAGCGGGAACAAGTACCTCGACAACGGCTCCTATGGGAACCCGACGAACGGAGACATCGCGGCGGTAAACGCCGAGCCCGGCCCGACCGACTGCTTCAGTGGCAACAGCGACCTCGGTGGCCAGCTCACGACGTCTCCTCCGGGCATCGAAACGCTCTATCCCAAGTGCACCGGCTCCACGGTTCCGCCGGACGCGAACGCGCTTTTCGCGGACGAGGTGGCGTGTGACTCGGGCTCGATCTCCGTCGGGCCGGTGAAAGGAGGAACGGTCTGTCCACCTGGAGCCAACTACCCTCGCCAGACCGCGGTGAAGATGCGGCCGCTTCCCGGCGCTAGAGCGGGCACTTACACCGGTCCTGGGCCGTATCAAGGACCTGTTTCGGCGCTCGAGAACTCCGCGTCGTCGAGTTTGCCCAGCATGTCGGACCCGTGTTCCGGCTTCGGCGGCAGGAACGGCGCCCCAGCCAACCCCTGGTGCCCCACCGGTTGAGCAACGCATTAACGAGAAGAGGCGGGCAGCGCGGGTAAGTAGTACGCCGCTAGGACGCCTCTGAGTCAGAGTGTCCACGATGTCGCGCGACACCTGTCTCCGATGTCTCGCGACATGACAAAAGTGGGCGAGGGGGGACTTGAACCCCCACGTCCTTGCGGACACAGGAACCTGAATCCTGCGCGTCTGCCAATTCCGCCACTCGCCCCGAGGGGCTGAGCATAGCTGTGCCCTTTTGGGACCTCTCTGGTTGAGTCAACGCGCCTCGGCGCCTTCACGGGGCTGTATCCAAACCGATCATGGGTTAGCACGAGGGGTGGCGACTCGATCGCACCGAGCAGTGAGTGTTGCGCGAACACGCTGGTCGCGGGGTTTGTCGAGTTAGATCGGAGTCCCAATCGCCCCCGGATGAGACCCCTTGCCCGGTAGGCTCGTTGCCTACAATGGGACTCCAGCAGTTCGAGCAACGTCTCGAGCGATTGGTCGAAGGCGCCTTCGCCAAGGCGTTCCGCTCAGGGCTGCAGCCGGTCGAGATCGGCCGCCGCATAACTCGCGAGATGGACCTTGGCCGACGGGTGGGCGTGCGCGGCTTGATCGCGCCCAATCACTTCAAAGTGAATCTCCCGTCAGCAGATTATGAGCGGTTCTCGTCGTTTCTCGATTCGCTAGCACGTGAGCTCGGGGACGCGGCGCGAGAGCATGCTCGAACTGAGGGCTACGAATTCGTAGGCCCGGTACAGGTGGAGATTTGCGAGGATCCAGAGATTCGACCCAATCGATACTCAATCGACGCTGAGGTCCGTGAGGGTCCCGACGGCCTGCCTGCGGGTTCGATCAGGCTCACGGACGGTCGGAGAATTACCATCGGTGCTCAATCGTTGGTCCTCGGCCGGCTGCCCGAGTGCGCCGTCGTCTTGAACGACCCGAACGTCAGCCGAAGGCACGCCGAGATCCGACGACGCGGATCCGACGTCTTGGTTGTCGACCTGGGTTCGACGAACGGAACACGGGTAAACGGCGTACGCGTCAAAGAGCAGCTGCTCAATGACGGAGACGAGATAGAGGTGGGTACGTCGACCGTTCGTTTCGAGGCCTCTTAAAGCCCGTGTTCGACCTGACAGTCCTCAACAACTCCAATCTTGCACGGACGCTCGGCGTCTTCCTCGTCGTACTCATCTGGCTGTTCTTCTTTCGCGTCATTCGGGCGGTCTGGGTCGAGGTGCGACCTCCGAAAGTTCGAGGTGCGGCGGCAGTCCTTGCTGATGCCCGGCCGACACCCGCTCCCTCCGGTCGCTCTGGCAGACGAGCGCGGCTTGTTCTACGAGTCGCCGAGCCCGAAGGGGAGAGAGGCCGAACCTACGAACTGCCCGAAGAGGTAACGGTGGGCAGAGCACCTGGCTGCGGAGTGCGTGTCGACGACGCTTATACCTCGAGCATCCACGCCCGGGTGTATAGGCGCGACGGCACCCTGTGGGTCGAAGACCTTGGCTCCACGAACGGGACGTGGTTGAACGGAGAACGGCTCACGGCACCCGCGAAGGTCGACCGGGGAGACCTGGTTCAAGTCGGCGGAACCGTATTCGAGGTCTCGCGGTGAACGGATGCCCGGTCGATCCGGAGCACTCGTGACAAGCCTTCGATCAGGGTCCGCCTCGGACGTCGGGCTTGTCCGCTCGGTCAACGAGGACCTGGCGATCGAAAGCGGCCCTCTATACGGGGTCGCCGATGGTATGGGCGGTCACGCAGGTGGCGATGTCGCCGCTCGGACCGCTGTGGATGCATTGCAAACGGCCTTCGAACGGCAACCCACCGTCGAGGGCTTTCTCGCCGCCGTCCAAGAAGCGAACAAGGCCGTCTGGGACCGGGGACGGGCCGAATGGGATTTGCGTGGGATGGGCACAACTCTCACTGTGGCAGCGCTTATCAAGGATCCGGAGAACGACGTCGACCGGCTAGCGCTCGTCAACGTTGGAGACTCTCGTGCGTACCTGTTGCGCGACGGCGTTTTGGAGCAGCTCACGACCGATCATTCGGTTGCAGAGGAGTTGGTCGCTCGAGGTGAGCTGACTCCGGGCCAAGCTGCGCAACACCCACAACGCCACATCCTCACCCGAGCGCTCGGCGTTGCGCCGGTCGTCGAGGTGGACGCTTGGGAACTCGTCCCCCAGGTCGGCGACCGCTATCTCATTTGCTCAGACGGCTTGAGCAACGAGGTGGACGAGGGAATCATCAAGACAATTCTTGTCTCTACCGAGAATCCTGCTCAGGCTGCAGAGGAACTTGTTCGGGCCGCAAACGAAGAAGGTGGAAACGACAACGTCACCGTCGTCGTTCTCGACGTCGTGGCGACCGAAGACTCTGAACTCCCGCTTGCCGGAACGGCGGCCGCCTCGAACGGACAAGACGGCGAGCCAGCCTCCCCGAGACCGGTACCGCTGACACGTTCGGCGACGCTGGCCGGGTCGCCTGTTCTGCGAGCCACCTCGCCTACACGATCGAAGACGCCCGAAGATCGAGAAGAAACTCGCGCCGGGGGAGTTCTAGTTGAAGCTCGTCCCGATGAACGGGCGAAAGTCGAGCAAGAAGAGCGGCCAGCGCGTGCAAGGAGGCGCAGAGATCCGACGGCCCAACGATCTCCACGTCTGTTAACAGTTCGACTGGTTGTGTTCGTGCTTGCGATCGCTGCGGTACTGGCCGGAGCCTGGGGGCTTATCCGGTTGTACCTGGACTCGTCCTACTTCCTGACCATCCAGAGCAGCCAGGTAGTGGTGGATCAAGGCAAGCCGGGGGGCTTTCTGTGGTTCGAGCCCAAGACCGTCGACCGAACCGGGGTGACGACGGCGGAAGTACCGGCCAATCAAATCGCTGGGTTGGTCAACGGCACCTACTCCGAGTCCTCAGCCGCGGCGGCTAGAGCCCTCCTCCGACGTATGGTCCTGACCCAATGTCAGTACGAGCAGGGCGTCTATGGTGAAACGACAACTACTGCTCCGTCATCGAGCCTCCCGTCAATCGCCCGGTGTCCCACGGTGCAAAAACCAGTGGTGACCTCCCCACCCACGACCTCACCTCCCCCCACGACCGCGAAGCCTTCGTCGACTTCATCTACCCGCGCCCGCGCTCAAGCGCCCGGCTCGCCCACGACTCTGAAGAAGGGAGGGACCGGGTAATGGCTAGACGTATCCGCTGGTTCGGGGTGGCGATGATCGTCTGCTTCTGCGCGTTGCTGGTCCAACTCGACAACATTCAGGGACTCAAGGCGAACCAGTACCAGCACGCAGCTCGTAACCCGGTCACCGTGGAGAACGAGTACGCCAAGCCGCGCGGGACCATCGTCAGCAGTGATGGTGTGGTGCTCGCGACGTCAAAGCCAAATCCCTCGAGTACCTATTACAAGTACCAGCGGCTTTACCCGACCGGACCGCTTTTCAGCCAGATCGTCGGCTTTACCTCTTTCAACTACGGAACGTTCACAGGAGTCGAATCCCAGTACAACAACGAGCTCACGTTCAAGACTCAGCCGTTTCGAAACCTCGGCGACCTGGTCAAGACGGAGCAGGGCACCGACACTGTCGTGCTGACTTTGTCGGAGAAGCTTCAATCACTTGCTCGCCAGGCTCTAGGGACCAACCAGGGCGCAGTAGTGGTGCTCGACCCGTCGAGCGGGAACATCCTCGCGATGTACTCCAATCCTTCATTCGATCCGAACCCGCTCGCCTCAACGAGCCTGGCGACGGAAGAAGCCGGATGGAACGTCTACAAGGCGGCAGGTCCGAATGGCTTCGTCAACGGCGTTCCAATGGCCTTGGACACGGCGTTCTTTCCTGGGTCGACCTTCAAGGTGATAACGAGCGCTGCCGCCTACGACCATGACCCTCAGCTGGCCACTCAGTCGTTTCCCTTCTTGCCCGCTTACAAACCACCGGGCACCAATTTGTACATACACAACGCTGAGCCTGGCCCGTGTGGTGGGACTCTCCAGCAGATGCTCCCGCCGTCTTGCGACACCGGGTATGCGGCGCTCGGTATCGCCCTCGGCGCTCAGAACCTTGTCACAGAAGCAGCTTCGTTCGGATTCGGAGCTCGTCCGCCGATCGACCTACCCACGGACCCCTTCTCTGTGTCGTGCATGACGAAGAACCTGTTCACATCTCCCCCGACCCCGTGCATGTCGGCTTTGAGTCTCCAGCAGGACCAGCCGTTCGTCGCCTACTCCGCAATCGGCCAAGGAGATGTACTGGCCACGCCGCTCCAAATGGCGATGGTGGCGTCCGCGATCGCCGACGACGGCGTGATCATGACGCCACACGTCATGTCGCAGATCCTCGACCCCAAAGACAACATTCTCCAGACGTACCAGCCGAAAACCTGGCTCCGCGCTACGTCGCCCCAGACTGCTTCGGCCATTTCGAGCTTGATGCAGGGTGTGGTGACACAACCCAACGGAACCGCGCACGGCATCTTCCCCCCGTCTTGGCAGGTCGCAGCAAAGACAGGTACTGCGCAGGCAGGCAAGGGCACGACCGACTGGATGATTGCCTTTGCGCCGGCGAGCCATCCACAGGTCGCCATCGCAGTGGTCGTCCCCGACCAGGCGCTGTCCGCGACCGGAGCCCTTGTCTCGGGACCGATCGTGAAGAATGTGCTCTCCGGACTCCCCGGACTCTTCGGCGGCAACGGATGAGCTTTCGCCACGATTGGTCCCCGTCTACGACTGACGGAATTCGCCCTCCCGGCGACAGAATCGCAGACCGCGATGCCGGGGTTAGGAATATGCGAGGACATAGGCTTTGACACACATGGACTCAACCGCTGCGCCGCGCGTCCTTTCAGGGCGTTACGAACTGGTTCATCTGGTCGCACGCGGCGGGATGGCTGAGGTTTACCGCGCCCATGATCGCCTCTTGGACCGTCCGGTCGCACTCAAGGTGCTATTTCCTGAACTCTCGATCGACCGAACGTTCGTAGAGCGCTTCCGGCGAGAGGCACAGGCGGCCGCCAACTTGTCGCACCCGAATATTGTGCCCGTGTTCGACTGGGGCGAGGACTCCGGAACGTACTTCATTGTGATGGAATTCATCGACGGGCGCGCTTTGTCCTCCATACTGCGTACCGCGGGACCTCTTCATCCGGACAGAGCGGCTGAGATAACTGCGGATGTGGCTCTTGCGCTCGACTACGCCCACCGTCATCTCGTTATCCACCGCGACGTAAAACCCGGCAACGTCCTCATCACCGACGAGGGCCAGGTAAAGGTCACCGACTTCGGCATCGCCCGTGCGGTGAACACCGACGAGAGCTTGACCCAGACCGGAGCAGTAATGGGGACGGCGACCTATTTCTCACCGGAACAGGCAGAGGGCCTCGGGGTTGACGCCCGAAGCGATATCTACTCTCTGGGCGTCGTTCTCTACGAGATGGTGGCCGGCCGACCGCCGTTCGTCGGTGACTCCCCGGTATCTGTCGCCTCGAAGCACGTACGTGAGCAGGCTCCCGCGCCCAGACAGTTCAATCCGTCGGTACCGCAGGACCTCGAGGCGATCATCCTCAAGTGCATGGCCAAATCTCCTGAGTACCGCTATGCAACGGGAGGCGACCTGCGCGTCGACCTCCTCAGATTCCGCGAAGGCAGGGCCGTCGGAGCGGGTCCCGTGCCGACCGGCGTCACCCAGGCTCAACCCTTGTCCGGACAGACCCAGGCGTTGCCCCAGGTCCAGCCCCCATATGTCGAGGAGGAGGAACCGTCTCGGACGGGCCTTTACGTCGGCATTCTGGCGGTTCTCCTTCTGGCGCTTGCAGTGGTCCTGTTGTTTCTCGGAAACACCTTGGGGTGGTGGCACATTGGGGCTTCGAAACAGACATCGTTCGCACTCCCTAGCGTCACGGGCGAGCAGCAGGCCCCGGCCGAATCCGCGCTTCGCGCCAAGGGCCTCGATCCCATAGTCCAAATCAAGCCGAGCAGCGCGTCGCAGCGCGGCATCGTGCTCGTAACGAATCCGACTGCGGGGTCACAGGTCCACAGGGGCGAGTCCGTAACACTTCAAGTTGGGTCTGGAACCCCGAACCCGACGGAAGTTCTGGTTCCATCTGTTGTCGGCTTCACCTTCAAGGACGCGCAGACGCTGCTGACCGAATCGGGCCTTCAGTCCGTCACAATTCCGGCAACTTGCAATAGGCCCAACGGCGACGTGTGCACTCAGACCCCCCCGGGGAACACTCAGGTCCCCAAAAACTCCACCGTCACTCTCACCGTGTCGCAGGTGTCGACGACGACCTCCTCGTCGACGTCGACAACAACCCGCGTGAATACTTTCGCGATTCCGCCGGTACAAGACGACGACGTATCCACGGCGTGCGCGATCATTCAGGCGGGCAGTCTGAAGTGCGCACCACAGTCGCAATTCCAACATATGCCGTCCAACACCGTCGCACAGAACAGCGTGATCACGACGATCCCAGGCCCGGGAACGATGGAGCCGGCAGGGTTTTCAGTGAACCTCGTCATATCGACCGGCCCGCCTGTCAATGTGCCCGGCGTCGTGGGCGATCTACAGCAGAACGCTGAGAGCCAGCTGAATTCGGCGAACTTGGTTCCGGTGTCGCAATACGACACTCATGACAATGCCTCCAAGGATTGTGGAAGGGTGACGAGTCAGAACCCGGGACCGGGAACACCCGTCTCTGCGGGGAGCAACGTCACGATCACGATCGGAAACGGTTCCAAGTGCCACTTGTCCCCAACCACCACTGCGGCAGTGTTTCCGACAGGACCCTCGCTTCCGGGCGAATATCAACTGGCGGCGTTTCGACGCGAGGTTGTCTGACGTAAGCGAAACGTGCCGGGTGACGAGTGGCGTGCTCAAGGACTAAGGAGCAGATTCCAAGGCAATTTGTGCCTTGGTGAGGCCTTCGTCATCGACATCGTTATGGGTGACCAGGCGCACGACGTCCGGCGCGATGGTGCCGGCAAGCACCCCATACGTCTGAAGGTGTGCAAACAGTTTGGGAGGGTCCGGGTGAGTGAAGACCACGATGTTCGTTCGGACTCGGTCTGGATCGCACCCTGCGTCAGGCCAACGTGTTGCAACCGTTTCGGCTAGGCGCCTCGCCCTGCGGTGATCGTCAACGAGGCGTTCAACCATCGTTTCGAGAGCGACGATTCCCGCCGCGGCGATGACGCCTGCCTGCCGCATCGCGCCACCGAGTCGGTGCCGTTCGGTCCGGGCTTCAGCGATCATGTCGGTGTCTCCGGCCAGGACCGAACCTACCGGGGCGCAAAGACCCTTTGAAAGACAGCACATGACCGAAGCGGTGCCCGCGCAAGCCTGGGCTACAGGTATGGCCGTTGCCACTTCAGCATTGAAGAGTCGAGCGCCGTCCATGTAAACCGGGAGGTCTCCAGCCGCCTGGAGTACAGCCTCAAGATCGGCCGGGTGCCATGGCACACCGGACGCCGCCATATGTGTGTTCTCGACACACACGAGTGACGGCTTCGGCATGTGGTGGTTGCCCGCTTCTATGGCCCAGCGGATGCCGGCAGGGGAGATCGTCCCGTCCTCGTCCGGAAGTGTGTGGAACTGCACTCCGCTGTTCGAAGCGGCTGCGCCATCCTCGTACGCGACTACGTGCTGTCGACGACCCGCGATGACGAAGCGAGTGGGCCTTGCGAGCACTCTTAGAGCCAGTTGGTTCGCCATGACCCCCGAGGGCACATACAGAGCGGCCGCCTTGCCCAACCTGGACGCGAACTGCTCCTCGAGGCGCGCAACGGTGGGGTCTTCACCGTAGACGTCATCACCCACCTCAGCTTCGGACATCGCCTTGCGCATCTCTGCCGTAGGGCGGGTAACGGTGTCACTTCTGAGGTCGACAAGACCGGCATTCATCGAGACGCCAGGCTAACGGTCCGTTGCTCTCGAGAATCCCGGGATGGTCAGCGAATCAGGTCCGTACCGACGAAACGAGTCCGAGGAAGTTCTCGAGCAGTCGCGGCCCAGAGGTCGTTAGCACTGATTCGGGGTGGAACTGAACGCCCTCAACGGCTAGCTGGCGGTGACGAAGCCCCATGATCACGCCGTCCGACGAGGTCGCAGTGACCTCCAGAGTCTCCGGCACCGATTCGGGATCGACGACGAGTGAGTGATAACGAGTGGCGACGAAGGGATTGGGCAGGCCCGAGAAGACACCACGTCCGTCGTGGCTGACAGTCGAGGTCTTGCCGTGCATGATGACCGGCGCACCGACAATCTTTGCCCCGAAGGCCTGCCCGATGCATTGATGGCCGAGACACACGCCGAGAATCGGAATCTGGCCTGAGAGCTGTTCGACAACCGCAAGGCTGATTCCCGAATCCTCCGGCCGCCCGGGACCCGGAGATATCACCGATCGCGTCGGGGTGTTCAGACCGTATGCCTGCCACATCTATCGCATCGTTGCGATGGACTACAGGCTCCGCTCCGAGCTCGCCCAGCTCCTGGACCAGGTTGTAAACGAACGAGTCGTAGTTGTCGACAAGCAGCACCCGTGGTGGCACGAACGCCAAATCTACCTCCGGAGCCTGAGAGGCTTCCCGCGCTGAGTATCCTCGTCGCCCATGGCGAGCGGGAAGCAAGGACCAGGCGGGGCCTCACGGAAGGGTCGCTCGACCGGACGGGCGACAACGCGCGCGGTGCGCCAGCCCCAGACGGCGAGCGCCCGCTACACGCCCCCGATACCTCGCAGCCGGAAAGTGAGCCCGGTCTGGATGGGACCGCTCATCCTCGTCGCGTTCCTCGCAGGAGCTCTTGTGATCATCCTGAGCTACGTCGAGGTCCTCCCAGGGCACGGGTCAGGCTGGTATCTCGCTGGCGGCATTGCCGCGTTGGTGACGGGTCTCGGGCTCGCGACGCAGTACCGCTGAACTCTGAGGCGAGCGCCCGGCTCTATCCGAGCCTCTCGATGATGGTGGCGTTGGCCATCCCGCCACCTTCGCACATCGTCTGCAGTCCGTAGCGACCACCCGTGCGCTCGAGTTCGTTCACCAGGGTCGCCATCAGCTTTGCTCCCGATGCGCCCAGAGGGTGACCTATTGCGATCGCTCCGCCGTTGACGTTCACCTTGCTCATATCCGGGTGAAGTTCCTTCTCCCAAGCGAGCACCACCGAAGCGAATGCCTCGTTGATCTCCGTCAGGTCGATGTCGTCCATCGAGAGCTTGGCGCGCTCGAGCACGATCTTCGTAGCTGGAATGGGACCTGTAAGCATGGTGATCGGGTCGACGCCGGCGAGAGCGAACGCGGAAAAGCGCGCCCGGGGAGTGAGGCCGAGCGCTGCGGCTTTCTCCTCACTCATCACGAGGACGGCGGATGCGCCATCTGTGATCTGCGAGGAGTTACCCGCGGTCACCTTGCCGTCCGCCTTGAAGGCGGGCTTCAGATTCGCGAGTACCTCGACCGTCGTGCCTGGCCTGATTCCCTCATCGGTCTTGATGATCTCGTCGGTAACCTTGCCTTCGTCGTCCTTCACAGCGACAGGAACGATCTCGCGTTCGAACCGACCCTCCTCGGTGGCCCGCGCTGCGAATTCCTGAGAGCGCGCGCTGAACTCGTCGAGTTGCTCGCGGGTCAGGTTCCATTGGTCGGCGATCAGTTCCGCAGATATGCCCTGTGAGACCAACCCGCCGCGCTCCTGGTAGCGGTTCATCATCTCCGGGCCGAAAGGAAAGCCGAGGTCCCTGACGACCGACGAGCCCATCGGCGTGTGGGTCATGTGCTCGATACCGCCGGCGATCGCCACGTCGTAAGCACCCGCCATAACCCCTTGAGCGGCGAAGTGCAGCGCCTGCTGCGACGAACCGCACTGCCGGTCGATGGACGTGGCGGGAACCGACTCGGGGAACCCCGCGGCCAGGACAGCGTTGCGCCCGACGTTCACCGCCTGTTCGCCCACTTGCATTACACATCCCATGATCACGTCGTCGACAATTGCCGGGTCGAGGTCGTTGCGCTGGATGAGCGCCTTGAGCGGCTCAGCAGCCAGGTCCACTGCGTGCCAACCCCGAAGCTTGCCGTTGCGCTTTCCTCCTGGCGTCCGAACTGCGTCGACGATGACGGCGGTTGTCATTGCAAGCTCCTTTGTCCTGTGAATCTTCTAAAACTGACCGACCGGTCAAGAAATATCACGAGCCCGATCGTACCGGGATTCGGTCCGATCATGCCAAGCGGCTTGGGTACGGTGGGTCGGGTCGCTGGTGTCGCCAGTTCAGAAGTGGAGTAGTGTGAAACCACAAGAAAAATCACGTAAAGATATGGACCGCTGGCTTGGGGATGGCGGAATGAAGATCATCGGCCTCGTCGGGGCGAGTTTCGATGGGTACGGAGTTGACGGGGAAGACCTCGGGTGGGTCGCGGCTAGTTGGACGCCGACCGAATTGGCGTGCAATCCCCACGGCACCGCCCAGGCGGGCGTCCACTCCCTGATCCTCGACGCCGCGATGAACTTCGCGATAAACGCGGCGCTGACCGGGCGGGACCGAACGCGTGGGACGCTCGAGATGAAGACCGAGACGATGCGACCCGCAGCGCTTGGTGCATCGTTTCGGGTCCGAGGCGAGGTGGTTCGAATGGCTCGCCAGGTCGCCTACGGGGAGGCGACAGTTCACGACGCCGCTGACCTACTCGTGAGTCGCGCAACCGGGACCTTCTTGCTTCACCGACACGAGGACCGAGAAGGTCACGAAGCGAAAGGAGCAAGCTGACCGAGGGGCCACTGATCGATTTCGTGACACTCGGGACCGAATAGATAGGCGAGGTCCTCTCCAAGCGCAGAGCAGCCGGAGGTGGCGGTGTGACTTCGCTCGTTGACGGCGGGCAGGGGACGCGGATCGTGCCGATCCCAGCGCCGCGTTTCGGTCCTACTGTCTGCCGTATATGCCGGGGCCCTGTTCACGGAGGATCGGTCCAGTGCTGGTGCTGCCGGAAGATCTGCCAAGGACTTAGAACCGATCCGGCATCCGTTCCACCCGTCGTGCCGATGGGTCTTTACCGACCTGGTGACCCATGGAACGTCGTACTCAGGCGTTACAAGGACGCTCCGGTCGGTGCCGCGAGGAGGCACTACGCGAACTTGCTCCGGGTTCGCACCGCGCAATATCTCTCCCTCCACGGTTCGTGCCTTGTTCGCGAGACAAGTGGGTTCCAGGCCTACTGCGTCGTGCCTTCTTCACAGGTCCGTCGGATCGGTACCGCACCTCATCCGCTCGAGGCCGTGCTCGGTGACTTAACGGCGATGAGGTCGTTGGGTGTCGTGCGACTGTCAGCAGGTGCTGAGCCGGCAAGTCACCTGAGGCCGAGAGTGACCGCCTTCGTTCCACAAGAGAGCGGGGACATCGCCGCGAGCCGGGTACTCGTCGTAGACGACAGTTGGATCACCGGTTCACGCGCGCTCAGTGCTGTCGCCACTCTCGGTGCAGCCGGAGTCAGCGTGGCCGGGGTGTTCATCCTCGGACGCTCGGTCGATCCTTCCGCCTCCGCGCTATCTCGAGCGTGGTGGGGCGAGCACGCAAGTCAGGCACCTCGAAGCGCGCGTTTTCGCGAGCGGTGCTGCATGCGGGAATGCCTCGCGCCGCCGACTCGGCCATAGCCTTCCGGGCGTGCTCTGTTTTTCTGAACTGAGCTGAGGCTTCCGCTGTAGCATCGCCACAGGAGGCCCGATGGCGACGAATGCAGTGACGCAAGAGCCGAAGCCCAACCGTCTCAGAACGGCCCTGTTGACGAGGCAGCTGGACCACTATCCCAAGCCGGGAGCGCGCTACTTCTACCTGGGCATCGTGGTTATGACCACGATGATGCTCTACTACTTGTACTACGTCGAAGGTGCAGTCGTGCCGCTGCTCCTGCCCTATTACCACATGTCGTTCCAGTACTTCCTTTATTTGCTGGTCGTTTCGAACGCGGTGGGGGCGTTCACTGCATTCATAGGTGGTTTGTCCGACAAGATCGGCCGCGCCAACCTCACCATCATCGGAACCCTCATCGTGGGACTCGTCCAACTGGTCGGTGTCCCGAACATTCATTCGAAGTTCGGTTTCGCTCTCGCATACGTGGTGATCGGGTTCGTCGAAGGAATCATCTTGGTTTCGACGCCGGCGCTCATACGCGATTTCTCCCCTCAGTTGGGTCGAGCGTCGGCAATGGGGTTCTGGGCGCTTGGACCTGTGGTCGGAAGTCTCGTCGCAGCCGTTGTGGCCAACCACACGCTCCCCCATCTTGCGCCCTGGCAGGACCAGTTCGTGATCTCCGGGGTCGCCTGCATGGTCGTCGTGGTCCTAGCCCTGATAGGGCTTCGTGAGCTGGCTCCCCGCATCCGGAACCAACTGATGGTCAGTCAGACCGAGCGGGTTCTGATCGAGGCGCGTGCACTAGGCGTCGATGTGGAAGCTGCGACAGCTCATCCGATCCGTTCGATGCTCAAGCTCGACCTGGTGTCTTCGTCAGTAGCGGTGGCGGTGTTCTTGCTCATCTACTACGTGTCGGTGAGCGTGCTGACCGTTTACTGGGTTGTCGTGTTCAACCGGACAGCCGCGAACGCCAACGGGATCAACACCTGGTATTGGACCGCAGACGCAGTGACACTGATCCTCGTGGGTGCGATCTCAGACCGACTGAGAGTCCGAAAACCGTTCATGGTCCTGGGCGCTTTGGGCACGATCGTCATGACTCTCGTGCTCATCTCGCAAACGGGCCACGGGACGACCACCTCGTATTACTCCAACGTTGTCATGGTTGTACTGCTCGGAGTCTCGATCGGCGTCGCCTATACGCCCTGGATGGCCGGATACACAGAAGCGGTCGAGGCGCACAACCCCGCGCTCGCGGCCACCGGGCTCGCGGTCTGGGGCTGGATACTTCGTATCGTTGTAGCGATCTCTTTCCTGGTCCTGCCACGCGTGATCACGACGGCCACGACACTTACGGACCACTACGCGGCTGGTACCGAGTTGCAGGAGTTCCAAACGGCCCAGCCCTATGTGCCTTCGCTTTCGCCTGGAGCGAAACCTCCGGCACCTGTGCCTGCGAGTGTTCTCGCATCTCTCGATGCACTCCATCAACCAGCCGCCTCAGCGCTTGCGGACATTCTTCGGAACTTCCCGAAGACTCATCCGAGCAGTCTCGCGGAGTTGCAGGCATTCCAGGCCGCTCAGCCGTATGTCCCATCGACGCTTCCCGGAGCGCCGGTCGCGCCGACAGCACCGGCGAGCGTTCTAGCCGAGCTCCGCTCGACCGGACAAAAGGGACCCGAGGCCCTCGCAGCTCTGCTCGTGGCTTACCCGAAGACCCATAACGTCCTCGTTGCGGCCTCGGCCATCCCGGCGTCGCTCGGCGGAGTCACCGAAGCGTTGACCCTCAGCAAATTCCAACCCGTCGCATCTGCGATCCAGGCCGGCACGCCTGTCACGAACGCGCAGATCGCGGCCATCGCCGATCCGAACCTTCGCCAAGTGCTCGATGACGAGCGGCTCCTTGTGCCGCCGGGCACCGAGGCGTCGGCGCTGCTCAAGTTTCAGCCACTTGCGTCCGCGATCCAGGCCGGCACGCCGGTCACGAATGCGCAGATCGCGAAAGTTGGTGCGACGGACCTGGAGTCCCTGCTTCACCAGGAGATGGTTATCGTCCCTGCCCAGAAAGCCTCTCCGAACCAGTGGAAGACCTGGTGGTGGGTGTGCATCGGGGGTCAGGTCGTCTTCTTGCTGCTCGTCTTCGCGATGAAAGGGCGTTGGAGCCCGGCTGCGGCGCGAAGGGACCTCGAGGAGCGCGAGAGACTCGTCGCGGAAGAACTCTCTCGAATTCGCCCGGATCCGGTGCCGCAAGCGGCTGTCCATTGACGCGCGCACTCACCAGCCTGAGCAAGATTTCGACATCCGCATTTCTACGTCAAGCATCTCAAGGACCGAGGTTCGCGGGCCGATGGGGGGCTTGGAGGGATCCGTACACTTGGGCGTGAGCCCACCCGTTCCTCGTAGGCTGGCCGCGTCACGACCTCGTTGTCGCTGACAGACGGTCGCACACCGAAGAGACGGGAGAGTCCAAGTGGACATGGAGTATCGACGGCTCGGTCGCTCGGGCCTGAAGGTCAGCGTGCTTTCGTTCGGGTCCTGGGTCACATTTGGCCCGCAACTCGACGTTTCGCTCGCCGTCAACTGCATCGCAGCCGCCAGAGAGGCTGGCGTCAACTTCTTCGACAACGCGGAGGCCTATTCCGGCGGCGAGTCAGAGCGGATCATGGGGAAGGCCATAGAGCGGCTCGGGTGGAAACGCAACGACTTCCTCGTGTCGACGAAGGTCTTCTGGGGTCTCGACGACGGGCCCAACATGCGCAACACACTGAACCGCAAATACCTCCTCCAGGCGATCGACGGCTCACTGGAACGATTCGGGCTCGACTTTGTCGACCTGCTCTTCTGTCACCGGTCTGACCCCGAGACGCCCATCGAAGAGACGGTCTGGGCCATGTCCGACATCGTCTCTTCCGGTAAAGCTCTTTACTGGGGCACTTCCGAATGGTCGGCGGACGAGATCCGCGCGGCCTGGGATGTGGCGGACCGGCACCACCTCCATAAACCCGTGATGGAACAGCCTGAGTACAACATTTTCAACCGCGAGAAGGTAGAGAAGCAGTACTCGCGCCTGTACGAGGACATCGGTCTCGGACTGACGACGTGGAGCCCCCTCGCATCGGGTTTGCTCACCGGCAAGTACCTCGACGGCGTGCCCGACGGCAGCCGGGCTTCTCTTCCGGGATACGAGTGGTTGACTCACCAGCTGACGAACCCCAAACGGAACAAGCGTGTCCGGGATCTGAAGGAAGTGGCCGACAAGCTCGGGTGCACGCTCTCGCAGCTCGCGATCGCATGGTGTGCCCGCAACCCCCACGTTTCCACCGTCATAACTGGTGCAAGTCGCGTGGAGCAGGTACAAGAGAACATGAAGGCGCTGGACGTGATCCCACAACTCGACGACGAGGTGATGGAGCGGATCGACGTTATCATCTACTTCACCCCTTAGCCGACTCGTTTCTTACACCGTCCGACGATGGTGGAGCGACGGCAGTGCTGGTAGCCGTCACCGGTCCGTGGCGCGACGTTTTCATCGCGCTCGCGGGACTAGGCGCCGGGATTGTGAACGGCATTGCGGGGGGCGGCACATTGGTCTCGTTCCCAGTACTTCTTGCGGTAGGAGTTCCCGCGCTGCGTGCGAACGTCACCTCGACCGTCGGGATATTTCCGGGATACCTCGGTGGCGTTGCGGGGTTCCGCCGCGAGATCCCAGGCCAAGTGGACAGATTGCGAACCCTCGCGCCTGTTGCGATAACAGGCGCGGTCGGAGGCGCAGTACTGCTGATCTTGACCCCGAGCAGCGCGTTCAGCAGAGCGGCTCCGTATCTGATCCTCGTGTCTTGCGGCCTCTTTGCCTTTCAACCGCTACTTTCACGGCGGCTGGACCGCGCCGGGGGGCGGAGCAGGTGGCTGGTGGCGCAAGGTGGCGTTCTCGCGGCATGCGCCTACGGAGCGTATTTCGGTGCAGGACTCGGGGTGCTTTTGCTCGGTGTGCTTGGTATCGCGATGCCCGATCGATTGGCTCGGTTGAGCGGATTGCGATCCGTGATATCCCTCGGGGTGAACACGATCGCGGCGGCCGTCTTCGTGGTGGCGGCCCACATCGCTTGGACTTATGCGGGACTCCTCGCAGTAGCAAGCCTTGTCGGCGGGTACGCAGGGGCCCGATTGGCGCTCAGGGTTCCCGCTGGTCCACTTCGAGTCGTGATCATTCTCATCGGACTTGCAGCTGCAGCGAGGCTGCTCGCAGGCTGATCGTATGCGCTACTCCTGAAGCGTCCTCGGATAAAGCCCAGAAGGTGCTCGAGCAAGTTGGCGGTCAACCGCCGAGCGCGCTTCGAGAGCTTGCTCCAGGTTGACGATCTCGAACTCAACCGATTCTCCTGGACGGCGCTGGGCCAACTCACCGAGGTCCGCCGAGATGACGGTAGCAACGACCGGATAGCCGCCCATCGTTGCGTGGTCGCAGAGTAGGACGATCGGATCTCCGGCCGGCGGCATCTGGACCGCGCCGTGCACCATGCCGTGAGAACCTCGTGATGACACTGAGAGCTCAAGGGGCTGAGACCTCGCGAGCCTTACTCCGATCCGATTGCTGTCCGAGGTGACCTGAAAACGCTCGCTTGCCCACGCTGCCAAAGAAGCGCGATTTACGGGCTCAGGGCCAGGAAGAATCCGAAGTGTGGAGCCGCGCACCAACCGCGCGGCGTAACCCCGAGGGTGACCGGAGTCGCCTAGTGCAAGCTCGTCTCCCGCCTGCAGCGGCCCTGGACCCAATCCGGATAGAAGGTCCGACGAACAGCTTCCGAACAGCTCCGGACCGAGGATTCCCCCGGTCGTTGCGAGGTACCCCCTGAGGCCCACGGACGGGCCGACGCTCAGGCGGGCGCCAGCGGCAACCTCGAGAACGACGGCCGGCGGCATCGACCGTCCGTCGATCGCAACCTCGGCTCCGACGACCACCGCATAGGCATGGCAGTCGAATCGAAGTATCGGGCCGTCAACGGTTGTCTCTATTCCCGCTGCCAACTCGGAGTTTCCCGCGATCAGGTTCGCCAGGCGCATCGATTCCGGGTCAGCGGGGCCGGCACTCGGAACCCCGAGGTGCCCAACCTTGTACCGCCCGCCATCTTGGAGAGTTGTAAGAAGCCCCGGCTTCTCGACGACAACCCGGCGCCGCGAGTTGCACCTGAGGCGCTCACGAGTCCGCTCGACGTCCGCTGGTGGCCCTACCGACTCGGAAGGTCGGATTCGAAGGCGGTCTCCTGGTTGCAAGGTGGCGTAGGGCGCGACGAGCGGATCGAACAAGACGAGGTCAGTGCGCCCGACGAGATTCCATCCTCCCGGGCTTGTCCGTGGGTACACGCCCAAGTAGCCGCCGGCAATGGCGACCGAGCCTGCAGGAACCGAAGTCCGCGGCGTCAACCTGCGACCTACGACGAGCAAAGGCTCAGGTAGACCTTCCACGTAGGCGAATCCCGGAGAAAAGCCGAGGTACTGAACCCGAAGGGGCGCGTCTGCGATCGCGTCGACGACCTGGCGTCGCGACATGTCCGCGGATCTTGCTACTTCATCCAGATCAGGGCCGTCGAAGGCCACGGGCATCTCGACGACTCGACCGAGGTTCGTCGAGGTGGAGCGAGCCGGGATCGCTCCCATTTTCGCCGTCACAGATTCGATCTGGCCCGCCACGACTTTCACCAGGACCATCGGACCTGCGAGCACCTCGTCAACGTCATCCATCTCCCGAACAGCACCGACAAATTCGTGCGGGTCTTCAGATGCTTCGAGCGCGACGAGGATTGCTGATTCCCCGAACGCGACGACCCGGCGCATCAGGTACTGGCTTCCACCCGAACCCCGGCGCTTTCGAGCGCGGATCGAACGGCCAGCGCGATAGCGGGTGCACCCGGGGTGTCGCCGTGGACGCAGAGGGTTTCGGCCATCATCGGGATCCAGGTTCCATCGGTGGCGCGAACTTGGCGGCGTGTCGCGATCGATACGGCCTGCTCGGCCGCTTCTGCAGCGTCTGTGAGCAAATCACCTTGTTGGCCACGCGGTACCAGGGATCCGTCTGATCGGTAGCCGCGGTCGGCGAAACCTTCGGCAATGGTGCGAACCGCGATCCACCCGGCGTCGATCAATGAAGCGCCTGCGGGAGCGACGAGTCCGACGCCCGGAAAGTTCTCGACCACGCCGGCGAGAAGCTTGGCACAGTCCTCCTCTTCGGCAACCTGGTGGTAGAGCGCACCGTGCGGTTTTACATGGTGGACCCGGCTCCCGTGAGACCTGGCTATCGAATCGAGGGCACCGATCTGCGCAAGCATCTCGGCGCGAAGGACGTTCGGGGGCGTACCGTCCACGCGGCGCCCGAAGCCCGCTCGATCACGGTACGACGGATGTGCTCCGACACGGACTCCGAGGCGAAGTGCGGCGACCACGGCCGCATCCATCACCGCGGGATTCCCCGCGTGAGCCCCTGTCGCGATGTTGGCGCTCGTCACCAGTTCGAGCAGCGCCATCTCGAGTTGCGCCGGATCATCGACCTCGCCGACGTCCGCATTCAGGTCAACGGTGGTGGCGAGACGGCTATCTGACGGCGTCGAAACCACACCATCAGTATCGCCCGTCGTTTCTCTTCGGTGCCGCCCTGGAACGAAGCCCCTACTATTCGCCCGATGACAGGGCGTGTCCGATCAAGGCTCGAGGAACTCGGGCTCGTGCTCCACGGCCCGCATCCCCCGCACGATCCGTTGGACGCAGTCGTGATCTACGACGGCATCGCGCGGACATCGGGGCAGCTCCCTCGAATCCAGGGTCAACTCACCTGTATCGGCACGCTCGGCGACACGGTCAGTGTTGCTGAAGGCAACGCCGCTGCTGAGGTCTGCGCTCTCAACGCTTTGGCGGTCCTCGAGGAAGCGTTGGGCTCCCTGGATCGTGTCGAACGTGTCCTCACTGTGACTGGTTACGTGTCATCGACGCCGGATTTCCACGAGCAACCTGCGGTCATCGACGGCGCGAGCAGGATCTTGCACGAGGTGTTCGGCGATGCAGGTCGACACACACGCTCTGCCATCGGGGTCGCTTCACTGCCGCGCGGGGGTGCGGTCGAGATCGAGGTGGTAGTCGCTCTGCGCAAAGACGAGTGAGTGTTCGCGGAGCCTAGGACCCGTCGATCACCCAACCAAGCGCTCCGACCAGGAATCCCAAGAACACCGGGCTCTCCCATGCGGAAGGAAAGTGGCCCAGGGATGTGGAGAACACCCTCCCTTCGCCGTCGTTGTGGCACCAGGCAAGAGGAAGTCCACATTCAGGAACGCGTGCACCCTTTGCGCTCATGTCGAGTTGACCGGAGGCAACCTCGAGCAGGACTTGGGCGTCTCCACGCAGATCCCGAAACAGATAGACCTCGTCGCGCCAGTTCCAAATTTCCGGGAGGTCCTTAGTTGCAGGATGACTCCGGTCACGCACATCCACTTCGAAATCTGTCGTCCACGGATGCCCGTCGAAACGTGCCCCCACCATCTGGCCGTAGTAGTCCCAGCCGAGGCAGGAGTCGGTCGCCGAGTGAACTGCAACAACCCCAATCCGTCCGGCGCGGACGCCTAATTGCACAGCCAGCGCGTTGCTCAGCTGACCAGCGTGTTTCGCCGATCGTGAAGAGCGCGAGCACCGACCCCGAAGCAAGGTCCGACGGCGGGATCGAGGTCACGTCGGTCACGGGAACCGGCTCCAGGCCGGCCATCGACGCGAGCTCGGCCAGTGCGACCGCCGCTTGGGGTAGGACTCCGTGTACCCCTGCAGGACCGTGAGGGTAGGGTGCCACCTCCGTCACGATGTACATCGGTCGCTCCGGCACGGCAGCACTGTACCGGCGCTTGACAGACCGGGGGCGTGCCGGTGACAGTGACTCGGTGCAGGCGGCAGACGACGAAGTCCGTAAGGAGCTGCTCGAGCTCGGCTCGGCAACCTTGGGCGAGTCGGGAGGACAGGCCATGCGCGCGCGCGTCAAGCCGGCCTGGCACGGTGCGCGCTTGGCGGCCCCGGCGGTTCCTGTCCGTTGCACTCCGGGCGACAACCTTGCGATCCACGTCGCTGTGGCGGAGGCAGCACAAGGTCACGTACTCGTCGTGGACGTCGGAGATGTGCCCGAGCGTGGCTATTGGGGCGAGGTCCTGACCACGGGAGCTGAGTCTCGTGGTTTGTCCGGACTGGTGATCGACGGAGGAGTACGAGATGTGGAGGCGATTGCCGCGCACGGTTTCCCCGTGTTTTCAGCCACCATCGCCTTGCGGGGCGCCACCAAGCAGTCACCGGGCACGGTCGGAATGCCTGTGGTGGTCGGCGGAGTCTCGGTTGCGACCGGCGATTGGGTTGTGGGCGATGCCGACGGGGTGACGGTCGTTTCTGCAGCACAGCTCTCGACGGTTCTCGACGCTGGTCGAACGAGGGCGCGAAAGGAAGAGCGAATATTCGAGGCCCTTCGGAATGGTTCGACCACGATCGAGCTGCTCGACCTGGACGCGGGTCCCGTCAATGTGGTGGATTAGGCGCTTGTCACCTTGACGAGGTTTTCCGGTTCGCGTCCCGCCAGCACGTCGCGTACGCCTTCACATGCGAGGCGAGCCATCCGAGTTCTCGTAGAGCGCGTTGCGCTTCCGATATGGGGCAGGAGCACAGCTCGGGGAGCGTTCAAGAGCGCCGGGTGAATTGTCGGCTCGTCTTCGTAGACATCGAGCCCCGCGGCGAAGATAGTGCCGTTTGTGAGGGCGTCTGCGAGCGCGGCTTCGTCAACGACAGGCCCACGCGAGGTATTCACCAGAACTCCGTCCTTGCCAAGTAGCTCTAGTTGCCGGCTTCCGATCATGTGGCGGGTCTGGTCGGTAAGAGGTACGTGGAGGCTCACTATGTCGGAGGCAGTCATCAGGTCGCTCAACGCGGCGACGTAACCCGGTGCGCCGGTTTCGCGGTGCGAGTGGTGGAGCACGGTCATTCCGAAGCCCTCGGCTCTTAGCGCCATCGCCTTGCCGATTCGTCCGAATCCGACAAGCCCAAGTACCGAACCATGTACGTCCCTACCCAGGTATTGGTTGATCCCCCAACCGTGCCATTGCCCGGAGCGCAGATCTCGGCTTGCTTCTGAGGCGAGGCGGGATGCAGCGAGAACGAGAAGGAATGCCAGATCTGCCGTAGTTTCGTCCAGCACGCCGGGGGTGTTGCATATGAGGATCCCGAGCCGGTTTGCCGCCGCAATATCGATGTTGTTGTAACCCACTGCCACGTTGCCGACGACCTTCAGTCTTCCGGAGGCACCGGCTACCAGAACACCTTCGTCGATCGGGTCGGTGAGGAGACAGACGATGCCGTCGAACTCTGCCGAGAGTGCCGCAAGATCTGAGGCTGAGCACGGAGCATCACCGAAGCCGTCGACCAACTTATGGCCTGCCTCGCGGAGCGGGTCGGTGCCTCCATCGGGGAGCCTGTGCGTTATGAGAATTCGACCCACTATCGGGTTTCCGAGGTTGGTCCCGCCGAGCGCGCCCGTCAATGATTCGTGTAGTCGATCAGTCCTGCCCCCGCTACGCCGATCGCGAAGCAGAAACAGTGGATCGGCGCGTGATCGGTTGTAGGACGCAGGGTGTGCACCTTGTCGGGCGGAATGTACACGAGGTCCCCTTGACCGATCTCGCGCTCGTCGTCTTCGATCCGCATGATGCCGCGGCCGGACATGACGTAATAGAACTCGTGGGTCGGGTGCGAATGCGGTTCCACGTACCCGCCGCCGGCAACCTCGAATTCGTTCACGAGCTCGAGGAACCCGCCGTCCGTCTTGTCTTTCATCTCTCTAGAAGGCACCATCCACCACACCGGCACCGTGCCGTTGTGCTCGACAACCGGCGCGTTTTCCCTGATGTTGCGGACGTCCATGTGCTCCTCCTGGCGCTCGGTCGTAGTCTGACGGCGACGTCAGCGTAGATCAGGAAGAAGGGCTGGGAAGTGGGACCTGTTACGAGGACCATACAAGTGGAGGCCTTCGATGAGCGGGCCTGGGCTCCGTTTGGCTGGGTGCCGGTCAAGGACACCGATTCACGCGACGGTGAGAATCGCCTCCGATACGAATGGAGCGACGTTCACCTGAATGTGATCGGTCACTCACTCGAGGAGGTATCCAAGACCACGAAAGGATTGCGCTGCGACGAGTTGTTCCATCACGTAACGCACACCCAGGCGCTCCTGCCTCTCAATTGTGACTGCGTATTGGTCGTGGCACCCGCCGACTGTGCATTCGAAAGTCCGAAAGCCCTGGACGCCGTCCGGGCGTTTCTCCTGCACCCCTTGCAGCCGGTTGTCCTCCATCAGGCAACGTGGCACTGGGGTCCCTATCCACTTGATGACACTCCCGTGAGTCTGCTCAACGTGCAAGGCCTACGTTATGTAGAGGATAACGAAAGGACTGATCTCGCAGAGCTCGGGTTGTCCTTAGAGATCGCGCTTGTGATCTGAGTCTGCGCTCCGATCGTCACCTATGAGAGAGCTCTTCGTTAGGTCGAGCGTTCTGAGAAGTCCTGCGGAAAGTCGGCCGGCCAAAGTCGGGCGCTCAACGACTGGCTAGCCGTCGCGAGCAGGTCGCCGTCTTGAGACCATAAGAAGGCTAAGCCTTGTGCGATTCCACCGGACAGCGCGTGCATATGGATGTCGCAAAGTATCCACTCGGTCGGGACGATGCGCGCAACTCGGATGGTGTTGTCGAGACTCCTTCCCATTGTTCGCTTGCCGAGGGGTTCACTCAGTCCCCCCGACACGTAGTCGCCGATGATTGCGAGGGTCGCAGCGGATGGCTCCAAGTGACCGGGTAGGCGAGCCCAGAAGGCGGACGATCCATCTCCTGGCTCGCCGTCAAGCGCTTCCATCATTCGGCCCTTGGCGGCGCGGACCTCGACTCGACTGAGCACGCTGTCCGCGAACATCGGCGGGACGACTCTCTCCGGGCATTCGAATGGAGCCGGGACACTAGGCGGTTCGACCCAGGTTCCTTCGAGCTCGAGTTGGCCATGGCCCAAAGCCGCATTGACTGTGAGGATCTCGCGCCCTGCGACCCGACCGACGGCCCTTCCCTGAGTGATGTGCTTACCGATCACTGCGAGCGTCACTTCGAGTTCGAGGGTGGTCCCTGTTTCGGCGAAAGACAGATACTGCGCCGTGGCCCACGCAGTTGACCGGCCCGAGGCGTGTTCCAACGCCACGAGTGCCGCAGCCAGCCCACATCCTCCATATAGAAACCTTCCAGGAGTCGATACTTCAGGGGTGACGTCAAGGCGCCAGCTCAGCGCTACGTCTACCGGAGCTATTCCAAGAAAGGTGCGTGCGTCCACGACGGGTCACCCTAATGTGAGCTGAACTGCGCCGTGCGAGCGCGCTTCGACTGATCGAAATCGGTCTGAGCGCCGTCGAGTCAGATCGTGGACGCGATCAACCGCGCCATCGCTTGTGCTCCCGTGCCACCTATCGGCATGTGCACACCGTCTGACCCGAACCACTCGGGGTTTTCGAGCGCGAGCGCGTTGAAATTAGCGAGCCTTGCGTATCGGTACATCCGCACGCCTTCCACGAGGGTGGCATTGACCGAATTCACCCAGCTGTAATAGGGAGGCAGATGGACCGTCACGAAAACGACAACCGAAGCGCCTGCGAGCGCAGACATCATCTGTTGAAACTGCTGTAGGTCAACTGGTCCGTTGGTTCCGAGATCGATGACGACGATCGACCCGAGTCTTCCTTCCGCTCTCATTTCTTGCACGAGAGAAATGCCATCGTCCCATTGACGGCTCACCTCGCCTTCTACGTCGATGCCTGGGATGTCCGTCTGCAGATCGGGCTGGGCGTCGAGAATGACGGAGTCGCCTATGGCGGTGATGTGCCCGCACACGAAGCCGGCGGCGCACGGTCCTTGAGGAGGGGGTGTGTGGACTCGGCCGGTGGTCTGCGTGGTAGTCGGTGGACGAGGCTTGTCACTTGTCTTTTTCGAAGCGACGCGTGGCGGCCTGGCGCCTCCGACGGTGGCGACGACACCTGGTGTCGCAACGGTCGCCTTGGTCGATTTGGAGCCATCTGAGCCCGCCGAGTGTCGCCCGCTGCAGGCTGTCGACAAGAGGACAAGCGCGGTCAGCACTGTGGGGACGGTCAGTCGCCTGTACAGGGAAGGGTTCATCGAGGATCTTGGCTTTGGATCTGGACCGCCGACATGTGAGTCACGCTGGTACAGCGTGCTTCTGCCTGGAGCCGATCTATTTCGAAGCCTACCGGCGAAACGCCTTCGCTTTTGCGCGGTCCGACAGCACGGCCATTGCCGCGTTACGACCGTTGATCGCGATCACGCTCCCACCTGGGTGCGTCGCGGCGCTGCAGAGATAGACACCGTTGACGGGCGTGCGAGGTCCGAATCTTTTGGTCCACAGTTGTTCGGGTAGGCAGTCGCCGTGGAAGATATGTCCGCCTGTCGAGCCGATCTTCGCCTCGATGTCGGGCGGCCCGAGCACTTCGCGGTGCACCACGCAGTCGGCCACGTCCGGAGCGAATTGCGCCACCTGCCGAAGCACGTCATCTCCGATCTCTTCGCGTCGGGTTGACCAAGAACCTTCGGCGAGCTCGTAGGGGGCGTACTGCGCAAAGACGCTCATGGCGTGGTATCCGGGAGGGGCGACCGAGGCGTCGTAAGCCGTGTGGAAATACACCTCGCACCAGTGCGGGGCGGGTTCGCCAAGAAGTGACTGCTCGAAGGCTTTCTGCGTGGTGTCGACACCGGTCGAGATCGTCACCATGGCCCTGTGCGGTTCGATGTCGGGCGTACTGGCGCTGAATCGAGGCAGCCGATCGAGCGCGCAGTTCACTTTTACGACCGGGCTGTCGGTACGCCACTCGGAGACCCGCATTGCCCATTCAGACGGCACGTCGCCGTCAAGCAGGGAGAGGGTGCTCTTTGGGTCGGCGTTCGATACGACCGTATGAGCCCGGATCATTTCGCCCCCCTCGAGTCGTACGCCCTCCCCGGGAACGACGGACGCCACGTTGACCCCGCATGCAAGTACCGCGCCGGCTTCTTCGGCCGCTTCGGCGAGAGCGAACGACACTCGTCCCATCCCGCCGACGACGTAGCCCCACGCACCAGGTTGACCCTCGAGCGTGCCTGAGGCGTGCATAAGGTGTACCGCCGCCGTGCCGGGATCCCGAGGGCCGGCATTCGTGCCGATGATCCCTTGCCCGTGGAGCGCCGTTCTGAGGCGTTCGTCGGAGACGTGCCTCTCGACCACGCCGGCGATCGACTCTTCGAACATGACCTCGATCGCCTCGGGGTCATGACCGACGAGCTCTTCGATCTCTGCGCGATCGGGAGAGTCGCCGATCCAAGTGTCTCGGCTGCCCTGGCGAAGTGCTCGGCGCAGGCGAGCGAACAGGGCTTCGTAGGCGATGAACCCGTCGACATCTCGCGGGACAGCTCGCTCACGGCTCGGGCGCTGCGGTCCGAGTCGTTCCAAAGGGCGAGTGATGAGCCGTCATCGAAGGGGCACCAAAGATGCGGGTTGACGATCCGGACGTCGTACCCGCGTTGGTGCAAGCCAAGTTCGTGGACCACGACCGGATGGAGGAGACCGACCAGATACGCACAGGGACTCACCGCGAAGGCAGGATCCGGGAAGGGCTGCTCCAAGGTGCAGGCTCCGCCCAATCTTTCGGAGCGCTCCAATACGAGGACCTCGATCCCCTCACGGGCAAGATAAGCGGCGGCGGTCAATCCGTTGTGCCCACCTCCCACCACCACGACGTCCCATCGACGGGCGCTGAGGTCGTCTATTGGAGTCGGCAGCCCGATTCGACCGAGGACGTCGTTGACTCTTCCCACCTTGGTGCGGCCTCCTATCGGAGCAGACGTGACAGACGGCGATCCGCAAGGCGTTTTCCGCCCGTCTGGCATGTCGGACAGTACTGAAGAGAGCGCGTCGAGAACGAGACCTCGCGAACGACGTCCCCACACTCTGGGCACTTTTCGCCCGCACGACCGTGAACTCGCATCGAGCGCTTCTTGTCCCCTTTGAGCTCCGAGGCAGGTAACCCTGCTGCTCGGTCCGCCGCTTCTGTTACGACGCTCACTACGGCATCGTGGAGGCGCTCCAATTCGTCGGCGCTCAATTTTGCTGCGGGCTTGAACGGAGACAGCTTCGCCACGTGCAGCGCTTCGTCGGAGTAAGCGTTTCCTATTCCAGCGATCGCGGATTGTCGGGCGAGAACCGTCTTCACCGTGCCCGACTCTTTAGAGAGGATTTGCTGAAGGCGTTCTATTGTGAAGGCTGGATCCAGTGGATCGATGCCGAGCGTCGCGATCCCTTCGATTTGCGAAGTGTCGGTGACTGCCCAGATCGCAAGCCGCTTTTGGGATCCCATTTCGGTCACGTCGAATCCGACCCCGCCCTCGAGCCCGACGCTCAGAGCCAGGGGACCTCGGCCACGACGGCCGGCGGTTTGATCTCGAGGGTGCTCCCTCCACCTGACCCATCCGGCACGGGCAAGGTGTATGACCAGCCATGTCGCCCCCGTTGCACAGCACAGGTACTTCCCGCGGCGCGACCAGCCGACAATGCGGCTGCCCACGATTGAGTCAAGGGGAGGGTCGAACGTCTTCAACGCCGCGATCGAGAACAGTTCGCAACTCAGAATCTCCAGCCCACGGGTACGCTCGTCCAAGAAGCGGACTAGCGCTTCTACCTCAGGCAGCTCCGGCACGACTGACATTCTTGCGTGTCGGGAACTGGGAGCGATCAAAACTGGTTGACCGCTCGCTGCGTCCTTGGGAAGCTGCGGTTAGGTGGGGCGAGCAGCACCACCTATCATCTGCGCGTTCGGGACAACCTCGCGAATGGATTCGCGATGAAACGAAACACGTCGGGGGAGTAGCTCAGCTGGTAGAGCAGTTGGTTTGCAACCAACAGGCCGCGGGTTCGAGTCCCGTCTCCTCCACTCGGTTCTAGTGGCGCCCTACAAGGTCGTCCTAGAGCAGCTTTCTAGAACCCGGGCAAGGCCCCGAGGCGATGGCCGCTGAGCTCAACTTCACTCGATCAAGCCGCTCGTCCTCGACATCAAACACCACGTACTTCGTGGCCTGAGGGCGTGGCGCGGGCCTCAGCCGGTCAAGAACGTTGTTATCGCCTGCGCCATCGCCGCGGCAGCGGCCTGCTGGAAGCTGGTCGTCACGAGGATGGCCGCGTCGGTCGCGCTGCGCATGTTGCCGCATTCGATGAGCACCTTCGGGACCGTGGTGAGGTTAAGTCCGGCCAGGTTGTTTCTCGGTTGCAGACCGTCGGTGCCGTCATAGGAACTGACGGGCATACCTGTGCGCAGGAAGTTATCGCGCATGATGGTGGCGAATTGCTCAGAAGCGGTGATGACATCGTCATTCGGACCATCCGCCACTGGCTCGAGGACAGCAAAGCCCCTGCCACCGGGCGGACCTCCGTCAGCGTGGATGTCAATTGCCACGTCCGCGTGTGCGTTGTTGATGATCGCCGCCCTCGTGGTGACACAGGGTCCAACACCTGAATTGTTCGTGCGGGTTATGACCACCTGCGCACCCTCGGCCTCGAGGTCCTGCTGGAGGTAGATCGCCACATTGAAGTTGTATTGCGCCTCGGTGTAGCCGCTGTCTGTCTCGGTGCCGGTGGTGTCGCAGGTCTCGTTCTCCTGGCCGTTCCACACCGGCTGGTCGATGTATTGAGGATCGGTCCAGTTCAGGCCGTTGTGGCCGGGGTCTATGCCCACAATCTTCCCTGCCAGCGGCTGCGCCCCGAAGGCCAGCCAGTACCCACCCCCGCCCGGCACTGCCGCCATGCCGACGGCCGGCGAGGGCGGCCGGCTCGCGGCCGCTGACCCGTAGAAGGTTGCGTCGCCGAAGCTGAAGACGCCGCCATCGGCCGCCACCAGCCAGTACCCACCGCCATCACGTCTCGCCGCCATGCCGACCACGGGCTTGTTCAGCACGATGTGACCTGTGCTGCCCCGGTACCTGGCGTTCCCGAAGCTGAAGACGCCGCCGTCGCCCGCCACCAACCAGTACCCACCGCCATCACGTGTCGCCGCCATGCCGACTACGGGCTTGTTCAGGAAGATATGTGTCCTGCCCCAGAATCTGGCGTTTCCGAAGCTGAAAACGCCGCCGTCGCCCGCCACCAACCAGTACCCACCGCCGTCCGGTGTACCCGCGATGCCGACCACGGGCTTGTTCAGCACGATGTGGCCTGTGCTGCCCCAGAACTTGGCGTTCCCGAAGCTGAAGACGCCGCCGTCGGCCGCCACCAGCCAGTACCCACCGCCGTCCGGTGTAGCCGCCATGCCGACCACGGGCTTGTTCAGATGAGCACGCCCTTCGGAGCCGTGGAAGTTGGCGTCGCCAAAGCTGAAGACGCCCCCGTCGGAACCGACCATCCAGTAGCCACGGCCATTCGGCGTGGACGCCATGCCGACGATGGGTGCATTGGGCTTGGACACGGCATTGGCGCCCACGGGCGTGGCCCCGAACGGGGCGACCGAATCCGGAGTCGGCGGGTTCGTAGTGGCGCTTGCGACGCGAGCTTCTCCGAAAGTGGACACGTTGCGCGAAATGGTCAGTGCCGTCGGCAGTAGCAGGGCCGCCATCCACGCAAGGTGGCCCTTTCTCCAAGAGAACCTCCGAGTTACTCTCACTTCAGCGACCTCGCTTTCCTTGGTTGCTGGCGGACGCACGGCTAAGTACTACAAGGCCGACGCGCGCTGTCCCACTTCGCCGGCTCGCGGCTACCCGGGATTGCAGCGCACCTCGCACCTCAGACTCCGTTACCACTCCGCGCGCTCAGAGGCGGCCAGCTCGTGGCGATAAACGTTAGCGTTGGCACACTGCCAAGAAAGGATGCTCTGCTCTTATGACTGCCACGGTCACAATCGAACGCTTTCACGCTCTGACCGCGGACCCCGACGCCGTCCACGCCATCATCGAGCGTGACGGGGCGGTGATCCTCGAGGGGCTGCTCAGGACCGAAGTCGTCGCCCGGGTCAACGACGAAGTCGGGGCAGTCCTCGACGCCGTTGATCCCGACGCGGAACTGTTCAACCCGATAATGAAGGCGTTCCACGGTCCCCGCACTAAGCAGGTCACGGGTGCCTGCGCCCTCTCGCCGACGTTCGCCACCGAGGTGATGTGCCATCCGCTGCTTTTGGCAATCTGCGACCGAATCCTCCTTCCGTCGTGCGCGCGCTACCAACTCAATCTCGGCCACCTCCTCCAACGGGGACCAGGGGCGGAGAAGCAATTGCTCCACCGTGACGAAGCGGTCTGGAGTGACGTGCCCAGGCCAGCGCCTGAGCTGCAGGTGGCGGCCGTAATCGCCTTCGTCGACTTCACTCGTGAGAACGGCGGCACACGCATCGTCCCCGGCAGCCATCGCTGGCCTGACCGGAGCCTGCTGCCGGCTGAGCAGTTCGCACACCTGCCAAAGACAGAGGAGCAGATCGCGTACGCGGAGATGCCTGCTGGCTCTGCTGTGGTCTACACGGGAGGGACCATCCATGCTGGAGGGTCCAACACCACGGAGATCCCTCGCCGGGGGGCCCACCTCAGTTACTGCCTGGGATGGCTTCGGACCGAGGAGAACAATTACTCTTTCGGTTCCACCGACAATCGCAGCCAAGCTCCCCCGCCAAGCCCAGGAACTGCTTGGCTACGCCGTTCACGACAGCATCCCCCGTGGCGGTGGCTACCTCGGTATGGTGCGCATGCAAGACCCGGTCGAGCTTCTCGCCCGGCACGAACTCCAGATCCGGCAGGCCGCTGGATCTCCTAGAGTCGCGCTCGATCCTCCATACCGCCCGTCACGAAACGGAGGGTCGGCGACGCACCACTAGTACTTGTTGATCCCCGGCACAGCGTCCATCCGGCACCTTGCCGAGAATCTCGCAGCGTCGCGGGTCGAACTCGACGAACAGGCGCGACACGATCTGCGAGTGCGTGTCGCATCCGGCTGATTCGTCGAGCCTTCCCAACCGGTCGAGTGTTACGGACTCAGCCGACTCGGCGTTTCCTAGATGCGAGCGCGTCCCGAATAGAAGAAGATGAGAACGCCACCTCCGAGGACGTTCGCGAAAGGAAGCAGAGTCATGCCCGACGATTCTCTACGGGACTCCGGCTCCTCGATTGACAACCGCCACCTGCTCCTTGTGGGTGCCGGCCCGGGTCTTGGAATGGCCGTGGCCCGTCACTTCGCCGAAGGCGGCTATCGAGTGACCTTGGTGGCTCGCAACAAAGATGGACTCGAAGATCTCGCTGACAGCTTGGCTGAGACGGGAGCGCAGATAGACACCGTCACGGCGGACGCCAGCGACCCTGAAGGTCTGCGGGCCCGGATGGCCGAGCTCTATAACAAGCCTGGTGCGCCCGGGCTTATCATCTACAACGCGGTCATGGGAGCTCCTGACAAGCTGCTTAGTTCGAGCGTCGAGCACTTGCAGACGGCTTACGCGGTTGACGTAATCGGAGCCATCGTGGTTTCGCAGGTCGCCGCCCCAATCATGCGGGTGGGCGGCGCCGGCACCATCATTGTGACGGGTGGCGGATTCGCAGATCATCCGATCCCGGCCCTCGCGACGGTTTCCCTCGGTAAAGCGGCTCTACGATCCGCTGCCACCATGCTTGGAGCCGATTTGGAGCCCGATGGCATCCGGGTGGCGACATTGACGATCGCCGGGCAGATCGTTGCGGGGACCGCTTTCGATCCCGAGAACATCGCAAAGCGGTACTGGGAGGTTGTTCATTCCGACGATCCCTGGCAGTCGGAGTTTCGCTTCACCGGCGGATAAGGCCGCCTTCTCCCAGACCGATTTCACCGATGACCTCAAGAAGATAACGGTGCCCGCCATGGTCTAAACGACGATCAGATCGTCGCTACGCCGACTCCGGACCGCTCTCTGCGCAGCTCAGAAGATCGCTCAAACCTTTACGGCAGAGAGATTTCAGGTCCCTGGCGCCAATGTGTATGGCTGCACCTCCGATCTCGCCTCTGATGATTTCGACTTCGCCGGTGCGCAGCCCGCTCGCGTGTCGATGCCAAAAGTTCGAACGCTCTTGCAGAACTCAAGGGCAGAGCGGATTGCGGGCGCGTCGCACGGCATATCGTCCTCCTGGAACGAGGATCGACGATCCGGAACAGGAGTACCAAGGAGGGAAAGATGCCGGCAAAGGGAAGCGCTGAATGGAAAGGTGACATACCGACGGGTACGGGGAACGTTCACTGCAGGTGACACGATCAATGGGGGTTACACATACAAGTCTCGCTTTGAAGACGGCCCGGGATCCAACCCCGAACAGCTGATTGCAGCTGCCCACGCAGCCTGCTTCTCGATGGCTCTTGCCAGCATCCTTGCTCAGGCAGGCAGTCCTTCTGACTCCATTCATACAGAAGCAAGTGTGACACTGAGACCGGTTGAAGGAACGCCGACTATCACCAAAATCGCGCTTGTAACGGTTGGGCGAGTGCCGGGAGTTGACGAAGCCAAATTCGCCGAGTACGCGGAGACGGCGAAGGCGGGTTGTCCAGTGAGCAGAGCCTTGGCGGGCGTTCCCGAAATCACCCTCGAAGCATCTCTCGTCGGGTGACCGAAGCATTCATTCTTGGTGGTGTCCGCACGCCAGTTGGACGGTACGGAGGATCACTGTCACATCTGCGGACCGACGACCTGTTGGGCCAGACGATGGTGGAGGCGTGCGCCCGGGTCGGAGTCTCACTGGACCTGATCGAGGACATCACCGCCGGCTGTGTCAATCCTGCTCATGAGGGGATGGGGGACGTCGCACGGTGGGGAGCGCTGGCAGCAGGCTTCCCGGATTCGGTGCCGGCAGTCACCGTCAACCGTTTCTGCGCTTCTTCGCTCACCGGCGCCATCAATATCGCACATGCCATTCGCGCTAACGAACTCGGCATTGGGCTCGCGGGCGGGGTCGAATCCATGTCGCGTTCGGGATGGGCTCAGATGAAGGGGGACGCGCCTTTCAGCCCGCGGGGCCCGATTTTCCTGTTGGACACCATGTGGGCGGGCGCAGGCGGGCCGCCGAACCCGATCCTCTTGGCGCGAAATGCCTACGTGGAGATGATCAAGACGGCGCAGAATGTGGCCGACCGCTACGGCCTGACTCGTGAGGAGATTGACGCCTTTGCCTTGCGTTCCCACACGCATGCAGCGGCGGCTCGTGACTCGGGTCGGCTCGCGATGGAGATCCATCCAGTGGAGATACCTGGGACCCGCAAGACCCCGAGCCGAACCTTCGAACACGACGAGATGATCCGTGGAGACACGACCGCCGAGAAGTTGGCCGCCCTTCCTCCTCAGCCAAACACGACCCAAATGACAGCCGGCAACTCCTCGCCGCTGAGCGACGGAGCCAGCGCCGTGGTCCTCGCCAGCGACGCTGCGGTCGAAGATCTGGGAATCGAACCACTGGCGCGAGTGGTCTTGTCGGCGACGTACGCGCTTGACCCGCTGTTCATGGGGATCGCGCCGGCGTTCGCGATTCCTAAGGCGCTAGCGCGAGCCGGCCTGTCACCCACCGAGGTGGATATGTGGGAGGTGCACGAGGCTTTTTCAGCTCAGGCGCTCGGAGTGTTGAGAGAGCTTCCCAAGCAGCTCGATGGATTCGAAGTCCCCGACGAGCGCCTGAACCCCAACGGGGGTGCCGTCGCCATCGGTCATCCGTTTGGGTCTTCGGGTACTCGCTATGTCTTGACGTTGGCGACCGAACTTCACCTTCGCCAGGTGCGCTACGGAGTGCTGGGTGTCTGCGTGGGCTCCGGCCAGGGGGTCGCCATGGTGCTCGAGAACACCGAGGCGAAGTGAGCATCACGACGATCGACCCGTTCGACTGGCCGACCGATCGCGACCTACGAGGAGACCACTCTCGAAGAACTGAACTCGATACTCGATCGGGCGCGATCGGCCGCCAGATTTTGGAGGCAGACGTCACCTGAAGAGCGCGCGCAGGGTTTGCGGCGGCTGGCGAGCGTTCTGCGCGAGCAGAAAGAGGTCCTCGCCGCTCTCGCGACGACGGAAATGGGAAAACCCGTTTTGGAAAGCCGTGCTGAGGTCGAAAAGTGCGCGGTCGCCTGCGACTGGTATGCGAGGCACGCGCCGGCGCTTCTCGTGCCCGAGGTGGTCGAGACCGAAGCGGAACGGGCCTTTGTGGTCCCGCAACCACTCGGCGTTCTCTTTGCGATCATGCCGTGGAATTTTCCGTATTGGCAGGTGATCCGTGCGCTTGCCCCGGCGCTTGCGGCGGGAAATAGCGTCGTGTTGAAGCACGCGCCTTCGACGACCGGGTGCGCGCTCGCTCTAGCCGACGCGACCGGCGCTGCTGGTCTGCCTGATGCGACGTTTTCCGCGGTCGTAGTGGGGGTGGAGCAGACGGCCGACGTCGCTGCGGCGATTATCGCTGACGATCGAGTGTCGGCCGTTACATTGACTGGATCGACGCGCGCTGGTCGGTCGGTGGCAGCTCTGGCAGGCCGTGCGCTCAAGAAAACTGTGATGGAACTCGGTGGGAGCGACGCTTTCGTCGTCCTTGCTGACGCGGACCTCGACGAGGCCGCAGCGTGGGGGGCACGCAGTCGGTTCCAGAACACCGGGCAGTCCTGCATCGCCGCCAAGCGCCTTGTCTTGGAGGAGACGATTGCCGATGAGTTCACCGAGAAGTTCCTCGACAACGTGCGTGCGCTGCGACTCGGCGACCCTATGAAAGAAGAGGTAACCATCGGACCGCTCGCGCGTATAGACCTTCGCGATGCGGTCGAGCGTCAGGTCCGCGAATCCGTAGCCCTCGGCGCAAGAATCCTCATCGGGGGTCGAGTTCCGGACCGGCCCGGCTTCTACTACGAGCCGACCGTCCTCGACAACGTCGCGCCGGGGATGCCGGTGCTCGAGGAGGAGGTCTTCGGTCCTGCCGTCCCCATCCTGCGAGCCAGAGACCGCGACGAGGCGGTGGCGATCGCAAACAACACCTCTTATGGGCTCGGCAGCGCTGTGTGGACATCGAATCTCGAAAGCGGACAAGCCGTTGCGACCCGCCTCGAAGCCGGTCACACAGCGGTGAACGGTATGACCGTGTCCGATCCCCGTCTTCCATTCGGGGGCGTCAAGGACTCCGGTTACGGGCGCGAGCTGTCCCACCACGGTCTGTTCGAGTTCGTCGACTTTCATACGGTGGTCGTGAACAAAGCCGATGGCCCGCGGCAGGATCGAAGTATCGCTAGCGAATGATTTTGAGTGCCGTTGACACGCTCAACCGACCGGGTGCCAACGGGCCGGGGGGTCCTCGCCGACGCGTCCGTTGACTGCCTCGCGCAGCAGATCGGCATGGCCGGTGTGGCGCCCGTACTCCTCGATCAGGTCGCACAGGAGCCGGCGAAGGCTTGCGCGACGGCCATCGGGCGCTGCCATATGGACGAGCTGGTCGGGACCACCTCCCGCCAGGGCCGCGGTGAGTTGGGCGCGGGAGCGCGCGACGGCGCCGTCCCAAAGTGAGTAGAGCTGTTCGGGCGAGTCTTCGGCAGCGGAGGCGAACTCCGGGTCGTCCTCGCCACCCCAGTCGATGCTGTCCCACGGTGCCCCAATGGGGTTCCCCGTGAGCTTCACAGTGAAGATTTCGTCCTCGACTCTCGCGAGATGCTTGAGCAGCCCACCCAGTGTCAACGCGGACGCGCCGATCCGGGCTTGCAACCCGGCCGAATTGAGGCCGTCGGCCTTCCAGCGGAATGTCGTACGTAGGCGGTCGAGGGCGCCGGTGAGGTGTTGGGCCTCGGTGCCGGCAAGCGGTGGTTCCCACGGGTAGTCGCTGTCGGTCATCGCTTCACCCTACGGTCTCACGCTTCCATCACAGGCGGCGTACAGAGACCTCACATGAACGGCCGGCACTCTCCTCGTATAAGCCTGAACAAGAGGAGCAACATCGTGAACGATTACGAGAGTCGTCCGTCGAAAGTACGACGACTGCTGTCGAACAGAAAGAGTAGATGGATCGTGGCCGCGGCGGTCATATGTTCGGTGATCGGACTTTCCGTAGGTCTCACCACGTCTTCTTCGGCAACTGCCAGCCACGTCGTGCCCGGCGCCGGCTCCTCTAACGGTCTAGGAGGCGGCAGGGGATCGAACGCTCGGTCAGGGCCCGCGTCAGGGGGAGCGTCCGGCACTATCGGCAGCGTTTCCACGCCGAGTTTCACAATGTCGACATCTGCGGGTCAGAAGGTGATCGTCGACGAGGTGGCCTCCACGACGTACCAAAGAGGGACGACCTCGGTCTCGGCGAGTGCCATTACTGCGGGTCAAAGCGTCCTCGTACTTGGGACTACGAACGGAACGACCATCACTGCCACGCAAGTCATAGTGCAACCGGCCGGCGGCGGATCTGCGACGTCCTCGGCGGCAAAGGTCATCCCCTTCCAGCCTGGCGCGCCGGCCACTTCAAAGCAGGTCGGTCAGATCCCGACAGACTTCAGTCAGGGGTCGGGCACGATCGTCAGTGGCACGGAAGCGAACAAGGCGACGGAAGCTGCGCTGGCCGCCTACCCGGGGGGCATAGTCGACCGCGTCGTGAAGCTGAGCAACGGCGAGTACAACGTCCATTACATCGGCGTCAACTGGCCACACCACGTCTTTGTCAACCAGAACTTCATTGTCGTCGGCGCCGAGTAGCCGCCGACGCGGAGCATGACGGAATTGCGTTGCATACTGAGCGAGAAAATGTTGGCGTCACGGTGACTACGGTGGACGGAATCGTCGAGGCGGGATTCGAGCCTGTGCGCGACGTGTTCAACGAGGTCGTCCACGAACTCGTCGGCACTGGTGCCGGTGTGGCGGCCTGGTACGACGGAGCCTGGGTGGTCGATCTCCGCGGCGGATGGGCCGACAGGGGGAGCACCCGAGCTTGGGATCGTCTCAGCATCGTCCACACGTACTCGGTGACCAAGCCATTTGTGGCTTTGTGTGCGCTCTTACTCGTAGAGCGCGGGGTTCTTGATCTCGATTCGCCCATGCAGCGCTACTGGCCGGCGTTCCGCGCTCCAGCGTCAGTCCGGCAAGTGCTGTCGCATCAGGCCGGGGTAGTCGCTCTCGACGAACCCGCGCCAACTGAGGCGTTCTACGACTGGGATCTGATGTGTCGACTCCTCGCAGCGCAGGAGCCTGCGTGGGATCCAGGGTGCGCACATGGTGAATCAGCGCTGTTCTACGGGCACCTCGTGGGCGAGCTCGTGCGAAGGGTGGATGGTCGATCGCCGGGGTCGTTTCTCCGACAGGAGGTGTGCGGACCCTTGGGCCTCGATTTCTTCGTAGGACTCGACTCCGACGAGCAGGCCAGAGCCGTCGAAGTAACGGGACTCGATGCCCGCTTCCGGACGATGAACGCCATCGGCCGGCCCGATCTCTATCAGCGCGCAATGGCCAACCCTCCGGGCGCGCAGGACGGTCAGATCGTGAACGGTTCCTCCTGGCGCCGAGCCGAGATACCCGCAATCAACGGGCACGGTTCTGCTCCTGGAGTAGCGGGGCTGTACGCCGCACTGCTCGAGGGCCGGATCCTGTCGGCCGGACTGCTCGAGGATGCGACCAGCGTCCAGTGTTCGGGGATGGATCGGGTCTCCGGGCACGACAACGCATGGGGACTTGGATTCGGAGTCGACAACGACGGCTTCGGCATGGGCGGGCTCGGAGGTGCATACGGCGGCGCATGCCCGTCCGGTGGCTATGCGATCGGATATGTGACGGGATCCATGGGCGACCACAGTGGGGCGAACGCGCTCGAGAACGTCCTCTGATCGTGCATTGGGTTGCCGGCACTCGGGTGACGGAACGGATCGAGAAATCCTTCGCGTAACGCATCGCTACAGTCGCTGCGGTGAGCAAAGAGAGTCGGGTTTCAGTTCGTCAGGCGGGGCTTGATGACGCCGAGGCGATCGGAGAACTGCTACATGACTTCAACCGCGAGTTCGACGAGCCGACCCCGACGCCTTCAGCTCTGGCGCAGCGGGTGCGGCAGCTTCTCGATGGCGGTGACACGGTGGTCTTGTTGGCAGGAGACGGTCCGGACGGAGTGGCGGTTCTCAGGTTCCGTCTTGCGATCTGGAGCGCCGGTGCGGAGTGTTACCTGGCAGAGCTCTACGTCGTTCCGCGTAAGCGAGGACAGGGGATCGGCCGCTCCCTGATGGACGCAGCCGTACGCCACGCCCGCGAACGAGGCGCAGACACAATGGATATCGCGGTCGACGAACCCGATGTTGCGGCACGTCATCTCTACGAAAGCATGGGCTTTACGAATCGCGTCAACGGTGACGACGACTCGGTGATGTATGTCTACGAGAGAGACTTGTGACGCCGACGTGCGACCATGCTCACCCAACCCTGACGCGGGTCAAGAGTCGTCTGGCGGGAACGGGCCTCTCATCAGAAGATAAGACCGCATGCTCGGATGCTCCACATCCCGGTGTGGTGCACGGTCGAGCCGAGCCACGAACTCGAGCCCCGCGGCGGCCATCCTGGACATTTCGACAACGGGGTCCAGGAAATGAAATCTCAGTTCGACATCCCGCCCCCACCACGTGGTGAGGGTCCTCGTCCCGCCTGGCGGTGTCTGGTCGTCGGACACATGAAACGCCACGAGTACAGGGCCGCCCGGGCGAACAACCCTCGCGAACTCGGAGTAAGCCGTTCCGCGATCTCGGGCGCCAAGATGGATGACTGCGTACATGCACGCGATTCCCGACAGGCTGGCCGAACGGAGCGGCAGGGAGGTCATGTCGGCAACGATCGTTTGCAGGCCGGTCTCACGAAGGGCCAACGAGCACATCTCGGGTGACAGGTCGGCACCGATCGTTTGCAGTTCGAGGCCCGCCAGAAATGCGGAAACATGACCAGGTCCGCACCCGATGTCGGCTACAAGACCGCCCTTCGCCAATTCGGCAAAGGCCTGCAGCAGCGCCCGGTCGAGAGGTTTGACGGCGAGCTCAGAACTGATCTCGGCCGCGTAGGTGGCGGCGACCGCATCGTAAGACCGCTGGACACGATTCACAGTAGATGAGAGCTATAACCGAGGCAGATGCCCGCGTTCAGTTGCTCCGAGTCTAAGCCGCGATCTTGTGCCAGGTCAGAGCAGTTCGGATGCAAGCGCGCGAACGCGCCGGTCGATCTCTTCGACGATTGGACGAACGACCTCGACGGGCTGACCCGCAGGGTCGTCCAAATCCCAGTTGACGTAGCGTTTGCCAGGAAAGACAGGACACGTGTCTCCGCACCCCATGGTGACGATCACGTCCGCGGCCCGGGCATCCTCGTCGGTGAGCAACTTTGGGAACTCTTTGTCCACGTCGAGCCCGCGCTCCCGCAATATCTCGACGACTGCGGGGTTGAGCTCGTCCGCTGGCTCAGATCCAGCGGAGCGGACCTCGATTCGCCCTTGGGCGTGGTGATCGAGGAGTACTTTTCCTGCCAGGCTCCGACCCGCGTTGTGCGTGCACAGAAACAGAACTACCGGTGTGTTGGTCTCGGACGGTCTCTCGATCACGACGGCCGTTGTCCACGATCGACGGCTTCGATAGGCCGGCCCCCGTCGGGACTCTCGAATTGATGCGGGACCACGACGTCGGCTGCCTCGTTCGGAGTTACTCCCGGATACAAGGCCTTGATGACCGCGAACGCCAGGACTCCACCGATCACCTCTGCCAACACGAAGGTCGGAACTGAAGAGGGAGCGATTCCAGCAAATGTGTTCGAGAACATCCTTCCGACCGCGATGGCTGGATTGGCGAAGCTGGTCGAGCTCGTGAAGAAGTACGCGGCTCCGATGTACGCGCCAACCGCTGCGGGCGCACTTCGGCTCCTGCCACTTCGGGCCAGGGCGAAGATCACGAGTATCAGCCCCAGTGTTGCGACGATCTCAGACAAGAAGTGCGCTCCCGTGCCACGCTGATGCGTCGAGAAGCGCACCGCGGCATCCGAGAACATCAGATTGGCGATGACTGCTCCCGCGATGCACCCTGCGCACTGCGCCGGGAGATACCACATCGCGGTACGCCATCGAAGGCCGCCGAATGAAGCATCGACAAACGACACGACCGGATTGAAGTGCGCGCCGGATACGGGCCCGAACATGAGAATGATGGCGAAGAGCCCGACTGCGGTTGCAGCAGCATTCTCGAAGAGTTCGAGTCCGATGTCGTTCGGTGAATAGCGTTGCGCCGCTATGCCCGAGCCGACAACAATCGCCGCGAGAAACATGCTGCCTAGGAACTCAGCGAGCAGTTTTCTCCACAACGACGCTTGGTTTGTTGTCACGGTGCGGGCAGGTCAGCAGCAAGCAGTCGAACCGACGTGAGTTACCGGATCGCATCCAACGGTTGAGCACCCGAGGCCTGTCTCCGCAGGAGCATCGGCCAGGACGGTGTAGACCTCCCAGGGGGCGCCGTCCGGGTCGATGACCCAGGCTTTGTCCTGGACCGCGTAGCAGCAGGTCGTGGAGTTGCGCACATCCGGGTTGAGCCCCGCGGCGCCAAACCTCTCGGCGGCGTCGACCACCTCATCTGGCGATTCCACCTCGACACCCAGGTGGTTCAAAGCGCCGGATACACCAGTGCCGCGAGCAGATTCGACCTCGATCAGCACGAGCTTGAGCAGCGGTTCGGCGATGGCGAAGTTGGCATAGCCAGGTCTGCGCTTCGCAGGCTCCGCTCCGAACAACTTGCCGTAGAACTCGACTGCTGCATCGAGGTCACTGACGTTGAGTGCGAGTTGGACACGGGACACTTGCGACTCCTTAGATCGAATGTTGTCGATGCATTGGACTCTAAAGGAAAGCATCGACAATTGTCAATGCCTCCCGATAGTATGGGGGTATGGGAAAGACGATTCTCCAAGCTCCGGATCGAATTAGAGGCTGCTGTGTGCAGCTCGCAGACCCGCTGCCCGACCGGGAGGCCGAGGAGTTGGCGGACGTTCACAAGGCACTGGCTGATCCGACCCGCATCCAGATGCTCCACATGCTCAAGGCGGCATCGGAGCCCATCTGCGTATGTGACTTCACCGCTGCGTTCGACCTCGGGCAACCAACTGTGAGTCATCACCTCGGCAAGCTCAAGGGGGCGGGCTTCGTCACCAGTCTCAAGCGTGGCGTCTGGGCGTTCTACCACCTCCGAAGCGATATGCCCGAGGCGGCCCGAGCGGCGATAAAGGCGATCCCGTAGCTTCACGTTCGTCCACCCGTGCAACGACGACGTCGTAGCTTGGTGAGGATGCGCCGGAGGCTTGTGTGGCCGGCTGAGGTCGCACTGGTGGCGCTGGTCGTAGTTTCGACGGGATGCTCTTCCGCCAGAGTCACAGGTCGCGATGCCCATCCCTCCACCACGGTTGCGAAATCTCCGGCCCGGGAGACAGCGCCGACATCGACGCCGGAGACGACACCGACGCCGACGACGATCCCGGCGCCGCCTTACTCGTTGGCCACTTTTACGATCCGCCTCGTCGATCACACGCGGCCCACGGTGAGCAACGGCGTGACCATCGCTACCAGCCGCACGCTTACCACTCTCGTATGGGAACCGAACGAGCCTGGGCGCTGGCCCTTGTTGGTGTTCGCACCCGGCTACATCGTCGGCCCGACCCCCTACGTCGCGCTGTTGCGTTCTTGGGCATCCCAGGGCTACGTCGTTGCCGCGCCCGAGTTCCCGCTCACGGACCAGGCCATCGCGGGACCTGACCTGGATGAAAAGGACATCCAACAGCAACCGGCTGACGTGCGGTTCGTAATAGACGAACTTGTGGCACGTAGCGGGCCTGTCGCCGTCCACATCGATCCGAGCCGTGTCGGGGTCGCGGGTCACAGCGACGGCGCCGAAACGGCCTTGGCGGTCTCGGTCCAACCTGCACCCGTCGGTGAACCCGCCATTCGGTGCGCCATCGCTATGTCCGTCTCTCCTCTGGTCGGCGTCACCCACACCTCGAACCCGCCGCTCCTGGTCACGCAAGGCGATGCGGACAGCCTCAACCTCCCTAGTGAGGCGACCCGGACCTGGCAGGAGGCGGCCAGCCCGAAATATCTGGTCATCCTCCATGGTGCGGGACACCTCCCGCCTCTCGAGGCCGGAAGCGAATGGTTCTCGGCGATCGAGGGGATTACCCAGGCCTTCCTCCGTGCGTACCTGGCTCGCACCGGAACGCCGAGCGCGATCATCGCCTCCGGCACTCACTCGTCCCTTACCTCCATAACCGTCGGGTGACAACTACACGTTTTGCCACTCGCGCAGGACCCGCCGCTTACGGGTAGCGCCTCGTCATGTGCAGTTATATGGTTGATTGCACTAGCTGGTTATTCGAGGATCCGGCCGCTCGGGGGCTCCAGGATCAGGTCCGGTCGGCGACGGTAGAGGCAAGGGGTGGCGCCGATGACGTCTCCATCGATTCAGGGAGGTAAGAGAATGTGGCATAGGACGTTTCGAACCGTGGCCGGCATCGCCCTTGTGACGGGCATAGGGATGCTTGCCTTCTTTCCCGCAGGTCACGCTGTCGGAGCACAATCGGCGGCGTCTGCGCGCGTCGCAGTCGCCAGACCGTATGCCGTCGTGCTCGGAGATTCCCACTGGTCGCAAGCCCCGTCCACGTCTCAATGCATCGCGTCGAGCGGCTTCGCCTGTTACCGCCCTTCCCAATTCCAGGCGGCGTACGATCTCAACCCGCTTTACGCTGAGCACCTGAACGGGAAAGGTCGGACGATCATTCTCGTAGATTCGTACGGATCTCCGACGATCCGGAGCGATCTCGCGACCTTCGACAGCGAATTCAAACTGCCTGCGCCGCCGGACTTTACGGTGCTTCAGCCAGTTGGAAAAGTTCCTCCTTTCGATCCGTTGAATCCGGTCATGGTCAACTGGGCGGTAGAGACCTCCCTCGACGTCGAGTATTCACATGCAATGGCTCCCGGTGCCAACATCGTCCTGCTCGAGACGCCGGTTGCAGAAACCGAGGGCACGACCGGTTTCCCGCAAATAGTGGCGGCCGAGAACTTCGCCATCAACCACAACCTTGGTGACGTGATATCCCAGAGCTTCGGGGCAACCGAGGAGACCTTCCCGGGACCATCATCGATCAAGAAGTTGCGCAGTGCGTATGTCAACGCCGACTTGAACCACGTCACGGTCCTGGCGAGCTCGGGCGACACCGGGGTGTCGAACTACCACCTCAGCGGAACAACGCTCTACACGCACCGAGTGGTCGCCTGGCCCTCCAGCGACCCTCTCGTCACCTCGGTCGGTGGACTGCAACTTCACCTGAACGGCCAGGGCAACAGGACTTTGCCGGACAACGTGTGGAACGAGTCCTATCTGTTCGGCAACGCAACGGCCGGTAGCGGCGGACCGTCGGCCGTGTTTACTCGGCCTTCCTACCAGAATGGTGTGGCCAAGATCGTCGGCCTGAACCGAGGTACCCCGGATATCAGCCTGAGCGCTGCCGTCAATGGTGGGGCTCTCGTTTACATGTCCTTTGGCGGGCTGCCCGGTCCTGGCTTCTACATCGTCGGCGGCACGAGCGAGGCCTCACCGCAGTTCGCCGGCATTGTTGCCATTGCAGACCAGGCGGCCGGCCATGATCTAGGCCTTCTCAACCCGGCTCTGTACTCGATCGGCTCGGGCGGTTCTGGGATCCCCGACATCACAGTTGGCAACAACACCGTGACCTTCTCCCAGAACAACCACACGCACACGGTCGACGGGTTCAACGCAGGTCCGGGTTACGACATGGCGAGCGGGCTCGGGACGGTCGACGCCGCAAGGCTTGTCGCCGCACTCGCCGGATAACGGAGTTATTGCAGGAGCGGCCAACGCACTCGATGGGACCGGCGGCGAACACGCGTCGCCGGCACCATCGGGAGCTGCAGGTTGGTTGCGAGGACTACTCGGATCCCGCTAGTGAGCGGAGTCTTTCGATTCGCTCGTCGTTCGCGCCGAGATACCGCACGAGCACTCCGATCACGCGGTCCAAGTCGAGCGTCCCCACTTCGGCCATCTCCTCCAGATCGGCCCAGTCCCTCGCTCGGTTGAAAAACGCCTTGAAGACAGCGAGATCCGTACAGGAGAGAAAAGGCACCTCGGCGCCTGCGAACTGCTCCACGCGTATACGGGTAGCGACTTGATCGTGGAACTCGGTTGTGCTGAGGAATACGTCGATGGGTGTTCCTTCCCACCACAGCCGGACCTGACCATCCGCCTCTGTGCGCTGAATGTCCTCATCTGTCCAGTGCACGCTGTTCGGCAGGGCCGAGAAGACCTCGCGGGTCCGGTCTATGTCGGTAAAGACGTTGACGTCGATATCGATCGTGCCCCGGGCTCTTTGGGTGCACCACGCCAACGCCAGGGCGCCTCCGAAGGCATGTGGGATCCCGGCCTTCACGAGCGACCGGTCGATCGCAACGATCTTCTGGGCGAGAGTTGTCATTGCGAACCGAACCTCGGATACACGAGATCCCGGGTGTGACGCGAGGGGAATTGAGCCGCCAGCTCCAGAACCTGAACGAGCTCATCGCCACGGCTGCAGTCAGCATCTCCGACGACAGGGATCAAGTCGAAGGTCAACGCGAATCCTGCCGCCCGGACGATCCGCTGGACGATTTGCATCGACGGATTGACGTGGCCGGTTTCGTACGCGGAGAGCGTGGCATGAGATGTACCGGCCCGACCTGCGAGATACCTCAAGGAGAAACCCGCGTTGGTGCGGGCTCGTCTGATCAGAGCCGCGGCCTCCATGCGACTGATGGTATCAGATCAGATACCAGTAGTTGGTATCAGATCAGATGCCACACGGCCGTTGCGTGACCACTGACGGGGCAATAGCGTTCAGCCATGTCGACAGTCGAGGCCGCGATCAGCCGTGTGCCTCTGTTCGACAAGCTGTCCAAGCGCGATCTGAAGAGCCTTGCCGCTTCGATGAAAGAGCGCACCTTCCCTGCCGGCACCGTGATCACGGAGGTCGGCCAGAACGGCGTCGGCTTCTTCATAATCGACACTGGCACCGCGACTGTCGTCGTCGACGGCAAGCACGTCGGGACCCTCGAGACGGGGGATCATTTCGGGGAGATCGCTCTCATCGATCAAGGCCCCCGAACGGCAACCGTCACGGCAGACACAGATCTGCGCTGCTTCGGCTTGACCAGTTGGGACTTTCGACCATTTGTGCAGGCTCGTCCCGATGTTGCCTGGGCGCTGTTGCAGTCGCTCGTCCAACTGCTCAGAAATGCCCGGGAGGAGTGAAGACAAAATCTGGACCCGGCGCTATCGTGAGATGGGCGATTGACGCATCCATTCCGCCCTGGAGGGAATGTTGACGGACGAGGTCATTACCGCCCTGCAAGGATCTGACATGTTCCGGGGTCTTCCGTCGAAGCAACTCAAGCAGATTCGGGATGCCGGAAAGGAGCTCTCGTTCAAAGCGGGTTCCGAACTGCTCGTCGAAGGCGACGAAAGCGGACGCTTCTTTCTCATCCTGGACGGCACAACCGAAGTAACGGTCAAAGGTACGAAAAGAGCCACGCTGGGTCCGGGCGCGGCGGTCGGCGAGATAGCGCTCCTTGACGGTGGGCCCCGGTCCGCAACGGTCTCTGCCGTCACGGATGTCCGGACCTTCTCGCTTGCCAGTTGGAACTTCCGCCCGTTCCTGAACGAACCGGAAGTCATGCAAGCGGTCATCAAATTGCTGTGTCGAAGGCTCCGAAGTGCAGAAGAGCTTTTGAACGCGAAACCGTAAGAGGTTCTAAGCGGACGTGCGCCGGTCCTAGAGCACAGCAGCGTGGTAGCCCTTGGCTCCGATCGTCAATGCCAGGGGACTACGCGGATCCTCGCCGATCTGTAAGCGGTGAAGCGCATAACCAAAGTCGTATCGCGGCTGCCAACCCAGATCTCGTCGAGCAAGAGCATTCACGTACACGCGATCGATGGTGGCAAGCATCGCCCACCCACGCGCTGCGTAAACGTGCTCTGCCTCAGGAAACAGACGGCGCACGACAAGAGGAGCATCCAACTGCAGATCGGCCACGTCGTGGAGCCCGAACGGCGTTGTTGCGCTGATCACGTAACGACCGAAGCCGAGAGCCCTTGCCCGCTCGAGCGCCAGGCGATGAGCCGTCACGACATCTTCAATGTCCACGCGCCGATATAGCAGTTCGTTGACTTTCAGATTGAGATCGTCGTACGAACCACGGATTTCGTCACGATCGTCGGCTTCAGGGAAGAACCGCGATGTGCGGAGGACCAGACACGGGAGCCCGCGCTCGCGGTGGAAGAGCTCGCAGAGGTCCTCGGCAGCCGTCTTGGTCACGCCATAGATGTTCTTCGGAACGGGGCGCACATCTTCTGTGATCCATGTTGCCGGCGCACCTGGTTGTGGGCTCAGTGCTGCGCCAAATGCGCTCGTCGTGCTGGTGAACACGAATGCCCGGACGCGTGAGTCCGCCGCCGCTTCGAGCAGGTTGAGCGTGCCGGCGACGTTCGTGTCCACGAAGGATCGGCGATCGTGGCTGCCGATGTGTGGCTTGTGAAGAGTGGCCGCGTGGATCACGGCTTCGACTCCCTCGAAGGAACGCCTCACCAACGAGCAATCGAGGATGGTTCCGACGATTTTCGTCTCTGGTGACGCCACGATGTCGAGCCCTACGACCTCATGTCCGTCTCCGCTCAGCACGCGCACAAGAGCCTCGCCGAGATGGCCGGCGCTGCCGGTGACCAGAATTCTCATCTACGGGCCAAGGTCCTCGATGCTCTCGATCTCGGCCGTGTCCATCCATTGCCGCACCGCATGAGTGGCCTCTACGTCGCCACGGTTGTACCGGAGGAGCCACTCCTTCGCAGACAACGCCTCTGGCCCGTTGCCGACGGCGATGTCGTACTTGACCATCGACTCACTACCCCCGGGATCGTCCACCTGCCACTCGAACCCTGCCACTGGCGCGATCGCCTTTAGACCAGTCGGTCCGCCCGTGGTCAACTGCGAGTCCCATACCTTCATCATGTCGACCCAATCGTCGGACTCGATGAAGGATTCGACCTCGTCTTCGATCTGGCACGCCCTGGCGAGATGGCGGAGCTGAGTGTTCTCGGCCGCAGAGCTGAAGCAGTAGGCGTGAAACGTCCGGCCTGACGCGGCGGTCGCGTCGCGAACCTCCATCAGCCAACGCCAGAACCCGAGCGAGTTCCGAGCCTCGACTTCCGGCGTCAACTTCTCCCATGTCACGAACGCCCGGTACCCGGAAGGAACGAGTCCGACCGCCGAGCGATCGGTCACGAGACATCCCCACAGGTAACAGCCTTCGAGGACACTCTCCATGTCGACGTCGACTTCGACATCGGCTCGTGGCACGCTCAAGGCGGAGAAACCGCGTCTGCGGTACGCCGCCCCGGGCGCCAATGCAGCGCGAGAGAGGTCGATGTGCGTCGGCAACTGCGTCAATCCGGAACTGGAATAGCTGGCCGTCTTACGACACAGAGTCGCAAGATCTCCCACAGTTGAGATGCCTGCGGCTTCGAGGGCGGCAGCCTCCTTCGGGCGCAGCGTGACACTCTCGCATGATGCGAGCGCAGTCGTCGCCCGCTCTCCGTCGGTGATCGTGATTAGTTGCCCGATGTCCACACCTTGTGCCACCAGCTGTGCAGTCCGTGTGTCGAGCGCCGCCAGCTCGGCCAGATTGGTGACTCCATGGTCGTGGTGAACCTTGCGGTAAGTCCAACCGACGCGTGGGAGCAGGCTCACATCGCCGGGTGGATACTCCAGGATCGGTCCGCAGTAACCGGCCCACGGGCAGGTCGGGCACTCGTCACAACGGACCGGCACGACCAGGAGAGCGACCTCAGGCTCGACAAGATGCTCGAGGGCCACGGCGATGATGTCGAGCCGAAATTCGAACTCGAAGTCGTAACGCTCCATCGTGGACCGAATCTTGGATTTTGCAGACGAGGAAGGAGTTCTCCACAGAGGTGCGTCCAGGTCGTGCCAGACCAACTGCCGTTCCTTTCCGATGATTCCTCCGAATCGTCCTTCTCTCGAGGCGCTGCCCATTGCCTCCAGGATCCGCTGATAGTGGGCGAGCTGCAGCGCGTCATCTTCGAGTTTCCGTGCGGCACCCTCCGGCTCCTGGTGCGCTGCTTCCAGGCTCAAAGACGTAAGGGCACTTATGAGCGGCGCGAGACTCCTACCGGACTGACTCGGCAGCGCCAGGACGACGTGGCCCTTTATGTCGACTGCGCGATATCGGTTGTCGGGAGCTATGACGAGGAGATCGGGCCTGCCCACCCTGCGCGCTTTCCTGTCGACAATTCGACCGTTGACGATCAAAGGCGCCCCTCGGCTCATTGCCTCGAGAGTTTCAGTCTCAGCGAGAGACCCATGACTCTCGATAACCACCGCCTCTGCTTCAGACGCGATCAGCTCGGCGACGATCTCCTGCTCGAACGCGTTGCCCTTGTCTATGAGTTGTCTCGCGAACGGGTCAGGCTCGATCCGTTCGGTCGGCATGAGCGCGTCGTTCTGCCGCGCGAACCGGACACCGTCTTGCGACATAGGAATCCTGCAGAGGAACGCCTGAGATGTCGTGACGGGTCGTCAACGGTGGTGGAAGCCGAAGAAGTAGATAGCTGTGCCGACGGTGACGGCGGCTGCGACCGCAGCCACCGGAGCTAGTTTCTCTCCGCGCTGGAACGCCCGGACACTCGACAGTACCGGCACGATTCCGAGAAGTACGAAGTTGGTCGTCAGTGCCAGGACCAAGTATGCGACCGCAAAGGCGATCGCAGTCCACGAGAAGCTGTTCGGGCCCCTTGCCCTTCCGGTTCCCCTCGATTGGTGAGGCTGTCTAGCGGCGTAATAGTCGGAACGCACGGCGGGTGTCTGGATCGCTGGTGCCTGCATCGCTGGGGCTCGAGACGGAGCGACCACGCCGGGCGGGAGTGAGCCCGGAGCCGCGACCGGAGCGGGACATCGGTGCTCGGTCCATTGCGTCCCGTCCCACCAGCGAAGCGACGAGGCGTCACCGGGATCGGAGTGCCAACCCGGGGGAATCGTGGGGTTCACGAGAAGATTCTTCCACGCTGTAAACCGGGCCCTCGCCGAGGTGTCGGATCTAAGGTCGAGGTCTTCCGTCGTTACTGAGCGTGGAGGTGGATTGTGCTCCGTTTCGAAAGTGGTGAAGGACTCCACCGCGTTGCACGCGGCAGCGAGATGTGGTTCAAGGCCACGGAGGCGAGCACGTAAGGTCGATTCTCTCTCATGGAGAGAACATTGCCCCCCGGTGGTCGGATGCCTCCCGCACATAGCCATGTAGGAAACGAAGAGGCTTACTTCGTCTTGGACGGTATCGTTGAGTTTCACGTCGCCGGGAACGTCTTCGACGGCACTAAGGACACCTTTGTCTTGGTCCCGGCTGGCGAGGCGCATACCTTCGGGAACACCGGCGACGAGCCGGCCCGGCTTCTCGTTCTTCACGCCCCGGCGTTGGATCATTACTTCGAGGAGCTCGAGCAACTCTGGGCCTTTCCCGAACCGCCCGAACGCTCTGCCGAGATCGAGCTCATGCGCCGCCACGGCATGGAGCCGGCGTGAACGGGCTCGTCGTGTGACACACTTCAACCCGGGTACCCGAAGCTCGAAGATGGGGGAAGCGATGGCATCTATGAGGTATGCCGCTCGTCAGCCTGAGCAGCTCCGAAATCGCGAGGTCGAAGCGACGACGAATCCGATCTGGTCGAAAGCGGCGACCGTCGTGTTCGAGACAGACCCCGAGTTGATCGCCTCTGTCCTCCCGAAACCGCTCGAGCCGTCGTCGCCGACGGCCAGGATCCGCGTCGCTGTCGTGGACATGGGCACCGGGCTGCGACCGTTCGGAGCCGGCTGGTTCGGCGTGAAGGCTCGACACGGCGCCGTCGAGGGTGAGTACGCGCTCTTCATGCCTATGTCGACTGAGCAGGCGACAACCGGTGGGCGCGAGACCTTCGGAGAGCCGAAAAAGATCGGTGACGTCAGGTTGGAGCTCGACGGCGACCGTCTCAAGGGTTGGATCGCGCGCATGGGGTCGACCGTCGCAGAACTGACGGGCACCGTCGGTCCGGAGCAACCCGGCTACGAGATCGACAAGCTCGATTTCTACTTCAAGGCGTTCCCGAACCCGAACGGCGAAGGGCTAGACGGTGACCCTGCTCTCGTGTACTGCCGCCGGCACGAGACAGCAAGGGCGGTTCGGCCGGTCGTGGGCGAGTGCAAGTTGCTCGATGCGCCTCTCGATCCCATCGCAGACTTCCCGGTCCGGCGTGTCGTGTCGTTCGAGTATGCCGAGATCGCTTCCAGTCAGGTCGGTGAGATCGTCGGCCGGGTGCCGGCAGACTGGGTTCTTCCGTTCGTGCATCAGCGGTACGACGACCTGTCAGTGCTCGGAGCGAATCGATGACCTACATACCAACGAGTGGCTCCGATCGATACCTGGTCGTGTCGGCCGACGGGCACGCAGGTCTCGCATGCGAGGAATATCGGAAATATCTCGACTCCAAGTACCACCCTGCTTTCGACGCGTACCTCTCTGAGCGGACCGCACGTCGCGAGGAGTCTCTCAAGTTCAACTACGACTACATAATGGGCTGGGAGAAGGACAACGAAGAGGGGCTCAAAGGCGCGTACGACCCGGGTGTCAGGGACAAGGAGCTCGACGCCGACGGTGTCGCCGCCGACGTCCTGTTTCCAGATGCGGACGCGATCACCGGGATGGCGTCGCCTCCTTTCGGGGCAGGTCTGTCCGCGGGTGCAATCGAAGACCCGGAACTGGCCTTCGCCGGCGCGCATGCGCACAATCTGTTCCTTGCCGAGATGTGCTCGCATTCCCCTCACCGTCGCGGCGGTATAGCTCTCGTCCCGATCACCCACGACGTTCCACGCGCCGTCAAGGAGATCGAATGGATCGCCTCACAGCCGGGGATCAGGGGAGTGATGGTCCCGACGCTTTGGCGGAGCCGGCCGCCTTACAACGACGTCGTCTACGACCCGGTATGGGCTGCGTGCGCAGAAGCGGACCTGCCGGTACACACCCATTCGGGCGACGCCTCGATGGATGAATACGGCGAGCACACCGGGATCTACCTCGCCGAGGTGGTCTGGTGGGCCGTCCGACCGGCCTGGCACCTTCTGTTCAGCGGTGCCTTCGAGCGGCATCCCAACCTGAAGTTCGTGGTCACCGAGGCAGCGGCGTATTGGGCGCCCGACATGATGTGGAAGTGGGACCAGTACATGGGAGGCGGCCACACAACCAAGAAGCTTGCAGCGCTGCTCGCAGGCAAGATCTCGAAGCTTCCGTCCGACTACTTCGGGACCAACATCTTCATTGGCGCTTCGACCATGTCGAAGGAGGAGATCCGCCGCCGTTACACGATTGGCACGGACGTGGTGATGTGGGGGACCGATTATCCGCATCCCGAGGGGACCTGGCCGCACACGCTTTCGAAGCTGCAAGAAGACTTCAGGGACGTCCCGGTCGACGATTCCGCAGAGATGCTCGGCCTGACGGCCGCCAGGGTCTACGGATTCGACCTCGACGCCCTTGCCCCGATAGCGGCCAAGATCGGGCCCTCGCCCGACCTGCTCGGCCAAGATCCACTGAATATCAGCGATCCCGAGGCCAAGTCGAGTGCCAGGTGGTGGAAGGCGGAGTACGGGATTGAGCGCAGCTACCAGGAGCGCAGAACTTGATGACGGTCGAAGGCGTTGCACGTGGAGTTGACGGGATACTCCTCGACCGGTAATGGCGTCGCCACCTCGGCGACCGTCGGACCGATTGCGTCACCGACTTTGCGCAGTGCCGCCAGATCGAATCCGTAGAGGTCGGCCGCGTTCGACTCGAGCATCTGTACGGTCTCGGTAGGGTCGCATTCCCCGAACGCTGCCCTGAGTGCGAGGGTGCTGTACGGATAGCTTCCTTCCGAATGGGGGTAGTCCGCTCCCCACATGATCCTCTCTACACCTACTTCGTGTCGTACTGCGGACTCGCTTGCCCGCAGGAAGCTCGCACCGACGTGGAAGTTTCGCTCGAAGTACTCACGAGGGGTGAGGCTCATCCCCTTGGCGGCAGCGCCGAAGAAGTTGGATTCCGCCGCGTTGCCGAGCGTCATGCGTCCGTAGAACCAGTCGAGCGTCTCCAATCCCCTCGGGATCCATGCGAGCCCCTGCTCTGTGAGCGCGATGCGCAGGTTCGGGTGACGCTCGAGGACTCCGCCGAAGATCAGGTGCCAGGCCGGCCGGTGAGAGAACCAGGGAATCTCGATGAGCATGATCGCCCGTGCCACCTCGTGCTCGCCGTAGTCGGGTATCCCGCCGCCACCGTGGATGTTGATGACGACGCCGAGCTCCTCGCAAAGGTCCCACAGGGGCTCGTAGACCGGTTCCCACAACGGAGAGAGCCCGCAGCCCGGTGGGATCGACGGAAGGAGGATACCGGCGAAGGGCGAAAATGCCCCGACCGCCCAGCGGATCTCGGCTATCGCGTCCTCGATTCGGTTGACGAAGACCTGAGCAACGCCGCCACGCCGGCCCGGAGCCTTGGCGCAGAAATCCGCGAGCCACCGGTTGTGCGCCCGGATGCCGGCCCAACGTCTGTCGTAGTCTTCGTCACTCGGTGGAAGAGCGACGAGGCTGCTCTCTTGGAAGAATGGCGGGACGCTGTTCGGGAACAGGACTTCGGCGGTGATCCCGTCGGCTTCGTTCTCGGCAAGGCGCCGGTCCGAATCCCAACTTCGGTAAGCGGTCGGAGCCAGAAGATCTGCGAACGGGTTCACATAGGCGGCCGCCCACGCGTCGAACTCGTCGTGCCAGTCTGACGCCAGGTAGGGCCGGTAGTCACCGATGTCGCCCCCCGCGTGAGCGTCGGCCGAGATGACGGTGTAGCGCCGATCAGCAGCTGTGGTCGTCATGCGATCCCTTCCAACGCGGACGGCGGTAGGTCGCCTTTGGCGATCGCGTCCGCCCTGGAGTGCAGGAGGCGACCCGCCTGGTCGAGGTTGTGGCTGATCACGAACCGACCTTCCTTCACTCCGTTCACCGCGAACCGTCCCAGCTCCGCCAGGTCCATGGTCTCGGTGGACCTGCCGGCGGCCGCGAGAGCGGCCTTGAACTCGGCAAAGGTGGTGCCGGGAGCGGGCGGGCGCGGCTTGATTCTCGCAAGCTCAGCGGGACGGTTGCGCTGAGCCTCCCAGAGACCTGTCTCGAGCAACCCTCCCGATGGGTAGAACACGCACGCCCGCAGGTTGGTCTTCTGGGCGATGAACTGGTGGGCGAGCGCCTCTGTGAAACAGCTGATCGCCGCCTTCGACGACGTGTAGACCGACGCGTAAGGAACGGGTGCGATCCCGCCGTCGCCCGACGAGGTCGTGACGACCACTCCGGGCTCCCCAGACGCGATCATCCTCGGGACGAATGCGAGCACCCCGTTGGCGGTGCCGAACACGTTCACTCCGAAACACCATCGCCAATCGTTCGGCTCCTGGTCCCAAGGGTTACCGCCTCCGCCCGAGGTGACGCCGGCATTGTTCCAGAGCACGTTGCAGGCTCCGAACTGCTCGTAGACGAAGTCGGCCAGCGCCTCGACCGAGGCGAAATTGGACACGTCGGCAACCATCCCGCGCACGTCGCCGCGATTTGTGAGCTCGTCCACCGTCCGCTCCAAGACAGGCTCCTCGATGTCGGCGATCACGACGCGGGCACCTTCGTCGAGCAGAGCGGCGACGATCCCTCTTCCGATACCGGCTGCACCGCCGGTGACAACGGCGACCTTTCCACGAAGGTCTTCCATCTTCCTCCCCTCAGGAGCAACAGAACCTCCCACCTGTTTGGTCAGGCGGGAAGCTCGTTCAGGAACTCGACAAGCCCTTCGAAGTACCGCTCCTGATCGTCGTACATCGCCAGGTGGCTGCCGTCGGGGCAGTGAAGATACCGGCCGTTCGGGATGTTACGAGCCATCATCTCCATGTGTGCCGGATCCATGGTGTCGTGGCGGGCGCCGATCACGAGAGTCGGAACTTCGATCGAGGAGAGATCGTCCGTGCGGTCCCAGTTTGCAAGCTTTGCGTCTGCGCCCATCCCGAGCTCGCTCGGACCCTGTAACGACACATAGATGGCTGGGTTGATGTGCGCGAAGGCGCGTTGCACCGGATCCGGCCAGTCCTCGACCGGCATTCTGAGGATGTGACGGACGTAGTGATGCTCCATCAGGAGCTCCATGTAGCGCGGGTCATCCGTTTGCCCGCTTTCTTCCAACGACATGATCTCGCCGAGCGCGTCCTGGTCCATCTCAGGCATCAGAACCTGCCGCGCGTACTCGTTGTACGCCGGCGCACTCGACATCATGTTGGAGATGACGAGTCCGCGCAGGTTGGCCTGGTGTCGAAGCGCATACTCGATAGCCAGGATCCCGCCCCAGGACTGACCGTACAGGACGAAATTCTCGCGTTCGAGGCCGAGCTCGCGAGGGACTTGGTCGACTTCGTTGACGAACCGGTCGAGCTCCCATAGCGACGGCTCATCCGGTTGGTCGCTGCGGCCTGATCCGAGCTGGTCGTAGTAGTAGTACTCGACGCCCGCAGCCGGTAGGTAGCTGTCGCAGGCCTCGAGATACTCGTGGGTGCATCCGGGGCCGCCGTGGAGCAGGAGCATCTTCAGATCCGGGTTGTTACCCACCCTCTTCGTCCACACCCGGAAGGTCCCTGCGTGAGTGCTCACAGGAATCATGCGGGCCCCGCCGCTCAGTGCATCGTCACGCCCCGAGTAGTCGAGATAGTGGTCCGGCGCTCGTGTCACGTCTGAAGTCTGCCCTGTTAGTGTCGGCGCCGCGCTCGACCCGGCCCGGATCGTCGGGGAGCTCGGATTATCGGGAACAGGGAGGCGAACGTGTCATACCCGCGAGGAGGTGGCCGCTACAGTCGAGCGCTACCACGAGATGCGCCGACAGATAGACGCCGGCGAGCAGCCTGGCTTCGGTGTTCTCGCCGACTTCTACACAGAGGACGCGGTCTATATCGACGGCGCCTGGGGACGGATCGAAGGTCGCGACGAGATCGCCCGCTGGCTCGACGCTTCGATGGTGGGTCTCGGCGACTGGAAGTTCCCTATCGAGTTCATAGCCATCGAAGGAAATGATGTCGTGGTGAAGTGGACTCAGATCATCCCGGGGGCCCGTCCCGACGGGTCGCCCTATACGCAGTCGGCGTATTCGCGTCTGATCTACGCCGGCGACGGCCGCTTCAGCTACGAGGAGGACACTTACAACATGGTCCACGTTCTCGAGGACCTCGCCGCCAGCGGCTGGCAGCCCACCGAGCCGATGAACATGCCGCCGAGCGCACCGAACAGGGATTGGTCGATCCCGAAACAAGCAGGCTGAGCCGCGCTCTACCTCATCCTCGATCCAAGCACGACCGTACGAAATCTGAAAGCCTCGGCCACCAGTGACTCATCACGGTCGGGACGCCTATGCAGCCGTGGGGAGCGTCCGGATAGACGAGTAGTTCGGCCTCGCACCCCGCGATCACCCATCTGGCGGCAAGAAACAGCGAGTCGTCGATCAGGTGGTCGTCGGTACCGACGGTGAAGAGCGCTCGCGGCATGCCCGACAAGTCTGCGTAAAGCGGTGACAGGTCGGGCGTGCGCCGCTCGTCGGGCGTAGTTCCTGGCGCGAACTGCTCGACCATGAACCGCATGCTCTCAGGGTCGAGAAGGTCTCTCCCTGACTGCATCCCGATCCCCCTCGCACTCGGAGGGAAGCCGAGGTCGTAGGCGCCGAAGACCAGGTTCGCTCCACAGAATCGGTCGGCGCAGGAGTGCTTGTCCCGCAGTCGGAGAAGCGTCACCGCAGACAAGTGGGCGCCTGCGGACTCCCCGCCGATCAACAAGCGGTTGGTCCCGAACTCCGCTCGCGCGTTTGTAATGAGCCACAGGGCCGCAGCCTCGCAATCGTCGGGACCTGCAGGGTAGGGGTGCTCGGGCGCAAGCCGGTAGTTGACGCTCACGATCACAAGGTTCGACGCCTTGCTCATGGCGTCGTTCAGGAGATCCATCATCTCGGGCCCGCCTGTCATCCACCCCCCGCCGTGGATGTGAAGCATCGCTCCGTTGACCTGCTCGGGGAGGAACTGTCGGACGCGGAGCTCGCCTGATGGCCCGCTGATCGTCCGGTCGGTCGCGTTGTCCGAACGCAGCACCCAGGCCGACTCCCCCTCTCTGAGGGCCCGGACGCGGTCTGCCACGGAGGTGCTGTTCGGTTCCGGGCTCGACATCCGCTCGACGAAATCCCGGGATTCGGTCCTGATCGTCCCCCGGGCCTCCTCCAAACCGTCGTCCCAAAGCCTCACGGAAACCTCCCGGGACGTGAACGTACTCGACCGTGAAAGCCGGCTCCGCTTAGCTTGACGTGATCAGAGCGTTCGGACAGAGGGGATCGAGTGACCAAACGAGTCGTCGTGTGGGGGACAGGGTTCGTCGGGAAGATGGTGATCTCGGAGATCGTCCGACACCCCAGCTTCGAGCTTGTCGGTGTCGGCGTGCACCAGGCGGAGAAAGCCGGTCAAGACGCCGGAGAGTTGAGCGGGATCGGCCCTATCGGTGTGATCGCGACGACCGATATCGACGAGCTCGTCGCCCTGGCGCCTGACGCCGTCGCCCATTACGGCCCTACGGCCGCGCATGCCGACGAGAACATCCGGGTCATGAGCGCGTTTCTGCGCGCCGGGATCGACGTCGTCTCGACTGCGATGACCCCCTGGGTCTGGCCGCGCTCTGGATACAACCCGCCTACGTGGATCGATCCGATCACAGAAGCATGCGAGCTCGGCAATGCATCATGTTTCACGACCGGCATCGACCCGGGATTCGCCAATGACCTCTTCCCCATGACGCTCATGGGGCTCTGCAGCGAGGTGAGGTCGGTCTGTGCGAGGGAGCTGCTCGACTACACGAACTACGTGGGGGACTACGAGAACGAGATGGGAATTGGCTTTCCCCCCGAACACAGATGCCTTCTGGAGACCCCCGAAATACTGATCGTCGCGTGGGGCGCGACCGTTCCGATGATGGCGAACGCCGCCGGGGTGAAGCTCGACGAGATCACGACCACGTGGGAAAAGTGGGTCACCGATTCCCCGATCCAGACCGCCAAGGGCATCGTCGCGGCCGGCACGGTTGCCGCTGTCCGGTTCACCATCAACGGGATCGTCGGGGGCGAGCCACGAATCTCGCTCGAGCACGTGAACCGGGTAGGTGAGCACTCGGCGCCTGACTGGCCGCGTGGGAATCTGGACGACGTGTACCAGGTGGTTATCGACGGAAGTCCTTCGATCACACAGGAAACCGCATTTCGGTTCACCGACGGGTCTGGTCGCGAACGCGGCCGCAGCAGGGTGTCTTGCCACGGGATTACGGGCCCTCAATGCGATCCCCGCGGTCAACGAGTTGCCGGGCGGATGGGTGACCGCCCTCGACCTTCCCTTGATCGCGGGCGAGGGGACAATCCGCTGAACCCCGTACCTGATGCTCCGCGCACGCTGATGCCAGGCGGTGGAGTGGCGCGGCGCCCACTGCATTTCATAATCATGGCGGACCAATCGGGCGGGATGGCCGGCGAGAAGATGCAGGCACTCAACTTCGCGATCGCCGACATGCTCTCCCATCTCGCCGAATCGGGAGCGCGACCAACTGAGGGCGCAGGTTCTCGTGCGTGTCCTCGGGTTTGCAACTGCTCACGAGTGGCATATAGAAGAACCGTGTCCCGTGTCGGAGATCAACTGGAAGCCGTTGCAGGCTGTCCACCGCGGCTGGACGAACATGGGCCAAGCTTTTCGCGCGGTCGCTGAAGCGATCGGACCGGGGAAGCTCGAGGACAGGGCGTTCAACCCGGCCATTCTCCTCGTCACCGACGGGCGTCCGACGGACGGTCCCGGCGAGTTCGACGCGGGCCTCGAGGCACTCACCTCGCTCCCCGCCGGCCACTCGGCTCTTCGCTTGGCCATGGCGATCGGCAGGGACGCGGATCGCGAGTATCTCGAGCAGTTCATAGGGGATCCGAAGGTTCCTGTTCTCGTCGCCGAGAACACCGATGAGATCGCCGACAGGCTCGTGGCGGTGTCGATCGCCGTCTCGCAGTTGTCAGATGCAGTCGTGGACCGGGGCGCGATGTCCGATCAGCTCTTCACCCCCGGAACGCAGACCGGTCTTGGTTCGTCCGATCGCGAAACCATCGTCTGAACATGACGCAGACGGGATCGCCTGTCGCCGATCCTCTACCTTCGGAGCCATGGCTCGTCTTCGCCGAGAGCTCACGGGGGTCGGCCCACGTGGCAATGGGCTTGCCGAATCAGGATTCGTATCTCACATCGGCCCTCGAGATAGGCGCCGACCAAGCCGTGGTCGTTGCCGTCGCCGACGGGCACGGCAACCGCCGCCATTTCCGAAGCGACTCTGGTTCGCGATTCGCAGTAACAGCAGCGTGTGAATGTGTAGCCGCAGCAGCGGAGCTGCTCGGGCCGAGCAGGTCGATGCCCGCGATCGAGGCCGTGGCCAAGGACACGATCATCCCCGCGATTCTCGAGCAGTGGCGCTCGATGGTCGCTGACGACGTGGCCTCGAAGCCGTTCAGCGAAGCAGAAGATGCACTGAGAGCACAAGGCGACCGACCCGACGTGGCGTACGGGTCGACTCTCATCTTGGCGATCTGGGCGCCGAGGTGGGTCTTGTGCATCCAGATCGGGGACGGGGACGTCGTCGCGGTGCAATCGGATGGCTCCGCGCTTCTGCCCGTGCCGGCCGATCCGCGCCTCGATGGCCACAGGACGACGAGCCTGTGCCAGGTCACAGCTCTGGATGCTTTCCGGTACGGCAGCGTCGACCGCACCAAGTCGCCCCCTTTGGGCCTCGTCCTCGCCACCGACGGATACGGCAACTCTCAGGTCGCCGATCCGTGGCAGCCGGTCGTCAGCGCCGACCTCGCGGAACTGCTCGAAGAGCACGGTGCCGTCTGGGTAGGCGGCCAGCTTCGGGAATGGACCGAACGTTGCGCTTCACCGGACGGTAGCGGGGACGACACGACGGTCGCATTGATACTGGAACCGGACGAACACAGAGGCCGTGTGGCGCCGCGCAACCGCCGTGCACGTTGGCTGTGGCTGACGACCTCCGGCGTGGTCTTGCTCCTGGCCGTGGCGGCAGCAGTCCTCTTCGTCGTCTCTTCGAACGAAGCGAGCAAGAACCCTGGCAAGGTCAAGTCACCGGCACATACCTCTTCTGTCGCGGTGCGCAACCCGCTCACGGGAGCGAAGATAAGTCTGCCTCTGCCGCCGCAAGTGCAGATCGGGCCCTACGTGCAAGAGGGTAAATCGTTGTTCGTGCTCTCCGACGACCGAGTGTGGCGGATCACGATCACCGATCCGCGTGAAGTGAGTTCCTCGGGCCGCCTGGAAAGCTCCGGGCCGCCCATGACCGGCACCGCGGCCACGATCACGGTGTCCGGCTTCGGAGGGAAGGTCCGTTACCTGGTGGACACCAAGTCTCTTCAGGTGAAGTGCGTGCCGACGGGCGCGCAGGGTACGTCTGTTGATTTGTGCCCCGGTGCAGGCACGACCTCCTCAGTGTCATGAGCCGGATGCCGATGGAGGGCGACACGCTGTCGATGCTGAGGGCGGGAGCCTTCTTGACCGTCGGTCGCCAGTTGAATCAAGGCGCCCAGGGAGTCGTTTACGAGGCAAAGGTCGGCGACACGCTGCTCGCTCTCAAGTGGTTGCGGACCGGTCCGCGCTCGGCTGCCCTGCAGACGTCCATTGCGGCATTGACGGAGCGGCCCCGCCCTCACAAAGCCTTCATTTGGCCCATCGACCTCGTTACGAGCAACGAGCTCGACGGTTTCGGTTACGTGATGCCATACATGGCGCCACGCTTCATCTCCTTCGCGCAGATGCTTAAAGACGAGCCGGGCTTCCGGGTGCTCATCAGAATCGGGCGCAACCTGGTGGATGCCTTCGCCGCGCTGCACGCTTCCGGGCATTGCTATCGAGACATCAACTTCCGGAACCTCTTCGTCGACCCGGCCAGCGCCGAAGTGGCGATCTGCGACAACGACAACGTCGGATTGGACGATGGCGATGTGTTCGTCAAAGGAAGTAACGAGTTCATGGCTCCGGAGATCCTGCGCGACGAGCTGCTCCCGTGTACGGCCACGGATCTCTACTCCCTGGCTGTCTTCTTGTTCATCGTGTTCGTCCGGGGTCACCCGCTCGAGGGAACACGCTCAAACTCCGAGCACTGCTCGGCCCCGGAGCATCACATCTCGTCTGACGACCTGATGCGCCGGAACTTCGCCTTCGACCCTCTTTTCGTCTTCGATCCCGACGACGATTCGAATCGCCCTGTGGCGGGCGATGCCATGCTCACGTATTGGAACATCTACCCCGTGTTTTTCCGGGCACTGTTCGAGAAGGCATTCACCACAGGACTGAAAACTCCTTCGGTCTCGGCACGCGTGACTCCGAGCGCGTGGCGGAGAGCCCTCGTGCGTCTTTCCGACGTGGCTGACATCTGCTCGTGTGCGGCCGAGATCTTCTGGGACCCGGACGACCCTTCGCACGCGTGCTGGAACTGTGGCGCCGTAATACCGACCCCCGATCTTCTCGAGGTGCGGGGCCATAAAGTCGTGCTTTGCGAAGGGGCGTCGGTGACGTCGCACCATCTCATGAACGACCGCTCGTACGACCAGGCATTGGGGTTGGTGGAACGTCATCCCGACAAACCTGGCCGCTTTACGTTGAGGAACCTCACCGAATCGACCTGGATCGTCGTGCCTGACGGGGAGACGGCAAAGACGGTGCAGCCGGATCAGCGTCTTTACGTGCGCCCAATGAACATCGACTTCGGCCCTGTGGAAGGCCGGATCAATTAGCGCCCGTTTCGTCGCCCGCCGCGGGACCGACTTTCTGCAAGACCGATCGATATCATGCCGCAATGGAGATCCCCGATGTAGAGGTGAACGGACACCGCTACGCGTGGGAAGCGGGTCTCAAGTTGGACATCGGTCGTGACCCGGCTTGCGAAATCGTTTTGGACAATCCGAAGGTGTCGCGGATCCACGCGAGGATCGAAGCGACCCCGGACCGTACATGGCGATTGGTCGACGCCGGCAGCACGAACGGGACGTGGGTCGACGGACGGCGCGTGGGGCAGTTGGTAATCACCTCGGCCAAGACGGTCACTCTTGGTTCAGCTGAAGACGGCGCTGTTCTCGAGTTGGCACTTGTCACAGAACCCCAGCCCGTCACTCAACCTCAGCCCGTCACACAACCTCAGCCCGTCACACAACCTCACTCGGGAACTCAGGGTCCCCCCAGCTCGGAGTCGGGAAGTGCGAGCTTCGGGCGTCTGTCGAGCGTGTACGAGCCGACCGGAGACGTCGTGACCATCGGTCGCGACTCCGCCAGCGACATCGTGCTCGCCGACGACCCACGAGCGTCTCGTCGGCACGCGGAGTTGAGGCTCGGCTCTGACGGCTCATGGTTGTTGAAGGACGTCGGCAGCCACAACGGCACCTTCTTGAACGGTGAGCGCGTGTCCCAAGGCTTGTTGTCCGACGGCGACGTCGTCTCTCTCGGAAACCACGTGTACCGATTCCGTCAGGGGAAGCTCGAAGAGTTCTCCGCCGCAGACGACACGTCGCTCGACGTGGCTCGCTTGAAGGTTGTGACGGAGGGCGGCACAACCCTGCTCGAGGATGTGGCGTTCTCTCTACCGTCTCGGAGCGTGCTTGCGATCGTCGGCCCGTCGGGGGCCGGTAAGACAACACTCCTCCGTGCACTCAACGGGTTCGGCGCGCCGACGGAAGGTGGGGTCCGGTTTGCAGGGCGGGACCTTTATGCCGCTTATGACGAGCTCCGTTCGCGAATCGGCTACGTGCCACAGGACGATCTCGTTCATCCCCAGCTGACGATCCGCCAGGAGCTCGAGTCTGCGGCTTCGTTGCGCCTGCCTCCGGACCTCGGAAAGATTGGTCGCGCAGCCCGGGTCGACCATGTCGTCGACGAGCTGGGACTGGCTCAACGTGCAGATCTGAGGATCGACAAGCTTTCGGGCGGTCAGCGGAAGCGGGCGAGTCTCGCGATCGAGCTTCTCACCGAGCCGGCGCTGCTGTTCCTCGACGAGCCCACGTCGGGGCTCGATCCCGGCAACGAACATCAGGTCATGTCGGTTTTGCGCGAGCTCGCTGATCGAGGGCGCATCGTTGTCGTGGTCACGCATGCAACTCAGAGCCTGAGTCTCGTCGACCGGGTCCTGTTCCTCACCCGCGGCGGTCACGTCGCGTACTACGGGCCTCCGGATCTTGCGCTCGCCTACTTCGCTCGATGTGGCGTCACGGGAGGATACGCAGAGATCTTCCGACTGCTCGAAGCTCCCGACGTCGACGACCTTGCCGCACGTTTTCGCGGCGACCCCGACCACGACCGCTTCGTGGACAGGGCGCTTCGCCAGGCGGACGTGGCGTTGTGGGTGACCCATGGGGGCCGGATCGCGCGCCCTTCCCAGCCCGGTCACTCCGACGAGGCAGTTCCTCGTCCTCGTGCGCCGTCAATTGCGGATCCTGCGCGGGGACAAGAGAACACTGGCTCTTCTCGCAATGCAGGCGCCGCTATTCGGTCTGATCATCGCTCTCCTCTTTCCGGCCCACACCCTCTCCACCACACAGGGCCCTTTCGCGGGTCTGCTCCTGTGGCTTCTCGTGGTGTCGGCAACTTGGTTGGGAGCTTCGAACTCGATCCGCGAGATCGTGAAAGAGCTACCGCTGTACCGCCGCGAGCGCGCCGTCGGTCTGTCTATTCCGGCTTATCTGGGCTCCAAGGCGGTCGTCTTCGGAACCATCACCGTCGTGCAGTCCGTCGTGCTGGTGTTCATCGGATTCTCTCGGCAGTCGCTTCCCCCACAAGACACGTTCAACATCATTCCGTTGATACAACAGTCGTTCCCAGGCCTGTTGTCGGGACTTCGGCCGTTGGGCGTCGGATCGGTGTTCAGCTCCCAGATGACGGAGATCCTGATCGCCGTTGCGCTTTCCGGTCTTGCCGGCATGGCCCTAGGGCTCGCCGTCTCTGCTCGTGTACGCAGGTCGGACCAGGCCGTGCTCTCGTTGCCCATCGTGCTCGTCGTTCAGATGACGCTTTCGCTCCCACTGCTGCAAGCCGAGAACCCGAGCCTGCTGTTGAAGGTGCTCGGCGATCTGACCGGCGCCAATTTGGGGATGAGGGCGATGGCGTCGACAGCGAGCCTCAACCAGCTGATGACGTCTTATCTCGACAGCCTCACAATCGGGAACGCCGAGATCCGTCAGCTGGTGGGTAAGCCCTATCCCACCCCTTACATAAGAGAGCAATTGATGAACGCAGCCGTGGGAACCGGAGCATGGCGCCATACGGCCGAGCCATGGGTTCTCGCAATCGGGATCTTGGTCCTGATGACCGCATTGTTCCTGGCGGCAGCATGGCATTTCCTCCGGCGGATCGACCTGGGCAGAAGACGGTTGAACACCGCGGGTGCCCGTCGATAGGACTTCGGTGCCCGTCGTAGAACAAAGTCAGGGAACGATCGAGCGGCTTAGACTTCGCTCGATTTGACGGGAAACGGAGCGCATTCATGGGGTCACGGCTGGCGACAGACGAAGAGGTGGAGACCTGGCGCACCGAAGGTTGGGTGCTGATTTCGGGGCTCGTTTCGACCGACGAGATCGACCGCGCTTACGACGACCTGCACCTGATGTTCCCGACGAACGACGAGTACCACGCTGACCCTGAAGGCGTGACCCGGCAGCGACTGGGAAATCCTCCGGCTCACGAGGAGGAGTTCGTGTGGCCGGACGAAGGGCCCGGGTTCCGTCCGGACCAGCACAACTGGCAGGGTAAGTTTCCGTTCCCGGGAAAGGGAACCCTGAACCGGCTCTGTGTCCATCCTTCGCTCGTTGATTTCGCCGAGCGTGCTCTCGGCGACCGGGACATCCGCCTGTACCAGATAGGCGCAACCGCCAAGTACGAAGGCGTGACCAATTACGAACAGCCGATGCACACCGACCGGAATCACTCGTGGCTCCCCGCGGTGGGAAGGTATCCGTGGTGGAACCTCGAGGGCTTTCTCTACATGACCGACGTGACCGCAGCGGAGAACCCTACGAGTTTGGTTTCGGTCCGCGATACGCAGAGCGTCTCGTCGGAGTTCCCAGTTCTGATGCCGGACTATGCGCCCGAGATCTACGCCGCCGAGCGGTCTGCGACAGGGGTGAGGGGCTCGTACCTCGCATACCGTTCAGACGTATTTCACCGGGGTACTGCATTTGCCGAAGCCGGCACTTCGAGAACGACGCTCGCACTGGCGTTCCGCAACGCGGCACACGAGTGGATCGGGTATGACGAAGCACAGTCGCGCGCGAACGACCGGGGATGGACGAGGTTCGTCGAACGTTCGACACCGAGAGAGTTGGAGCTGTTCGGATTTCCGCCTCCGGGCCACGAGATATGGGACGAAGCACTGCTCGGCGCAACCCAGGCCCGCTATCCGAAGCTGGACATGAGCCCGTGGAAGAACGAGCTGGCGAGCTGACCGCCACCGCGGAATGGGTTTTGCCGGTCGTAGCAATCGATCGTCCCCCGTCGCACGACCGTCCCGTAGAGTAAAGCTCGTGAATGCGTCCGAACTGTGGGTCGAGTCGTACCAAGGGGAGGTGCTAGGCGAAGCCCTTTTCGGATCCCTGGCCGAGCGCCAGAATGACCCCGTCCGTCGCCGTCAGCTCCAGGTTTTGACCTTGCTCGAAAAGGCAACCAAGGAGCTCGCCGAGCCGGTGTTCGAGCGCCGACAGCTCGACCGGGGTGACACCGAGACCACCCTCGCGTCCGCGGCCGAGCTCACCGATGCCGTCGCAGGAATCCCGTGGGACGAGTTCCTCGGGTCATTCGAGGGAATCACCGAGCAGTTCCTGGCTAAGTATCGACAGCTCGTCGAGCTTTCCACCGACGACTTGGAGCGTCAGATCGCTGAGGCGTATGTCGCGCACGAGGAGGCACTCGCAGCGTTCGCGAGGCGGGCACTCGGTTCCGAACCCGGCGAGCCACTCGAGCTCATTCTCGCCCTGCCACACGTATCCGCAGCAGCCGCTGCATAGCGGACCCGTGCGAATCCCCATTGCCTGCACCCTGGGTGCGGACGACGCGGGCCTCCGCATCGAAGAGTGGAGACGCTTCTTCGAATACTCGGTGGACGCCGCCGATATGGTCGGGGCCGATCGGGTGCGTCTTCGGCTGAAGCCCTCGCCGGACGTCCTGCTCGCTGCTGTCGACCTCGCAAGTCGGGAGAAATCCTGCTGCACTTTCTTCGACTTCTCGATCGACGTGCAGCTGGACGGATACTGGCTCGTGATCGGTGTGCCGCCCGAAGCCACCGGTGTTCTCGCCGACTTTTCCCATCTGGTCCCGCAAAATTTGTTGGCGGATGCCCGAGAACACCCTCGAGGAGAATCTCGAGAAGAGTGACCGTGCCCTTCGCGGGCTCAGGCGACCTGAACTCCGGCGGAGCCGACCTGCCCACGCGTTTCAGGCGGCACGCCGCCTCGATCGAGCGTGCAGGGCGGTCTCCGTTGTCGGTCGCGTTGATGCGCGGCGCGGCCGACGACATCGAGAGCGGCGGAATCCTCGCGGAGCTCGTCGACGGTGTTCAACTCCCTTCAGGTCAGGCACCTGCTTTGCGCACGCTCGCTGCGCTGCACCGCCTCGTGCTCGCCGGCTTGGCACCGCAGCTCGCTCCCTACTATCCGACCGTCGGGGGAACGCGTGGGCCGTACGGCGTGTGGCCCGACGCCGAGGAGTCGATGCGAGCAAACGCCGACGAGATGAGACGCGCCCTGCAAAGAGGGGTCCAGACCAACGAGCCGGGACGCTCTGCGGTGCTCTTCGGGGTGCTGCTCTGGGCGGTTCAGCGCTACCGGATGCCGGTGCGCCTGCTCGAGATCGGTGCGAGTGGGGGATTGAATCTTCTTGCCTCCGAATTCGCGTACCGAATAGGGCCATCGACTCTCGGTGAGAGCTCATCGCCGGTCGTGTTTGAGGACCCGTGGATCTCGTCACCGGTGGAGAATCTTGTGGGCGCTGCAGAGATCCTGACCGTGTTCGAGCGGAGGGGTTGTGACGTCGCGCCTATCGACGCGGCAAGTCCCGAAGGGCAGCTCACCTTGTTGTCCTACATATGGCCCGACGAGCCTGATCGCGTCGCCAGGATGCGCGCCGCGCTGATAGTCGCAGCGAGGCACCGGCCCGTCGTCGACACGAAGGCAGCAGATTCGTGGCTGGAACGGATGCTCTTATCGGGACAGGCTCGTCGGTTGACCGTGATCTGGCAGTCGGTCGTGAACCAGTACTTCACTCCGGAAACACGCTCCCGGCTCGGTCATCTGATCGAGCATGCCGGTGCAGTTGCCACCGGAGAGAGCCCTCTCGTTCATGCCGCCATGGAGCCGGGTGGGCACCCGACTCCCGGATTCGGTGTGAGGGTCTCGCACTGGCCGGAGGGCGAGTCCGTGGTCCTGGCAGTCGCGGGTGATCACGGGCCGCCCGTGCGATGGATCGACGTTCCTGCAAGAAATCGCGAATAAGGGAACACTGGTGTTCCCTTATTCGTAGAAAATGGCCGGCAGGACCGCCTCGATGCAGCGCCCCGCTGATCGATCCCTTAGAAAGTGTCTGCGTGAACCCGCACAAGGTTATTGGCGAGCTGATCGTGAAGCCGGGAGAGCCCGCGGGGCTCGAGGCCAGGAGCACGGCCGAGACCAGGACACAGTGGCTCGACCCGTCGGGCCCGTCGGACCCCACGGGCCCTAAAAGTCCGAAGGAGCTCGCCGGACAGGAGCTCGAGCGATTCAGAGAGGAGCTTTCCAAGGCTCAGGAGTTGCTGTACGCGAGCCAGACGCATGCATTGCTGGTCATACTCCAGGCGCTCGATGCCGCCGGCAAGGACGGCACCATCAAGCACGTGATGTCTGGCGTCAACCCGCAGGGATGTACGGTCACCTCGTTCAAGCAGCCCTCTTGCGCGAGCTGAACCACGATTTTCTCTGGCGCTGCTCGAAGGCACTGCCGGAACGGGGGCAGATCGGGATATTCAATCGCTCCTATTACGAAGAGGTGCTGATCGCGCGCGTTCATCCCGAAGTTCTCGCGGAAGAGAAGCTCCCGCCGGGCGCCGCGAGCGGCGAGAAGTTGTGGAAGCAGCGCTACGAGGACATAAACGCCTTCGAGCGCCATCTCGATCGCAACGGCACCAAGATCGTGAAGCTGTTCCTGCACGTCTCCAAGCAGGTGCAGAAGAAACGGCTCTTGGAGCGCCTCGACGACCCAGCGAAGTACTTCAAGTTCTCTGCTGCGGACGTGACGGAGCGAGACTTCTTCGGCGAATATCAGAGAGCCTACGAAGCGGCCATCACTGCGACTTCTACCTCTTGGGCTCCGTGGTACGTGATTCCTGCCGATCATAAGTACGCAATGCGCGCACTGGTGGGGGGGATCTTGACTCACACGATCGCTGAGCTCGGTCTGCGCCTTCCCGAAATCTCAGACGACGCGCGCGCAGAGATCGAGACCGCCAGGCAGAAGCTCCTCGCCGACTGACCGAGCGCTCGATCATGGCGGGATACAGCGGGACACCTATAGCGGTGAAGCTCGGAATCAAAGAAGGTTCGACGCTCGTCCTGTTGGATGTGCCAGCAGATGTCCTGCCGGGCGTGATCACGGGTCTGCCGGCCGGCGTCGTCGTGAGACGACAGGCACGCGGTTCGGCCGACGTCGTCGTCGAGTTCGTCACGATCCGAGCAAAGTTGGAGAAGCGCATCGGCTCGCTCGAAAAGATGATCTATCCGTCAGGCGGCCTTTGGATCGCGTGGCCGAAACGAGCTTCAGGCGTCGAGACCGACGTCACGGACCATGCCGTCCGGGAGGTCGCGCTGCCGCGCGGTCTCGTGGACAACAAGGTCTGCGCGATCGACGACACCTGGACCGGGCTCAGGCTCGTATGGCGCCGCGAGCTGCGGGTTCGGGCCCCGGCACCGCTTGACACCGAGAAGCGTAAGCCATAACTTACCGTAAGTGGCAACTTACCAAGATGCCCTCGTCGCTCTTGCCGATCCGACGAGGCGCCGTGTCTTCGAGCGCCTCGCGTCGGGTCCTCTGGCAGTGGCGGAGCTGGCGGAAGGGTTCTCGGTGAGTCGCCCGGCGGTCTCCCAGCACCTGCGGGTGCTGAAGGACGCCGAGCTGGTGGCCGACCGGCGCGTCGGGACGCGTCACGTCTACCAGCTGAAGCCGGACGGGCTCGCAGCGTTGCGTGATTACCTGGACCGGTTCTGGGACCAGGCGCTCGCCTCTTTCAAAGAGACGGCCGAGAGAGAAAAAGGAGAAGGGAAATGGCGATGACCGAAACGTCCGTACGAAAGAGCGTGACTGTCGACGTTCCGGTCGACAGGGCCTTCCAGGTCTTCACGGATCAGATGGACGACTGGTGGATACGTGAGCACCACATCGGCTCGGCGGAGCTCGGCAAGGTCGTGCTCGAACCGCGCGCCGGGGGCCGGTGGTACGAGATCGGCGTTGACGGCAGTGAATGCGATTGGGGACGCGTCCTCGACTGGGAGCCGCCCGACCGCCTCGTGATCGTGTGGCAGATTTCAGCGAAGTGGCAGTACGACCCCGAGTTGTTGACGAGAGTCGAGGTTCGTTTCGTCGCAGTCGGCCCGGACCGCACGAGGGTCGAGCTCGAGCACACGGACCTCGAGCGCTTCGGCGATTCCGTAGACCAGATGCGTTCCGATCTTGGCTCTGAGGGCGGCTGGCAGCGCCTTCTCGAGTGTTTCGCCACAGCCGTCTGAGCCGAGACCCGACGTACGCGGTCGGTCCCCCGGGTCGCTATACGCACCGGGGGACCGACCCGAACCGTACGAAGGCTCAGGCCGCGACGGGCTCCGGCTCGACGCCGATCTCAGCGGACACGATGTCCTCCTTCGTCGCTCTCAGGATGAAGAAGGTAGTGACCGCTGCAGTGGCGAGCAGGATCGCACTGATAGTGAACGAGATCGTGTAGCCGTGAACCAATGCTTGTGCGCGGGTGAGCGGACTCACACCGTGGCTCAGCAAGAAGTGGGCTGTGGCGCTCGCCGCCACCGTGTTCAGCAACGACACTCCGAGAGACGCCCCCGTCTGCTGGTTGGTGTTGACCATCGCGCTCGCCACGCCGGCATCGCTTGGGTCGACCCCTATGAGTGCGGTGCTGCTCAGCGGCACGAACGCCGTTCCCATTCCGAAGCTGATGATCAACTCCGCAGGGAGAAGAAGGCCGAGGTAGCTCGTGTGGACACCTATCCCGGTGAGCAGGAAGAGTCCGACGGCCGCAGTGGCAAATCCCGCGACCATCAAGACCCTCGGGCCGAAACGGGGGAGGATTCGGCTCGAAAGCGTCGCACCCGAGATGATGCCTATGGAGAAGGGCAAGAACGCGAAGCCGGTTCGAAGTGCCGAATAACCGAGAGTTCCCTGGAAGTAGTAGGTCAAGAAGAGGAACGTCCCGAACATCGCGATACCGACGAGCAGCGCCGCGATGAACGAGCCCCCGCGGTTGCGGTCGAGGATGACCCGCAGCGGCAACAGGGGGTGACTCGAGTTGCGCTCGATGAGCACGAACGACGTGAGCAGTACGACGGCAAGTCCGATGAACATGAGTGTCAAGCCAGATCCCCAGCCGGCGGACCCGGCTCGCGTGAACCCGTAGACGAGGGACAGCAGCCCTGCCGTTGCCGTGACGGCGCCGGCAACGTCGTAACCCTTGCGGGTCTCGCTGCGTCGGCTCTCGCGCACTACGCGGGTGGCGAACACTGCTGCCAGCACGGCGATCGGGACGTTGATCAGAAGGGTCCAACGCCACGAGGCGTACTGCGTGAGGATTCCCCCGAGAATGAGGCCTATCGCAGCGCCTCCACCGGAGATACCGCCGTAGACGCCGAACGCCCTGGCCCTCTCTTTCGCTTCGGTGAACGTCACCGTTATGAGCGATAGAGCCGCAGGTGCCATCACGGCTGCGAACGCACCTTGCAGGGCGCGGGCGCTGAAGAGCATCGCGGAGTTCTGGGCGAGCCCGCCGAGCGCTGACGCGGCGGCGAATCCGAGAAGGCTGATGACGAACATGCGCTTGCGTCCGAAGTAGTCGGCGATACGGCCACCGAGGAGAAGGAGCCCTCCGAAAGCGAGGGTATAAGCGGTCATGACCCATTGCCGGTTGGCGACCGATATCCCGAGTGCGCGCTGCGCCGAGGGGAGGGCGATGGTCACGACCGAGGCGTCGAGGACGATCATCAACTGTGCGATGGCGATCACCCACAGTGCTCGGAATCGTCGGGGGTCGGGCGCCTCGGCTTCGGGCTGAGAAGGTCGGACTAGGTCCATCGTTGCTGTCATAGGTGGACTTTTCCTGTCTCTCCGATATAATCGGAGCGTTGGTTCCGGTAATCAGTATACGGAACGAGCGTTCCGTTTGTCAACCCGGGAGTGCGGCGTGAGTGATGGCTCTGGAGGCCGAGAAGACGGCACAGAGTGTTCGGAGCACGTCTCCAAACGGGCTGATGCGCGAAGGAACCGTGCGCAGATCCTCGTGGCGGCCGAAATCTGCTTCGCCGAGGAGGGTGTCGGAGTCCCGATTGACGACATAGCGCGTCGGGCCTGCGTCGGGGTCGGCACCGTTTATAGGCACTTTCCGACGAAGGAGGCCCTGGCGGAGGCCGTCGTAGTCACCCGCATGGAGGCGCTCGTCGAGGAAGCCAGAGATCTTGCGGCGAGTGACGACCCGGGCGAAGCGTTCTTCGACTTCTTGGAGCGCCTGTCAGAGACGGGTACGGCTAAGCGCGATTTGGTGGACGCCCTGTCGGGTGCCGGCATCGATGTGAAGGAAAGGCTGAGCTCCGAGAAGGAAAGGCTGAAGGCGGCAGCTGAGACCCTCCTCGACAGAGCTCAAAAGGCCGGTGCGGTGAGGGGAGACGTCTCCCTCGCCGACCTGTTCGGGCTCGTGATGGGTACCTGCGCGTCGGCAGCCCACGGGGATATCGAGTGCTCGCAGGCTCGGATGTTCTCTATCGTCTGCGACGGCTTGCGAGTGCCGGTGGCGGCGGAAGCTCCGAGCTCTTAGCGGGGCAACGCCCGCACTGTCTACCGCTCAGCGCAGGGTTCGCTCGATCGAGAACGAGACTTGGTGCCCCGCGACGACCGCGGCGACGAAGAAACGCCATTTACCTGAGCTGAGCACGCCGTAGCTTGCATAGTGGCCTTTGCTCAGCTCGACCAGTCGCATCTGGAGCGTCTGTGCTTGGTTGCGCGAGCCCGTCAGTTCAGCCGATTCGACGGGCACTCCGTTCCCATTCCTCAGGAAGATCAGGTGGAACGCGTTCACGCCGGGTGATCCGGGGTCGAGGTACACCTCGGCGACACTCCCGCCCGCCAGGTTTACGTCCGAGATGTAGGCGAGCGTCGGAAGAAGTGACTGTCCCCTCGCCGGCGAAATCGCCTGACCGGCGAAAGTCGCACCGGCGAAAAGGAAGACGGGGATTGCGACCGCTAGGGCGAATCCTCTTGCACCGCGCATGACTAGCGGAGCTCGCACACGGTCGAGTCCCGACGATCCGAAACGCATGAGACGCAGGCTGTTCAGCACGACCACGAGACTCGACACGCCCATGGCGATCGCGGCGATCAATGGATCGAGGAGCCCAGCGGCTGCGAGCGGCAGCGCCGAGATGTTGTAGCCCATCGCCCATCCGAGGTTCTCGCGGATGTTGGCGACGGTCGAACGCGACAGGCCGACCGCTGCCGGGACTCCCTGTAGATCGTTACCCATTAGAGCGATGCCGCTGTTGGCGAGCGCCGCGTCCGTACCGCTCCCGATGGCGCATCCGACGTCGGCGGCTGCGAGTGCCGGAGCGTCGTTGATCCCGTCTCCCACCATCACCACGCGCCGGCCCGCTCGTTGCAACGCGCGGATCGCTTCGACTTTCTGAGAGGCGCTCAGACCGTCGCGCGCGTCCTCGATGCCGAGCTTCGTGGCGACCGTTCGGACCGCGGGTGCGGCGTCGCCACTCAGCACGACTGCGCTCAGGCCCATCGAGTGGAGATGAGCGACTGCCGCATCGGCCTCGGGCCGCAGTGGCGTGCTCACTGCGACCACGCCGATCACGGCTCCGTCGTTCTTGACGACGACGACCGTCTCGCCTGATTCTGCGAATCTGGACACGTCGGCGGTCATCGTCCCCGGGAGATCCGAAGTTCCGACCTTGACGACCTCGACGACCTGCCCGTCGACCGTGCCCATGACCCCGACGCCGGGGAGCTCCGTCGTGACGGTCGCTCGGGTCCGCGGCCCTGACTCCGCCGCTTGCAGCGCCGCCTCGTTGCGAATCGCCACCGCTATCGGATGCGGGCTCTCCGCCTCTACTGCCGCCGCCAGGGTGAGGACTTCCTCGCGGGTGTACCCGGGCGCCGGCGCGATCTCCGTCACCGTTGCCCTGCTCTCGGTGAGGGTCCCGGTCTTGTCGAACACCACCGTGTCGGCAGTCGAAAGCGCTTCCAGCGTGTCACCGCCGCGGACGAGGATGCCGAGAGTGGACGCCCGTCCGCAGCTGACCATCATGGCGACGGGCGTTGCCAATCCCATCGCGCACGGGCACGCCACGAGCAGTAGCGCAATCGCACTCAGCACGGCTTTTCCGAAGTCGCCGGCGATCAGCCACCAGGACAGGAACGTGACAAGAGAGGCGATCAGCACCGCAGGCACGAACACCGAGCTGACCCGATCGGCTATCCGCTGCATCGGTGCCTTTTCCCGCTGCGCGTCCTCGACAAGACGCTGAAGGTGCGCGAGCACCGACTCCGCCGCAATCACGTCGACCTGGACCACCAGGACGCCGTTCCCGTTTCGCGTTCCGCCGATCACGGGTTCGCCAGGACCGCGGGCAACGGGTAGCGGTTCACCGGTGAGCATCGCCTCGTCGACGTCGGACCGCCCGGTAACCACCGACCCGTCGAGGGGGATCGTCTCTCCCGCTCGCACGCGGACGAGCGCGCCGACCGGGATGCTCTCCGGCGGCACGAGTTCGCCCGTATCGTCGTCAAGGTCGGCGACGACCCGCGCAACCGGAGGCCGGAGCCCTAGAAGCGAGTGCATCGCGCGCGTCGCCCGGTTCCGCGCCTGCTGTTCGATCGCACGACCCGTCGCCAGGATCGAGATGATCAACGGCGCCATCACGCCGTGGAGCCGAGCCGCGAAGGCTCCACCGCCACCCAGGTGGACGTGACGCCCGCCGAGCGCAATTGCCTCCACCGCGCTCACGGCCAGGGCAGCAAGAGTGCCGACGACGATCAACGTGTCCATGCTCGTTGCGCCATGGCGCAGCAAGCGGACGGCGGCCTTCAAGAACGGCCACCCGCCGACTATCTCGACGATCGCCGCGATCCCGAGCACGCTCCAACCTGCGGTCGCCGTCTCGGGCCCGAATATGGCGACGACGAACGCGATGACGGCGAGCGCCCACGAAACCGCCGCCCTGCTCGGCCAGTGATCCGAGGTTTCGATCGTCGGGCTCCGGAGGTCGCCCGAGAAGGGCGATGCCGCATAACCGGCGCTCGCGACCGCTTCGCACAGCGCACTTTGTTCGACCACGGACGGGTCGTACGCGACGAAGGCTCGCGTCGTCGCGAAGTTGACCGATGCGCTCACCACCCCTTGCTGTTCAGCCAACGCTCCTTCGATTCGGGTAGCGCATGCGGCGCAGTGCATTCCCTCGAGCGCCAGCTCTGCCGTCGCGAGACGGCGTTCCTCCCCGGTCGTCGAGGTCTCGGTGGCGGTGAGGTCGGTGACCATGGCTACTGCCGCCTGAGCCTATGAGCGGGCTCCGCGCGTCGAGTCTCCGTCGCGCTTCTAGGAGACGGGAACCATCAGCACGATCGCAAGGCACATCTCGTCGGCGGATCCGTCACCCCACGTGATGTATTGCGGGGGCAGGTGCCGGGTGTACGGGATCTGCTGGCGCAGCTTCGGGTTGTAGGTACAACTCACCTGGATCTGGTCCTGCGGGGTGACCAGCACTGGTTTGCTCAGGTTGTACGAGCGCTGATAGTTGAAGTTGTAGTTGGGGACGTCGAGCAGCACCTTCGATCCGGGTGTCCCGGGATTGAGCACGACTCGCATCGACACGCCGAGAAGGTGCATGTGTGCGGCGACCCGGACGACTTCGGAGGTTTGCCCCACCGGCCACGTGCACGACGTCGTGTCGCTTCCGGGGGGGTCGGCAGGGTTCCTTCCGCAGATCTGCTCGAGGAGGTTGATGAATCCGACCTGGCTCTGCCCGAACTCCCTCCCGGTGTAAGCGACCGATGCGGCACGGTTGCACAGAGGTCCGGTCACCCCTGCCGGGCACGGGATGTCGGGAGGCGCGGCGTAGAGGCCAAGGCTGAGCGGCTTGAGCGGCGTCGTCTCTGGCACCGTCTGGAGCTCGAGCTTGGCGCGGTACTGGCTTGTCCCCGATGAGGAGGTTGTAGTGAATCTGCTCGATCACGAGGCTTCCGGCGGGAAGCGGCACGCCTGTGCCCGCAGGTTCGATGTTTTCCGGAGCGCCGGGTCCCCACGCAGTCAGCCAAGGAGTGTTGGAGATCTGGTCGCTGCTCGTAGAGGGAATAGGAGCCTCGCCGAAGCACGACCATCCTTTGCCGCCATGGTCCGCGCTCTCGGCGGCAGAGGCCAGGTTCGGTGGCACGAGGAACAAGATCGCGTGGTGGACTTCTCTTGTACCCGGAAAGAACTGGCTCGCCACTATGTACGCGTTGGTCTTGATGTGCGGGTTGATCAAGGTGCAGTGGTAGTCGTCGAATGTGCCGGGCTGAGCGTGTGGCGTGTACGCCTCTGGGCTCTGAAGGGTGACGGTCTTTGCGACGACGCCTCCAACCACCAGCTTCGAGAGGTTGTCCGACGCCGTCGACGCGGACGCCGTGGATGCCGAAACGCCGGTCCGCGACGAGTTGGGTGAGTGCGGTGACGCGAGCGGACTGGCAGAGGCAGACAGCCCCCAGGCCATCCCGACGACCCCGCCCCCTGCGAGAAGCCCTAGGACAACAGTCCAGCGTGCAGCCCGGAAGGATCTCATGAGAACAACGTAGTCCATCGCCCTTTGCCCGATACAGAGCGTGGTCTCGGTCGCGCTCGGAGGAGGTTCCGGGACGGTCCGACGGAGGTTCGGAGGCCGTGTTGCGAGTCGGGAAGGCGGGATTTGAACCCGCGGCCTCAGCGTCCCGAACGCTGCGCGCTAACCAAGCTGCGCCACTTCCCGGATGAGCCGTGATGTCAGGCTCAGGGCGATGCTAGCCGAGGAGCGGAATGGGGCTTCCGGCTCATGGAGGCGCGACAGACCCCGCGTGTGACGGCTGGACCGCAACCACCTTCGCGATCCGCCGACGGTCCATCTCCACGACCCGTAGCTCCCAATCGTCGTACCGAAGGCGCTCACCTTCGGATGGGATGTGCCCGAGCGCGTCGAAGATGTACCCACCGAGCGTGACGTACTTCCCCTCGGGAAGGGCCAACCCGAGGTGCGAACGGACGTCGTCGATGCTCGCTCCGCCGTCCACCAGCCACCGGGTGCGGTCGACGCGGACCACCTCGGGTTCCCCACCCGGGTCGAACTCGTCGTAGAGATCGCCGACGAGGGCCGCGAGCAGATCCTTCACGGTGATCACGCCGGCGACGCCCCCGTACTCGTCCACTACCACCGCGAACGTTCGCCGCACCCGGCGCATCTCCGCAAGCACGTCGAGCACGAGGTGCGACTCGGGGACGAGATAAGGCTGGCGCAGGCGGCGGGAGATGTCGACGGGACTCGGTCTCGCGTCACCGCTTTCGTTCCCGTTGCTCACGGGGGAGCGGGTATCGAGGGCCCACCCCGCCCTGAAGAGGTCGTTCACGTAGAGAACTCCGACCAGGTTGTCGATGTCGTCGTCGTAGACGGGAAAGCAACTGTGGCCCGACTCTCGAACTGCACGTGCAACGTCGGCGGCGTGCACAGGGATCGGCAGGCCCACGACATCTACTCGCGGGGTCATGACCTCGCTCACGCTCGCATCTCTCAGGTCGGCGAGCGCCGCAAGGATGTGCTGCTCCTGAAGATCGGATCCGCCCGTCGCCTTGGAGGCTCTAGGAAGGTTCGGGCCGAGCGCGTTCCGCCGGCGGCGGCGAACCACTAATTCGGAAGAGGTTGTGACGCCGGGCTTTGCGCCGACGTTGCAGTTCCGACGAGCTCTGGCAACGGATGGAAGGAATCGTCGTGGTAGGTCCCGCCCGAGACGAGAGCTTCCGTGGCCTTCCTGATGCGGATCGGATCGAGTGGTTTCACGAGCCAGCCCTCTGCTCCGGAGCGCCGGGCGAGGAACACGTCTGCGCGGCGGTCGAGAAGCATCAGCACAGGGATATGCGGGAGCGCACCGTATGAGTGTTCGAGGCGGAGGTCGAGGCAGACCGCCATGGCACCCATGTTGCCCATCTGCATGTCCACGACGACGAGGTCGGGTGCGTCGAGCGCGACCTCAGAGAGCACCTCGGGGCCCGACGACACCTCCCTGATCCGGTTGGAGCGTCTGTCTACGACCGCCAGGATCTCAGAGCGGACCGAAGGTGCGTCTGAAGCGACCAAGATGCTCGGCACGGGTGCAGGTTAACCCTCGGTCGAGGTGCCGGTCATCGGCGGTTTGTCCCCGAACAGGGCATCCGCCACCTTCTCGAGGCTTGCGAGGTCGTGGACGTCAGCATCGAGAAGCGGAACTCTCACCACGGGCGCCGGCGCCACCTGCTGGACGAGCTCGGCGATGGTGGATTCCTCGCCTGCATTCATCTCACACAATTCGCGCAGGTTGTCCACGAGGTCGCCAAAGGAGCCGGACCAAGATGGCTCGCCGGGCGCGGGTGACGGCAATGTGTCCGCACTCGGCCAGAACACCGGATGCACGCGGTTCACGATCAGCGCGTCGACCTGCAGTCCGGCGTCGTCGAGCCGGTCGGCGAACCAGCCTGCCTCGACGACAGTGTCCGCACGCGGTGCGGCGACGAGGACGAATGCGGTGGACCGGTCTGCAAGAAGCTGGCGTACGTGCACAGCTCGAACCCGGAATCCCTCCTCCATGCCCGCGAAGGCTTGGAAGAAGGCAACCGCGTCGTTCACGATCTCCGCGCCCGCGACCCGGGAGATCGTCTTAAGCAGTGCCTGCGACGCCATCGTGAACGCCCGAAGCGACGCCCGGGTCGGAAGAAGCAGGAACTGGAAGAGCCGGTGACCTAAAAAGCGCGTCAGACGGCCCGGCGCTTCGAGGAAGTCGAGCACGTTTCGCGACGGTGGCGTGTCCACGACGATCAGGTCGAAGCGGTCCTCTTCGGCAAGCTCGTAGAGCTTCTCCATCGCCATGTACTCCTGAGTGCCTGAGAGAGCTTCAGTGAGATTCCGGTAGATCCGGTTCTGGAAGATGCCCTCAGCCTGCTCCGGCGAGTCGGCGTGCTTACGGACGAGGTCGTCGAAGGTGCTCTTGGGGTCGAGCTGCAGCGCCCACAGCTCTCCCGGCCACGGACCCTCCACCCTGTGGGCCGTATTTCCGAGGCTGTCCAAGCCGAGGGAGTCGGCAAGACGCCGCGCCGGGTCGATGGTGACGACGCACGACCGCCGGCCCATCCGCGCTCCTTCGAGTGCCAGGGCCGCCGAGATCGTCGTCTTGCCCACTCCGCCCGATCCGCACCCGACGACGATGTCGTGCTCGCTCAGAAGCGAATGCCAGGCACTCGGCTCGTCGGTCATGGCGACCTCGTCGGTCATGACGACCTCGTCGGTCATGACGGGAGAGCCTCGACCGCGACCCGCAGCGCCTCGGAGATCTCTCCGAGCTCGTCAGGCCCGATCACCTCACTGGGTATGGCGGGCACCCTCAGCTGCCGGAGCGGCAGCTCGTCTGCGAGCCGGCGCAGCTGCTCTTCTTGCTGGTCCTCCCGCCTGACTGTGAACTCGGCCGCCGAGCGAAATGCACGCAGCAGTTCTTCGGAGACCTCCGCCCGGGCCCCCGACGCCGCCGAGGCGGGATCCACGCGGAGACCTGGGAGCGAGGGAATGCAACCGTTGACGATCAACGGCCCGAGGCTCACTCCAACCCGGTCCTCGAGTTTGTAGGCGGCCTCTACCGCCTCGTTCACCGGCATCTCCTCTGGGAGCGTGACGAGAGCGACGCGGCACCGCTCGGGGTCGGTCAGAAGCTCGACGACGTCAGCGGCCTGAGCGCGAAGAGGTCCGCTCCGCGCAGCGTCGAGTAGACCGCTCGCGGACGAAAGGAATGTCATGACATGCCCGGTCGCCGGTGCGTCGAGGAGCAACAGGTCCGCCGGGTCGTCGCGTTCCAGCTGCTTGACCTTGCCCAGGACCAAGATGTCGCGGATCCCCGGAATTGCCGTCGCCACCACGTCGAGAGCACCGGACGACACGAGGCGTTTGGAAAACCGTCTCATGCCGTGGTCGGCCAGGTACTCGAGCAGGGCGTCGTCGGGAGTGATCCGGCGTGCGAAGATCTCGCCGCCCGACTCGGTCTTGTCCGCCAGGACCGATCCCTCGTACTCGAGCGGACCCTCCTGTCCGAACGCCATCGGCAGACCCGTCTTGCCTTCCAACTCCACCATGAGCACCGACAGTCCCACGTCAGCCGCCATCCCCGCGAGGGCGGCGCAGATCGTCGTCTTACCTACGCCACCTTTGCCGGCGACTATGAGGACCCGGCTCTGCTGGCAGAAATCGGCCACGTCCATGGAGGGGCGAGCGTATCTGTCAGGCGAAGGCCACCCCGGTTAAAGCGCGGTCGCACCAACCGATGCCTCTCCGGGGTCGGTTCACAGAATCCGAAAAATCCCTGCTCGGACCCCTTGTAGCCCAGAAACCGCCAAGGTAGCGTCCTCTCGGAGGAGGGGAAGTGGTCACCACTCAGAGGCTCGGGGAGGCGTGGCAGGCGCGGGCGGCGTGCAGAGGACCGCAGGCAGCGGTCTTCTTCCCACCAACCCACGCCGAGCGCAAAGAGGACAAGATGGCGCGTGAGGCGCGCGCGAAGGAGATATCCGCGACCTGCACGGTCAAGGGAGCTTGCCTGGAGTACGCGATTCGCATTAGGGAGCCGCACGGGATCTGGGGCGGGCTCAACGAGGTGGAGCGCAAACAGCTGAGCGAGCGCGCCGGCTGACGACGTTCCAGCCTCAGGGCTCTAAGCCGAGGCTCGCAGACGTAGAAACAACTGCGGCAGTGCTGCATACGTCTGTTGGCCGCTCGCCGCTCGCGGCGCAAATGGCAGCGGTGAACTGGTTCGCGGCTCCAAGGAGCGCCCGGGCGGCTTGACTGTCGGGTTTCGAAAGCTGGCCCGCTATCTGTTGCATCGACATTCCGTTGAGCAACCCGGGCGAGAAGCTCGATCCGGACACGACCAGCTTGTTGGCTACGTCTACGAACGGCAGCCAACCCGGATGCGCATACGGCGAAATGTCATACGAACCCAGCACCGACGACTGGAACGCGTTCGGGTTCTGGAGCTTCTGAAAACCGGCAGGCGCGTAGTTCGAAGGCTGGTTGCCGAATTCCTCCACTGCGGAGAGTGCGGCCGTCCTGCTGTGGTACACCGAGCCGTCGAAGCTGAACGTAGGAGTGTCGCCGAACACCTCAGACCCGGCCGATGCGGTCGTGAAGAGCTTGTCGAAAGTGCCGAACCTTCCGAGCGCAATGACGAGCGCCCAACGCTCGGCGGCACACGTGGGGCAGTACAGAGCTCCGACCCAAACCACGGCCGGGAGCCCTTTGATCGACAGCACCGGCTTACCTCTCAAAACCGTCGGCGCAGAAAGCAACGGCGCGGAAGGGTTGCCGACCGCGTCGAATGCGCTTGCCGGTACTGCGGTCACCTCCTCTACTAGCGCAGGTGACGCCTGCTGCACGACGGTGGGAGCGTGAGCCGAGGGGGATGCGCCGGTCAGTTGGAGCACCACGAGCACGATCACCACGACGAGCACGATCGTCACGACGCCGAGCGTGAGAAGCCCAACCGGCAAGGGGTGCGACGTGGGGGCCCCACCTCCTGGTTCAGCAACAGAGGGTTCGCTCTGCGCCACCATCAACTCGCAGCGTAACGACCCCACATCGTGGCGGTCCCTTGGTGCGACTCCTTCGCCGATAGCCTCTCGGCCGATGCCCCCGGTTCCGGCGCGCGACGCTGCGACCATCATGCTCGTACGCGACGAATCCGACGGGCTCGAGGTCTGCATGCTGCGGCGGCATCTCGACTCTGACTTCGTCGGCGGTGCGTACGTCTTTCCTGGTGGGAAGGTGGACGATGGTGACCGTTCGGACCTCGCCCGGACCGTTTCGCGGGTAGGTCGGACGAGCAGGCGAGCTCGCTTTTGGGATTGGGGTCGGGAGGTCTGGCGTTCTTCGTGGCGGCACTCAGGGAGTGTTTCGAAGAAGCCGGCATCTTGTTCGCCTATCCCGCCGGCGCTTCAGGCGGCGCTCTCTACCGCCCTCAGGACGTCTCGGCCGAATCGCGCCTCGCACTTTTCAGGGCCGAGGTGAACGCCAAGAGGGTGGGCTTCCTCGATGCCTGCGAGCGCGCGAACGTGCAGCTCGCCGTCGACCGGGTGCTGTACTTCTCGCACTGGATCACCCCCGAGCCGGCGCCGAAGCGCTTCGACACCCGCTTCTTCGTAGCGAGCGTTCCTCCCGGGCAGACCGCGATCCACGACGACTTCGAGACCGTCGAGACCGTGTGGATCCCGCCACAGGAGGCTCTTGACCGCAACGACGCCGGAGAGTTCGACCTCATCTTCCCGACCGTGAAGAACCTCCAGGCGATATCTCGGTTCTCCACCTCCGATGCCTTGCTCGAAGCCGCCGCAGCGGTTGAGCACGTGCCGGCGGTCCTGCCTCGCGTCATCTCGGACGGCCACGGAGCGAGGATCGTTCTTCCCGGAGACCCGGACTACGAGCAGGCGGTCGGGACCTGGGTGCCGACACCCGCGTCGGGTCTCACGACTGCACAGGTGCAGGCGGCGGTCAGGAGCGTGGCGAGCGACGGGCGGGTGAGGCGTGACGACCGGGCGCGACCCCAAAAGGACGAAGAGCCGAAGGGCGCGTCGTCCAGCTGAAGCTGCTCAGCCGAGCCCTTCCTCCATGTCCCTGAGCATTCGCGCCGTGCAGGATGCGGTGTCGACCACCGGCGAGATGTCGCGCGACACCCTGGACGCGAGCTGTCCGAATGCTTCTGCGAGAGCTCCTTCGTCGCCGTGCGCAACAGGCTCCCCGCGGTCTGCTGAAGCGACCATGTCGGGGTGGAGAGGAATCCGTCCGATCACAGGGACACCGATCTCGGCCGCGAGCCTGTCACCGCCACCCTCACCGAACAACGAGTAGCTCTCACCGTGCTCGCACTCGAACGCGGTCATGTTCTCTATGACCCCTGCGACCCTCACGTGCGCCCGCCTGAACATGTCGGCCGCCCGCCCGGCGACCTTTTGAGCGGCGATGGGGGGAGTGGTGACGACGAGCACCTCGGCGCGGGGGAGCATCCTCGCGAGGCCCATCGAGATGTCCCCGGTTCCCGGAGGCATGTCAATGAGCAGGTAGTCGAGATCTCCCCAACGCACGTCTTCGAGGAACTGCTGGAGCGCCCTGTTGAGAATGAGGCCGCGCCACATGACAGCCGTCTCCTCGTCTGCGAGGAAGCCCATGGAGATCACCTTCAACAACCCTTCGCCCACGGCCAGTTCCATCGGGAGCATCTTGCGGGTCTCGTCGGCACGCAGCTGACCGCCGAGACCGAGCATGCGTGGGACGGAGAACCCCGCGATGTCGGCGTCGAGCACGCCGACGACGAAGCCGAGGCGGGCGAGCGCTACTGCAAGGTTGACGGTGACCGAGGATTTTCCGACCCCGCCTTTCCCCGATGCGATCGCGACGACCCTGGCCGTAGGGGGGAAGTCGACTGTTGCCGCCTTGTCCTCCTGGGCCTTGCGCCTGGCCCTGTCCATCAGGGTGGCCTTCTCTTCGCGGTTCATGGCGCCGGTTGTCACCTCGACCGAGGTCACACCAGGGACGGCAAGCAGTCTGGCGTTCACGTCGTCGTGGATCTGACCGCGAAGAGGACAGGAGGCGACCGTCAGTGCCACCTCGACATCCACCCGGCCCGAGGGGTCAACCGTCGCTCCCCGGACCATTCCGAGGTCCACGATGTTGTCTCCCAGCTCGGGGTCGATCACACCTCGAAGGGCATCGAGCAGCGCCGCGTTGCTCGGGACTTCAGGGCCGCTCACCTGGTCGAGCCTACCGGGGGGTGGTTGCCGCCCTCTTTACCGAGCCCGGTGTCAGGGGTCGGCGGGGGGCAACGGGGTGGGCTTCCGGTATTCTTAGAGCAGTCCGGTAGTTGACAACCGCAACTGGCGGCAACGGCGCAGGCGAGGAGGCCATGCGGTGACGACGATGACCACCGTGAACATAGGCAAGAGGCCAGACCCCATAACCCTGACCGACGCCGCGCAAAAGAAGGTCGCCGACCTGCTGGCTCAGGAGACGGCGGACGCGCCGCTGGTGTTGAGGGTCGCAGTCAGGCCTGGTGGATGCTCGGGTTACAGCTACGAGATGTTCTTCGACCCTGAGACCGCCGAGGACGACGTCATCCGCGCGTACGGCGACGTGACCGTGGCGGTCGATGCGGCAAGCGCGCAGTTGCTCAAGGGCTCCACGCTCGAATACACCGACGGTTTGAACGACGCCGGCTTCCATATCTCGAACCCGAACGCGACGCGGACCTGCGGCTGCGGGTCCTCTTTCAGCTGACATCGCCGTCGGGCTCCGCGGCGGAGCGCCGAGAGCGCTGACCAAGTCGGCACCAACAAGATCAGCTTTTCGGTAGACGGTCGCGCCGTCACCGTCCCCGACGACGGCGCCTCTCTGTTGGAGGTACTGCGCGACCGTCTCGGCCTCAAGTCGGCCAAGGACGGCTGCAGTCCGCAGGGCCAGTGTGGGTGCTGCACGGTTTGGATCGACGGTGCCGCCCGCGTCTCGTGCGTAACTCCGGTGCGCCGCGTCGAAGGGCGTGAGATCACGACTCTCGAAGGCCTCGATCCTTTTGTACTTTCAGTGTGGACAGAGGCATTCACCGAATCGGGTGCGAGCCAGTGCGGTTTCTGCACCCCCGGCATCATCATGCGACTCGCCGCACTTGCCAAGCGCAAACCTCACGCCACAGGCGACGACATATCCACTGCACTCGCGGCCCACCTCTGCAGATGTACCGGCTGGAGAACCATCTTCGATGCGGCAGTCAGCGCGCAGGCTGCTCTCCAAAACGAAGTAGTGGATGAAGCGGCAAACAAAGAGCTGTCAGACAAACGACCGTTGAACAGGACTGTGCGCGACGCGATCGCCGCATCGGGTCGCGCGACGATCGAGGGACACTGCCCACAGAAGGTCGGTGCCCTGGTCGCAGCCGGTCTCGCAGGCTTCGCCGACGACTCGGCGCCTGCGGGAGCCCTCGTCGCAGTGCCGGATAGTGAAAGAGGCTGGTCGGTGGCGTCGACATTGACCGAAGCCCGACGTCTCGCGAAGAAGGTACAGGGGCGTAACTCGGGAGTGCGAGTGAGCTGGCCGATCGACGTTCCGGCTGGCAATTGGGCTGTTTCTCTGCAGACGACGTTCGTCGAGCCCGCTTATCTCGAGCCCGACGCGTCTTGGTGTGAACCAGATGGCGAACCGGTGTCACCGGTAGCGAACGGAGGTGCGTTCGGCGGCAAGTTGCAATCGATCGTCACCGAGGCAGCGAGAACTCTCGCAGCGGAGCATCGAATACCTGTGCGCGTTCTTCTGAGCCGTGAGGACGTCGTGCGCTTTGGGCCGAAGAGGCCGCCGATCGCAGTCGGGTTGAGGCTCGATGGATCCGGGAAGGTGCGAGTCGGATGCACTCCGGGATCCGGCGATCTTTCAGCTTGGGTTGACGCCTCGCGTGCCGGGCTCCAGCCTGTTCCGTGGAGGTCGTAGAAATCCCGGGTCCGCCGGTCTCGGGCGACGTGCGCGGAGCGGGATGGGTCGAGGCGACGATCCTTATTGAAGCGGTGCGCGCGCTCGGGGTGCAAAGGGCACAGGGCACAACAGGCGGACGACCGCTTGTTTCGTCGTGGACGGCCGAAGCCTCGTCCCCTGATGGTGGAAGCGCGAACGTGACTGTCGAGGACGACAAGGTCAGGGTTGTCGTCGACGCCGGGGAGACGCTGGACGAGGTCGTGCTTCGCTCCTATTGCGTGGGGGCGGTACACCAGGCTCTCGGTTGGGTGAGGCGCGAGGCCGTCGCAGTCGATACCGCGGGAGAGGTGCTCGACCTGACGATCCGGTCCTTCGGCATCTTGCCCGCCCGTGAGATGCCCCACGTCGAGGTTGAACTGCTCGAATCCGAAAGTCCGGCCGTCAACGCGTCCGACGCCGTCTTTGCCGCAGCGGCAGCATCCGCTTGGATAGGTGCAGGCCTGCCTCCCAGATGGCCCGTCGAGGCCGGCAGGAACGCGATGAACACGAAAGGAGCCACAAGATGAGCACTCCGGTCGGCCCGTACACGCCCGTCGTGAGAGCCGGGCCCTTTGTGGTCTGCTCGGGTCAGGTCGGGCTTGCGACGGGTGAGTCCGGCCCGGCGCTCGCAGCGGGAGGTCTCGAACCCCGGACCGCGCCAGGCGATGGCCAATGTCGCTTCGGTGTTGGGCGAGGTCGGGCTCGGTTGGCCCGACGTGTTCAAGACCACGGTCTATTTAACCGACATCTCGCAGTACTCGGCTTTCAACGCCGTCTACGTCGAAGAGCTCGGATCGCACCGTCCAGCTCGCACCCTTGTCGCGGTCGCTGGCCTTCCGATAGGTGCAGTCGTCGAGATAGAGGCGTGGGCTCTCGCTCGCTCTTGAGGTCGCCCGCTCGTGTTTCTCGGGTATCTCGGGTTCAGCCGGACCAGGTCCCCTGACCGAGGCGGTAGCCGACGGATCGCACGGTCTGGATCAGATGTGCGTGCTCCTCGCCGAGCTTCGCCCTCAACCGGCGGATGTGGACGTCGACCGTGCCGCGCGCCGCCGTAGTACTCGTAACCCCAGACCCTGCTGAGCAGTGTCTCGCGGGTGAACACCTTGCCTGGCCTTGCCGCAAGGAAGCGGAGCAGCTCGTACTCCATATAGGTCAGATCGAGCACGCGCCCGGACACCGCCGCCTGGTACGTCTCGAGGTTGAGGACGAGCGGTCCGTGCTCGATGATCTCCGTCGTCGGTCCGCGGCCGGCCCGCCTCATGAGTTGTTCGACCCGGGCGCCGAGCTCGTCCCCGTGGAGGGGGATCAGGCAGAAGTCGTCGAAGTAGCTCTCACGGGTCCGCAGGTCTGCGAGCTGGTCGGCCCGGACGACGATGAGAAGAGGTCTGAGCGGGTCGTCGCCGCTCCTGAGATGCCTGCACATGGAGAACGCCCGGTCTGTATGGATGTCGGCGCAAATCAGGGCTCCGGCCCAGCCGTCCTCGGGCTCCGACGCCCTGACGAACTCGGGACGGTTGACCGCCTTCCAGGTGAAGCCGGCCCTGTCGAGAGCGAGGGCGACCTCGGCCGGCAACGGGTCAGGGAAGCACAGCAGTGGCTCCACTGGATGAACGATCACAGCAATGGCAGGTAGCGGTCCAGCTCGAACTGGCTGATGTGAGTTTTGTAGGCCGCCCACTCCGCCGCGCTTGTTGCGGATGAACCACTCGAATACGTGCTCACCGAGGGTCTCCGCGACGAGCTCTGGAGCGCTCCATCTCGATCACAGCGTCGTTGAGGCTGCCGGGGAGGGCCCTTATCCCCTCGGCGGCCAGCTCCTCGGGTGTCATCGCGAACAAGTTCGTAGCAGCTTCGCGAGGCAGCTCGTAGCCCTCCTCGATCCCCTTCAGGCCCGCCGCGAGGATGACGGCGAACGCGGTACGGGTTGCACGCTGAGTCCGGCGCCCTGTACTCGATCCGGGTCGACTCGGGCTTCCCGCGCTTTACGACCGGGATGCGCACGAGGGCCGACCGGTTGTTGCGTGCCCACGACACATGGATCGGAGCCTCGTAACCGGAGACAAGTCGCTTGTAGGAATTGACCCATTGGTTGGTGACGGCCGTGATCTCAGAGGCGTGGCGCAGAAGGCCGGCGATGAACCGCTTGGCGACGCCCGAGACGAGGTATGGGTCCTCGGGGTCGTAGAACGCGTTCGTGTCACCTTCGAATAGCGACAGGTGAGTGTGCATGCCGGAGCCCTGGACGCCCGAGAGTGGCTTCGGCATGAAGCTCGCGTGGACCCCGTGAGCGTGGGCGGTCTCCTTTACCACCAGGCGCACAGTCATGACCGTGTCCGCCATCGTGAGGGCGTCGGTGTAACGCAGGTCGATCTCGTGCTGGCTCGGAGCGTCCTCGTGTTGGGCGTGCTCGACCGGGATCCCCATCTCTTCGAGGGTGAGCACGCTCTGCTTTCGGAGGTCGGTTGCTTTGTCTGTGGCTGTCAGCTCGAAGTACGAGCCCGAGTCGATCGTCACCGGGACATGGCTGGGGTCCGAGTCAGCGAAGTAGAAGTACTCGATCTCCGGAGCTGAGAAGAAGGTGAAGCCTTGCGCCCTTGCTTTGTCGAGCATCCGTCTAAGGGCGTTTCGCGGGTCCCCTTCGAACGGGGTGCCGTCGAGGTTGAAGATGTCGCAGAACACGCTCGCTACGGGTACGTCAGCAGGGTGCCACGGCAGGACCTGGAAGGTCTTGACGTCCGGACGGGCGAGGACGTCCGACTCTTGGATCCGGCTGAAGCCGTCGATCGCCGACCCGTCGAAGGTCATGCCCTCGTCGAGGGCATTCTCGAGCTCGGCAGGCGTGATGCTGAAGGTCTTGGGGGTTCCGAGCACGTCCGTGAACCAGAGCTGTACGAAGCGGATGGCTCGCTCTTCCACCGTCCTCAAGACGTATTCCTGCTGGCTGCGCATGTTGCCTCCGTTTTGGCCCGGCGAGATCAGGCCCATGAGATTCTCCCAGGCCGGCGAACGCCCCGACACCAAACGGAGCGCAGGTTCACAGAGCGTTCACGTTGGGGCAACGGGGCAGAACGAGCCAGCGCGAGTCTTGGGCGGCGATCGGCTGGTGGGGCTGTGCCTGTCGCCGGGCTTGACGCGATCGAACACGCGCACGGGTGGGCGCGCCGGACTTGTCTGCATGGTGGACAGCCCCGACAATGGTGCTCGACGTAGGCCGGCAACACGAGCGAAGGCGAACCAAGGAGGAGATGTGCAGCAGCGGACCCCAGGGGAAGTGCTTCGCCTGGTCCAGGACGAAGGCGTCGAGATCGTCGATTTCAGGTTCATCGACCTGCCCGGACTGACCCAGCACTTCTCTGTCCCGGCGCATGCCCTCACCGAGGATCTCTTCGAAGAAGGTGTTGGATTCGACGGTTCCTCGATCCGCGGGTTCCAGGAGATCCAGGAGTCCGACATGCTCCTGTTCCCCGACTCGAACACAGCTGTGCTCGACCCGTTCCGCCAGCACAAGACGCTCAACCTGAACTGCTTCGTCCGCGATCCGATAACGCTCGAGTCGTACTCGCGTGACCCGCGCTACGTCGCGCAGAAGGCAGAGGCGTACCTGAAGACGACGGGCGTCGCCGACACCTGTTACTTCGGGCCGGAGGCGGAGTTCTTCATCTTCGACGACGTCCGCTATTCGCAGGACGGGCACTCTGCCTTCTACGAGGTCGACTCGATCGAGGGGCACTGGAACAGCGGCAATGAAGGAAAGGACGGAGCACCGAACCTCGGGTACAAGATCCGACCCAAAGAGGGTTATTTCCCTGTTCCACCGGCCGACCACTTCCAAGACCTGCGCTCCGAGATGATCCTCACGATGGAGCAGCTCGGCATCGAGATCGAGGTCCAGCACCACGAAGTTGCGACGGCCGGCCAGGCCGAGATCGACATGCGCTTCGACACACTGCTCGTCATGGCGGACAAGCTCACTCTCTACAAGTACATCGTGAAGAACGTGGCTAGGGCCGCCGGCTTCACTGCGACGTTCATGCCGAAGCCGCTGTTCCAGGACAATGGTTCGGGCATGCACTGCCACCAGTCGCTGTGGCGTGACGGAAACCCGTTGTTCTACGGGGACGGGTACGGAGGGCTTTCGGACATCGGGCGGTGGTACATCGGCGGTCTCCTGAAGCACGCCAAAGCGGTGCTCGCATTCGCGGCGCCTACCACCAACTCCTACAAGCGGCTGGTTCCCGGTTACGAGGCGCCGGTCAACCTCGTGTACTCCCAGCGGAACCGTTCAGCGGCATGCCGGATTCCCCTCTACTCGCAGAGCCCCAAGGCAAAGCGCGTCGAGTTCCGGTGCCCCGATCCTTCCTGCAACCCGTACATCGCGTTCTCGGCCATGCTGATGGCGGGTCTCGACGGCGTGCAGAACCGGATCGAGCCTCCCGACCCCGTAGACAAGGACCTCTACGACCTGCCCCCCGAAGAGCTCGCGCAGGTGCCGCAGGTGCCCGCGTCACTCGATGAGGCACTGAAGGCTCTTGAGGACGACAACGCTTTCTTGAGAGCCGGCGGCGTCTTTACGGACGACCTGATCGAGACTTGGATCTCCTACAAGACCTTGAACGAGGTCGACGCGATTCGGCTGCGTCCTCACCCGTGGGAGTTCATGCTCTATTACGACATCTAGAGCTAGCTAAGGGCTCCTGACAAAACGCCGCCTTACTACCGTCCGGGCATGCCGGAGCTAATCAATCCGCGACGCAACTGGAGAACCAGCTCCTCACCGCGAGGTGGACGCTTGAGCAGTGGTCAGAGTTCCCGGTTGAAGCCGACCCACGTCGCATCGTTCTTACATTCTCTCCAGTTCGAGTCGAGGGGTTGCTACCGGTAATGCCAAGGAAGCCTTCTTACTCGGGAAGGTGTTCGGGGTTGGTGATATTCCCGATGAGCCGATCCGCTAATGCAGAGCGAGGCCATACAAGGTCGGACGGGACGACAGGTGGAACCCTTCCGAGTGACATCTGCCGTAAGGGACGAGGCGACGTTTGCAACGGACCGCGGTCAGAACCCGCTTCCAACGAACTCCTTCAGTTTCACACCGTGGTCGGTCGCGACGATCTCTGCCGCCTTCTCGCCGATCATGATCGACGCAGCGTTTGTGTTTCCGCTCACCACGTTGGGCATGACGCTGGCGTCCGCGACTCGAAGGTTGGCAACCCCGTTTACACGGAGCCGGGGATCCACGACGCTTCCTATCCGGCAGGTCGACGTGAGGTGGTAAACGGTGAACGAATAATGACGAACGAGATCCTCGAGAAGTGCATCGCTGGGGGTGTCGCCCGCTACGTGATCGTGTTTGAGGGCGAGAAACGGAGGGACCATCCAGGGACCGATCTCCCGGTGTGACGGCCAGTTCGCGACCACGTCTAGGACCCGACGGATGACTGCGATCATGACCTGGATGTCGTGGGGGTCTGCGTAGTAGTTCATGCGAATGTCGGGATGAGCAGTTGGATCAGCGCTGGCAAGGACGATTTCGCCTTCGCTGTGGGGCTGCACCGGGTTGGCGAGGACGATCATGTTCTCGGCATCGGGGGCCAAGCTGACGGCCGGGTCATCGAAGTAGTCATCGGGATCAGTCCGTAGGCAGGTGCGCCAGAGATCAGGGTTGTAGCCGCACGCGAGGAATCCGATCTGTGCGTCGTGGGTGTGCGGATCGCCCAACCCGGTAGAGAACCAGGCGCAGGCTTCATAAAGCGAGGATGACACGAGGCCGTGTCCGGTGGTCGCCCATTCGGTTAGGCGCCGCTCGGCCTCTTGTTTGAGAGCTTGGAGCTCTGCGGGCATGTCAGCATCGTCGCCAGGGTCAGCCGGCAACGGGCCCGCCGGAGCCCGCAGGGCGTCCGGCCCCATCGAGATGCCGACTTCGGTCATGGAGACGCCCACGCCCGGCGCCGCAAAGGCAAGGCCAACCTGCAGATGGTCCTTTAAGTGCTTGCCCACGTCTGGCGAGTCGAGTTGGCATGGGACGCCAACGGCTTCGAGCTCACTCTTCGGTCCGATGCCAGAGAGTAGAAGGATGTGCGGTGAACCCACCGCGCCAGCACTGAGCACAACCTCCCTTTTGGCCAAGGCGACGGACATCTCGCCATCCGCCGCCCAGTACTCGACCCCCTGTGCAGCGAGCTGACCAGGCCCTCCTTCGAGCATCACCCGCGTCACCTGGGCTCCGCAGATCAGCTCAAGATTGGGTCGCTTCTCGACATCGCCCTCGAGGAACGAATGGTAGGTGCTCGAACGCTTACCTTTGCGAGTCGTGGTCTGCAAGAGCGACACGACACCGTCAGCTCCCCCCGGTCCCGGCCGTTGTAGTCACCGACCGGGATTCCTGCCGCAACCGCAGCCTCCACAAACTCTTGCGAACCGCGGATGACCGGTGAGCGCACCGAGACTCCGAGCGGACCTTGAGTGTTATGCGCATCGGTATCGACGGTGATGTCGCCGCTCGGGGCAAGGCCCTCGCTTTTTTTGAAGTAGGCCAACACCTCCTCGTAGCTCCAACCCGTGGCGCCGTCGGCAGCCCATGAGTCGAAGTCCCCAGGATGCCCACGGACGTAGGCCATGTAGTTGATCCCGGAGGAACCTCCGAGCATCTTGCCGCGCGGAACCATCATCCGGCCATCGATGAGACCAAGCCCGGTGTTGCCGGCGTCTGCGGTGTACATCCAGTCCGTCTCGGGGTTGAGCTGCAGCGTGGGGCAGGCGGCCGGCATCAGCTCCTGAGGGGGCGGTTTGCCACCAGCTTCCACGAGTGCCACCCTGCACTTCGGGTCCTCGGAGAGTCGCGCCGCGATGACCGCTCCAGCGGACCCCCCACCCACAACGACAAAATCGAACTCTTGCGCCACAAATCGGAGCCTACTCACGATGAATCCCAGCGTTCCCAAGGACTCCGGCTGGGATTGCACAGATGGTCAAGAACTCAGGCCTGCCGTCCTGTATCGACACCCGTGAAGTTTTCGAACATCCCACCAGCTTCTCGGGCGGATTCAGCCCCGTGGATGCCACTCAACGAGCATGTGTGAGGCGAAAAGTTCGCCCGATAACCGGAGACGTGCGGGTTCATTTGATCGCGGCCGCAAGTATGTGGGAAATCGCGAGCAACAGCGTGGGAAATGGCAGGACAGCAGCATGGTCCCTACCTGGTGGAGGGGGTTTTGTCGGCAGCCCTCTAGGGGTTCCTGACAAAACTCCTCCTATCGCATCGACAAATCCAGTCCAGGCGGTGAGTGGTAGGTCATGCCCCGGTCTGACGCGCTGATGCCCATATGTCGCCAGCGGCGATCGCCGAGGCGACCGGTCTGTCAAGGGGCGCGTGCTCAAAGGTGCGTCGAGATCTTGGGGTCCCGCACCCCAAGCACTGGCCGGCACCGGCGAAGCTCGCGGGCGTGCCGATTAGGGACCAGCGCCCCCAAACTTGTGGGCGTGGGGGATGAAAAGTCTCACCTTGAGGAGCCTTACCCTTAGACAGACAACAACAGAGGAGAACCTCCATGTCACACGTTCGAGTTCGCAATTTCTCGATTTCACTCGACGGCTTCGGCACGGGTGACGGCCAAAGCCTCGAAACACCATTCGGACACGCAGGTAACAAGCTTCACGAGTGGTTCGTAGCGACGCGCAGCTTCCGTGAAATGCATGGCCAGGACGGGGGCAGCGCCGGAGTGGACGACGCCTTTGCGTACCAATGGGGTCCTGGCATCGGGGTCGAAATCATGGGCCGCAACAAATTCGGTCATCAGCGCGGCCCGTGGACTGACGACGCATGGCGAGGGTGGTGGGGTGATAATCCGCCATTTCACACACCGGTGTTCGTTCTCACACACCACCCCAGACCGCCGATACCGATGGAGGGCGGGACGACCTTCCACTTCATCGACGCGACACCGGCCGAGGCGCTGCAGGTTGCAGGGGAGGCTGCAGGCGATCTCGACATCCGCATCGGCGGAGGACCCTCGACCGTCCGCGAATTCCTTGTCGCCGATCTGATCGACTACTTGCACGTCGCGGTGGCACCTATCGTCCTCGGACGAGGGGAGCGTCTTTGGGATGGGCTCGAGGATCTCGATCAGCGCTTCGAGATTGAGTCGATCAGCTCGCCCAGTGGCGTCACACATCTCACCTTCACCCGTGTGTAACGCTGCCCGAGGCTGGCTCGGGTATCTGATGACGGTCGGGTAGCGGCCGATACGACTCCGCTCGGTTAAGAGGACATGGGCGTCATCTTGATCACCGCAAAAGCAGCGCCGTCGGGGTCCATGAGCACGGAGAATCGACCAGGAGGAATGTCCGTCGGCGGGACCAGGGTCGTGGCACCGAGTTCGCTTGCCTTGGCGACTGTGGCATCGGTGTCCTCCGTCCCGAAGTACACGAGCCAGTGAGCGGGAACCTCGGCGGGAACCATGTCTGGCATGGTCATCGATCCCCGCAATCGACTTCTCCCCGAGCTTCCACTCGGTGTACTGCATGCCCTCCATGTCGAGGTCGTTGGGCGTCCAGCCGAACACCTCCTTGTAGAAGGCCTTGGCTGCGGGGATGTCTCTGGTATTGAGTTCGTTCCAGGCGAAAGTACCTGCCTCGTTGGCCAGTTCGGCTCCCATGAAGGTCTTCGGCTGCCAGACGCCGATGGCGGCCCCGGTCGGGTCGGCGAAGACCGCCATTCGCCCGATGTCCGCAACATCCATAGGTTCGACGAACACGGTCGCTCCTGCCTTCTTGGCACGGTTGACCGTCGCATCAGCGTCTTCAACCGAGATGTATGAGGTCCATGCACTCGGCTGACCTTCCATGGTGCCCATATTGCCCGCGACGCTCTTCCCAGCCTTGCGCATCAGGGTGTAGTGGCCCATATCCTCGCCTTGGTCGTCGGCCTCCCACCCAAAAAGACCGCTGTAAAACGAGTTGGAGCCGGCGAGATCCTTGGCGGCGTGGTCGACCCACGACGGTGTTCCCGCAGGATAAGAAGTGAACTCAGGCATGTGCTCGTCCTCCTAGTTATGTTCTCGCTCTTGCGCAGAGTAGCGAAGGTTCGCGCCTAATTGTGAGGGCGAACTGCAAGACATTCCACATGCCGAATCGATGCACCAACGTATATGCGCAATAGCGGATCTGGCCGATCTGTGTGGAGAACTGAACACCGCCGCGGAGATTCGTCGTCGGTTCGTCGGAGTCGTGTCTGTTGGTGAGGTGAAAGCTCCCGCAGCCGTTGCGGCCGCCCGAGCCGTGGGTCAAGCTGTTGTCATCTGCCACATGGGCGCACACGCGCCTGATCTCCGTCGCTTTGGGAATACCCAGCCCATTCCTGCGACGGACCACTACCTGGCGACCCGGGAAACAGCAGGCTGGCGTTGGGACAGGTCAGTCGATCCGCTCGGCGAGGGAGACGATGATCCCTTCTGGCCCGCGTACGGAGGCCATTCGCCAGACGCGCTCGTACTCACCGATGCCGCCGACCAGGCCGTAGCCGTCCTTTTCCAGGCGCTCGATGATCGCCTGAAGGTCGTCCACTTCGAACGCCACACTGCGCAGCCCCAGTTCGGTGGCCATCGCAGCGGGCGATCCTGGTTCGTGGTTAGGCCGGATGAAGCGAGCCAGCTCCAGCCCGGCGCCTCCGTCGGGCGGCCGCAGCATGACCATTTCGGTACGCGAGTCCGGTATGCCAATCACGGTGTCCAGAAACTCGCCCTCGAGGAACATACGGCCCTCGATCTCAAGTCCTAGCTCGACAAAGAACGCCGACACCGTGTCGAGGTCGGCGACGGTGATGCCGACGTGGTCGAGGCGTCGAATGCTTGGCACTGGGTTGCATCCTCCTTCCCTCGTTCGGCAATTCAGGCTCAACCCGGCGGAGTGCGGGCGTCGAAGTTAGCGTCGAAGTAATCGGCGTCGTCTGTCGGAGGAGCGGCTCCGAAGGAATCACCCGACCGCGGGCCCCGAAGGACGCCGCTCGTACCGCAACATGACGACTCCGTTGCCGAAGATGTGGGTCTCCACGAGCTGTAGGGGGACGTTGGCATCGGAGGGATGGAGCGCCGGCTTCCCGCGTCCGATAACGACCGGGTGGACATAGAGGCGGTATTCGTCGATCAGGTCGTGGCGGGCGAACTCCGCGCCCAGGTTGCTGCCGCCGAGGACGAGGTCGCCCCCGCCCCCGGGCTTTGCCTTGAGAGCGAGCACCTCGGCCGGCGCGACGTCGTGGGCGACCGTCGCGTTCCAGCTGGCGTGTTCCAGGGTGCGTGAGTAGACGACCTTCGGCATGTCCCGCCATATCCGCGCGAATTCGACGATCGTCGGGGTGGCGGTCGGGTCCTGGTCGGCTGTCGGCCAGAACTCGGCCATCAGCTCGTAGGTGACCCGCCCCTCGAGGAAAGCGCTGGCGTCGCGGATCCAGGCGTTCATGTGGCGATGGAGTTCGTCGTCGACCATGTGCCAGTCGATCTCGCGGTTCGGCCCTTCCATGTAGCCGTCGACCGACACCGACATCATCCAGATGATCTTGCGCATCGGTCAGTCCCCGACGTCGGCGATCGTTGCAGCAACCTGTTCGGCGAGGTGGGCGAGGGAGTTTTCCAGATGCTCGGGAGGGAACGGCGGGAATCCGATGCGTTCTCGGATGGGGTCTGGAACGGCTGACCAGTCGTAGGTCAGCGTCACAGCGGTGTTCGACGGTCCGGCCGGCGTGAGGTCGTAACGCCAGATCCAGCCGGGGAAGCTCACGCTACCGTCGCCGTCCTCATTTCCCGGCGCCCAGGAAATGGTGTTCGGCGGGTCAAACACCTCGACGCGATTGGCCATCTGGTAGGTGCCGTCGGGGTGGCCTGGGTGGTACATGGACATCCGGAAGATCTGACCGGCGGCGGTCAGCGGCTTGGCGTCGAGGGGCTCGCGGACCCAGCCGGTGCCATCGATAGCGGCGTGCGTTGCCGGGTCGGTGAGCACGGCGAAGATTGCATCCGGCGGCGCGCTGATCAGTGCGGTCGCGCTCACTTGACCGTCGGCCACGTCGCTAGATCCTCAATCGTGAGCGTGACACGGTTCAGTCGTTCGCCGATCCTGGCCGCCCGGAGAGGACGGTAGGGGCGTACTCAAGCAGTTGGATGCGCCCGTCGAAGGTGCGACTGCTGATCATGTCGAGCGCAACATCGGGATAGCCGTCGTAAATCCACTCTCGGCCCGTGCTTCCGGTGATCACTGGGAAGACGACTACGCGGAACCGGTCCACGAGGCCGGCCCTCAGTAGTGAGCGGCACAGGGTGAGGCTGCCGATCGTGCGCATCGACTTGGCCACGTTTGCCTTCATCTCTCGCACGACCTCAACCGCGTCCTGGGCGACGAGCTGCGTGTTCGCCCACCCGAGGGGCTCGCGCAATGTCTTCGAGAAGACGACTTTCGACATGCCCCCCAGGGGTCCAGTGCCCGGCTCGCCGGCAGCGGCGAATCTCGACATGACGCGGTAGGTGGTTGCGCCCATCAACACCGTGTAGTCGGCTTCGGGGGACTCTCCCAACCACGCCAAGTACTCGGGGCCTTCTAGCCCCCACCAACCCGGCCAGCCCTCGGCGGCCGCGTAGCCGTCGAGCGAAGTGATGAAGTCGATGAGGAGTTCAGCCATATTCAGGTCCTTGTCCATAGATCTGATTGGTTGCGTCCGCGAGTTTGTGGAAAATCGCCGTCTGTCCGATTGCGCATCCAGGGCGAGTCCGCCGTCTTACGGACAGCCGGCTATGAGGCGGCAAGTATCTCCTCGAGTTCGGCCCGGTTAGGTCCAGGCGACGAGTACGGCGGAGTCGACAGCGCCACCTCCAGCACCCTCTCGAACACTCCTTCACGGGCGATCACGTCCCCGGGAAGGGTTAAACACCCGATCGCTTCGAAGTACCACTCGAGCACGTGGGGGTCGTAGTGGGATGCGGAGGCGAAGGCCCGCGGCGCGGCCACTCTCGGATCAGAGGGATCGAAGGGGTCGTCGAGGCCCTGCAAGAACGCATCGACCTGGGGGGCGCGCAGGCGGTCGAAGTCGACAGTCGAGGCGTGCCATTTTGCCGGTCGCCCTTCGGTTCGCCGCTCCCACTCGGTCGCGAGCTGGCCCGGGTCATCGATGTGCTCCGCGATTGCGGGGGCCATGTCTACAACGTGCATTAGGCCCAGCGTGATCCCCCGCCCGATTGACGGATTGGTGAAGCCCCATGCGTCTCCCAGTGGCACCACCCCGGTGGCACACGGCGTCCCGTCGACGATGAACTCCCGTGTGCTGTTTGCTGTGGCGGCCATCGAGAACATGTCGCCTTGCGGCTCGCCATCTGCCCAATGCGCATGGTTTGGAAGAGCCTGAAGGACGCGCTCGAATGCCTTTGGATCGCGGACCTTGCGCATCTGCTTGTCCTTAGGCGAGTGGTAAAGGGTGACCGACCACCATCCGTTGTCGCCGGGGACGGTCAGGACCGAGATCGAACCTATGGCGCACAGCAGGTCGTCGCGCGGCTCGGGCAGTACCGAACCGCGGTAGTACTGCGTGTTGTAGACGAAGCCTGCTTCGAAGCTGTGTTCAGGCGGACGGTGCCCGCCCGCCTCTTCGATCATGGACGAGAGCGGTGAGCGTCTCCCGGCCGCGTCCACCACAACCCGCGCCTCGATTGTCTCACCCGAGTCGGTGCGCACCCCGGTGACGTGCGGCACGCCGGGGATCACCTCGGTACCAGTGACGAGCGCCGCAGCGGGGCAGCCGTGGCGGATATCAATTCCGGGAGTCTTTGCCGCAGCAGCTGCATAGGCGAACTCGATAAGCGGACGCCGGCAGGTCGTGAGCGTTTCGAACCGGCTCAGGTCAAGGTCTTTGCCGGCCTTGTCGGGCAGGCAGCGAACCGCTGCCACAGCGGGATTGAACCGGAGGGCGCCAACCGCCTGCAGCTCTCGTAACACCGCCGGCAGGTGTTCTTCGATGAGGGCCCGGCCGCCGGGCTGCAGGTAGTGAACCAGGCGGAACTGCCCGACACTCCTCCTTTTCCAGCTTTCCCACGCCGTCTCCGAGTCAGCGGGCGGAGATTCGTCCCGGTCCAGCACCACGACCTCGAGCCCCTGCTGCGCCAGCAGGATCGCTGAAGCCAACCCGGCAGGTCCTCCACCCAGCACCACCACGTCTGCCATGGAGTCCGCCTTTCTTAGACCGGCCAGACGGTGCTGCCCGCACCACGCGCGAGGCTAACGAACGCAATCGGCACATACACGATGGCCCCCCGAGTCCTGGAAACGAGGCCCACAGATGGGCAGACTGCGGACATGACGGTTCTCAAGCACTCCGATTCGATCGTGATTAATCGCTCGCCTGAAGATCTCTACGACGTGGTCTCGGATATCACTCGTATGGGGAAATGGAGCCCGGTCTGTAAGGCTTGCTGGTGGGACGAGGGTGCCGGTCCTGAGGTAGGAGCCTGGTTCACGGGGCGAAACGAGCTTCCCGAACGGACCTGGGAGACGCGATCAGAAGTCGTCGTAGCCGATCGAGGTCGTGAGTTTGCGTTCATCGTGAATGGTTCGTGGACGCGGTGGGGGTATGTCTTTACGCCGGTCGAAAGGGGAACGGAGCTGACCGAGTCGTGGGAGTTCCTGCCCGGTGGCATAACGATGTTCGAGGAACGCTTCGGCGCCGACGCGGGCGCTCAGATCGCCAACCGACTCGAAGCTGCCCAGAAGGGAATCCCGGCGACCCTTGCAGCGATCAAGGCGGACGCCGAAGAATGACTGAACACGTTGTAGTCCTCGGAGCTGGGTTCGGCGGCCTCGAGTTGGTATCGGGACTGTCCGAGGCGATTCCCGACAAGGTACGGATCACGCTCATCGACAAGAGCGACGCGTTCATGTTCGGGTTCTCGAAGCTCGATGTCATGTTCGGTCGCCGCGAGCCCCAGGACGTGTGGAATCCGTACAGCGCGATCGACAAGCCGGGCGTTGAATTCCGGCAGGAGATCGTGACGTCGATTGATCCGGAGAATCGGAGAGTCGTCACCGACGCAGGAACCTACGACGCCGATATTCTCGTGGTTGCTCTCGGTGCCGACTATGACGTGGCGGCGACGCCGGGGCTGACGGAGGACGGATACGAGTTCTATTCCTCTGCCGGCGCTGAACGAGCGCGGCACGCGTTGGCCGCATTCAACGGTGGCGGCGTCATCGTGGGCGTTCTCGGCCCTTTCTTTAAGTGCCCTGGAGCGCCCTTTGAAACCGCCCTGTTGCTAGACCACTTTCTGTCCAAGCGCGGCCTTAGGGAGTCGTCGACGATTCATCTTGTCAGTCCGATGCCCGCACCCATTCCGATCTCGCAGAGAACTTCGTCGGCAATCACGGCGATCCTCGAGGAACACGGCGTCGAGTACTGGCCCGGGTCGAAGGTCGTACGTCTTGATCCAGAGCAGCACGTCGCCCATATCGGCGATGGGCGTGTGTTGCCCTATGACCTCTTCTTAGGTATCCCCGTGCACTGTGCTCCCGAAGTTGTCGTAGCGTCGGAGCTCGTCGAGGACGGTTGGATTCCGGTCGATCCGGCCACCTTCGCCACCCGCTTCCCCAACGTCTTTGCTGTCGGCGATGTGACGAGCGCACCTGTGCCCCGTGCAGGGGGGATTGCCGAGGGCGAGGCCGCAACCGTCGCCAAGGTGATCATTTCCAAGCTCAACGACGACAGCGACCCCCTCCCATACGACGGCGTGGCCGGGTGCTACGTGGAGCTGGGCGATGATCTCGTGGGACGCATTGACGTCAACTTCTTGTCGTACGACATCCCGGTAGCAAAGTTCACTGCGCCGAATCCTGCGCTGTCAGAGGAGAAGCGCCAATGGGAGTCAACGCGTGTCCATCGGTGGTTCGAACCGAATCCCTAGTGTCACGAGTAACCGCATGATCTGACGCCCCGTCAGCGGGCAGCGATCGAGTTCAGATCGAAAGCTATGAACAATGCTTCTGCCTCGGCGGTCACCTTGTCGCCGGCTGTACAGGTTGCGCGTCCGTTCCACCGTTTTCCAGTCCCGTGGGTCACCTGGGCGTAGAACTCGAGTTCTTCGTTGATCGGGGTGATGCTCCTGTAACGAATGGTCAAGCTCGCCGTCAGAGCCAATGTCCTGTGAACCTGCTGCGCGTGGCCCAGAAGCTCGTCGAAAATTGCGGCCATCACGCCGCCGTGGACTCCGTGAGGAGGACCCTCGTGAGCGAGTCCGATCGTTACCCTCGCACGTATGCCTGGAGCGCCGTCAGGATCGGCTGAGTCCTCGATATGCATCGGGATCCCAAAAGGGTGGGCCTGGCCCGAGATCGCGCTGAAGTCGATGAATGAGGCTTTGGACGATTCGCCCATGCCCTGTTCGTAGTAGCGGGGACGTCTTGGTCCGACCGCGCGTTCACGCAGATCCTTGATTCCTACGAGGAGATCCGTTGCCACACTCTCGTCGAGATCTCTGTCGACGACATCGGCGACGAGAGACCGCAGGCCCGCTGCCAATGATCGCTTCGATTCCCGCGCAGGAGCTATGAGCGAATCGTCGTTCCCGTCGTCATCTAAAGCGGTCACTCGGTCAATCTCCTTGTGAAGGGAGCATTTCGCTCAGTGTCTAGTTAGCGACCGCGTCGAAGCTTAGGTCCCCTCTTCCCGGCGGCACTTCTGCCCGTTGGGGCGGTCCAGTCGGGCCGCCTCGAGTCCTGCATGCTCCATTTCGAGATCTACGAGACTGTCCAGTTAATAGGTTCAAACACTCAGCCCAAGGGGTAAAGGTGGGCGTGTCTCGCGCCCCCAAGATAGGTATAAGCGCCGCAGCCGGTTCCGCGGCACGAGTAGTCGGAATCTCCATCAGCGCTTTGCTCGTCCTCGGCTTGCTGACGGCCACGAGCACTTCCGCGTCACCGCCCAGTTTCAACGCCGTAGGCAGCGCGGAACAGGTGTACGTCACCGGGGTGCCACCCTCTTCTCAAGTGTCGCTCATCACACCCGGCGGCCAGAACCTTTATACGCAGACGGCTGACTCACTCGGTGGACTGCTGTTTCGCAACGTTCCGCCTGGCAAAGGGTATCGAGTGCTCCAGGACTCGAATGGGGCAGAGTCGGGGCTCCTCACGGTGCACTCCGATGCAGCGGCACCGTGGGATCCGGGTATCTACAAGCAATCGATACCGGACAACGGCTATTCGTACCTCACCACGCGCGACGGGACGACGCTCGCTATCGACGTGCACCCTCCGACCAGCCCGGCAGGGGAGCCCGGTCTGCCACCTGGCACTCCGGTCCCGAGCGGACCTGACTACCTTCCGCCCTACCCCACGCTGATCGAATACTCGGGATACGGGTACGCCGATCCCGCAGGCCCAGTCAATGGGATCGCCGCTATCGCGAACCTGATGGGCTTCGCGGTTGTCGACGTCAATATGCGGGGCACTGGCTGCTCTGGAGGCGCATTCAACTTCTTCGAGCCTCTGCAGAACCTCGACGGGTATGACGTGATTGAGACGATCGCGCACCAGCCGTGGGTCCTCAACCACAAAGTCGGGATGATGGGTATCTCCTACGGAGCGATCAGCCAGTTGTTCGTGGCACAACTTGATCCTCCCGACCTTGCAGCGATCTCGCCGCTCTCGACGATCGACGCCACGGCGACGACGCTGTATTCCGGAGGGATCCTCAACACCGGCTTCGCCGTCGCCTGGGCGCAACAGCGGCAAGTTGAAGCAGAGCCGGCGGGACCCAACAGCGGCCAGCCGTGGGCGTACCAGCGGATCCAAGGTGGAGACACGACGTGTCAGGCCAACCAGGAACTCCATGGGGAAGCAGCCGACTTGATGTCGGAGATCGACGCCAATGCGTACTACAACCCCGCGGTTGCCGACCCGTTGGACCCGGTTACTTTCGTCAACAAGATCAAGGTTCCGGTCTTCATGGCTTGCCAATGGGAAGACGAGCAGACAGGCGGTCACTGCCCGGAGCTCGTCCAGCACTTCACGGGGACGAGTCAGAAGTGGTTCACGTTCACCAACGGCGCCCACGTCGACTCACTTGACCCGTACACCTACAACCGCTGGTACGACTTCTTGGAACTGTTCGTCGCTCGCAAAGCTCCCATCGAGAATGTGGCGCTAGTTCAAGCCACCGCGCCGGTCGTCTTTCAGGCGGCAATGGGAACGCCTCAGACGGACCCGATCACGCTACCGGTGGACCCGATCCAATCGATCCCGACGTACCAGGGCGCACTCGCCGCTTTCGATGGACTTCCAGAGGTCCGCGTTCTGTTCGACAACGGCGCCGGCACGTCGCCTTCAGGGTCCTCGACTCCAGGCGACCCCTATTCCGGGTTCGAACAGGATTTCTCGACGTTTCCCGTCCCGGGCACGACGGCCCGTACCTGGTACCTAGGGTCCGATGGGAGTCTCTCCGACCAGCCGCCGACCACCGGGGGCATCAACTGGTACACCTCCAACGCGAACGCCGTCCCACTAACCGACTATGGGAGCAACACAGGGGGTGGCGGTCTGTGGGGCAACGCCTCCCAGTGGCAATGGAACTGGCAGCAGAATCCGGCGGGTTCGGCCGTCTCTTATCTTTCGGCCCCCTTGACCTCGGACACGACTGTGATAGGTGCCGGGGCCGTCCACCTCTGGGTGCGTTCTTCCACTCCAGACGTTGACCTTCAAGCGACGATCAGTGAAGTACGTCCAGACGGCAACGAGACGTTCGTCCAGAATGGCTGGATTCGCGGCGAGCGAACGCAAGCTCTCGGGCGGGACCGCCAACATGTTCAAGCAGCCCAGCACGGTACTCAACCCGATCCCCAGTTTTCGGGCGGCGGACGCCGCGCCGATGCCGTCCGGGAGTTTCGCCGAGGTGGTTATTCCGCTCTACTACGAAGGGCATGTCTACCGCGCGGGGTCGCGTATTCGTGCGACGATTTCTGCGCCCAACGGAACACAGCCCGTGTGGTCGTTCAGCCAGACGGTGCCCAATGGAACGGCGACCGTCTCGATCTCCGCCACGACGTCAATGCCGTCGAGCCTCGTTCTCCCGGTCGTTCCGGGGGTTGTGGCCTCCACGCCTGTGCCGTCGTGTCCGAGCTTGCGCAACGAGCCATGTAGGCCGTACCAACCGATTGTGAACGGCGTGGCTACTCAATGAAAGAGAGTTGGCTACGCACCTACAGGCATCCGCATGGCTGAGGTGGTCGGTCGGCCTCAATACGCCGCAGCTTGATCGATTAGCCGAGCGGGTAATTCCATCAACGTTGGCCAGACTGCATTGGCCGGTTTTCCGGAACCAGGCGGAAACTAGGAGGGAAGATGCTAAGGATCCTCATTCGGTGGTTGGCGAGCCTGTCCATCGTCGGAGTGGCCGCGTTCGCCATCGTCCAGAGCGCCGGCGCCACGTCTAGTGCGACGACATCGACTCACCGCGACCTTCGAGTAACTGCTGCAACCCGGTCGTGGCCACATCTGCCGAAGATCCAGTTCTCGCACGCGGTCGTCGTGGACGAGCAGCGCCCTGGGTTCGAGCCCGATGTCAAGATCGACAGCAACGGAACGATCTATACCAGCGTCCCTTTCGGGTTCTCGACGACGCAGAGCTTCGTCTGGGCGTCACGCGACCGCGGCAACTCGTACCAATTCGTACCGGGAATCGTCGGTCCTGGAAAACCGGCTACCTGCGTCGGCGGAGGCGACACTGACCTGTACCTCGACAAGGCCAATGCGCTCTACTTCTCGGACCTCCAGGGTCTGACCAACATCTCCAACAGTGTGAGCTCGGACGGAGGAGCGACCTGGAGCACGAACTGTGCGGGTGCCCCAAACACTCCGGATGACCGAATGTGGTTCGCCGGAACCGGATCGCTCGCGAAAGGAGACCTGACTCTGTATCAGGACTTCGACGCCGTGGACACAGCCCTTCCAAGTGGAGGCAACCAGCTCGTTGAGACGGTCTCTCATGACGGTACTCACTTCGAGCCGGTGCTCAACACGGGCGGCTTGACCGGGACTTGCATGGGTGCGGCGACGGATTGCGTCACGGACAACGAAGGAATCTCGGGTAATCAGGTTGTCGATCCCCAGACGGGCAACGTTTACATCGCGCACACGAGCGTCAACGGCAACAGCACAGGAACCGCGGTGGGAGTCATGGTCTCCGAGGGCAAGATAACTTCCGGAACGACGACATCCGCAACCTGGTCAGAGAGTCCGAATCTCGACGCCTCACTGTGTCCAGACCCGACCTGTGTCGATTCGAGCGGCAATCCAGAGGAGCTGGCGGGCGAGAATTTTCGCAAGCATCGGCCGTGACTCGGCCGGCTACCTATATGTGGCTTTCACGGCGGGTCCACTGGATCACGCGAGCAGTTCGGACCCGAGCTTCGGTGCACTCAGCGCGCCGGAGCAGATTTACGTGGTTCATTCTCTGGAACCTGCTGGAACAGATCCGTCGGCCCTCACCTGGTCGTCACCCACTCAGGTCACTGGCGGTGGTATCAGCAAGGGAACCAACACGTTTCCGTGGATCGTCGCCGGAAGCAACGGACGAGTAGACGTTGCGTGGTACCACACTAGGGAGACGAGCGAGACGGGAACTTGTCCCAGCGGCACCGGGACATGCACCCTCTACGGCGCTGCAAGCCTTTCCAATGCCGAATGGTCGGTGCAGCTCGGGGAGAGCCTCAACGCGAACAGCACCAAACCCGCCTACACACTGGCAGCGGTGAGCGAGACGTACGTAAAGCATGGACAGATATGCACGAACGGCCTCGGTTGTACCACCGGAGGGGATCGCAGCTTGGGGGACTTCCTGCAAGTCGGGATCGACAAACAAGGAGCCGCCCTCGTGTCGTACGTCTTCGACACATCGGCAGATACTTCGGGCGGAGAGAACGCCGGACCTGAGGTCATAAGTCGCCAGATCGCGGGGCCGAGCCTGTTCGCTCAGGTGGGCGACGTCTCGCCTGACGGGGGTCCGGGCCTGGCCAAGGACTCTGTAACGGACCCTGTCGGTGACGCCTACTACTCCGAGAACGGGAGTCGCACGCCGGCGGGGCCGAACCTCGATCTGACGGGCGCGTCCGCTAGTCGACGGGCCGAACCACACTCTCACCGCCAAGATCGACGTTCACAGTCTCGCGAGCCTGACGGTGCCCGCTTCGGTCGGCGGGCCGGACGGAAGCTGGATGATCCGTTGGACGATGGTGACGCCTGGACAGACCGGCAATGGCGACATCTTCTACGCCGGCATGGACAACAACCAAGGCGTCGGAGGAACTGGCACGCCATCGTTCTTCGTCGGGAATACCACGTGCATCCCCCCAAGTAATCCCGCGGAGCACTGCAAGTACCTAGCCTTCCCACAGGCGAGCCTTCTGACAACGTCCCAAGGCTCATATGACGCTTCTACTGGCGTGATCACGATCCACGTGCCGCTGACCGATGTCGGCAACCCAAGTCCGGGCTCGACGCTTTACAGCGTCACGGCCTTAAGCGCCACTTCGGCGACTCCGCAGTCCGCACAGACCGTGTTCAACCTGATCGACGCCGCAACCCCTTTCGACCACACAACATGACCCACCGATTCTGGCAGCTGCATGGTTGACGACCGCAGTTACTACCCTGCGGCGAGATCGGTCGTCTGGATCGACATGGTCCTCAAACCCTCAAGGGTTGACCCAGGCGTCGCTAACATTCGACAGCGAGCTTGCAACGGCGGCGACGGCGACGATCAAGACGAGGGCTATCGCCAGCGGATAGACGACATGTCCATGGATGACGAGTGCCGCGCCGATGACGGCCCCCACGAGCATGGCCGAGACCGCGACCAGGCGACGGCCCGCTTTGGATCCTGTTCCCCCGAAGATCGCGCTATCGGCAGCGATGCCGGTGATCGTCAAGGTCAGGACGGTCGTCGTCAAGTCCGGCACAGCGAGCTTGCGTGCCGCTGCGTTTTGGACCCCCATGGCGAGCGCCAGGAACACGATCAATCCGTAGCGGTACCCAGCCCCAAGTGGCGTCTCGCCGATTGACGCGAGGATCACTCCACCCGAAAGAAGGATTCCTTGCACAATTGTGGCATCGCGCAGAAACCGCGCTCGATGATGTCCGAACATCAATGCGAGTCGTCCACCGAGCACAGCTCCAATCACAAAGGAGCCGATCGCGACGATGGACGCCGTGATCGAGAACCCGGGAGCGCCTACCAATGCAAAACCCAGAAGAACAACATTGCCAGTCATGTTGGCAACGAAGACGTGCCCCAACACCAGATAACTGAAGGCGTCTACCAAACCGGTAACCAACGTCATCGCGACGAGCAACGGGGGCAGAGGACCGTCCTTGCCATCCCGAGACGGAATTACCGTCTGACGGACCTCGCTGAAGAATGTAGTCATGGGATCTCCGAGATCGTCTTAAGAGAGTGCCGCGCCGATGAGCCGTCCAAGACCGAACGTAACGCCCGCTGCGAGGAGACCGAAGACCAGCTGGCGGGTGCCGGAAAAGACGGCACTGCGTCCGGTCAACAATGAGATAAGGGCGCCGATCACGAACAAGCCGAACGCAGCGCAGGCGATTGCCGCCATGGCCGCTGCCGTTCCACCGGCAAAGAAGTACGGGATGAGAGGGACGATCGCCCCAAGCGAGAAGAGTACGAAAGAGGAGAAGCCCGCCGAATACGGCGAGCCGCCCAGCGTTGACGGGTCCAGGCCCAGCTCCTCTCTGACCATTGCGTCGAGCGCGCCTTGCTCGTCGGTCATCAGTCGCGTGGCTACCTGTTCTGCTTCTGCTCGCGGCAGACCCTTGGCCTCGTAGATGAGCGCGAGCTCTTCTTGCTCCTCGTCTGGGACCGAGCGGATCTCCGCTGCCTCGGTGTGGACCTGGCGCCTGTAAAGCTCCCGAGCGCTTTGAACTGAGACCCACTCGCCGATGGCCATTGAAAACGCACCAGCCAGCAGACCAGTTAGACCCGTGATCAATATGACCGCTGTCTTCAGTTGAGCGCCCGCGACACCCATCACTAGCGCCAGGTTCGAGGTGAGCCCGTCGTTGGCGCCGAGTACCGCTGCTCGCAAGGCGTTGCCGCCGGGTGCGCGGTGTCGTCCTTCGAGGCGAGCCAGCGTTTCGCCCGAGACACCCTGCGGCGATCCGTCAGCGATGTAGCGAAGGACCCGGGCATGCGAGCGCTCCTGATCGCGCATGGGGGTATCGGCCGTCTCCGGCTGCATGTCGTAGTCGCCTTGGTTGACCTGTTCGAAGGTCGCCACCGTCGGTAGCACCAGCCTCGGGCCAAACCGGCGCGCCAGGAAGGCCATGGTCCTGGCGCGCCACGATGGGCGTCGCGGCCCAGGAATCGCTCCGATCGAACGAAGTCGATCTTCCCAGAAGCCCAGATGTCGCTCTTCGATCTCGGCTAACCGTCCGTACACCGACGAGAGCTGCTCGCTCTTTTCACTTCTCGCCATTGCTCTGTAGACAGCGGCCGAGTCGATTTCACCTTGAAGATTGGCCCGAAAGCGCGCCTCATCGGCCACCGCCGAAGGCTGCTTGTCGACGCTCATGGCGCAGTTGGCGAGCCTTCGGCAGCGTTCGACGGCAACTCGGGCTCGACATGGGAATCGGCCCGGTCGGTCGATCCGGGGTCCAATTGCCCGAGCCCCTGTCTGGCGGCACTGACGTCGAGTCCGCTCGAACCGTCGCTCACCAGTCCGCGCCACCGATCGCCGATCGCGACCGCAATGGGGGCTACGGCGGCGCCGGCAGCCGATGCGACAAGATCGAGGTCCTTCAACGCCCAATCCAACGCAAAGTCCGCGTGATAGTCGTGGTCAACCATCCTGGCAAGCTTGTCCAGCGCGTACTGCGACGCCAGGGGGTTGTCGCGGAGCGCAGCAAACAACGCGGTCGTCGGGATCCCTAGATGGTCTGCCAGGGCGGCTGACTCCGCGGCGCCTTCAGTCTGGAATGCCAACCAGGTGTTCAAGACCAGCTTCATGCGACTGCCGGCTCCGGCAGGACCGAGCCAGAGCGTGGATCTTCCGAGGACGTCGAACACAGGCTCGAGGGGCTTCGCCGCGGCTTGAGGGCCCGAAGCGAGGATGAGGAGCTTCCCCGTCTCCGCTGGTTTCCGGCTACCTGACACGGGTGCGTCGACAAAGGCGATATCCGGTCGGTCGCCAAGCGTGCGCGAATTCAGCAGCTCTGTTGGCTCGACGCCGATCGTCGCCATCTGGACCCATATCGAGTCTGATCGCATGGCGCGAAGGGCGAGACCGTCGAACATGACTTCGGTCGTCGCTTCTGCCGTCGGCAGCATGGTGATAACGACGTCGGCCGAAGACGCGGCGTCGGAAGCCGTCTCGCGTGCCGTGGCGCCCGACTCGACCAAAGGCGTAGTCGATGCCCTGTGTCGTGACCACACGTGGACGTCCGTCCCTGCGTCGAGTAGACGCCGTGCGATCGCGGTTCCCATCGTGCCCGTCCCGATCACTGCCACCACCGGCATGGGCACCTTGTCGTGATTCGAATTGGTCACTTCTGCCCCTCTCCTGTGTTCGACGCGGAAGCATGCAACACCTACGAGACTCAAGAACCCCTCGAGAAGAGCGTCCCAGCGTTCTCACCCAACAGTCAGGCGTCGTGGCGTTACGGACGGACTTACCCCGAATCCCGTCCGGCTAGGTCTCACTCGTCCGCAACCGGCCCTACGTCCGACCTTCATATTATCGAAACTGAACGTATCGTATCTATAAAGGTGATAGGCTGTCAACCAGTGGCTGAAGCATTTATTCCAACCCCCTCGTCCCGTGGCCGCCCCCGGAGTGAACGCTCCCACCGCGCCATCCTCGACGCCGCCAACGAGATACTCGAGGCGCGGGGTTTCGTCGACCTGACGATGGACGAAGTGGCACAACGAGCCGGGGTGAGCAAGGCCACCATCTACAGGCATTGGCCGACGAAGGGCACTTTGGTCTTCGAAGCCTTCTCGGCTGACTTCCTGGCCCGCCAGCCGCTCCCTGACAGCGGAACCCTGCGCGGGGATCTCCTGAGCGCTCTCCGCACATGGATCAGGACGGTGAAGGGAACCGTCACGGGTCGCACGCTTGTCGCGCTGATTGCCGAAGTCCAACGTGACCCTGAGTTGGCCGATATCTGGCGGGAACGCTTCATCACTCCGGTCCGGGCACAACACCACGTCTTGGTCGATAGAGCCGTCGAGCGGGGAGAGGTTTCGGCCGATACGGACCCGGACGTCGTGCTCGACCTGCTCTTCGGGGCCGCCTACCACCGGCTCTTGCAATCCCACCTTCCGTTGAGTGATCGATTCGCCAAGGCCGTCGTTGACACAGTCGTCGCGGGTGTGCGACCGAATCCTGCAGGGGCAGGTTCGTAGGGCGAAACATAGGGAGAAGGTGAGAATGGCGTCCCGGCTTGCGTCGAATCCTGCCGAAATGTAGTTTGTTATCAATCGATAATAACCATGGGAGCTGGAAGGAATGAGCGCTTTCCCTGGGGCCATGAGCCAAGACCGAGATCGCGCGGCGATCCGTCTATTGCCGCTGTCTAAGGACCCATTCCAGGCGCCGACGGATCGAGACATGTTGCCATCGGAGCGGCGACTCTTCGTCCGGACCCACAGGACCTGCATATTCGGATACGGCCGGCAGTTTGACGGTCCCGCTATGTCGGTCGTCTACTACATCCCAGCGGAAAACGACGACCTGCTCGTGTCAACAATGAGCGCTCGGGCCAAGGCCAAAGCGGTAGCCCGGAGTAGCAAAGTCAGCCTCTGCATACTCGACGAGACTTGGCCGTTCGCATACTTGCAGGTCTACTGCAACGCGGTGATTGACGATGACGGCGAAACTCTGGTCGACGTGATGATGGCGGTGGCGGAACGCATGTCAGGGGAACGGTTGGCAGAAGAGCTTCGTCCGTTGGTGAAGACCATGGGCGAGGAGGAAGACCGGGTGTTGATTCGCTGCCGGCCCTATGCGACGTTCGTGACACCGCCGCGACACCTGCACCGCAACGACCAGCAGGAGCCGTTGACACACTGGATCTCGGCGTCGATGCCCTGGGAGGCTTCGGATAACCCGGGGGAGGCTTGACTTTCCGATTCGCCAACGTGGACGGCCGCTCCGCGCTTGTCGATTCGGCACGCCAGAAAGGATAGGCGCCTCGAGAGCCTTCGTTTCCGGGGCGACGGAGACGTGATCAGGACAACGATCGAAGGCATCGGCAGCGTGACGAACCAATACGTGGTGCCCGACAGGGTCTATCGATGACAGTAATCAACCCGGTTCGCAAGCAGTCAAGCTGAGGAGGAATTGTGGCGTTGCACCGTCTTGCGTCGATCACGATCGGAGTTCCGAACGTCGAAGAAACCTCCCGGTATTACGTCGAGTTCGGATTGAAGCGTGACGGTGCCTGTTTTTCGACGACAGATGGCGGGGAGCAACTTCGCATCGTCGAGAGCCCCACCCGCCGGCTGGTCGAGATGTGCATCGGGGCCGACGGCCCCGAGGACTTGGAGCGTGTTACACACCAACTGACGGGTCTCGAGATCACAAGCCACCGCGAATCCGGCTGTGTCTGCGCACTAGAAATTCATAGCGGTATTCGCACGGTGATTAAAGTTCTTCCACGAATCGAGCAATTTTCGGCGCCGCTTGAGCCGTACAACTCGCCGGGCCATACCGAACGAAGAAACCATCGTGCACCGGCCGTCCTGCGCGACGAACCGATCCATCCCCGCAAACTGGGTCACACAGTCATCGGTACCCCTGACGCCGAAGCTTCGGAACGCTTCTTCGTCGACGGCGTCGGATTCAAGATAAGTGACAAGGTCGGGGACGTCGCCACCTTCATGCGGTGCTCCACCGACCATCACAATCTGTTGGTCCAGCCGTCTCCCGTCGCGTTCCTCCACCACACCTCGTGGCAGGTCGAAGACGTCGACGAAGTTGGTCGCGGAGCGACGCGCATGCTCGAGGGTCACCCAGAGCGTCACGTCTGGGGATTGGGTCGTCATTTGATCGGCTCCAACTTCTTCTGGTACTTGCGAGACCCAGCAGGCAACTTCTCTGAGTACTACTCGGATATGGACTCAATAACCGACGACCAACTCTGGAAGCCCGGAACATGGGAGCCGTCGTTGCGGGCCTTGTACGCGTGGGGACCGGATGTGCCTCCCTCCATGCTCGCGCCTGACGACCTAGCCGACCTGATGGCGGGTTCGCACCAAAGTTGACGAATATCAATTCGCCGCGCCCGAGATAGAGCCGCCCGATGTGGGGGACTATTATCAAGTGATAACGAAGATACGCTGAGGCGTCATGGAGCGCAACGCCCAAGGGCCGGGCACGGTGCGGCTCCGCAGGGTCAGGACCGATATCCGAGAGGCGCTGCTGGAGTCGGCACTGATCGAGTTCGGGGCCAAGGGGTTCGACGGCGCTTCGACGCGCGCGATCGCGCGGCGCGTTGAAGCACACCAGCCCCAGATCAACTATCACTTCGAGTCGAAGGCAGCTCTATGGTCCGCCGCGGTTGATTACCTCTTTGGGCTCTTGCGCGAGGCCATGGAGGGTGTCGTACCTACGGATTTGACGGATATTGACGTACCAGAGCTGGGTGCAGCGTTTGCCGATGCGATACGCCGGTTCGTTCTATTCGCATCCGAGCATCCTGAGCTGAACCAGATCATGGTGCACGAGGGCACGGCGGCCAGCGACAGGTTGACCTGGATGGCAGAGACTCATGTGAGGCCTTTCTTCGACGCAGTCCGGCCAGCCTGGCAAGTGCTCCGCGACGCCGGCATAGCTGCGCCGATCGATAGCGAGATCCTCCATTACGTGCTCGTCGGCGCCGCATCGTTGCCCTATGTGAATGCGCCCGAGGTTCGCCTCCTGATCGGCCGGGATCCGCATGGTCAGAAATGGATCAGAGCTCACGCTGACGGGCTGGTCGCCATCCTCCTGCCGGGGTTGGCCGCGGCGACAAAGTGATCGACCGCGCCGGACTTGGACGCCGGTGCTCCCCGGGCATGTGACAGCGGTGCACCTCGCGGCTGGCGGGTGGTCGCTCTATGGTGAACCGGCGACTTGAGATCGCTCGTCTTGTCATTGCATGGCTGACCACAAGGAGTAGACCTTGCCTGTGGCCGAAAGCTCTGGGACCAGAACAAGGGAGTCGCAGGTCGCACCGCTGGGCGTTGATAAACCCCCTGCGCGCACCTACGCGACGATGGCTGCAAGCCTGCCGGAGCGTCTGAGTTACCGGGTAAAGAGGCTCGTTCTCGGACCTCCTCTTGTAACCGACCAACTTGTCGGTCAGCGCCTTGGCAAACCGACCGCTCTTGCGGTCCTGTCGTCGGACGTGATGTCGTCATCGGCATACGCGACTGAAGAGATCTTGCGTGTCCTTGTCCCGATCGGTGGGCTGGTTGCATTTTCCCTCGTGACACCGATTACGGGGGCCATTGTGGCCGTGCTGGCGGTCGTAACGATCTGTTATCGCGACGTGGTCCGCTCCTACCCGAAGGCGGGGGGCTCATATGTGGTGAGCCGCGACAACTTTGGTCCGAACATTGCGCAGGTCGCCGGCGCCGCTCTGCTTATCAGTTACACGATCACAGTGGCCGTTTCAGTGGCAGCCGGCACCGACGCCATCATCTCTGCGATACCTGCTCTGTCGGGAGCGCAGCTACCCCTGTCGATTGCCTTTGTTGTCCTTCTGGCATACGGGAACCTCCGCGGGATCCGTGAGGCCGGGCGGCTCTTTGCTATTCCTACGTACTTCTTCATTGCCAACATGGCCGTTCTCATCATCGTCGGCCTGGTGCGGGCGGCGTCGGGGCATCTGGGCCATGCTCCGCGATCGGCGAGCACCCTGAAATTTTGGTCACTCGGGTGGCGGACTCATCCTCGGCATCTCGGCGTTCTACCTACTTCGGGCATTCGCAAACGGCAGCTCCGCCATGACCGGCACCGAAGCGATCTCGAACGGGGTGAGCGTCTTTAGAGATCCGCAAGCGCGCAACGCACGCACGACCCTTGCACTCATGAGCACGATCTTGGGAACAATGTTCTTGGGAGTGTCCGCCCTAACCGCACTGACGCACGCGGTCCCTTTCGCTTCTGGAACACCCACAGTGGTAGCAACCGTGGGAAAGGTTGTCTACGGTCCGGGCGGGACCGGCAGCGCGCTCTTTTACTGCCTGCAAGCGGCCACGGCTCTCATCTTGATCTTGGCGGCCAACACGAGCTTCACCGGCTTTCCGTTCCTCGTAAGTTTCGTCGCAGAGGATTCTTTCTTGCCTCGCATGCTTACGGTCCGAGGACACCGGCTGGTGTTCTCGAACGGCATCATGGTGCTCGCCGCCGCGTCGGTGGCCCTGTTGCTCGCTACCGGGGCTCGCGTCGCGTCTCTTATCCCCATGTATGCGATAGGCGTCTTCACGGGGTTCACAATGGCTGCTGCAGGAATGGTCAAGCACCATTTCACTCACCGAGATGCGCATTGGCGTAAGAGCATTGCAGTGAATGGGATTGCTGCCGTCGTGTGTCCCGTGGTCGTGGTGGTTTTCGCAATAGCTGAGTTCACCCAGGGAGCGTGGGCAGTCGTTGTGGTGATGCCGATCCTGGTATACGCCCTCGTGCGAACCAACCGGCAGTACCGGATGGAGGACGACGTACTGGAAGAGGGTGCTGCTGTCGAGGCATGTGAAGTCAGGGTCTTACGTCATCACGTCGTGGTCGTCCTCATCGACCGCATCGATCTGGCGACGGCGAGAGCGATTCAGTATGCGCGCACGCTTATGCCCGATGAGATCAGAGCAGTTCACTTCAATATCGACTACGAGCGTGCAGAGCGTTTAAGTGAGCGCTGGCAGCAAGTGGGACTTTCACGGCTGCCTCTCGACGTGATCGACTGTCCGGATCGTCGACTGGGTCGTGCCGCTCTCGAACTCGCAGCGGATCTATCGGACGGTGAGACCGAGGTGAGCATGCTCTTGCCCCGTCGCTCCTATGGGAGAGCGTGGAGCCGGCTTCTCCATGATCAGACGGCTGATCACATCATCGGGATCGTGAGCCAGCTCTCGCACGTGAACGCCACGATCGTCCCGTTCACGGTGGCACCCGGAATTGAGAAGCGCCGGGACGATGTCGTGCGCGACAGAGTGGCGTCGCAGATAAGCACTTCAGTCGAGCAGCGAGGTCAAACGCGAGAACTTGGTGTAACGAATGTCCCACCGACCACTCCTATCGCCGCGTTGGCCTGGCGAAAGCGAGCGGTCGTAGCGGGGAGAGTGAGAAGCTTACGCCTCCAACCCCGATCCGAGGTGCCAACGCTCGAATGCGTGCTCGTTGACGAAAGCGGTGCCACGATCACCCTCGTGTTCCTCGGCAGGAGATCAATTTCCGGTGTTCGATCAGGTTCTCACCTGATGGCTGATGGAATGGTCGGAAAGTACGAAGGAAAGCTAGCGATGATAAATCCGATCTACGAGTTGCTGTCGACCGAATCCGCCACCAGGGCTCGTCCGAGGAATTCAACAAAGAGACGACATCGGTTATGAGCCCGCGACAAGTCCGACAGAAGCCTGATTGGGACGGTCGCTCTTCACCATGGTCGCTACTCGGCAACCAAGGCGTGCTCACAGCTGTCGCAGTCATTTGCCCAATAGCGGTCGCGGCGTTGCTCACGTTGGGTCGTGGTCACTTGAGCGCCGCCGACAACGCTCTGGTGCTCGTGGTAGTAACTGTCGCAATAGCTTCTTCGGGACACAGAGGTCCGGCGGCGCTAGCAGCTCTAGTATCTGCGGCGTCGTTCGACTTCTTGCTGACACGTCCTTACGAGTCATTCCGCATCAGCAACCAAGCTGACACGACAACGGAGGTCCTGTTCGTCGTGGTCGCCCTGTTGGTAGCGGGATTGGCCGCGCGTGGCCGCAAGTACCGAAGTGCCGCATCAGAGGGCCGACATGGGCTGGCCAGTGTTCACGGCCTTGCGGAGCAGATCGCCAATGGCGAAGAACCCGATTTCGTACTTATCGCGGTGGCAACTGAGCTACAGCAGTTGCTCTCCCTCGCAGATTGTCGATTCGTCTGGCGCCCACCATCGGGCAAGGGAGCTCGCATCGAGTCCGACGGAACCGTCCGGCTCAACCCCCTCGTCTGGCCGTCATCCACAGTTGGTCTGCCGACACGACAAGTTGAACTGCCAGTCCGCGCTGGTGGGCGGACACTCGGGACCTTCCTCCTTACGCCGACCCCGACCGTTCCGATCTCACATGATCGCTGTCTGGTAGCGGTAGCTCTCGCGGATCAACTCGGAACGGTCCTGTCGAGCCGATCGGACCGCGAGTAGCGGTCAGCTTCCACCAAGGGGCAGGTGAACACCCGGGCCCCCGAGATCTCGATTCCAACCGTACGCGTTATGCGTCGTGAGACAAGACTCGCCAGTAGGCGAATCCGACAAGGCCAACCGTCAACACCAGGAAGATCGCAGCTTCGATCCCTTGGAAAGCCCAAAACCTGTCATCGGGTTGATACGTGATCAACTGCCTGAACCCGTGAGACGCAAGACATCCGAGGGATGAGCCCTTGTCACCCAGATTGGCGATCTGGCATGCCGCCGGAAGTTCTCCAGGCGTCAGACTCGTGCCTAAATTCTGGCTTGTAGGACCGGCGATTCCAGTTGAGATTATCCAGGCACCGCCCGGCAGCCCGCCCTGGGAAGCGCTGAGAGGAAGCACTTTGAGCAGGGGTGCCAGATAGTGCGGTCGCAGATAGACGCCTATCGCCACTCGCACGCCAACGAACACACCGAGAGTAACTGCGATTGCAGGCATTACCCGCCTGATAATCGAACCGACCGTAATACCGAGTCCAACGGCAAAGAGAGAAAATGCGACGGGCACTATCCCTTGGACGTCGAATGCGTCGAAACGTGCACCCAATGCGTTCTCCGGAAACCGCCACCAGCTGACGAGAGTGGCGATCATTCCTCCCCACACTCCCGCAGCGAGGAAAACCCAGAAAATGTTGGTCTTGAGCCACCGGCTGCGCGTGACCCCTTGGGTCCATGCGAGATTGTGAGTGCCCTCCTCGAACTCCTTCGCGATCAAAGGAGCACCCCAAAACAGCCCAAAGAGAAGAGGCACGACGATGGTGAGATCGACAAGATCCATGATCGCACCGTCCCCGCTGAACAAAGCTCTGCCGTCGGAACAGCTCTGCGAAGCTGAGCAGGTCGAGAGAAATGCGTGGTAGTCGTTTGCCATCGTGATACCCGTGACGAGCAGGATCACGGCGAGTGCAGCGATGGCGGCAGCCGCAAAGAGAACTTGGTTACGGTGGAGGCGCCATATCAATTGGTTCATCGGACGGCTCCCATCACGGCGAACGGCGTTTGTTCATCGAGGTCCTCGAGGCCCATGTACGCCACGATGATGTCTTCGAGCCCAACTTCGCTCACTTCCCAGTCGGGGTCTAGGATCCGACCGGCGACGCGGACGAGAAGGCGTGTCTGGTTCGCGGTCTGGGTGGCCTTGATGACGTGCAGGTTCGGTTCGACGTCGAGCACCGAGCGTCGGCGCCCAACGACCATGCGGTGTGACGACAACACATCTTGGATGTCGTCACAGATCTGAACCCGTGCGCACGAGAGGAGAATCACGTGATCGCAGACTCGCTCGAGGTCGTGCAACAGGTGAGACGAGAGAATCACTGAGAGGTCTTCTTCAGCCACGGCCTCAGTGAGCGATGCGAGGAATTCGTGTCGCGCCAAAGGGTCGAGCGCTGCGACCGGTTCGTCCAAAAGGAGCAAACTTGGCCTTTTTGCAAGCGCCAACCCCAGACCGACCTGAGCCCGTTGTCCACCGGACAGCGTCGAGACGGGTCGATCTGTGGGAATTCTCAGCTTTGCCAGCCGAGAGCGCGCTGCAGACGAGTCCCAATCACTATTGAGACGCGCGCCCAGCTCAAGGTGGTCCGCTGCGCTCAACCGTCTGTACAAAGGTACGTCCTGAGCCAGGTAGCCGACACTGGACAGAAAGTCCTCGCTCTGCTGGGGCGATCGCCCGAGTACCTTCGCCACTCCCTCAGAAGGCCGGATCAGACCGACAAGGAGCCGAAGCAACGTCGTCTTCCCGGATCCATTCGGGCCGACCAGTGCAGTGACTCGACCGCGAGGAACTGAGACAGTGCACTCACGCAGAGCCCACTCTGAACCGAAGCGCTTGCCCAATCCCGACGTCTCGATCGTGGGCTCGGACTCGGTGTGTCGGGTCACCCGACGTCCTCTTCGAGGTAGGCCCGGAGTGTGGTCCGAAGCATTGATTCGATGGACTCGTCATCGAGCCCTTCGGTCCGAGCCGTCTGGACCCATTTCTCCAGGCTGCGGGCCAATCTTGCCTGCGTGCCTGGCGGCGGACCTTCAGGACGTCTGGACACGAACGTTCCGACCCCTTGACGGCCCTCGACGAGACCCTCGTGCTCCAGCTCGCGGTACGCCCTCGTTACCGTGTTCGGATTGATCGCCACCTGTGCAACGACTTCCTTGATCGTCGGCAGCTGGTCGCCGACGCCGAGAAGGCCCATACGCAGGGCCTGTTTCGTCTGCTGAACGATTTGCAGGTACGCCGGCACACCGGAGTCGGAGGTCAGTTGGAAGCTGATTGACTGCCGTAGATATTCACTAGTCATATAGTGAACTATAGAATACGCAACCAAGGCAACGAAGTCAACCGGGTCAATGGCTGCGGGCGACGGCTACCACTCCTACATGGCTTCTTCTCGGATCACTTCGAGGTTGCGGAAGCCCGGGGGAACATCCTCTATGTCGCCTGGCGCTTATCGGTTTTCGTATCGAGCCGGCCGCTGCTCCCTGTATGCGCGGAGCTGTTCCTTCGCGTCTTCAGTCGCAAGCGTGAGGATCTGCGTTCTCGCCTCGAGGTCGATCGCGGCCTCGAGGCTCGGAATCTCGAGGTTCGACCAGAGGGTCGATTTCCCCATCCACGTTCCCAACGGGGTGTTGACGATGATCTGCTCGGCCAGTCGATAGACGGAATCGAGGAGTTCTGTATCGGGAACGGTCTCGAGGACGAGCCCAATCGCTGCGGCCTCGACGCCGTTGACGCGACGCCCAGTCAGCACCAACTCTGCGGCGCGCGTGGCACCCACGATGCGCTGCAGCAGCCAGCTGAGACCCATCTCGGCGCCCGAGGCGCCAATCTTCACGAATGCGTCGACAAACACCGCCGAGGTAGATGCGATGCGAAGGTCGGCTCCTAGGGCGAGTGCGTAGCCGGCGCCTGCTGCGGCACCGTTGACCGCTGCGATCACCGGTTGTGGGAGGGACCGGAGGCGGGGAACAAGCTGAGCCACGTATTTCTGCTGGTACATGTTGCTGTGCAGCGGTCCGACGTCGGTCGGCGTCCAGTCAGGCGGACGCCATTCTTGGAGATCGTCACCTGCACAAAATCCTCGTCCCGCGCCCGTGACAACGATCACTCGACACGAAGGATCGCGGCCGAGACCCTCGAGGACACCGTAAATGTGCCCGAGCATCTCCGAAGTCAGCGCGTTGAGCTTGTGTGGTCGGTTGAGCGTGACGAGGGCTACGCCCGGGCGAGGCCGCTCCGTGAGCACATCGTCTTGGTCGGCGAACTCGTGAACAGGAGTCTCTTTGCTCACCGTGCTATTCCGGGATTCGTCATTGACGCCAGGGTAGTCACAACAAATCCGGTCGTCGCCGGGATAGCGACTCAGGACTACGGTACAAAGGCATGCGCAACTCTGGGCAGGTACCCACCACTTTTCGAACCGGCATCCAAATGGTTCTCAAGGAGTGAACTTGTGAGCGCATCGACAGTGGATTTTCGGGTTCTCTCCAAAGACGACAGCGGCGTGCGGCTCTTGACACTGTGTCGACCTGAAAAGCTCAACGCCTTTACCGCGGACGGTTACCGCGTTCTGCGTGCCAGCCTCAACGAGGCCGCGGTGGCACCGAACGTGGCGGTATGCGTACTCACCGGTCAGGGTCGTGCGTTCTCGAGCGGCGTCGATCTCAGCGAGATGGGGCGTCCCAACGGGCCAAGCGACCTTGGTGCAGAGTTCGATCCCCTCCTCGAGTGCCTGGCCAACTTCCCGAAACCACTCATGGCCGCGGTCAACGGCCTGGCCGTAGGCTTCGGAGCCACTCTGCTGCTCCATTGCGACATAGTCGTCTTGGACGAGGAGGTCGAAATCCGCCTCCCATTCGTGTCGCTCGGTACAGCCGCCGAGGCCGCGAGCAGCTATCTCCTCCCACTGCGGGTAGGCGCTCAACAGGCCGCATGGATGATGCTCTCGGCGTCAGCGTTGAGCGCAGAACAGGCCGTGGCGAACGGCTTTGCCCTCGCAAGCGTCGAGCGGGGAAGGGTTCTCGACGCGACGCTCGATATGGCGCGAAAGGTGGCTGAACACGGCTCGGCCGTGCTTGTGGCGAACAAGCGCCTCTTGCGGGTCGGCTCCCAACTGGGAATCCACGAGGCATGGCAACGCGAGAAAGCGACGATGTCGGCGCTGGCCGAGGAGTTCGGGTCCTTCGGCTGGCCGGAGAACCACTGACCGCTGAGTTCCCCGCATCCTGATGTGGTGGGTCTCTGCGCGACTATTCTCATGTCGTGGCGTGTCCACGCTGCAGTGCTAATCCTCCCGCAAGTTCGCGATTCTGCCCGAGTTGCGGCGCCGAACTCGCTGGCGCGCCTCCGCGCGAGGAGCGGAAGCTAGTTTCGATCCTCTTCGTAGACCAGGTCGGGTCGACTCTCCGAGCCGACGGGGCTGACCCCGAGGACGTCCGCGATCGGAACCGCATCTACTACGAGGCGACGCGGGCGCGAATCGAGCAACACGGCGGGACGCTCGAGAAGTACGCAGGCGACGCGGTGATGGCTGTCTTCGGGGTCCCCCTGGTGCGCGGCAACGACGCAGAAGGCGCGGTTCGGGCCGCGCTCGCCATTCTCGAGGGTATTCACGAACTGAATTCGGCTCATTCAGGGCTCGATCTCGAGGTCCGCATCGGGATTTGCACGGGCGAAGCTGTCGTTGAGATCAATGCTCCCGCCGAGAGCGCGCTTGCGACCGGCGACGTCGTCAACATAGCTGCTCGCCTGCAATCGTCAGCACCTCCCGGTCGTGTGATCGTCGGCCCAGAGACCTACCGACTGACCAAAGATGCATTCGTCTATGAAGAGATGGCGCCAGTTGTTGCCAAAGGAAAGCGAGAACCGGTGCCGGCTTGGCTTGTCGTGGAGCCAGTGCACTCGATCGGCGGGGGACAATACGGTGTCCAGACACCTCTAATCGGACGCAGCCACGAAATGGTTCTCGTCCGGAGTGTGTGGGAGCGCGCCGTCAGAGCGCGACAACCACATCTGATATCCGTAATCGGTCCTGCAGGGATCGGGAAGTCGAGGCTTGCCGCCGAGATTTGCGCCGAGGCCGAACCAGCGGGGGCTCGCGTGCTTTGGGGACGCAGCCTTGCGTACGATCAACAGACTCCTTACTACCCCGTTGCCCAGATGATGAGGCAGGCCGCAGGTGTATTCGAAAACGACGCTGTTGAAGTAGCACGCGAGAAGCTCTCGTTGCTCCTGCAGGACCTTGTCCCGCAAGACGAAGTTGCGCCCCACACTCGCTATCTCTCTCTCGTCCTAGGTCTAGGCCTCGACGAACGTGCTCTAGAACCGCTCGACCTTCAGTATGCGACGCGTAGCGTCTTGGAGCATCTGTCGGAGCGTGCGCCGCTCATAATCGTGTTCGACGATATCCATTGGGCCGATGACGCGACCCTTGATCTCGTCGCCTACCTGAGCAAGCACCTGGCTGAACGTCGCCTCGTCATGATTGCGCTCTCTCGTCCGGAGCTGCTCGAGGCACGGCCGACATGGGGAGCCGGGCTGGTGGCCTTCACCTCTCTTGTGCTGAATCCTCTGAGTCCCGAGGACGCACACGATGCAGTCCGAGCCTTGCTGACGGAGGTCCATTCCTCCACGGTGTCCAAGGTCGTTGCTGCGGCAGCAGGTAACCCCCTGTTCATCGAGGAGCTTGTCGCATGTATCGAAGACGACTGGAGCGCCGAGAATCTCCCTGCCACCATTCGCACTGCCATTGCGGCACGCATCGACGCGTTGCCGGCGGACGCCCGGTCCGCGCTGCTCCGCGCGTCGGTTATCGGTAAGACGTTCTGGCGTGGTGTGCTCGGACGCATCGGAGACATGAAGGGCATCGACGATGCATTGGACGTTCTCGAAACTCGAGGCTTGATACAGAGAGGATCGCCTAGCCGAGTCGAAGGCGATATCGAATTCTCCTTCAAGCATGACTTGATCCTCGAGGCGGCTTACACGACGCTACCGCGAGCTTCGCGAAAGGAACTGCACGGAGCCACGGCCCGCGCCTTGGAAACGCTCGCAAAGAATCCGGCGGACGTCGCGGGCAATTCTCTCGCATCACTGGCGCGAGAGCGGAGACACGGACCGTGCGGGCAGTTACCTGCTTATTGCCGCAGATCGAGCTCTCGACGCTCTCGCCGTCGAAGAAACGTACGACCTCTACTCACGGGCGCTCGACCTCACTGCAGACGACCCTGGGCGGATCCACGTGAAATTCCTTCGTGCGATGGCGCTTGCCAAGCTCGAGGACTTTACGCGTGCGGCAGGCGAGTTCGCCGAGGTGATCCCCGATCTTGAGGGCGAGCAGAGAGTCGAAGGAATTGTCAACCAGACCCGGTCAAATCTTTGGACCGAAAAGACCAACGAAACGATGTCCGGCGCAGAGCTCGCTCTCGCGCTCGCTCGACAAGGGGGTTTCGCCGAGCTGGAAGCCGTCGCGACGGGCTTGCTCGGAAGCGCACACGGTATGCGCGGCGACGCCGGCGACCTGGAGCGCGCCATAAGGCTGACCGATCAAGCGGTCAAGATGTGGATCCCGAATACGAGGCAGCGGGAGCTGGCAGAGGTCTACCATTTCTCAGCCGACCATTGCTATTGGGCCGGCGATTACGAGCGGGCGATTGAAGCGTCGGCTCTCGCAGCTGCCACCGCGGGCGTCGAAATGCACAGCCAGGAATACCGACTTCGGGGAGCGGGCATGCAGGCCATCATTCTCTCCGGAATCGGCCGCTACGAAGATGCGATCTCCGCAGCGCAAGATGCGATTGAGCTGGCACGCACTATGGGTCGCAAGGTGAATGTCGTGACGAACTACTCCACATTGCCGCTGCGCGAGATCTTCGCTGTAGATGAAGCGCTGACGCGAAGCGAGGAAGTGGAGGATCGACTCGGACCATCGGATTTCAACATGCCATGGATGAACGCCCGTGCCGATGTCTTTGTTGCCCGAGTGATGAAGGGAGATACGTCGAGAGCGCTACGGGATTGGGGTCCACTTTGGGATGATGCGGTCGCGAGCAAGGCGTGGGAGAGGTGGCTCGTGAGCGGACGAATGGCTGCCGTGCGTGCGGACCTAGAGCTCGACATGGGCAATACGGATGACACCCTTCTGTGGGGTGGACGAGCGATCGAGATGGCCGTGGCGTCGAGCCGAAAGAAGTACGAGGCGATCGCAAGAACCACGGTAGGGCGTGCGTTGACAACCCAAAGGCTTCATGAGGAGGCAGTGGCTGAGCTTCGCCGTGCTGCTGCCTTGTCTGATGTGCTCGGATCACCCTTGATCCGATGGCAGTCGAGGGCGGCCCTTGCCCAAGCATTACCCGGAATCGGGAGCGACCCGGCCTCCGTTTGCGCCGAGGCTGCGGACATTATTCGGTCGGTCGTTGCAGGTCTCACTGCGGCACACGCGGACGGGTACCTCGCTGTCCCGCAGGTAGTCGAGGTGCTCGACGCGGTGCGCTGACGATCAAACAGAAGGCGTCAGCAGATCGGGGCGCCTTGCAGAGACCATTCTCTTCAGTCCTTCTTTCAAGCTGACTCGATCGACAGGCCCGACGATGCTCGCGAGTCTTGAAGTGTCGACGGGAAGACTCGAGATTGTGTGAGGGGTCTCAGTGAAGATTGGCCTGAGTCCCGTGAGCCTTCCGAGTTCTTCGCACCATTCCTCAACCGAGCTTTCTGTGCTTCCCCAGTTGACAACCGTGGGCGGCACACTCGCGGCCGCATCCAGCAACTGCGGAAGTGTTGCGATCATGTCGTCTTCGTGAATGGGGTTACATCGAGTCGGGCGTTCCGGATGAATCTCAATCGGCAGGCCTGCAGCCATCAGTTCCAGATGAAAAGCAGGCCATCCACCGTTGTCTCCGTAGGGCACACTGAGCCGGGCTATGACTGCGGGCAGTTCCCACCGCCGGGACGAATATCGTACGGCAGCCTCAGATGCGATCTTGCTGATGCTGTAGGTCGACATGAATGGCAGGGTGGCCTCCCACGGCCTGTGGTTGTCACCAAGGGGATCGTCTTCCGTGAACACGTGGTCAGGCTGTGGTTGATAGACGCCGGCGGTCGAACAGTGGAACATCGCATTTGCTGCCTGACAATGCTCCATTATGAAGCCGATTGCACCGGCGTTCACATCGAGGTCGAATGCCCATGATCCAGTTCTGGCCACCGAGAAGTTCAAGACGTAGGTGAAGTCTCTTGGGAACTTTGACAGGTCGGGAGCCGCCAGATCCATGCTGTGGCAATTGACACCTGAATCCTGCAGCGACTCGCGAACGAGGTGATTGCTGAACCGGGCGATCCCCGTCACCTCGTTGTCCGTGGCCAGTGCCTTCGTGATCGGCAGAGAGACCTGCCCAGTGCAACCGACCACGAGCACCTTCTCGTTCTGCATCATTCGTCTCCTATCGCCTTTATTCGACTTCGATTCTGTTTCAGAAGTGTCCGCTCAAGGCTCGATCTCCCCAATTTTGTCTATGTCAAGATCCGGATACGATCCATTAACGTGGTGTCGGCTCGTCGAGCGCGATCTCCTTAGTGTGCATCGTTGCAGGCGAGAAAATGGCGGAAACAGGAGGGCCTCGTGTCAACAAGTATTTCTGAGGTGAAGAACGACGCTGCTATCGCTGCTTCGCTTCTCACTCGCCTGGTAATGACTATCGCGGTCGTCATTTCGATGGCAGGGGCGACCTTGGTCGGCATCGTCGCAACGGCCACTCCGGCGGGGGCCGTCACGTGCACTGGCGACACTTGGACCAACACGTCCGGCGGATCTTGGGACACCGGCTCGAACTGGAGCAACAACGCTCCTCCGACGGGATCCACAGCCGCGTGCATAACTGCCGCCGGGTCGTACACGGTGACAATCGGCAACGAGACGATCACAGCGGGCGCCGTGACCGTGGGTGGCACGGGATCAACCCCCACACTCGTGATTGGAAACGGCGGGGCTGGCGAGGCGAACGTCACGTTCGCAAGCGTTACCAACGCAGGCACGATTACGCCGGGCTTTTTGGCAACCCTCACTGTGCCAGGAACCTTCACAAACACGGGCACGCTCCAAGTCCCAGCGTCCGGTTTCAACACGTTCTTGAACCTCACGAGTCTCGACAACCAAGGCGCGTTCATCGTCGACGGACTGACCACGTACTCACTGCCCACGTCGGCGTCGACGCTCTTGAACGACTCGACCGGCACACTCACGGTGGCTACGGGACAGAACTTGGCTATCTCGAGCCCGGCGGGACAGACGGGAACAGTGACGCAGGACGGGGTCATCAACGACGCCGGTACGTTCACCATCTCAGATGCGCTTTCGGTCGAAGGTGGCAGTCTCTGTGGACCCGACGTAGTGAGCGTCGGCATCGACGGCAATTCGGCCGGACCCCCCAGCCTTGGATTCGCTTCCACAGTTACCTCAGGTCCCACCTGCGGCACCGGACCTACCGACCAACTCTTCGTGGCGAACGTGACCGGTTCGATGAGCGGAGCCATCCCGGCCGCTTACACCGTCGTCGTCGGTGACGGTGGAGCTTCGTTCGCAATCATCACCTCCACAATGACGAGCATCTCCGGGACGTTGGAACCCGGATTCGGAGCGACGATCACCTCAACATCGTCTCTCACCAATCACGGCACGATCGAGGTTCCTCCGAGCGGCTTTACAACGACCTTGAATCTAAAGAAATTGAACAATGACGGCACCATCAAGATCGAGGCTGCGACCAACTACACACTGCCTACGTCGACCTCTACCCTGACCAACGAGTCGACCGGTACATTGTCGGTGGTAAGCGGCGGGTCCCTCTCGGTATCCAGTCCCTCCGGCAAGACGGGAACGGTCACGCAGAACGGGGTTATAGACGACGCAGGCGCGATCACCGTCTTCGACAAGTTCGCGGTAGGGGGAGGCAGCCTCTGCGGTCCCAACGTCGTAAGTATCGGTGCCGACGGAAACTCGGCCGGACCACCTAGCCTGGCGTTCGCTTCGACTATCGCCACTGGTCCGACATGCGGAACAGGCCCTACCGATCAGGTCTTCGTCGCGAACGTCACCGGGACCATGAGCGGAACCATCCCGAGGGGCTACACCGTGGTAATCGGTGACGGCGGAGCATCTTTTGCCAACATCACGGCATCCACCACAAAGAACCTGGGCACCCTCGAGCCAGGCTTCGGAGCCACCCTGACCTTCACGTCGAAACTGAAGAACAAGGGAACGCTGGAGATTCCGTCTTCCGGTTTCACCACGGTCATCAACGTCGGTGGCAACTTGACCAACAAGGGCAGCGTGATCCTGGACGGGACGGCGACAATCAACATCCATACCGGCGATTCGTTCATCAATGCTCAAAACAAGAGCGTCACAGTCGCCAGCAGCACCACTGTGCACGTGACAGGGCCCTTTAACGACTCGGGCACAGTGGCGATCGGTGCGGGAGGAGCGCTCGATGTGTCCGCCACGTACACGCAAGTTTCCACCGGCACGCTGGAACCAACCCTCGCCAGTACGACCACCTACGGAGTGCTGAACGTGACTGGAACAGCGAGCCTCGCAGGTACGTTGTCTCCGCAGGATGCGGCGGGATTCACCCCTCCCGTCAACTCCACCTACCAGATCTTGACCTCAGCTGGACTCGGCGGGACGACGTTCACGAGCGTGACGGGGAGCTTTACCGTGCAATACATAGCGACCGACTCAGCGGTTCAGATCACGGCAACTTGATGGTGAGTGCGTACCTAACTTATATACGCACTCACCGCCTGGTGCCGGCGACAACCGCAGCTTCGGAGACAACGGGGACCACCGTGACGTCGCGGAAGCCGGCTTGTTCGAAGTACTGAACCCACATCTCCATCGTGGCCGGACGCTCTCGCAAACGGAATGTGAAGCGACCTACGTTCTTAACAAGGCGCCACCACCCGCCAGGGCCGCGCCGGATCAGAGTTCCCACCTTGGTCCTAATGACGGTGCGATCGTGTGCAGTCAACCCGCGGCCGAACATCATGTCTCCCACCACGAGTCGACCGCCTGGTTTCAACCAACTCGCGGCGGCCGCGACGGCTGCCTTCTTGCCGCTATGGCTCAGGTGGTGAAGGGCATAGTTGGAGACGATGAGGTCGACACTCTCAGCGGGGATACCGAAGTCCTCTATAGAAGAGACGATGCCGACGAGGTTTTCGAGCCCTGCGAGCGCCGCCTTTTCCGAAAGGCGCTCGACCATGGCTGGGCTCAGGTCGACCGCGGTAACCTGAGCTGCGATTTCGGCTAGGGGCAGGCTGACCTCTCCGGTGCCGCAGCCAAGGTCCACCGCGACTGTGTCGAATTGTGCGTCTGCATGCTTCAGCACGACCTCGACTACCTGTTCGAGACCGCGCGCACCTTCGTGTTCCCAGGACGTGACTCTCTGGTCCCAGAGGTGCTTGTGGTAGCGCTCGGAGGATGTGGCGCTGCGCCGTTCCTGCGCGATCCTTCTTGGCTCTGGGTTCAATTCCGACATGGGATCTTCAGCGTGTGCTCAACGAGGTCAAGCCCATGGAGCTCGCGTGTCGCTGAACATGTGGCCACCCTCACGATTGTGTCTCCTCAACCTTACGTCAACGTTACGAACCAAAGGATCCTCTGGGCGCAGTAGCAGGCGATATCCGACGAAATCTTCACCACTGCGACTGGTGAGCTCCCCAGTGCGCTGCCATCCGAGATGCTCATAGAACCCCGCCGCTGCCAGGTCCGGGGGCGTTACCAACACCAACTCGTCCAGGCCGGACTGCTGCGCAGCTCCGCGCGGCTTCGAGCAATGCCCCGCCGATCCCCTTCCCCTGGTGGTCTGGCAGCACCATGACGTGGGTCACTTCCCCGACGCGCGACAACGTTGGCTGGGAAGCAGCGGAGGCAGGGCTTATCTTGCCCGGTGCAACCGACGAGGACCGACGGCCGGTCGGCCGAGGTGCGGAGCGCCCGAACGAGCGAACGATCATTCGGGAGAGCCCGCCCGCATATCGAAGAAGGCGCGTGGCAAAGAGCTCTCTTGCAAAGCGCGGCGTTGTGGAGGCACGCAAGATCAACCAGAAAGTCAGTCCGAGGCCATGACTACGAACCATCTTGCGAAAGTGGTTAGAGGGGCGCAGAGCGCCGAGCAGGACACCGACAACTTCGCCCTTGTCGTTCTCGCATGCCAGAGCAATCCCGTCGTCGCTGTCGATCCATGCCCGGTGGTAGCAGCGTAGAAATGGGCGCCCGCACCGGGCCAGAAACTCCATGTGAAGCACCTCACCGTGAATTCGGCTACTCGCCGGGACGTCAGCTTGCCGAAGCGGACGCACTGTTACCGACACGACGTGATCCTTTGCCTATGGGCGCCATGGGTGTATGGAGGTTGCGCATTACGCTTTGCCGGTAGATGCACAAGACTATTCATGGCCCGACGCTCGACGACGTCAAATTTGCCCGTTTCCTCCTGCCGAGTTTCGGAACCCTCGTTGTGCTGTCGGTTGTGTGCACACTTGCCGCATGCTCCGTCGAAGCGACGAATACCAGTAAGCCGTCGGCACCGGTCTCTGTGCCATCTACCTCCTCGACCACTTCTCGCCACACCGACTCTCCGCCGGTCACCTCCGTTGTCACCCACGCGGTGAAGAACACGAGCTTCGACGTCGTCGAGCCCGGGTCCCCCAGCCGGATCCTTCCGACAACAGTCTGGTTTCCGGCAACTGATAGAGGCGAAGGACCCCTTCCGGACTTGGCGGGAGCGCCATACCCATTGCTCGTGTTCTCGCAGGGATACGACCTCTCGGTCTCCGCCTACGGAGCCTTGCTCGAGGACTGGGCTTCTGCCGGCTTCGTCGTCGCTGCTCCGACGTACCCTCACACGGATCCGTCCGACTTGGCCGCACTCGATGAGAGCGACATCGTCAACCATCCGAATGACCTGCGCTTTGTGATCACGACCCTTCTCGACACAGCTCATAGGTCGGGCAACGTGCTTTCTGGATTGATCAACTCGAACGAGATCGGTTTGATCGGGCACTCCGACGGAGGTGACGTGAGCCTGGCAGTCGCCGAAAATTCTTGTTGCCGGGACACACGAGTGAGGGCAGCTGCAATCCTGTCCGGCGCTGAGCTCGCTGCTTTCGGCGGGACATACTCGGGGGTCGGCTCCGTGCCGTTGATGGTGACCCAAGGAAGCGCAGACACAATCAACGTTCCCGCTTGCAGCGTCCAGATCTATAACGGTGCGCCGCCTCCCAAGTACTACCTCGATCTTCTCGGATCCGGACACGAAACGCCGTACGTCTCCCCAGGCGTTGCCAAGGAGGTCGTGGCTCGTGTAGTGGCAGACTTTTTCGAATCCGAACTTGCAGGACGACGTTCTTCGGCGACGACAATGACGAGAGACGGGAATGTCGCGAACATCGCTCAGATCACCAGCGCGTCGACTGCGCCCTCCGGACCTGGCATCTGCCCAGGCGCGCCTGGATGACCGGGCTGAGGAATCTGCCAACCGTGATGCGGTCATGCGCCTGCGAGCTGCCCTGAGCTGACGCGGCAGTCTGCGGTCAAGCTGACGCTGACGAGCGGCGGCAACAAAGGCAGCTTTGGAAGATCCAGCGTTGAGGGGTCGACGGCGTTCGCCATGGCGATCTGTCCGGCCGCATCTGGATGGAGGTGGTCACCGGAGTCGTACGGAGCGAACATCGTGTTCGGGGCGCAAGCACCGTTGTAGACGTTGCCTACCGCCTTTGCCAGGTCTAACACGCCATCGAATGCTCTCGATGTACGGATCCAGTTGTTGACTTGTTCGAGGTAGCGCAACTGTGTGGTGCTCCAAGGAAACTTTGGGGTCGGCTCGCGCGGCAACAACGTGGCTGCGACGATCCGGATGCCGGACGCATGGACTTCAGAGATCGCTTGTAGATAGCCGGCTATCAGTTGTTGCGCGGTAGCGCCGAAGAATAGATCGTTTGTCCCGAGGAAAAGGACTATCTCCGACACCCCCAATTGGTCGAGTGCATCACGAGTGATGCGTGCAAGACCGGATGGACCGCCGCCTACCGCAGAGAAGCTGGGTACCACCGAGGTGAGGGTGTTAGCGGTGATCCCTTCATTGATCACCGCACGCTGCTCGGCGACCGGCAGTCTGTCGATGCGTTCTTGGAGGACATTGGTCCAACTGATGGTGGCGTTGTAGCCATCAGTGATCGAATCTCCGACGACCACGATGCTTCCTTTTCCTTCTGGCTGCAGGACGTCCACCGCATCGACCCATCTTGGATACGGGCTGGCGATACTCAAACCAGCGGCGCTCGGGGATCCTGTGAGGTTCCCACCGCCGTTCGGGGTGAAGTAGGAGACATCCTTTTGAGTCGTGCAGCAGGGATGCAAAGAGACAAGATCGGTGTCGCTCACGAACAAGCTGATGGCCAGTGTCTCCATATCGTTGACGGTCATCGAGATCGGGTCGGTGTAGACGAAGCTGCCGGCTTGGACCGTCGTGCCCGGGGCGTTGCCGAAAGCAAGCGGATGAAGAGTGCCTGGCACAACTGCTGCACCACCGGCGTCAACCCCCACCGATGCTGCCCCGATTGTCATCGGGCTGTTGCCGAAGACATTGGAGATCCGTACCCTCACCGATTCGCCGCCAACCCCCACTGTCGTCAGCTCGCGCACGGTGACGTTCGAGGCGATTCCGAACCCCCACGCCATGGCCGATCCCCAAGCGACGCGCCAGACCGGCTTGGGAAGCGCAGGCGCCTTCGAGGTGGTCGACGGTGTCGAAGTGGTAGACGGGATCGAGGTGGTGGTCGTCGGCGAGGACGTAGAGCGCGCCGAGTCGTGGATGTGCGCCGACTTGGAAGACTCGCCCAGCTTCGGGATCGTTACGATGGCGGCGCCGATAACAAGCGCTGCCGCACAGCAGACGGCAAGTATGGCTGGTCGTCCGACGCCGTTCATGCGATGTCGCCGTCGGCACGCATTCTTCGCCTCATAGCGGGCCATTCTGGACCAGACCGCATGCCTTCATGTGGCCGTAAGCTTCATGGCGGATTGTGTCTGGTACGAGAGCTGTTGCGAAACTCCCACAACGTCGCCGAAAGGGGCACTGCACCAGGCCTGTGGCGATCGCTCGAGCAGTGCTTCTCGCCGCCATGCTCATTGGAGGGTGCGCGGCAACGACCGTTGACGCCGGGGCCAACCATCGAGCTCCCTCCAAGGGTTTGGCTCCCGGTACGCGATCTTCATCCACGACGATCCCCGTCACAACAAGTACTGCCGGACGTGGTACGAGACCGCTCCATCACAATCAGCGGCCAAGCGAAACCACACTCCTTGCCCTGCCTACGCCGAGACCGCTCACTCCGTTCAGCGAGCCGGGACTCCCCGGAGAGGGAGTGTGGCAACCTGCCGGGCGCCTCGTGAGAGGAGTGCCCGCCGTGTACGAGACGATGATCCGTCCTGCTGGTTCGCCGTTCGAGGCTGGGATCGCGTGGATGGACACACGGCTCCTGCACGCCAGGCTCTACTCCGGGAGCGAGAGCCCTGGAAAAGGGCCGTGGAAACTCGGGGCGCCCATCAGCCTGTCGGCGTCGATGACCCTCGTGGCCGCCTTCAATGGGGGCTTCAAGTTCCCCGACAGCCAGGGTGGCTACTTCTCCGAGGGCCGCCTTGTCTATCCGTTGAGAACAGGCGGCGCGTCTCTCGTCATCTACCGTGACGGCCACGCCACCGTGGGCCAGTGGGGCCGAGACGTCAGCATGAGCCCGCAGGTTGTCGCCGTCCGACAGAACCTGACCCTCCTGGTAGACCATGGTCAGCCGGTCCCCGGCCTGAACGCTTCAGACACCTGGGCGTGGGGTTCCACGCTGCACGGCGTTCCTGCGGTGTGGCGTTCGGGGGTCGGCGTCACGGCCGACGGAGCCCTCGTCTATGTCGCCGGACCGTCATTGGAGATTACGCAACTCGCCGGCCTGCTGGCCCGCGCCGGCTGCCTCAGGGGAATGACCCTAGACATCAACCCCGATTGGACGGTTTTTGCGACCTACGACCCGCAAAGCCCGTCTGCTCCGGCTTCGCCCGCCAACGGGACGAGGCTCGTTTCCTCGATGGTTCAGGGTGCATACACCTTCTACGAGTCGTGGTGGGCCCGCGATTTCATGACGATGTCATCGAGCTGAACGGACCTGCCACTATCTACCACGGAGCTCGTTTGCGTCCTTAGAGGGCGCCCTGGACCTGGAGCCCCAGGTTGCTGATTTCGATGGGGAGCACGCGGTAGCGGGAATCAGAGTCCGTGACGAGACGGTCGAAGACATCTTTGTCTTGCTCGCTGGCGCTCAGGATAGTTACCGAACCACCATCTCCTCCCGCTCCATTGACTTTCCACCCGACCGCCTTTTGCACACTCGCGATCTCGATCACACTCGTCGCATCTGCGCCAACGAGTTCAGGATGAAGTAAGCGCTGCGCATCCGTGTTGTCGATCATCGCCCGACCGAAAGCGTCGAGATCGCGAGCAATCACAGCGTCACGAGCGGCCACGCCGGCTTCACGCAACCTCGAGAGTGCACCGGAACCCTGCTCGTGGATCCGTTCGATTACCTGGTGGTGCACGCCGGAGGAGCAGTGGGCACGCCCGAGGAAGACCAGCGTAAGCAGCGGGCTGAGTGCATCCCAGTCCGGCATCGAGTACAGGGTCGCCTCGGGATACTCGTCGATTTCTATGTAGTTGATGCCGCCGAATGCCGCACTCAGTTGGTCCTGGACACCACTTTGAATGCCGAGCACGTTGACCTCGAGCCGGTGTGCTGCGTAAGCAACTTCGCGCGGCGACGGTTGCTCGGAGCGTAGGCGTGCGAGTCCGCCCACCAATGCGACCGCGACGGCGGCCGACGTTCCGGTGCCGCAACCAGCGGGGACCGCAGAACGGACGCTTATCTCTACCGGGAGGTCGCTCGGTGGTGGGAACTCGTCTATCGCCGCCTCGAGTAACAGGTGGCGGGAGACTCGTGGCGCCCCCGGGACGACCGAGTAGCGGTCACCAAAGGTGTCCACGCTCAAGGTCACCGGCTCGGACCCCGTTGCCGCGAAGATCGAGACCTCGACCCCTGGCGTTACGGCGATATTCAAGACCCGTCCCGGCCCTCCGAACCACGTGTCGGTCCACCCGCCGTTGTCACAGATGCGGACGGGAGCCGAAGCCTTGATCACCAGGTGAGCCTTCCCGAGTCACCGCCGACACGAATCACAGCCGGCTCGCCGGAGTCTCGACTCACGGGTGATCAGATGTACTCCAGATGCGAGCCAGGACCTCGAGCACCTCGTCTGCCGCGGCGAAGTCTCCGAGGTGACTCTCTCCGGGTCGGACGATGAGCTCCACATCGGGTAGTAGCGCTGCCGCGCGTCGAGCCTGCTCCAGTGGGACAAATGGGTCCGAGTCTCCGTGCCACCATCGCACTGGAACTTCCACATCGCCCAGGCGGAACCCCCAATCTTGGCCGATGAGAATGAAATCGTTGATGAAGGCGAAGAACTGACGCTTGCTCCCAACCGTAAGGTCGTCGACGAACATGGCCTCGAGAGCGGGGTCACTGAGAACCCTTCGATCGCCCTCGGGCATCATTCGGGCAAATGCTTGAACCGCAAAGTGCGAGAGCGGGTTCGCGGCTCGAAAGACGCCCCACATGCCCACCCCGATCGGGCGCCGCAACAGCTTGAGTGCGCGGTTAAAGCGGTGACTGAGCGCCACGACGCCTCCGGCGATCGCGTCTTCACCCTCAGTAGGAACCAGGGACCCGAGCAGGCCGACCGCTACGACGCGTGCCGGCAGCCGGTACGCAGACGCCAGTGCGTACGGCCCTCCCCCGGACAAGCCGACCACCATGAATCGCTCATGGCCAAGTTTGTCGGCGAAGTAGGCGACGTCGTCGGCCCAGTCAGAGAGCCGCATGTAGGCATGGTCGGTCGAGCTCCCGACCCCGGGTCGTTCGACGCAAACGAGGCGAAGTCCGAGTTTGTCCGCGGCTCGACGACCGGCTGGCGGAACCTGTCTGCGGGCTCCAGGGGAACCGTGGAACCACAGCACCAACGGTCCTTCAGGGTTCCCGAACTCCGCGTAACCGAGCTTCCTGCCGTCGCCCAATGCGAGCGCGGCTTCAAGCCGAGGCGGCGGATTTGGCTCTATGAAAAAAGGTCGTACCAGAGGTCGAACCATAGCCCGACGCACACTGACGACGACACTTTCACCGGTTGTCGGTACCGTTCATTAAGCGCCGGTGACGACCCTCATCGCGTCCCCGGTATCCCACACCTGGCCCGAATCGAAAGCCGTCGTGAATGTCTCTTCACCCATGACCGCCCTCAGATGACTTCGGTCACCCTCGGCAAGTGCAAGGTTCTCCGGGGTCCAGACGTATCCGAGCGCTTGCAATTGCGCGTCGGCCAGTCCATGCAGTTTCGCAGCTAACTCGTTGTCTCCGCCGGCGGACGCACAGAGCGCAAGACCGAGTAATCCGTATTGTGCCGCCCGCGCATCAGCGTGACGTCGAGCCACACCTACGGCATCTGTATAGAGCTCTTTTGCGCCGCGCAAAATCGTCCTCCAGAATGCACGCTTCTGCAATGTTGATCATTAGTGTGTGATCTTTCCCGACGCCAACAAGACGTCCGATCTCCATTGCGGCCTCCAAGTGGAGACGGGCAATGGACGGCTCGGCACGCGCAAGGGAAACAGCTCCCAAGTCGAGCAATGCAATGTATCGACCGGCGCGATCACCGACCGAATCGTAACAATCGATCGCCTCCTCGAGGCGCTGCGAATATTCCGGGTCGCTCGAAGGTCCCGAGAGGACGTCAGCCAGGGTTATCGGGTCTCCGCTGGCGCGGGCAAGGTCTATTGCCTCTTGACGCAACCGGCTCTCGGTATTGTCGTCACCGCGTTGGTTCGCTACTGAGGCAAGAATAGAAAGTGCAAGCGCGGCGATCCGGTTATCACCAAGACCGCGGCGATAGCCAGGGCGCGCTCGCTGCAGGCTGCGGCTTCAGCAGCATTGACGCCGAGCAGAATTCCCCGGTCGCATTGAGCAATTGTGCCGCGAGTATCTTGGTGTCCGGCAGCTCTGGGCGACGGGACAATTGCGTCAGAAAATCGAGTGCCTCGACTCTATGATTTCTGATCTGCCAGAACCATTTCATTGACACGGCTATTCGCATCGCCTTCTCGGTTTCAACGGGATCGGCGAGCAAATAAGTCAGGGCAGCACGAATATTGTCATGTTCGATTTCGAGCCGATCGAACCATTCCAGCTGTTCGCGAGTCCGAAGATGAGCCTTAGAGGTTTCGGCTAGCTCGAGATATAGCGCGGCGTGAGCATCGGAGAGTCTCACTTGACTGCCTTGCCCGTCGTCGGTCCGTACTCGGTCCCAAACAAATTGGCGAATCGTCTCAAGGAGTCGATAGCGCGGCCAGCTAGGGTCTGAGTCGTAGACTATGAGGCTCTTGTCCACCAGAGAGCCAAGTTGATCGATAACGTGATCGACATCATCCTCTAGGTGAACCGATAGAGACTCTGCTGTCTCGAGAAGGAAATCACCAACGAAAACCGAAAGCTGCTTTATCAGCTGCTTCTCTTCGTGAGTAAGTAAGTCATAGGACCACTCGACCGTTGCGAGGAGGGTTTGTTGCCGAGGCAAAGCCGAGCGGCTCCCTCCGGTCAGGAGTCGGAATCGATCGTCGAGGTGGCCATAGATCTGAGGAAGAGGAGTTGAACGAAGTCTCGCTGCCGCCAGTTCCAAGGCGAGCGGGATTCCGTCGAGTTTGCGACACAAAGAGACGACGAGCTGTCGGTTTCCGTCATCCAGGACGAAGTTCGGCTGACTCGAACGCGCGCGCTCTTCAAAAAGACGAACTGCGTCAAATGCACGAGGGTCTTCAGCTCCGTCCATGGGTACCGACAGAGGAGGCGTCCGGTAGACCGCTTCACCGTCGATCCCCAGTGGCTCGCGTGAAGTGGCAAGCACGTGCACGTCGGGACATTTCTTGAGCAAGGCATCGCAGAGAGTGGCAGCTGACGCTATGACGTGCTCACAATTGTCAAGAACCAAGAGAAGGCGCTGCTGTCTGAGGCAGTCGACGAGAGACTCCTGAAATTGAGCGTCCGGCCTCTGGCTGGATGGAAAGCGCACCTGCGACAGCGGTAGCGACGTTCTCCGGATCCGAAAGGCCGGCCAACTCGACGAGCCATACACCGTCTCCATCGCCGTCCAACAGCTCTGCGGCTACTTGGAGGGCAAGGCGGGTCTTTCCAGCACCGCCCGGTCCTATCAGGGTCACGAGTCGGTCAGAAAGCAAAAGTTCGCGCACCTGTCGTAGTTCGCGCTCCCTGCCGACGAAACTGCTCAGCCTCTCCGGGAGATTGTGCAACATCACTGGATTGTCGAGCGAGCGAAGTAGTGGAAAATCTGGTCGGAGGCCTTCTTCCTCGACCTGGAAGAGGCGCTCGGGGTGCCCCAGATCCCTCAAGCGATGGACGCCAAGGTCGTCGAGTCGTATTCCCTCTGGCATGGAATTGGCCAACAACGCAGCAGTTGCCCCGGATAACACGATCTGTCCTGCGTGGGAAACCGCTGCAATTTCTTTTGCCCGCAACGCATCGAGGCTCAAAACGCCATCGACCGTGTCCTTGGATTCCCCAGTATGGAGACCCATGCGAACTCGGATTACATCACCTCGTGGCCAACTCCGGGTGTTGATGGTCCGACGCACGTCGAGAGCCGCGGCAACAGACGAGCTCGGAGAAGAGAAAACCGCCAAGAACCCTTCTTGCTCTGTTGCGACATCGCTTCCTTGGTGATTGGTCACCTCATTGCGGATCACGAGGCCCAGATCCGAAAACACCGCTTCGAACTCGGTACCGGCGGGGGCGCCATTCTCAGTCCAGTCTCCGAATCTCACGTAAAGGAACGAAAGGACGCCGGTCCGGCTTTCGGCCAACCCGGGGCTCAACCTGTCGATCCCAGACTCCTCAAGAGGAATTCGGTACCTCGATGATCGGGTCTCAAGGGGCTCGGCCGCCCGGCGAGGCCCAACGTTCGCCCTCTTCGGAGCGTCAGGATCAGGTATCCGAGCCATCTGAGAAGCGAGTCGGATGGGTTCGACGCACGGCCCAAGGCCTCCGTGAGTCCCTCGTGCGGCTGACGCGCTGTCCGGATCCATCTGTGAAGGAAAGCGTCACCGAGACTTGCGCGTCCGTCGCAGGCGGGTCAGAAGAAGGAGTCCAGGGAAACGAGTGGCGACCTGGGGGGAGGACGCCGGACATACCGTGGTCGATCGATTCTCTGGCGACCTCGCTGTTCGATGGATTGATCCAAGAGAGCAGCACTTGCCACTCGTTGATCGGAAACTGAGTTTGGTTGTTGACGAATACGAGCCACTCTGCAGCACTTCGGGAGGTTTGTTGCCTTTCACACCACGCGTAAACGGCGCGAAGCCGGGCGTCTTCAGATCTCCGGTCTCCGCGAACCGAGAACACCAGGGCCGTACCTACCGCGGCAAACGTTCCCGCTCCGGCGAACCACTCGCTGAGAGGTCCGTAGTCGATGGCGAACACGATCCCAGTGATGGTATCTGCGTTTGCCCTTTTGCCGGCCTGTCTGCGGCGACGGCTTAGTTGACGTAGAGCTTGCCGTTCGATCCTTCGGCTATCGGCAGTTCTCGAAGTCCGGACGCCGCAGGTCCGGTTTCGACGGCGCCCGTCGTCCCATTGAACACCGAGCCGTGGCATGGGCAGACGAAAGTGCCTTGCTGGTACTGAACCATGCATCCGGCGTGCGGGCACACTGCGTCAAACGCAAGAAACGTCCCCGCTTGAGGCTGGATCACAAGTGATGGGTCCCCCGTTCGCGGGTCACCGAACTGCGCAGCGCCCCCGACCGGCACCTGGTTGGCCAGCCCAATGGCGGTGCCGGGTGGCGTGGTCCCTGTGGGGTGTGTGGTCTGGCTCGTGGCGCCACTGCGAGTAGTAGCAGTCGTAGGCGCCGACGACCCACCACCTAACGGTTGGACTCCGCCCCCTAAGACGTTCGTGGGAGACGACTTGACCCCACCGATCGCCCGACCGAGCCCCGCCGACACTCCCGCGAGTACGACGCCCGCGGCGGCCACGAAAGCAGCGGCCGCACCCCTCGTGACGAAAACCCGTCGCTCGATCTGGTCCGCCTTCACCGGCGACAGTCCCTCACGTGCTCGAGCGAGGTACGGACAAGGTCCCGGCTCACAAGCAGCGCCTCGCATGGCTGAACAAGATCCGTTGTCGAACGAGCCGCACACGGAGCGGATCGTGCTGAACGGGACAGGCACGACGGCCTCGGGGAAAACTCCGCGCCTGTATCTAGTGACGTTTGCGATCGCACCGTCGAGTGACAGCACGTCTCCAGACCCCGCAACGACGAGCGGGATCCACGCGAACACAAAGACGATGTCCGAGCCGGTGTAGTACGGGTTCGAGTGGAAGCTGATTGCGAGGAACAGACTGAATGAGATCAGTGCGCCGGCCATCGCTGCGATCCGGGTCCACAGCCCCAGCAGCGTGCCGAGTCCGATCGCCAGTTCGCCCAATGCAATGGCGACGCCGAGGGGCACCGCCAGGTGTCCGAAATGTGCAAGCAGGCCGTGAATCGGGCTGCGCCGGGAGGCTCCGGCGAGCTGGGCCTGGATGGATGCCGGGTTTGATGCCGTGAAGAAGCCCGGGTTAGTGAGCTTCTGAAGCCCGGCGAAAAGGAATGTCAATCCCAGGAACCCACGAAGCGGAAGGAGGGCCCAGCCAGCCATGTGCCGGGCTCGGGGAGGCGGCCGGAGCCACAGCCACGAATCACGCTTGTCGGCGAGCCTTGCCCAGTCCAGCTCTCGAACTCCGCGCGTAGGCCTTGGTTGGGTCTTGCCGGAAGCAGGAGTCATCTGGAGCCGTTACTTACGCGGTGTTTCGGAACATCTAAACAGCGAGGGAGATCGCACGGTCATCTGGAGGGCTCTCTCGTTGAGAGGACGAAGAAGTCCCTCGCCCACCATGACTCGAAATACCTCTCAGGACCACCGGACATGCCCGAAATAAGGGTCGCTCCGTTCGATGGCGACGCGTTTCCGTTGAACGACTTAGGGCTGTAAATGCTGAAGTTCACCCAGTCCGTGTTGATGTCGAGTTCCATGGCTCGAACCGCACCGGCGCGTGCTAGTACGTCGGCAAGGTCGGTGATGTTCAGGTCCGGGCCGCCTACGTATACGAGGGCGCCGTCGGCGGTGATCCCGACGCCTGATCGCCAGACATAGATGTTGCCGGCGAGAGTGGCACCCCACTGCGAGTTGTCGTTGGCGTTGAGACCCGGGGCCGGCTGCCCGTTGTCAACGATCAGATCGAGATTCTGGCGGACAGAAGCAACACTCGGTGACATCCTCACCTCGTGTCCCCAAGACCCTATCTGCACGCCTCCGTTTTTGTAGATGACGAACGAAGCGGCCCCGGACACGAGCGGTGCCACGATCTTGCCTTGCGTGTAGTAGCCGCCGTTCGCGTCGGGTATGCGAAACCCGGCGTTGAACGCTGCGACCAGAGTCTTCGATGCGGTTGGGCTGATCGGCGCCGTGTCGGCCCACGGTCCACCGCCGGGGATCTGGCTTCCCGAGTAGAGAGTGGCGCCGAGCAGTTTGGTGTCCATCCACGCGACCGCTGTTACGACACTTGTGTGCACCGAGTCAGGCCGCATGAACGCCTCGTAGACCGTCGGCACCCCGTCAAGTGTCCGCCCGACGGCATGCCACTGTCCCTCGCCGGGAGCCGCGGGGCTTGCGAAAGGCACGATCGCAGTCGGCGTGGGCAGGCGCGACAGAACCGGAATAGCGCTGGTCCCGTGGCTCGATGACGCGACTGACGACGGAGGGGTCGGGGGCGGGATCAGTCCTTTGGCGGGTTGCCCTCCCACGGGTGGAGGGTGGTGCGAATACCAGACGTTCTCCGCCCAGTTCACGACGCTGCCCCCGCCATGATCGCGGAGCCATTCGGCGAACCTGGCGCTGACACTGGTTCCTAGCGACTGATCGGTGAGAGCCATGCCCGCCGACACCCAAACAGGCGTCGCGGCCAGCAAGACGAAAACCAACACGCTGATCCACTTGTGCCTACGGACCCATCGGGCCGTGCGGGTTACCCTGCTGGGTGCCGTCGGTGCAGTCACGGCCGGATCCGGCCTGGTCGGAGCGCCTTCCCCGTGGCGTCCACCCTGGGGTGCAGGAAGGCCTGAGTTACGAACGAGGGTCAATTGTCGCGTATCGAGGGGTTGGACACGTCCTCATCTTAAGATTACGACCTTACGCCAGGATGAAAATGTGCAGAAAACCCTCGCTAACCCAAGGATTGGGTGCGTGCGTCATCGTATCTTCAGGTTTGGGACTCAAAATCCTTCTATAAGTTCAACTCGTCGGCAATGCGATGGACGTGGCGTTCGACCACGACCAGGTGGACTTGTGATGTCGTGGGAGGACGGTGAGTCGCATGAAGAATCGAATTCTGCATGAGCGGCGACGCATCGCTCGTGCCGCTCGAGTGGCCGCTGTCGCAACGATTCTGATAGGGCTCGTCTACGTCGTCGTCGTTGTCGTCTTCGATCAGGTCGACGCTAACCATCTTGTGTCTGAGGTCGATGCACATTTGGCTGACCGACTTACAGAGGCGAGTCACAGCAGCGACGTGCTCTCCTTGGGAAAGGCGCCATACAGCGCGCGCGACGTGGATGGAGCCCCGGTGCTTCTATGGCACGTGATGGCGAACGGCAAGGTTGTCGCACTCAGCCCAGGGGCTCCGCAGCTGCCCAACATCGACTCGTTGCACGTCGGCCGACCAGTCACTGCTGAAGTAGGGACGACCTCGTTCCGGTTGGAGGTGATACGAGCGAACGGAAGTTCTCTCGTGGCGGGACAGAGCCTCACAGAGACAACCCACGTCGAGAACGTGCTCCTCACCGCAGAGGTTATCGCCGGTCCCGTTCTTGTCCTCGTCACGTACCTCGGCACCCTGGTCATAGGACTCATGACGTCTGGCCCGGTCGAACAAACGCGCCGGCGCCAGCTCGAGTTCACCGCCGACGCGTCGCACGAGCTGAGGACACCTCTGAGTGTCATCCAGGCGGAGGTCGGTCTCGCTTTGAACGCCAAGCGCGATGTCGGCCAGTACCGTGACACGCTCGCAAGGATCGGAGGCGAGACCGAGCGCCTGCGTCACATCGTTGACGACCTGTTGTGGCTCGCGCGCTTCGACTCGGAGCTCCCTCCTTCAAACAATGAACCGGTGGATCTCGCGACGATCGCGGAGAGCTGCAAAGACCGCTTCGGGGCGGTGGCGGAATCGCGGGCGATTGAGATGTCTTTCCGGCGCCAGGGCGACGCCCAGGCTCTGATCAGCGCTCCGCCGGACTTGATCGACCGTCTAATCGGGGTCTTGGTGGACAATGCATGCCGTTACGCTGGCAACGGCGGAAACGTCCACATAATCGTGTCGGCCCATGCCGGCTGGGTCAGCCTTTCGGTGGAAGACAGCGGGCCCGGAATCCCGCTTCAGGAGCGTCCCCGCTTGTTCGATCGCTTTCACAGGGCCACGGAGGAGGGGAATGGTACGGGCCTCGGTCTTGCGATCGCCGACTCGGTGGTCACCTCGACGATGGGTCGTTGGAAGGTTAGCGACTCCGTTCTCGGAGGAGCCCACATGGAAGTGTCTTGGCGTCGGTCCCATCCTTCGAGTTTTGGCCACCGGCGCCGTCCAGAACGCTGGATCATCCGGGCGACGAGGCGTAAGTCGCGCTCAACTGAATCCGTCAAGGTTGGGTCCGACAAGACGATATGAGAAGATTCGACGCTCGGCGTCGTCGGCCTCGAGGCTTATGACATGCGCTCACAGACAGCCCCCAGTCCTCTGAGCCTGAATCTGCCAGCGCGGAAGCAAAGGTCGGTTGCCGCACGCTCTTGGACGCTGCTCCGGGCCATGCGACCGCGCCAGTGGACAAAGAACGTACTGGTCTTCGCGGCGCCTGCGGCGGCGGGTGCGATCTCACACACTGGCCCGCTTGTACGCACCCTGAGTGCTTTCGGGATCTTTGTCGCCGCGTCTTCGTGCACTTACCTCGTCAACGATGTGATCGACTGCGAAAGCGACAGACGTCACCCGCTGAAGCGAAACCGTCCGGTTGCTTCTGGCGCTCTGGCGCCCACGTCCGCCACGAGCGCCGCGATCGTCCTCGGGACGGCAGCGGTCGCCGCGGCCGCATTCATCGGTGTATCCCTGGCGCTGATTGTCATCGCCTATTTGACGATCAGCCTCGCCTATTCATTCGGCCTTAAGCGCGTTCCGGTCGTCGAACTTGTGTGCGTCGGATCGGGGTTCACATTGCGGGCGGTCGCCGGTGGCGCTGCCGCTCACGTCGTGATCTCACCGTGGTTCCTCGTAATGACGTCTTTCGGAGCCCTTCTCATCGTGGCCGGCAAACGCTCGTCCGAGCAATCGATGCTCGGCGAGGGGCAACGGTCGCATAGAAAGGTGCTCGGCGCCTACCCGGTCGCCTTTCTCAGGGGGGTGCAGGCGTTGGCGGTCTTGGTGACCATCACCACCTATTGCCTGTGGGTTTTTGAGCGCGCCGCCGGTTTGCGCCCTGGCGACCGTTCAGAGGATCTGATCTTGTTCGAGCTGTCGATCATCCCCTTCGTTCTTGGCGTCCTCGTCTTGCAGTTCGCCTTCAGCAGGGGCCGTGGGGGCCAGCCCGAGGAGCTCGTACTCTCTGACCACGCGCTGCAGCTTTTGGGGGTGGCCTGGGTAGCGCTACTCATCTGTGGGATCTACGCGTGAGGTCTCCTATCCACCGCGAGCTCTTGACGGGCTGGGGTCGGTCGGCTCCAACGGCAGCCGCGGTGATTCGACCAAGAACACGAGCAGAGATCGAGGAGCTCGTCTCAGGCCGTGCAGCAGCGCGCCTTGCTGGTTTCCGCATAGCACGTGGTCTCGGTCGCTCCTATGGCGACGCCGCACAGTGCGGCGGTGGTGTTGTCATCGACTGCAGCGAGCTCGACGCCGTCCTCGAATTCGATCAAGAGGCGGGAAAGCTGCGCGCAGAGGCGGGTGTGTCGTTCGACGTGCTCCTGAAGATGCTGGTTCCCAACGGCTTTTTTCTCCCGGTGACTCCTGGGACTCGCTTCGTGACAATCGGTGGAGCTATCGCGAGTGACATCCACGGAAAGAACCATCACGTCAACGGGTCGCTCGCCGGGTATATCGAGCAGTTGACGTTGGTGTCCCCGATGGGAACGACGATCTGTGGACCTGGTCGCAACGAGGATGAATTCTCTGCAACGTGCGGTGGTATGGGTCTCACCGGCGTCATCACTGAAGCGACGCTCCGGCTGCTTGCAATCGAGACATCACAGATGCTCGTGGACACCGAGCGCGCCAAGGATCTCGATTCTTGTATGTCCCTGCTCGCCGACGAGCGCGGGCGCTATCGGTATTCGGTTGCGTGGATCGACGGCATGGCCTCAGGTCCGCGGCTCGGCCGCGCCGTGCTCACCAGGGGCGATCACGCGAAGGTGAGCGACCTTGTGGGACCTGCTCGGATCGACCCTTTGGCTTACCGCCCCCGAAAACGCCTGAGCGTCTCTATCGCGCCCCCCATCTCCCTACTGAATCCGCTCTCCCTGGCTGCGTTCAACGAGATGTGGTTTCGGAAGGCTCCGCGCCGGCGCGTTGGTCGCCTTGAGCCGCTCGCCGCGTTCTTTCATCCGCTTGACGCCTTGGCAGGTTGGAACGTGCTCTATGGTCCCAAGGGCTTTACCCAATACCAAATTCGTCGTGCCTTTTGGTGCCGAGGCGGCCGTTCGAACCGTTCTCGAGCGCCTAAGTGCCGCTCGCGCCGCGTCTTTTCTGTCGGTGCTCAAATGCTTCGGCCCTGCCGGATCGGGGCACTTGTCGTTCCCTAAGGAAGGCTGGACGCTGGCGCTCGACGTTCCCCTGGGCTCGAGCGGTCTCGCCGACGTCTTGGACGGCCTCGATTCCGTTGTGGCAGAAGCCGGGGGTCGCATCTACCTTTCGAAGGACGGCCGCGTCCGACCGGAGCTGATCCGCTCGATGTATCCGCGGTTGGACAAATGGAAGGCAATCCGAGATCGCCTCGATCCCGAAGGCGCCCTCAGCTCAGATCTGGGACGCCGGCTGGGGTTGAGCGGTGTCGATCTTGAGGTCGCCGGAGGAGCCGCATGATCGATGCAACCGGCATGCCCCAGACGGCCGTCGTCATCGGGGGCAGTTCCGATATCGCCCGCGAGACGTTGCGCCTTCTGGCAGGGCGCAGGCTCCGGCGAGTCATCGTCGCAGGGCGCAGCGCCAAATCGCTCGACGCTCTCGCCGATGAGCTCGGGGTGCTCGGCGTTACGGCCGAATCGGCTTCACTCGATGTGACGGACGTGATCGGCCACGACGGATTTGCCGTCGAAGCACTCGCTCGACTCGGAGAGATCGACCTGGTGCTCGTGACGGTGGGGGATCTCGGCACTGCATCGCTAGACGAGCTTGACGCGGTGACCGTCTCATCGTTGCTCGCGACCAATTTCACCGGACCTGCTGCAGTTACGTTCGCACTTGCGAAGGTACTGCGCGCTCAGGGATGGGGACGGATCGTCGTCCTTTCCTCCGTGGCAGGCGTCCGCGTCCGAAAAGCGAACTTTGTCTATGGGTCAGCCAAGGCAGGGCTGGATGGGTTCGCTCTCGGTCTCGCAGATGCGCTCGAGGGAACCGGGGTCGAGGTCACGGTGGTGCGGCCGGGATTCGTGCGCACGAAGATGACGAGGGGAATGAAGCCCGCGCCGTTCGCGGTCGATGCAGTGACGGTGGCGGAGGCGACGATCCGCGCGCTCGAGACCGGAGAGGCAGTCGCGTGGGTACCGGCTGCGCTAGGGCCGATCTTCGCTGCGCTGCGGATGCTGCCTCGTGCGCTGTGGCGACGCATCCCGTCGTGATGACCAAGCTAGAGATGACGCGCACGTACAGTGAAACGATGCGATGGTCCCGCGCCGACCGCGCCATTTCGAAACGAGAAGATCGCTGGTGATAGCGGACGGCAGTAGCGACCCTTCTGCACCGCGACGGCGTCAACCCACGAAAGCCGCCTACCGGCGGAGACGGCTGATGGTAGTGCTCGTCGTCTTTGCTGCCGTTCTCATCTGGATCATCGCGCCGTCGACACACGGGCCGACGAAGCACCAGACAAACGATGCGGCGCCGACCGGCACCGTCCCGACAGCATCACGGCAAGACAATTCGCGCAACCAATCGCCGAGCTTGTTGTCCGACCCTTCGGGCCCCGGATACCTACAGCCCGGGTCGGACCCGTCGGTCCTGCCAGGGCCGATCATGATCGCCGACAAGGAGAACGACCGCCTCCTGATCATCGACCCGCAGGGCCGGGTCCGTTGGCAATTCCCCGGACCAAATTCGCTCGCGCCGGGGCAGACATTCTTGATACCCGACGATGCATTCTTCACCCCTGACGGCAAGGAGATCATCGCCACACAGGAGGACAATTTTGTCATAAGTGTCATCGACATTGCCTCGAGACGAATTGTCTGGCGGTACGGCACTCCCGGGGTACCCGGGTCCGGCCCTAATCAGCTGTGGAACCCCGATGACGCCATGCTTCTGCCCGACGGCTACGTCGTCTCGGCTGACATCAAGAACTGTCGAATCGTTCTCATTGCACCCGGAAGCCACGTGGTCACCCGGCAATTCGGACAGGTGGGCGCTTGCGCGCACAATCCACCATCCACGTTCGGCAGTCCGAACGGAGTCTTCCCGATGAGAAACGGGCATTGGCTGGTCACCGAGATCAACGGGGACTGGGTGGACGAGATGGGGTTGAACGGCACGGTGTACTGGTCAACCAACCCGCCCGGTGTGCTCTACCCGTCTGACACGAACGAGATCGGCCCTAACCGATACTTGACGGTCAACTACTCCTCACCGGGCCAGATCGTGATCTTCAACTCCGCGGGCGGGGCCCTGTGGCGTTTCGATCCCACGGGCGCGAACTCGCTGAACCATCCGTCGCTCGCATTGCCGCTTCCGAACGGGAACATCCTGTGCAACGACGATTGGAACGACAGGGTGATCGTCGTGGACCCGCGGACCAACAAGATTGTTTGGCAGTACGGCCACACCGGTGTCCCTGGAGCGACTCCGGGCTATCTCAACGTCCCGGACGGAATCGACCTCTATCCCCCGAACAGCTTCCTCGTTTCACACGCTGCCACGCTTGGTCAGCCCCCTTCCTAGCCTCGCGGGATACCTCTGCGGGAGCGCGAAGTGCCATAAGGACCGCGCCGTCACACACCCGGGGATAACCCTCAATTTTGATCCTTTCCATTCGCGGATCATTGTCGTAATGTCCGACCAGCCGGGCGACGAGGTTCGCTCGTCTACCCCAATTCGTTCAGACCAAGGCGGAGGAAACGATGAGACTCGATGGGCCAAGGTTCGGCCGTCTATTGGCGCTTGTCACAATTGCAACGACAGTCTCAATAGTCACGCTCGGGCTGGCGTCGTACGCCGGAGCCCAGGTAGGTGCCTTGAGCGCGGGCAAGGGGGTAGCGGCAGCCTCTTGCGCGTCGCAATCGTCGCGCTACGCGAAGATCGCGGGCGGAATCGTCTGGGCGAAGAGTCGGACCGGAGCGCCCACCGCGTGTGCTCGGAGTCAGGGTTCAGGTGGGGGTACACCCCCCAGTCCTCCGTACAACGGCTCTCCGCCTCTCACGTTCCATGGCGGCCCCGTCACCGGTACGACCACGCCGGGTGAGCTTACGGTCACGCCCGTCTACTGGGTACCGAGTGGCAGCATCTACAGCATCCCCGCGGGCTACGAAACGCTGATCAACCAGTTCATCACGGACTCCTCTACCGACAACGGCAAGACCTCCAACGTGTTCTCCACACTCACGCAGTACACGAACTCAGGAGGCGTGCACATCAGCTACCTGCTCCACGCTGGGGCGCCGATCACGGACACCGACCCCTACCCGACAAACGGCTGTACGCCCGACCCCGGAGTCATCTGGTCGAGTGGCTCCAACAACACGTACACCAAGTGCATCACGGACGCACAGCTGGGGAGCGAAGCGAGCGCCTACACGACGGCGCACAGCCTGTCCAAGGATCTTGCGCACCTGTACATGTTCTTCCTGCCTGAGGGCGTAGAGACCTGCTTCACCAGCAACGATGGTGCACAAGGAGGCGCGTGCAGCGTGAATCCTTCTTCAGGCACTTCGGGCGGGTTCTGTGGATACCACTCTTTTGCAGGGAATCCGTTGTACGCGGACATGAACTACGCCTTCGTAGACACGCCCGCTGGTTTCACTTGCGCCTCTGACGGAGCCTCGAACAGCGGAGGCAACCAGTCTCCCAACGGAAACATCCAAGCCGACACCGAGATAAGCATCACGAGTCACGAAACAAGCGAGACGATCACCGATCCGCAAGGCACGGCGTGGTGGGATGCCGCAGGCAACGAGATCGGTGATGACTGTGCCTACGTCTACGGCGACAGCAACTCCTTCCAAGGCACGGCCGGCGCCAAGTACAACCAGACCATCAACGGGCACCACTACTTCATCCAAACGGAGTTCAGCAACCAGGACTTCGCGGCGGCACCTTCCTACTCGTGCATCCAGAGCGAGGACTCCGTCAGCATCTCTCCGACCTCAGGGCTACGCGGGGCGGCTGTGACGGTTTCCGGTGGTGGGTTCCTTGTGGGCGAGACGGTCAAGATCTCGTACAAGACAGGTCTTGCGTCGCCCGCATCGGTGTTGATCTGCTCGACGACTGCCTCGGCGTCAGGCTCCTACTCCTGCTCGGGCCACATCCCATCTGGATCGAGCGCCGGCGCACTGGGCAGCCACTCGATCGTCGCCAAGGGCGTCACCACCAAGCGCAAGCCGAAGAGCACCTTCTCGCTCACGTGACGTAAGGGCTGATCCCTTGATGCCGATCGAATGCCGGCATCAAGGGATCAGGTCCAGAACGGCCCGTGCTTGTTGTCAGTCCCCGTCAGCGGCCTTGAGGGCCGCGCCGATGCTGGCGTCGACGGTCCAGAGCTCTGGGGCCAAATGATGTTCCGCCGCCCACGACACCGTCAGTGGCTTGCTTCCCGCGTCCTCGAGTAGCTCGGCACCCAGACTGTCGTGAGTCAGGTAGAGCCCGACTCGAGCCCGGCGCGACGGGCGGCCGTTTCCCGATGCGGCACCGGCCCAACTCAAGAGGCGGGACCGGCCTAGAGCTATGGCTGCAAAAGTAACTCCCGCCCGGGCGAAGGTCCCGAACGATGACTCGACCTTCCCGACATCGTGAAGAAGTGCCGCAGCGACGACTTCCCGAGGAGCGCGGTCGGAACCGAGAGCACGGACCGAGTCCCTCGCGACTCTCACGGCGTGGCGGCGGTCAGGCCGCGACATTCGCCGCCAAAGGGCTTGCTCGCCGCTGAGGAGTTGCTCCAACGCCCAGGATTCGTCCGCTCTCGCCGGACCAAGGGGTACGAGGGCGGCAAAGAAGCGACCCGACAAGTGGCCCCAGGAGCCGAATCCGCTGCCGTTTCCCACGGCTACCCACGCTACTGCCAGTGCTTATTGGGGATTGCCGATAGAACCGCGCCTGACCCGAGCCGACCGAACATGTCGACGTTCATGGTTCCGTCAGATCGTCTGTGCATAGATTTGGGGGTCTCCTCCGGGGGGCGCTCGACCAATCGCGGCGCAAATCGCCCAAATCGGAGGTGGACATGGAACATTTTCTCGAGACCTGGGGCTATGCCGCCGTCATCGTCTTGAGCTTCATCTCCTCAATGGGCCTGCCGGTCGGCGCCGAGTTGGCCATCATCTTCGGAGGAGTGTTGGCGAGCGGCCAGATTCACAACGAGCCTCACCACCTCAATCTGGTTGTGGTCATCGTGCTGGCCACCTTGGGGGAGGTATTGGGGTCGTCTGCCGGCTACCTGATCGGCTCCTACGGCGGGCGCCCATTGGTCGACCGGTTCGGAAAATACGTACTGCTCACCCACCGGGACCTCGATCGTGCCGAGGCGTGGTTCAACCGTCACGGCGAGCCGCTCGTGTTGTTCGGCCGCTTCATCCCGCTCCTGCGTTCCTTCGTTTCTGTCGCGGCCGGCCTGGGCGAGATGGTCTTCACCAAGTTCCTGGTGTTCACGGTCATCGGCTGCGCCATTTGGTGCACGGCCCTGGCAAGCCTGGGTTACGCCTTAGGGTCCAGCTACAACCATGTCTTGAAGGACTTCAACGACGCCGGCTACGTATTGGGCGCGCTGGCGGTGATCGCTGTCGTCGTGCTCTTCGTGCACCGCCTACGGGTCGTCCGTGAAGAACGGCAAAGTGCATAGGGCTACACAACTGGGGCACAACTGTCAGCGTCTCCGCAGATAAGCCGCTCACCTGCGGAAGTGCCATCTAGGATGTCTGTTGTCCGACGGACGTTGTCTCAGCGTCGGCCTGCCAATCTGTCACCCGAGACCCCGGTGGCTCCCTTGTTTGGGGGATGGAACTGGAGGACTGGCGTGCAGATTCGAGAACGGTGAATACTCTTTTTGCCATGCCGGACGTCGATGGCATGTCGGAGGACTCGCGGTTCCGACTTTTGTTCGACGCCGCGCCCGATCCGATGCTGTGCGTCGACACGGATGGTCGGATCCTCCTTGTCAACTCGCAAATGGAACGCCTGGTGGGATACACGGCGGATGAGTTGGTGGGCCAGCTTGTCGAAGTACTAGTGCCTCAGCGTGTGAGAGAGATTCACGAGAAGCACCGTGCGAGTTACGTCGCAATGGCCCAACCCAGGTCGATGGGATTGGGGCTTCAGTTGGCGGTCCGAAAGAAGGACGGCAACGAGATACCCGTCGATATCAACCTCAACGAAGTGAATATCGCGGGATCGAGCGTCATCGTCAATTCCCTACGTGTGCGCGGCGCGCAGATGAGATTCCAAGCCGCTTTCCATCACGCTCCCATCGGTATTGCGTTGGTTGACCGAACCGGAAAGATCCTGATCGCCAACGATGCTCTGACGACCATGCTGAGCCTGGACAACGAACCCGAAGGCCACGCCAACTTCCTGACGCTCGCACATCCGACCGACCGCGACCGCTTGGTGAAGGTCTTCGAAGATCTAGGTAAGGGAGAGATCGACTCCCATTGCTCCCAATGCCGCCTCATCGCGAGCGACGGTCGCGTGGTTTGGGCAACTCTGTCGGCCACCCCGGCATCTGATGTTGCAGGGGTGCCGAGATCTTTCATATTGCAGTTGGAGGACATCACCGAACGCCTCCGAGCCGTGGAAGTGCTCGAGCATCAAGCATCGCACGACCCCCTCACGGGCCTCCCGAACCGTGTGTTGTTCGCAGACCGGCTCCGACAGGCTTTGGCGCGCGATCAGCGTTCCGGGCGCCACACAGCGGTGCTCTACGTTGACGTCGATCGGTTCAAGAGCATCAATGACGTATTCGGTCACGAAGTGGGGGATGCGGCACTACTGGAGCTCGCCGGACGGATGAAGATGGCTTTAAGGCCATCTGACACCCTCGCCCGTCTGGCCGGTGACGAATTTCGCAGTGTTCGCGGGCGATCTGGACGATCCTTCTGAAGCAAGTGTGGTAGCGGAACGCCTGCGCGTCGCTGCGGCAGCCCCGTTGGTGATCGCCGGCGAGCGTGTGCAGTCGTCTGTCAGCATCGGCATCGCATTCGCGCGAGATGGGATGAGCGTCTCGGAGATTCTGCGAGCCGCCGACATGGCGATGTACGTCGCCAAGAAGCGCGGCAAGGACCGTTTTGCCGTGTTCGACCAATTCCTGCAGGTGTCCGCGTCGGAGAGACTTTCCGTGGAGCAGCTTCTCCGTGACGCACTGGTTGACGATCGGATACGAGTGCACTACCAACCTCTGCTCGACGTACAGGACCGCCACCTTGCTGGCGTAGAAGCCCTGGTCCGGGTGGCCAGCGACGATGCGATGATCCTGCCTTCGGGATTCATCGATATCGCCGAGGAGACCGGGCTGATCGTCGGGATAGGCACTGAGGTCCTGCGCGAGGCCTGCCGACAGGCGGCGCTCTGGGAGGATCAACTCGGAGCTGCCGCGCCCCTCGGGTGGGCGTGAACTTGTCGACCCGCCAACTCGTTCGCAGCGATCTCGTCGATACCGTCAGGGGCGCTCTTTTCGACTCCGGACTTGCACCCGAGCGTCTCGACCTGGAGATCACCGAGACAGCGTTCATGGAGGCTACGGGAGCGGTTGTGAAGAGCATGACGCAGCTTCGCGACCTCGGAGTGCGCCTCGGTGTCGACGACTTCGGCACCGGCTATGCGTCGCTCACCTATCTCAAACGCCTCCCGATTGATTTCGTCAAAATCGATTCGTCCTTCGTGCGGGACGTGGCGGCCGACAGGGCCGACGATGCGATCGTCCGCTCGGTCGTCGACCTTGGACACGCCCTAGGACTCACGACCGTGGCTGAAGGTGTCGAGAGCCACGACCAGCTCGAGGTGCTCCGATCAGCCGGTTGCGATCTCGCTCAGGGATTTCTCTTTTCAAAGGCCTTGCCGTCCGACAGCCTGGAATCGATCTTGGTCTAACCGGCTCCGACGCATGGCGAGCGGGACAACTACCCTCGGGCCTCATCGGACGACGTCGGAGAAGAGCTCGTGAGGATGCTCGTTCGGGTCATACGTCACATCCCTCGTCGGCGCTAGCTTCCTGCGCCACTCGTTCTAGCCGGGTCCGGTAGTCCTCCCACCACGCCTGGTCGACATCCGGCATGTTGTCGTTGCCTTCTCGGAGCCCGGTCGAGGCATCGATCAGCTCCCGGACGATGTCGGCGTGCCCGGCGTGCCGATCCGTCTCGGCAATCACGTGGACGAGGATCCGGTGCAATGTGACCTCGCGTCTGTCTTCGGGCCACCAAGGCACGTGTCCGACAGCGTCGAGCTCGAGCGCGTCGATGGTGCCGTCCGAATGCGCCCACGCCCGGTGGTAGAGCCCCACTATCTGTTCGCGCGACTCGTCGGCGGTGGCCCACATGTCCGCGTTGGGTTCTGCGCCGTCGTCGAACCAAGGAAGCGGCTCGTCTGAGCGACGGCCGAAGGTGTCGCCGAAATACCCGAATTCGACGCTGGCCACGTGCTTGATGAGACCCAGAAGGTTGGTGCCGGACGGCACCATTGGGCGCCTGATGTCGTACTCCGAGAGCCCGTCCAGCTTCCACATCAGGGCGTCGCGCGCGGCCTGAAGATAGTTGTGAAGGTCCACCTTCGGATCCGATCTGATCATTGCGACAGCCTTCCAGAAATCAGCCCTTTCACCCCGACGCCGACGTCGAGAGATCAGCCCATCCTTGCGATGAGGACCTCGACAAACATGGAGTTGTCGGCGTTTCCCGCATAGACGCCCTTTACTGGAGGAACATCGGAGTAGTCCCGTCCCTGGGCGACCATCACGTGGCGGACTCCCACTTCGATCGCGTTCGTCGGATCAAAAGCCCACCAGTTTCCTGACCAGGCAGCGATCCAAGCGTGGCTCTCCCCTGAGACGTGGTCACCGATCTCGGCGTCGGTGCTCGGGTGTAGGTATCCCGACACGTATCGCGTGGGCACCCCTGCAGCGCGAAGTAAAGAGAGCGACAAGTGCGCGAAATCTTGACAGACACCTCGCCCTACACGGGCGGCTTCCGATGCGGAGGTCTGCACGCCCGTCACTCCTGGAACGTACTCGAGCCTGTCGTGGACCCAGGCCATCACAGCCTCGATGGTCGCCAGAGGCGACGATCTCCTCAGCTCGTCGGCGGCGTCCGCCAGGTCGGCATCGGGGGCGGTTCGAGGTGTGGGGGCGAGGTATTCGGCGAAGCTGTCCTGTGCCCCTTTTATGTCGGACCACGTACCCGTTGGACGCTGCGCGGAGGGTTGGGTCTCAACCAAAGAGGAACTCGTGATCTCGAGATCGAGGTGGCCCTGGTCGATATTGAACGCCACGACCTGAGTCCCGAAGTAGTCCCAGTACGTGTACTGGGCTGCATGTGGCGCAGTCGCCAGCTTCGCCTCGAGTCTGGTTTGCCGGCTGTTGCTTTGAGGGACCACGCGCACCTCGTTGTAGGAGGCGAATGCCGGATCTGAATATGCGAACCGGGTGACGTGCTCGGTCTTTATGCGCCAACCGCCTCTGTCGTTCATGATCCGCCAACTGCCCGTTTCGTTCATGATCCGCCCCACCGTCGCCAGGCTGTTGGCATGTCGTTGGCGAAGAACCTCCTAGTCACTGTGTCGTTTACAGCCGATATGGTGCGTTGGAGGCCTTCCAGGCGCTCGTTCAGGCCGTGAGCTAGCGCGCTTGGCTCCGAATACTCCAGACCGGCCCTAGCCATGCCTATCAAGCCCCTCGCCTCGTCCCAGCTTCCATCGGCGATCGGGTTCATGTTCTCGAGGCACTGCTCGGCGACAGTTAGAGAAGCAAAAGCTGACCTGGGAAACAGCCTGTCCTTGAGCAGGAAATTGAGGACCAGGTTTGGCTCGACTACCCCGTGAGCGAGACGGAGGTAGGGCTCGTAACCCCCGCACGACCTCAACAGCATGACGAGCCCGCTGTCGGATACTTCGTCGAACCGAAGGGTGGCGAGCTGCCGGGCGACTACGTCGGTGCGTTCTAGGCAGCGTCCGAGGGTGAAGAAGTGCCACGTCTGGTCGCGGCTCATGGTGGTATCTGCAAGCCCGGTGATGGCAGCGGTCTGGGTTTTCACAAAAGCCAGGTAGGCCGCGGGGCCCGCAAGTTGAGCAACTTCCCACTGGCCTGGAAGGCCGGTCCATGTGGCGTTAATCCTCTCCCACATCTCGACCGGCACGACATGGCGCACGGCTCTTGTGTTCTCCCGCGCGGCCCGCAACGCGCCTGCGATCGAGGATCTTGATCGCGAGTCGCGCGCCAAGCGTTCGGTTACCTCCCAGAGACTCGCGTTCTCGTCGTCGGGCAGCCCCATCACAGCAAGCAGCCTCCGCGCTGCCGCGGAGGTCGCGTCAGTGCTGCTCTGCTCGAGCGCCTGGTACACGACGACATCGAGTATCCGGGCAGTTCCTTCAGCGCGTTCGACGTATCGGCCAACCCAGAAAATGGATTCGGCAACCCTGCTCAAAAGTGCGTTCTTCATTTTCATTGCTGCTGCTGCTGCTGCTGTTGTTGGCCTCGGTCGTCATGCAAGGAAGGACCCAGGTCCATTGGGGGACCGGCGCTTGGGGCAATACCCGTCGCAACCGTATGAACGGGTGCCGGGTGGGAGCCACCGATGACCCACGTGTCTTTCGAGCCTCCTCCCTGGGAGGAGTTGACCACGAGGCTTCCCTCTTGAAGAGCTACTCGTGTGAGTCCGCCGGGCATCACCCAGATGTTCTCGCCGTCGTTCACGGCGAATGGTCGGAGATCCACGCGACGCGGGACGATCCGGCCGTCTATCCACGTGGGAGAAGTCGACAGTGACACCGTTCTCTGAGCGATCCACGCTCGCGGATCGGAACGGACCGCCCGTTCCATCCGATTGAGCTCATCTGTCGTTGCGTGAGGCCCTATCAACATGTCCCTGCCGCCAGATCCGTCGACCCGCTTGAACACGAGTTCATTGCGCCGCTTAAAGGCATTTTCGAGCTCGTTGCTGTCAACAAGTCGGTAAGTTTCGACGTTCTTCAAGATGGGGTTCTCGTCGAGGTAGTAGCGGATCATGTCCGGCACGTACGCATAGACAAGCTTGTCGTCGGCTATGCCGTTGCCTATTGCGTTCGCTACCGTCACCCGGCCGGCCCGCGCAGCATTGATTAGTCCGGGGCAGCCTACGAGAGATTCAGGCCTGAACTGCAAGGGGTCGAGGTACTCGTCGTCCACGCGCCTGTAGATGACATGGACGGGCACCTCGCCGTCCGTCGTCTGCAGGTAGACGTCCACGCCGTGACAAGTGAGATCCCGGCCTTCAACCAGGTGCACTCCCATGAGACGTGCGAGTAGAGCGTGCTCGTAAAAAGCAGAGTTGTAGACCCCGGGAGTCAACACGACCACGTTCGGGTCAGCTACACCCGCTGGAGCAGCGCGTCTGAGTGATTGAACGAGGCGGGCCGGATAGTCCGCTACCAACTGGATACGCTGACCCCAGAAGATCTCCGGGAGGATCCTGGCCATGGCTGCCCGGTTCGCGAGTACGTAGCTCACGCCCGACGGGCTCCTGAGATTGTCCTCCAGCACGGCGAAGGAGCCATCTTCGTCTCGGACGATATCGATCCCCGCTACTTGGATCCGTACGCCGTTGGGCGGATTGACTGCTTTCACCGAGCGCAGAAAACCGGGAGAGCTCGTGATCAGGTGGTGCGGGATCAAGCCGTCGTGAAGGATTCGGGCCGAGTTGTATATGTCGTCGAGAAATGCCTCGAGCGCCCTCACCCGCTGCGCGACACCATCCGAGATGACCTTCCACTCCTTCGTGGTGAAGATCCTGGGGACCACGTCGAGGGGGAATGGCCTTTCCTCGCCGTCTAGGTCAAACGTCACCCCCTGGTCCATGAATGCTCGTGCCAGACGAAGCGCCCTCGTGGCCAGGTCGTCAGAGCTCATCTCTGCCACGACGGAGACGACGTCCGCATATTGATCGTAAGAGCCGCCTCGCGTGTCGAACACCTCGTCGTAAGGGCGTCCGAGAGGGCCGGAGCTCTCTAACGACGCCAGATAGCCCTCGAACAGGTCGCCCACGGCCATGAGAATCGCACCCCTCTATTTCCGTTTGATTTCGTGACCACGATTTTCACAGTCGTTGGTCGGGTTCAAGGAGGTTGATCCGGAGTCTCGGATGTTCCAACGGAAGACTCCAGTTATGGGCGGCGGTTGACAGCGGCTACCGATCGATATAAGAATATCCGAATGGCATTAGATAATCCTGTTCGAGATCGGCGAGCCGAACGGCATGAGGCTACCCGCGGGAAATCCTGGAGTCTGCGTGGACGCTTGCTCGTGCCGAGGGGCTGGCGGGTCTGTCACTCCGCGATCTGGCCGCTGCGGTTGGCATGCAGCCCCCTTCCCTCTACTCGTATTTCGGCTCCAAGTACGCCATCTACGACGCCATGTTCAAGCAGGGATACGAGGCGATGGCTCGGCGGGACGCGATCTTCGATCCGACATCAGGAGAAGATGCCTTCAAGGGTCGCGTGCGCGCGTTTCTGTACTTCTGCACTGAGGACCCCGCTCGCTATCAACTCCTGTTCCAGCGGACTCTCCCTGGGTTCGTTCCGTCTCCCAAGTCATATGCGGTGGCCGAAGAAGTGCTGGAGCGCGGCATACGAGTTGCTCACGGTCGAAGGTGTTACCAGTGCCGAGCACCGCGATCTGTACACCGCTTGGACATCCGGGCTCGCCGATCAGCAGATCGCCAACGATCCTGGTGGCGATCGGTGGTTGCGGCTGGTTGACGAGGCCTCCGAGATGTTCCTCGCACATGTCAAAGGTAAGACTCCCGAGAAAAGAGACGCACAATGATCGTGACCGAAGCGTGTGAGATGAGGCTCCCCGATCACCGGGAGGCAATGATCCTGGCGGCAAACGAGTACGCCAGATTCCTTGACCTGCTGCAGGACCTCGCACCGGATGACTGGGCTCGTCCCACCGACTGCACACTTTGGGACGTCCGGGCGGTCGTAGCGCACAACCTCGGCAATTTGGAGGCGAACGCATCGTTACGAGTCATGGTCCACCAGTTGCGCGTGGCCAGCAAGCGCGCAAAGGCGACGGGCAATTTGATGATCGACGAAATGACCGCACTCCAGGTGGCAGAGCGCGCAGATCTGACACCGACCGAACTGGTTGACAAGATCGAGGTGATCGTCCGGCACGCGCTCAAAGGTCGGCGCAGGGTGCCGAGGTTCATGCGTCGGTGGGTGCGGGTACAAGCCCCTCCACCGCTCGGTTCGATGCCGCTGGGCTACCTCATCGACACGATCTACACACGCGACGTCTGGATGCACCGGGTCGACGTCTGCGGCGCAACTGGCCACAGTCTCGTCTTCGATGCAGATCACGACGGCCGGATTGTGGCCGCCATCGTGTCAGATTGGGCCTCCTGTCACGGTCAACCGTTCGACCTGGAACTGGACGGGCCGGCAGGAGGGCATTTCCGCCGAGGCGAAGGCGGGGAGAGCCTGCGGCTCGACGCCGGTGAGTTCTGCCGCGTCGTATCGGGCCGGGGCTCCACGGACGTCATCGGGATCCTCGCGGCGAAAGTGATTTTCTGATGGATACGCGCATCGACGAGATTACAGAGGGTATCTACCGGATCTCTACGCTTATCCCCGAAGTGGCGCCACCCGCAGGGTTGACATTCAATCAATTCCTGATCGACGCAGACGAGCCTTTGCTATTTCATACCGGTCTACGAGCAATGTTTCCGGTCGTATCGGAGGCGATCTCAAAGGTCCTTCCTGTAGAACGGCTGCGCTGGATTACCTTCGGGCACGTCGAAGCGGACGAGTGCGGATCGATGAATCAGTGGCTGTCGGCCTCTCCTTCAGCGGAGGTGGCCCACGGGCAAGTTGGCTGCCTGGTTTCGCTCAACGATCTGGCAGACAGGCCGCCAAGAGCACTTGCCGACGGAGAGATTCTGGATCTTGGAGGCAAACGGGTACGCCATCTCGACACTCCGCATGTGCCACATGGCTGGGAAGCACGCGTGCTATACGAGGAGACGACTCGTACCTTGCTGTGCGGCGATCTCTTCACTCATTTCGGCGCTGGACCGCCCATCACGACCCAAGACATAGTCGCACCGGCGATGCACGCCGAGGCGATGTTCCGGGCATCCTCTTTGGCTCCTGATACAGCCGAAGTCATGAGGCGGCTTGGTGATCTCGAACCGACGACGCTCGCCTTGATGCACGGTTCGTCGTTCTCAGGTGACGGTGCGTCGGCACTGAATCTTCTCGCTGACGAATACGAATCTCAATACCTAGACGACGGCACGTCACCTTCCTAGGCGCGCGGGCGCTTCTTTTCCGGGTCGTAGATCGCAAGAGGAGCAACGACCGCGGGCACGGTTCTGTCTCCCACGGTTACCTCGACTTTCTCTCCGTCGGCCGACACGCCGGTTTCGAGAATTGCGAGAGCGATCTGACCGAAGCGTGGGCTCAGAGCGGGGCTCGTCAGAGTGCCGACCGGCTCGCCGCCGCGTGTCACCTCTACTCCGTAGTCGGGCAACTCGTTGCCCTCGAGCCTGAGCGTCTTGAGACGGCGTGGCGGGTTGGGGGCGATGGACTCGAGCGCCTCGCAGCCGACGAATTCCACGCTACCGAGAGCCACGAAGCGGTCGAACGACAGATCGTAAGGGGTGCGCTCGTGAGCGGAATAGTCGTAGTCGAGGACCACGAGCCCCGCCTCGACCCTCAGGCTCTCGAGGACGCCTACCCCGAAGGGTCGAGCGTTCATCAGCGACACTGCGACGTCCCACAGGTCGGCAGCATGTTCGGGCCGGCAAAACAGTTCGTAACCGAGCTCTCCGCCGAAACCCGTGCGCGACACGTAGCACGGCACGCCCCCGACCTTCGTCGGCTCAGGGAAGAATCGGAAATACCCAAGGCCGGAGATGTCCGCTTCACACACTGGACCGAGTGCTTCGCGTGCTCGCGGGCCTTGCAGTCCGAGGTGTGGCATCGTCAAAGTGACGGCCTCGACGTTGACGTCGAGTCCTCTGGTCGCATCGGCGAAGTGGCTGGCGTGGTCCGAGCCGTTGGTCATGACCCAGACGCGGTCGGCGAGGCGGAACACTGTGCCGTCGTCGATCATCAGGCCTTCGGGATCACACAACGCGCCGTAACGGACTTGACCTACACCTAGCCCTAGGACGTTCGCGGTGTGAATCTTCTGCGCCGCCGCCAGCGAGTCGGAACCTCGGAACTCCCATTTGTTGAGAGGTGAGACGTCCCATACGCCGAGGTCGTCGCGCACACCTCGATACTCGGCGTCCTCATCCCCGAAACCCTCGGTCCAATACCATCCTGCTTCCTCCATGAAAGTAGCGCCGAGAGAAGCTGCGATCTCGTAGAACGGGCTTCGGATTGAATCTGTTGCCATGCGCGAACTCTACCCATCCATCCTGACGTTTCCCGGCCCCTGTATGCCGTAGAACAGTCGCTCCATCACGCTGCGAGCCCTCCGCGTGACCCGCCTGTAGTCCTGTCGGAGAGTCGCCGGAGTCGTGCCGAGGCTCCGAGCGAGCCTTGACATCTGATGAGCCTGCGCGGGCAGGGAGTCACCCGGGGAAGCGCCTCCTGGCAGCGCGCCGACGAGGTGCCACCTGTTCCGGGTGTGCTCGCAGAACCGGTAGGAATCCCTTAGAGCCGCTGCATCGGCACTCGTTATCTTGCCCGCGCGTTCGAGCTCGGCGAGCGTACCAATCGTCCCGGCTCCCTCGACGCCGTTGCACAGCTGGAGCATCTGCACAGTCCACTCGACGTCGGAAAGCGAGCCCTTGCCGAGCTTCAGGTGGAATTGCGGGTCCTCGCCGGCGGGAATCCGCTCCCGCTCGATGCGCGCTTTCATCCTCCGGATCTCTGCTACCTCGTCCTCGCCGATCGGAGGTTCCCAGACGAAGCGATGGGCCAGTTCCAAAAACTGCTCGCCGATCGATCGGTCCCCGGCGACGATCCGTGCCCTCAAGAGCGCCTGGCGTTCCCAGGTCTGCGCCCAGCGCTCGAAATAGACCGAGAACCCGTCGTTGTCGCGCGAAAGACGCCCTTGACCGCCTTCCGGGCGCAACCCCAGGTCGACGTTGAAGATCCGTTCGGCCGGACTAGATCCGTGGATGAGCCGCAACAGCCTCTCTGCGGCCAGCTCGCCCGGGCCTGCCGTAGCCGTTGGATGCGCCGCTCTCGATTGAACGAAGTCGTCGGCGCGTGGACCTTTCGGTTCGGTCGACTTGCTGTTTTCCGAAGGTGCATGAACGAAGATCACGTCGAGATCGCTCTGGTAAGAGAGCTCACCCCCACCAAAGCGGCCGAGTCCGATTATGCAGAACGGGACTGCCGGCTCGACCTGCGTGATCGCAACCTCGAGGATCACCTCCGCCAGCGTGCTGAGTGCGCTCGCAGTCGTCGAGACGTCGTCAGTGTCGAGCAGATCGCGTGCGGCTATGCGGACGAATTGTTCCTCGTGGAAGCGCAACAGCCGACCTCGCCGTCCGTTTGGATCGCTGCCGATGCGCATTCGATCCAATAGTTCGGCCTGTAGTTCGCTGCGGTCGCTCAACGCGAGCGCGTCGTCGTCGCCGAGACGCGACATCAACTCGGGGTTGTGGGCCACGGCTTCACCCAGAGTCCGGCTCGATCCAAGAAGCAGGCAGAGGCGTCTCGCTGCCTCCGGTGACTCGCGGAATGTGGTGACGAGCCGCGAACGGTGGTGGGGATGAAGAGCGAGGTTTCGCAGTCCCAACAGGCCAAGGTCCGGGTCAGGCGTGAGGGACAACCAGTCGAGCAGAAGAGGAAACATCTGCCCCATGAGGCGCGAGCTGCGGGTGAGGCCTTGCGCGAGCTCGTCAACCGCCGCCTTGGTCCGTTCGGCGTCGCCGAAGCCGAATGCCCGCAGCCGGTCAGCGATCTGATCGGGCGACATCCCGCTCTGTCCCACCGACACACGACCCGAGCGGTCCCCTATCTCTGCCTGCTTGTCGCCGGCCGGTTGGGCGGCGAACGCCTCGAGGAGGGGTCGGAAGAAAAGCCTTTCGTGCAAGGACCGAACGTCGTTCCTGCACGTCCGCAAGGCTTCTTCGAACTGTGCCGTGGCCGTCGCCCCCGGTGCGTCCTCGAACCCGAGCACACGCGCCAGGCGTTCCTTGGTGCGGGGCTCGGTGGGCACCGTATGCGTCTGTTGCTCCTCGACCAGTTGCAGCCTGTGCTCCACGGTGCGCAGAAACCGATAGGCCTTGGCAAGCGAAGACGATTGCTCGACGTCCACATATCCCGAAGCAGAGAGCTCGGAAAGGGCCACGAGCGTCGACTGAGCGCGGATAGAGGGATCGCGCCGACCGTGGACGAGCTGAAGGAGCTGCACGGCGAATTCGACGTCGCGTATTCCGCCCGGTCCCCTTTTCAGCTCGCGATCGGATATCCCGCGGCTTGCGACCAAGGCTTCCGAGCGCGCTTTGAGCCGCCGGATCAAGGCGAGTTCATCCGCGCTGTAGGAGCGGTCCCACACCAAGGTTTGGGCGGCGTCGAAGAACTGCGCCCCGAGGTCGGGGTGCCCCGCTACGGGGCGCGCCTTTATCAGAGCCTGGAACTCCCACGTCTGCGCCCAGCGACTCCAATAGGCGCGGTACCCGTCCAACGTCCTCGTGAGCGGGCCCGACCTGCCCTCGGGCCTCAGGTCGGTGTCCACCCGAAACGAGTACCTGGCGGCCGAAACGACACGCTTTGCCCTGTCGTCGTCGGCCGACGGGGCCGTGACGAACATGAAATCGACGTCGCTCGCATAATTGAGCTCTCCGCCCCCGAGCTTTCCCATCCCGATCACGGCCAATTCGCCGTCGCCCTTTCCCGCAAGCTCGATCGATGCGTCGAGAACCCGGGAGGCGGATTCGGAAAGAGCTCGGGTCACCTCGTCGAACGAGTCCCGCCCGAGCAGGTCGCGGGCCGCGATCCGGAGGACGTCGAGTCGGTGGACGAGAGCGAGCGACTGTTCGTCCACCCAATTCAGGCTGACCTTTTGGTCGAGGTCACGGAGGACCTCGTGTGCCCGGCTCTCGGTGATGCAAAGACGGCCGAGCGAATCGCTCGCTGCCACGACGGCCACGAAGGCCCGTGCGTGATCGTTCGGCTCACCGCTGTCGAGCATCGAGTCGAGCTGGTCCGGCAACTCGTCTCCCAGACGCGAGAAGGCCAACACGACCCTTTCGGGCGCGGCACTGCGCGCTGCGAGCGCGAGCAGTGAGTCGGCGACGGAGTTGGGCACCTGATGCAGCATGCCAGGCCAGGGGTCTCAAGCCGGCAGCGTCGTGGCCGTTGGCAAGAAGTGAAGTGGTCGACCCCCATTAGGCTCGTTTGGATGGGGCGCGTCAGGGTCGCGCTGTGTCAGCTCGATACCGTGGTCGGCGACGTCGACGGAAACGTGGAGCGTGTGCTGGCGGCTCTACGGGTGGCGGACGAGGCCGGGTGTGATCTGGCCGCGTTTCCCGAACTGGCTCTCACGGGTTACCCACCGGAGGACCTATTACTGAAGCCGGCATTCGTCGCGGCGAACCTCGAGGGGCTCGAGCGGGTGGCGCAAGGCACCGCCGACTGCGTGGCGGTGGTCGGCTTCGTGGACATCGCAGGAGCGGACCGGGAGGGGGCAGCCGCAGCCGGGACCGGAAGGGCGAGTCGCGACGAGGCGTTGCGCGGTGATCCTCGTCGACTCAGAAACGCCGCCGCCGTATGCGTATCGGGCCGTGTGGCGAGCTTGTACTACAAGAGGCGCCTTCCCAACTATGGCGTGTTCGACGAGGAGCGCTGGTTTGCGCCGGGATCCGGTGACCCTCTCGCTTTCGAGGTCGCAGGTGTGAGAGTCGGTGTGTCTATATGCGAGGACCTTTGGTTTCGTTGTGGACCCGTCGCCGAGCTCGGCGCCGAAGAAGCGCAACTCGTCGTCAATTTGAACGCCTCTCCTTACTCGATCGGTCGCAGGTTCGACCGGCTCGCGGTGCTCGAGGAGCGTGTAGCTGAAGCAGGTTGTGCGATCGGGTACGTGAACCAGGTAGGTGGTCAGGACGAGCTTGTGTTCGACGGAGGCTCGGTCCTGGTCGACCGCCAAGGGAAGATCATCGCCGAGGCGGTGCAATTTCGAGAAGAAGTCCTGATCGCTGACATCGAGTTGCCCGACGAGCCGCAAGTTGAGCATAAGGACGCGGTCGAAGTGGTCAGACTGAGCTCGTCTCCTCGCGATCCGGTCTACCGCCGCCCGCCGGTGCGTCTCGATCCCCTCGACGAGGAGGCGGAGATCTACGAGGCGCTAACCGTCGGAACCCGTGATTACCTCAAGAAGAACGGGTTCACGGACGCGGTCATCGCCATGTCCGGGGGAGTCGACTCCTCGCTCGTGGCAACCATTGCCACCGACGCGCTCGGAGCCGCGAACGTGCACGGCATCGCACTGCCCTCGCGCTACTCGAGCGCGGGCTCTGTCACCGACGCAGCAGAGCTCGCGGCGAACCTCGGCATAGAACTGCAGGTTGCCTCGATCGAAACGGCTCATCAGGCTTTCGCCGCACTGCTTACCCCGGTGTTGGGCGGGGTGCCGAGCGGCCTCACTGACGAGAACCTCCAGTCACGAATCCGCGGCGTTGTCTTGATGGCGATGTCGAACGCACGACCCGGCTGGATCGTGCTCACGACTGGAAACAAGAGCGAGCTCGCTGTCGGATACTCGACTTTGTATGGAGACTCTGCAGGTGGGTTCGCGGTGATCCGCGACGTACCGAAGACTCTCGTATACAGACTCTGCCGGTATCGCAACCGCCGGGCGGGGCGGGACCTCATTCCGGTCTCGGTGTTGGACAAACCGCCTTCTGCAGAACTCCGGCCCGACCAACGCGACGACGATTCGCTGCCCGCATATGACGTGCTCGATCCGCTGCTCGCCGCCCTCGTCGAGCAGGATGAGTCCATCGCCGACCTCGTTGCCGCAGGAGCGGATCCGGATCTTGTGAAGCGCGTCGCCCGACTGGTCGACTTGGCGGAGTACAAGAGGCGACAGTCGCCTCCCGGGGTTCGTATAACCGAGCGGGCATTCGGCAAGGATCGGCGCATGCCGATCACGAACCGTTTCCGCGACAGCAGTCTTTACTCGGAAGGTCGCACCGAGGACGGCGCTGGCGCGAAGGCGACGACGTGAACGACGCTCTCGACCAAGCGTTCGACCACGAAACGTTGGCCGGCGTCCCAACTCTTGCGCTCACCCTTGTCGAGTCCGCGCGCTTGCTCGGTTGCTACAGGTGGGTGGAGCTCCGCCTGTTCGAAGTTCTAGGCGGTTGGGTCACCAACGAGACCGAGCCTGAGGCCCGCGTGCTGTTCGACCTCCAGAGCCGGCATCACGAATGGCACGCGCAGCTATGGGGAGAGCGGATCCCCGAGGTCGAGGGCATCGTCGAGCCGGACCTAATGACCGTTGCGCCCGACGAGGGCACAGAGGAGCTGTTGGCGACGCTGGGCGGGGTTGAAGGTGGCGGAGGAACGCTCGTGAGACTCGTGGGCTTGGCGAGAGTGGTCTTGCCACGGCTCGTGTGCGGTTACTCCCATCACCTCGGCAAAGCACTAGAAGTAAGTGACGGTCCTGTGATTCGTGCGCTGAGTTTGGCATTGAGAGACGACATCGAGGATTGGCAGGCCGTCGAGCTCATGGTCCAGAGCCTGATCAGACGACCCCATGACGTCGCAGTCGTGACAGCCCACCAGCAGCGCCTCGAAGCCCTCGTCGTAGGGAGCGGCCCGGGGCTCGTCCCTTGGCCCCGGACGGACCGGTGAGGCAATCGAATCCTCGATCGGCACCAATCCGAGCCTCGGCGGCGCCGGCGACCGCGATTCAGGGCTTGACGCCCCCGTTAAACTTACGTAGCAGGTCGGCGGGCCAGGGAGGCGGTTCGCGGCTGTGAGATGCGCGTCGGCAGGCACAAGCCGGACGGCAAGGCTACCGGGCGGCAATGCCGTGCCGAATTCTTCCAAGGAGTGACGTTGGCGAAGGAGCGCGTCGAGCGCGACGAGGAAGACCTCGTACGGCTCTACCTGACAGACATCGGGCAATACCCGTTGCTGACCAAGGACGATGAGGTCCGCTTGGCTCAAGCGATCGAGACCGGCCGCGAGGCCGAGTCGGCGCTGGGCGCAAAACCGCGGGACCTGACCCCTGCTCGGCGTCGCGAGTTGAAGCGAAAGCTGCTCGCCGGTGAGCGGGCGCAGCAGACATTCGTGCAGTCCAACTTGCGACTGGTCGTGTCTATCGCCAAGAAATATCAAGCCTCTGGTCTTCCCCTCCTCGATCTCATCCAGGAAGGAAACCTCGGCCTGATGCACGCAGTCGAGAAGTTCGACTGGCGCAAAGGGTTCAAGTTCTCGACGTATGCCACTTGGTGGATCCGGCAGGCGATCACGCGAGGAATAGCCAACACCGGCCGCACGATCCGGCTCCCCGTACATGCGGGCGACACTCTTGCGAGAGTGCAGAAAGCACAGGCGCGGCTCGAGCTCAAGCTCGGGCGGCCTGCCACCCTTGCAGAGTTGGGTGCCGAAGTCGAGATGCCCGAGGACAAGTTGATAGAGGCCCTCAGGTTCCGCGCAGAGCCACTGTCTCTGTCTGAGCCACTTCGCGAGGACGGTGATGCCGAGCTCGGCGACGTGGTCGAGGACCGATCGGCAGAGTCCCCCTTCGAGGTGGCTGCCACTTCTCTGCTCCCCGATGAGATAAGCAGACTGCTCTCGCCGCTCGACGAGCGCGAGCGCGAGATCCTGCGCCTTCGCTTCGGGCTCGACCGGGGAGAGCCCCGCACGCTCGAAGAGGTGGGTGAGCACTTCAATCTGACGCGCGAGCGAATCCGTCAGATCGAGGCGAGGGCAATGTCCAAACTCCGCCATCCCTCCTCGGACACCGGCGCACGGGATCTTTTGACGGTCTGAGGCATCTGAGGAACCGGGTCCCGCAAGTCGGTTCCAAGCGCGCTTGCCTAGGCCCAGATAGGATCCGTTCTCGTGAAGAAACTGATCGTCCTCGCCCTCCTAGTCGCCCTCGGGCTCGTCGCCGCAAAGCGGCTCCGCGAAGCCTGATTGCAGAAGGGCGCTCCAACAGGCGCCCTGAAAACGAATTCCCTTCCTTCAGGCAGGGATGCGGCCGTTACAGCGCCCTGGTTGCTACGCGCGCCGGGCGAGTCTGACGGTTCGTCGTTGTCAGCCGGTTGATCGCGGCCGCTGTCCGAATCGCCAAGCGACTACCGCAGCGCCGGTGGCGACGGCGAGAACGGCAGCGCCCGTGGCGGCGGCGGTGCCGGAAGGTACCGGCAGGCGGTCACGCATTCGGACCGGCCTGGTAAATGCCGCCACCTCCCATCCGCGCTCTCGAGCGAGCCGGGCCAGCACCCTGTCCGGGTTCACGGCGACTGGGTGTCCCACGAGCTCGAGCATCGGCGCATCGGTATAAGAGTCGGTGTAGGCGTACGAAGCGCTCAGGTCGATCCCTTCGCGTTCGGCCACCTGGCGCATGGCGTCGGCCTTGAACGGCCCGTACGCGTAGAAGCCCATCTCGCCCGTATATCGGCCGTCGGCGTCCACAACCGCTTTGCTCGCGATCGAACCGCGGGCTCCGAGGTATCCGGCAAGAGGCCGGACTATCTCCTCGGGAGACGCTGAAACCAGGTAGACGAGTCTGCCGGCGGCTTGGTGTCGTTCGATCAGGTCGAGCGCCTCGGCGTAGATGATGGGTTCGACGATGTCGTCGAGTGCCTCGCGTACGAGCCTCGACACCTCCTGCTGGTCCCAGCCTTTTGTCAGCTCCAGCACCGACTCGCGCACGCGTGCGAGTTTCTGCTCGCTTGCGCCAAGGTGCAGGTAGACGAACTGCGAGGCGAGCGCCCTGACAACAGTGGACCTCGAAATCAAGCCCCCCCGATAGAAGGTCCTGCCGAACGCCGCGATCGACGCCTTGGCGATGACCGTCTTGTCGAGGTCGAAGAATGCGGCCTCCACGGCGGCATTCTAAGGCCGACCGTGGCCCCGATCGGTGCTCGGGGCCGTCAGTCGCCTACCAGGACCGATTGCACAGCGCTCTCGGATTGGCCCGTCACGAGGGCGAGCACCTCGTCGCCCGCTTCGAGCACTGTGTCGCCCCGGGGCACGACCAGACGATCGCGTCGGACCACGGCGACGACCGTTGCATCTCGTGGTATCTCGAGTTGAGCAAGGCTCACTCCGACCGCAGGTGAACGATCCGCCAGAGTGACCTCGACCAGAGATGCGTGCCCGCGTTCGAGGCGCAACAGGCGTACGAGTGAGCCCACCGAGACGGCCTCTTCGACTAGGGCGGTCATCATCAGCGGCATGCACACCGAGACGTCGACTCCCCAGGACTCGTTGAAAAGCCACTGGTTCTTCGAGTTGTTCACTCGGGCGATGACGCGGGGGACGGCGAACTCCTGCTTCGAGAGCAACGAAATGACGAGGTTGTCCTCGTCGTCTCCAGTGGCTGCGATTGCCACGTCGACACTCGCGAACCCAGCAGAGTCGAGCGAGCTCACCTCACAGCCGTCGGCCGCCACGAGGGTCACTCCGAGCTCTGGCCGCAGCCGGTCCACCAGATCGACGTCCTTGTCGATCAGCAGGACGTCATGCCCCTCTGAAGCAAGGTCTGTCGCTATGGAAGTTCCCACATTGCCTGCGCCGCATATGGCAACTTTCATTTGGTGAAGTCCTGCGCCGACTCGTCACCGCTCAGGCGGCCCAAGTGCCCGAACTTGCGACCGAGTTCCGGGACGTCGTCTTTCATTATCGCGATGTGAAGCACGTCTCCTTCCTGTCCGAGCAGGCTCTCTACGTCTAAGCGGGGCTCTCCCGCTCTGCTGACCGCTACCAACCGACCTTTCGCGTCGTCGACCAGCTCGCGCACGTGCTGCCCCGCCCACGAGTCGGGAAGCAGCTCTTCTAGGAGCACGAGGCGCCCCGTCTGGTCCCTCCATTCGGCGTCGACCGCCTCGGGCAGCATCCGTTGGAGCACACGGTCGATGGTCCAAGAGACGGTGGCGACGGTGGGGATTCCGAGACGCTGGTAGATCTCGGCCCGCCGCGGGTCGTAGATCCTGGCCACCACCCTTGGTACGTCGTAGTTCTCGCGAGCGATCCGGGCGGTCAGGATGTTCGAATTGTCTCCGCTGGTGACCGCCGCCAGGGCGCTCGCCTTCGGTGCCCCCGCGGCGTCGAGAGCATCACGGTCGAAGCCGGACCCGATGACTTTGATGCCAGGCCAGTCAGGAGGCAACCGCCGAAACGCACGCGCGTTCTTGTCGATGATCGCGACGCTGTGGCCGAGATCGGCGACGCGTATGGCCATGCCCGACCCGACTCGGCCGCAACCCACAACGACGAGGTGCATCGGCCACCATGCAACACTGCTCGAACTGGACGGGCAACCCACGCCCCGGAGCGTGCCCAGATAGGCACATTGCCTGCCAGGCGTCCGGGAGTGCTTAACCTGACTTGGTGCAGGACGAGCAGATATCCGTCGCCGAGCCGCCGGCCCTTGACCCCGGTAACGGGGTATCACGGTCGCGTCTGGCACCGGAGGTCATTCCTGCCCAGGTTGCGGACCGCCTTCCGGAGACCCTCGGCTACCGGCTGAAGAACCGCATCCTCGGCCCACCCATCGCAACCGAGCGCCAGTCCACAGAGCGCCTCGGGCGTCCGACAGCACTGGCGGTTCTCTCGTCAGACGTCATCTCGTCATCGGCCTACGCCACCGAGCAGATCCTCTTCGTTCTCGTGAGGGCTGTCGGGATCGCTGCCTTCTCGCTCGTGATGCCGATCACCCTTGCGGTCATCGCGGTCCTGATCTTCGTGACTCTGTCCTATCTCGAGGTCGTGAAGGTCTATACGAAGGCGGGAGGCGCCTACGTCGTCTCGAGGGAGAACTTCGGCCCGAAGGTCGCACAAGTCGCTGTCATGTCGCTCCTGATCGACTACACCCTCACGGTCGCGGTGTCGGTAGCGGCCGGAGTGGCCGCTCTCACTTCGGTCTTTCCCGTGCTCACCTCCGACAACGGCACCGTCTGGATCTCGGCGGGCCTGGTTGTCCTGATCGCTTACGTCAACCTCCGCGGAGTCCGCGAAGCCGGACGCGTCTTCGCCCTTCCGACTTATTTCTTTGTCGCGAACATGGTGATCCTCATCGCTTTCGGTGCGGCGAAAGCGATCGGCGGGACGCTGCACGCTCACACGATCGTGGGTCATCCAGGGGCGGTGGCGATCGGCCGGCCGGGAAGCGGGCTCCTCCTCGGTGCCTCTTTATTCGTCGTCATGCGAGCGTTCGCCTCCGGCGGGTCGGCGCTCACGGGAACCGAGGCGATATCCAACGGGGTGAGCATCTTCAGGCAGCCCGAGGCGCGAAACGCCCGCATCACGATGCTCTGGATGAGTGCCATCTTGGGATCGCTGGTACTTGGCATCGGTGCCCTCTCGGCGGTGGTACACCCGGTGCCCTATCTGAGCGGCACCCCGACCGTCGTGTCACAGATCGCCAAATACGTCTACGGCATGGACGGGCTCGGGCACGTCCTGTACCTGATGCTTCAAGGCGCCACCATGCTGATCCTGGTGCTCGCCGCGAACACGAGCTTCACCGGCTTTCCTTATCTGGCGAGTTTCGCCGCCGAGGACTCGTATTTGCCGCGCCAGCTGATGAAGCGGGGGCACCGGCTGGTGTTCTCTACGGGGATCATCGTGCTGACGGCCGCCTCCGTTGTGCTGCTCATCGTCACACGAGCGCAGATCGACAAATTGATCCCGCTGTACGCCATCGGCGTCTTCACCGGGTTCACGATGGCGGGGCTCGGTATGGCCAAATACCACCTCAGGAACAAAGAGAGCGGGTGGAAACGACGGTTCGTGATCAACGGGACCGCGGGTGTGCTGTCGGGAATTGTCGACGTCATAATCGCCGTCTCGAAGTTCAGCGAAGGTGCTTGGATCGTGGTGATCCTTTTGCCGCTCGGGGTCGGGGCACTTCTGTTGCTTCATCGGCAGTACACGACGGAGCAGACCGAGCTCGAGGAAGGAGCCCTCGACGCGTGCGAAGCGCCGGTGTTGAGACGTCACTCCGTCATAGTCCTCATCGACCGGCTCGATCTCGCGACGGCTCGTGCCATCCAGTACGCGAGGACACTCACGCCCGACTCGCTTCGAATCGTCCATTTCGCCATCGACCCGAAGGAGCCCGCCCTCTTGGAGCAAGAGTGGCGGCGGCTCGGGCTTTCGCGCCTGCCTCTCGACATAATCGAATGCCCTGACCGCCGATTGGCCCGCGCTTCACTGGAGCTGGCGGCCGAGGCGGCTGCGGACGGCCAGACCGAAGTGACGATCCTTCTGCCGAGAAGAGGGTTCACCGGGGGGTGGCGACGTTTGTTGCACGACCGAACCGCCGACCGTATCGCCGCGGCGGTGGGCATCCTCGGCCACGTGAACGCGACCATCGTCCCGTACCAGTTGTCCGAGAGCCTCGGACCGTTCACTTGGGCGGGAAGGATGCGCGGTCTGAGCCGCATCATGCGGGCGGGCGACCAGGTCGAACGGAAAGAAGATTCGCGCCGCCGTGCCAAGGCAAGGGCCCGCCTCGGGTCCGATGCAGGCGGCTTACCCAAGGTGGCCGGCACCACGCCGATCGGCGATGTCTATTGGCGGCAGCGCGTGAGGGTGGGTGGCAGGGTCCACTCAGTGCGGGTGCCCACGCGCACGGACACCGCCAACCTGGAGTGCACGCTCGCGGACGGGACGGGGTCCATCCTGCTCGTGTTCCAAGGGCGAAGGCAGGTTCCCGGCCTTCGCCAGGGTGCTTACCTGGTCGCCGAGGGGATGGTCGGGGCCTGGATGGGTCGCCCGGCAATGTTGAACCCCGACTATGAGTTGTTGGCAGGAGCAGAAGGCGTCGTGAGCAGCACCACTTCGAAGCCCTAATTGGTCGGGTCCTAGGAACGACCACTCGGCCTTCCTTGCCGTATAGACCGCTCAGTCTGTAACGTCGTCCGCCGATCGCCGGAGGCGTGGGCCCGGCGGCGCGTGCTTCTTTGCTCGTGCTTCGTAGTTGCCACGCCTTCATACGCACAAGACGTGGGACCGGGTGCTCCCGGCCCGACCGAAGGGAGTCTCAGGACCATGACCCACCTCCTCGCTGCCGAAGGGGGCTACCAGGGCTTCGTCCTGACCGGCACCGAGAAGACGTGGTTGGTGCTGGCTCTCGTCGCCTCGCTGTTCGGGATCACCGTCGGCCTGGTGCTCATGCGCGGAGTGCTGCGTGCGGACCAGGGCAGCCAGAGCATGCGCGACATAGCCAAGGCAATCCAAGAGGGTGCTCAGGCATTCCTGCGCAGGCAGTTCCGGGCGATCCTGATGGTCGTCATTCCTCTTGCCGTGCTCATCTTCTTCACCGCGACGAGGGTCATACGTCCGAATGGCACGATCGCCCTTTCGTTCGGAGCGGCCGGAGGCTTCAGAGTCCTGTGCTTCCTCCTGGGCGCAAGCCTGTCGGGGCTGACCGGCTTCATCGGCATGAGCATCGCCGTCCGCGGAAACGTGCGGACTGCGGCTGCGGCTGCACGGGGTGGCGGGATGTCGCAGGCTCTCAAGGTCGCCTTCCGTACCGGGTCTGTCACCGGCATGTTGTGCGTCGGCCTGGGTCTCCTCGGCGCGACGGTGATCGTGTTCACCTTCCAGAACACCGCCACCGCCGTACTCGTCGGTTTCGGATTCGGAGCGTCGTTGATCGCACTGTTCATGAGGGTCGGAGGAGGGATCTTCACCAAGGCCGCCGACGTGGGGGCGGACCTCGTCGGCAAGGTGGAAGCCGGGATCCCAGAAGATGATCCGCGCAACGCCGCGACCATCGCCGACAACGTCGGGGACAACGTCGGGGACTGCGCGGGAATGGCCGCAGACCTCTTCGAGTCGTACGTCATCACGATCGTGGCGGCCATCATCCTCGGCTACGCAGCTTTCACCTCACTCGGAGGTTCACTCGGAGCTCACTCGGCACGGGCAGTCGTGTTCCCGCTCATCGTCCCCGCGATCGGGATCGTGGCATCGGCGATCGGGGTGATGGTCGTGCGCGGCCGGGACAAGGACAAGAGCGCCATGGCACCGATAAACCGGGGCTTTTGGACGGCTGCGGTGCTCACCACCTTGGGGGCGGCCCTGGTGGCCGGCTTCTACCTCCACTACATGAAGGCCTTCTACGCCGTTTTGACCGGCGTCCTGTTGTCGCTCGTCGCGAGTCAGATCACGGAGCACTTCACGTCTACCGAGCGAAGACCAGTACGCGAGATCGCCGAATCAGCAAGGACAGGCCCTGCCACCACGACGCTCGCCGGCATATCCGTAGGGCTCGAGTCCACGGTATGGGCGATCCTCGCCATCGCAGTTGCGGTCGGCGTTTCCGTCATGCTCGCGGGTCGGAACTCGGCAGGGCAACCGAACATCGAGTTGACGCTCTACCTCGTGTCTCTTACAGGGATCGGGCTTTTGTCAACCGCCGGGATGGTCGTGTCCGAGGACAGCTTCGGGCCGGTGTCTGACAACGCGGCGGGAATCGCCGAGATGTCGGGGGAGTTCACGGGCGAAGCCGAGCGCATCATGGTGAGTCTCGACGCCGTCGGCAACACCACCAAGGCGATCACGAAGGGCGTGGCGATCGGCTCTGCCGTAATCGCCTCGGTTTCGTTGTTCGGCTCATTCGTCGAGACGATCGCCTCGCAGCTCGGGCTGCACCTGACGGGGTCTGCCCTGTTCACCGACACGCACACCCAGATCAACGTGGCCAACCCGACGATCTTCATCGGACTTCTGATCGGCGGCTCGGTGGCTTTCTTGTTCTCTTCGCTCGCGATCAGGGCGGTGGGACGGTCCGCAGGGACGGTCGTCCAGGAGGTGCGAAGGCAATTCCGCGAGCACCCGGGAATCATGAATTACACGGAGAAGCCGGAATACGGCAGGGTCATCTCGATCTGCACCGCCGCCGCCCAGCGCGAGCTGGTGACCCCGGCCCTGCTCGCCGTCCTCACCCCGGTGATCGTCGGCTTCGGGATCAACTACGCCGCTCTGGGTGCATTCCTCGCTGCCGCCATCTTGACCGGCCAGCTCATGGCCAACTTCTTGTCCAACTCCGGCGGGGCGTGGGACAACGCGAAGAAATATATAGAGGACGGCCACGAAGGCGGCAAGGGATCAGACGCTCACAAAGCAGCGGTCATCGGTGACACTGTGGGCGACCCGTTCAAGGACACGGCGGGACCCGCGCTCAATCCCCTTATCAAGGTGATGAACCTCGTTTCGCTCCTTATCCTGCCGGCCGTGATAACGCTTCGGCACCACGACGCCGCCCGCTACGGGATCGCGGCCGGCGCCCTTGTGATCCTGGCCGGGTCGATCGCCTTCTCCAAGCGGGCGCAGGCCGGTTTCGGGGAGCCGGCCTTGGATTCCACGCCGGCTGTCGGGGCTGTGGAAGGCTGAAACAAACAAGACCGGTATTACGCTCCTGGGGCGCCAGCCGTGGGGGGCGCCGGATTGACAAGTTGCGCCGGAGCGCTCACGCTTGCCCCAGCCAACCTCTTCTGACTTATTCGACCTGACCTATGCCCAACCCTCAGAACAGTCGCGCCAACGGGCGCCCCAGCTCCGCGAAACCCCTGGTTATCGTGGAGTCTCCAGCCAAGGCCCGGACCATTTCGGCCATGCTCGGGCCGGATTTCGTGGTCGAGTCGTCGGTCGGGCACATCCGCGACCTTCCGAGGAGCGCAGGAGAGGTGCCGGCCGCGTACAGGGGTGAGGGCTGGGCACGTCTCGGTGTCGACGTAGACAACGGGTTCAAGCCCCTTTATGTGATCTCGCCCGAGAAGCAGTCCGTCGTCACCCGCCTGAAGCAGGCGGTCCGCAAGGCGAGCGAGGTCTATGTAGCCACCGACGAGGACCGCGAGGGGGAGTCCATCGCCTGGCACCTGATCGAGGTGCTCTCACCGGACGTCCCCGTGAAGCGGATGGTCTTCCATGAGATAACGAGGCCGGCCATCCAACTCGCGGTCGAGAACTGGCGGGACCTCGACCGCCGGATGGTCGACGCCCAGGAGGCACGCCGGATTCTCGACCGCCTATACGGCTACGAGGTCTCACCGGTCCTTTGGAAGAAGGTCATGCCCCGGTTGTCGGCGGGGCGTGTCCAGAGCGTCGCGACCCGCATGATCGTGGAACGCGAACGCGCCCGCATGCGCTTCCGGGCCGCTGGCTGGTGGGACGTCGAAGGCACATTCGCACCACCTGGTTTGGGCGCTAGCACCGAATCTCTCGAACCTGGTGGTGCTGCGACTGCCGAGTCGAGGATCTTCAAGGCAACGCTCGTCGCTCTTGACGGCGTCGCTCTTGCAGCCGGCCGCGACTTCACCGAGACAGGTGACCTCAAGGCGGACAGCGAGGCGCGTCGATTGGGCGAGGCCGAGGCAGAAGACTTGGCGGTCCGGCTGACAGACCGACCATTCGAAGTGAAGTCCGTGAACGAGCGTCCGTTCAGGCGATCTCCCGCCGCCCCCTTCATCACCTCCACGCTCCAGCAGGAGGCGGGCCGAAAGTTGCGCTTCGGTGCCCAGAGGACCATGCAGGTTGCCCAGCGGCTCTACGAGCAGGGTTGGATCACCTACATGAGGACCGACTCGACGACGCTGTCGGACGAGGCGCTCAGCGCGGCCCGCGACCAAGCCGTTCGCCTCTACGGCGCCGACTACGTGCCGGATCGGCCACGCCGCTACGAGCGAAAAGTCAAGAACGCGGAAGAGGCTCACGAAGCCATTCGCCCTTCTGGAGACACGTTCAGAACCCCGGAGCAAGCGGGTTCAGGGCTGACGGGCGACGAGCTTCGCCTCTACGACCTCATCTGGAAACGCACGGTTGCGTCGCAGATGTCTGACGCCAGGGGCACCACCGCACAGGTCCGCATCGAGGGCACGGCCTCTCCGAACGCGACCGGCCAGGCGGAGATTGCGGAGTTCGGAGTCTCGGGGACAGTGGTGACGTTTCCCGGCTTCCTGCGGGCGTATGTGGAGGGTTCGGACGATCCCGATGCCGAATTGGCCGATCGCGACACGCAGTTGCCCGCGATGGCTGAAGGTGACGCACTTTCGGGCACTGCCATGGACCCACGCGGTCACACGACGCAGGCGCCGGCGCGTTACACAGAGGCCTCCCTCGTGAAAGCTCTAGAAGAGCAGGGTGTGGGTCGCCCGTTGACGTACGCGAGCATCATCGGGACCATCCAAGACCGCGGATACGTCTGGAAGAAAGGGACAGCTCTCGTCCCTTCCTTTACCGCCTTTGCTGTCGTCGGCCTGTTGGAACGCCACTTCGGGGATCTGGTCGACTACGGCTTCACCGCCGCGATGGAGGACGACCTAGACCGCATAGCTGACGGAAGCGAACACGCGCTTCCATGGCTCACGCGCTTTTACTTCGGGTCTCCTCAAACTGACGGTGCGGGAGGTCGGGTTGGCGGGAACGGCAGCAGTACGCGGACGCGTGGACTGAAAGAGGATGTCGCGACCCACCTCGGCGAGATCGACGCTCGCCAGATCAACTCGATTCCGATCGGGAGCGCGGCAGACGGCGAGGAGATAGTCGTTCGCGTGGGGCGCTACGGCCCTTACCTACAGCACGGAGAAGACCGTGCTTCGATTCCCGAAGACCTTGCTCCCGACGAGTTGACGATCGAACGTGCGGAGGAGTTGCTGGCGGCTCCCTCGGGCGACCGGGTTGTCGGGGAAGACCCGGCCACGTCACTGCCCGTGATGGTTCGCGCCGGGCGCTACGGGCCCTACGTCCAGCTCGGTGAGACCAAAGACGGAGAACGCCCGTTGACCGCTTCGCTTCTCTCGACGATGTCTCCGGCGACGGTGACGCTCGAAGAAGCTCTTCGGCTGTTGTCGCTCCCACGGAAAGTCGGTTCGGATCCCTCCTCCGGTCAGGAGATCGAAGCGCTCAACGGGAAATTCGGGCCTTACCTGAAACGGGGTACCGACACTCGCAGCCTCGAGTCCGAGGATCAGCTCTTCTCGATCACTCTCGACCAAGCATTGGCTCTGTTCGCACAGCCCAAGGCCGCAAGGGGAAGGACGGCCGCCGCGCCTCTCAAAGAGCTCGGAACCGACCCCGTGAGCGACCTGACTGTCACGTTGCGCAACGGGCGGTTCGGGCCTTACGTGACCGACGGGACGACCAACGCGTCGCTCCGCCGAGGTGACGACATCGACAGCATCTCGATCGAGCGCGCTTCGGAGTTGCTTGCAGACCGAAGGGCCGCCGGACCACCGGCGAAGAGGGCCCGTGGCGCAAAGAAGGCTTCGAAGTCCGCCAAGGCTGCGAAGAAGACGGGCAAGGCGACAAAAGCGGCCAAGGGCGCCAAAGCGACTAAGGCTGCCAAGGCCACCAAGTCGACCAAGAAGACCACCGCGGCAACAAAGTCCGCCGAGACAACGAAGGCGTAACGTCGCACTGTGGTGAGTGCAGCCGACCTCGGTCGAGGCCGGCTCGTCGTGCTCGAAGGGATTGACGGGTGCGGCAAGTCGACTCAGGCAGAGAAGCTCGCGCAGTCGCTCGGCGCCGTGCTTACCGCCGAGCCTGGAGCAACCACTCTGGGGGCAGATCTACGCGCCCTGTTACTCGATCCGTCGAAGGGCTCTGTGTCGTTGCGCGCAGAGGCACTCCTGATGGCTGCTGACAGAGCCGAACACGTGTCGCTAGTCGTGGAACCGGCGCTCGCTGATGGCAGATGGGTGGTGAGCGACCGCTTCACAGCGTCGACGGTCGCCTACCAGGGCTACGGACGCGGACTGGATCTCGCGGAACTTCAGTCGGTTGCGGACTTCGCTGCCAGCGGAGTCGAGCCGGATCTTCAGGTCCTGATCGACGTGCCCGTAGACGTTGCACGCGGCCGGCGAAAACCGGGCAGGCCAGATCGCCTCGAGCATCTGGGGGATCACTTCTTCGAGTCGGTCCGCCGCGGCTATCTGTCACTTGCCAGAGCCGACCCCGAACACTGGGCGGTGGTCGATGGCGCCAGTCGAGTTGACGTGGTCGGGGCCCGTATATTCGAAGCGGTGACGGTCAGACTCGGCCGCCCTTCAGAAGGAATGCGGACATGACGCGAGCCGAGTTGAGACCCGACCCCTCGCTGTTTGACGGAGTTGCCGGCCAGGAGGCAACGATCAATCAGTTGCTTGCCGCGGCCGCAAGCCCGGTTCATGCGTATCTCCTCGTGGGCCCTTCCGGTTTGCAGCAGCGCGATCTTGTCCGGGGGTTCGCCGCCGCTCTGTTGTGCCCGACGGGCGGATGCGGCGTTTGCGAAACTTGCCGGAGGGCGCTCTCGGGCGTTCATCCTGACCTGGTCGAGATCGAACGCGCCGGGGCCCAGCTGTCAGTCGTCGAGGCGCGTCGGGTCGTGAGATTGGCGTACAGGCGACCACTCGAAGCTGCGCGCCAGGTAATCGTCGTTCCCGATCTCCATCTCGCGCGACTGGCTGCGCCCGTGCTCTTGAAGACCCTCGAGGAGCCCCCTGAGTCAACCGTCCTCGTTCTGCTCGCCGAGTCCGTGACCCCAGAGCTCGTCACGGTTGCGAGCCGTTGTGTGCAACTGAATCTGTCTCCGGTATCCGAAGCGCTGCTCGCGGCATGGCTCGAGGCGTCGGGCACAGAGGAGGACGTCTCTGTCAGGGCCGCGCACGCTTCGGGTGGCAGCCCCGACAGGGCGCGCATGCTCGTGGACGACCCCACGGTGGAGCAGCGGCGTGAGCTCTGGCGGCGAGTGCCGTTGCGTCTGGACGGGACAGGAGCAACGGTGGTCCGGCTCGCCGAGGAGTTGCTCGACGCAGCCTCGGTAGGGCTCGAACCACTGAGAGCTCGGCATCTTTCTGAGCTCGAAGAGCTCACGGCGAGAGCTAAGGCGGCCGGCGAGAAAGCTCTTCCGGGCCGCCGCGAGATCGAAGAGCGCCATCGGCGCGAAGAGCGCCGTCTGCGAACCGACGAGCTGCGCGCGGGGCTCGCCGAGCTGGCCCGTGCGTACAGGGATCGTGCCGTCGACAAGGCGAATGATCCGTCTGCACATGCAGGGGGAAGATTTCACGATCTCTCTGAGGCGTGTGACTTGGTTGGGACCGCCGCGGTCGAACTTGTCCGCAACCCGAACGAGATGCTGATGCTCGAAGCGCTGTTCCTGCGGCTGTCGGCTCTGTCGGAAGCCTGATCCTGAAGCCGGTCGGGTAGCGTTGCCACCCACGCCTGGGTAGCTCAGACGGTAGAGCAGCGCACTCGTAATGCGCAGGTCAGGGGTTCAAGTCCCCTCCCAGGCTCCAGGCCATAGCCCACTTTTGTCTCCCACTGACTGAGCAGGGCTAGGTAACGCCCAGTGACAATGACTGGGTGAACGAATGAATAGCACGGAGCGCCCGCCCCGCCCTCGCTTCGAGTAGGCCACTCCCCGGTACTCGGACAACCACTTGCTGATAAGCCGGTGCACTACTCGGGGGTCACGGGTTCAGCAGCACGGAGAGGAGAAGATCCGATGAAAGTTCCGGTTGGCCTCTCGAACGTGGGGCGAACTCGAGGCAAACCGCTCCGTCGCCTTGCGATTGGAGTGTGCGTCGCCGCCATTCTCGTGCTGGCGGGCTTTGGCGGTTACAGCCTGTGGGGTAATGGGTCCTTAGTCACCGTGCTTAGTGGCGATGCGTACTCGTCGGGTTACCAGGCCCAGGCAACAGTCAACGGATGGCAGTACAACATCCCGCTCGATGTCGACTGGTATTCGGCAAGTGGCGGCTTTCATGAAGGTGGAGTGCCGATTTGCCTGACGAAGGGACTCCACCCAATTTCGTTCGGCTACGTCCCGGTGACGCTAGCGGACTCGAGCTGGCGCCAGGTGGTCTGGGTGTCCTGTCCGTCCTAGTCTCCCGACCCTGCTTGGAGGACGCAAACCCGTCTCAATAGGCCGAGTCGTCCCCAGCGAGGTACAGCAGCGTCGCTTTCACCCGACGATTGACGTCGCGTTCCTCCAATAGGCCGAGCTTTGAAAAAATTATGCTGATGTGCTTCTCGACCGCACGCTCAGACATGGAGAGCTCACGTGCCGCCGCAGCGTTGCTGCTGCCCTGAGCGATCTGCTCCAGCACCTCGCGCTCTCGTGCGGTCAGCTGGGCGAGCTGTGAGTCCTGCTTTGTCCGACGGGAATGGACAAGCACCTCGACAACCTTGGGATCGATCACCGAACCTTTGCCGGCTACGGCCATCACCGCTCTGAGGAGCTCCCCGGCGTCAAATAGGCGTTCCTTCAGCAGGTAGGCACGGCCTTGTGCGCCATCCTCGAGCAGAGCCAGGACGTACTCCGGCTCGGCGTACTGGCTCAGGACGACAACCCCGACCTCGGGCCTGTCGACGCGTAACCGGGCCGCCAGCCTGAGTCCCTCGTCCCTCCCCCCCGGCGGCATGCGTATGTCAGTGATGACGACATCGGGGTCCAGAGCGTCGATTCCTGCCTCGACGCTCGGTAGGTCTTCGAACGCGCCTACAACCTCGACGTCTTCAGCGCCCGACAGAAGGCTGAGAACCCCCTCGCGCACCAAAAGGTTGTCCTCCGCGATCACGGTTCGAATCGCCACCCGCGGAGAGTAACGAATCGGCGCTCACCCTGAAGGATTCGTGCCGGTCCTGCGGCGAGACCTCGACGCGGGAACCGTCGGGTGTCGGCATGTGGCCGTGGATGACAGTTCCCTTGCCCGGCGTGGAATCAATCTTGAGGCACCCGCCTTCGGCCGCAATGCGGTCCGTCATATTTGCCAACCCGACTCCGACGTGCCAGGCGTTGCCGACATCGAAACCGTCTCCCTCGTCGGAAACCGTGAAGTCCAACCCGTCGGTTTCCTGAGCCAGCCTGATCTCGACCTGTCTCGCGTGCGAGTGCTTCTGCGCGTTCTGCAGCGCCTCGAGCACGCAGAAGTAGACCGCAGCCTCGACGTCTGGCGGGTACCGCGGTATTGCCTTGGCTTCCAGCGCAACGTCCATGCCGAGGCGCCGGGCATGGGCTTGCAACGCGGCCCCCAGACCTCGATCTGCCAGCAGGGGCGGGTAGACGCCGTGCGCGAGTTCTCGCAGGGAGTCAAGAGCCCGCTGAGCCTGGAGCCGAAGGTCGGCAATCGAGGCGAAAGCGTTACCCGGAGTCGCGGCGGCGCTCTGTTCCACCTGACCCAACTGAAACGCCAGTGCGACGATGTGCTGTTGCGCGCCGTCGTGCAGGTCCCGCTCGATTCTGCGACGGACATCGTCCTCAGCGTGGGCGATGCGCCGTCTAGATGCGAGCACCTCGGTGATGCTGCGTTGCAGTTCGGCGTTGAGCCCGGCGTTCTTCAGGAACAGTCCCGCCTGCCCGGCAAGATGGGTCAGCAAGTTCGTCTCTATCGGCTTGAGCGATTCGGATTGACGCATCAGAACGCTGAGCGCGCCGAGCAGCTCGTCCGAGCGACGAATACTCACGAAGCGGACGTTCGAGTCGGATACCTCGTCGAGCCTGCGGACCGAGACCGCGTCCGGCCATTCTGCGTCCGGCGGCCAGATCGATACGGGCACGAGCGTCTCGCCTCGGCGAAGCCAAACACAGGCAGCGAGTGACCGCGTGCCCTCACCTATCACGCGGGCCATCCGCGACAGCGCGTCGTCGGCCGGATAGGCGCCCGATGCTTGTTCGGAGAACTGAGCAAGCGCCTCGTAGGGCGTCGCACGCGTGCCATACACCACGCGGTTAGCCAGCCGCTGCGCCTGCACGCGCACAGGTTGAAACGCGGCCGCCACAATCGCTGTTCCGACTAGAGAAAGGCCGAGATTCGACTTGGAGCCGATGAGAGAGCCGAACCCTACGGCGACGGCAAGATACACAGCAGTGATGAAAGCGGCGAGGATCGAAAAAACAACGGTCCGATTGATCGCCAGATCGATGCTGTAGAGGCGGTACTTTACGATCGCGATCCCGATGGCGATCGGCAACACGGTTCCATAACCCACGATCACGACCGTCCAGCCGAGAGCACCGTTCCCGGCGGAGGAGACGCCCGACGGGCCGAGCGCGATTATCGTGTAGACGACCGTCGTCACGGCGAGCGGTAGCCCTATCCACTTGAGCTGCTGGCGTTCCTCTGCCCCCGCGCCGAAGAATCGGACCAGTGGGGCGCTTGCGGCGACAATCGCGTAAAGCAGCGCGATACCCCAGACCACCGCGTCGAACGTCGAGTTCGACAGGATCGACAGTGCCTGGACACCGAGCGGGTTGGCGATCGCCGGTACGCCGCTCGTGTTCTTCATCGTCGCCGGGCCGAACATCTGACTGAACGCGAGAACGCCCACGATGAAAGGTGACGCGAAGAGAACGGGACGCCAGCGTGAAGAAGGGAGTCGACCGCTCGGGATGAGAAGCATCAACACGGCTGCGAGGCCGGCCGGGAACAGGACGCCGCCCAACCAATTGTCAGTCCACTCGGCCCAGACGCCAACGTCATGAGGAGAGCGGTGCAAGAGCAGCGCTCGAAAGGCCAAGGCACCGCAGAGCGCTTCTATCCCGACGACACACGCCGCCGAAACGAAGAGCCAACCCACGGGATTCCGTGGAACGTGCGCAACGATGACTACTCCGACGGCCGCCATCGTGAACGGGAGCACGACGCTGGTGGGGTCGAAATCGTGAAATGTGGCGTGCCCGGCCAACAGGATTACTAGCGCCGTCCCGGTGAGGCCACAAGCAACGACCCCGAGGGAGGCGGCTGCGACCAATCGTCGGGAGATCGACCCGAGCGACAAGTCGAAGCTTGATCCCATCACGTGAGGGTACACGCCTACTTTGCAATGACAAAGGGTGTGAGCAGCCCAAAAAGGTGCGGTTACCCGCCCAAAATGGGGCGGGTTCCACACCGAACGTTTCGTGCCATCGCCCTCGACCATCGGGACCGTGGGATCGACAATCCAAACGGTTCCTTTCTTCGAGATTTGGAGGTCGTGAAACGATGACGATTCAAGTGCAAACTGCTCAAACGGAAACTGCGTCCACGATTGACACAGAGTCCGGCATCAAACCCGGTTGGGTCCGCACAGGTGGCGCTCTCGGCCTTCTGTCAGTGGTGCTGCTGGCGGGAGCCCCGATTGCGTTGGGGGGTATCGGAAACCTGACGAGCTCCTCGACGGCTGCCGAGATCTCCTCGTATCTTGCGGCTCACGCAGCCTCGATTCTGGCACTGACCCTCTTAACGGTCCTCGGCACTGCCATCGGAGTCTGGTTCATCGCGACGGTGGCTCGGGTCATCCACGAACGGGATCACAGGAGCCCGTTGGGCATGATCGCCCTGACCACCGGGGCCGTCGCCACCTCCATCAGCGCATTCGACGGGGTGACGCTGTCAGCTCTGGTCTATCTCCATAAACAAGGGGGACCGACGGATCCGGCACTGACCCGAGTCCTGTTCGACCTGCAGAACGGTCTAGTCATGCCCGGACTCTTCGGCTTCTTCATGGCCGGCTTCCTTGTTGCGATCGGCGTGGCGATGATCCGCGGTCATTTGGCGAGGACCTGGGTCGGGTGGTTGGCGATGGTCTTTGCCGCGCTCGGCAGCCGTTGGTGCCGCGATGGGGCTGTCGAGCGTCAGCGGCGGGACAACCATCGTGAGCTATTCCCCCGTGATCGGGTACGGGATCATTGCGGTCATCACGAGTATCTACATGCTTCGCACCCGGCAACCGGCTGTGTCGCTCGGTGCCGGTTGATGTGGCGACGAGCGGAGGGTTCGAGACCTCTGAATGCCTGCGAACGTGCTCTTGTCACCGCCGACCGCAAAGGTGGAGTTCACGCGACGAGGTAGACCTCGTAGATCACTTCGCCAGGTCGGCGTCCGCCCACACTGATGAAGACGCCCTTGTTCAACCAGTCGAAAGCGGGCGCCGCCGTCTCGATCTGCGTTGCCATGTGGAACACATACTCACCCGCGTTGACGTCCTCACCGCGAGCGAGGCGAGCGAGAACCTCGACGCTGCCGTGGCGCACCCCCTGCGATCGGACGAAGAGCACGTCACCGCGATCAGTCCGCAGTGTGTAGCGGACGTCGCCGAGCGCGGTGCCGTCCGGTAGAACGATCTGCCAGTCGGCGCTGGCTCCCGGCAGGAGCGTGCCGTTCAATTCGGGCCCGGTAAATGTGCCACCGGTCAGGGGGACGATTCGCCGACGTCCCTGCGCCACTTCTCCTACATCGAGCGCCTCGCCCAGGATCGCCTCCAAACGGAAGATCTTCATCAGGTGAGGTTCGGGAAGCCGCTTACTCACGACACGCTCCTAAGGGGACGGTAGATGTCGTGAGTGCAACTTCTTTCTATCCGACTCATCTACGCGCTTGCGTGAACTCTCGCCGGATCGTTCGGATGCTGAACGAGGGACGTGATCGACATTTGCATCCATTCGTACATCGGTAGAGCGCGCAGAAGTGCGTCGAGTTCGGCTTTGGTCCGGGCACGATAGAGGCCGAGCACCGTGTTGAGGGCGGTGCCGGTGGGCACCTGCCACAAGCGAATGAGGTGCCCCTCTTCCGCCAACCTCTCTGCCGCAACTGCTTCGGCCCTCCCGCGGTCTTCGACTTCAGAATCGCCGACACCGTCCGGGATGTCCAGCTCGAACTGAACGAGGAACTCCATCAATGTGTCCTCACCACTTTCCCAATTTGGCGTGTTCATTTGATCGGAGGCGACGCGATTTCAGACTGCAGGGTTGGGAACGCCGAGGTAGGGGAACCGGACCTGTAGGTCGTCGTGCGGCTTGAGCCCGGTGGGTGGAACCTTGCCGTGACTCAGCCAGGAGAAGCGCATGCTGTAGACGTCGTCCGTGAGGACGCGACCGTTTGGGTAAGTGGCGGGCTGGGTGCGGTCATAGCGGAGAATGTCGGGGAGGACCTGCATGGCCGCCACCTTGGCCTCCTCGGGCGAATAGCCGCCACTTTCCAGGATCTTGGACCACGGCGTCAGGTAGTTGGCGACGTCGTCGGCTGGCTGGCGGGAGTTGTACAGGTTTTTCTCGCCGTCTGGGTTGATGAAGGGGTTGATGGTTGGATGACCTCCGCGGTCCATTTGCACGAGCTTGCCGTCTCTTCGCAGGCTGATCGAGGCCCACACTCCGATTACGTTGTCCGAGCCGAGCGTTTCGTTGGGTACCTCGAGTGCAATGGAGTCGACGTTGTTGTCCGCGAAGTCGTCGTGGCCGGTCCACTGGAATCCGTGCAGGGCCCCCTCCACGTCGGCGAAGAATGGATCGCTGCGCAGTCCGGCGCACATCCGAATCGGGCCGACCTCGACGGGTCGGAGCATGCCGTCGAAGCTGACGGGGAGGGAGTCGGTGAGCAGTTCGCCGACTGGCTCGGGGCTTGTGGCCTGTCTACCCGTGGCAAGCCAGGCCTTCCCGGTCTGCTTGCCATTCTCGAGCTGAGAGAAGGTGAAGGAGAACGCCACGTCGGCTTTCAAGTCGCCGTTACTGTCGATGTTGATCCGGTAGACCGCGTCGGGGTGGAACTCTGGGCCGGTCGTTGGCGCCGGGATCGGAGGCGGAGCGCTCGTTGGGTTCGAGTCGATGATGAACACCGTCTTGTCAGGGTTGTCCGATGACGTGAATACGAACACGTCGGTCAAGTCGAGGCGCCTATCGTCGCCAGGGAATTTGAGCTTGTCAGCGCTGAAGTGGTTGGACATTGCGACTCCTTTTGTTGGTAACTGATCGGTGATTCGAGGCAGAGCAGCGGTAACGGTCCGCGGACGCTGGAATAAGCACTAACGGCCCTCGCTGAGAAACTGGAGCAGAGCCGCGTTGATCTCCTCGGCGTGCGTCCAGGCAATGTTGTGCGGGCCGCTCTCAACTGGAACAAGTGTGCAGTCGGAGATCAACGCCGGAAGGCGGGCAGCCGTCACCTCGAAAGGAAGTATGCGGTCAGCGGTGCCGTGCATGACCAGCACCGGAACGTCGATCTTCGGTAGGTCGGCGCGGAAGTCGGTCAACCAAGTGTCAACGCAGGCATACGACGCGAATGGTGAGCAGTCTGCGGCCACATTGAAGCTCGCCTGCCAGGCCCGGTCGCTGATGCGAGTTCCGCGGAGGACATCCACGTTGTAGAAGTCGTTGAAGAAGCCCTCGAAGAATGCATAGCGGTCATTGGCGACAGCCGTCTTCAGGTCGTCGAAGACCTTCCCCTCCACGCCTTCGAGGTTGTCGTCGGTCTTGAGTACGAAGGGGGGAATCGTGCCGAGCAGGACGGATTTGCGAACGCGTTCGGACCCATAGGTCGCGATGTAGCGGACCACCTCGCCGGTGCCCATGGAGAAGCCGACGAGGACGACGTCATTCAGGTCGAGATGTTCGATGAGCGTTTTCAGATCGCCTGCAAACGTGTCGTAGTCGTAGCCGATGATCGGCTGGCTGGAGCGGCCAAAGCCCCGGCGGTCATAGGTGATCACTCGATATCCATTGGCGAGCAGGTCCCGCTCTTGGCGTTCCCACGAGTTGCCGTTCAGCGGATAGCCGTGGATCAGAACGATCGGCTCACCCCGTCCGTGATCCTCGTAGTGGATCTCGATCGGATCATTGTTCTCGTTTCCGACCATGACAGTGGGCATTTTCTGGCTCCTTGTCCGCGGTTGTGTTGAACCTCGGTTTTGCACGTCCTTGCGCTCTAGCAGGGAACGGAACTCACGTTCTGTAACAACGCGACGATCATGTTCTTAGTAAAACCTTGTGTTCGTCGTGAGTCCACGACTTATATCCAAAGAGTGTTAGGCGTCGCCTAACACCTGTGTCGGACGTAACATCGACCGCGTGGAACTCAGGCAGCTGCGCTACTTCGTCGCCGTTGCCGAGGAATTGCATTTCGGTCGGGCAGCGGAGCGTCTTCACATCTCGGGACCGTCGCTGTCGCAACAGATCAGTAACCTCGAACGTGAACTCGGGACTCAGCTTCTCGTCCGCGACCGCCGACACGTCGAGTTGACGCCCACCGGCAGCCAGTTTTTGAGCGATTCCCGGGAGGCATTGGCCTCCGCGGCGAGGGCGTTCGATCGAGCCCGAGAGGGCGGCGCGGACCTCCCGCTGCGACTGGGCTATGTCAGTTGGCTTCCCCCAGAGGCAGCAGCAATCCGAGACCCTCGGATTCGCATCGACGAGTGGATCCTCCCGTCACATGCGCAAGCGGGACGAGTGGCCGAAGGGAGTCTCGACCTCGGCATCGCATGGGTCGAAGGGGCCGACATCGCACGGCTCAACTTGTCTGCGCACCTTTTGTGGTACGAGACCCTGCAGGCCGTCATGCCACGCGCCCATAAGACAACTCGTCACGAGAGTGTGCCGGCTGCCGAGATCACTGTCCTCATCGACGTCGACGAAGCATCATGGAGGTCATGGAACCGATACGCCTCCGCCTTCGCCGCGGCGAATCAGGCGTCCGTGACCAAGATCAACGATGGGGTATTGCTGGCCCAGCATTCTTCGATCACGTAGCCCGTTTGGACCGGCCTGTGCTCGAGTCGCCAAAGCGCCACGCGGCGCCGATGCCGCCGACCTTGACGCGCCGCCCGGTCCGACAGCCTGTGCCCCTCTGGGGCTGGTCTCTTCTTCATCGCGCCGATGACGCCCGGCCGGCAGTAGCTCGCGCCACTCAAATTTTGACGGGCCTCGCCTCGACTTATGGCTGGCGAACGCCCCCTGCCGAACCACACTGGCCGCCAAGCAACGACGAGAAGGTTTGATCCGAGCGCCGATTGGAAGCAGCATGCCAGAGATCACGGGATAGGGAGATAAGACGATGACTGACACGACCATGCTCTACAACCCGTTCGAGCCCGGTTTCACGGACGATCCGTATCCCCAATACGAGGCGCTTCGCGACGCTGACCCGGTCCACCAAAGCCCCTTCGGAATCTGGGTCTTGTTCGCCTACGACGATGTGCTGCGTCTCCTGCGCGACTCGGAGCTGAGCGTCGAAGACCGATTCGCCAACCCGGGTCCGTTGACCGACCTTGCTCGAGAGGTGCTCGGAGACGAGGCGGAGCGAGGTAGTTATGCCATGTTGAATCGGGACCCGCCCGACCACACTCGGCTTCGCCGGCTCGTGTCCAAGGCATTCACGCCCCGCATGGTGGAAGGGCTCGCTCCGCGGATCCAACAGCTCGTTGACGAGGCTCTCGATCGGGTTGCCGAGCGCGGAGACGCCGAGCTCATCGGCGATCTGGCGTTCCCCTTGCCCTTCCAGGTGATCACCGAGCTCCTCGGCATGCCGGAAACCGATGCCGAGCAGCTACGCGAGTGGTCTGGGCTGCTGGTGCGAACCCTCGAACCTGTGTACGACCCCGACACACTTCGCGCTATCGCCGGAGCCGGTCGGAGCATGGTGGAACTGATCAAAGAGGCGATCGCCTGGAAGCGACACAACTTGGGCGCGGACCTGTTGTCTGGACTGATCGCAGCCGAGGAGAACGGGGATGTCCTCTCGGAGGACGAATTGGCAGACCAGGTGATGCTGCTCTACATCGCTGGTCACGAGACCACAGTGAACCTCATCGGTAACGGGACCTTGGCCCTTCTCCGGCACCGTGCGCAGCTGGAATTGATCGAAGAGAAACCCGACCTCGTGGTGAATGCGGTCGAAGAGCTTCTCCGCTTCGACAGCCCGGTTCAGATGTCTCGACGCATTACTTTGCGCGAGATCGAAGTCGGAGGCAAGACGATAGAGCGCGGAGCATTCGCGGTCTTGGTCCTCGGCTCGGCTAATCGCGACAAGAGCCGCTGGGGCGAGCAAGCAGATCGGCTTGACTTGGCGAGATCCGACGCCAAAGGGCACCTGTCGTTCGGTGGAGGACATCATCTCTGTTTGGGAGCCGCACTGGCACGGCTCGAAGCTCAGCTCGCTATCGGAGCGCTGATCCGACGCTTCCCGCGGCTCGAAATTGCGGGCGAGCCAGCGTGGAACGGCCGCATCAATCTCCGAGGACTGTCGGAACTTCCAGTCCACTTGCCGCGGTAGTCGATGCGCCAGGTCGGCGGCGCCGGTGCGAAGGCCGCCCCTCGTGAGGCGGGCCGCTCGCTGTCCAGGTCCAATGTCCATACCGCCTGCAAATTGCTGGGCGTACCGTTTGAAGCACATCGCGTGTGGGGATGCTCCTTGTGTTCCCCTCGGACCACGGACGAGGTAAGCCACGTCCGAAACGTTCGTGCTGACCAGCGAAACGTGCTGAGGGCATCAAGCAGACATAGCGACGGCGCGTCGTATCAACGGTGGGTCGAGCTATCTACGGAAACGGAAGGACAGAAGATCATGGCAAGCGGACCGAAAGAAGCTGCGACGGGTATCGCGGAAGAAATCAAGGGAAGGGCAAAAGAAGCCGTCGGCGCCGTAACGGACAACGACAAGCTCACCTCCGAAGGCCGGGCGCAGCAGGACAAAGCCCAAGCAGCTCGAGACGCCGCCAAGCGCGAGGCTCAGGCGGAAGCCCACCGAGTTGAAGAAAAGGCAGCGGAGAGTCGCGAGCGTGCGGCCCAGGAGAAGGGTGCTTGATGGCGCTCATCTTGCTTGTGCTTCTAATTGCCCTCCTTCTCGGAGGCCTGGGGTTTGCGGTGCACACGCTGTGGATAATCGCGCTTGTCGTGTTCTTCGTCTGGGTGTTGGGTTTCGTTCTTGCTCGTGGCGAAGCAGCAGGCGGGCGCGGTGCCCGCTGGTACCGCTGGTGAACGGACGCATTCAGGTTTGAAAATGACCGTTTTCGCACGGGTAGTTCGGGTACAGGCAAATCCGAGGCGCGTAACCGTTGAAGGAGGATGTTGAGATGGTTAGCGGTATAGCTGCGAGTATCGTTGTGTTCGCGGTCGGCGCAATTCTCGATTTCGCCGTTACTGTGAGCCCGTACCAGCACGGTTTCAATATACGCACCGTCGGGGTGATCCTGATGATCGTCGGTGTGATCGGATTCGTATTGTCGCTCTTGGCCCTCGGTCTTTGGGGTGGGGGCGGCGGCTGGCGAAGGCATCGGACTGTCGTTGACGACGGGACGAACGTGGTGCGCCGCGAGGACACGTACACCTAGACGACACGCACACGTAGAGCCACGTTCGGAAGTGCTCGCAAGCAGAGCACTCGACCATCTGCAATTGAAGAGCAATAGCGGAGAAAGGAGAGGCAGCCATGTACATCGGAATTGGAACGGTCGTGTTGATCCTTGTCATCCTCGCTATCGTGATGCTGGTGCGGAGAAGCAGCGTTTAGGAGAACCAGCGTTTAGTCGCATATTTGGCAAAGAGTGCCGCCGGTCGCTTGTTTGGAGGCCGGCGGTACTTGCTGTCTTGGCTCATGTCCTGAAGCGCCCGATGTACTCTGCGGGCCCCATGAATCTCGAGCAGTTTGTCGAAGCGATCCGGATCAGGACGATCCGTCGCTTGGGCGGAGTGCTGCCACAACGAGGGTTGACGTACCCGGAGCTTGTGAAGTTGCTTTACCCGAACTTGAAGGACCCCGCCATCCGACAGCTGGTTGACGACGCCGGAACAGGAGACCTGAGCGACCCGTTCGACGATCCGCCGAATGCTCGGTGCAGTCGAACACCAGCTTGCGTTGACCAATTTCTCGATCCAGCTTTCTCGCGACGACGTGACCCTGGCACGGGTGGGAGACATCGAGCTCCTGTGCGACACTGCCGACCGTTCGGTGTCCTTGACCTTGCAGGCCGGGGAATACGAACCCCACTTGACGGCCGTCTTCGAACGGTTCTGTAGGCCCGGTATGACCGTCGTCGATGTCGGTGCCAACGTCGGCTACTACTCGATGTTGGCGTCAGCACTCGTCGGATCAGAAGGCAGAGTCATTGCGATCGAGCCGAGTTCGGAGAATTGCCGCCTTCTGCTGAGCACGATGCGCCTGAAGGGACGGACCAACGTGACCGTCCTGCCCGTGGCCTGCGATGCGCAGACCGGCTGGGCCTACTACTCGACGCATATCGGATCGAACGGCGGCCTCGTAGACGACGAGGACCTCCTGGCTAATCCCGGAACCGTCGTGCCGACGTTCCGGTTGGACGATTTGGTTGACGAGCCCGTCGGGCTTCTGAAGATCGATGTCGAGGGAGCAGAAGCCCGTGTGGTAGCAGGCGCCCGAAAGTTGATCGAGCGCTATCGCCCGGTCGTCACGACCGAGCTCAGCGAAGCCATGTTGGAACAGGTTTCAGGATCGACTCCGGCGGAGTACTTGAACTATTTCCATGGCCTCGGTTACTCCCTCGCGGTCATCGACAGAACGAGCGGTAGTCCGAGGACCTATCCGACGGTGCGCGACCTCCTGCTTGACTGGCGCGAGCACTTCCAGATCGAAGACCTTCTACTCACCCCGGACGACTCTCCGATCGACTTGTAGCTCCGGAGGCCGGACACTCCGGTTTTAGAGGTTTCGCCGGTGGGTATGGCGTGCCGCAACCTGGCGTAAACGAGTCTTATTCCTCTATTGGAGGCGGGAATGTCAACGAAGAGATCGCGGCGCGCGCCCCGAAGGCAGTCGGGATTGCGGAGAATGCTGCAAGGAATGGTTGGCGCTGCAGCGTTGATCATCCCACTCGCACTCAATGGCACTGCAGCACTCGGTGCCGGCGGCGCTTCGCAATCAGGTGTGCTCCGGACAGCCGTTCTAAGCACGGACGTGCTCGGCGGACTCGACCACGCGGTAACGCTGGGAACGACTCCTACGAGTACTCCCGTTCAGGTCGCCATAACCCTCGCCAACCCCGAAGCTGCGGCGCAGAATGCGGCTTACAGCGCTATCTACAATCCTAAGAGCCCGCTCTACCACCACTTCATGACGGCGAATCAAGTGGCGCAGCAATTCGGCTTCCCCCAATCGACGTTCGACCAATTGAAGTCCTGGGCTATCCGTGACGGTCTGAAGGTCACTTACGCCCCTAACACGAACGAGTTCATGCTCCTGAACGGCACAGCGGGCGCCGCGGAGCGCACCTTCTCCGTCAAGATGTCGAACTTCCGCGAAGGGAACAAGACCTTCTACGCGAACACAAACGGCCCGACGGTCCCTGCCGGCCTGGACGTCGCCGGCGTCATCGGCCTGAACAACCTGCTCGCCTCCCGCACTCACCAGACCACTTGCGAACAGAGCCAGTGCGTCGGCCTCACGACTCCTCAGGACCTTTGGTCGATCTACGGCCAGCCGAAGAGCATCGCGAATACCAGTGCCGATTTCGGGCAGGGACAGAGCATGGCGATCCTGGGCGAGGGGGCGGTGTCCGGGGTGATATCCGACCTGCGCGCCTTCGAGGCAGAACACAACCTTCCGCAGATCAGGATCAAGATCAACTCGGTCGGCGACGACTTCCAGGACACGTCGGGAAGTGGCGAGTGGGATATCGACACTCAGGCTTCCACCGGGATGTCTCCTAAGGCCCATTCTGAGACGCTGTACTTCGCGAGGGACCTCACCGACTCATCGGTCCTCGCGGACATAAGTGCGTGGGGCTCGGACCCGAACGGCCCTTACCAGGCGAACGCATCATTCGGCGAATGCGAAGAGGACCCGACCAGCGCCTTGACCGGCGGTGGAGGCGGGATCAGCACTCCTGAAGGCGGTCCCGCCGGTACGGCTGGTGTCGCATTCACGGCGGCGTCAGAGAACGCTCTCGAGCAGGCGACGCTCCAGGGAAAGACGCTCTTCTCTTCGACAGGTGACACAGGGTCTTCGTGCCCGGTGGTGGTGGCTGCAGTAATCGGCGCCGGAAACGGCGTAGCCAACCAGGCATACCCCGAGACCAACTACCCGGCATCGAGTCCTTACGTGGTCGCCGTGGGTGGCACGGTGGTATACGGGACACAGAGCACCAAGACCGCGCCCGCTTCTAACGCCAAACGGGCCGAAGAGACCGCTTGGACCTTCTCTGGGGGCGGCAACACCTTCTACATTCCGGAGCCTTCGTTCCAACAGGGCACACCTGCCCTCGATCAGCAGGACTGCCTCTCGCAGCCGGACGGGACTCCGTACGCCTCCCCGACGCCGTGCCGCGGCATCCCTGACGTCGCCGCCCAGTCGGGAGACGTGGTCAGCAACGGTTACGGGGTGACCATGGGTGGCGTCAACGATCAGCAAGGCGCCGGCACGAGCCTGTCGTCGCCACTTTGGATGGGCATGTGGACGAGAGTGCAGGCCGCCGCGCTAAAGAGCTCGTCGGGCGCGTACACGCTCGGGTTCGCGGACCCAGTCCTGTATCGCATAGGTCTCAACCCGACCGAGGACGCCAACGCCTTCTTCGACATAGGGGGCGGATCGCAGAGCCCCATCACCTCGAACAGCTACTACACCTCTCTTCCCCGCACGCCCACGGTGGACCCGAGCGGCTGGGACTACGTCTCGGGCCTCGGAAGTCCCAATGTCACCAAGCTTGCTCAGTACGCGACCGGCAGGTCCACTCTGACCCCGACGAGGAATATCCCGCCGGCACCTCCCGAAGACTGTGGACAACCCGGTCTGCTTCCGTGTGGAGGTGGTGGAGGCTGTTCCGTTACCTCGGGTCTCTGGGCCAATCCTCCCCACACGGCCACCGACACCCTGGGTAACTCAGACCCGCAGCTGTCGCTTCTCGCGGGCGCCATGAGTGTGAGCGGGGACGGCAACTCGCTGCGGATCCTGCTGACGGTCTCGAACCTCGCAGAGACGGTTCCGACAGGTGCCGATGCGTCGGAATGGTACGGGGTCTGGAGCTATGGCGGCACCGAGTACTTCGCCAACGCCGAGCTCACGGCGGTTCCTGGTGCGACTCCGACTTTCAGCGACGGGACTGTCACCAAGACGGGTTCGACCTCTAACTACAACCCGGTTAATACCAACGACACCGGGCACTTCACTCTCGGGGCCAACGGCGTCGTCGAGATAGACGTCCCGTTCTCCCACGTCGCGTCTCCTGCTAGCGGCGCAACGCTTTCTGCACCTGCGGGTGAGACGGACATCGAGGTCGGCGCGCCGGGCGCCGGAGGCCTGCTCGAGAGGGTGGACTCCGGTGGTCCCAACTGCAACTACGACGTCGGAGGCGGCCCCGTCCAACCCTGAGCGCGCAGATGGTCTGCGGTCTGCGTAGACGAAGTGTGCTGCAGCGACCACTCAGTTAGCCTCCGAGCGCGGTGGCAAATGGCGTTCGCGACAGATCACTCGGGACTCGCCGCTCAGCGCTGATCGCCGGCGCAGGAGTAGTAGCCGTGTGCGTCGGGCTTGCGGTGGGCCTCCTCGCCGGGACATCGGCGCCACACTCGCGAAGTGAGGCGTGGCCGAGCGCACCGCTCGCCTCATCTTTCGTCACGCCCGCAGGAAGCTGGGCGATCCTGCCCATGGGGCACCTGAGTGATCCCCTCAATACGTTCTGGCAGTTGTTCTTCCGTCCGAGCGGTCGAACGGACTGGACGCTCGTCACACCGCCGGGTGTTGCCGACAACGGAGGGTTGGCAGCTTCACCTGGTCCTAATGGCTCTATCGCGGTCGTGTTCGACGCGACGAACTTTCGGACCTTCTCGCCTCTTGCGTTCACCTACGACAACGGCAGTACATGGAGCGACGGTGTCATCCCGTTCGGGACTGAGTCGATTCCGGACGTTCTGATTGCACCACAGCAACCGGGCGCGCGGCTAGCGGTGCTGGACGGTACCGCCTCGAGGGTCGAGGACGGAACCGGGATCGACACGAATTGGTCGATCGGTTATACGAGGAACGACGTGGCGAATTCTCGAGCGGGCCGATCCTGCGGTGTGGGTGAACTTACGGCTCTCGCCGCTTTCGGGAACGATGAACTGCTCGGATCGGACTGCGCCACTCCTGGTGTGGTCGGGATCTTTCGTGCAGGCGGCGGCAGCTCGAATGCCGACAACCTGCAACTCATCGGGCCGAAGCTCGGTGCCTCCGAGGGGGAATTCACCGTTCTCCGCCTGTCTTCACAAGGAGACCGGATCGTCGCGCTGGTCTACGCGCGCATTGCGTCGGGCAACACTCTCTACGGGATGTGGCGCGACGGAAAGACGGGTTCGTGGTCCGTCTCTCAGGCGTTCGCACTCCCGTCAGACGCCGCGATCGTCTCTTCGGGATTCGGGCCCGACGGATCGCTGGTGGTCGAGTCGAAATCGGTTGCAGGTGGTCTCCGAGCCGCAGTCGCGGGAGCGAACGGCGGCACGTCGTGGCGGGACCTACCCCCGCTGCCGGCCGGCACTGAAAGCGTTTCGGTCGCCGCGAGCGGGAAAGTCGACGCGCTGAGCGCGAGCTTGTCGCAAATGACGGACTGGTCTCTCGGCGCGGGCACCTGGCGGAGGATCCAGGTGCTCACGGTCCCGATCCAATACGGGTCTTCGGGTTGAGCTGAGCGCGATCTGTGGTCAGCCGGGCGCAAGGTCCGCCGGCGTAGCACCGGAATTCGGGGGACAACTCCGCGAGCCACGAAAGAGATCGCCGTCTCCAAGAAAGGTTCGTCCACCGCTTCCGGATCGAGGGCGCGCATGATGCCGACTCCCCGGAAGAAGGCTTCGATGATCATCGCGACGTGCTTCGCAGGCTCGTCGGTGACGATCCCGCGCCGTGCGCGTTCGGTTTCGATTATCTCTGCGACCGATTCGACGATCGCATCGTTCAGTTGCGCGAGCCGAGTGCGGGCAGCGGGGTTCCTCAGCGCGTAGACGCAGAACTCCAGATACAGCGCGGGCCAGTTTCCCGGCACCTGGGTCAGCTGGTCGCGGATCAACGCTACGAAGTCCGACAGACGCCACTCGGGCGGTATGTCGGACGAATCGAGCGTCTCGCGAAGTGCATCCGACTCGCGGGCCCAGTAGGTCTCGAGCAACGCCAGGAACAGGTCCTCTTTGTTCTTGAAGTTGGAGTAGACGGCGCCCTTGGTGAAGCCAGCTGCTGCGGCGACCTCGTCCAGCGAGGCGCCGTGGAAGCCGCGCTCGGCGAGAACCTTCTCCGCAGCGTCGAGAAGGTGGTCGCGGGTGAGTCGGCGCCTGCGCTCAGGTGTCAGCGGATCGAGTGCCATGGATGGTCGCTGGCAGTATATCAACGAACCTACTGGACAGTATGTTAGATACCGGATAGTATCTGAACATGCAATTGACGGCCGAGCCGGAATCCCCCGCCGCCGGCAATTCCCCTGCGGCCGGGCTATCGGTCGCCCAGCCTGCGGTGCAGACCATTGGGCTGGTCAGGCGTTACGGCTCCGTCACAGCAGTCGACGGGATCGACCTGTCGGTGCCCGTGGGCGAGATCTTCGGCTTCCTTGGCCCGAACGGAGCCGGCAAGTCCACGTTGATCCGGGTGCTCTGCACCCTTCTGCACCCGACAGCGGGAAGCGCGACGGTCGCCGGCTACGACGTCGTGGAGAACCCTCAGGAGGTGCGACTGCGGATCGGCGTGGCCCTCCAGGAGGCGGCGCTCGACGATCGTCAGACCGGTCGCGAGCTGCTCACTCTGCAAGGGAGGCTTTACGGCCTCAGGTCCGCCGAGATCCGGACCCGCCTCGATCAGGTACTCGATCTCGTGGACATCGGGTCGTCGATCGACCGGCTCATCGCCACGTACTCAGGAGGGATGAAGCGCAGGCTTGATCTGGCGGCGGCGCTCGTTCACAACCCCGAGATCCTTTTTCTGGACGAGCCGACCACGGGACTCGACCCGACAAGCCGCGAAAACGTCTGGGCCGAGGTCAGGAGGCTCAACGCCGAGCTCGGTATGACCATCTTCCTCACGACCCAGTACCTCGAGGAGGCGGACGCGCTGGCCGATCGCGTCGGGTTCATCGCTCGGGGGCGCCTGGCAGCCATCGGCGCACCTGACGAGTTGAAGAGATCCATCGGGCAGGACCTGATCGTGGCAGATCTGCAGACGGACGCAGCCGGCGAGATCCGGGGCGACGTTGCCGGCGCTCTCATCGACCTCGGCCGTTTACCGGCGATAGACAACGTCTCGATCGAGGACGCAAGGCTCGTCCTCTCCACCTCCGACGGGCCGGGCGCACTGACAGCGGTCGCGGTTGCGCTCGGGAATGCTCGGCTCGAGGTGAAGAGCATCACCCTTCGAACGCCCACTCTCGACGACGTGTACAGGGAACTGACGCACTCTCCGATCATCGACCGAGACGTCCGATGAGCGCCTCGAGCGGGACGATCAAGGGCAAAGAGGCCGGCATGACGAGAGACCTCTTGTCCGTGGCGGGGCGCGCGCTTCGCCAGATCCCGCGCGAACCGGCTTCCGTGCTCCCCGCTGTGTTCGTGCCAGCCTTCTTCTACGCCGTCAACCTCGGTGCGCTCGAGAAGTTCGCCAAGGGCGCGTTCGACTACAAGGCTTTTCTGCTCCCTATGGCGATCGCTTTTGCGGTGACGGGGATGTCGAGGGCGCCCACCCTCGTCACTGACATCCAGAGCGGTTACTTCGACCGTCTCTGCATGACGCCGATCCGGCGTTCCGCGCTTCTGCTCGGGCTCATGGCTGCTGACGTCGTCGTGATCATCGCTTTGTGCGTGCCGGTTCTCGCGATCGGCTTTGGTGTCGGCGTCAGGTTTTCGTCCGGGATAGGCGGAGTCCTTGCCTTCGTGGCGTTCTCCGCTCTCTGGGGTCTCGCGTTCACCGGATTTCCTTACGCGGTCGCTCTCAAGACGGGAAGCCCTGCAGCCGTGAACGCGTCGTTCGTCGTGTTCTTCCCGCTCTTCTTCCTGAGCGACGCCGTCGTGCCGAAGCAGGCACTCACCGGTTGGCTCTCGACAATCGCCACCTACAACCCGATCACCTACCTGCTGGGAGCGCTCCGCTCTCTCATAACCACCGGATGGCAGGCCGGGACGGTTCTAGAAGGCCTCGCCGCGCTCGCCGGAATCGGGCTCGTGAGCATGACGCTCGCATTGGCGGCGCTCAGAGGAAGGGTCCTGAAGGGAGCGTGACGCTCCCTACAGGTACAGTGCTCAGCATGGCCGACCGGTCGCAGTTCACCGAGCAGGCAATGGAATTCATGCCCGCCCTCTACAGCGCTGCGCTGCGTATGACGCGAATCCTGCCGACGCGGAAGACCTCGTCCAGGAGACTTTCCTGAAGGCGTACCGAGCTTTCGGGTCCTTCGAAGAAGGAACGAACCTGAAGGCCTGGCTCTACCGGATACTCACGAACACGTTCATAAACAGCTATAGGGCCTCCAAACGGCGTCCTGAGAAGGCCGACGTCGAGGACATCGAGGACCTCTACCTCTACAAGCGTCTGGGTGAGCTCTCTGCCGCGGGCGCGGGGCGATCTGCGGAGGATGAACTGCTCGAGCGGATAACCGACGACGAGGTGAAGCGGGCGATCGAGTCGCTCCCCGAAGCGTTCCGGATAGCCGTTCTGCTCGCCGACGTCGAGGGTTTTTCTTACAAGGAGATAGCCGACATCACCGACGTTCCTATCGGGACGGTCATGAGCAGGATCCACCGGGGAAGAAGAGCCCTCCAAAAGGCGTTGTTGGATTACGCCGAGGCCCGAGGGCTGGTCACGGCCGACACTCGTGCGTGAGCGAGCGGTCGTCGGTCAGCCACGGGAGCGAGGGAGGAGATAGATGGGCACCGGTGAGAACGCCGCCGATTGCAACGAAACGGTGGAGCGTCTCTACCAGTACCTCGACGGCGAGCTGACCGAAGAAAGGCGCGTACAGATCCAAAGGCACTTAGACGATTGCTCCCCTTGCTTCCAGGCCGTCGGGTTCGAACGTGAGCTCAGGATCGTGATCGCCAGCCGGTGCACCGAGCGTGTCCCGAAGGAGCTGATCGACCGCATCAAGGCGGCGCTCCTCGAGGAAGAGAACCGCTAGGCATACCCGAGTGCGGGTGGCAAGCCGAGTCTCTCTATGCTGGCCCTATGAGTAGCCCTGTTTCGTGGGACGTCGCGGAGCGCGTCGGTGTGTGGGTCAGCTCCGGCCGTCTCAAGACGATCGGGGGCCCACAGCTGGTGGAGCTCGATTCCAAGGCGGCCGCCGAAGTCGAGGCCGACTTCGCACGATTCACCGCCCAGGCAGAGGACCTCGTCGTTCGGGCGACGGGCCTGCATCCCCGCTCAGGCCCTCCGCGGGGAGTCGTCGTGGACCGCGCCGATTGGGTCCGGGCCAATATCCGTTCGTTCCGCAGACTCCTGGCACCTCTGCTCGAAAAGCTCGAGCAGTCCCAGCTCCCGCGTCCTTTGTCGTCTGTGTCTGGTGCCGTCACGGGCACTCAGCTCGGCCTCGTGATCGGCTGGATGTCGACTCGGGTCCTCGGCCAGTACGACATCCTCTTCACCGAGGACTCGGGCGCAGATTCAGATTCGGCGAGCCCAAAGGCGACGAATCCCGATTCGACGAGCATAGAGTCGACGAGCCCAGAGTCGACGAGCTCGGGTGGTGACGTCGTCTCGTACGTCGGGCCGAACATCGTCGGGCTCGAGCGAAAGCACGGTTTCCCGCCCGACCAGTTCCGGCTCTGGATCGCTCTTCACGAGGTGACCCACCGGTGCCAGTTCACCGGGGTGCCTTGGCTGCACGAGTACTTTCTCGGGCTCGTTGAAGAAGGCCTCGCCGGAATGACTCCGGACCCGGGTCGCTTCGCCGAGTCCCTTCGCCGGGCGATCGACGAGATCAGGGCCGGGCGCAATCCACTAGAGCAGTCGGGCCTCATCGGGCTCTTCGCTGCACCCGAGCAGCTCGCCACGATCGGGAAGATCCAGGCGCTCATGAGCCTTCTCGAGGGGCACGGCGACATCACGATGAACCGGGCTGGCGCAGAGCTCGTGCCCGAGGCGGCGAGATTTGCGAGTGCGCTGCGCGAACGGCGCAAGCGTGCCGGCCCCGGGGCCCGGCTGATGCAGCAGCTGATCGGCATGGACGCCAAATTGCGCCAGTACGAGCAAGGGGAGCGATTCATCGAAGCCGTGGAGGCGGTCGGTGGACCCGACCTGCTTGCGCGGGTCTGGGAGGCGCCCGACCGTCTCCCGACGCTCGAGGAGATCCGGGATCCGTCCGCTTGGGTCGCCCGCATAAACAGCCTTCAGCTCGTCGCAGGGTGAACCCCGACGAGGGGGTGCGGTCGCTTCTAGGCCGTTGCACCTTTCCGGAGTCAGGGAAACCGGTCGTGTGCGCCGTGTCGGGCGGAGCCGACTCCCTCGCGCTGCTCGTGCTCGCCACCGCCGCCGGCTGCGAGGTGACGGCGGTGCACGTTGACCACGGATTGCGACCCGGATCGGGCGAGGAAGCCGAGCGTGTCGAGCAAGCTGCGCGCCGTCTCGGTGCGAGTTTTCGCGCTCTGAACGCAATGGTTGGGCTCGGCCCGAACTTAGAGGCTCGAGCACGAACAGCCAGACGCGCCGTCCTGCCGAAGGGTGCGGCCACGGGCCACACGATGGACGACCAGGCCGAGACGGTGCTTCTCAGGCTGCTCAGGGGGACGGGGCCCGACGGTCTCGCGGCGATGAGACCGGGACCCGAGCACCCGCTTCTCGCTCTCCGTCGCAAAGAGGCGCTCGGAGTAACGCTCGGAGCAGGTCTCGAACCCCTGGAGGACCCGTCGAACGTCGACCCCTCCATCCAGAGGAACCGGGTGCGACACGAGTTGCTGCCTCTCTGTTCCGAGCTTGCCGGACGCGACGTGACGCCTCTTCTTGCTCGGCTCGCGCTTCTCGCGGGAGAAGACGCAGATTGGCTTGGCGCCAAGGCTGCGGACCTCGATCCGACCGACGCGGCAGAGATTGCCGCCGCGCCGGCGCCTATTGCGAGGCGAGCGCTAAGGGGGTGGCTCAGAGGAGACGGGCCTTACCCACCGGACCTTGCAGCGGTGGAGCGGGTGCTCGCCGTCGCGCGGGGAGGTGCTCGGGACCGAGGTCGCTCCGACCACGCGGGTACGCAGGACTGCCGGACGTCTTCGGGCAGAGCCGCTTGTCGTCCATGTTGGTGGAGGGACGAGTTGAGCGCCGGCAAGTGGAGAGATGATCCGCTGATCGGCCCCGTCGTCGTCAGCGAAGCCGACCTGCGCCGCAAGGTCGGCGAGCTGGGGGCGCAGATAGCCGCCGACTACGCCGACCGGCCACCTCTGCTCGTCGGCGTGCTCAAGGGGGCGTTCGTGTTCATGAGCGACCTGGCACGCGAGATCCGTCTCCCGGTCGAGGTAGACGTGATGGCCGTCGCCTCCTACGGCACCGGAACCTCCACCAGCGGCGTCGTGAGGATCGTGAAGGATCTCGACACCGACCTGACCGGCCGCCACGTGATCATCGTCGAGGACATCGTCGACAGCGGGCTCACCCTTTCGTATCTCAGGCGAAACCTGCTTGCGCGCCAGCCTGCCAGCCTCGAGGTCTGCGCGCTCCTGGTAAAAGAGGGTCGGCAGAGAACCGATCTCGACCTTCGCTATGTCGGGTTCCGTATTCCGCCCGACTTCGTGGTTGGCTACGGGCTCGACGTCGCCGAACGGTTCAGGAACCTTCGTGACCTGCACGTGTACACAGGTGAGGTGACCGATGGATGAGGTGAGGCGGTGAGCCTCGATCCGGAGCGCATAGAGCGCGCGGTGCGAGAGCTGCTCCTGGGTATCGGAGAGGATCCCGATCGCGAAGGCCTCGAGGCCACGCCGCGGCGCGTCGCGTCCATGTACGAGGAACTGTTCTCGGGGCTCCACGAGGATCCGAGCAAACACCTGACTCTCACCTTCGCAGCGGAGCACGACGAGATGGTGATGGTGCGCGACATCCCGTTCGCGTCATTGTGCGAGCACCATCTGGTGCCGTTCATGGGCAAGGCCCACGTCGCTTACATCCCCGGTGAAGACGGCAGGATCACCGGGCTCTCGAAGCTCGCACGGCTGGTGGACGCTTACGCCAAGCGCCTTCAGGTCCAAGAAAGGATGACCTCTCAGATCGCCGACACTCTAATGGAGACGCTGGCTCCACGAGGTGCGCTCGTCGTGGTCGAAGCCGAGCACCTCTGCATGTCGATGCGCGGCGTCAGGAAACCCGGCACCCTGACCGTGACCTCCGCGCTCCGCGGCATCTTCAAGGACGACCCTCGTACCCGCGGAGAGGCCATGGCGTTCGTCCACGGCCGCTGAGGGTCCCAGGCCTGCGGCACAATCACCCCGAGTGCTTTTGGGACAAAACCGGTGCGTTCCGGGGGCTCTACTGTAGGGACGTATGCGTCCTCTCGTCATGGGTGTGCTCAACGTCACGCCTGATTCGTTTTCTGACGGGGGACAATTCATGGATCACGGCCTTGCCGTCGAGCACGGGCTCGAGCTCGTGGCCGCAGGCGCCGACGTGGTGGACGTGGGCGGTGAGTCGACCCGCCCCGGCGCCGAGCCGGTCGGTGAGGCAGAGGAGCTGAGGCGAGTGGTCCCCGTCGTGGAAGCTCTCGCCAGGTCGGTTCGCGTTTCAGTGGACACGACCAAGAAATCCGTGGCTTTGGCTGCGATCGACGCGGGCGCCACGTTGCTCAACGACATCTCGGCGGCCCTATGGGAAGTCGCCGCATCGACGGGCGTGGGGTGGGTCGCCATGCACATGCAGGGGACCCCGCAGACGATGCAGATCGAGCCGAGGTACACAGACGTCGTGGCGGAAGTTCACGGCTTCCTGCTCGACCGGGCGACGACTGCGGTGGCAGCCGGGGTCACGGAGGTCTGGGTCGACCCCGGAATCGGTTTCGGGAAGACCCTCGGACACAACCTTGCCCTGCTCCGTCACCTGCCCGAGTTGGCGGCTGCGGGCTTCCCAGTTCTCGTCGGAACCAGCCGAAAGGGATTCCTTGGAGTAGTTGCACCCGGAGCAGACGGCTCGGCAGCGTCCACGGGCGAGCGCCTCGAGGCGTCGCTTGCGACCGCCACGTGGGCAATGCTCGCCGGAGCTTCGATGGTGAGGGTCCACGACGTCGGCCCTACTGTTCAGGCCGCGACACTCGTAGGGCCGGCCCGCCTCGGGCACCCTAAGACCACACAGCCAAGGATCGCGGAGACGAACGCTGGAGGGGATCTATGAGAGGAAAGTGGGCTGCCGGGATCCCGCCGCGCAACTTCACGTGGGTGATCCAGGATCAGCTGGCAATGAGTGAGCGCCCGGGCGGGTTCGCGCCGAACCACCGCCGCGTCCGTCGTCAGGAGGAGATCATCTGGCTGAGGGTCCAGGGATTCACCCGCATCGTCTCGATGCTCCCGTCCCCGCACAACCTTCAGGCCTACGAGAAGGGCGACGTCGCCTCCGCTCACTTCCCTATGCCGCCTTCCGGCGACGCCCGCGAGACGTTGTCGGAGCTGTTCTTGCAGCTCGAGGAGTGGCTGGGCAAAGGCGAGCGAATACTCATCCACCAAGAAGAGCTAGGAGACAGCGTGGTCGGCGTCGTCGGGGGCTTCTTGCTCTGGTCGGGGCGCCTCCCTGCTGGACCCCAGGCGATCGCGGTCGTTGAGCGGCTTTCGGGCCGCCAGCTCGGGCCGTTGGGGCGCGACCTCGCGGCTCAGGCAGCAGACCTCACTCAACCTTCGCAGAGAACGACTGAGTGACCGCCGATGTGATCGAGCTCCGGGGACTCCGGCTGCTCGGTAGGCACGGTGTAGGCGAGCTGGAGCGGCAGACCCCACAGCCGTTCGAGCTGGATTTGGACGTCGTCCTCGACACCTCGATGGCCGCGTCGAGCGACGAGGTCGAAGACACCGTGGACTACAAGACTTTGCTCGACGGGGCGTCCCATGTAGTGACCGACTCGTCGTTCCGCCTCCTCGAGACGCTCGCGCACGCGGTCGCCGACTCCCTCTTGGCAGACGAGCGTGTAGAACAGGTCACCGTGTCCGTTCGCAAGCTGCGGCCTCCGGTCCCATTCGACATTCGTTCGGCGGGTGTGCGGATAACACGTGGGCGCAGGTAGCCCGGTAAGGGCCTTCATCGGGATCGGCTCGAACATGGGCGACAGGTTGGCGCTCGTCCGCAGCGCCGTCGCCGGTCTGCCCGACGTGGTCGGTGTGTCGCCCGTCTACGAGACCGAGCCGGTCGGCGGCCCGCCGGGCCAGGATCCGTACCTGAACGTCGTCGTCGAGCTCCTGACCGAGATGTCGCCCAGAGAACTTCTCGAGATCGGCCGACGGCTCGAGACCGAGGCCGCCCGAAAGCGCGAGGTTCGCGACGGGCCGCGGACGCTCGACGTAGACATCCTGCTCGTCGGAGACCTGACGGTTGATGAGCCCGACCTGCAGGTACCGCACCCCCGAATGTGGGAGAGGCGGTTCGTCCTCGCCCCCCTGGCCGACCTGGCTCCGGATCTCGTCGGGGCCGATCGCCTCGAAGCGGCTGGAGGGAGGGTCCGCCGTCTAATAGGCTCTGTCTGAGTACCAGAGCGATCTGTCTCCTGAGCGACCGGCACCCTTGAGGGCTGGATCGCAGAAAGGGGTTCCGGGGTGGCCACTGTTCGCTTGATCGGTCCTGGCCGGGCCGGCATGTCCGTCGCGAGTGCTCTCGCCGCGGCCGGCCACGAGATATCCGGTTTCGTCTCTTCGGCAGACGACCCGTCCGACGCGGCATCGGGCGTAGACGTCCTCATCCTCGCGGTCCCAGACCGTCGCATCGCGGAGGTTGCCCGCAAGGTACGGCCGGTGGACTCGACTGCGGTTCTCCACCTCTCTGGCTCCCAGGGGCTGGAGGTGCTCGCCCCACACGTGAGGCGCGGGTCGATGCACCCCCTCGTTCCTATGCCGACGGCCGAGGTCGGGGCGGCCCGGCTTGAAGCGGGGGCGACCTTCGCAGTGGCGGGGGACCCGATCGCGGCCGAACTCGCAGCGAGCCTCGGCGGCAGGACGGTCACGGTGCGCGACGAGAACCGGGCGGCGTATCACGCGGCGGCTGCGATCGCTGCGAACCACGTCGTGGCCCTCATGGGACAGGTCGAGAGGGTCGCCAACAGCATCGGTCTCGACCTCGACGTCTTTCTCGGGCTTTCGAGGGCCGCGCTCGCCGACGTCGAAAGGCTCGGTCCCGCTGCTTCCCTTACCGGCCCGGCAGCGAGGGGGGACACGGCGACGCTTGCGCGTCACCGCGCCGCTCTCGCTCCCGAAGAGCGCGCGGGTTACGACGCAGGTGTCGCGCTGGCGTGCCGCCTCGTCGACCAGGGTCTCGACGCAGGAGCCGCTACCGCGGTGCTCGAGCCTGAAGCGGAACTTCCTGTCGAGGTGGCTTAGCAGTGAGCGGGGCGGAGGCCGTCAGAGTGGTGTTCACGGCGTCGGAGTTCTCCGTCGCCTTGGACGAGGCCCGTTCTGCGGGCCACTCGGTCGGTCTCGTCCCAACCATGGGCGCGCTTCACGACGGCCACCGATCGCTCGTCGAGCGCGCGTCTGGCGAGTGTGAGTGCGTAGCGGTGACGATCTTCGTGAACCCGCTGCAATTCGACGACCCAGCCGATCTCGACGCCTATCCCCGTGACCTCGGCGCAGATCTGGAGCTGCTTTCCGACGCGGGCGCCGACATCGTTTTCGTTCCCGACGTGAGCGAGCTCTACCCGGATCATCCGGCTGCTCCTGCGACGACGGTTCACGTGGCCGGGGTGAGCGACGTGCTCGAAGGGAAGTTCCGTCCGGGCCATTTCGACGGCGTTGCAACCGTTGTCACGAAGCTGTTCGCAATGGCGGGGCGGTGCACGGCGTACTTCGGCGAGAAGGACTTCCAGCAGGTCGCCGTCGTTCGCAGGCTTGTCAGGGATCTCTGCATGCCGGTGCACGTGGTTGCGTGCCCTACCGTTCGCGAACCGCACGGTCTCGCGTCTGTCGAGCCGCAACGCGCGCCTCGACGCGGTCCGCGCCGCCGTGCGGCCGTGATCAACCGTGCGCTCGTCGCAGGCGCCGCCGCCGTCGCTGACGGGGAGGACGACCCGGGACACGTACGCGACGCCATGCAGCGTGTCCTTGCACAAGAGCCGAGTGTCGAGCCCGAATACGCGGAAGTGGTGGACGCTCTTTCGATGTCGACTCCCGAGAAATTGAGCGGAGAAGTTCGCCTGCTGATCGCAGCGCGAGTCGGGAATGTACGGCTGATCGACAATCTCGGTGCCGTCGTGGGGGTGGAGGTCGGAGACGTGCCGGCCGCCGCGATGAGCACAACGCCATGAGCACGACGCCGAACACAACCTCATGAGCAAAGGGGAGTGATGACATGCGGCGACGCATGATGAAGTCGAAGATCCACCGCGCGACGGTCACCGATGCGAACCTCGACTACGTCGGTTCGATCAGCCTGGACCCGGAGCTCATGCGTCTGGCGGACATCCGCGAGTACGAGCAGGTGACCGTTCTCGACATCGACAACGGAGCGCGGTTCGAGACGTATGCGATCCTCGGCGGTCCACGAGAAGTTTGCTTGAACGGTGCCGCCGCACGACTCGTCCAGCGCGGCGACAAGGTGATCGTCATCACATATGCGGACTACGAAGAGGCCGAGCTCACCTCGTTCGTGCCGCGTGTGGTCCACGTCGATTCCACCAACAGTTGCGTCGACGAATCCACGTCCCGCCTCGAGACCGAGCTGCGGCGCCCCGTGACGCTCTGACGCGCTTGTGCACCTTGATCTCGATGTGCTCGTCCTCGGAAGTGGCGTTGCCGGTCTGTCGACCGTCGTGCGTCTGGCGGAGGTTCCCGGCTTAAGAGTCGGGATCCTGACCAAAGGGGATCTCTCCCAGTCGGCGACCGCCTGGGCTCAAGGTGGGGTGGCCGCAGTGATCGGCGGCGACGAGGACTCGACCGACCTGCATCTCGCCGACACCCTCGCCGCCGGAGCGGGCCTGTGCGACGACCGCGCCGTACGCGTGCTCGTTGACGAGGGACCGCTGCGGGTCCGCGAGCTGATCGGTCTCGGTGCGGTGTTCGACTCAGAGGAGTCCGGCAGGCTCGCTCGCGCCCGAGAGGGCGGGCACTCGATCGCACGGATCCTTCACGCGGGCGGCGCCGCAACCGGAGCCGAGGTCGAGCGCGCGCTCGTGGCCGCCGTCGCCCGCACCGCAGCTGCGGTCTTGGAGCGATGGCTTGCCCTCGACCTTCTCGTGTCCGACGGACGCTGCGTCGGTGTCACGGCTCTCGATCCACGGGGCGAGGTGCAAAGTGTCCGTGCGGGCCAGGTCGTCATCGCGACCGGCGGTGCCGGCCAGATGTTCGCCGTGACGACCAATCCGAACGAGGCGACGGGCGACGGGATCGCGATGGCGCTAAGAGCCGGAGTACCGGTCGCGGACGTCGAATTCATGCAATTCCACCCGACGGCGCTTCACCACCCGGCCATGCCGCGGCCGCTTCTGTCCGAGGCTCTGCGTGGGCACGGCGCACTCTTGAAAGACGACCGGGGAGAACGGTTCGTCGACGAGCTCGCCCCACGAGATGTCGTCAGCCGGGCGATGGCCGAGCGGATGAGCGAGACCGGGGTGGATCACCTCTGGCTCGACGCCACCGCTCTCGAGAATTTCGACAGGCGTTTTCCGACGCTCGCCGAGTCTCTTCGGGTGGCCGGTCTCGACCCCGCGGTCGATTGGCTGCCGATAGCGCCCGCAGCGCACTACATCTCGGGAGGTGTGCTCACCGACTTGGACGGGGCGAGTGCGATGCCCGGCCTCTGGGCCGCCGGCGAGGCGTCCTGCACCGGCGTGCACGGCGCCAACCGCCTGGCCTCCAACTCGCTGCTCGAAGGGATGGTCTTCGGCGCCAGGGTGGCAGATGCGCTTTGTTCGGGACGTAAAGGCCCCGAGCCGACGGGCGCGATGCAGGCCGTGCTCCTCGGTTCTGCGAGCGATGCCGAGGTTCCGTGCGACTGGGTGGGTCGCGGCGCCACGAAGGACAACGCCGTCGGGGAATCAGAGGATGGAGAATCGGTCGATGCGGTCAAGATGCGTGCTCTGGTGCAACGCGCGATGACCGAGGGTGCGGGGGTCAGCCGGTCTGCCGCGTCGTTGGCGTCCGCCTCGCGCGCGGTCTCCGAGGTCCGTCGGCGGCTGACCGGGCTCGCAGTCGACCGCTCAACAGCGGAGCTAGCCAACCTGTGCTCAGTTGCCGGCGCGCTCCTCGTTTCGGCCGACCTCCGCGAGGAGACCAGGGGAGCGCACTCCAGGCTGGAGTTTCCGAAAGCGCGCCCGGAATGGAAGCGCCGGCTCGTCCACGGCGAGGAGCGCTTTGCGGGATAGCACTCGAGGACCGGCCGGCGATTCAAATTCGGCGAATAAGGGAACAGTGGCGTATACATCTGTCGCAGGAGTCGAACCGCCGATTCAGGCCGTGCACGACGCCGTGCGCCGCGCACTCGCCGAGGACGTGCTCCCACTCGGTGACCTGTCGGCGTCCTTGGTCCCGGAGTCCGCTCGAGCGCGGTTCGCCTTTGTCTGCCGGCGCGACGGCGTGGTCGCCGGCAGCCGATGCGCTATCGAGGCGTTCGCCCTCACAGATCCGCGCGTGAACGTCGACTGGCTCCGCCCGGATTCGAGCCGGGTGTCGGCGGGCGACGAGCTGGCCGTCGTCGACGGACCCCTCGCGCCGATCCTCACCGCGGAGCGCACGGCTCTCAACTTCCTCTGCCACCTTTCGGGGGTTGCAACCCTCACGCGCGCTTTCGTCGATGTGGTCTTCGCGGCCAATCCGAAGACACGGGTACTCGACACGAGAAAGACCACACCGGGCTTGCGCTCGCTCGAGAAGGCGGCCGTGCGCGCCGGCGGGGGGACCAATCACCGCGGAAGTCTTTCTGAGGCGGTGCTGATAAAGGACAACCACCTCGCCGGCATCTCGATTTCCGACGCAGTCTCGAGCGCACGTCGCAGTTGGCTCGGCAGGATGGTGGAGGTCGAGTGCGAGAACCCCGAACAGGTGATCGAAGCAACCGACGCCGGCGCGACGGTCGTCATGCTCGACAACATGAAGCCCGAGCAGGTCGCCGAGTGCGTCGCGCTCATCGGCAAGCGTGGAGCATCGGGCAAGGTTCTCGTAGAGGTCTCGGGCGGAGTCACGTTCGACACCGCGCCGGAGTTCGCGAGGGCGGGCGCCGACCTGATCTCGGTCGGTGCACTGACACACTCTGCTCCGGTTCTCGACATCGGCCTGGACCTTCTGGGCGGTCGGCGCGGAGGCGACGAGCCCGCAAGCAAAGGAGCGTCCTAGATGTTGCTCGCGATCGACGTCGGTAACACCGAGACGGTGATCGGCCTCTTCTCGCTCGGGCCGGACGACGAACCTCCGGCGCACTCCAGGCCCGCCTCGTCGGAACCTCCCGAGCCCACGGGCTTGACCCACCACTGGAGGCTCTCGACGGTCGACGATCGAACCCCCGACGAGCATGCCCTGCTGCTTTCGAATCTTCTCGAGCTCTCAAGGCTCGAGTTCGAGGACGTCGTGAGCGGGATGGCGGTGACGTCGTCTGTTCCTCTGGTCAAGACATCGCTGCGCCAGATGGCCGAACGGTGGTTCGACGTGCCTTGCGTGGTCCTCGAGCCTGGTCTGCGCTCGGGAATGCCGATCCTCTACGACAACCCGAAAGAGGTTGGTCCCGACAGGATCGCCAATGCCGTCGGCGCTTACGACCTGTACGGCGGGCCCTGCATCGTCGTCGACATGGGGACCGCGACGACATTCGACGCAATCTCGGTTGACGGCGAGTACCTGGGCGGGGCGATCGCGCCCGGCCTGGCGATATCACTCGACGCCCTGTTCCATCACGCTGCGGCGCTCCGGCGTGTCGAATTGGTCGAGCCCCGCAACGTGATCGGCAAATCGACCGTGGAGTCCATCCAGTCCGGCGCTCTCTACGGTTTCGCCGCGCAGGTCGACGGCATGTGCAGGCGGTTCTCGGGCGAGCTCGGGCCCTCTGCGGTCGTGGCGACCGGGGGCCTCTCCGACGTGATCGCCCCGTTGTCGGAGTGCATCGAGCATCACGAGCCCTGGTTGACCCTGCACGGCCTTCGGCTGGTGTACGAGCGCAACGTCCGGCACTCTTAGCGCCATGACAGATGTGCCTTACCGGTTCGACAGAACGGCCACGCCGGCGGAGCTCCACGCTCGTTTCGACGACGCTCTCGAGCCCGGTGCGGAGTCGGATGTAGAGGTGGCTGTCGCCGGACGCGTGATGCTCGTACGCGGTCAAGGCAAGATCGCGTTCGCGAGACTCGACGATTCCTCGGGAAGCATCCAGTTGTTCGCACGCGACGGAGTCACAGAGAACCTCGCGGGATTCGCTGCTCTTTCGCTCGGCGACTGGATCGGCGCGCGCGGCCGCGTGTTGAAGACCCGCAAAGGCGAGCTTTCCGTCGGCGTCGAGACCTGGGTGCAGCTCGCGGACGCTCGGCGTTCGTTCGGGAACAAGTGGGAGGGGATCACCGACACCGAGACGCGCTTTCGCCAGCGCGAGGTGGATCTTTGGGTCAACCCGAATGCGCGCGCGACGGTCCTGCTGCGCAGCCGTGTCATCGCCTTGCTGCGACAAAAGCTGGAAAACCGGGGATTCTTGGAGGTCGAGACACCGATCCTCCATCCCGTCCTCGGAGGTGCGATCGCACGGCCTTTCGTCACCCATCACAACACGCTCGACACCGATCTGTATCTGCGAATCGCGCCCGAGCTCTATTTGAAGCGGTTGGTCGTCGGCGGATTCGAAAAGGTCTTCGAGATCGCGAGGGTCTTCCGCAACGAGGGAATGTCGCAGCGGCACAACCCCGAATTCACGATGCTCGAGCTCTACCAGGCGTACGCGGACTGGACCGACATGATGAAGCTCATCGAGGAGCTCGTCTCGGAGATCACCGCCGACGTGACCGGCGGGACGACCGTGAGGTATCAAGGCCGACTTCTCGATCTCGCGCCGCCTTGGCGCCGTGCACCTATGTCGGAGCTCGTGAGCGAAGCAATCGGACGACCGGTGAGCGTGCACAGTTCGCGCGACGAGCTCGCATCCGAACTGAAGAACGCCGGCGGCGAAGTCGACGCTTCGTGGGGCTCGGGCAAGCTGTTGCTCGAGCTCTACGAGAAGACGGTCGAGTCCGACCTGTGGGGGCCCGTCTATGTCACCGAGTTCCCTGCCGAGGTGTCGCCACTGTCGCGGCGCCACCGCAACGACCCGGAGCTCGCGGAACGATTCGAGGCGATCGTGGCTGGCCGCGAGCTTGCAAACGCCTTCTCGGAATTGGTCGATCCGGACGACCAGCGTGCGCGCTTCGAAGCCCAGGCAGAGGCGCGCATTGGGGGGGACTTCGAAGCGATGCAGGTTGACGAGGACTATCTGAGGGCCCTAGAACGCGGCCTTCCGCCGACGGGCGGACTCGGTATCGGCATCGACCGCATGGTCATGATCCTGGCGGACGCCGCCAACATTCGCGAGGTAATCGCCTTTCCGACGCTCCGACCGGAGCGACCGGCGGGTCGGCAGCCGGCCGGCGACTAGGGCGCCGCGACTGCGAGGTCGTCCATGAAGTTCCTCGCAAGATCCGACAGCGAGCGCGCGAGCTCGGGTGTCGGCGCGCCCGACGCTTCGCGTTCCGCGAGCTCTGCGTACCGCTGACCGACGGCCATCGTCGTGTGCATCGCTGAAGACGACGAAACGACGGCTCGCGCTTCTTCTACTTGGTCCGGCGTCAGCGGACCGCCGAGAAGTCGCTTCAGAAGCGGCCCCGACGTCTCGTCGGCGAGCGCCAGTAGGACGGGCAAGGTGTAGATGCCCTCGGCCAGATCCTGACCCACCGGCTTCCCGAGGTCCTTCTCGGTCCCGATCACGTCGAGGACGTCGTCGCGGATCTGGAAGACCATGCCGAGTGCACTTCCGAAGCGAGTGAGGGACTCGATCTCCTCCGGTGTGCGGCCCGACGTGATTGCGCCGACGCGACACGAGGTGGCCATCAACGCCGAAGTCTTCCCCGCGATCGCCTCGAAGTAGTCAGCTTCCGTCCGCTCGGTCGAGAACTTGAAGCGGATCTCGACGAGCTGTCCCTCGCAGAGACGGGCGAGGGTGTTCGCCATCAGTGCGGCTACTTCCTGGCCGAGCGAGGCGGCGATCTCGGCCGACCTGGCGAGCAGGAAGTCTCCTGCGACTATGGCGACCAGGTTTCCCCAGACCGAGTTCACACTCTCGACTTTGCGGCGCATCAGCGCCTCGTCGATCACGTCGTCGTGGTAGAGCGAGGCCTGGTGGACGAGCTCAACCGACACCGCCCCTGCCAGATCGGCGTCGGTGACGTCGCGTACGCAGCCGCTGGCGGCCGCAATGGCCAGTGCCGGCCTGAGGCGTTTTCCGCCGCCGTTTATGAGGTGCGTCGTCACCTCGTCGAGAAAGCGGTCACCCGACGTGACCGCGTCGAGCAAGGCGGGCTCCAGTCGGACCAGACCTTCCTCGACCGCGGGAACACCGAGGAGTGCGGAGGCGTTCACCAGTCGAGACGATAGGGCACATAGGCAGAAGACCGACAGCCAGTGCGGGGCGTTGCTTTCCACGGGGACGGCTGCGCGACCGTCACACCAGGGCAGGACGATGGTGACAGGGTGCAAAACGATGACAGGACAAACAAGACGAGCAGAGGTGGCACCAGTGGCCCTTGGCCCCGTGACCGCCTCGGTGACGTTGATCCGGGCGGCCGAAGTGCCTCGAATGATGAGGGGCTAGTGCCGGCGACTGGAGGGAGGCGTCATGGTACGGGTCGGGTTAACCAGTTCGAGGCAGGGAATATCACCACGCTGAGTGTTCGTGCTCATGTACGTGGCGATGGATGCCGACCCTTTCTCCAGCCGCCCAGGGTGGTGCGTTGATATCGGAACGAGTGCTCCGGCCGGTACACTCCGAGTCGGGAACTGAACCGTCGAGGGAGGCGGTCTGAGTGTTCGAACGTTTTACTGACCGGGCTCGGCGAGTCCTAGTGCTGGCGCAGGAAGAGGCGCGCCTTCTCAACCACAGCTTCATCGGCACCGAGCACATCCTTCTCGGCCTCATTCACGAGGGCGAAGGGGTGGCCGCCAAGGCCCTGGAGCAGCTCGGGGTGTCGCTCGAGGCGGTGCGCGAGAAGGTCGAAGAGACGATCGGCCTGTCGGGAACTGCCCCGACCGGTTCGCCGCCCTTCACGCCCAGGGCGAAGAAGGTCTTGGAGCTGTCTCTGCGCGAGGCTCTCCAGCTCGGCCACAACTACATCGGAACTGAGCACATGCTCCTCGGTCTCGTGCGCGAGGGCGAGGGCGTTGCTGCCCAGGTCCTGGTGAGCCTGGGTGCCGACCTTGCCAAGGTCCGTCAGCAGGTCATCCAGCTTCTCTCGGGCTACCAGGGTGGGAAGGAAAGCTCCGGGTCGGCATCGTCCTCGGAGAGCCCGACTGGTGGCTCCCCGGTGCTGGACCAGTTTGGACGCAACCTGACCCAGCTGGCGCGCGACAACAAGCTCGACCCGGTCATCGGGCGGGAAGAGAGATCGAGCGTGTGATGCAGGTGCTCTCGCGCCGGACGAAGAACAACCCGGTGCTGATCGGGGAGCCCGGGGTTGGGAAGACAGCGATCGTAGAGGGGCTGTCCCAGCGCATCGTCGTGAACGACGTGCCGGAGACGCTCAAGAGCAAGCAGCTCTACACACTGGACCTCGGAGCGCTCGTAGCCGGTAGCCGCTACAGGGGTGACTTCGAGGAGCGCCTGAAGAAGGTCTTGAAGGAGATCCGCACACGCGGCGACATCATCCTGTTCATCGACGAGTTGCACACCCTGGTGGGAGCGGGCGCCGCCGAGGGTGCGATCGACGCGGCCTCCATCTTGAAGCCGATGCTCGCCAGGGGCGAGCTCCAGACGATCGGTGCGACCACCCTCGACGAGTACCGCAAGCACCTCGAGAAGGACGCCGCCCTAGAGCGCCGCTTCCAGCCCATCAAGGTCGACCAGCCGACGGTGGCTCACACGATCGAGATCCTGAAGGGTCTCCGCGACCGTTACGAGTCCCACCACTCGGTGACGATCACCGACCAGGCCCTCGTTGCGGCCGCAAACCTCGCCGACCGCTACCTGTCTGACCGCTTCCTGCCCGACAAGGCCATCGACCTGATCGACGAGGCTGGGAGCCGGTTGCGAATCCGCAGGATGAGCACTCCTCCCGACTACAAGAAGCTCGAAGAGGACATCGCGAAGGTCCGCACCGACAAGGACGCGGCGATCGAGCGCCAGGCGTTCGAGCAGGCGAAGAAGCTCGCCGAGAAGGAGAAGGAGCACCTCGACCGCAAGCAGGCCATGGAGGCCGAATGGCGGTCAGAGGGCATGGACCTGTTCGACGTGGTCGACGAAGAGGTGATCGCAGAGGTCCTCGCCAACTGGACCGGGATCCCCGTCTACCGCCTCACCGAGGAGGAGACGGCCAAGCTCCTTCGGATGGAGGACGAGCTCCACAAGCGGGTGATCGGCCAGAACGAGGCGATCCAGGCTCTGTCTCGCGCCATCCGTCGCACCCGTGCCGGCCTGAAGGACCCGAAGAGGCCGAGCGGCTCGTTCATATTCCTCGGCCCGACGGGTGTCGGGAAGACCGAACTTGCGAAGGCGCTCGCGGAGTTCCTGTTCGACGACGAGGACGCGTTGATCCAGCTCGACATGTCCGAGTACATGGAGAAGCACACGGTTTCGCGCCTCGTCGGCTCGCCACCGGGTTACGTGGGATACGAAGAGGGCGGTCAGCTGACAGAAGCGGTGCGCCGGAAGCCCTTCTCCGTCGTGCTCTTCGACGAGGTCGAAAAGGCTCACCCGGACGTCTTCAACGCTCTTCTGCAGATCCTCGAAGACGGCCGCCTCACGGACGCTCAGGGCCGGTCGGTGGACTTCAAGAACACCGTGCTGATCATGACGTCCAACCTCGGGACTTCTGACCTGCGCAAGTTGTCGGTCGGGTTCGCCAAGACATCTGAGGCGGTCACCTACGAGCGGATGAAGGGCAAGGTTCAAGAGGCGCTCAAGGCTCACTTCCGCCCCGAGTTCCTGAACCGTATCGACGAGGTCATCGTCTTCCACGAGCTGTCACGCGAGGAAGTGATCGAGATCGTGGACCTGATGGTGAAGCGTGTGAGCGATCAGCTCGAGTCTCAGGGCATAGGACTCGCTCTAACGCCTCCCGCCAAGATCCTGCTCGCCGAAAAGGGCTATGACCCTCAGTTGGGTGCCCGGCCGCTTCGCCGTGCCATCCAGCAGATGATCGAGGACCCTTTGTCGGAGCGGATCCTTTGGAAGGAGTTCCGCGTAGGCGAGACGATCGTGGTCGACGTCGAGGACGGCGAGATCGTGTTCCACACCGTTGAAGGGGTGGAGCCTCCGCCCGTCGAGCTCGCGGGTACCGGTCCCACCAACTGAACGGGCCGGGCCTGATTTGGGCCCGCACACCGGTGCAAGCCGCTGGTGGAGATGACTTGTAGCACCCTGGGCCTACGGTTCGTCCGTGGGCCCAGGTCGTTCTCGTCACGTCTGTGGCGCATGCGGAGCGATAGCGCTTCAGTGGTCGGGTCGCTGCCCGGCCTGCGGAGAGTGGAACTCGCTCGTCGAGCGTGAGAGCCCGGCGGGTGGTTCGCGCGACCCGGCAACTTCTCGATCGGCACCTTCGACGGCCAAATTCGGGCAGCGCGGGCTGAGCGGCCGAGGGCATTGGCCCGTGCCCGCCACGATGGCTCTATCCGACGTCGATCCACGCGAGGCAGAACCGAAGAAGACCGGGTTGCCCGAGCTCGACCGAGTGCTCGGAGGCGGGCTCGTTCCGGGGTCGGTCACCCTTCTTGCGGGTGAGCCGGGTGTCGGCAAGTCGACGCTGCTTCTGCAGGCGCTCAGGTCCAGGGCGAACATGGGCGTGCCCGTCCTGCTCGTTGCAGCAGAGGAATCGGCTCAACAGGTCCGGCTTCGTGCAGAGCGTCTCGGCCCGCTCCCCGACGGTCTGCTCGTGCTCTCCGGCACCGACGTGACCGACGTGGTCGATGCCGTCTCCTCGACCGGAGCCGGCCTCGTCGTCGTGGACTCGATTCAAGCGGTCTCGTTGGGCGACGTCGCAGGTCCTCCCGGGAGCCTGGCGCAGGTTCGCGCCTGTTCGGAAGTGCTGGTCAGCTTGGCTCAGGCTCACCGCGCGGCCGTCGTCCTCGTGGGCCACGTCACGAAGCAGGGCACACTCGCCGGCCCACGTTCGCTGGAACACCTCGTGGACACTGTCCTTACGGTCGAAGGAGATCGCCACCACGCCTTGAGAATGGTGAGGGCGGTGAAGCACAGATTCGGGCCTACCGGCGAGCTCGGGCTGTTCGAGATGGGCGACGGCGGCCTGGCAGAGGTGTCGGACCCGTACCGGATGCTCCTGGGCGACCGGCACGCCGACGCCGCCGGGAGCGCGGTGCTCCCTACGGTCGAAGGCGAAAGGGCGATCGTTGTCGAGTTGCAGGCGCTCGTGTCCCAAGCATCAGCGGGCGGCCCAAGACGTACGGTGCGCGGACTCGAACAGGGCCGGATCGGCCTACTCCTCGCTGTGCTCGAACAGAGATGCGGAGTCCGCCTCGGCCGGTCGGACGTCTTTTGCTCCGTCGCCGGAGGGATGAGGGTCGCCGAACCCGCCGCCGATCTGCCCATGGCCATGGCGCTCGTTTCGGCCTCAACCGGGACCCCCGTCCCGTCCGATCTCTTCGCTTTCGGTGAGGTCGGCCTCGCGGGAGAGGTCCGGCAAGTGCCGCACGCACTTCGGAGGCTCACCGAGGCGTACAGATTGGGATTTCGTCGTGCCGTGGTCCCGGCTTCGACACCTGCCTGCTCTCCGGGATTGGAGCTCGTTCGGGTCCATGAGATTGCAGACGCAGTGAGCCTCGTCGTGCGAGGCCCGTTGCGAACCGCACCCGGCCTGCGGGTCGCCGGGAACTGAGCCTGCATCCCTGGCAACGGCGTGGCCGGCCCCGCTGTCTCGGGGAGCGCCCATTAGCATGACCGCGGTGTCAAGCCTGAGCCCGGCGATGGCTGCCTCGCTTGCCATGGTGGCACCCGGAACTGCGCTGCGCGACGGTCTCGAGCGTGTTCTCCACGCCGAGAGGGGCGCTCTCGTCGTGATCGGCGACGGCCCCGAAGTGCTCTCGATCTGTACCGGCGGCTTCCTCCTCGACGCGGAGTTCAGCCCGCAACGCCTTTCCGAGCTCGCAAAGATGGACGGCGCCATCATCGTCTCGTCTGACGCATCGCGAATCGCCCGGGCGAACGTGCATCTGATGCCGAGCGCCAACGTCCCTACGGGCGAGACCGGTACGAGGCACCGGACCGCAGAGCGGGTCGCGCGCTCGATAGACGTGGCCGTCGTGTCCGTCTCGGCGGCGATGAACCTGATCACCGTTTACCGACTCACTGAGAGCCACGTCTTTCAACGGGTCGGGCGCGTCATGGACCGCGCGACGCAGGGACTCCAGTCGCTCCAGCGATTCCGCGGGCGGTTCGACGTCGCGCTCACCGCCCTCACCGCGCTCGAGGTTGCAGACACCGTCACCGGCCGCGACGTCGTCGCAGTGCTCCAACCAGCTGAGCAACTCGTTCGCATAGCCGCCGAGACGGCGGGCAGCCTGGTCGAGTTGGGCGCCGACGGTCAGTTGCTCCGCCTTCAGCTCGAAGAGGTGACCGAGGGGGTGGCGGACGTCCGCGCCCTCGTCGTCCGGGACTACCTCTGTTCCGGGCCTTCCGCGAAGGACAAGACGACCGACCACAAGATGAACCTCGAACGCGCGCTCGACGCCATGGCGCGTCTCAGTTTCGAGGACCTGCTCGAGGCGCACCAGGTGGCGAGAGCCATCGGGCTTCTGCCTCGCGACGAGGAGTTGGACGCTTCCGTCGAGCCTCGCGGTTACCGGCTCCTTCACAAGCTCCCAAGGTTCCCTCTGACCCTCGTCGACCGCCTGGTCGGGCACTTCTCGAGTTTCCAGCGCATCATGAGGGCGTCCGTGTCCGAGTTGGAGCAAGTAGAGGGGGTGGGAGAGGCAAGGGCGAGGTCGGTAAAAGAAGGGCTCGCCCGCCTGGCCGAGTACTCCATCCTGGAGCGCTACAACCCCTGAGCTCGCAAGACGCAGGCCAGTGTCGGGCAAACAGGTATCCTTGATGTTCGGCGATGTTCAGCCCCTCCCACTTTGCGTGGCCCTGCCCAACGCGAGCCCGTGGGCGGTTCGTGCCTCTAGGAGTCCTTTTGTGTTCGACATAGGCGACAAGGTCGTTTATCCCCATCACGGCGCGGCGATCGTCGAGCGGCGCGAGAAGATGTCGGCCTTCGGCGAGGAACGCGAGTACCTCGTTCTGCGGCTGGCGTACGGAGATTTGATCCTGAAGGTTCCGGCGGACAACACAGAAGGCGTGGGCCTCCGCGAGGTCATCAACGACGAAGAGGTCGAGGAGGTGTTCGCCGTCCTGCGCAAGAAAGAAGCGCGCATGCCGACGAACTGGTCCAGGCGTTACAAGAACCACTCCGAGAAGCTGCGGTCCGGGGACATCTACCAGGTGGCCGAAGTCGTAAGGAACCTTTCGATCCGTGACAAGGACAAGGGTCTGTCTGCCGGGGAAAAGAGGATGCTCGGCCGCGCTCGGCAGATTCTTGTGTCCGAGCTGACCTTCGCTCTCGACGTGAACGAAGAAGAAGCAGAGAAGCGCCTTGACGAGGTGCTCCCGTAGCGGCGAACGCTCGGGAGAACACGGGGGATCCGCAAAAGATGGGCGCCGTCGCGCCGGACAGTGTCTCGACAGACAGTGTCTTGTCAGACGTTTGGGCTGTCGTCGTCGCGGCCGGCGATGGGGCCCGCTTCGGAGGACAGAAGCAATTTGCCGAGCTCGGCGGACGTCCGGTCGCTTCCATGTCCGTGAAGGCCGCACGATCGGTGGCCTCGGTCGTGGTGCTCGTCGTTCCCCAGTCAAGCACCGAGCTCGACGTCCGTTCGCTCTGCTCGCTCGGCGAAGCCGACATCGCTGTTCCAGGGGGGGAGACCCGAGCCGCCTCTGTCAGGGCAGGTCTTCGAGCCGTGCCCGAGAGTGTCTCGCTCGTCGTGGTTCACGACGCGGCGCGCCCCCTCGCTTCATCGCAACTTTTCGAGGCCGTCGTTCAAGCAGTGCGTGACGGTGCAGACGCTGCGGTTCCGGGACTCCGCGTGTCGGACACTCTGAAGCGCGTCGACGATGTCGATCGCGAGCTCGTGGTGACGACTGTTTCGCGAGACGATCTGGTTGTGGTCCAGACTCCACAGGCATTCCGAGCGGAGCTCCTCCGCCGAGCGCACGCCGGCGATCCAGACGCAACCGACGACGCAGCGTTGCTGGAGCGGCTCGGAGCTACCGTGCGCGTCGTGCCGGGGGAGAGCTCCAACCTGAAGCTCACCGAGCCCGGGGACCTGCTCGTCTTGGGAGCCCTTATGGAGGGTCTCGTCTCATGAGCTCCCTTCGGGTCGGACAGGCATTCGACGTCCATCGGTTCTCCGGCGATCCCGGCAGGCCTCTTGTTCTCGGGGGAATCGAAATTGCGGGAGCCGCAGGCCTGATCGGGCACAGCGACGCCGACGTGCTCAGCCACGCCTTGGCGGACGCCATGCTCGGAGCAGCGGGCCTCGGCGACCTCGGCCAGCACTTCCCTGACGACGCACCCGAATGGGCCGGCGCCAACTCGATCGATCTGCTGACGCGGGTAACCGGGATGGTCGCGGCGGAGGGGATGAAGGTCGTGAACGCCGACTGCACCGTTGTCTGTGAAAGACCGCGGCTCGCGACTCAAACCGCAGACATGGGATCGAACCTGGCCGCGGTGGTGGGCGCTCCGGTGAGCGTCAAGGCGAAACGGGCCGAGGGATTGGGTGCACTCGGAAGAGTCGAGGGGATCGCCTGCCTCGCCGTCGTCCTGCTCTCCCCGACCGAGGGTGACGCGAGATGAGCCCGCGGCCTCAGCAGAATCCGAGAAGGCGCGAGACCTCAGGTGGCCGGAGCTCCTCACGGGAGGGCGGAGGCGCACGCGGCGCCGGAGGCGCACGCGGCGCACGCGGCGAACGCTTCGAACGCGGCGCACGCGGCGCGAGAGAGGCGGATGGCCGGTCCGCCGCGCCTCGGAACGCAACGTCTCGTGGAAGGTCCGGATCGTCGGCAACGCCCAAGCCGGGTGCCAGAGCGTCGTCGCGAGCCGGGGAACCGAAGAGATCCAATCGAAGCGGGACGACGAGCGCATTCCGAGGGTCGAGCACAGCCGGCCCGCGCGACGCCTGGCTCGCGGGGGTCTCCCGCAAGTAGCAACTCGTCGCGAAGATCCGGCGTCGGTAGTGCAAAGACACCTGCGCGCCAATTCGACCGCAGCCGACCGGACCGGCGACCGTCGGACCGCCGGCAACCCGGCCGACCGACGGATCGCCGGCAACCCGGCCGACCGACGGATCGCCGGCAACCCGATCGCAGACCTCCGGATCGGCGGGAACTTGGGGGAGAGCAGATAGAAGGCAGGCAAGCCGTGCTCGAGTTGCTCGCTGCGGCGCGTCGTCCCGTGCGGCAGGTCTGGATCTCCGAAGGGCTCGACCCTTCGCCGGAATTGGACCGGATCACGAGCTTGGCCCACCGTGTTGGAGCACGACTTCTCGTCGTTCCGGCGCGACGGCTCGACGCAGACGCGTGGACGCGTTCTCACCAGGGCGTTCTCGCACTCGCGGCGCCTCTGAGAGAGACCTCTCTTGATCAACTAGTCGACCCGGTGGGCCCGAAGGGCAGTTTGCGTCCGCCTTTCGTCCTCGTCCTGGACGGAGTGACCGACCCGCAAAATGTCGGAGCGCTGTTGCGGATCGCCGAATGTGCAGGTGTCACGGGAGTCGTGCTCGGCAGGCACGGGGCAGCTCACATCACGCCGACCGTGGCGAAGGTGGCTGCCGGCGCGGTCGAACACCTGAGAATCGCATTAGCGCCCGGGATCCCCACTGCCATCGCCCGGCTGAAAACAGCGGGATTGATTTGCATCGGCCTCGATGCCGACGCCCCTCAGTCGATTTACGAGGTCGCGGCCGCTGGGTTCGACGCAGGATCTGGCGTCGCGCTCGTGCTCGGCGACGAGAGTCGAGGCCTTGCCGCACTCACGAAGAGACGGTGCGATGTTCTTGCGTCAATTCCACAGCGCGGATCCATTGGATCGCTGAATGTTGCTGCGGCGGGAGCGGTCGCTTGCTTCGAGATCGCGAGGCATGTGAGAGCCGGTATCGATGCCGGAATTGCCCAGCAACCGACGTGATCGACTAAACGCCGCTTTTGCGATTCGTAGCTCATCGAATTGTTGCTTGCTTCCTCGTAAGAAAGCGGACATAGTGTGAGCGCAGTTGGCAATAGGCGTCACCTGTGCCGGGGCGATCGAGGGGCATTTGCATACTGCATCTTCACCTTGTCGCCATTGATTATCACCTTGCGAGTGTGAGTAGCGCTCGAATTCAGAGGCGGAGGTTCGGAATGCAGCGGATGTTTCGAAAGTATGCAGTTAGCCTTTTCGTAGTACCAGGGTTGCTGCTGGGGGTGGTGTTCGGAGCAATTGCCGCCGCACCTGCGACGTCCACGGCCGCTCCCAGAGTGCACATGACGCACGTGGTCCTGCTTTCCGCGAGTCCCCAGGATGGAGGGACTGTGACCGCCCAGAACTCGGCGTTCACGACCCAGGACAGCGCGCCACTCTCCCCTGGACCGGGAACGCTTTTCACAGGTGCAACTGACACGGATCAGAACGCCAACGGCACCTATACCGTCAATCTTTACTCATCTGTCAGCAATGGAAACTTGACGCTGGACTCCAACAACGACGGAGGCTTCACCTACAACGCGAACCCCACTTTCGTTGGGACGGACAGCTTCCAGTTCACCTTGACCGACTCGGACGGCAACGTATCGGCGCCGGCAACGGTGACGATCACGGTGGAGGGCGTCACGAGCGCATCGGATTCGACGTATTCGATTCCGGGAAGTCCCAGTTGGAGCGTGCCTGCCGGCGTGCTTCTGGCAGGAGCCTCGGACACCAGCACCTCTGCGACGTGCTGCACGGCCAATCTGAGCACGGCGCCTTCGAACGGCACGGTGTCGATGAACTCGAACGGCGCCGCCAGCTTCTCGTACACGCCGAATTCAGGCTTCCAGGGAACGGACAGCTTCACCTACACGTTGGCCGACTCGGTCGGCAACGTCTCTCCGCCGACCACGGTCACCATCCAGGTGGGCGCCCCGGTACCGACCAGGACCTCGATCATCGAGACCGACCCGCCTGCCACCGGGCCTGGAGACAAAGTCACCTTCGTGGCTGAGGTCAAGCCCCAAGGCGGAGGCGGAGGCCCGACTCCTACAGGAACCGTGACCTTCACCTACTACACCGTCGGCGAGGCGAACGGGGGTCCCCAGACGGGCACGCTCGGCACGGCTCCATTGTCGGGTGGCCAGTCCACGCTCACCACGGCCTCGGGTGCACTGCCCGCAGGCGGCCCGGACAACGGCTCGATCATCATCAACGCCACCTACAACGGCGATACCTCGAACGCCGCGAGCAACGGACTGATCGAGTACTTCGTGTTTCCCGGGTGCACCCTCGGTCCTTGGCCTTCCTCCACGAACGGCTACCCCAGCATCGTGGCAGGCGGTCCCGAGGGCTACTACATCGGACAGAGCAACGGCTGGTACACGTTGTACGTCACGCAGCCGACCACCAACATCGTGACCTTCTCAGGAAGCGTCGCGACCAATGGTTTGCTCCTCTACCTCAGCTCCACGAAACTCGAAGGGAAGGACTTCGTCACGCTCCACGGTTCGAACAACGTGACCTTCAAGCTCTTCAATCACGGCGACCTGGACGGCTTCACGTTCTATGCCGGATGTGGCTCACAACTCTCCTTCACGCTGAACATCGGCAAGCCTCCGGTCCCAGCGAAGAGAGGACAGATCTTCATCGGCGCGAACAACACGAAGTCATTGAGCAAGGGCGGGGTGGCATTCACCAGGCCGTAGAGGGCAGGAACGAGACAACTGACAGTGAGGCCCCACCTCCGGGTGGGGCCTCACTGAATTAGGGCTTCGGCGAGGGATGGGGCGTCGGCTAGGTGCAACGCACGCAGACGAGGATGCCTGGAGCCTGAGGTACGAGAACCTCGGCAACAGAAATTCCGGATTAGTTTACGCGGGTGTTCCCTTAAAATTTTATGGCGGATTCAAGTGGTCAGAGCAAGGAGCTCGGCGAATCGCTCCGATGGTTTCATGAATCCGAGTCGTTTGCGAGGTCTGTCGTTAAGGCTCTCGGCGATGTCGTCCAGATCGGACTCTGAGAACCTCGAGAGATCCGTGCCCTTCGGCATGTACTGGCGCAGAAGGCCGTTCGTGTTCTCGTTGCTCGGGCGCTGCCAAGGTGAGTGAGGGTCACAGAAGTAGACCGCGATGCCCGTGTCGACGGTGAAGGCTGCGTGTCTCGCCATCTCTGCGCCCTGATCCCAGGTGACGGTCTTCATGAGTTGGCCGGGGAGCTTCGAGACGGCGTTTCTCATGGAGAGGTCGACCTTGTCTGCGGTCTTTCCGTCGGGTAGGTGAAGCAGCATCAGGTAGCCGGTCGAACGCTCGACCAGGGTTCCGACAGCAGATGCGTGGTCCTTTCCGATGATCAGGTCCCCCTCCCAGTGTCCGGGGACGCTTCTGTCGGCGGCTTCGGGCGGGCGCTCTGAGATCATGACCTTGTCGGGCACCGGGCCCCAGTGGGCCCTGGGGGCGTTCTTTTGTCTTCGCTCCGCGCGCCCGGATCGTAAACAGCGGTAGAGCTCTGTTTTGAGCTCGCCTCTGCCCTGGACGTAGATGCTCTTGTAGATCGTCTCGTGCGACACCCACATCATCGGATCGTCAGGGAACTCGATTGGCAAGCGCTTGGAGATCTGCTCGGGGGACCACCAGCGCTGCAAGTAGTGAGTGACGACCTTTTGGAGCCTCGGGTCTTCGAACTTGAAACCCTTCGGACGTCTTGCGCACTTGTAGGCCTTGAGCTGGGCATCTGTTGCCCGGTAGCTGTCGCGGTCGCCGTTTTTGGCCACCTCCCTCGTCACGGTCGAGACGCAACGCCCGAGGCGTCTCGCTATCTCGGTGTAGGTCTCACCGCGAGCGATCCCCAAAGAGATCTCCTCGCGATCAGCGAGCTTCAACCCACCCCTTGACGACCACGTCGTCCAGTCGGCCTGCTCTTTTCGCCTGGAGTGGATCATGACGGTCGAGAGATGACACCCGACCTCGACGGCCACCTCCTTTAGAGGCCTCCCCTCCCTGCACAGCCGGCGGATCCGGCGCTTCTGATCGAACGTAAGACGACGTGCCATCGCAACCTCCCGGGTCGGCCAAAGGCTTCCTGACCCGCCGAGGTTTTGCGCGCACCGCTTGAGAACGCCTATTCGTTCTGGGCGAACCGGCGTAACACGCTCTAGCGGGCCGGTCCGAAAACGTTCTCGATTTCTGCAGGTTTCTTGGTTTGAATGCAGAAATCCCCGGGTAAGTCCCCCCTTGTACTTGGATGATCCTGGACTCGCGCCCAAAGTGGCGTAAAGTCACATAGCGTGAAGTTGAAAGATTTTCACAAAAATCGCTCAACTCAAGCCCACCCGTTGCCGATACGAGTGGCGGGTAGCTTTGCCCCTGATTCCGGTCCGGCGCTCGGCCGAGCACGCACCAGCACTTCCGTCGTACGCTCCCTGAGCCTTCCGCTTTATGCCTTACGCCGAGATCGGGAGCCGCCAGTGCACGACGCGAGTGGACGGACACCCGCAGGATCGGTGCGGGGACTGTCGGAGACCCACCCTCGTCTGACGGTTCGCGGCCGCGCCGGGCCGTTGTCCGCTTCAGCGGTCACGACTGGGTTGCTGGCACTGTTCTTCTTCGTCGAGGCGTTCGAGCCGTTCAGCGTTTTCCGGCTGCTGCTTGCCATCGTCACCGCGGCGCTAAGCGTCCGTTTAGCCGTGCGGGGAACTCTCGTCGCGAGACCGGAAGGCATCGAGTGGCACACGATGATGCGGACGCGGCACTTCCCGTATGCGGCAGTCAGTCACTTCGATCTCGCCGTAAATCCCGACGACTCGTTTGAATCCTTCAAGCGCGTCGCTCGGATTCATCTGGTTGACGGCCATGCTCAATGGCTGCACGGACTCGAACGGCCTTCCGATCCCGACCTCCAGGTTGGCTGGCCTTGGCGACGCACGGGAGGCGTCTCCGGGTCGGACGATCTCGAATCCCAACTCGACACGCTGAACCGGATCGTCGACGATCTGCGCCGAGGGCGCGCACATCGCGAGGCCGGTTGACCTGATCTAGGGCTCCGGGCTACTGACGCGGCCGAGCAACGTTCCGACGGCGTAAACATCCCCCGCTCGAGCCGTCTGACGGAGCACGCCGGAGTCCGGAGCACATACTTCATTTTCGACCTTCTCGGTCTCGACCTCGTAGATCGGTTGCCCCTTCTCGACCGTGGCTCCGTCTTCGACGAGCCAGCGGCTGAGCGTGCCCTCCGTCATCTCCATGCCGAGCTTGGGCATCCGGATGTCCATCAGGGAGCCGGCGGGGAAGCCGCCCCGACCGCGATCCGCAACGCCTCTGCGAGTCGATCGCGCCCAGGCAGAGCCAGTCGCTCCAGTGCACCCGAATAGGGAAGCGGACTGTGCACGGCTCCCACGCGCCCGACAGGTGCAAGCAGGTCTGAGAAACACCCAACGGAGATCTGCGCGGCGATCTCTGCTCCGAACCCGCCAGTGACGACGGCCTCGTGAAAGACGACGGCGCGGCGCGTTCCACGTACCGATGTGAGCACCGCATCGAGGTCCAGAGGGACGATGCAACGCAGGTCGACAACCTCCACATCGATGCCTTCGGCGGACAAAGTCTCAGCGACCGCGAGAGCGTCGTGAACCTGACGGCCGTAGGTGATCACGCTCACATCCGAACCGGTCCTCCGTACCACAGCCGAACCGAGAGGCACCGAGACGTCCTCTAAGACGTCCTTGTACGCGTAGTTGGGAACCTGCTCGACGAACACACATGGATCGTCGTCCTCGACACACGTTCGAAGCAGCGCCCGGGCGTCGGTCGGAGTGCTCGGTACGACGACCTTCAGCCCGGGTGTGTGCGCGAGCCATGCTTCGAGCATCTGCGAGTGCTGCGCTCCCACGCCGAGCCCGCCGCCCACGGCGGTTCTCACGACGAGTGGCACTGGTGTCTTGCCGCCCGACATGTAGCGGATCTTCGCGGCGTGGTTCACGAGCTGGTCCAAGCACACCGCCAGGAAGTCCATGAACATGATCTCGGCCACCGGACGCATTCCTGCGAGCGCCGCGCCGATCGCCGCGCCGAGGATCGCCTGCTCGGAAATCGGCGTGTCGCGCACCCGGCCTGCGAAGCGCGTAGACAGGCCGCGGGTAACGCCGAAGACGCCGCCTCCCGGGTCGCTGATGTCCTCGCCCAGCAGAACGACCCGATCGTCTGAGTCCATCAGTTCGCCGAGGGTGGTGTTGATGGCAGTGCGAACACTTAAGAGTTGAGGTGCGGGCTCTGCCCCAGGTTCCGCGGCGCCTGTCATTGCGGACTCCGGGGACCTGGATCGGAGGTGACGTTGACGAGGAGCGTTTCGGGGCCAGGCTCGGGATCGGAAAGAGCGCGCTCCAGTGCAATGGCAACCTCTTCGGCGCACCTCGACTCGATCGCGGAAGCCGACTCGCCGTCGAGCACGCCTGCCTGTTCGAGGGTCCGCTTGAATCGTCCCGTCGGCTCTGCGGCCCACGCGGCCTCGAGCTCTGACGGCTCGACATACTTCATCGGGTCGCCGAAAACGTGGCCGTAGAGGCGGTAGGTCACGGCTTCCACCAGCGTCGGCCCTCCGCCTGCGCGTGCTCGACCGACTGCCTCGCTGACGGCTCTCCATACGGCGACGGGGTCGTTGCCGTCGACCGTGGTACCCGGCATCGCATACGACGCGGCACGCACAGCGACGCTGGCGTTGTGCTGGTGCTGCGCTATCGGTGTGTGCTCGCCGTATCGGTTGTTCTGGCACAAGAAGATGACGGGCAGCTGCCAAACCGACGCCAGGTTCAAGGCTTCGTGGAACGCTCCGATGTTCGTGGCACCGTCACCGAAGGAGGCGATCGTGACGCGGTCGTCGCCCGCGAGCTGTGAAGCCCAGGCGAGCCCGGCAGCTATCGGGAGGCCGGACCCGACGACGCCGGTCGTAAGCATCAATCCCGTCTCGGGCCACGCAACGTGCATGGGACCACCCTTGCCGCCGTTGGTGCCGGTGGCTCGACCGAGCATCTCGGCGAGAAGCGGGTGGAGCGGAACACCCTTTGCGATCTGATCGTGCAAGCCCCGATAGGTGGTGACGAGCATGTCGGACGGCTCGGTGGCGGCAGCCCATCCCGCTGCTACGGCCTCCTGGCCCCGGGGCGAGTAGTAGGAGAAAGCGAGCTGACCGCTCGAGAGACCCGAACGCAGTGCGTCGTCACAGGCGACGATCCGCGACATCGTCGTGAACATGCCGACGAGAGTTGTGTTGTCGGGGTAGGTGCCGGCGCCACGTGAAGTCCCGGTCACGAGCTCTCCGGTTCCGTGCCGGTCGCCAGGTGCTGGAGTTGCTCGCGGAGCACGAATTTCTGGACCTTTCCCGAAGCGGTGAGTGGAAACTCGTCGGCGCTGACGATCCGCTTCGGAACCTTGAACGGCGCCAGACGCTCTTTCAGATGCGCGGTGAGCAGCGCGGGGTCGGGGCTCTTGCCGTCTGCCGGGCGCACCACCGCGACAACCATCTCACCCCACCTTCTGTCTGGGACTCCGACGACCGCAGCCATCATCACATCCGGATGCTCGCAGAGTGCGGCTTCGATCTCCACAGGAAACACGTTCTCTCCCCCCGTGACGATCATCTCCTTCACGCGGCCGGCGATCCTCAAGAACCCACGGTCGTCCATGGTGACCAGGTCTCCCGTACGCAGCCACCCGTCAGGGCTGAATGCGTCTTTGGTCGCGTCGGGCATCTCGTGGTAACCGGCCATGACGAAGGGTGAGCGCACTTGCAACTCGCCGACTTCTCCGAAGGGAACGACTCTGTCGTCTTCGCCGGCCACGACCCGCGCCTCGGTTCGCGGCAGAGGCTGGCCGAGCGTCGTCGCCTTGTCCTCGGCGCTGTCAGTCAGATGCGTCTGGGAGATGAAACCACACGTCTCGGTCTGACCGAAGCAGATCGTGGACCTGACTCCGAGCGCTCCCTCGATGTGGCGCACGAGCTCCGGCGGCACCACGGACCCGCCCGAGCTCACCGAGCGCAGCGCGGAAAGGTCTCTCGTCGCGAAGTCCGGATGATCGATGAGCGAAAGGAGCATCGTCGGGACGCCGACCGTGACAGTCGCACGTTCGCTTTCCAGAAGCTCGAGAACGAGCCCAGGCTCGAAGTTCGTGACCAGCACAGCTGTTGCGAGCAGCTGGCAGATTTGAAACGCGACCACCTGCCCACCCACGTGGTGAAGCGGCATCGTGTCCACGTACACGTCGCCCGCGCGCAACCCGAACCGCACGGCTCCGAAGCGCGCCGCATTGGTCATGCCGGCGTGGCTGAGTTGCGCACCTTTCGGCCGACCCGTCGTCCCCGAGGTGTATACGAGCTGCGCGATGTCACCCGGTGCGGGCTCCCTCGAATGGTCGACAGGGTTGATAGTGGGTGCACCGGACATGCGCACGACGTCGTCGAGCATCAGCACCTCGCAATGCGAGCTTGCCTCCGTGCGGGCGCTGTCGACGACGTCCGGAAGGGCGATGCCTCGATGCTCTGAAGCGACCACGACCCCGGCCGCGCCGGACTGTCCGAGCACGTAGGCGAGCTCTCCGGGGCGCAACGCCGGGTTGAGCGGGACGAGCACCAGGCCCGCAATCGCGGCGGCATAGCTGAGCACGAGCGCTTCAGGAGAGGTCGGTGCGAAGCTCGCCAGCCGGGCGCCTCTCTCGAACCGGTCGGCAAGGGGCTCTGCTGCCCTCTCGGCGCAGGCGAGCAGCTGGCCATAAGTGAACCTTCGGCGAAGACGCACTTCACCCATACCTTCGACAAGCGCTGTCGCGTCCGGTGCGATCCGCGTCGCATCACGCAGGATGGATGCGACCGTCGTCTGAAGGACGGGCTCGTCTTCTGACGCGGGCCAGTACGAACTGCTCATCTCAAATTCGCAGGTAGCGCCCGAGCGTCTGATGGAAGTGCCGTATGCGGCTCTCCTGATAGAGCGCGAGCGTGACCCCCGGTTTCACCGAGGCTCCGAGGCCGCGCTGGACGCGCTCGAGGGTCGCGGTGTCCTGGTCGAGGATCGGGCCCAGGTATCCGAGCTCGGGAGCTTCCGCCCACGAATCGTCGGTCCCGAGATGGCGGACCTTGGCGGCAGGTGGTCGGGTTTCGCCTGCCGGCGGAGGCTCGAGCAACCAGACGTCCATCCGCGACGCGGCAGGGTCGTTGCCAAGCGGCCGGAAAAGGTAAGCAAGCGGAGTGGTGTACCCCGCCCAGGGTACGAAGTTCGGGAAGACGAAGTACTCGATCGCGTCGAGTGCCTCGCAGTCGGTCAGTGTCGAGAAGTCCCGTCCGGTCCTGTCGGAAAGCTCCCGCCTCTTGCGCTCGGCCAACAGTTCCCTCGCAGTTCCTCCGTCGGGAACACGCGCCTCGGGATCGTCCTTGGTCATGAACATGGCGTCGACGATCTGCTGCTCGCTGACGTCGTGACGATGACCGCTCGCGACTCCGACAGGAGTGATCATGCGGTTCACGTGATGCACTCCGGGATACACGTCGTACTCGGTCTGGGTGTCACCGCTCGTCTTGAGCAGCTGCGGGTGTACCGCCACCGTGTGGTACGACTCGATGAATGCCTCGAGCGCCACCTTCCAGTTGCACCGGAGAGGTCGCGTCACGTGTGCTGCGGTGACGCGCTCGTCGAGGGGCCACGCCTCGAAGTGCTCGGGGAGAATCTCGAGGTACTGCTCGAGTGACACCTGTTGCGGGTCGAGGGTCACAAACACGAAACCACCCCACGAACCGGTGCGGACCTCGGGCAAACAGAACGCTTCGACGTCTATATGAGGGAAGTCCCACTGGCACGGCATGCCTGCGAACGTGCCGTCGAGCCGCCACGTAAAGCCGTGGAACGGGCAGCGGAACTCCGATACGCGCCCGGGGCCTGTTCGAAGCTGAGTGCCGCGGTGCAGGCAGGCGTTGTGAAAGGCCTTCACCACCCCGGGCTCCGTGCGCACGACCAGCAGCGACGTGTCGGCCACGTCGTGCACCCACACGTCGCCGGGTTCGGGTATCTCTTCCTCGCGGCACACCACCTGCCAGACGCGGCTCCAGAGGTTCGCGACCTCGAGGTCGTGAACGGCGGGAGACAGGTAACGGTCGCGCGGGATGTCGGCTTCGCCGAGCTCGACAGTGGAGGCGGCTCTCAGGCTCGGCGGGACAGGACGACTCTCTTTGTCCAGAAGGCTCTGGACGAATCGCGCACCCGGCGGTAGCGCACTGCTTTCCGGCTCCTTCAACGGGCTGGTCATCTGTCTCGTGCCGCCGCTTCTCCCGACCGTGCGCCGAACACGAGAGCGGGCCCGAGGGTCGCTCCTCCCGCCGGGGTGGCGATGCCGAACGGGCTCGCGGCGGCGTTTCCGGCGGCGTAAAGCCCTTCGATCACGTCCCCGCCCACGCGTACCACCCGTCCCCAGCCGTCCGTGCGAGGACCGCCCTTGGTACCCATGCAGCCGCAGTGCACCTCGAGCGCATAATACGGGCTCTCGCAAAGCGTTCCGAGTGTCGGGTGAGGTGCCGAGTGATCCCCGATCCACGTGTCGTAGTGGCGCAGGCCCCTCTTGAAATCCGTATCCTCGCCGTGCGCCGCATGCTCGTTGAACCGTTCGACCGTGGAGGCGAGAGCGTCAGGCGGCACTCCGATCTCGAGAGCGAGCGCCTCGATGCTCGCGGCTCGCGCCAGCCAGCCGGGGTCCGGGTCTGTCGGCTTCAGCGGGCCGACGGGTGTTCGCGCCCTGTACCCCGAATCGAAGACGAGCCAAGACCGAAGAGATGGGAACCAGTCGGGCTCGGGTTCGAAGTTCTGCATGGTGCGCCCGACGTCGCCGTAGTTCTGGGCCTCGTTCACGAAGCGACGGCCCCGGCGGTCGAACCATTACAGATCGGGGCTGAGCACGCTCGGAATGAAGGGGTCGAAAGAACGGCGAGCCGTCGAGCTCTTCGTCGTCTATGTGCGCGGCCGGCATCCACCAGCCTTCGGTCATGTTGGAGATGGTTGCGCCGGCAGCAATGGCCATCCGCAGCCCGTCTCCGGAGCAACCCGGCGTGCCCATGGCCGCTATGTCCGGAGCGCGAAGGAAGCTCGTTGCGAGATCCGGGTCGTGTTGGAAACCGCCGGTCGCGAGCACGACCTTGGCTCGGATCTTCTCCCCGTCCAAGTGGAGCCCGGCGACGGAGCCGTCTTCTACGAGCAGTCGCTGCGGACGGGTCGCAAGCCGGACTTCGACATCGCGATCGTCGAGCGCGGAGAGCAGTGCGCCGACAAGAACGCGTCCGCGCACGGGCCCTCTGAAGACGACGCCGTCGTTCGACGGCTCCACGTGCCCGTGCCGCGGTGACCCTGCCGTCGTCGTGCTCAGGGTTCTCGGGACTCGGTTGAACGCGACGCGCCACGTCTGACGGCAGCTCGAGAGGTGCCGGCCACAAGGACCGGCCGCCCCTGACGCCCCCGGGCTCTTCGCTGTGATAGTCCGGCCAGTGCTCGAGCAACTCCCAGCGCAACGGCGACAGCTCTTCGAGCATTCGAACGACACGCGGCGCGTCCTGGACGAAGTCGATCCGCAGCTTTGCGTCACCACCCACGTCGACGCGGTTCAGGTAGCCGATTGCCTCGACATCCGAGTCGGACATTCCGGCACCCGCCATCAGGTGGTTGGCGGGGGCCCAGACAACTCCACCCGACAGTGCGGTGGTCCCGCCCACCCAGGCTGATCTTTCGAGAACCAGGACATCGGCACCGGCAACAGATGCAGCGAGCGCAGCGCTCAACCCAGCAGCTCCTGAGCCGAGAACGACCACGTCGGGACTGTTCCCCATGGCCGGAGGCTACCTCCGGCATCTGCGAAATGACGAATGAAGTGCTGCCATAAGTGTTGGCAAACGTGGCTCGCAGGGAAGCTTCCGCGTAACGTGCGCAACTCGCTTTTGACGAAAAGCTTTGGCTTCGCAATCCGCTTTCGCAGAGTCGACATTTTCCGTTGACATAGAAGGTGCCGGTACTTAACCTCCGACAGTCCTCAGAATTCTTCTTCGAGCAGAATTCTTCTCCAAGCGTAGAGAGATGTCCTCACATGAAACACAAAATCGCTGTCTCGTTCGTGACCTTTACGGTGTTCAGTGCGGTCTCCGTCGTCGGCCTCAGTTTTGACGCAGCTCAAGCGTCCAATCCTTCCACCGAACACGTCTCGACCACCGGGACGGACACGGGAAATTGCATCGCCTCACCGTGCGCGACGATCAACTACGCGATCAGCCAGGCTCCGGCGGGAACGACGATCAAGGTCGCTGCGGGTTCGTACAACCAGACGGTCGACATCTCGAAGCCGATCGATCTGAAGGGCGCAGGCGCGTCGTTGACGACGATCAACGGACAAGGTCTCGACCCGAGCAGCAACAACTACTACGGGGTTGTTTACGTCGGCACGACAGGCGGTCTCACGACGATCCAGGGGTTCACGATCACGAACCCGTATCCAGATGCCTTCACGAGCGGCGAACCGGAGGCCGTGGCTCTCAAAGACCAGAGCTCGTCTGACTCTGTCGACGTCGTCAACAACATCATCGTCGAGGGTTCAGCCGACTCGAATTCGTCCACCGACTTCCCGATCGGAATCGACACCTTCTTGAATTCGGCGACGACGATCATTTCAGGCAACACGATCTCGGGCTTCTTCCAGGGCGCTCTTTTAGAGGACAACGGGCCGGCAACGGTCTCGAGCAATATCTTCACGGGTGAGATCGCGAACACGTCGGGGTCAACCGTCTATCCGGCGGAGGGAGTCTTCTTCCTTTCCGATGAAGCCGGTTCCCTAACCGGCCAAGACGCGACTTCGAACACGTTCGAGAACTACTCCGGATACGGGGTGGCCATGGACGCCGGCTACAACAACGGCAATTGCAGTACCCCTTGCAACGGCTCCATCACGGGCGCGATCACGTCGAACCAGTTCGCGCTGACCGCCGGCACTCCCGGCGCCGCGGCCATCGCCCTGTCGGCGTTGAACAACGGGAACGTCCTCACCGTGACGGCGAACAACGACAGGGGCTACGTCACGTCGCCGAGCGTCGGTGTGTCGATCAGCGCAACTGGAGGCGGGGACATCAACTACAGCGAGAGCGGAACCAAGATCAAGGAGCATTGACCTCAGTCGACGCGGATCCGGTTTGCGTGCCCCTCCCAAGCCTGGTCACGCAGGTGCCGTTTGCGGACTTTGCCGCTCGGGTCCCTGGGTAGCTCGGGGATCTCGATGATCTCCTGGGGGCATTTGTAAGCCGCTAGATGAGAACGGCAGTGCTCGGCGAGCTCGTAGGCGTCGGTAGGGAACCTGAGCTCGACCAGCGCCCGGAGTGCCTCGCCCGACCTGTCGTCGGGGACGCCGAAGACCGCACAGTCGACGACGGCCGGATGCGAAGCGAGAACCTGTTCGATCTCGGCCGGGTAGATGTTCACGCCACCGCGTATGACGACATCTGCGGCCCGGTCGGTCAGGTAGAGGTAACCGTCAGAGTCGAGATGACCGACGTCGCCGAGGGTGTAGGTGTCTCCTTGCCACGCGGCGGCGGTCTTCTCCGGATCGAGGTGGTACTTGAACCGACCTCCCGGGTTCGTCATGTAGACGAGGCCGGTCTCGCCGGTGCCCAGCACCTCTCCTTCCTCACCTCGGATCGTCACCTCGACCCCTGGCCACGGTCGGCCCACGCTTCCCGGGCGCTCGGTCCATTCCTCGGGCGATATTCGGCTGACGCCACCTTCGCTCGCACCGTAGAACTCCCAGATCTGCGCGTCGGGGAGAGCATCCATGATCCGCCTCTTCACCGAGATCGGGCATGGGGCGGCCGCGTGCAGCACGAGACGCAAGCTCGAGACGTCGAACTTCCGCCACTCGTCGGGCGGGACCTCCAAGACACGGATGAAGTGGGCCGGAACCATCAAGGTTGTGCTCACTCGATGTCCGTCGACCGCCTCCAGCCACGAAAGCCCGTCGAATTTGGGAAGGACCGAGACCGTCGACCCGGCGTGCACGCTGAGGAAGGCATACGAACCGGCGGCGTGGTAGATCGGCCCTGTAGCCAGGAAGACGTCATTCGCGTTCATGCCCCACATGCGTAGAACACGCCTAGTGGACGCACCGGTGCGGTCGTCGACAGCACTGTCGCGTTCCACCCCTCGGGGCCGGCCTGTGGTACCGGACGTGTAGAAGCGGTACGAGAGGGTCGCCCGTGACTCGACGTCAGGGTCGCCGCCCGGCGCCCGGGAAATCAGCCCCTCGTACCCATCTCGCGAATCGTCGCCGACCAGAACCAGATCGCAACCGGGCGCGTGCACAAGCGCCTTTCGGGCGGTCTCCTCCATGTCCGCGTGCGAGATCAGCATGCGCGTGCCCGAGTCCGAAAGGATCCATCCGACCTCGTCGGGACCCAGGTGCCAATTGACCGGGAGGAAAGCCGCTCCCGCCTTCGACGTCGCTATGCCGGCTTCGATGATCTCGAAACCGTTCGGCAGCATCACCGCTACCGGATCGTCCTGGCCGACCCCATGATCGACGATCACGCGCGCTACGGCGGCGGACCTTCGGTCGAGCTCTCCGTAAGAAAGGCTTTCGTCGCCGATGAGCACGGCCGGTTTGCCGGGATCCAAATCGACATGTGGGTCCACGAACCCGAGCACCGTGTCACGGTACCCGGGCAGGTGGCCTGGATGCCCAATCGGGTTCAGTCGGTCCAGTCAGCGCCCAGATCGTCGAACAGTTGGCGCTGGGGGTCGATCGGAGCCGGCACACCGAAGTCGGATCCGGGCGCGCCGAGCGGGTAGTAGCCCGGGAGTTGGTCGGTGGGAGTGTCGAGGTAGATCTTCGCCTCGGGGGGTTTCGCGAATCGCCCGTGGCTCCAGCGGACCTCGACGTGCCCTCGGACCTTGGCAGGCCGACGCGAGGACCGTCTTTCGTAAGTGCCTACCCAGTCCACCTGCGGCTGGCCGGCTGATCCTGCGCTGACCTCGAGGCTCGAGAATCTGAATTGCTGTCGCCAGTCCCAGGGGCTCGCGATACGCAGGCGCAGGGGTGTCCTGGTGTTGGCGCCGAGCAGGTAATAAGGCGCACTTCCGATTCGCAGCAACCGCCACAGCACCTGTTCGGGATTCCCGAACCGCGCCATCGCCTCGTTCCACCGCTTTGCCGACGCGACGCTTACTGCGCGGCACAGGTGGAGGTAGGCGGGTCGCACAACGTCAGGAAGGGAGCGATCGGGAAGCGCTCGTCTGAGCGCGCGCCGATCCTCCGGCTGCAGCAGGGCGGGATCGTCGGGAAGATCGGACTTGCCCGACGCTTGCTTGCAGGCGAGATAGAGCTCTTTCAGCTCGTCGGGCGCAGTCTCCATGTACCAGTCGCCGCGAACCCAGTCTCCTGTCGTCGCGAGCAGACCGTCGAAGAGTCGTGCAGGAGACGGATTCGAGATGTTCGCCGACAAATACTTGCAACTGACGAGGAAGACGTGGTCGACCCTCAAATCGATCGGAGCCACCTCGTCGCCCGGCGGCCTGCGGCCCCCGGTCCACTCGACGAGAACCGGTCGGCGCCCGCGCAGGGCGTCGGGAGAATGCAAGAAAGCCCGGCCGTTTTCGAATGCCGCCTGCGCTTCGAGCACCCAGCCCCGTCCCGATGTCAGGTCTTCGAGGCGCCCCCAGTGCTCATCGGAGAGTCGTAGCTCGGGAGGTCTGGACTTGACGGCCTGGTGCACGTCGGGTCCGCCGAGCATGCCGAGCGCCGTCGCGAGCTCGGTGACAAACGTTCGATCGTCCGGCATCCCCTGGCGCTCTCAGCCGTCGGTGCCGGTGCCGCCCCGAGCCCCCTGAGGCAATGAGCCGTCGACCTGAGCGATGCGCGCGCGGGCGAGCTCTACGTACCCCGGGTCGATGTCCACGCCGACGTAGTGGCGGTCCGTTGCGATACAGGCAAGGGCTGTCTGGCCCGATCCGAAAAACGGGTCAAGTACGCAATCGCCTTTGTAAGTGTTGAGCTCGATAACCCGTCTCGGGAGCTCGACTGGAAAGGGTGCGGGGTGTCCTATGCGCCTCGCCGACTCGGGAGGGAAGTGCCACGTGTCGAGAGTCCACGACCGGAAGTCTCCGGCATCGATCGTGTCCTCGTGAGGAAGGCCGAGAGTGCGGCGCTTGCTCCTGCTCGGTACGCGGTCGAAACGGCCCTTGGAGGCCATGACGATCCGCTCGGTGACGTCGCGAAGGACGGGATTGGCGGCAGATGCGTAAGAGCCCCACGCGCGAATTGCCGTTAGCGCCCCTGCCTTTCACCCAGAGGATCTCGCCGCGCAGCAAGAAGCCGAGGTCGTCTTGAAGTATGCGGATGACGTCGGCGGACAGAGACCTGTAAGGCTTTCGCCCTAGGTTCGCCACGTTCACCGCGATGCGCCCTCCTGGCTCGAGCACTCTCCAGCACTCGGCGAAGACATCGCGAAGCATGCCGAGGTACTCGAGGTAAGTGGCCGGGATTCCACGCTCACCCAGTTCGGCTTCGTACTCCTTGCCGGCGAAGTAGGGCGGCGAGGTCACGACGAGGGCGATGCACAGGTCGGGGAGCGCCTCCATCCGGCGGCCGTCGGCGCAGATCACGCTGTCTCTGACAGGGCACTCGGCAATCGTGTCGTCGTCGATGATGCGAGGAGGCTCGAACCTGTCGTAGAACCCGGACGAGTCGTGAGCCTCGCGTCGGGAGACCCCGAAAGGCGAGGTGCTGGTCGAACGACGACGAGAGGTCGCACCCCGCCTCGGGACCTCTCTTTGTGCCATCTAACTCGCCTCCGTCAGCCCTCGCCGCGCCTCGAGGCGGCCGAGCGATCGAATGGTACAGAGAGGGTGTCGCGACAGCCGGTATGCCCGGAGAACAGGTCCGCAGCTATTCCGCCGAGGATGCTTCCTCGGGCCGGGCAGGCCCGTACGGCCGGTCTCCTCGTAGCGTCACGCGGTGGGCTACCCGGATGGCATCTCCGTAGTCGTCCAGTGCGTAGTGCATCGTCGCCCGGTTGTCCCAGAACGCAACCGATCCGGCCCGCCAGCGGAACCTGCAGCTGTACTCCGGCTTCTTCACGCAATGGCGGTAGAGCATCTCGAGGAGGGTTTCGCTCTCGTGCTGCGACAGACCCTCGAGGAACCTGGTGAATTGCGGGTTGACGAAAAGCCCCTTACGCCCTGTCTCGGGATGCTCGCGGACGACGGGGTGGGATGTCGGGAAGAGCCGGTCGTGGTGCCGGCCGTCCCATTCGTAGCCCCCCTTGGCGTCGACGTCGGCCGCGAAGAACGGGTCGTGGTGCCAGGCGATGAGCTTGTCGCAGAACGCGCGCATCAGCTCGGAGAGACCGTCGTACGCGGCCTGCATGCTGATCCACATCGTGTCGCCGCCAGCGTCTGGCACTTCGCGCATGTAGAGGATCGAACCGAGCGGCGGTGTCGACAGAAACGTCACGTCCGTGTGCCACCACGATGCGCGGTCCACGCGGCCGTCGATCGGTAAGACGTTGGGGTTGCCCTCGAGCGATGCGAGAACGGGATGAGCCGCGGTCAGCTCGCCGAACTGCCGACCGAAGGCCGCCTGCTGCTCCGGGGTGAGTTCCTGGTCCCGGAAGAAGATGACCAGATGGTGCGAGAGAGCTTCTCTCACCATTGTCAGCACGTCGGGATCCAACCGAACCGACAGATCCAGGCCTCCGATCTCTGCACCGATGACCGGAGAGAGAGGCTTGATGTCAAGGCGAGCGGTAACCGCCATGGGGGACAGTTTGCACGCGGTGGCGCGCCCGATCCACCCGCCGGTCATCGAATCGAGCCTTCCAGCCGGAGCTTCCCGGTCGTATCGTGTGGTTGGCACGACAGAACGAGGAGGCGGCGGGTGGCGGCATCAGGTTCGGGAACCTTCGTCAAGAGGTCGTGGCGCCGCTTCCGTCGGCGTCCGATGCGCACTCAGGCGGTGAGCTGGGTCCTGCTTCTCGTGATCGTCGGAGGGATTGTCTTCGGGATAACGGCGAGCTCGAGCACCACGAAGACCCCGAGCGCGAAGTCCGGACCCCTCACTGCGCCCGAGACCGCAAGCACGAGCTCGAGAGGAGTGACCGCCACGTCGATCAGGGTGGCGTTCCCTATCTCCAACCTGGCGAACCTGTCGAGCAACTTCGGCTTCGCAGGTGACCTCGAGTACTCAAAACAGGTCCAGGCGATCAACACCTTTGTGAACGCGATCAATGCCGCCGGTGGGATCAACGGCCGCAAGATAATCCCGGACATCGTCAACTTCGACGCCACCAGCGAGACGTCCATGAGGTCTGTCTGCAAGCAGTGGACCCAGGGTAACCCTCCGGTGTTCGCCGTCTTGGACGGAATCGGTGCTTGGACGGGCGACAACGAGCTCTGCATCACTCAGGAAGGCCACACGCCGTTCATCGCTTCGTGGACAACGGTCAACCAGTGGCTTCAACAAGGGTCGCCCTATCTGTGGTGGACGGGACCGGATCAGGCGCGGATCCTCGCCACACTCGTGAAGTGGGGAACTCAGACCGGATTGCTGAGCTCGTCGAAGAAGGTCGGGATCATCGAGGGGGATCGCACGTCCGACCAGCTCGCGGTGAACAACTACCTCCTGTCCGACTTCAGAAAGGCCGGTCTTCCCGCCCCAATCGTGGTCGCGATGCCGGCGCAGACCTCGGAGGGGGCTCAGATCACCACCGACGCTCCGTTGGTCGCCCAGCGACTAGCGGCCGACGGGATCCAGTCGGTGATCCCCATCATCCCGTTCAACGCGTTCTTCCCGTACCTCCAAGCCGAGACGAGTCAGAAGTACTTCCCCAAACTGTTGCTCTCGGACTACGAGAGCACGATCGAGGGCGCTCTCGGCCTCATCCCGATTCCGTACTTGCAGGCGCTGAACGGTCAGGAAGGGATCACCACCGAGACACTCGGCGGCGCGGACGAGAACTCTGTCACACAGAACGGGCACACGACGCCCCTTCCGGAGAGCCAGGGCGGGTACGACCCGGGGGTCCAGGCCTGTTACAACATCTGGAAAGCACACAACGCCCCTCCGAAGGGCAAGTCGCCGTTCATCGAGGAACAGGGACCGATCGTCGGCTGGTGTCAAGCAATAGAGCTCTTTGACGCCGCCGCCACGATGGCGGGTCCGAACCTGACGAGAAGGTCCTTCGTCGAAGCAATGTCGCGCATCAAGAACTACGCGGGGACGTGGGCGCCTGTGCTCAGCTTCGGGCCCAACGACTTCGCGGGACCGACCCAATACCGCGTCGTCAGGATCTACAACAACAGCCCGAGCCACAACGAGTGCGTGCCCACCTACAACGGCATCCCCCAAGGTACGTGCTGGCAGATTGTCAGCAACTTCGCGCCGCTCGCGCCCGGCTGAACCGGATGGGAAACGCTGCACGCGCCTTCGAGGTCCGCCGCAACTTCTCTCCGTGGTACTCGTGGATGGTCCGTCTCGGCGAGACCGAGCACGTCGACCCGTTTCCGGGAGCCGGTTCCGACGCGATCGTTCCATGGCGCGAACGTTGTCGCGAACGATTGAGCGAGCTCCTCGGGGGCACGCCCGAACGCGTCCCTCTCGAGTTGGAGATTCGCGACTCGGAGGATTGCGAGACGTATCGCAGGGAGTCGATCGTCTTCGACACCGAGAGCGACATGTCGGTTCCGGCGTACCTGCTCGTTCCGAACGACCGCAAGGACCCGGGCCCAGCGGTTCTCGCGGTCCACGGACACGGCCCGGGTAAGGACCTCGTGTGTGGGCTCACGGCTACCGAGACTCCCAACGGCGACTACGCGCATCAACTTGCCACGAGGGGCTACGTCGTGCTCGCCCCAGACCTCCGGTGCTTCGGAGAGCGTTCGGACTGGAACCCGCCGGATCACTACGCGTGCGACACCAATCTCGTCCATGCGGTGATGGCGGGCGAGAACCCTCTGGCGCAGAACCTGTGGGACATGGCCAGGTGCGTGGACGTACTCGAGAGCCACCCCCTCGTCGACCCGCGGCGGATAGCGGTGGGCGGCCTGTCGTATGGCGGCACCATCTCCCTGTTCCTCGCGGCGACCGACGATCGCATCTGCGCCGCCGTCGTGAGCGGTTACATGTCTTCCTGGGCCGAGGCCCACAAGATGCCGTGGAACATGTGTGGGTCCCAGGTCCTGGGTGGGATGCTCGGTCGTCTCGAGCATGTGGACCTCGGAGCCCTGGTGGCTCCCCGGCCTCTGCTCGTCGAGAGCGGTCGCGAGGACGACATATTCCCTGTGGCCGCAGCGTCGGAAACCGTCGCCGAGTTCCGCGACGTCTACCAAGCCCTCGGCGCGGAGCCAGAAGCCCTTGTTCACGACGTGTTCGACGGGGGCCACCAGTGGCACGGCGAGCTGGCATACCCGTTCCTCGATCGTTGGCTCTAAGAGGCGCGCCTGCCGGCTACCTCTTGATAGCCACGAGGACGTCCTGATACGTGAGCCCTGTCGGGTCGCCGGCCCAGGTGCCACGGTGGACGGATTCGATGCTCAGCCCCGCTGATCCCAAGACGCCTTCGATCTGGCGTTGCGAAAAGATGACGGCTGGCTGTGAGGTGACACCGGAACCCGAGACGGGGAGATCGCCCGGTCCGTTCGAGAGGAAGCACGTACCGAAGTAGACGCCTCCGGTTCGCAACAGGCGACCGGACTCCTGCGCATACGAACGAAATGTCTTCTCGTCCAACTTCGAGATCGCGCAGAGGATCGCAAAGTCGAACTCCCCGTCTTCGAACCGGAAATTGACACCCCGTGCGCTGCCGGCGTCGAGCGTTCCGAACCTGAAGTTGGGGAATCGAGGAGTGATGTGCGTCGCGCACCAGTCGACTCCCTCCGACCAGGTGTCGACCCCCTCGTAGCTTCCCTCGGAGGAGATGTAACCCGTCAACGGAATCGCCATCCTCCCGGGACCGCAGCCGACATCGAGAACGCGGTTGTCCGGACGAAGCCTTCCGAGGGTTTTGAAATATCCGAGGAATTCCTTGCCCACCTGCCGGAAATTGCCGGGCACCTGGCTCGCCAACCGACTCGGCGGCAATAAGTCGCCACGTAGCGTCGCCAGCGCGTCTGCCGTGCGCCAGACGAACGGTCTTGCAACTGCCTTCAGGCTTAGCGGAAGGCGAGATCTGAAATCCATTTGCGGGACCCGCCTCTATCGACCCTCGCCTATCGACAGAGCCGGTGGTGGGACTCGAACCCACGGCCTGGCGATTACAAGTCGCCTGCGCTTCCAGCTGCGCCACACCGGCGTCCGGCCAAGCTACCGCGGGCACAAGCCGACGACCGCTGGAAGCCCGCGTTGTGCAGGCCCACCAGCGGTCGTCGTGTTCGTTCGATTGTCAGGCGGCCGACTGGTCAGCTGTCGGCTCCTCTGAAGAGGTGCCGGACGCAGAAGAAATCGGCTCGTCTGAATCTGGCTCGCTCTCGAGTACCGGCGGTGCGACCCGTACCTCGACTCGACGAGGCTTCGCCTCGTCTCTGAGCCCTCGGGTTTGAGCGCGACGCGCTCTGCGCTGACGGTCAGATCGTGCTTGTAAACCGTGATCTGGATGGTGTCGGGGCTCACTCCCGGCAGGTCGAGAAACTTGAGTGTAAGTCACTTAGATATTGGATCGGCAAGCACTTAAGTCAGGTGGCAGCAAACCTTGATCGGGGGATGCTTGCTTCCCCCCTCTCGGACGGGCAGTCTGAACGAACGATGCCTCTTTCCGAACGCGACCGTAAGATCCTCGATCTCGAGGGGTCGTGGTGGACAAAGGTGAATCCGAAGGGATCGCAGATCCGTGAGCTCGGACTCTCGCGGTCGCAGTACTACGCCGCTCTTCGGAAGCTGGCGGTTTCGTCGGACGCGCTGGAGCATGCCCCTCTAGTTGTGCGACGCTTGCGACGCCAGCAGTCTGAACGGAGGCGGGACCGTTTCGAGGGGCATGCGGTGCAACCACATCGCCCGAGGAGGTAGGCGTCGATGACCGGCCGGTACGAGGGACCGACGGGTCACGACGACGAAGCCGCCTCGACTGCTCACGGACAGCCGGGAGGTCCGCCGGGGATCCGGATCGTACGAGCTGCCTTTGTGCTCGCGTTGGTCATCGTTCTCGGGATAGTCCTTCTTCCATCGGCGACTCGGGGTCCGCGTCTTCCTTCGGCTTCACGGCCGGCGTCCCATCACGCGCCCCCGCCTCGACGACGACGACGACCCGACCGACCACGACGACGACCCTGCCCGTCGTGCCCCACGCGGCGATCAAGGTGGTCGTCGCGAACGGAACGACGACGGCGCACGGAGCGAGCGAGGTCAGGACCTGGCTCGGGAACCACGGCTTCGACGTAGCGGGATTTCCTCCGTACAACACGACAACTCCGCAATCCGCTGACGCCATCTACGTAGTCGGGACCGGCACGAGAACGATGGCGTTGGAAGTGGCCGAGGCGCTCACACTCGGATCTCCGGTGATCGTGACGGGATCGGCGCCACCGGTGCCCAACGATGCCGGAGCCGAAGTGGCGGTAATCATCGGCGGCGACCTCGCCACCCGCGCGGACGCCGGAACGCTGGGTCAGCCGCCGACCGCATCGACGGGCACGACTTCGTGATCGCAGTCCATCGTCGTTAGGGTCCGACCTGGCTGCGAACCGCGAGGAACCCGACCTCGGCCCGCTTGCCGTTCTGCTCGAGGATCCTGCGGCATCCGCTGTGATGGTCGACTTCGACGGCACCCTCGCCCCGATCGTTGCGGATCCTTCGAGCGCGCGCACCGTCCCTGGCGCGGCCCGAACCTTGAGGGCTCTTGCGGACTACTTCGGAAAAGTCGCCGTCATATCAGGTCGGCCCGGAAAGTTCCTGGCGAGGCGGCTTCGGCCGGCGGGGCCGTCAGTGGAGCTGTACGGGCTCTACGGGATGGAGGAAGTAGTGGGGAGCGAGGTGAGGATCGACCCGCGAGTCGCTCCCTGGCTCCCGATCGTCGCCGCGGCGCGCGAAGCCGCGGAACGAAGCGCCCCGGCCGGTGTGGGACTCGAGGACAAGACGGTTTCGCTCACGATCCATTGGCGTGGTCAGCCCGCCGCGGCGGGTTGGGCGACCGGGTTCGCCGAGAGCCAATCGGACAGGGTCGGGCTACGACACCGCTTCGGTCGCATGTCGGTCGAGCTGATGCCGCCGGTCGACGTCGACAAGGGGTCGGTTGTCACCGCCTTGAGCGATGGAATGCGCGCCGCGTGTTACTTCGGCGACGACATCGGGGACCTCGAGGCGTTCAAGGCGCTCAGCCGGCTGAAGCGAACAGGAGTCGCCACCGTGCGGGTCGCCGTGGGCGACGACGAGTCACCACCTCAGATTCTCGCCGCGGCCGACCTCGTCGTGGAAGGGCCGAGTGAAGCTTGCCGCCTTCTACGAGCGCTGGCCGCTCACGCCGCAGATCCGGGGCTACAGCGCGTTTGAGAGCGATGACGCCGCGAGCTGGTCGTCGAGCCAGTCCGTAGGCCGGCGACTGGTCGAGAGGCGCCTCAGCTCGAATGCACGTGCCGAGCGCTCGGCGGCCGGCATCTCGAGACCGGTGGCGATAGCCGAGGCGGTCTCGGAAACATCGAACGGATTGAGGCCGATCGCAGGCCCTGACAGCTCGTCATAGGCGCCCGCTTCGGTCGACAGAGCAAGAGCTCCGTCGACTCGGTTCACTATCGGGCCTTCTTTTGCGACGAGGTTCATACCGTCTCGAAGCGGGTTCACCAAGAGAACGTCGTAAAGAGTGAGAGCGGCAAGGGACCGGTCTTGGTCGTCGGCTATCTCCAAGAGCACCGGAGTCCAGTCGCCGGTTCCCCACGTTTCGTTGACCCTTCTGGCCGCCAGCTCGACCTCGGTCCCGTATGCGAGGTACTCAGGGAGCTCCTGGCGCGACGAGTAGGACAGCGCGAGCTGGACGACGCGCCCCCGCCAGTGGGGGCGTGTGCGGAGCAATTCGTCGAACGCCCAGAATCCCCGGAGCAGGTTCTTCGACGGTTCAACCCGGTCGACCTTGACGATCGTGCGGCAATCGCCGACGAGTCCCTTCAATCGCTCTGCTGCCCCCGTGACCCCAGGAGCAGAGACCCGTTCGGCCAGATGAGCTGCGTCGGGGGCGAGCGGTGACACGAAGGTAGCCGGGGGTTTGACCCCGGCGTCGGTGCAGCACGCCAAGAAGGAGGCCTCCCACCTCCGACTGTGGAACCCGCACGAGGTTGCTGCGGACATGCCTTCGAGCATTTCTCTCGCCGTGGTCGTCGGCAGTGCTCGAAGGATGTTCGGGTCGGCGAACGGCGTGTGGGAGAAGTGGACCACGGACAGGTCGGGCCTGAGGCGGGCGAGCATCTCGGGCACGAGGGTCAGGTGGTAGTCCTGGACGAGGACGACAGCTCTTTCAGCTGCGGCGCCGGATATGGCGTCCGCAAACTGTCGGTTCACCTCTCGATACGCATCCCAAGCCTCGGCGAAGTGTCTGTCGATCCTCGGTCTGCGAGGCGAGTCGAAGAGATGGTGGTGTGCAAACCAAAGGGTCGAGTTCGAGACCACGTTGTACGCCATCTGATAGATCTCGGGGTCCGGCTGGAGCATGACGAGCCGGAGGCCTTTTTCGGTCATCAGCCCTTCGGCCGAGGCGGCTCGGTCGGCATCGTTGATGGCGCACGACACCCACGTCGCCCCGCTTCCTTCGAACATGCCGTGAAGGGTTCCTGCCAGCCCTCCTGCGGATCCGGCATCCACCGGGCGTCCTTCGTCGTCGAAGCGGAAGGAAAGCGGCCCACGGTTCGAGACCACGAGCAGGTCGGCCTGACTCACGGACCGACCCTACCCATGCTCGCCCCGGGGCCTGCATTTCCCACAGAGATTTCTCAGGCGACCGAGCAGCCGGAATGCTGCAAGGGCCAAGATTGACCCGTCATGGCAGGCACACACGAACCGTCTCTCTCCGGTGTGCCCAAATCCGTGCTCGTCGCGCCGGACGCGTTCAAGGGAACTGCGACAGCGGCAGAAATAGCAGCAGGTATGGCCGAGGGGGCCACAAAAGCCGGCTGGCTGGCCGATTCGTGTCCGATGTCCGACGGTGGCGAGGGTTTCCTCGATGTGCTCAGTGTCGTCGGGGGGGAGCTCGAGAGCGAAGTCGTGACCGGACCGCTCGGCGAGCCCGTCGATGCGGACTGGCGTCTGGTCGGGCACCTCGCCGTCGTCGAATCGGCTAGGGCATCGGGACTCGTTCTCGCGGGCGGGACCGAAGGCAACGATCCCCTTGCGGCAACGTCTCGGGGGACTGGTGAGCTCATCGTCGCCGCCTTGTCGTGCGGTGCGACGCAGATCCTTGTGGGTGTCGGCGGCTCTGCGACGACGGACGGCGGTCTCGGGGCACTGAATGCGATCGATGAGTCCGGCGGTCTCAGAGGAGCGGAGGTTCTCGTCGCGTGCGACGTCACGGTGGGCTTCCTCGAAGCTGCACGGATCTTCGGACCACAAAAGGGAGCAGGCCCTGAGCAGGTCGAAAATTCTGGACAATCGGTTGCGCGCATTGGCAGAGGGTTACCTCGAGCGTGGCTTCGACCTGAGCCGAATTCCTGGAAGTGGTGCAGCCGGCGGTCTTGCAGGCGGGTTGGTCGTGGCGGGCGCGCGAATCGTCGCAGGATTCGACCTGGTTGCTCGGCTGGTCGGTCTGGACGAGCGGATCCGAGCCTCTCGCCTGGTGATCACGGGCGAAGGAAGACTCGATGCGACGTCGTGGTCCGGCAAGGTGGTGAGCGGTGTGGCCGCGCGGGCGGCAGTCGCAGAGAAAAGTGTGATCGCGATTGCAGGTCAGGTCTCAGAGGACGCGTTGAGCGCAGGACTCCGTCCGGCGTCACTGACCGAGGTCGTCGACATGACCGAGATCTTCGGCATCTCGCGAGCACGACGAGATGCGCCGGGATGCGCCGCGATCGCTTCCGAGACGGTGCTCAGAAAGCGCGACCTGTTGGTCCGCGATCCTCCCGACAGCGCTTGACTAGGACAGGATCGGCACGCCGGCGCGCTCGAAGGCGACGCGCAAGACATCGGTCGCCTGCTGGCGCAGCCTCGCGAGCGGCCGGTTGCGGTGGGCGCGCACGTCGAGATCGACCTGGACGATCGAGTCAGCTCCGAAAAGAGATGCAACGTCGATGAGCAGAGCAATCTCGACGCCGTATGCGGGCGCCAACTGCACCTTTTCGAGGACCGTTCGCGGGACCGCGGTCTCTCCCGCCAGTGGTTGACGAATCTCGGAGAGCTCCGGGAACAGCAGCGATATGACGGGGCGGGCGACGAGCTCGTTGACCCTCCCTCCCTCTCCGAGAACGCCGTACAAGGGTCGTTGGTAGGAGGCCTTGACGAGCGCGACTTCCTCGTCGATGAGGACCGGTCCGAGCAGCCCGGGCACGAAATGCGGAGGAAACGGGTCGACGTCCCCGTCCAGGAAGACGATCACGTCGCCGCTGCTCGCCTGTACCGCCAGGCTCATCGCTTCGCCCTTGCTCCCAAGAGAGCCTTCGATCCGCTCGACCTTCGCTCCGGCACCCTTGGCGATCTCTGCGGTCTCGTCGCTGGAGCCGTCGTCCACGACCACGATCTCGTCAACGAGGTCGAATCCTCCGCCGGCTCCCATGAAGCGGCTCCGGACCGACCGCACGATGGTGCCGATCGTGTGTTGTTCGTTCCGGGCCGGGATGCAGACAGAGATGCTCCGCCGACGGCCCGCGGCAAGCTCCTCGGGGTCGAACTCGTTGTGGTCGTCAGACGCGTCCGGGCATCAGCCTCCGATCATCGCACGGGTCGGTTCGGGACCTTTCTGCGCCCGCGCCGTCACCGGAAGGTCGATGTCGGGCGCATGGGGTTTCCACTGGAGGTGGCAACGTCTAACATGTACCCAATCATCCAGAGCGGCCGAGGGACGGGCCCTGCGACGCCGCGGCAACCAGTTGAGAACCTGCCACAGGGCAGGTACCAGCCAGGTGCCAATGCCCGAGCGATGAGGGAGGTCCCGTGAGCTTCGTGATCGGTCTCAGGTGCCGTGAGTCGCGCACGCTCGTTCCCCGCAGAAGCCCTGCATGTATGCGACTTCTGCTTCGGGCCGCTCGAGGTCGTGTACGACTACGACAGGCTGAGAAGCGCAGTGAGCAGAGAACGGATCGCCTCTGGTCCACAGACGATCTGGAGGTACTCAGACCTTCTGCCCGTCTACGACCAAGCGCCCATCGACCTCGGGGCCGGCATGACTCCGCTCGTGAGGGCCGACCGCCTTGCATCAGAGTTGGGTCTCGGTGAGCTGTGGATCAAGGACGACACCACGAACCCGACGGGCTCGTTCAAAGACCGAGTCGTGTCGGTCGCGCTCACCAAGGCGCGTGAGCTCGGATTCAAGGTCGCGGCGTGCGCGTCGACGGGCAACCTTGCTAATTCCGTGGCGGCGCACGCGGCTCGCGCAGGTATGCAGTCGGTCGTCTTCGTGCCCCGCGACCTCGAGACGGCGAAGATCGTCACGACTGCTGTGTACGGAGGGCTCGTAGTTGCGGTGGACGGGAACTACGACGACGTGAACCGGCTGTGCGCCGAGCTCGCGAGCGAGCACCCGGCGTGGGCGTTCGTGAACGTCAACGTTCGGACCTACTACGCCGAGGGCTCGAAGACGCTCGCTTTCGAGGTGGCTGAGCAGTTGGGTTGGGAAGCACCTGATCACGTGGTGGTCCCGGTGGCCTCGGGCAGCCAGCTCACGAAGATCGCCAAGGGCTTCAAAGAGCTCCACGACGTCGGGCTGCTCGATTCGGAACCACACGTGAGGATCTCGGGCGCGCAGGCGGCAGGATGTTCTCCGGTCGCAACGGCATTCGCAGAGGGATCCGATGCCATCAGGCCCGTCAAGCCCGACACCGTCGCCAAGTCACTCGCCATCGGGAACCCGGCCGACGGCTGGTACGCCCTCGAGACGGTGCGGTCGTCGGGCGGGGCCTTCGGGTCGGTGACCGACGCCGAGATCCTCGACGGGATCCGACTGCTCGCAAGGACCGAGGGAATATTCGCCGAGACGGCCGGCGGCGTGACCATTGCGACTCTGGCGAAGTTGGCGTCGCAGGGAGTCGTACGACGCGACGAGCGCGTAGTTGCGTACGTGACCGGACACGGGCTCAAGACGGTCGAAGCCCTGACTTCTTCGACCGGACCGTCGGTGACGATCGCCCCGACCCTCGAGGCTTTCGCCGAAGCGGTCGACGTGGGCTCGCCGAGCGGTCCGAGCAACCGGTGAGCGCAACCGTTCGAATCCCTTCTCAGCTGCGTCCCCTGGCGGGGGGAGCCGGTGAGTTGGAGCTCGACGGATCGACCGTCGGCGAGGTGCTCGCTGCTCTCGACTCTGCCCACCCCGGCTTCGCCGACCGGCTCTTCGAGGAGAACGGAAAGCTCCGCCGCTTCGTCAACGTCTTCGTCGCCGACGAGGACGTCCGCTTCCTGCAGGGGCTCGGCACTCCCGTCGAGGACGGTCAGACGATCTCGATCGTCCCGGCCGTCGCCGGGGGTTGCGTGCGCGTCGGGTAGGTGGTTAGCTGTTAGCACTCGGGCGTATAGAGTGCTAACCGATGGCACTCGAGCCTATAGAGTGCTAACAGAGCTGGCGAGCCGGTACAGGGCCGGCCGCGGCTGGATGGCGTAAGGGGTCGGTCCCCGGAGTGCCGGTTCGGCACTGGCCACAGCGAACGTACGGAGGAAGCCAGGAATGTCCAAGCTGATCGCCTTCGATGAGGAGGCCCGGCGGGCCCTAGAGAGCGGGATGAACAAGCTGGCCGATGCGGTCCGGGTAACCCTCGGGCCCAAGGGTCGCAACGTCGTGCTCGAAAAGAAGTGGGGCGCACCCACGATCACGAACGACGGCGTGTCCATCGCCAAGGAGATCGACCTCGAGGACCCGTGGGAGAAGGTCGGGGCCGAGTTGGTCAAAGAGGTTGCGAAGAAGACAGATGACGTCGCCGGAGACGGTACGACGACCGCCACCGTTCTCGCCTGGGCCATGGTCCGCGAGGGGCTGCGCAACGTGGCCGCCGGAGCGAACCCCATGTCGCTCAAGCGGGGCATCGAGGCCGGAGTGGAAGCGGCGACGGCTTCGCTGAAGGCGATCTCCAAGGAGACCGAGTCGAAGGAGCAGATCTCCCAGGTGGCGTCCATCTCGGCCGCCGACCCCGAGATCGGCGACATGATCGCAGAAGCGATCGACAAGGTGGGCAAGGACGGAGTCATCACCGTCGAGGAGTCGCAGACCTTCGGAATGGAGATGGACCTCGTCGAGGGCATGCGATTCGACAAGGGTTACATCTCGCCTTACTTCGTCACCGACCCCGAGCGCATGGAAGCCGTGCTCGAGGACGCGTACGTACTCCTTGTCGGAAGCAAGATCTCTGCTGTCAGGGATCTCCTTCCGGTGCTCGAGAAGGTCATGCAGACCGGAAAGCCACTCGCGATCATCTCCGAGGACGTCGAGGGCGAAGCGCTTGCAACCCTGGTAGTGAACAAGATCCGGGGCACGTTCAAGAGCGCCGCGGTAAAGGCTCCGGGATTCGGCGAGCGTCGCAAGGCGATGCTCCAGGACATTGCGATCCTCACGGGCGGTCAGGTCGTCACCGAAGAGGTAGGGCTCAAGCTCGAGAACGTCGCCCTCGACCTGCTCGGACGTGCACGCAAGGTGGTCGTGACCAAAGACGAGACGACGATCGTCGAGGGATCAGGTAGCGATGCCGACATAAAGGGTCGGATCAACCAGATCAAGGCCGAGATCGACAACACCGACTCCGACTACGACCGCGAGAAGCTCCAGGAGCGTCTGGCGAAGTTGTCCGGTGGCGTGGCGGTCATCAAGGTGGGTGCCGCGACCGAGGTCGAGTTGAAGGAGAAGAAGCACCGGATCGAAGACGCCGTCTCCACGACGAAGGCGGCCATCGAAGAGGGTGTGGTTCCCGGCGGTGGCGTCGCTCTGCTCCGTGCACAGGCGCAGATCCTCGACAGGGCCGAGAAGCTCGAAGGTGACGAGGCGACGGGTGCCCGGATCGTGGCCCGTGCAGTCGAGGAGCCGCTCAAGCAGATCGCGGTGAACGCCGGCCTCGAAGGTGGGGTCGTAGTCGAGCGGGTGAGGAACATGAAGAGGCCCGCGGAAGGGTTGAACGCCGATACCGGCGAGTACGAGGACCTCTTCAAGGCTGGGGTCATCGACGCCGCCAAGGTGACGCGGTCTGCTCTGCAGAACGCGGCATCGATCGCCGCACTCTTCCTCACGACGGAGGCAGTGATCGTCGACAAGCCCGAGAAGGACGTCCCCGCCATGCCGGGCGGCGGCGGGATGGACGACTTCTGATCTTCCCGGGTTTGACCCACCTCTGTACGGGGTAGGGCGACACCGAGAGACTCCAATTGGGCCGGTGCGTCGGCTCAAAGGCAATTGGCTGGTTAGAGGGGCGCTCCCGCCGGGGCGCCCCTCTGCCGTCTCCGTAGACTGGTCAAGTGGTCGAGTCAGGCTCCGAAATCTCAACAGACGGCGGTCGTGAACGGTCGTTGAGTCCCACGGTCGGGCTCGGGGTACTTCACCTGTTCGTTCGGATCACCCCGGGCACCGACCCCGAGAGCCTTCTTGCTGCCGTGAAGGAGGCCCGGTCGAATGGGGACCAGGTCGTCGCGGCCGCTCTGCTCGGTCACAAGGCAGACGCCTGCTTTATGGCGCTCGGGCCTGATCTGTGGCGCTTGCATCGGTTTCAGGCCGCAGTGCGCCGTTCGTGCTCAGAGGTCGTCTGGTCGTACACGTCTTTGACCGAGTTGTCCGAGTACGCGGACGGCCTCCCCGAAGAGATGAAGCGGGCTCGGCTGTATCCCGTGCTTCCGCCGGAGGGCAAGCCGGCGTTCTGCTTCTATCCGATGTCGAAGCGAAGAGGCCCCGATCACAACTGGTACGCGCTCGGTTTCGAAGAGCGCAAGGCGCTCATGGTCGGCCATGGTGCGGTGGGACGGCGCTTTCGCGGACGCGTGCTCCAGCTCATAACCGCGTCGACTGGCTTGGACGACTGGGAGTGGGGAGTCACCTTGTTCGCCACGCACCCTGACGACTTGAAGGACTGTGTATACGAGATGCGATTCGACGAGGCGTCCGCCCTGTACGCCGAGTTCGGGCCCTTCGTGACGGGCTTGGTCTGTGAAGCCGACGAGCTTGTCTCGCGGCTCACAGGCAACTAGGCCTGCCGTCGTGAGCGACACTGGCGTGAGCGACTCGGGGACACTGGCTGATCGAATGGTTGAACTGCGGGAGTGTCTCTCCGCGCTCGGCCATGTCGTAGTCGCGTTCAGCGGCGGTGCCGACTCCGCCTTCCTCGCAAAGGTCGCGACCGACGAGCTCGGAAGAGAAAACGTCCTCTGCGTAACCGCCGTGTCGCCGACGCTCGCCCCCGAAGAGCTGTCCGATGTGAGAGCACTGGCCGGCGAGTGGTCCCTTCGTCACGTGGAAGTGGAGACCGACGAGCTCGCAAACCCCGACTACCAGGCGAATGACGGCACTCGATGTGCGCATTGCAAGGGTGCCCTACTCGATGCCGTGGCTCCGCTGGCGGAACGCGCGAACGCGACCGTCGTCCTCGGGGTCAACCTCGACGACCTCGGGGACCATCGACCCGGTCAGCAAGCAGCACGAGAACGCGGAGCGGTATTTCCTCTCGTGCAATCCGGATTTACGAAGAGCGCGGTCCGTCAGGCTTCGAGAGCCCTCGGCTTGCGCACATGGGACAAACCCGCGGCAGCTTGCCTCGCTTCGCGAATTCCGTATGGAACTCCGGTCACCGAGCCGACACTCCGTGTTGTGGCGATCGCAGAATCAGGGCTCAAGGCGCTCGGTTTTCGCCAGATCCGCTTGCGGCATTACGGCGAACTGGCGCGAATAGAGCTAGGTGCCGAAGAGCTCGATGAAGCCGTCCGCCGGCGCGTCGAAGTCGTTGCCGCAGTTCGCGCTGCCGGGTACCGCTATGTCACGCTGGATCTGGAGGGCTTCAGGTCGGGGAACCTGAACGAAGCGCTCGTCGGCGTCGCAAGATCGCAACGCAGCGAAGTGCTGCCGGAGTACCCACTGTCGAGCAGATCGCAGTGAGGGTGAAGCTCACCTTCCCTGAGGACCTGGTTCGCGAGCCGGTAATCGCGCGCCTCGTGCGCGAGCACGATGTCGAGCCCAACATCAGGCACGCTCACGTTGACGGCCACGAAGGTTGGATCATCTGCGAGATTGCGGGAGCTCCCGACAAAGTGGAAGGCGCCGTCGCGTGGTTGCGCGAGCAGGGGGTTCGCGTGGACCTGCTCGGCGACGTGGTCGAGAGCTGAGCCCGCTGGATCCGGACTCTGAGATCTCGAGACTAGGACCGGAGCTCGCCGAGTCTGTGATCGAGGCGGTGCCGGGCTGGATCGCTCGTTCCGTCGAGGATCGGTACGCCGAATGGGTGAGAAGCGGCTCCCCGGCAGCCCCGAAATCACAGCCTGACATCGAAAGGCTTGCGCAAGCTGCGGGCCGGCAGGCTGCGGACGCAGTGGCCGCGCCGTTGCGAGCTCTGCTCTGCGCCGACATCGACGATCAGAGAACCACGCCCCTCGCGCTGGTGCGGCCCCTGGTCGCGTTCGCAACCGGAGTGCTTTCCGACGCAGGGGTACCCCCGGTGGCTCGCGACGAGTTCCAGGAGCTCAGGTTTCCCGACGACCGTTACGGGCTGACCCCGGCGTCACTCGCCGTGCTCGGCGAAGAGGTCCGCGACCTGGCGCTCGCTTGGGGGGCAGCAAAGGCGTTCGTCCACCGACGTCGCCATTCGGCCTGAGCTATCGGGTGGGTTCGCCGGGCGAACTCGGAGGCACCGTCCAACCGGCGGACGACACCTTTCGAGGCTCGTAGAACAGGCAACCCTCAGGGCATGCGAACGGGAGTTGTTCGTTGGCATCCATCCGGCATCGCTCGAGCTTCTCTCCACAGCGAGGTCGACTGCATGATGTAGTGCCTGCAGTCCCTGTTCACCGCCATGTTCCATTCTGACCCATCGTGGGGCAGTGGCACGCATCACCGGCGTGCGGGGCACGACCGAAGAGGGTTTCGGTCGCTCGAGGAGGCGACCGAGGCGCTCGTCGGCACCGAGTAGCGTCAGCGTCGGTGGAACCTGAGGTCTCAGTGCGGCAGCTGCTGCGCTGGAGCGAGACCTTGGCAGCTATCGCCCGCACCGGACTCGGATTCAGCGACAACCTGTACGAAAGAGAGCGCTTCGACGAGGTGCTTCGAGTCGCTGCTGACATCGCGGTGGCGTCTGCTTCAGGTGCGCAGGGGGTCGAGGACGCCGAGGGACGGGTCGAAGAATGGCTGGGTCAGGTCGGCGACGGCGTCGCGGGCTACGTGACTCCGAAGGTCGCCGTCGGAGCCGCAGTGGGCAACGACAAGGGCGAGATGCTCCTCGTCCAACGGGCGGACTCCGGTGTGTGGCTCTACCCGACCGGGTGGGCTGACGTCGGATACTCGGCCGCAGAGGTCGTCGTGAAAGAGGTTCTCGAAGAGACCGGAATAGAAGCGGAGCCCGTCAAGCTGATCGCAGTGTTAGACGGCCTCCGCCTTGGTTTTACCCGGATCCCTCTTTACTCGCTGGTCTTTCATTGCCGGGCGACCGGGGGCGAGTTGAAAGCCCATCCTCTCGAAACCCGCCAAGTCGGGTGGTTCGCACTCGATTCGCTTCCGAGCCCACTTGCAGGCGCTGAGCGCTGGGGAGAGCACGTGTTCGCCGCTCTTCGAGGAGAGCACGTGGACGTCCTGTACGACACGGTCCGAAGGCCGATGTGGCGGGCGACCTGACCGTTCACGAGATCACGGAAGCCTCCGACGAGGTGGTCGAGTCACTGGCGGGCCTCGTCCCCCAGTTGTCGTCGTCGTCGAGCGCTCCCACGAGAGACGAAGTGGCCGAGATGGCCTCCAGCCCATCGACGGTGCTCTTCGTGGCAAGGGACGAGGACCAGCACATCGTCGGATCACTCACGCTGGCGGTGTTCCGGATCCCGACGGGTGTGCGCGCCTGGATCGAGGATGTCGTCGTCGACGGTCAGGTGCGAGGAAGGGGGGTCGGCGGAATGCTCGTTCGAGCGGCGGTAGAACGTGCCGCAAGCATGGGAGCGCGCACCGTCGACCTGACGTCGCGACCGTCTCGTGCCGACGCCAACCGCCTGTACGTCCACCTCGGGTTCGAGCAACGTGAGACGAACGTGTACCGGTTCAACGCGGACAAGTAGCCCGGCACCACCGTGGAAGGCGCCGCGGGGGCGGCCCCGTGGTCGCCACGCTCCGTGCCGGCGACAGGAATCGGGTCGCGATGTGCATATGGCGGACTCGGTCTGGTTACGATGTCGGGACCAGAGAAAGGAGGTGGTCCAACTGAACAGACGATTTGGGACCCTGGAGGTGGCTGGCCGCTAAGTCGGCTCGCTGGACCACCTGGCGAATCCCAGCCAGTTACCCGCTGAGCTCCGGGCCGGAATCGGTCCCGCCGGGGAAACAAAGGAGCGCAGCGCCTTTCCAGCAAAAACTACGCAGAGGGGGCGTCCGAAAGGGCGCCCCCTTCTGCACGACCGGGGCTGCACCGCAACGGCGTGATCGGCTGGATCACGCTGAAGCCGGTCCGTCACTCGGCGGGAGGTCCCCGTTACGTATCCGCCAAGAGGACTCGGCGATCGCAACAACCTCGCGAAGCGGCATTCCCGTTCTCGCGGCCACCCTGGCCGCGTCTCGGCTCTCGGCTTTCGCCCTTCCTGGGCTCACCTTCAGACGCACCGTCATTCCGGCGACCTCGACCTGGTGCTCGGACCGTGTGGCGGCCCAGCGTTCGGTCATCATCGCCCGCACCCCGAGCGTGCCGGTCTCAGATCGCATCATCGTTCGCATCGCGTCGCTCAGGGCCGGGTCCGACAGGACGCTGAGCACGTGCCCGGGTCTGCCCTTCTTCATGATCACCGGTGACAGCCACGCGTCGTACGCACCGGCCTCGAGGAGCCTCGCAACCGCGTGAGCGAGCGTCTCACCCGTAGCGTCGTCGATGTTCGCCTCCAGAAGGACGAGCGGTTGACCAACGTTTCCCGCCCCCGTTTCGGGCACCGGTTCCCCGAGCACTACCTGGGTGCAATTCGGAAGACCGTCGATCTCGCGCGCGCCGGCACCGAAGCCGGTGGCCCCGATCCGCAGAGGTGGCATCGGTCCGAACCAAGAGGCGGTGGCGGCGAGGATCGCAGCTCCTGTCGGGGTCGTGAGCTCCAGATTGATCGCCCTTCCGTAAGTTGGTACTCCTTGAAGAAGGCCGACCACAGCCGGCGAGGGGTTCGGAAGAATTCCGTGAGTCGTCCGGACCGTTCCGGTGCCGACAGAGACGGCCGAAGCTGTGACCGTGTCGATGCCGAGAACCTCGAGTGCTGCCATGGTGCCGACAACGTCGACGATCGTGTCGTGCCCTCCAACCTCGTGGAAGTGGACCTGCGAGGGAGAGCGCCGGTGCAATCGGCCCTCGACCTCGGCTAGCGCGGCGAACGCGGCAGTCGAGCGTCTTACAACCCGCTCGGGAAGTCGAGCCTCCTCCAAGAGTCCGAGGATGTGTGCATGGGTCCGGACAACCACGTCGTCCGACGCGGAGACGATTGCTCGAGTCGCCGCGATCCCTGCGCGCAGCACCGGCTCCGCCTCCAGAGCCCACACGCTGAAGGGGAGCCTCTGTAGCAACTCGACGACCTCGTCGAAGTCCGCACCCGCGTCCAGCAGGCTCCCGAGCGCCATGTCCCCGGCGATTCCTGCAAAGCAGTGGAACCACGCGGTGTTCGAACCAGCGTCTGATGAAGGGCTCATAGCAGCATGCGAGCAACTGCTGCGGCTGCACCGAATCCGTTGTCGATCCCTACGACCGTCAAGCCTGCGGCGCACGACGCAAGCATTGCGAGAAGTGCGGTCACGCCTTCGAGCGCAGCGCCGTATCCGGCCGAGGTGGGTACGGCGACGACGGGCGCCGGAGTAATACCGGCAACCAAGCTCGCCAATGCGCCTTCCATGCCGGCGACGACGACGATCGCGTCCGCTTCCGACAGTTGGTCGACTGACGCAAGAAGTCGGTGCACACCAGCTACCCCGCAGTCGGTGAGCAGTTGCGGCTCGAGACCGAACGCGTGGAGAGCGGCGCGGCACTCTTCGGCGACGCACTGATCTGCGGTGCCCGCGGTGACGAGCATCACGCGGGACGATCTCAAAGGCGAGGGTCGCCACGCCACGGTGGAGAGATCGCCCGTCTGTGTCGAGAGCCCTCCAGGACAGCGACTGAGGGTTCCGGCGACCTGGTCGGCATCCGCCCTCGTGAGAAGCACCGGGTTCTCGCCGGGTTCGGCGAGCAGCTCCGCCACGATGCTGGCGCATTGCTCCACGGTCTTTCCGGGCGCGTAGACGGCCTCGCCGCATCGCTGACGCAGAGCACGGTGGTGGTCCACCTTTGCGAAGCCGAGATCGGCAAAGGGAAGTCGCCTCAGTTTGGAGACGGCCTCGTCCGGCGTGACCGCGCCCGCGAGCAGGTCAGTTATCAGTTGCTTCAGGGCGGGCTCGTCCATCGGGACCACTATCCTGCCCGCCCATGGAGCCGGCTGCGACTCAGTCGACCGCCTCGGCCAAAGGCCCGAGGTCGGTTTCGGTCGCGTTCTTGGGGCCCGCCGGAACCTTCACCGAAGAAGCACTTTCGACGCAGCCCGACCTCGTAGCGGGATCGACGCCTAAGCCGACTCTTGCCGACGTCCTCGACGCAGTTAGCTCGGGGGAGGTGGATCTCGGTTTCCTTCCGATTGAGAACTCGATCGAAGGAACCGTGAGCGCGACCGTCGACAGCCTGGTGTTCGAGGTCGACCTGCTGATCCAGCGCGAGGTCGTCCTCGACGTCCACCTCAACCTCGTCGCACCGGGAGGGACCCGGATCGAGACCATTCGCCGGGTTCTGTCGTTCCCACACGCGACGGCGCAATGTCGGCGCTTTCTGTCGGAAAATCTGCCGTCCGTCGAGATCGTGGCGACGAACTCGACTGCCGAGGCCGCGCGGCTCGTAGGAGAAGAGCGCCGTCCGCACATGGCAGCGCTCGCCCCCAGGCTTGCGGCCGAGCTTTACGGACTCGACGTACTAGAGGCGGCCATCGAGGATCACCCGGACAATCAAACCCGATTCGTCATTGTCGCCCGCGAAGGCGTTCCTCTCCCGACGGGTCATGACAAGACCACCATCGTGTGCTTCCAGCGCGAAGACCACCCTGGGACTCTTCACGCCATCCTCAGCGAGTTCTCCACGCGAAACATCAACCTGACAAAGCTCGAGTCACGGCCTACGAAGCAAGGATTGGGGAGCTACTGCTTCCTCATCGACATGGAAGGCCATATCGCCGACGAGGTTGTCGCGGACGCGTTGCGAGTGCTCCACGCCGAGCTCGCCGGAGTGAAATTCCTCGGCTCATACCCCGCCGAGGGTTCTGAGGGAGAAGCAGTTCGTCTCAAGGTTGGCGAAGCGTGGCGAGACGCAGAGCAATGGATGGACGCGCTCCGGGCTCAGATCAGACCCTGAGCGGCGGCTACCCTCGGACCCGGAGGGATGGCAGAGCGGACTAATGCGAGGCTCTTGAAAAGCCTTGGGGTGCAAGCTCCCGCGGGTTCGAATCCCGCTCCCTCCGCCCTCCGCCCTCGCGTACCGCCGATTTCCGGCTCTTCGGATCACGGCGGAGAGCCGCTCTCTAGGTGATGCTTCGTCGGTTGCAACCCGGACTAATGCGACTATCCTTTGCTATGGCTAACGATCTCTCTGGGAGGCGACGGCCAGCGGCGGGGTGACGATGGCTGGCACGGCCCAAGGAGAGGGTGGACCGCTCGCGTCTTTCGGCATCCCGTCGTCTGATTCGGGAGTCTCGCATCCGACGAGTAACAGATACGCGTCGTTGTCATCACCGCGGCGAGATTTGAGATGCAGGACGGAACGACAATCGACCCTGAGGTTGGGCCTAGTTCTCGCGGTTTTTGCTCTCGCATCTTGTTCGGCATCGACGATGGGTTCGACGTCATCTCATCTGGCAGTCGCCGTCGACATCGCCTCGACACCATCGGGTTGGGTGCCGGTCCACTACGGGGACGCTCGGATCTCCGTCCCTGCAGCATGGGTCCTCGGGCCGTCTACCCAGGAAGGTGGCCTCGTCGAAGTGGGCAATCGTTATCTATATAGCGATTCCAGTATCACGGGGGTTCAGCCGCTCGCGCTTGCAATGGCAAACAAGGTGGACATCTCGTCGTCCACACAATCAGGGGCGACGGGCAGAACGGCCTCACTGAATGGCGTCACGGTGTATTGGACATCTCAAGACTCCTATGTTGCACCGTCCTTGCTGATACAAGTGAGCGCCTCCGGCCCGCTCGCCGGCCGCGTCCTTCGCACCCTCAGCCCGTCTCCTCAAGCCGTCGCTCTCGCTTCGGGTCCGTCACCGCCGATCCCAGACTCCTGGCACCGCGTCAGCTTCGGAGGCGTGAGCGTCGCCGTTCCCCAACAATGGCTCCAGCTCGATCAAAGTCAGTGGAATGACGGCTGCGACGACATCTCGGAACCTTGGTCCTACAACAATGTCCTGATACTTGACGTGGGGACGTCGTATCTGGAGTCTTGTGGCCTTCCGTGGGAACCATCTGAGGCGGAGGTGCACCCGGCGAACGGGGTCGTCATCGACCCTGGTCCAATCGGTCCACTCCATGCTGGCAACGATCTCCAGCTCGAGCTGTGTCTGCACCTCAAGGAGCTGACAGCGTGTCCGACAACGACGAGCCTTTGGGGAGTCCTCGTAATGTCTGTTGCCGTCCAAGGCAGAAGCCAACCCGTTGCCGTAGAGATAGGCCTGGGTGGCGACGGCATGATTGCGCGCACGATCCTGTACTCAATGCAGGCCGCATAACGCCGCCAAGCTACAAGCACGCCGCTCGCACCCTGCGGCGCTCGGACTGTGATCACCGTCGGTCAAAATGTTTTGGCGGCAACCGCCGACAAGCGTGCACGTAAGGTCCGGTCTATTTTGCAAGCCAGTTGCACAGGGAACAGCGCTGAGGAACTTCGGGCCAAGGTGTCGCTTCAACCTTGAGGGCCGCCGTCATGAGACCGCACAAGGTCTCGTCGGACCCGAACCCCGCAAGGTGCCATGTCTCTACCTTCTCCTGAGACGCCCAAGCCCGCGTCGCCGCCACTGGATGTGCTTCTCTCCAGACTGTGTGCTCCGCCGCCATGTCGGTGGATCTTTCCCCACACGCGCCAATTTCACGCCCAAGAAGCGTCCATCTCTAGGGACGTACGACCTGAACCGCGCCACGTTGCGTTCCACCTTGGTCGAGAATGACCATGATGGCCTTGCGTCGGCTCGCGCGATTTGCCTGTTTATTGGCTGCCTCGGTGGTCGTCCTCGCTAGTTGCTCTGGCGATCCGTCTGTTCCTGCTCCGCCGTCGGCTGATTTGGGGACGGTACAGAACACGCCTGTGCGATCCGACATTGCCAACCTGACCCTCACTTCCGACTCCGGACAGGTGACGAGCTTGGCGAAGATGCACGGCGAGGTCGTAGTGCTGGTGGATTTCCTCACGCTCTGCCAAGAGATATGTCCACTGACCACCGGAAACCTTCTGGCAATGGACCGGGCAGTCATCGCCACCGGTCTTGAGAAAAAAGTGCGATTCGTGGAACTTACGGTCGACCCGACCCGAGACACCCCGGCACGGTTGATGGCTTACCGCACCCTCGTAGGAGCCCCGGCCAATTGGTCACTTCTGACAGGCACCCCGGCCATAGTCAAACGGATTTGGTCGTACTTCGGGGTCTGGTACGAGAAGGTTCCGGAAGACAAACCACCGACCAAGGACTGGTTGACCGGCAAACCACTGACATACGACGTTGACCACCTAGACGCGATCTTGTATTTTGATCCGAGCGGCCACGAGCGCTTCGTTGTCGTCGGTTTGCCGAACGCCACGGGAGTGTCTGTCAATCCCGTGCTACGCCGGTTCCTGAGTGCGAAGGGCCGGAACAATCTCGCTCACCCGGACGCCAGCACCTGGACCGCATCCGAGGCGCTAACCCCAATAGCGTGGCTCACAGGGAAGGCCATCCATGTCGGGAAAGAGTGAACATCGACCGCGCCCGGGGAAATGGTGAACGTGCACTGCAAAAGGTTAACGCCGCACTATTTCGAGAAGTCGAGGAGCAGAACCTGCCCCGCACATTTCGAGAACAAGTAATCAGCGGTGTTGCCTTGTCCACAATTGGCGGATTCAAGTGGTCAGAGCAAGGAGCTCGGCGAATCGCTCCGATGGTTTCATGAATCCGAGTCGTTTGCGAGGTCTGTCGTTAAGGCTCTCGGCGATGTCGTCCAGATCGGACTCTGAGAACCTCGAGAGATCCGTGCCCTTCGGCATGTACTGGCGCAGAAGGCCGTTCGTGTTCTCGTTGCTCGGGCGCTGCCAAGGTGAGTGAGGGTCACAGAAGTAGACCGCGATGCCCGTGTCGACGGTGAAGGCTGCGTGTCTCGCCATCTCTGCGCCCTGATCCCAGGTGAGGGTCTTCATGAGTTGGCCGGGGAGCTTCGAGACGGCGTTTCTCATGGAGAGGTTGACCTTGTCTGCTGTCTTTCCGTCGGGCAGGTGAAGCAGCATCAGGTAGCCGGTCGAACGCTCGACCAGGGTTCCGACAGCAGATGCGTGGTCCTTTCCGATGATCAGGTCCCCCTCCCAGTGTCCGGGGACGCTTCTGTCGGCGGCTTCTGGCGGGCGCTCTGAGATCATGACCTTGCCGGGCACCGGGCCCCAGTGGGCCCTGGGGGCGTTCTTTTGTCTTCGCTCCACGCGCCCGGATCGTAAACAGCGGTAGAGCTCTGTTTTGAGCTCGCCTCTGCCCTGGACGTAGATGCTCTTGTAGATCGTCTCGTGCGACACCCACATCATCGGATCGTCAGGGAACTCGATTGGCAAGCGCTTGGAGATCTGCTCGGGGGACCACCAGCGCTGCAAGTAGTGAGTGACGACCTTTTGGAGCCTCGGGTCTTCGAACTTGAAACCCTTCGGACGTCTTGCGCACTTGTAGGCCTTGAGCTGGGCATCTGTTGCCCGGTAGCTGTGGCGGTCGCCGTTTTTGGCCACCTCCCTCGTCACGGTCGAGACGCAACGCCCGAGGCGTCTCGCTATCTCGGTGTAGGTCTCACCGCGAGCGATCCCCAAAGAGATCTCCTCGCGATCAGCGAGCTTCAACCCACCCCTTGACGACCACGTCGTCCAGTCGGCCTGTTCTTTTCGCCTGGAGTGGATCATGACGGTCGAGAGATGACACCCGACCTCGACGGCCACCTCCTTTAGAGGCCTCCCCTCCCTGCACAGCCGGCGGATCCGGCGCTTTTGATCGAACGTAAGACGACGTGCCATCGCAACCTCCCGGGTCGGCCAAAGGCTTCCTGACCCGCCGAGGTTTTGCGCGCACCGCTGGAGAACGCCATTTATTTGGCAGCGGCAGGTGACGGAGATCGACAGAGCGCCGCAGCTACTCGCGCGCCTTTCGCGCAACCCTGTTCAGTGCTTTGCGAAGGACGGCTACCTCGCCATCCGAGAGGTTCTCCGCGAACCGGACGAGCGCTGAATCGGGATCGCTATCCGCGGAAAGTGCATGGTGCATGAGGACAGCAGTATGGGCACCTTTGCTGCCAATGGCGACGAACCGGATCGTGCGCCCGTCCATGCGCCGCGTCACCAGACCTTTGTGAGTCAGGCGTTCGAGCACCGTAGCAACGGTGGTGTAGGCGTACTCCGAAAGCTGGTCGGCCACTTGCCTGCCAGTCACTTCGTGATCTCCGGAGCTCCAAAGGATCTCCATGACTCGACGTTCCAGCTCTCCGATCCTTGCAGCATTGCACGAGCAGGCGCTGCACGAGCAGGGGTCGCACGAACACATCGGGTTGTCACACGACGAAGCGGTACTCATTTACGAAACCATGATCCCGATCGAGTCGACAAGTCGCGCCATTTATTGACCATTTTACAGCGTTGCCGATGGAATATTTCCCGAGACAGGCATGACCCTAGAACATCAAGACCAGCATGAATCCCATGGCCAGGCACATGGCCACGTGACTCAGATCTTCCAGCCACGGAGTGGTAAGGGTCAGCTCGAGAGTTGACGCTCCATTCACATGAGAACTCACCGAGTCTTCACTTCCTCCCGCTCCAACCGTGGCGTATGCGAATGCGTGAGCACCGTGATGCGAAACGCCCTTGACAGGAGAAGCGAGCGTAAAGATGGCAGAGGCGAAAAAAGTCACCGCCAATGCGAACCCGATCCCTGGGTCAAGTTTCGCAGCGCCCGATGACATCGCCATCGACATCGACATCGCACCTGCCGTCGATGCTCGTGGGAACAAATACATCAAGAGCATCGCGAGGTTCATGAAGGCGTGGATTGTCTCATGAGGTTTGTGTAATCCGAAGGTCTGGACGGATTGGATGCTCCGCACGATGAACCAGACCATGAGAGTGGTGAAGATGAGCTCCCACATGGCACTTGGCCCAAAGGCCCATTTGGCCACGAACATGCCGGCCATCGAGATGCCCATACAAATGTGTGCGATGTCGACGTCGCGCCCGGAATGGTGTCTCCCCGTCACGGACAAGATCAGAAGCGCCACGGAATAGGCGGCTACCGTCAGCATGACCAGGCCGAAGAGGTAATAGAGCCAAGATGGCGTTCCCACGGCTGATCAGGCCTCGTTCAGCGCCAGATTCGCAACAGACCGAACATCGGCTGGGCGAGGTTGCGAAGAGGTCATGGGCCAATAGATCAAGGCGAGCAAGATCACGGGAGCTCCAGAGTTGGGATCGGTGGCACCGCCTGCCAGGATCCCTCCGAAGTTCTCGACGGCGACCCAGATGACGGCGAAGGCAGCGACAGCGAGCACCAGAGTCACCTGACCGATCTGGGGTGGAAGAAAGACACCCGCGGCCACGACCAAGCAGAGAACGGCAAGCGATACTGCCGCCGAGGTCCCGTGACTGAGAAAAAATGACTCAGACACCCGATCGATGTGGGCTAGCCAACCCGGTTGTCCAGCACTCGCCTTTGCCACCAGGTCGTGGAGGGATTGCGGGGACCGTCCCGATCCGACCACCGACAGCAACGCCAATAGACCCCAGACCGCTACCCAGATTGCCTGTGAAACTCTCAGGCCGACGGTGCGAGCAGCCAGGAAGGGCTTGTTCGATCCTTTGCTCGGCCAAAGCAGGACGGCGAGAATGGCATAAAAGAGCACCGCCCCGGGCCCGCCTCCGAAAGGAGTGGCAGCTCCCTGGAAGACCCCACCGAAACCCTCACCGAACCACCAGACGCCAAGCGCCCAGACGATTGAGAGCGCAAGCGCGGGCTTACATGATTTCTTCCAGACGATGCCGAATGCGATTACGAATTGGACGAGGGCAAAGAGGGCGTTGGTCAGGATCGGTTCGTGGTAGACGATCGATCCGTTCCACGTGATCGTGTGGGATACCCAGCTTGGATTGCCGTTGGCCAGCCCATTCAACATCCCGCTGAATCCACCGGATCCGCGAGTGAACATGAAGGGCTGGATCTGCAGTACCGCGTCGAGCAGCCAGATTGTGGCCAGGACCAGCTGGAATGTTCGCTGAAGGTCTCGGGGCGGCTGAATCACGGCGGTCGTTCCGCGCCTCGGACCGCTCAGAGGAGCCGTCCGTTCACGCGCCCCCGAAATCGTGACCATCCACGTCTCCCTAGTGTGCCCTGGTACGACAGTACGTAGTACTACTACCTGCCGTAGTAGTCGTGCAACAGAAAGACGGAGTTCGAGGGCTGAGGTGAACGGCGGGACTCAGTCTTAAGTCGCCGAACCTGCGATCAACCGAGGACCAGCCATGCAACGACCGGGTACGAAGTAAGCAATAGCCAGCCTGCTCGCTTAGGAAGTCGCCTCGCCGGAGCCGCAATCAGCAGGATCACCGTGAGCGATGCGAGCATGGCGATCCAAGGCCCGTGCAGCTGGACGGGATTGGTGAGTCGCAGAGGTCGAACGAGCGCTCCCGCACCGAGTGACATGGTGACGTTGTAGGCGAACGATCCGATCACCCCGGCCACGACCGCCTCACTGATCCCGCGGCGCGCCGAGGACCACGCAAGGACTACGAGCTCAAACGCAGTCGCAAAGCCCACGAGGATCAATCCGAGACGGGTCTGTGTCGACTCGACATGTGTAAGGCTGCGCACGCCATCGACCAGGAGCACGGCGCCGACGACCGTCGCAGACACACCGATCAGGACAAGAACGAGGTCGCGTCCGAGCCTCGACCTGATCTGGGGTCCTTGGCCGGAGAGCCTCTCGGTGGCCTCCTCGAGCTCAGCGGCTTCACCGAGCACAGGTGGCTTACGCTCTGCGATCCAGATGACCGAGACGTAGATCAAGTACAGAGCGATCAAAAGACCGCCTTCCCCTCTCGACAGGCGACCGCCCCAGGCGAGTGCGGCGGCTATCGCACCCAGTGGAACGCCGAGCAGACCGTAACGAAGGACCGTTCTCCCGAAGGGAAGCGGCGTGAGCGTCGCGGCTAAGCCGAGGGCGACCAGGCACATGGCGATGTTCGCCCCGATCACGTCGCCGTACGCGATGCCAGGTGAGTGTCTGAGCGAGGCAGTCACGGTGGTGGCGAGTTCCTCAGGCTCGGCACCCGCCAACAGCACCGCTAACGCAAACATCGTCACGCCTAGACGAGCGGAGGCAGCCGACAGATGTTCCGCGAAGGTTTCTGCTCCGAAGACGATCAGGGCTGTACCGGCGACGACAGCAAGGATTTCAAGACCTGCGCGCACACCTCACCCCTTGCAGGTGACATTCGTGGTGGCGCGAGGTATTAGTCCGAATGCGGACTCGGGAAAGACAGGGGCCGTCCCCTTTGTGGCCCCTGTCTTTCCGTGTGAAGTGAGGGTCGAAGTACCTCTGCCGGGAGGACCGGGCCGTTCAGGTGATGGCCACGATTGGCTTCGCCAAGGTCTGGCACCCTGATCCGGGCTCGGGACACGACCCCAGGAATGGTGCGTTGCCGAACGAGAACACACCTCCGTCTGATCCGGCCAGCCAGTAGCCACCCGCGCCTGAGTTCGCCATTCCGACGATCGGAGCGCGAAGGACGTGGCACGCGGAGCCTGCCTGCGGGCACGACCCGTGGAAGGCGGCGTTGCCGAAGGAGAACACGCCTCCGTCTGACCCGGCGAGCCAGTAGCCACCGGCGCCGGCGCTCGCCATTGCGACGATCGGGGCGCTAAGGGTGTGGCACGCAGAGCCTGCCTGAGGGCACGACCCATGGAAGGCAGCGTCGCCGAAGGAGAACACGCCCCCGTCTGATGCGGCGAGCCAGTAGCCGCCTAGATCGGGACTGGCGATGCCGACGATCGGGCGGTCCAAGACGTGGCACGCGGAGCCCGCCTGCGGGCACGACCCGTGGAAAAGGGCGTCCCCGAATCCGAAGATGCCGCCGTCGCTACCCACCAACCAGTAACCGCGCCCGTCGGCGGTGGAGGCGATGCCGACGATGTTGTGGACGCTCACGTGGTGCTGCGGAAGCGACCCGTAGAAGCCGGCTCCGCCGAAGGCGAACACCCCACCGTCTGAGCCCACCAGCAGATACCCGCCCGATGAAGGCGCGGACATCCCGACGATGGGCGCCGCAAGCGTCGTGCAAGTGCCTGCCGAATGTGGACACGAGCCGAGGAACGACTCACCGAAGGCGAAGACTCCGCCATCGCCGCCGGCAAGCCGGTAGCCGCTGCACATCGGGGTGTCCTTCTCGTTGACGCCGCCGGCCACCGCTTGCCCGGTCGTGTCGTGGGCGAACAACGTGTAGTAGTACGTCGTTCCCGACACGAGCCCTGTATCGGTATGGGAGGAAGCAGGCGCCAGCACGTCTGCCACCCGTGTCCCAGCAGTCGCCGAGGCGGGGTACCCAGTCGTGCTGCGCTGGATGTAGACCCCGCCGAAGTTAGGCGTGCTCGGATTGGTCCAAGAGAACGAGACCTGGTTGCAGACCGGCGAGTTCGACACCGAGGTCACGTTTGCAACCGGCGGCGGCGGTGTGGCCACGAGCCCGAGGGCGAACACCGACAGGGCGGTGCTGAACAGGACGGTGAAGTCGTCGCGTGGGTCGGTCGGCCACGAACCGAACAGACAGGGTGAAGCGCATGTCGTGTTCTGCTGGTGAACGAGCAGGTCGGCGATCTTGGCGTACCAGTTGCTCCCGTCTGCGAGGTTGGGTGCGATGTACGACCCCAAGCCCTTGGCCAGTGTGAACATCGAGTAGTGGAAGCCGCCCTCGCTGCCGCCGAGGAACCAATCGCAGCCCCCTGCGCCGGCCACGCACGAGCCGTCTTCGCTCGCCCCCTCGTGGTACACCATGTTGTGGGGCCCGGCTTCGCCGGCCACCGAGTTGGCGGTTTTCTCGTACGTGTCGAGAATGTCCGTGCCGAACTGCAGGGCCTTGCCGACGCGCGGGTCTGAGGTTGTCAACCCGGCGTCGGCTTCTGTGAACAGGAGGGTCCCGCTGTCGTTGGCGTTCGAGCTGAAGCTAGGTGTACCGCACCCGCCCAGCGGTACCTGCAGCGGCGTGTAACTTGCCCCACCATCGTTATGGGGTGTCGCGGGAGTGCACGCGGTCTCGCCGCCCCCGGCCCAATAAGGGTTCGAAGTGGAATCGGCCTGGACGCTGTTCTCCCAGCCGGCGACGTAACCCTGTTCCGTCGCGGTGAGCCCGCCGGTGAGGTGGATGCCCGTTACGGCGTAACCCGTGTTCGACTGGTCCGAGCGCAATTCGGCGCCCCCGTCCGGGTCGTAGTTCCACCCTCCGCAGTAGTACGAGTCGTCATGACCTGCGGGAGTGTTTGGGGTGCTCGTGCAATGTGTCTGCCCGGAAACGGCAGGATTAGGTTCGGTCTGCTGCTCGTCGGCCAAGAAGCCCCGCCCGAGGGCGACGGCATGGGCGATCTGAGACGTGAGACCAGGGACGGTCGGGTTCAGTCCCAGAGCAGTGAGGGCGAGGCCCGTCGAGTAGGTAGTGTCGCCGCCGCCGAAGTTCCACGACCCGCCGACACCGAACGACGAAGGCGGTGTCGTGTTCTGCTGGCCGAGCATCCAGGTGATGGCAGAAGTCAGATCGGCCTGGAAGTTGCGATGAGCACCCGAGCACGTCGCGTCCGCCACGGATGTAGGCAGGTTGGCAAAGTTCCCTTTGGCAAGCACCCCGTAAGCGATGATGGCTGCCGCGGTCTCGGGCACGTCACCGTTGAAGCTTCCCTTGCTCGGACCCACTGTTTGGTCCTGCTGGCAATCGATGTATCCGACGCCGTCGGCCGTTGCCGTGTTCACCTGTGCGATCGTGGGAGGGTGCGCAACGGTGTATCCGCTAACCGGCGTGAAGTTGCCGGATAGGCCCGCCGCATGGCTGTTCGCCGGGGAAGTCAGCGGCGTCGACGCGCTCGCCTGTACCACCGTCAAACCAAGCGCTGCGAGCAACGCCACACTGATGCCGGCCAAGATGCGACTGAACCGAACCATTGACCTGCAAGACAAACCTGACATTTGTTACCTCCCGACCCGGACCGCGCCTCGAGTCCTAACGAATCAATCGAGACGGTAGGGGTTTACGAGGACCAATACAAGGATGGTCCGATCACTCCAGCACGGCCGTCGTCTGACATCTTGTGTCGTTCAGAGCGTGTGAGAACGAGCCAGCAAAAGCAAGTAACGCAAGGACAATCAAGGCTCACGCGCTGTGGTGTGCAACCCACTGGCTGTATTACGTGAAAAACCGGCTGTTTCGCCAGCGGGCGATTGGACGATTCTCCAGTCGTTGTCGGGTGTGACTAAGACGAAGCGATCTGAACCAGGTTGGGGTAAAAGGCGAGGTAACCCGCGATCGCTCTCACCTCCTGGTACGGATCGGCGTAAGTCCAGATCGCATCTCTGATCTCGCCGCTTGGTCCCACGATGCTGTAGTACGCGGCATCGCCCTTGTACGGGCAGTAGGTGGAAGTCGAGCTGGACCGCAGCAACGACTCGTCGACGTCGACAAATGGGAAATAGTGCACAGGCGGGTAGCCCGCCTCCTTGAGGGTCAACGTCGCGGTGCTATCCGCAACGACCAACCCAATCGCTCTTACTACGAACCGATCCCCGGTGGCCTCGATTGTGATTGGGTGATCGGGGCCTGGAACCCTCTTTTCTCGGGTAGCCACGCGGGGGCTCCTCGCTTTTCGTTGCTCGTGCCTTGCGGTTCTCAGCCTGCAATCAGGTCGAACTCATTGCCTTCGATGTCTACGAAGGTCGTCCAGCGGGTTTCGCCGTTTTGGAGGTCTCGAAGCTTCTGGGCTCCGAGGCTCACAAAGCGCTCGGTCTCCGCGTCGAAGTTGCGACTCACGAGGTCGAGGTGGAGCCGGTTCTTGACGACCTTGGCCTCGGGCACGCTGTGGAAGGACAGGCGTGGTCCGGTCTTGGCGTCGTCCTCGGCAAGGAGAACGGCGTTTTCGGAGGTGGCGCCGTCTGCAACCTGGCGGCCGAGCACTGCGCCCCAGAATCGAGCCACTGCAGCGGCGTCAGAGCAGTCGACGGAGATCCCGTAGAGGATGTTTTGCACTGCGCGTTCTCCCTTCACGAGTGGTCAGCACAAAACAGATTCAGACGGCAGTGCGACCGCCGTCAACGGCGACGACGGCGCCGGTCACATAGCTGGCCTTTGGAGATGCAAGAAAGGCGATGACTTCGGCGATCTCGCCCGGCTGGGCGGCTCGGCCGAGGAGGGTGGTGGCGCCGAGAGTTTCGATGCGCTCGGGAGCGGCGCCGCCGGTGAAGACAGGACCGGCGGCGATCGCGTTCACCCGGACACCAGCCGGGCTGAACTCCGCAGCCCATGACCGGGTCATCGACGCCAGCGTGGCTTTGGTAGCGCCGTAGGCGGAGCCTCCTGCGAGGCCGATCTGCCCCGCCATGCTCGAGAGATTGATTATGTTGCCGCCTCCTCGGGCTGCCATCTTCGGGGCGAAGGCTGCGACGAGGAAGTACGGCGCACGGACGTTGGCTGCAAAGAGCCGGTCGAAGGTCGCCACGTCGAGATCCGCGGTCGGCCCGAACCAGCTGAACCCGGCGTTGTTCACCAGGATGTCGACCGATCCGACCTGGTCGACGAGGTCCTCGAGTTGAACAGGGTCGCTGAGGTCCGCTGAGACGAAACGAGCCTTCCCTCCGTCCGAGGTGATGGAGCCGACAACCGCTTCGCCTCGGACGGCGTCCCGGCCGTGGACGATCACCTCCGCTCCATGGCGGGCGAGCTCCTCGGCTACTGCCTTTCCGATTCCGGATGTGGCACCTGTGACCAGGGCGGTCTGGCCTTCCAGGTCTCGTAATGAGTCCATGTCGACACCTTCCGTTGACTAAACATACCGTTCTGTTCAGTACGACTCACTATACAGACCGTTCTGGTAAAGTCAAGAGCGTGAAGACTGATGAAACGGCTGAGCGGACATCGGCACGAGACCGGCTGCTCGATGCCGCCAGCGAGCTGTTCTACGCAGAAGGCGTTCACACTGTGGGCGTCGATCGGATCGTGGCGCACGCCGGAGTTGCGAAGGCAACCCTCTACACGCTGTTCGGCAGTAAAGAAGGGCTTGTCCGGGCGTATCTAACAGCGCTCCACGACCGCACCAGCGAGCGGATTGGCCGGGAAATCGCGGCCCGCTACGAGACGCCTCGCGAGAAACTGCTCGGCGTCTTCGAGGTCCAGGGCCTCTTGTTCGAAGAGCCGAGTTTCCGTGGCTGTGCGTTCGTGGGAGCCAACGCCGAAGTCACCGACGGGACGAGTATCGAGGAAGTCACCGAGGGTCACCGCGCGTGGTTGTGGTCGCTGTTCTTCGACCTCGCGAGCGAAGCAGGTGCCGCCGATCCGGAACTGCTCACCTCACAGCTCGTGATGCTCTACGACGGGGCCGGAATCTCCGCGTGGATGGACCACAACCCCGACACGGTCCAGACATCCAAGTCTGTAGCCGCGACGCTCATCGACGCCGCGATACCGAACAGCAAGATTCCGTCTAGCGCGCGTTAGACGGCGTCGGCGCTCACTATTGCCGGCTGTCTATCGATCTCACCGGTCGCCTGAGAAGACTTCATCCCGAAGAAGGCGATGACGGCTCCGATTGCAGCAAACAGGGCACCGAACCAGAACGCAGTGGAAAACCCGTGATTCAGTCCCCCAATTATCGCCTGCCTGCCATGGCCGTGCGACAACGTGAATTTCGTCGTGGCCGAAACCGCGATCGTCGACAGGACGGCGACTCCGAGCGCTCCACCGATCTGCTGGGTTGTCGTGATCAGACCTGATGCGACCCCAGCCTCGTCGGCAGCGATCCCGCTCACAGCGCCGATCGTCACCGGGACGAATGAGAGCCCGAGTCCCACGCCGGCGAGCAAGAACCCTGGAAGCAACGTACCGACGTATGTTCCGTGCGGCGAAATCTGAGTGAAGTAGACCAGACCGCCGGACGCGAGCAGCATTCCGATAGTCATGACGTTTCGAACTCCGACTTTGGCGACAAGAGCTTGAGCGGCCCCGGCGGCGACAATGATGGCGCTGGCGATAGCGAGGTAGCCGATGCCAGTCCGCAGGGCGGAATAGCCGAGTACCTCCTGCATGTACAGCGACAAGAAATAGAACATCGAAAAGATCGATGCGCCCAAAGCCAGCGAGACCAAGTTGGAGCCTCGGAGACTTCGATTGCCGAAGATGGACAGGGGAACCAGAGGGGCAGCGGTTCGACGTTCGATGAGGATGAATCCGCCCAAGAGGATGATTGCGACTGCCAGTGTGCCAATCGTGTTGAATGATGCCCAACCCCAACTGGTGCTCTTGACCAAAGCGAACACGATGAGAATAAGGCTGCCGGTGAGCGCGATCGCGCCCGGAATATCGAACCCTCGTCTCTCGTCTTCGGACAGGGAGGGTGTGAGGACGAAGAAGCTAGCCAGGACGACCAAGGCACCGATGGGAACATTTACGAAGAAGATCCATTGCCAGCCGACCTCTTGCGTGAGGATTCCGCCGAGCAGCACGCCGAACGCGCCTCCCGCGCCAGCGATAGCGCCCCAGATGCTCAGTGCCTTGTTGCGCTCTGCGCCCTCTTTGAATGTCACGGTCAGGATGGACAGGGCTGCGGGAGAGAGGATTGCAGCTCCGAGGCCCTGCACCGCGCGAGCGGCGACGAGCCAGCCGCCACTGGTTGCCAACCCGCAAAAAAGTGATGCGACTGTAAAGAGCGTCACGCCGGCGATGAAGACGCGCCGCCGCCCGAGCTTGTCCGCTACTCGGCCCCCCAACATCAAGAAACCGCCGAAGAGGAGCGCGTAGGCGTTCAACACCCACAACAGGTTTTGCTCCGAGAAATGCAGTCCGCGCTCGATCGACGGAAGTGCCACGTTCACGATTGAGACATCCAGAATGACCATGAACTGAGCGACGCAGATGATTGTTGAGCGCGAACCATTTCCGGGAATCGGCCGTCATCGGTTCTCCTCACCTGCGTTGTGACCTCGCCTGGCGTGCATTCGGATGGGAGGTTACCGGTGCAGGGGATGTCACTATCACGGCCGATCGGGGATCCCGCTCGGCAGATCTTGCCGAGGATCAAAGCCTCACGTCGGCGACGAGTGGCATGGTCGCTGCTTGAAACAGCTCATCTACCGCATCGGCCGTCATCGGGCGCCAGTACAAGAACCCCTGGCCTTCGTCGCAGCCGAGCCGGCCGAGCGCTCTCGCCTGCTCCTCGGTCTCGATTCCCTCTGCTACGAGGGAAAGTCCCAGGCTACGGGCCATTGAGACGATTGCGTCGAGGAGCGCCAGTCCTTCTTTGGTGTCTGCCGCACTGACGAACGACCGGTCAATCTTGAGATTCCTTATGGGGAAATGTTGGAGACGACTGAGTGACGAGTAGCCCGTACCAAAGTCATCCATGGACAAGGCGATCCCACGTTCGTCGAGTTGGCGCAGGCACGATCGGATCTCTTCGGTGTCGTCAGCGAGGCAACTCTCCGTGATCTCGAGGGTGAGCGACGAGGAATCGACGGCGTACCGTTCCAAGGCATCGTCGACCATGTCAACGAGGTGCCCACTCTCTAACTGTCGGGGTGACACGTTCACATTCACGCATGGGCTCGTGCCATAAGCAGCTCGCCACGGTCGCTGCCAACGACTGAGGTCCGCGCAGGCTTGGTCCAGCACCCACTCACCCAGAGGAAGGATGAGTCCCGACTGTTCTGCAAGAGGAATGAAGTCCAACGGAGGCACAAGGCCGTCCACGGGGTGCTGCCAACGCACCAACGCCTCCATGCCAACGATCGCGCGGTCGGCCAGCCGCACGATGGGCTGATAGTAAAGGCGAAGCTGTCCAGACTGAATGGCGCTCTCGAGAGCCGCGCGGCGCTCGACGCGGGCAAGCACTTCTTCGTGGAGTCGGGGCTCGAAAAATCGGAAGGTCGCTTTGCCCGCATCTTTGGCGGCATACAAAGCCAAGTCGGCCTGCCGCAGCATGTCGGCCCTGCCGAGCGTGTGATCGCCCGCTGTCGATATGCCGATGCTCGCCCGAGCAGTGAGCGTCGTGCCGTCCAGTGAGAAGGGCTCCTTGAATGTGTCGAGGATGCGTGTCGCCAGCGCTGTCAGGTCGAATTCCCCGGCGGGATCGAACTCCGCGCAGACGGCAAATTCGTCGCCCCCCAGGCGAGCCGCAGTGTCGTCCTTGCGCAAGGATCGCAAGAGCCGAGCGCCGATCTGGACGAGAAGCGCATCTCCAGCCGCGTGCCCAAGAGTGTCGTTGACAAGCTTGAAGTCATCCAAGTCGATCAAGAGCACTGACACCGATGATCCCCTCCGGTGCATACGACTCAGCGCTTGGTCCACGCGGTCGTTGAACAACGCGCGGTTTGCCAGGTCGGTGAGGCCGTCGTGGAAGGCTCTGTGCAACAACTCTTCCTCCAGCAGTCTGCGCTCGGACACGTCGCGCAATGTGAGCACCACCCCCCTTATCTCGGGATCGTTGGATAGGTCGCTCGCGATCACCTCCATCGGAACCCAACGACCGTCGGCGTGTCTGAGGCGCCACTCTGTTCGGATGGGACCCGAACGGCTGCCATGCATCATGGTCTCTACGAGAACGAGGGCCTGGCTGGAATCTTCGGGATGAAGGAGGTCGGCGACGTCGAGCGACTCGATCGCGTCGGGCTTGTATCCGAGGATCGCCCCGATCGAGGGTGTTACTGCCGTCCACGGCAGATCCGGTTGAGCGACCACGATCACGTCGGATGCGTTCTGAATAAGCGAACGGAAGCGAGCCTCACCCCGACGTTTATGGAGGTCAGACGCAAGCTCGACTCTTTCGATGGCGACGACGAGCTGGGCGGCTATCGAATCGAGAATCGAAGCAACTTCGAGGGGGAGCGGGCCTTCGTGGGAAACCAGGATTCGGTAGCGCTTCGCACCCTGCTCCGAGACAAGGATCGAGCTCCATCTATCGCCCAACTCCACGTCGGGCGGGATCGCCTCGATGAACCGCACTGAAGTCGGGGCCAACGGGTTCGCATGATCGACCAGAACGCGAAGACCCTGGAGTCCGGGCGGTTCGCTCGCGATCACACGCTCGGACGGGCCACCGGTCTCGGTCAAAAGACATGCCTTGGTCGACGCGCCGACCATTTCCTCGACGGCGGCAGCCGCCGCGCCAAAGACGTCGTTCAACTCGGTGGCGGCCACCAAACGCCCGCCGAACTCGCGCAGGGCGAATTGGCGGTGCGCCAAGATCGCCTGAGTTCGCGCCAATCCAGTCAGCCGGGCCATTACAAGGACACACGAAAGAGCGGTTACCCCCACGATCATCCCTGCGTCCTTGGCTTGGCCGTTCACCACGACACGCCACACCAACAAGAGCGGGCCTACCAACATCGCCCCACTCAAGATCAGGAGCGTCCAGATGCTGAGGTTTCGATTGCGGCGCGGCTGTTTTTCTGTCAACTCGCGCATCGATGGATGTAGAGCGGCCGCACCCCACAACACGTAGAACGCGACCCACCCCACGTCCGTAGGTCCGCCGACCTTCCAGTTGCCATGGAGTTGAATCCAGCCGTAGGCACAGTCGGCAGCAAGCAGCCCGATACCGCCAGCGCTCAAGAACACAAGCGCCGCGTTGCGCTTTCCGCCGGCGGCAAGCAGCCGAGCGAGGATGCTCAAGATGAGAAGGTCCCCAAGCGGATAGGCGATGGATACGCCTTTCACGAAGAAACTCATGCTCTGTGAATGCACGTAGGGCTGAATCAAATAGATCCACGACAGGAGTGCCGCTCCTAACGCGATGATCAATGCATCGAGGAGCGCGCCGATGTCGGGCTCTTTGCGACGGGCGCGCACCAAAAGGAATTGACCTGCGGCCAAAAGAGGAACGGTAACGAGGTAGAACGCGTCCGCGAGTGAAGGGAATGGGTTCGCTTCGTGCAGATATTTGGTCAAGATGTCGAAGGTGATGTCGCCGCTTATGAATGACCCGAGCGCCATGGCGATGAGGATCCACGGAAGCTTGTAACGAGGCCGATTCTTGACGGTGCCCACGATCACGGCCGCCGTCGCTCCCAAACCCAAAATTCCCCAGAGGAAGGTGTGGTACTGGAGAAGAAGGAAGATCAGGACGACCAACGGGACATTGGCGGCCAAATATGCGCGATGCGGCGCGGTTTTCACCCTCGCCTACATCCCGCTCATAGTCTCTGATCGGCTGTGAGCGCTTGCTACTTAAGGTCGGTGGATCCCTGGGTCGACCGAAAGCGAGGGCGGTGTCTGTCAGAAGTTGCGCCGAGAAGGGGACGGCATGAAATATCACGAAAAGTCCCCCGATCAAGGCCGACAGAGTGCCGATCAGAGGTGTTCAGTCGAAGTCCCGTGAGCAACGGCGGCCTCGATGGCATTGGTCTCAGCGAGCATCCATGACTGATAGTCGTAACCCGGCGTGGGCATCGTCTCGTAGACACCGACCACAGGTACCCCGGCTTTCTCTGCGTTGAGGCGAATCGATGTAGTCAATGCGTCGACCACTTGCTGGTTGTAACAGAAGACCTTCACTTCGTGCGCCGTGAAAAACCCGTTCTCGAGAGAGATGTCCTGAGGAGAGGGATCGACCCCGTTCATGACGTCAGCCTGGAACCTGAACGGAGTCAGGTTCTTCGCTCCCATCGCCTGCAACAGGTAGTCGGCGACCGGCTCGGTCGTTGCTACTCCGACCCCGCCATATTTCGATTTGAACGAAGCGATCGCGTTCAACCAGGCAGACATGGAGGCGTCGAATTGCTTCAGGTTGGCCTGAAAGTACGCGGTGTGCGAGGGCTGTAAGGCCGAAAGGTCCGAGGCCATCTGTTCTGCGACCTTCGGCATCGTGCTGGGGGAGTACCACAGGTGTGGATTCGGGGTGCTGTCGGGCAGACCGAGGAGGTTCTGGACGACGATCACTTTGCGGCTCGAACTCGGAGACGCCGACTCGATCTTGTTCATGAAGCCGTCGTATCCCACTCCGTTCTGGACGATCAGTTGAGCCCCACTCACTTCTTCGGCCACTTGTGGGCTCGACTCGAACGTGTGCGGATCGGTGGTGGGGTTGTTCAGGATCGACGAGACGTGAACGTACCGACCGCCGATCTGGCTGAGCACATTGGCGTACTCGCTCTCTGCGCCTATCGTGTTGATGACGCCCGGGCTCGTGGCGTTGCGTCCAGTTCCACAGGCAGCGCCCATCAGGCCCGTGGCGACCACGATTAGAGCCGCTACAGCGGCTCGAGATCGCAAGTTCGGTACCAGAGTCTTCCCTGTGCCTGAAGTCATTGCCGGATTCTAGGTTGAGACTGGGTCTCAATACAAGTCTCACGTCAGAACGTGCAGACCGACACTCGAAGTGTGTTTGGTCGCTCGATGGAGACGCCTTGCTGGGTTCTTTGCCACCAGGCGGAAGATTGACGAGTGTTCCCAACGCGTCGAAAGGCCCTCCAGTCTCGTTCACCTACAAAATGCACGGAAGGCGAGTAGATGCGGCTGCTCGCCGCTGCAGGTTCAGTTTGCAAAAGCCATGATCGTTGTCACGGTCACGGCTTTTCAATTGTGACGATACGCAACGACCAATGGCTGTTCGCGACCCGTCGTGTGCTTGCTAGTCGTGACAAATGAGAAATGAGAATGCAAAAAAGTCCGATATCTCGCGGCAATTGAATTCCTCGAATATGAGGGACTCCCTCCGGTTCTTGCACGCACCAAGAAATGAAATTACCGGTGTAGATTGACGTTAATTGCCACGGGCGTCGATTCTGACAGAGACCCATTGACGAAGCATCGGGACGCGATTACCTTGAACGCAGCAGGCTTTTTGGCGGAACGAAAGGCCGAACTGTACTCATAGCGAATGGAGTCGAGGATGCCGCACCACACTGATAAGTCGCCCGTAGTTTCGAGAAGGTTCATCTCTAAGGCGCCGACTCTTTTACTTGTCATCGGAGTGATATCGCTAATCGGCACGCTTGGCGCTCCGGGTCTGGCCAGCGCAAGCGGTACCGCCCGTACGGGCACCAGTGTCGTTAGGCACGCTGCGCTTCACTCACGAACGTCTCTACGTCCGAGTCTCTTCAATGCGGGCCGCGTCAAGGCGGGCCAATCGATGGCGCCGCCCCAGTCTTCCGTCGGCCACCTTGCAGCGTCTCCGACCACGACGACGCCGACGCTCTACGTCAACGCCTCTACGGGAGTGAACACGGGTTCTTGCAGGCTTCAAACCAATCCGTGCCTGACGATCACTTACGCGATCTCCGTTGCCCCGAGTGCCGCGATCATCGACGTAGCGGCTGGAACCTACGCCGAGCAGGTCGTCGATTCTGCTCAAAAGAAGTTGTCGATCGTGGGGGCCGGTGAGGGCACGACGATCATCGAACCTTCGACCTTGACGACGACGGATACCGACACGGACGGGGGCTCCACGATCTATGCGATAGTTGACGCTCAGCCCGGTTCCAAAGTGAAGCTCCAGGGCCTCACCATCGACGGACAGGCGGCGACCAACCAATTCTCGTCGTGCGCCAACGACTTCGTCGGCGTCTACTACCACGACGCCAAAGGAAAGATGACGAACGTCGCGGTCAAGAACATCGTGCTTCCGCAGGCGGACTTCGGCTGCCAGCAAGGCTTGGCGGTTTACGCAGCCTCCGACGCCACAAAGACGACGAAAGTCACGATGGACTCGGTGACGGTCACCAACTACGACAAGAACGGCATTACCTGCGACGACGCTGGCACGACCTGCAAGATCAACAACTCAACGGTCACCGGAATTGGAGCGACGGGCCTCACCGCTTCAAATGGCATCCAGGGATTCGACGCCAAATCGATACAGCTCACAAATGACACGGTCACCGCTAACACGTACACCGGGACCACTTACGTATCGACGGGCGTGCTGTTCTATGACGACCTCGCATCCAGCGCGACTTCAGTCGTTGCCAACAGCGACGATGTCGGAATCTACGACGTCAACGACGGCAGCGGTCCGTCCGGCACCACGATCAGCATTTCGGCCAGCACCGCCTCTAACGCAACTAATGTTAATGGACTCGGTGGGCTCGGAATCGGGATCGACAGTGCAACGGCAGGGACGGTTCAGGGCAACACGTTCACGAGCGACCCCGGAGACGGCCTGGCGCTCTACGGCTCCTCGAACTTGACGGTCAGTGGCAATACCTCCACCGTGAGCTTCGACGGGATCTACATCGGAGGTCCGGGGACGTCTGTCGCAAGCAGCACTCAGAACACCGTTTCATCCAACAAGGTGAACAGCAACACAAATGACGGCATCCATGCCGACGCCGACACGTCGATGAACACTTTCAGCTCGAATACCGCCAAGTCGAACATCAACTTCGACTTCCAGGACGCTTCGACCGGAACTGCCACTGCTGGGACGGCGAACACCTGGACCGGCGACATTTGCCATCCGGCGCTCGACTCGTCACCGGAGGGATTGTGCTGATCGCTTAACGGACTGCTTGCCAACCTGCGTAACCGGCGAGAACGACTAACAGGCCGGCGGTAACAAAACGGACGGTCCTGATGCTCACAAACCGGAGGACGCCTTGGCCGCCTATGACGGCCAGGGCCGCGACGGCCCACAGGGCGGCGAGCGAGCCGAGGCCGACGGACAGTGGGGAGTGGTAATGGGCCGCCAGGTTCGCCGTGAGTATCTGTGTCAGGTCGCCCCATTCGGCGAGAAATATGACGATGAAAGCCGTTGTGACGACGCGTCGACCGGAGGCAGCCTCGCGCTCGATGAGAGGATCTTCGTCGCGTGACTTGATTCCCTCCCTGACCGCCAATGCAGCACCGCCGAGGAAGAGGAACGCGACGATCCCGTCGACAACGCGGTGGGGCAGCAGTCGGAAGAGGGCCACACCGATCGTCGTAGCTATCGCGACATGGACGGCAAAGGCTGCTGCGGTGCCGAGCCACACCGACATCGGTCTCCCGCGAGTCGACATGACGAGGGACGCGAACATCGTCTTGTCCGGCAGCTCCCCTACGAAGATGATCGGGAACACGGCTGCGGCGACCGCGAAGTTCACAATGTCCTCATCAGCCAAAACTACCGTTTGACCACGCGTCCAACCGGCTCAAGGGTGCAGCGAGGCTAACCAGTCAAGCGATCCTCTGATCGCGCCGATAAGGACTTGTGGGACTTGGAACTCTGCGAGCCCGCACGATGCCTCGCGTGCTCGTGACCTATGTCGTCGTTACGGCGATCCCGGTCGTGCTCGTCGGTATTGCGCTCGGAGCGAGCTATCGCTCGGTTGCCGCACAGCGGGGTGTCGCCGAGGGACGGTCAGAGGCGCTGCTCGTTGCCCAGACCGCAGTCGAGCCCTTGCTGGACGGGCGTCCTCTCGGAGCGGGGTTGACTTCGGCCGAGCAAGCCGATCTGCGCCGACTGGTTCAACAAGCCGTCCGGAACAAGGTCGTGTTGCGATTGCGTTTGCGAGACCTCGCCGGCAACGTGGTGTTTTCTGACGACGGAACAGGGTTCAAAGAGCATCCGGAGGATCAGGCCTTCGAAGCAGCACGCGGCGAGACCGTCGCTCGCCTGACCCACCTGAATTCGGACCCCGAGGATACGGGTCCCGCCGGGCCGTTGGCTGTCGAGATCTATCAGCCGCTGTATGCCGGGTCACAGGGGAACCGGGTGGGGGTTCTCGAGCTGTACTTGCCCTACGCCCCGATCAGCTCGGACGTGAGTGCTGGGCTTCACACGTTGTACATCGACCTTGCACTCGGCCTGGGAGCGCTATATCTAGTCCTCTGCTTCATCTCGTTGTCGGTGAGCCGAAGGCTTCGACATCAGGTCAAGGTGAACAAGTTTCTCGCTGAGCACGACGGCTTGACGGAGCTCCCGAACCGTTCGCTCTTCCACACGATGGCGGAAGAGGCGGTCGAGCATGGGCAACAGACGGCAACGAACACCGCCCTCGGGATCATCGATTTGGACCGCTTCAAAGAAGTAAACGACACGCTTGGCCATCGCAGCGGAGACGAGGTCTTGACGAAGCTCGCTCGACGTCTGGCAGACAGCACACGCCCGAAGGATGTCGTCGCGCGACTGGGAGGCGACGAATTCGGGATCATCTTGCGTGAGGTCACGGATGCCGAGGAGGCGTTCCAAAGGTTACGAACCGTTATCGAGCACGAAGTTGAGGTGAGTGGTCTTCCGCTCTCGATCGAGTCGAGCATCGGCTTCGTCGTCGCCCCTGAACACGGAGTAGATGTAGGAGATCTGCTCCAGTACGCGGACGTGGCCATGTACCACGCCAAGGTGCAGCACGCCGGAGTCATGCGATACGACCCCGAGCAAGATCACTACGATGCGGCGAACCTCGAGCTGATCGGTTCGTTTCGCAATGCCATCGAAGCCGGAGAGCTGGTCCTTCACTACCAGCCGAAGCAGACGTTGGAACATGGACAGGTTCAAGCCGTCGAGGCGCTGGTGCGATGGCAGCATCCGACACTCGGTCTTCTCTACCCGGACAGGTTCATACCCCTGGTCGAACAGACCGACCTGATCGACCGGCTGACCGAGTGGGTTCTCACAAAGGCCCTTCTCGACATGCGCGACCTCGGCGATCAGTGGAGTGATCTTTCAGTTGCGGTCAACGTCTCGGCCAGGAGCCTGAACAGACCGTCCTTCGCTGGCCAGATCATCGACACGCTACGGTCACTCGACATGCCCTCGAGTCGACTCGTGATCGAGATCACCGAGACGGCGCTTCTTACTGATCCTGCCCGCGCCCTTGTGGTTCTGGCCGAGATCGGAGCAGCCGGCATGAAGGTAAGCCTCGATGACTTTGGCATCGGCCAGACATCGCTCGGGTACCTCTCTTCGCTTCCCGTCGACGAGCTCAAGATCGACAAGAGCTTCGTCACGGACATGCTCGAAAATCCGGCACACGCTGCGATCGTCCGCTCGGTTGTCGAACTGGGGCACAACCTCTCACTTGAGGTCGTCGGCGAAGGTGTAGAGACGAACGAAGTTCTTACCGCTCTTCGCGCCACTGGTTGCGATACGGCCCAAGGTTTCTACCTTGCCCGACCGATGCCCGCAGACGCTCTCCGATCGTGGCTCAGCGCTTTGCCGGCGTCGAACCGTAGACAAACCGAATCGACGGTATCGACGGTCTCTGGCACCAGTTAGGACCTTGAGTTTGGTGATTCCTGTAACCGACGCACGGTCGGGCGATGTTGCTGACGAATCGACGACTGGATTCGCACTGCCCAGGGTCCGAGCTCTGGTCGAGGTCCCCGCTTCAGGTCTTCACGCGCTCGATGGGTGGTCTTTCGGTCGATGCCGCGAGGTCCGGGGATTCGGTCCTATCTTCAGAAGCTCGTCTGAAGCGTGATCGACTTGAAGGGTGGTGTGGTCGAGGTTGTGGTTTCGCCTGAGCATTTCTTCGAGCTCCCTGCGTACTGCGTGGCAGTCGGCCGAGCGCTCGACGAGAACGTGTGCCGAAAGGGCAGGAAATCCGCTGGTGATCAGCCAAATATGGACGTCGTGTACCGACTGGACACAAGGGTTCGCAACGATCTCCTCCGCTATCGCCTCGGGGTCGTATCCTGCCGGTGCCGCCTCCAACAACACTCTGCCCGTTTCTCTGAGCAATATCCATGCAGAGCGGATCATGAGCAGCACCACGAAAAGTGAGGCAATCGAGTCGGCGCGGCGGTAGCCGGTGACGACAATGACGATGCCTGCGACAAGCGTTGCGGCGAATGCGACCAGATCGGTGAATATGTGTTCGAACGCGCCTTTGATGTTGATCGACTCACGGTTCGCCTTGCTGAGCGACCACGTCGCCGCGGCATTGATCACCATTCCGACACCCGCAACGACAATGACGATGCTCCCCGTGACACGGGACGGGTGCATCAGTCGATGGACCGCCTCTAACGTGACTAGTGCGCCGACGACGAGCAAGGTGACCCCGTTCGCCTGAGCGGACAGCACCTCTGCACGCTTCAGCCCGAACGTCCAAGCCCCAGACGCCGGGCGGCGGGCGAGCCGCAAGGCAGTCAGGGTCGCGACCAGCGCGCCCGCGTCGGTGAGCATGTGCCCGGCATCGGCCAGCAGTGCGAGCGAATGGCCGACCAACGCAAAAGCGATCTCGAACAACAGGAAGATCGAGATCAGGATCAGGCTGAATACGACGTATCTCTCATCGCTTCCGGCGGCCGGAAGGTGTGAGTGCCCGTGACCCGATGAACCGCCATGGTCGTCCTGTTGCACCGGTCGAAACAGTACGCCGTTGTGCGACGCCACTGAGCCCGGTCAGGGACCTATTCGGCCTGGGAGAAAGCGGCCTCGGCCAAGGGTTCGACTGATCCCAATTCATCCAGCTGGCGTGCCCGCATCGCGGCCGCGTCCCATTTCTCCTCGACGCGGCCGAAGCGCCAGATTGCGAGCGCTACCAGCCACGTGACGGCGAACATCGCGACGATGATGAACCCAGCCATGTTGATGTTGAAGTTGGCCATGAAGGTCCAGAAAGACCCTCTGAGGTTCAACTCCGAAGGGAGCAGGCCTAGAAGTTCGATCGTGCCGATCAAGAACGCCGCCGCAACCGAAACTCCCGTGATGATGATGTTGTAATAGACCTTCCGGATCGGTCTGGCGAAGGCCCAGCCGTACGCGAAGTTCATGAAACACCCGTCGATCGTGTCGAACAGGCTCATTCCCGCTGCGAAGAGAATCGGAAGGGCCAGGACCGCGTAGAAAGGCAATCCGCTCGCCACGGCGGTTCCCGAGATGACGAGGAGAGCCACCTCGCTCGCCGTGTCGAAGCCGAGACCGAACAACACGCCGATCGGGTACATCTTCCAGGGGGTATCGATCCTCCGGGCCAGGGGCCCGAAGAATCGGTTCATCAGTCCGCGCTTGTTCAGCTGTTCTTCGAGCTCCTCGTCGTTGTAACGGCCTTTGCGCATCTCCATGAAGACCCGCAGGATCGACACGAGAATTACGACGTTCAGCGCAGCAATGAGATAGAGGAAGAAACCTGAGATCCCCGTACCCACGATGCTCGTGACCGTGTGGAACCCGGAAGAGCCATTCTTCACCTGTGCGTCCAGAGACCTGATGCCGAAGTTCAAGATCACGGCCAGGGCAAGGACGACTGAAGAATGCCCGAGAGAGAAGAAGAAGCCGACACTGAGCGGCCTCTTTCCCTCGCTCATCAACTTGCGGGTCGTGTTGTCGATCGCCGCGATGTGATCCGCGTCGAAGGCATGGCGCATGCCGAGCGTGAGAGCGAGGATGCCGGTGCCGAGGCCGAACACCTCCTTTGTGGACAGGTGGTAGTGGTGCGGGATCGCAGCGGTCAGCATTACGAACCCAACGACGTAGAGGCCGACCACGGTGGCCGCCATTGCGCCTACGCGTGCCCATTCGCGGGGCTTAGGGAGTCCTGGATGGTCCGTAGTCGTCGGCTCCCAGTCCCCATCGACGCCTCCTGCGTGGACGCACATTCTCACAACAATGCGAGCTGGACGCAAGAGATTGCTGGAGGCATCAACTTCGGATATCCTCTTGCCGTGACACGGTCGATCGAAGATTCAACGATCGAGCTAAGTACGGTCGACCAGGTTCTTGATCTCTTGAGGTCTCAAGGCGGCCGAATCACCACGTCGCGGCGGCTCCTGGTGAGCTGCCTGTTCGAAGGCACCAGGCACCGAACGGCCGAGGAGCTGACGGCCGAGGTCCAGGCCCGCGCTCCCGACGTGCACATGTCGACCATCTACAGGAATCTCGACGAGCTCGAACGGCTCGGCGTTGTCGTCCATGCGCATCTCGGGCATGGCCCCGCCCTGTACCACCTGGCCTCGGAATCTCACGGGCATCTCGTGTGCGAGGCGTGCGGATCCATGATCGAGGCGCCGGAGAACTACTTCGACGGCCTTGCGTCCGCCGCCCGGAGTCAGTACGGCTTCACGATCGATCCGCGACACTTCGCGGTGCTGGGGCACTGCTCTGACTGCGCCCAGGTCGAGAGGCGATCAGCTTTAGCCGGATCGGATCAGGCTTCTTAGAATAAGGCGCGTCACAGCTCGACTGCCGCCGCACCGCTAGCCGAAGCGGGCGCCGACCCAAAGGGACAGGGCTTCAGAACGTGGTCCTCGCAGAGATCACCGAAACCCCCACACCCGCCGAGACCCGGGTGTCCTTAGCGATCGGCGGAATGACCTGCGGAGCCTGCGCGGCCCGTATCGAAAGACAGCTCAACGACCTCGAAGGTGTAGAGGCGAGCGTCAACTACGCGTCGGAGAGGGCGAGAGTGATTCTCGCACCTACGACCACGGTCGAGCGCGTGGTCGAGGAGATCCGCGCCGCCGGGTTCTCTGCGGAGCGCGTGACTCAGTCCGCCGGTTCATACGACGAAACGGATGGTGACGAGCGAGCGAGATCGCTGGGCCGCCGGTTGCTCGTGGCCATCCTCTTCTCAATGCCGCTTTGCGATGCGTCGCTCGCCTTCTCCCTCGTTCCCGCGATCCGGTTCCCTTACTGGCAGTGGCTGCTGATAGCGATGGCTGCGCCAGTCGTGACGTGGGCGGCCTGGCCTTTTTACAGGGCGGCGCTCCGTGGTGCGCGACACGGAGTGTCCACCATGGACACCCTTGTGTCGCTCGGGATCGCCGCCGCCACCGGTTGGTCTTTGTACGCCATGTTCTGGCGGGATACCAGTCATGCCCCGCGTTCTCTGTGGTTCGTGATCGCCCACCAAGCTGGGGGTGCCATATACATAGACGTAGCCGCAGGCGTCACGACCTTCCTCCTCGCCGGCCGGTATTTCGAGGCGAGCTCGAGGCGCAGGACCGGCAACGCTCTCCGTTCGCTCGCTTCTCTCAGCGCCAAGGACGTATCGGTTCTCGACGCGACTGGCGTGGAGCGCAGGATTCCCACGAGCGAGTTGGAGATCGGTGACCAGTTCGTGGTGCGACCTGGGGAGACCGTGGCGAGCGACGGCGAGGTGGTTTTCGGAGATTCGGCGATCGATCGCAGCGCGTTCACCGGTGAGTCGATGCCTGCCGACGTCGGGCCCGGCGACGCCGTGATAGGTGGCACCGTGGTCGTCGGAGGTCGCCTGGTAGTGCGGGCGACGAGCGTCGGGTCGGACACGCAATTGGCCCACATGGTGCGTCTGGTCGAGGATGCCCAGAACCAGAAGGCCGCCGTCCAGCGGTTGGCCGATCGGATATCCGGCGTTTTCGTTCCGGCCGTTCTCGCCATAGCCGTCGGCACGCTGATCGGTTGGTTGCTGGGCGGCGGCTCGACCGAGCACGCGTTCAGCGCGGCGATCTCGGTTCTGATCATCGCCTGTCCTTGCGCGCTCGGACTCGCAACGCCAACGGCACTTCTCGTGGCGTCCGGCCAAGGTGCGCGCCTCGGGATCTTCTTCAAGGGCTATCAAGCGCTCGAGGCATCTCGCCAGGTCGACACCGTCGTGCTCGACAAGACCGGGACGCTCACGACGGGAACTATGGCGGTAACCCACGTCGACGTTGCCGAGGGCGTCGACCGAAGCTCGGTGCTGCTTTGGGCGGGAGCGGTCGAGCAGGCGTCCGAGCATCTTGTCGCAAAGGCCATCACCGCGGCGGCACGGGCAGAGGTCGGGAGCCTTCCACCGGTCGCAAGCTTCACAGCGATGCCGGGCCTCGGGACGCACGGGATTGTCGGAGGTCACCAGGTCTCAGTTGGGAAATCCGAACTGGTTGCGGCTTCAGGAAAGACGTTGCCCCAGAACCTGCAGGAGAGTTGCGCAAGGTGGGAGTCCCGGGGGAATACGGCGGTGCTCGTGAGCCGGGACCAAGATGTCGTCGGGGCTCTCGCACTTTCTGACACGGTTCGGTCCACCGCCGTCGCTGCGGTTCGGCAGCTGAAGGCATTGGGACTCCACTGCATCCTCGTGACAGGCGACAACGAGCCCACCGCTTTAGCGGTCGCCTCGTCGATCGGTATCGCCGACGTGGTCGCCGGCGCCCTTCCGGGGGACAAGGTCGATCTGATCCGCCGCCTTCAGGACGCAGGTCGATCTGTGGCGATGGTCGGAGACGGAGTGAACGATGGTCCCGCTCTTGCCGTCGCGGATCTCGGTCTCGCCATCGGGTCAGGTACAGACGTGGCGATCAACGCCGCAGATCTGATCGTGGTACGCGATGACCTGAGGGTCGTAGCGACTGCAATCGACTTGGCCCGCCGAACCCTGAGGACCATCCGCGGCAATCTCGCATGGGCTTTCGCATACAACGTGATAGCCATTCCACTGGCGGCGTTAGGACTGCTGAATCCTCTGATCGCGGGAGCAGCAATGGTTCTTTCGTCGGGATTCGTGGTCTGGAACAGCTCTCGGCTGGGTCGGTCCCCGAGTCGCCTCGATCATCCTGTCTCGCGGGCCAACTCGGGGACGAACTTCGCGGCATCGATCGTCCCCACGCCAGACGCGAGGTCGTAGCCGCGAACAGCCCGGAACCCCGCGATCTCGTGCAGCTTCCCGCTCTGCTTGAAAGTGACCGTGTTGTTGCCTGAAGTGTCGTCCACGATCCCGGCCGCCCCCGAAGCCGAAAGGGAGTAGAGAGCAGGGTTGATCAGCCCGATCGGATGTCCCGCTAGCTGATCCACCAGGGCGATGACGCCTGCCATCAGGGGCGTCGCCTCGCTGGTACCGCACGTGACGTACCACCCTGGAGGTTGCCCGGCGAAGCTCTGGTACATGTCCACCCCACCGTCGCACGCACCGCTCATCGAGATGTCGGGGACTCCACGTTGATGCTGCACGACAGCTCGCACTCCGTACTGGTACGACGGGCGCGCGAATATCACCGAACGACCGCCTCCACCTGCCATGGGGTTCGGTCCCGCGTCCCCGTAGATGAACTCGTTGGTTGCGACGTTGTATGTGTCGTTCCAAACCGAGTCAGCAGCGGTATGGGCGCCTTGTGCATTCAGGTGCAGTTGCGTGCCACCTACTCCGGTGACGAGTGGATCGCTGTCGGGCCACGACGTCACGGGGAATCTGGTAATAGCTCCCGCTTTTTGAGAAGTCTGTCGCCCCACTGTCCCCAGAAGCCGTGAGAACGGTGATGTGGTTCTTGGCAGCATCGATGTACGAGCTCCGGAGCGAGAGCAACTGCTGTGCGCTGGCAAACGTCTGTTCCGTCGCGCTGAAGCTCTGGCTAATCACCCCTCCGAGGTGGTGGTTGATGACATATTCCTCAGCCTTGATTATCGCTGGGAATCCGGTCTTTCCTTCGGTCTCGGAGTTCGGGGTCTCCACAAGGAGGATCGAGGCGCCCGGTGCCATCACATGGCTGTACTCGACGTCGAGCTCGGTCTCGCCGGCCCAGCCGGCGTGATTGCCGGGCGGGATGGGTCCATCCGGCTGGATCACCGTCAGCCTTGGAGGCGCAGGGAGCCCGAAAGCCTTGTCGAAGACCGCCAAGTCGTGGCCGACTGTCGGCGATCCGAATGAGTCCACGATGATGATTGTCTGGCCCTTTCCGTCTATACCTTTCTTGAACAATGGGCCTTCGTCATACGCCCGCTGGATCTGGAACGGCTCGTAACACGCGATGTGGTACTTGCTTTCGCAATAGGCGGTCGTAGTGGGCTTCGCTGTCGCCTTGTTGGTGTGAGAGACGTCCGGGCGAATGAGGATGCTCACGGTCGAGGAAGCCGACGGTTTCTGAGCGGCATTTGCGACATGTACCGATAGACCCGGTGTGGACAGCTGTGCTCCCACGAGCGAGCACAACACCAGTGCCGATGCGCAGATCGCGACCCTCGATCGAACTGCCTTACCGTTTTTCACATTCGCCCCCTGGTCTGATTCCCACGCGCTTTCGCCTCGGCGCAAGTTCGCCGAATAGTAACCGGATGGGTCGAATAGCGTTGGCGCATGTCGCCCGGCACAGCAGGTGGAGGCCAGGCTGGAGAAGACCCGATACGAGAAGCCCGCGAGAGCGACATAGAGACGTTGTCTCGGGTACTGGCGAGATCCTTCGACGACGATCCGATCTCGACCTGGATGTTTCCCGAAGAGGCATCACGTCGAAGGCGGTCACCACATTTGTTTGCCGCACTGATCCGGACCGCCATGCCGCTCGGAGAGGTTTACACGACGGCGTCGCGCAGAGGCGCGGCCATTTGGAATCCTCCTGGTACCTTTCCGATGGGCTGGCGCACCAACGCCAGAATGGGATTGACGATCGCGCGCCTGCTCCGAAGCCGGGTCTTGGTCTGTGCGTCGGGGTTGATGTACTTCGACCTCCACCATCCCCGCGAGCCTCATTGGTATCTTCAGATCCTCGGGACCGACCCGGAATGGCAGGGAAAAGGTGTCGGGTCTGCGTTGCTCGCCCAGATGCTCGAACGTTGCGACACGACCGGCGAACGTGTCTATCTCGAGGCCTCGAAGGAGAAGAACATCGGGTTCTACGAGCGTCATGGATTCTCGGTGAGCCAGGAGATACGCGTGCCCAGAGGTCCGACCGTATGGGCGATGTGGCGCGATCCGCGCTGATCAGCGTCGCGCTAGGGGCGTCACGTTCTCCATCTTTGAGGTTCTGGTTTGGCGATCAAGCGCAGAGCTTCGAGTCCGTCGCTCGTAACGTCGACAACGCTCAAACCTTCTAGGCCCTCCCAGAATGCGTTCATGTCTTTGCTGTGAGCTACGAGCAGCGCGTGAACGTGTTCGGTGTCACCCTTGGATATGGCGTCGGTAACTGCTTCATGGCACAGCACGCCCGAGGAACGGTCGCTTGGAGCGAATCGTTCCTCCTTCACCGGCGTCTGGATTCGGTCGATTCGGTCGACCTGCCCCTTCCAGAGCGCACTTAGCGCTCCGGCCAGGACCGTCAAGGTCCGGTTTCCTGACAGCTCTATCAGAGCGTCGTGGAAGTACCGGCTCACGTCGACGAATTCGCCCATCGGTCCGCCGACCATTTGTCTTGCCCGGACGTTCAGACCTTCCAGGACGGGGACGATTCGTTCGGCGCGGTCGGGCGCTTGTGCGCAGAGCACCCCGCACTCGACCTCTACCCGGCCGAGAGCATCTCCGACGTCTTTGAGGGGGGTTCTCTGACTTTCGAGTACGAGGCCCACCGTGAATGCGGCACCGGTTGCGTCGGGGGCGTGCACGACGGCTCCTCCCCGATTGCCGCGTTGGACCGTGGCGAGCCCTTCGGCTTCGAGAATCCGAAGTGCCTCGCGAAGAGTCGGGTGGCTCACACCGAACTGGACGACGAGGTCTTCTTGCCTGGGCAGGGTGGAGCCGTCTGGGAGCTCCTTCCCGACGATCATGCGCCGCAGTACCGCGGCCACGTGGCTGGCGGCGGTCGGGTGCCTGAAGCTGGGAAGCGAGGGCGAAGATTCCATATCTAGAATTCTTGAATCATAAGACAATAAGAGTTTGGGCTGCTCGGTGCCGAGGCTGCTAGAAGAGAATCAGGAATGGTCGGCTCGACGAAAGCGCAATTGGCTCTCGCGCGTGTCCGTGAGCGGTGTCTGCACCAACAACCTCTCTCTCGAGCAGGACCTCGGCTTTTGGGAGCGCCATCGGATTGTCGACGTCGGCATCCCGTTGCGGAAGGTCGGCAGCGGCGACGCCGACAGGGTTGCGGCTTGCGGTCTCAGGGTCAGCAACCTGCTCGCGTGGGGCCCGCGTCTGGATGACCGCTCCTCCTGGCCCGAATACCGCGAGCTCATTGAGTCGGCTTTCGAACAGGCGACCACGATGCCGCGCTGAGGCTCTCGTCGTAACCACAGGACCCGCAGGCTCGCTCAGCTGGGAAGAAGCGGCGTCGGCTTGGTGCGAGCTGTCGGAGGAGTTGTTCGCCGGCGCTCCCGTGCGCATCCTCCTCGAGCACACGAACCAACTTCGAGTCGACGTCGGCTTCGTCCATACTCTGCGCGACGCGGTCGACCTGGTCCGCTCGGTGGGGATCGGTGTCGTCGTCGAAGTAAATGCTTGCTGGATGGAGCGTGGCCTGGCCGTCACGCTTGCTGACGCAGCCGATCTGATTGGCCTCGTCCAGGTGAGCGACACGATGCCTGGGACCCGGTGCACTCCGCACCGGGCAGTTCCGGGCGATGGGATGATTCCTCTCGCGCGGATACTCGGCGACATCCTTGCCGTGGGCTACACCGGGGCTTTCGATCTCGAGATGATCGGGCCCTTGATCGAGGCGGAAGGCTATGAAAAGGCGGTGCCCCGAGCCGCGAACGCCCTTCGGGTGCTGCTGGACGACATCCAATCGGAGGAGTGGTGACCATGAAGATTGGGATCGTTACACCGGTCCTTCATATGAACCCGAGGTTCGATCCTCCTGGGTGGGAGGAGACAGGGTCCGTGGAGGACGTAGTGGCAGTCGTGCGGGCCGCCGAACGAGCGGGTGTGGACTGGGTGTCGTGTTCGGAGCACATAGGAATCCCCGAGTCGGCGTCGGGCAGTACGCGGAGGCCGCTACTGGGACCCGTTCTCAACGCTGGGATTCATTGCCGCTCACACAGAACGAGTGAGCCTCCTCACGCACATGACGGTCCTCCCGTACCACCACCCTCTCGAGATAGTGAAGCGTCTGGGCACCCTCGACGTCTTGAGTCACGGGCGAGTGATCGTCGGAGTCGGCGTGGGTTCGCTCCAACCCGAGTTCGAGCTGCTAGGCCACGAGTTCAAGGGCCGGGGCGCCCGCTCCGACGATGCGATCCGCGCCATCCGAGCAGCGTGGGGCGTCCGGGTCCCTGCTTACGATGGCGCCCACTACAAATTCTCAGGGTTCATCGTCGAACCATCAGGGCTTCCTCGACCCGTGAAGGTCTGGGTGGGAGGACGAACTCGCCGGTCACTTCGCCGTGCCGCTGAGCTCGGTCACGCGTGGATGCCATTCCGCCTGGAGCTAGACGAGTTGAGATCGATGCTCCAGGATCGAGAGATTCGCGAGCTGATCAGCCAGCGTGACGAGCCGATCGACATGGTCTTTGCTCCTGAGCCGCTCGTCAACCCCTTAGGCGAGCCCGAAGCCACGAGACAAACCCTCCGTGCCTACGCGAACGCCGGTGCGACGGGACTCAGTATGCGCTTCAAACACGAGTCGCGCAGCCATTACGTCGAGCAGATGGAAGCGGCGGTCGCGCTCGTAAACGACCTTCAGGGCTAGCCGGCGCCCGGGCTAGGAACCTCGGATGCCTTGAGAGGAGCCGTCTCGACAGGAGCAGGTGCGCGGCCGGGCGCAGTTCGCGGTGATTCGCGCACACCGCGCACTACGTCGGTCAGCTCCTGGCCGCTGATCGTCTCCTTTTCCAACAGCACGTCTATGAGCGCGTCGAGCGCATCCCGGTTGTCGCTCAGAAGCTGCGTCGCGCGCTGTTCTGCTTCGGACAGCAGACGGCTCACCTCTTCGTCGATGGCGAGCTGTGTCCCCTCGGCGAACGGGCGAGCCGCCCACGGTTGCGTGGCGCCGCCCCCAGGTCCGTCCGGGCCGAATCCGATTGGACCGAGGCGCGGGGAAAGACCCCGATCGCGCACCATTCTTATGGCGAGCTCGGTCGCACCTCCAAGGTCGTTGGCGGCTCCAGTGGATGCTTCGCCGGTGACGAGTATCTCCGAAGCCCTTCCCCCGAGTCGGATTGCGAGGGAGTCGTGTAGGTAGCTCTCGGTATAGAGGTGCCGTTCGTCCACAGGCAACTGCTCTGTCACCCCGAGGGCGGCGTCCGGCCGGGAGTATCGAGATCTTGGCGACCGGGTCTGCGTGCTGCGACAGCAGAGCCACGAGAGCGTGCCCGGCCTCGTGGACGGCCACGGACCTCTTCTCTTCGGGCAGCAAGGCGTTCGAGGAATCGCGGCGACCGAGGATCACTCGATCGCGCGCCTCGTCGATGTCGTGTGCGGTTATCACCTCGCGGTCGTGACGCACGGCGACGATGGCGGCCTCATTGATGAGATTCGACAAGTCCGCGCCCGAGAACCCGGGTGTGCCCCGCGACACCGCCTCGAGGTCCACGTCAGGACCAAGGTGTTTCTCCGCGAGTGGACCTTCAAGATTGCGGCTCGTTCCGCCTGATTGGGAAGAGGGATTTCTACCGTGCGGTCGAATCGCCCGGGCCGAAGGAGCGCTGAATCGAGCACGTCGGGGCGATTGGTGGCCGCCATGACGACGACCCCTGTCGTCGGGTCGAATCCGTCCATTTCGGCAAGCATCTGGTTGAGGGTTTGCTCGCGCTCGTCGTTGGATACGAAGGACCCGCCTCTTCTCTGTCCGATCGCGTCGATTTCGTCTATGAAAATGATCGACGGAGCTCTCTTGCGAGCATCGGCGAAAAGGTCCCTCACCCTTCGGGCGCCGACACCGACGAACATCTCCACGAAGCTCGACCCCGTAAGCGCGAGGAACGGCACCTCGGCTTCTCCCGCAACGGCGCGAGCCATGAGTGTCTTGCCGGTCCCGGGGGGACCTGCCATCAGAACACCCCGAGGACCGATGGCGCCCGCTCGGGCATAGCGGTCCGGGTGCTTCAAGAAGTCGACGACCTCCATGACCTCCTGCTTGGCGCCCTCGTAACCCGCAATGTCGCTGAAGCGCGTCGAAGGTCTGTCCTCGTCGTAGACCTTTGCCTTTGATCCTCCGATGCCCATGATGCCGCCGGCCAGCTGGCGGCGTGTGCTTCGCCCCAGCCATATGAAGAGTCCGAGGAAGAACACGAGTGGTAGGAACGACAGCACGTCGTACCAGAAGTTCGATCCCGAGCCGACGCCTGTGATGTTGACGTGGTGGGCCTCGAGAACTCCCGCCAGCGTGTTGTCGGCGAGGGCCGTCGGAATCTGGCTCGTGTAGTTGTCCCCGTTGGAGAGAGCGCCCGAGACACCGCCTGTGGAGTTGATCGATGCGCTCTTCACCTTGTTGGCCTGAACCTGGGTGAGGAACTGCGAGTACGAGAAGTTCTGCGTGGGCGTCGTCTTTGTGCCCGGCACCAACAAAAGGAGCAGGGTTATCGCTATCCCCCACGAGGAGAACCCAACTTCGCCAACGCGGCGGCGGAGGTGGTGCCGGGGCAGGCTGCTTCTAGCGAGGCGGCCCGGGCTTGGCGGGAGCGGTGGAGTGTCGAATGGTCATGCCTGGTCGCCTCTGAAGGGGTAGAGAGGACGATACCGGGGCTTACCTGCTCTTTGTCGCACGGACCTGCTCGACGGTCACGATGATCCTGTTGGACCCTCTCAGATCTCGGGCCGGCGTTGGCGGGCCAGTGTCCACGCGGCATCGATCACCCGGTTCGAGGCAACCTCGAGGGTTCCGGGTTCGACCTGAAGGATGCGGACCTGACCGGATGCCGGCCAGACGCCGACCACTCTCGCGGGGACGGCGTCCGTACCGTGGAGAAGGCCTGCGGAAAGAGCCGAAAGAGCCAGAGCCGGTGACCACTCGGGCCCGGCAAGCCCGGTGGAGACCACGAGTTGCACGGGCCTGCCACCCGCACTCGCCTGAACGTCGACCTTTGCGTGCAGTGTCACGAGCGGAGACCCCGGACACTGCCACCGGAAGTCACGACCCAACTGGGGCCGGGGCATGATCCGGCCCCAATCGAGCGCTCCGTGAAGCTGCGTGGCCCAGGTCAGGGCCTCGGACTGGACGACAGCCCGTCCGCCCGGCGGAATCCGACGGAACCACTCCTCCCACCACGTGAAACCTCGTTTCTCAGTCTCGATGGCCATGGCGTTTGCGAGCACACTCGCTACGGCCTGTGCTGGCGTAAGTGTCCGATTGTGCGCACAGCGGGCTACCGCCGCAATCCCGATTCCGCGTCTGCAGTTGGCGGCTGAGGGGGAGAACGGGCGGCCGCCGTCGACAACGTGACTCGGAGCCGTCAGCCGCGAGTTGCAGCCGGTACGCATCGATCCTTAGTGCTGCGCCCTTGGGCATTCCGCGCGACGCCTTCGCAAGATCGGACGCAAGGCGTTCTCGGATCCTTGCTACCTCTTTTGCGTTGACTGCCGGTCCCGGTGGTGACAAGAGCACGTCTGTCAACGTGGCTGCGCGGGGAAGCGTCACGTGCAACACGGACGATGCATCCTGTGCGGTCATCTCGGGGCGCCGATACGAGAATGGGCAAGGGCGCATCGATCCCGGTCTTCAACGCGGTACGGCTGCTGCGAGCAGAGCCTCTCTGCACCTGCGACTGTGCGCCGTAGCGCACGGACCAGCAGACGTTCGTTCACCGTTTCGACGTCCAGCTCACCCGTGGCCGTGTAGTAAGTCGCGACACGAGACGGTGCCGCACCGGCACGCAGAGTTTCGAGGAGCGCAAGGAAATGAAGGCGACCTCGATGCTCGGACCTGCGTTGCTCGGTTTCCACCTCGACGATGCACACTGAGGCTTCAGAAGTGGCCTGAGAACCGACAACCAGATCGGCGATTCCGGCGAGCACGAGGCGTCCGCCGCACAAAGGGATTGTCATCCTTTCGCGGGTCCTCGGGTACCAGGCCGGGGAAAGGGTGGGCCAGGTGGCGACGATCCGGGCCGCATGAGCGCCGACCACTTCGGTGAACCGACTGCTCTCTTCCTCGTTCATTCGCGATACGAAGTCGATCGCTCCGACCGGGTCTCCGGACGCGGCCAAGCCTGCGATCCCATCTCCCATCGGGTCCCCGATTTGGCCCGTCGTCACCCATTGTCGGAAAAGACATCTGACCACGGCACTCAAGGACAGGCCGTCAGTTGGACCGCCCCGGTGCCCCAGCGAGGTCGAGGCGAATTCGGAGTTCGCCGATCCCTCGAGCGCGCGGCTGTTCACGCGCAGGGCTCGACCCCGCAGTTCGAGCCGAGCCATCTGGTCTACGAAGGAGTCCTCGAGCCATTCCTTCAATCCACCCGCGAGCTCGGGGTCGATTCGGGGCCTCGGAGAGCCCGATCCCCTCAGCTTGTCCAGCAGAGACGTAGCAGGGAATCGGCTCACGTCCTCAGCATTGCCGGGGGGTGTGTCAACCGGCCCAGTATTCTCGGTGACGTGAGAAGGCGCCGCGTCGTCTCAGACGAGCCCTTCTCGGTGCAAGTGGGGGGGTAGGTATGGCTTTCGATTTGGTCTTCGGCTTCTTTGTGGCGGCCATGGCGGCGATAGCCGTACTCGCCATCAGGTGGGCGATCGGCCGGGACCGAGCCGAGCGGAGATCGAGGGACCAAACCGGAGACGGGACCTCTGCGACGGACGGGATCCGATGACTGCCGAGCCTCTTCCGGGCGGTGTGTTCGGAGAGCCCAGCTCGGCGCGGCCGACCAGGATCCGTCGTCTCTTTGGACGGAACCGAATTGACGAACCTATCCGAACGGCATTCGTGCTCGCGGGTGGTGGCTCGAGGGGCGCTGCACAAGTCGGAATGCTGCAGACTCTCGTTTCGCGCGGTATCCGTCCCGATGTCGTATACGGCGCAAGTGTCGGAGCCGTCAACGCTGCAGGTTTCGTGGAGAACCCGACGCTCGCGGGCGTCGAAAGAATGGCGGCTATCTGGCGCGGCCTCACCAGTGACGACGTCTTTCCGCACGGTCGGGTGCCCACGCCATGGCGGTTCCTCCAGCAGCGCGAGTCGGTTCACCCCAATGACGGTTTGCGCAAGGTCATCGAACGCGGTGCCGGGCTCGAGCGATTCGAAGATGCGCTGATCCGTCTCGAGGTTGTAGCGACGTCGCTCACCGACGGGCGCGCAAAATGGTTCTCGAGCGGATCGGTGCCCGACGCAGTTCTCGCTTCGGCGGCCTTGCCGTCGCTTCTTCCTCCAATGCACATCGACGGCGAGATCTTTATCGACGGTGGAGTCGTGGACAACGTGCCGATCAGTCGCGCGATCCAACAAGGGTGCCGGAGGATATTCGTCCTTTTGTGCGGACCCCTCCACTACATGCCGTCGACACCGCGCCGGCCCGTGGAGGCTCTACTCACGGCGTTCTTCATCGCCGTTCACACGCGCTTCGCCCGCGAGCGGGAGACCCTTCCACCAGGAGTGGAAGTGATCGCCTTTTGTGTCGGTTCAGAGGCTCTTTCACGCTACGACGACTTCTCTGGCTCCGACGCGCTCATAACCGCCGGGAGATCGAACGCCGAAGCGGTCCTCGACTTCTGGGAATCAGGCGGTCGTGGGGAGATCGGCATCGGCGATCGACGCGAACGCCCTTCGGTACCTCCGGTGCAGGCTTTCGTCGACGAACGGCCGCCGTCGGTCGAGAAGGAAGCCACCCGGGTAACCGTGCCCGCACCACCAGCCTGACCAGCCAAGGAGTTCACCGAACGATCATGGGGGGATAACCCGCAGTTCCCTTCTCGTTCACCTTGCACAGGTACGGTCCGCACAGATGGATCCAAGCTCCGCGACCCGTGAGGCCGATGTCGGACAGGCTCACGCCGATCAGAGTCTTGCTGCATCCTCGGCCGGAGAGCCGTCCTATGCATCAACTCTGACGCTCGCGCGTCCGGTTCTGACCTCACGAGACGTCTCGCTCGGATTCGGAGCGAAGACAGTTCTGAGTGACGTGAGTATCGACTTCCCTCCCGGTGCCGTCACCGCACTCATCGGCCCGACCGGCTGCGGAAAGTCGACCTTCTTGAGGACGCTCAATCGCATGAACGACAAGGTCCGCGGCTTCTGGCGGCGTGGCAGCGTCGAGCTCGAAGGGATGGACATCTACGGCGGCTCTGCTGACCCGTTGCTGGTTCGGCGGCGCGTAGGCATGGTGTTCCAGCGGCCCAATCCGTTTCCCATGTCCATACGCGACAACGTCGTGGCGGGTGTGAAGGCTCATCGGCTCGCTCCTCGCGCGGATTTGCCCGGGATTGCCGAAGATCGCCTGAAGCAGGTAGGTCTCTGGTCTGCGATCGCCGACCGGATGGGTGACTCACCATTCAGGTTGTCAGGAGGTCAACAGCAACTCCTGTGTCTTGCGCGGGCGCTGGCTGTGGATCCCGAGGTGCTGCTTTTGGACGAACCGACCTCTTCGCTCGACCCGATGTCAACCGAGATGGTGGAGGACCTCATTCGCAAGCTCGCCCCCGACCTGACCATCGTGATCATCACGCACAACCTGGCGCAGGCGAGACGCATCTCGGGCACGACCGCCTTTCTGTACAACGGCCGGCTCGTGGAGTCGGGGCTTACCTCCCAGGTGTTTGACGCTCCGAAGGAGCCAGAGACCGCGAGCTACGTGAGCGGAAGGATCGGCTGAGAGAAGTCGGAGACCCGTCCATGGACCAGTCAAGGACCAACTCAGAGCCCGTGTCGCACAAGACGTCTGAAAGGAGATTTCGCATGCCCACGCGTCAGCGTGCAAGTCGTCGAGCCGTCATCGTTTCAGTCCTCGCAGCCGCAGCGATCACGCTCGCCGCGTGCAGCTCGTCGTCGAGTTCGGGAACTTCGACGACGGCCGGCAACACGAAACAGACGACAGCCACCACGTCGGCGAGTGCATCGCTTTCGAGTTTCGAGTCAAAGGCGCCGACTTCTTCGGTCTCGCTGCTCGAGACTGGATCGAGCCTTCTCTACCCTCTGTTCAATCTCTGGGTGAGCGGCGCCAAGCAGAAGTTCCCGAACCTGTCGGTCACGACCGCTGCGACGGGGTCGGGGACGGGAGTCTCCGCTGCCGCGACAGGGACCGTTCAGGTAGGCGCATCCGACGCCTATCTCTCACCCACTCAGGTCAGCCAGTACTCGGGTCTCATGAACATCCCGCTCGCGATCTCCTCCCAGGTCGTTACGTACAACGTGCCAGGCGTAACAGGCAACCTGAAGCTCACCGGACAACTCCTGTCCGCCATCTACCAGGGACAGGTGACCAACTGGGACGCCACGCAAATAAAGACCTTGAACCCTGGGGTGACACTTCCGAACCTGCCGATCGTGACCGTGCACAGATCTGACAGTTCAGGCGACACGTTCTTGTTCACGTCGTTCTTGTCGGACGCAGACCCGAACGGATGGGGAGCCAAGTACAGCTACAGCACATCGATCCAATTCCCGAATACTCCCGGCGCGGAGGGCGCACAGAAGAATTCGGGATGCTCGCAGCGTGCCAGGCTACGAAGGGCTGCATCGCCTATTTGGGGATCAGCTACCTATCCAAGGCTCTTTCGGCAGGACTGGGCGAAGCGGAGCTCCAGAACAAGTCCGGCAACTTCGAGTTGCCGACGGCGACGACGATATCGGCCGAGGCCGCCGGCTTCGCGACGGAGACGCCTGCGACCGGGACGATCTCGATGATCTACGGTCCGGCGACCGGCGGGTACCCGATCGTCAATTACGAGTACGCGATCGTCCTTGCTCACCAGACGAGCTCACAAGACGCGGCTGCGATTCAAGCCTTCTTGGCATGGGCGATCGACCCCGCGGGCGGGAACGCAACGTCTTACCTCGACCAGGTTCATTTCGTCCCCCTGCCGTCACAGGTCGTGAACATCGCCGTCAACCAACTCGCCAAGATCTCGTGACCCAATATCTCGTGGCAAGGAAGGGTTCTCGAGCTTTAGCTGCGCCTGAACTGGATTTCTGAAGCAGTCCTGGTGTCGCCCGTCGAAGCGTCCCCCGCAGTGACCGGCGGCACTGCGCGACCTTCAGGCGCGGAGGCCACCTCGCTTCGAGCAAATACTTCCGCACGGCCTTCGGGCGCTTGCTCTGGTACCGATCGTGGCGATCGTGCTCATCGTCATCGTCCTGGTCGTCAAGGCGCTGCCCGCGATCAAGTACAACGGGGCTGGCTTCTTCGTCCGTGACACCTGGCGACTTGGGGGCCTCTTCGCCAATCCCGTGACGACCGGCGGAGTGAGCCATCCGGTCGGCGCGAGCTTCGGGGTCCTACCTCTCGTCATCGGCACGCTCGAGTCATCGGCAATTGCTCTCATCCTCGCCATACCGGTGGGAGTCGGAACCGCGATGATCGTGGTCGAGAAACTGCCTCCGAGACTGTCGAGCGGAGTCGGATTCTGTCTCGAGGTGCTCGCCGGTGTGCCGAGCGTCGTCTACGGGTTATGGGGATATCTGACGCTTGGGCCGTTCCTGGCGGCTCATCTCGCCGGCGTTGCCAGTCACGTTCCTAATGTGCCGGTGCTCTCGTTCTTTCGTGGTCCCACCGGCTTCGGTGAGGGCCTGCTCCCCGCGGGGATCGTACTTGCAATCATGGTGGTGCCGATCATCGCCGCCACCACACGTGATCTGCTCCGTCAGGTCCCGCGCGCGACGGTCGAAGGTGCAGAGGCGCTCGGAATGACCGACGCCGAGGCAGTGAGGGCTGTCACGTTTCCGTGGGTTCGCGCCGGGGTCGTAGGTGCTTCGATGCTCGGGCTCGGCCGAGCGCTGGGCGAGACGATCGCCGTTGCGATAATAAGCGGAGTCCAGATCGGCGTTGTTCCCCATTCGATCTTCTCAGAGTTCGCCACGATTGCCTCCGTCATCGTTTCTCAGCTTGACGGAGCACTCAGCGACGGGACGGGGTTCGCTGTCGCCACGCTCGCAGAGATCGCGCTCGTGCTCTTCGTCATCACCCTGATCGCCAACATCGGTGCTCGGCTCCTCGTTAGGCGAGTGGCCACAACGGTGCTGCCGGTCGGACGGGGCATCTGACATGACGCCGGACACTCGAGTGTCGTCTCCCAGGAGTACTCGCGGTGGGGACGAGCGTTCCGAATTCCGCCGACAGGCAACCGCGGTCCATCTGCGCAGAAGGCGCGCCACCAACCGCGTCGCTTGGGTGCTGGCTGGTCTTGCTCTGTTGCTCGTGCTCGTACCCGTGGTGTCTGTCGTGGGCGGCATCGTGGTCCGCGCTGTCCCGCATTGGCAATGGAACGCGTTCACGACCGACACCCAGGGCATCGGAGGTGGACTCAGGAATGCAATCGTCGGAACGCTCGAGATCGTGGCCGGTGTCGCGATCATCGCAGGGATCATCGGGATCTCGGGCGGCGTCTACCTCGCAGAATTCTGCTCGGAGGGACGTGGGACATTGCTCCGCGGCGCGTCGGAGATCCTGTCGGGTGTCCCCTCGATCGTGCTCGGCTATGTCGGCTACGTCACGCTGGTGGTGCAATTCCATTGGGGGTACTCCCTCGGCGCGGCGCTCATCGTCTTGTCGGTACTGGTAGTCCCTTACATCACAAAGACGACAGAGGTGGCGATGAGAAGCGTTCCTACGAGCTATCGCGAAGGAGCAGAGGCCCTCGGCTTGAGCAGTGGATACCTCCTCCGCAAGGTGGTCCTTCGTCCGGCGTTGCCGGGGATCACCACAGGGATCATCGTTGCAGTCGCGATCGCGATGGGAGAGACGGCTCCATTGCTTTACACGGCCGGGTTCAACAATGGGCTTCCGAGCGCGCCCTGGCATCTGACTCACAATCCCGTGGGATATCTGACCTACGTCGTTTACACGTTCTATGACGAGCCCTACACGTCTGCGCGCCAACTCGCCAACGAAGCGGCCCTTCTTCTCGTCGCGCTCGTCGTGATCCTGATACTGGCGTCCCGGGTCGTTCTTGCCCTCACGCAACGATATGCGCCGGACCGTCAGACTGGTCGAAGGTGACGACAATGACCGAGCCGATACTTGTAGGGACGGACCAACCGGTAAGGGTGCTTGTCGTCGAAGACGAGGAGTCTTACCGCGAGGCTCTCCAAATCGGTCTGAGGAGCGAGGGATACGAGGTCGAGCTCGCAGTCGACGGTCCCGACGGACTTCGGAGCTTCAATCAACATGCCCCGGACATCGTGCTGCTCGATCTGATGTTGCCGGGGATGTCCGGTACAGAGGTGTGCAGGCGCATGAAAGCGCTTGCTCCGGTTCCCGTCATAATGGTGACGGCGCTCGGATCCGAGGTGGATGTTGTACTGGGCTTGGAGCTCGGCGCGTCGGACTACGTCACAAAGCCTTTCCGTCTGCGTGAGCTCGTCGCCAGGATGCAGGCGGTGCTCCGGCGGTCGCCGACGAGCCGGCGACTTCTTCCTGCCGAGATCTCCCCCGCTCCGGCCCCTCGGCGCGAGGCCATTCAAGCGGGCCCGGTGAGGGTGGATCTCGCGCAGCGGTTCGTGTCGGTGAACGGCAGAGCGGTGTACCTGTCGCGCCTCGAGTTCGATTTGCTCGCGGTGCTCCTTTCTCCCCCCGGACAGGTGCGAACTCGCGAAGAGCTGATAGATCAGCTGTGGGCGGGTAGGGAGCTGACCGACACCCGGACTCTCGACACGCACGTCCGGCGTCTACGCGTGAAGCTGGAAGACGAGCCGGCCCGGCCCCTCTTCCTGCTCACGGTGCGGGGCGTCGGCTTCCGGTTCGATCCTGAGGGAAAGCCTGTGCCGAGGCTCTGAGGCTCCAAATTTTCATCCGGCCGTGCAGAACCGGTTACGTGGCGTTCACGTTGGGCGCGTACCGTGCGCACGGCTGATCCGCTCCTTTCGGGTGGTGGGCGGCGGCCGGGAAGGGCTTGAGGTGTGCGCCGCCCCAGGCATCCCCCTTCGGGGGTGAGCGCCCTCGTTCCCGAGCCCGGTCGCCGCCGACCCCCCGGGAACTCGCAACGTTCTGAGCTACCTTCTCCCCGGTGGCTTCCGAAACTCGGAACATCCTGCTCGTGGTGTCCGATCAAGAGCGGCAGCGCAGCTGGTTGCCCGACCACGTGGAGCTTCCTTGGCGGGACAGGCTCATATCGCAAGGACTCGAGTTCACGAGGTACTACACCCACTCGTCTCCGTGCTCACCGAGCAGAGCGAGTCTCTTCACCGGTCGTTACCTACCCGGTCACGGGGTCGTCGACAACGTCATCCAACCGGAGCACACCGAGCTCGATCCGCTGATCCCGACGCTCGGGTCGATTATCGGCGACGCCGGATACCGTTCCTCTTATATAGGTAAATGGCATCTTTCTCGATCGGCGTCGCCCGACATGGTCGCATACGGCTTCTCCGATTGGGAAGGCAACGACCGTCACTTCATGGGTTGGGCGGGTACAGGGGTGGCGTTCGACCCGATCATCGCGTCGAACGCCGCACAATGGATAAGAGCAAACGTCAGGCCGGGGTCGTCGAGTAGGCCCTGGTTCCTCACGGTCGCGCTCGTTAATCCTCACGACGTCATGTGGTTTCCAATCGACCAACCGGGCTACGCGGAGGCACATCCGGAGGAGGTACGAGCCGCTCGGCAACTCCTCACGACGGCCGCGTGGAAGGAGGACGACCCCCTGCCTGTCTACACAGACGATTACGAGGAGGTCTTCGAGGAACTGCCTTCAAACTTCGAAGACGATCTTCACACGAAACCCGAGGCGCACCGACAGTGGAGATACGACCAGCAGCACGGGATCTGGGGAATGATCGATCCCGATGACAAAGCGGCGTGGCTCCGGCACCTCGACTACTACGTCGAGCTCCACCGTCAGGCCGACCGCAGCCTCGGGACGGTCTTGAGCGCGCTCGAAGAGTCAGGCGCGTGGAACGAGACCGCTGTCATCTTCACGTCGGACCATGGCGACATGTGCGGTTCACACGGGCTGCGTTCAAAGGGACCATTTGTCTACGACGAGATAATGCGCGTCCCTCTCTACATCCAGGTTCCTGGAGTGACGAGTCCCGGGACGGCGACCGACGCACTCGCGACACACGTGGATCTTGCGTTGACGATCTGCGGGCTGGCAGGAGTGGACTCGGCGATCGGAGTGGGAGCCATGAGCCTCCAGGGGATCGATCTGCGACCCGTGCTCGATCGGCCCGAGGCAAGCGTCCGCGACCATGTCTTGTTCGCTCAGGATTCCGCACAGACCGAGCGGTTGAACCGCGTGCGGTATGCGCTTCGCGGCTTCTTCGACGGAAAGACCAAGTACTCGCGTTACTACGGGATCGGAGGAGGTAAGCCTTCTACCGGCCTGTGGGGAGCCGACCCCGGAACCAAGCTCTTCGACGTCGATAGCGACTTCGACGACCAGGACCACGAGTGGTACGACCACGGGACGGACCCTTTGGAGCTCGTCAATCTGGCACAAGACCGCGGGCGCCGTCGCGAGCTGAGAGAGCACTTCGAGCGCCTGCGGGCATATGAACGCGAAGAGCTCGAGGCGATTGGGTGAATCGTCGCCCGAGGACATGACGGCGTTGCGGAGATCGGATCCGCCCCCGCGCTTTCCGCGTCGTTCGTTGTGTTTCCGTTGTCACGGATAACCCGAATCACAAGAATCGACTAACTCCCCTTACACCTCTTTCCAAATATCTTTGCCGTCACTACGCTTCGAGCGTGGTTGCTCAAGCCGCAGAAGTTTTCGCGTCCCCTCCGGGGCAATCGGGCCGGCTCGTGGTCGTCGACGACGACCCCGAGATCCGAGGTCTGCTCGTTCGTCTCCTCGAGGCCGAGGGCTATCAGGTAAGGGACGCTTCGACGGGCCAGGAAGCTCTGGCCCTGCTGTCCACCCGCCCACCGGACTTGATGATCCTCGACGTGATGCTCGCATCGGAGGACGGGTTTTCGATCCTGGCCCACATCCGCCGGACCAGCGACCTGCCCGTCATCTTGGTGACCGCCCGTTCCCAGGAGTCCGACCGGGTTTTCGGCCTGAAACTCGGCGCCGACGACTACGTGGTCAAACCGTTCTCGTCGGCGGAGCTTGCCGCGAGGATAGAGACGGTGCTGCGCCGCACTCGGGGTCGCCGGCCGTCGCACCTTGCGTCGCTCGTATTCGACGAGCTCGAGATAAATCCGGATGCGCGCGAGGTGCGGGTGCTCGGGCGGAAGATCGAGCTGACGGCCAAGGAGTTCGAGCTTCTCCTCTTCCTCGCACGTTCACCGCGGCGGGTGTTCACGCGCGGCCAGCTGCTCGCACAGGTCTGGGATTCGTCTTCGGAGTGGCAGGACGCCAACACGGTGACTGAGCACGTGAGGCGTATCCGCCGGAAGATCGAGACCAAACCGGGCCAGCCGCGCTGGATCGTGACGGTCCGCGGAGCGGGCTACCGCTTCGAGGCCTGAACCCGAACTTCAGGCTCGCCCGCCGGCACCGCCGGCTTGCCCGCAAACGGGAATCTCAGCGTGAAGGTCGTACCCAACCCCGGGGTGCTCTCGACGTTCACGCTTCCGTTCGACTGGGTGACTATGGCGTGGACGGTGGCGAGCCCGAGACCGGTGCCGCTTGCGCTTCCCTTGGTCGTGAAGAAGGGCTCGAAGCAATGTTCGGCCGTTGAGGGGTCCATACCGATTCCTGTGTCCGACATCGAGATGACCACCCAGCATTTTGTTCCGGCTTCGCCGCGGGCGAGGCGCGTCTCTATTACCAGGCGTCCCCCTTGGGGCATTGCGTCGCGGGCGTTGAATGCCAGATTGAGCACGGCGCGCTCCAGCTCGAGCGCGATCCACCAGGACGAGAAGTGGTGAGTGGGCTTTGCCGGTCGTGATCTCGACCTCGACGTGCGGTCCGAAGAGCCTCCGCAGATCGTCGCTCATGGCGGCAATCACCTCGGAGGGATCGGTCTCGACGAGCTGCAGGCTGCTTCTGTGCCCGATCTGCAGCAACTGACCCGTAAGTGCGGCGGCTCTCTTCCCGACACGATGGATGGCTTCGACCTCGGCGCGCAGAGGGTCGTCCGGTCCGATCCGCCGCATCAATGTCTCGCTCGAAGCGAGAATGACGGTCACCAGGTTGTTGAAGTCGTGAGCGATCCCGCCCGCAAGGCGCGCCATCGCTCCGAGGCGCTGAGAGCGGTGGAACTGCTCGAGCACTTGCTCTCGCTCCGTCGCGTCCTCGGCCACCGCGAGGATGCCACCGGTCGAGCCGTCGTTCTCTTCTAGAGGAGCAACCGAAAGCGACAGTTCCATCAGCTCGCCCCCGGGTCTGCGAGCGGGCACGAGTGCACCGACGGTAGCCATGCCCAACCGCGCACGGTCCCAGAGCGCGTCGAGCATCACGGCCGCTTCGCCTGTCACCGGGATGGTGCGAGGAGCCAGACCAGACTCGTCCCAGCCGAAGAGATACCCGGCTGCCCTGTTCCACCAGCGCACCGTCCCGTCGAGATCGAGCTCGGCGATCGCGAGCGGTGACGATTCGACAAGTACGGTCAGACGTTGCTCGTTACTGCGCAGAGTCTCGTAGAGAGCCGCCCGTTCAAGAGCGACCGAGGCCATCCGCGCAAGCAGGGCGAGAACGGCTTCGTCGTCGGGGCCGAAAGGTTCAGAACCTGTGCCGAGAGCGACCATCGCCCGGCCGACCGTTCCTGTTGCGTGGTCCACTGGAGCCGCTACCCAGTCAGGGGTCGTTGTCGACTTCGCTTCGACCACGCGGAATGACGCGACGCCCATCGTCGAGGATTCCTGGGCGGACCGGCTCCCGCCGAGAACGCGGTCGGTCGCATCTTCGACTGCGGTCAGCTCGAGATCGGTGGGATCGGGCGGGCACGACATCTCGACCGCAAAGCCGTGTCTACGGCTCGTAACGACAACTCGTTGACATCCGAGAACGCGCCTCGCGTGTTCCGCCAGCACTTGCAGGACCTCGTGTTCGCTGAGGGGAGTGCTCACGACCAGAGCGGTCTCGACGAGCCTTCGCAGGCGGTCGGCTCGCCTGTCCGCTGACGCCGAAAGAGCCTTGCCCTGCCTGAAAAGAAGCATCCGCTCGGCCGTAGCCGCAACTGTCCCCGCCAAAGTGCCCGCCGCCTCGAGGTCAGACGGCCTGAAGCCTCGCCTGCCGGGAAACGTGACGAAGCTCAGAGCACCGACGGGTCGCCCCCTGATTTCGAGGGGAACGACCATGAGCGAGCCGATCTCCTTGGTCGGCGAGGCCTGCATGAGGCTCAGAGCCGGTTCGGTGCCGGGCTGACGACCCGGTTCGGCGCAACCGGCCGCCAGGTCCGAGGACACCACGGCGCCCCCGGTAGCCATCGCCGACCGGACGAGCGCCTCCCCCTCGGGATGAATATGTCCTCTTGAGTGACGCCTGTCGTGCCCGACCGAGACGCTGGTCAGCTCTCCCGATCCCTCGTCCAGGTGCACCGCGAACCAGTCCGCGAAGTCGGGAACGATTACCTCTCCAAGCCGGAGGAACGATTCGTCGGTCGACTCCACACCTGTGGACAACGTGACCGCCGCCTCGGCGAGGATTGCGAGGTGGCCCCTGGCGTGTGCGACGCCGAGCCGGTTCCGCCACTCCTCTTCTCCCAGACGGGCTCGTTCTATGACCGCCGATCCGGCCTCCGCCACCTGTTGGAGTCGCGGCAGTCTTTGCATCCTCGACCAGCGCTTCGGGGCCGAGACCACGATCACGCCCGTCACACGGTCACCGACGACGAGAGGTGCACAAAGCACCATCCAGGTACGTTCGGTGTCGTCGGCCATGGCGACGGGCCGGGCTTCGGTCACGGCCACGTCGATTGCGACAAACACCGCTTGCGACGTCAGCTCCATTCCCGTGCCTGTGCGAAGCATCGGCTCGGCCGATCCGGCCGCCAGTACATACAGCGCAGCGGCTCGTCCGCCCACGAAGCTGGCGGTCTTGTCCAACAGGTCAGACAGGAATTCGTCGGCCCTCCGGGACGACTCGTTTGCGTCAACGGCCGAGATCGGGGGATATCTCCGCTGAACCTCGGCGAGCAGCCGACGAACGCCGAGCGCGCTCCGCCGGCGACCAGCCAGCAGGATGCTTACGACCGTCCCGGCAAGGAATACGGCTAACCATGGGGACACGGCCGAAAACGTGCGGTGGGCGATCTCGGTGGCAAGTCCGGCGGCGCCCAATGCCGCGAGTGACAACCATCCGAGCAAAGCCGCGGCCGGCTCCAACGCGGCAGTCGGGTAGCGGATCGCCCGATCGCGTCTGGTTCCTGCGTGCTCAGGCGTCTTGGGTTCGGTCGAGGGAGCCGACTGACCCGGGTCGGCGCCGTTCGGATCCGATTGCAGCGCAACCGGCCTCAGCCACGGTGACGGGCTCCGGCTCGAGGTCCGAACCGAAGCGCGCGCTCTGAAGCTTGTCTTCGCTTCGTCGCGGCCGTAGGAACCGTTCGTCGCGGACTCAGTAAAAGCAAATCGATCTTGGTCCTGCACGCGCCCGTCCGTTGCACTGGCGTTCTCGTCGGGGGTCACGCTAGCCCCGTTCCTTCAGCCAAGTTTTGCTGTTGTTGATGCGCCGACGCGTAAGCGTTGAGATGGGCGTGCTCCGAAGTCGTCGATGTCCGCACTCCGATGAGCACGTTGAAGGGGGATGGGACACCAGGTCCACATCTGGTCATCGGCTTCGTTGACCGCCGTCTTTAAGGGCTCCCATGCGCGCCCTCTACCCGCTCCGGGCACGGAATCTCACCTTGCGTCTGAAAGATGCGCTCGCTGCTCCCTTTGTCCAACTTTGGCCACACAAGTCACTTCTCTTACGGGAGGCGAACGGCAGGTGGGGAACCGGTCGGGTCAGCTCAGGTATCGGGAGACCAGGATGTCGGTCGCGTCCTGCCATGCACGAGCCATTCGTTCGAAAGGCGCGTCCAGGTCGACCTTCCGGTGCCACGCCACGCGGGCCAGTGCGAACTGCAGGCTCTTCGCGGTCGTGGAAATCTCGCGGTATCGCTCAGCAGCGTCACGGAGACCCCCTCCGTCGTTCTCGTCGAGCCAGTCGACGAACGCGGCGGCGAGCTCGGCTGATGCTCCGCACTGTCTGCAAGTGGCGAACGCGTAAGGGTGGAAACCGGCCTCGCCGTGCTTTTCGATCCACGGAAGGTCTGCAGACAGATGTTCGCGGAACCTGGGCATCGGGTTGGTTGAAGGCCGTCGCAGCAGGTGTTCGCGAGCGAGCTCCACGGCCTTGCGCTTCAGCTCGTCGGAGTCGGGTTTCCGCATCCGGTCCAAGCGGACGACCTCGACGTACGGGAGGGGGACGTGGATGCTCGGAGCGCCCAGTTGGAAGATGGCGTCGAAGTCGTCGCCTGAAAGCTCGAAATAGCCCGCGTTGTGGAAGTACCACATGCGTCGTCCTGGCCTGTCGAGCATTTGGGGAACGATCCCGGTTTTCACGTGCCCCAGCCGGTAAGTGACTCCGGCCGTGTCAGGGAGATAGAAGGCGTCCACCTCGACGGTGAGCAGCTGGCGGTCCCTGAACGCGATCTCGAGATGCTCGATGACGGGTCGCCACACGTAGAGTTCCGCTACGTCGATCCCGAAGAGGGACCGAAGATCCTCTGGCGGATACTTGAACAAGGTCCATTGGCTTCCTTCGAAGTCCGTGGACAGAGTGAAGGCGCAAGCTGCGACCGGGTCCAGATCGAGCAGGTGGAGTACCTCGATCATCATGTCCTGCCAGCAGTTCGTTTCGCTCCAGTCACGATCCACACGGTGTAACGGATGGGGTTCGAAATCGTCGGGGCCCAAGGGGACCAGCTGCAGGAGCGTGCTCAATGGATTCATGGCATGGCGCCTATGAGGCGTTGGGCGCTTGTTCGGCTCAGGCCTTCAACGCTCTTTGTGTACGAGCAGCATCTGGGCGTTGTTGGCGATGATCCGGTCGTTGTTCACCATCACCGCCGCGCCGTGCGCATCGCGAAGGAGCCGCCCGAGGCTGTAGGGCGAGTCCTGGCGGTATCCGGCCATACCGCAAATGGTCATGGCACGGCCCACGATCTCGACGACGAGCGTCGATGCCGAGATCTTGAGAGCGTTCATCTGGATGGCGAAGCCCATCGCGTCGAGCGCTTCAGGGTCTTCCACGACTGCGTCGTAGCGTCCGGCGGCGGACCGGACGAGGGACGTCATCTGGGCGAGAACAGCGACGAGCTCCGCCAGCCTTATCGCCGCAGGAGGGGTGACCCCTGGCTTCTTACGTGCCTCTCCGCGGACGTATCCGCGCGCCCGGTCGACCGCCTCGGAAGCAAGGCCCAGCCACACCGAACCCCACAGCACGTGAGCGACAGGAAGCATCGTCCGGCGTGAAATCACGTCGAACGAGTCAGGCAGGATCATCTGGACGTCGCCTTCGGCCACGAGACGGAACCCCAGACTGCACGTACCGCGGAACCCGAGAGTGTCCCACTCGCCCACAGGCTCGAGGCTGAGCCCGGGACGTTCGCACAGCACGAGGACCTGGTCGTTGGGCGCGCTGTCAGGCTCTCTTCGAGCGGTCGTGAGAACGGCATCCGAGCTTGCGCCGTACGAGATGACCGGGGCGTTCTTCTCGAGCCTGAAGCGGCTCCCTGTGCGCTCGACGGCGCATCCGCTCGTGCGCGTGTCCCCGCCGATGCCGGCTTCGGTCGTAGCAGAGGCGAGCAACGGCTGGCTGTCGACGAGATCGGTCAGGTAAGCGCGGAAATAGTCGCTGTTTCCGTGGCGCACCAGGCAGGCAACCTGGATCTGGTGCATTGCGTAGATCATCGCGGTGGACGCGCAATGACGGCTGAGTGCCGCAACTGCGGCCGCGACCTCGCTCATGGGAGCTCCCGGGCCCCCTAGTTCTGTAGGAACGAGAACTCCGAGCAGGCCCTCATCCTTGAGAGCGCTCATCGCCTCGGCTGGGAAGCGTGCTTCAGTGTCGACCTCGTCTGCGTACGGTGCGGCAACCTTCTCGCCGATCAAAGCCGCCCGTTCTGCGATGCTCGTTGTCTGTTCCACGGCAGTCACATCAGTCACCTTGTCAGTTGTCACAAACGGCCACGACGACGGCTGCCGCCATGCCCGCCTCGTGTGTCAGGCTGAGCGCCAGGTGCCGTACACCCTCGGCATCGGCGAGCTCCGCCGCCGTTCCCGACAGCTCGATCTCGCACCAACCGTCTGGATGCCGGCGCACCTGTATTGACCTGTAATCGGGTCGAGCCTGCCTCGGCCTTAGCACTTTGATTGTGGCTTCCTTAGCCGCAAAGCGTGCGGCGAGGCCGTCCGAGGCCACGCCGTCACCCCGCGCGCAGCTTTCGATCTCGTGTCTCGTGAACAAGCGTTTGACGTATCGATCCCCGAAACGCGCCACCGAATGCTCCACCTCTGCGACGCTGGTCAGATCCACGCCGACCCTGAGGCCTGCCTGGGAGCGATTCACGGATTCCTCCCACATACGGCGTCAACTTAGGACAACGGAGGCACCGTGCGTCCGTCGAGCAGTCGCCTTTGGTTCTGTATCGGTATCTCCCAGCGTTCTTTAAGCCCCTATTGGCATACCCTTTGTGTGTCCGCACCGTATGGGCGGGTATCCACCACGATAAGAGCGGACGGTTTTGAGCTGGAGCCACGTTGATCGGCCGAATCATTCCCGTGAGGGGTATCTCTTCCGCGGACGAGCGTGAGTGGAGGGATCTGGCTGAGCGGGCGGCCGAACCCAATCCCTTTTACGAAGCCGACTGCGTCATTCCGGCGGCGGACCATCAGGTCTTCGGCGCCGACATAATGCTGGCCGTCGCGGAGTCAGACGGCCGCTTTTACACGTGCACCCCGATCCGAGCCGCGAACCGCTGGAAGTTCCCCTATCCGGTCGTCACATCGCAGGTCCGGCGTATGGGCTATCTGGGAACGCCACTCGTTGACGCTGAAGCCGGTTCTGAGGCGGTCGTCGCGCTTCTCGAGGCCATGGCCGAGGAGAGAAGCACATTTCATTCAAGGATCTTCCTGCTCGACACGTCGGGCGCCGACGGACCTGTGGGGGGATTCATGCGGGCGGCGGCCGGCGAGCTCGGTTTCCCGCTGCGTGCCTACGAGTCGTGGGAGCGCGGAATGCTGGAGCGTCTGGACGAACCCAGATACGACCACGTCCACAGCTCGAAGGCCCGTTACAACCTCCGCCGGCAGCGCCGGATGCTCGAGGAGGAGACCGGCTGCGACGTATCCCTGGTCGATCGGACAGATGATCCAGTCGCATTGGCGGACTACATCGCGCTCGAGGCACGCGGCTACAAAGCCACGCAGGGAATTGCAATGACCACGGTCCCGGGTGAGCCCGAATACTTCTCGGACATGTGCAGGCGCTTCGCAGCGGGCCGCAGGCTGTATGTGCTCGCTCTCCAGGCCGGCGACCAACCGGTGGCCATGGAGATCTGGGTGCGCGGCGGAGATGGCTTGTTCATGATGAAGATCAGCTACGACGAGCGCTATCGGCGTTTCGGCCCGGGGGTGATCCTGCAAACCGAGGCGATGCGTTTCTTCCACGACGAGACCGATGCGAATTGGATCGACACCTGCAGCTCGGCTGACAACGAGACACTGCTTCGCCTCTACCCGGCACGGCGGCGGGTCGAGATGATTGCGGTCATTCTCGGACGAAGCGTCATAGACAGGACGGTCGTCGCGCTGTTCAATGCCGCGCGGCCACTGCACAAACGTTGGTACGAGTCGAGGCACCCGAGCGCGGACAAGACGCCTAAGGACGTGCAATCGGGTGGGACCGGAGCCTCCGGTCCAGTGTCACGCAGGTCCCGCAAAGAACAGCAACTTCCACAAGGAACTTCAGCCACATAAGCAACAGAAACCACACGTAACACTGAATTGGTGTGAAGCGGGCGAAAGCAGCGAGACTCACGATCCGCGTCTGAGTACTCACATCGGACGCGGTTCCGCCCGGCTCTATTTTGTGGCGTTCGTCCTGGTTGGCGGCTCAGCGAGACCTCTTGCCCACGTAAATAGGCCCTGAGCACGACACTTGCCGTTGGCCAAATGTTGATTCAACATAGGGAAGGCGGTGAGGTTTGTCCTTCACAATCGTTGTCATGGCTGTGTGGTTAAGAACCGCAGAGCCTGGAGTACCCAAAGCACTCCATTGGCGGATGGTCCGGTCTGGTGACCGTTGCCCGCCGATGGCACGGGACGCAAGCTCCGTGGGCCAGCTGAGGGGGGGACGAAGCGTTCGGTTCGCATCGGCGTGGTCGACATGCGGGGGCGTCACATAAGAGCGGAGGGTGAGGTCGATGAGGGGGTTCAGGAGCTGGGCGGTGACGCGCCCTGGATTGCTGGCGGGTCGCCCCGCGTCTTTTGGGATCTCGGCGCCATGATCGTCGGCATCGATGAGAGGACCGACAAGTCCGGCACAGCTCGTGGACTCGATCAGTCGGCTTCGAAGATTTCGTCGCTACGCCCGATAACAGACATCTCGGGCCTGGTCGCAACGCCTCGACTCATATCCGAGCCGGGAGAGGCGTCGTCTCAACCGACTTCGGTCAGCGCCGAAGCTCACGAGCCGGGAGCCGCGGCCAAGCGCGGTCGAACGAGTGGCGGCAATTGGTTCATGCTCGCTGCGGACTTTGTCTCTTTATGCGTGGCTCTCACTGCAGGTCTTGCCCTGCTCGCGGAGTTGTCGCCACAACCGGCGAACTCCCTCAACCGCTTCGACGCCAACTTCATGAACGATCTCGCGTTCCCTTTCGTCACCCTTCTCGCTCTCGGGCTATACGGGCTCTACCAGCAGAGCAACAGGCGATTCCGTAAAGAGTCGTTCGGGGATCTCGGAAGGATCGCCCATGCGATGGCGGTTGGTGGATTCCTGACCTTGGGTGCGGGCGTGCTGATCCACCGCCTTGACGGAGCGAGCGAGATCCATCCGGCTCAGCTCGCCTCACTGGCGCTCGTCGGCCTTGTGTTGGTGCCACTGGGACGTGCCGGCGCGCGGAGGTTCCGAGTTTCGAACAAGGGAAACCGTGAGCGGGTTCTGATAGTGGGCACGGGAATGATGGTCGAGCGAATCCGCGGGTATTTCGCCAGCGACCCGAACGTGGAACTGGTCGGCGCCGTCGACGACGACCCGAAGCCTGGATCCCCGATCGTCGGCACGATCGAGGACGTGCCGAGACTGTGCAAGGAGCTCGACATCGACAGGATCCTTATCGGGTTCTCTCGGACCCACCCGGGCGACCTGGTGGAGCAGATGAGGCCGCTTCAGGGCAAGGTGGCGATCTCCATCGTTCCGCGCTACTTCGAATTGTTGTCCTGGCGGTCGCAGGTGGACGACCTTTGCGGCCTCCCGATGATCGACGTCGCACCGCCGGCGTTGAGCGTGTCGGCCCGTTTCGTGAAACGGACCGTTGACGTCGTGGTCGCGTCCGTAGGACTGATCTTCTTGTCGCCGGTCCTCCTCGTGTCGGCCGTGGCGATCAAGGCGAGCTCTCCCGGCCCAGTGCTGTTCCGTCAGCTCAGGGCAGGCCGCGGCGGGCGACCCTTCACCATCTTCAAGCTCCGCACGATGCACATGAACGCCGAAGAGTCCCGCCACGAACTGGCCGCCGTGAACGAGTCGGACGGCCTGTTCAAGATCCGGGAGGACCCACGGATCCACAAGTTCGGCCGTTTCCTTCGCCGCACCAGCCTCGACGAGATCCCTCAGCTGTTCAACGTGCTTCGGGGGGACATGGCCCTCGTCGGTCCGAGGCCCTTCGTGCTCGAGGAGTCAGAGCGAATCGACGGCTGGGCCGCACGGAGGTTCGAGGTACGACCCGGTCTCACGGGCTTGTGGCAGGTCTCGGGGCGCAGCAACTTGAACTTCGACGAGCTACGGCGCCTGGACTACCTGTACGTCGCGTCGTGGTCGCTCAAGTGGGACCTGCGCATCATTTGGCACACACCTGCCTGTGTTCTTCAGAGCCGGGGTGCCTACTGAGCTGACGGCGGCACACGGCTCGGAGAATAGGCCCGGCTGTCGGCGTCTACCGAGAGGGCACCTTCGTTCCTGAGGGTGCCGTGCGTGCTCCTCCTCACCCAGGCATGATGGATCCCGAGCATCGACCTCGGTGGTCGTCGCGACGGGGTGTCAAGATCGGGCCCCATCGGGTCGATGAGATCAACGGGTCCGCCGCCGTGCCCGGGGTCGTGACGCCTCGCTCCGTGCGCGACGGTGGACCCGCCAAGTCTGCGCACCTCCGGTTTGCGAAGCTCGATTCCGGAGGTAGGAGAAGCTGCAGCACTCTTTTACAGGGAAGAGGGCCCCAGGGTTAGGCAGGGAAGGGGGCCGGGAGGAGAAATGGCCGTGGACGAGCAGATCAGGAAGGTGCTGGCCGAGCATGCGAGGCTGCCGGTCGACGTCGACACCCTCGACGACCATGCTGACCTATTCCAGGCTGGTATGACGTCTCACGCAAGTGTCAACGTCATGCTCGCCCTCGAAGAGGCGTTCGACGTGGAGTTCCCCGAGAGCATGTTGCGCAAGGCCACCTTCGAGTCGGTGGCGGCTATCCGTTCCGCCCTGTCCGATCTGTCGCAGATAGCAGTCTGACGTCATGGAAGCGGAAACTCAGGTTGCCGAGCCCGTGAATCTCGGGGCCGACTCGGAAAGCTACGCGGCGTTCCGCTCCGAGCTGTTTGGTGCACGGCTCCTGTTCGACACCGGAGTCGACGGGGTCTACGCGAAGTCATCTGTCTACGAAGGCATCGTGCAAGCCCTCGACCGGCTCATAACCTCTTCGATGGTCGACCAACCCGCCGAAGTGCTGTCCTTCCCGCCGGTGCTCGCCAGATGGGTGTTCGACAAGACCGATTACCTGAAGTCCTTTCCTGACCTGATGGGGTCGGTGCACACGTTCAGGGGTACGGATCGTCAGCACGCGGGAGCTGATCTCGCTCGCCGAGTCGGGAGGCGACTGGCCCTCTCGTCTCGTACCAGCCGAGGTCGTTCTCTGCTCCGCCACGTGTCATCCCGTCTATCCACTTTGCTCCGGCTCACTGCCCGAGGGAGGTCGCCGCTTCGAGGTGAACGGGTACTGCTTCCGTTGCGAGCCGAGCGTCGACCCCACGCGTATGCAGGCGTTCCGCATGCACGAGTACGTCTACGTGGGCGAGCCCGACGTGGCTCAGGAGCACAGGGACGGCGGACTCAGGCGAGGTCTCGATCTGCTCGGCAGGCTGGGCCTCGACGTCGAGGCAATTCCTGCCAACGACCCGTTCTTCGGACGCCTCGGTACCATGCTCGCCGCCAACCAACTCGACGAGGCGCTGAAGATGGAGATCGTCACCCCCGTGTGCTCGACCGAGCGGCCGACCGCGATCATGTCGGCCAACTGCCATCGCGACCACTTCGGCGTTCCGTTCGGGATCACAGACTCTTCGGGAGGCACTGCTCACAGCGCGTGTGTCGCCTTCGGCGTGGACCGAGTAACGCTCGCGCTGCTGAAGACGCACGGGCTTGACCCGACCGGTTGGCCCGCTGGCGTCCGCGACATGCTCTGGGTGTGACTGACGACGCCTGATCCCTGGTCCGACCACTCCGTCGAACACCCGTAACTGTGAAGGTCGATCTCCTTTCGGGGCTCTCGTGGGAATGCCGGTCGACCGCACCTGGCGCGGCCGCTGGTCCTGACGACCTCGGCGAGTTCGGACCCTCGGGATGGTGCGCGGCGCAGGTCCCGGGAACCGCCGCCGGAGCTGTGAGGTCCTCAGGCGACGACCCGGATCGCATCGATTTTGACGCGTTCGACTGGTGGTTCCACTGTCGATTCACGCGTCCGACGGAGCTCGGGCCGTACGTACTCGAGTTCGGCGGTCTCGCGACCATTGCGGACGTCTGGCTGAACGGTCGCCATCTGCTCCACACAGAGAACATGTTCCGTTCCCACGAGGTCGAGCTCGACTCGCTCGAGGAGGAGAACGACATCTGGCTCAGGTTCTCGTCCCTTGCTGCCTCACTCGTTGGACGGAGGAAGCGCCCACGCTGGAAGTCGTATCTCGTTGCCCACCAGAATCTCCGATTCGTACGAACGACGCTTCTCGGCCGGTTGCCCGGATGGGCAGTGACGCCGGCTCCGGTCGGTCCCTACAAGTCCATCCGGCTTGTCGCCTCTCTCGGCCCCCGCATCGTTCGTCGCCGGTTGCTCACCTCGGTCGAGGACGGCATGGGCGTGATCCAGGTGGATGCGCACGTGCTAGGCGCCCTTCCGCCGGCGGGCGCTGTGCTCGTCGCAGCGGGAGCGAAGGGTGCTCTTCACGTCGAGGACCTCGACGGTGGCTACGCACTGAAAGGGACGTTGAACGTCGGGGACGTCGAGCTCTGGTGGCCGCACACCCATGGCGCTCAACCCCTCTACGACGTACACGTCGAGACCGACGGTCGGCCGATCTCGTTGGGGCGTGTCGGATTCCGCACGATCGAGCTCGACAGGTCTGACGGGCGCTTCAGCCTCTCGGTGAACGGGGAGCCGATCTTCTGTCGTGGCGCCGTCTGGATGCCTGTGGACGCGGTGAGCCTTGCCCCTCGACCCGACGAGGTGCGGGCGACAGTCGAGCTCGCCAAGGCGGCCAACCTGAACATGATCCGATTGCCGGGCACCGGGGTGTATCAAGACGAATCTTTTTGGGACGTCTGCGACGAGCTCGGGATGCTCGTCTGGCAGGAATGCATGCTCGCATTCACCGACCCGCCCGACGAGCCTTCCTTCGTCTCCGAGTTGGAATCAGAGCTCGTCGAGCAGTTCGAGCTGATCTCCGGCAGGCCGTCGGTGGCGTTGGTATGCGGGAACCAAGAGGTAGAAGAGCAGGCCGCGATGCACTCGCTACCGAAGGACCGTTGGGATTTTCCTGTGCTCGAGCGGAACATCCCCGATCTCGTCGACGAGCTGCTCCCCGGTGTTCCGTACGTCACCTCCAACCCGACGGGGGGAACCGTTCCGTACCAGATGGATTCGGGTGTGAGCCATTACTTCGGGATCGGGGGTTACCTCCGTCCTGTGGAGGACGCAAGGAGAGCCGGAATCCGGTTTGCTTCCGAATGCCTGGCATTCGCAACGCCTCCGGAGCGCCGGACCGTCGACGAGGAATGCGGCGGCTCGCACCGTGCGGGCCACGATCCTCGCTGGAAGCTCGCAGTCCACCACGACGCCGGCAGGTCATGGGATCTCGAGGACATGCAGGGCTTCTACATGCGCAAGCTTTTCGGCGTCGACCCGTTCGAACTCCGATACTCGGACGCCGAGCGAGCGTTGGACCTCGCTCGTGCGACAGTGGCGCGGCTGTTCGAGATCGTCATGAGCGAGTGGCGAAGGCCGGGGTCGACTTGCTCGGGCGCGATCGTGCTCGCTCTCAGGGACCTTCGTCCGGGGGCGGGCTGGGGCGTGCTCGACAGTCTGGGCAGACCGAAATCCCCCTGGTACGTCCTCAAACGTGTGCTCGCTCCTGTCGGCATGGTGCTCACCGACGAGGGTCTGAACGGTCTGCACCTCCACGTCGTGAACGACAGCGCGTTCGAAGTTGCCGGCAACGTGCGCGCCGAGCTCTTCGTGCGAGGAGAGTTGATGGTCGAGTCGGCCGAGCAACGGGTCGTGGTCGGGGGCCGGTCGGCCACGACGATAGAGATGAGCGGTCTGTTCGACGGATTCAGGGATCTCTCGGGCGCATTCGCTTTCGGCCCCACTGCTCACGACGTTGTCGCAGCCACCTTTGTCTCAGAATCCGGGCCGCGTGCCGCTTCGACCGTCGTCCATCAGCCGGGCGGGAGCATCAGACCCGTCGAACCCGACCTAGGACTCGAGGCGCAGGTCGTTCGCAACGACGACGGTGATTGGGTGCTCGAGATAACAACGAGACGGTTCGCCGAGTGGGTGGTGGTCGACGTGCCCGGGTACAGGCCTGAAGACTCGTGGTTCCATCTTCTCCCTGGTGCCCGAAGGAGGCTCACGCTCCACCCGGAGGTGGGAGCCGGCCCCGGTGCGGAGCAGTCGTCGCTGCAGGCGCCTTTGTCGGGAGAGGTAAGGGCCCTGAACTGCTTCAAGCTCGTGCGGTTCGGTTCACCGTCGTGACGCTCTAGCGGGTTCCGCGAAGCTTCCGAAAGTGACCACGTCGCGGAAAGCGACGCCGAATTTCCCGCCGTCTCCCCAGCGTCTTACTTGTCCCTGGACCTTCAGTCCCGACCGATCAACGAGAGAAGCGAACCGCTCGGCTGACATAGGGCTGCGGTCGCCTGAGCGGCGCCACACGCCCTGGGCGGTCCGATTGATGAGTGCCTTGCCCGGCTTTCCGAGGCGCCGAGTCACCGGGGCGAGCGCGAGCGTCCAATCGGCCCATCCCGAGTGATGGATCAAGAAGCGCCCACCTGGTCGCAGCACACGACGTATCTCCATCAGGTAGGCGCCGATCTCCGACTCGTCGATATGGACGAAGCTGCTGAACGACCAGACCACGTCGATCGACTCGCCGTCTACCGGGAGAGATCTTCCGTCGTTCACGTGAAAGGCGATATCGGGATGGTCACCCCCGAAACGTTCGCGACACTGCTCGATGCAAGTCGGGCTCAGGTCAACCAAAGTGAGCGATCGGACGCTCCCGATCATGTACTCGGTCCAGCGGCCATAGCCAGGAGCGATCTCGAGCATGTCGATCTCCGGGCCGAGGAATGGCTGGAGGAACGTGGACACGACCGAGCGTTTCCAATCCTCGTAAGGCTGAGCACACGCCTCGGCGTGGAAGGTCCAATTGTCACCGGAACGGAGCCAGTTTTCGGGATCGTCCCAGGTCTTCCGGTTCCAATCGATGGATCCCACGGGATCACAAGACCGGATCTGTTTGGGTGCGGGTTCGACCGCGGGCGTTGACCGGGTACATGTGAACGACGGTGTCGACGAGCAGAGTCGTACCGATGGCGACTGCTGCGCCTGCGAGAACGTCAGTCAGGTAGTGCCACCGAAGCAGTATGAGGGTCACCGCCACCAACAGGTCCACGGCGACGCCGAGGACCGCCGCGCTCCGACGCCACCTTGGCGGCACAGCGAGGATAAAGACCGCGACGACGGCCGCAACCGACGTCATGTGACCCGACGGGTAGCTGAGGCTTCCGCCGTACATGCGCCCGACGACTGGTTTCGCAATGTATTCGGTGATGACGATCGCGGCCACCGGAGCGACGAGACAGGTGATCACCCTTCGGCGGTCCCACAAGAAGGCCAGGACGCAACACACCGCGACTCCGGGAATCACAGCGCGAGGGCGGCCGAGATAGGTGATGTACGAAAGCCAGTGCACGCTGTATTCGACCGGGAGGATCCTGTCGACCAGACGGTCGACAGGAGTGGGTGCCGGCCTGATCGCGACGTAGAGGCCACCGATCGCCACTAACGCATATAGCCCTATGCCGATCCACACACGACGACCCGGAGATCGAACAGGAGAATCCTTGCCGTCAGAAGCACTCTCGGGCGACGGGCCACCTGAAGGGTTGCCGCCTTGCCGAGATCCGTGGGAAGGAGTTATGACGCCCGGCTTAGGGAGCGACATGAGCTTCCCCTTCTGGCAGGACTGCTTCTTCGGGGCTCAAAGGCGCTTTGTGGTTCCCACCCAGGTGCCGTGAGTGGCCGTTGTGCTCTGCGTTGATCTCGACGCGACCCATTCCGTGCGCCGGGTCAACCCTGTGGCGGACCAGAGGCTCCATTTCAACCCAGAGGTGCCACCCCAAAAGATGTCCCCCTGGCAGCCCGTGGACCGGCAACGGAGGCGCGTGCATGAACTCCTTGTGAGTCCTGGCTACCTTGAAGTCCGGGAAGTCGCGCTTGACGTCTGCGATGTCGTAGACGCGCGCATACGGGTTCGCCGGTCCGTCGGTGTTGGCGTGGACGAACCGCCCGATCCGCAGATATCTCGAAAGGCCTTCGCGCTCTGCGTTTCGCAAGTGCCCTCCAATGTGGCCGCGATGAATGAGGTTTCGGAGAGGCCAAACGGCAACCAGGCCGGCGCGCCGCAAGAACTTGATGGTCAGCAGATAGTTCAAAGATCTGCGGGCGTAGAGCATCACGACGAGACGGCCGCCGGGCCGAAGCACGCGGTGAATCTCGGTTTGGGCGGTCACGACGTCCGGGACGTGATGGAGAACGCCGTGCGAGAAGACGAGATCGAACGAAGCGTCGGGTGCCGGTATACGGAGTGCCGACCCTCGCCATATGTCGTCGTACTCGAGGTTTCTCAGCTCGAGGCGAATCTGTACCCGACGCACAGACTCTTCGGTCAGGTCGAGACCGGTCCAACGCGCTCCGCGACGTATCAGCTGCTCGGACTCGGCTCCCTGCCCGAGACCGATCTCGAGGACCTTCTTGTCCCTCAGATCGAGTGCGTCGAGGCACGCCGGAATGTGCGACTCCACCTTGTAGCGCGACTCGTCGTACGCTTCGAAGAAGGCGGAAAAGTCCTCGCGGTAGCGTTCTACGAGCCCACCGATGAGCTCGTCCCCGCATGGGTGCGACTCCCAGAATCGTTCGATGTCCGGCTCGGCCACACTTGCAGAGTCCACGGCGCGGTCAGGTCCCACCCGCCGCGTCGCGGCTGGAGCAGACGGCCCCGAGCCCTCGAGTTCGATCCAGACGGGATGCTCCAACGCGAACCGGTAGATCGCCTCGAGCTCGGCGACGTTCTTGTCGGGTTCGAACCGCCGCTCGTAGGAACGGCGCGCCTCGCGCCCAAGTGCGTCCCACCGCTCAGGCTCGCGCTCTACCTCGTCGAACAATCTTGCCAGTGCGCCGACGTCTCCCGGAGGAAACAGCACCCCGTCCACCCCGTCGGCGATCAGCTCTGGGAAAGCACCGTGAGCGGGGGCTATCGCAGGAACGCCTGCGGACATGGCCTCTGCGACGACGAGTCCGAACGGTTCGAGCCACTGAGAGGGTACGACCGCGGCGCGGGCTCGCGCGAGTAGAGAGATGCACCCGTCGCGGGTGAGTAACCCGGCGTCCTCGACCGACGGCCTGGACCTCGCCCACTCGCTCACCTCTTCTTCGAGAGGGCCGCCCCCAGCTATGACGAGCTTCAACCCGCTCGGCGCGTGACGGTCCCACGCTTCCATCAAAAGGGGCAGGCCTTTGTCCTCGTTCAGCCGTCCGAGGTAGACGATCAGCGGTTCGGTGGTCCCTTCTCCGGTCATTGGGTACACGAGGTTGTGCTTTACGAAACAGCGCTCTTTTGGCAGATCGAGACTGGAGAAGAGTTCTCGCTGCGCCGCTGAGATGAAGATGTACGCGGAAGGGAGCGTTTTCCACGTTCCCCTGGTGACCACGTTCGCAATGGCGAGCGGCAGTGTCGCTGCGGCCGAATCCCGGTAGCAGCCGTGCAGGACCGAGGGGAACGGAGCTCGGCCTACACAGTCGTGGCATATAGCGCCGTCGCGGAAGAGGTCCCCGCTCGGGCAGATCGGCCGGTAGTTGTGAAGAGTCACGACCGCGGGCACGAGGTGACGCCGGCACGCGTGCAGCACGGACGGACTGATCATCGGGAAGAGGTTGTGAACGTGGACCACGTCAGGCTTGAAGGTTCCGAGAACCCGGCCGATCTCGCGGGCGGCACTCGGGCTCCACACGACCTGCCCTGGGAGGAGCGCCTTCTGACGCAACGAGAAACTCTGGATGTCGTCGCTCTCGCGCTCGAAGTGCTCGACGTCGTGACCGGCCCGCAACAAGGCCCTCGTTTCCTGGTCCACCACTCGGTTCTCGCCGCTCGGAGAGGCCGACCGGTATCGGTTGTGGACTACCAGAACCCTCACACCAGTTCCCGATGTGTGGCGAGAAGCTTTGGCGCCGTCGGCACGAGAAGAGAGGCGGCGATCGTCAGGTCGAGCATGTAAGTCGACGCGCCACCGAGCCCCGTCTCGGTGAAGGATGCGATCAGGCAGTACACGAGCAGGAACAGGGCGACTGCCCGCGCGGGACCTCGTGGTCGGTACGCAGCGATGAGAATCAAAAACAGCATGATCAGCCCGACCAGGACGTCTCCGACGAGACCCTGACCCTGATAGACGGCCAACCAGCTGTTGTCGATCGGCAGTCCGTTGAACGAGTCGTTCGAAAGCCCGTACCCGAAGATCATGTTGTCGACCGGGCGCGGGGAGTTGACGAGCTCACCCCAGACGACCGTCCTCCCGGTCAGCTGAGTTATCTCTTGGGTGCTCTGACCCCTGCTGAACCAGTTAGTGAGGGCAGGGAGAAGCACGACGCCAGAGAGCACGAGGACGACGAGGACGATGCCGAAGACGTTCCGGACCCGTTTGCGACCGACGAAGAGGCTGAGCCCGGCGACGAGGATCCCGGCGAGCAGCGCAATCAGGGCCGTGCGCGTATGGGTGAGCACGACGATCGCCACACTTCCGGTGAAAGCAAGGATTGCGATGTTCCGACGGACCATTCCCGCGAACCACAGAACGGCCACGACGCCCGCGGCGACCGCCGCGTAGTGCGCGACCTGGGTCGGGGGGATCGGCCAGATGTCGCCGGTGAGTCGACCCTGGAAGGAGAACGCCTTGCCCGGCGCGATTGCAAATCCCAAGAGCACCATCGCGAGGACGATGCCGAGCGCCCGAAGCTGGCAACGAAGAAGGAACATGTCCTTTCGCCCCCACCACGGTGTAAGGAGCCAGATCGTCGCAACGAAGACGACGAGCCGAACCGCTCGGTAGTCCGAGCCGATGATGCTCACCTGGTCCCTGATGCTCATCATGAACGCCGACACTGCGAGCACGGTGGCCAAGACCAAGAAGGTGTTGGGTCGCACCACGAGCTTGCGGTTCACCGCAAGCGCAAGGAGGAACGCCAGTGCCAGGGCACCTTGGGTCATGAGCTTTCCGACCACCGACGGGATATGGACGACCGTCTCCTGCGTCGAGTACGACATCACGTTGAAGAAGAGAAGCCCCCAGATGAGCCCCACCCGTCGACGCGTAGACAGGTCCGCGGGTCGGTCGTCTGTCGAGCGCGAGGGCGGCAGCCAAGTCGCGACCGATGGTGCCTCGGGAGACTGCATCGTGCCCGACGACACAGGACTCAGTGGTTCTCGGCCGCGCCTGCAGACGCGTAGGAACTCTCGATCAGGTCGTCCCGAGCCCCGTGGTCTTTATGAGATCGCCGACGGCCTGCGGTGTATCCCAGGCTGTCGTCGTTGCGGTCCGCGCCTACGAGGATGCCGCCGCGAACGGACAATCCGGCGGCCCGGAGCATCTCGGCAGACGCCCGCACTTGCTGCGCGTTCGAACGCCCGGCCGTCACGACCACGACAGCTTCGTCGGCGACGTTGCTCAGATTCCCTGCTCCCACGCCGGGATCGAGCGTGGCAAGCACGAGGACGACCTGAGGGGTGGTCCAAGACGGACCGGGGAGCCCGTCGGTGTCGATGTCGGGTGCGGGCATGTCGACTGTCGGATCGTCCTCTGGTGGCACCGAGACGAGGACCGGCACCCACGCGCCTTTTACGAACACGATGCCGCGTCTCGGGTTTGGTCACCCCGAGGAGCTCGCCGAGGATTCGTCCCGGCGACAGGTCAACGACCATGACCCTGCTCCCCTCGAACACGGCCAGCCTGCCGGCGAGTATTGCGAGGCTCAGCGCAGACGCTTCGAGACTGTCCAGCGAGACGACTGCTAGGCGCTTCGGGCTCGGGCCTGCCTGGACGACGGAGCGAAGTTGCCGGGACATCAGCTCCACCGGCCTGCCGGGTCGGCTGAGCCGACGGCGCAGCCGACGTTTGCGCATCATCTTGATTCGTCGGAACCGGCCAACGCTCAATTCCACGGGGGCACCGAGTGCCGACGCGACCTCGTCGCGCTGGCGGATCCGGTCCGAGACGATCGCCCCGACGGCAATGATCCCGAGGCCCAGCGCGAGTCCCGCTACCAGACCCGATGCGCCGTCCGCGAGAAACACCTTCAACTTCGAGTGAACGATGGCCGTGGCGCCGGAGACAGTCTTGCTCCCGCCGACGATCGTTGTCGTGATCAGATCGTCGGACTGGATCTGCTGGTTCAGGGTGTTTATCTGGCCGATCAGAGCCTGGCGCTGCGTCTGCAGGCTCGCTAACTCGGCGGCGCCCGGAGTTCCGGGGCTTGAGGTAGGCAGCGAGTTCATCTGGTTCTGGATCGAAGTGGCTTCGCCTTGGAGCGTCTTTATCTGCGCGTTCAAGGTCCCGGCGAAGGCACTGTTCTGGGCTGTCAGCACGGCGCTCCTGAAGCTCAGGAACGCCGTGTCCAACGCGTTGGCGCGGGCGACGGCGTCGGCTGCTGTCGGGGCCGAAAGCGTGATCTGGAGCACCTGGTCGGTGAGAGCGACGCCTGTATATTCGCCCGTGAATTTCTGAGCGCTCGTCTGCAACCCAAGCTCGCTCACGACCTTCTGAGCCACAGCTTCGCTCTCGAGTAGCGCCACGTCGGTCGCCATGTCGCGAGTCGGGTCGTCGTTCGGGTTGTGCACCATCAACAGCGACGTCTGGGCCGTGTACTTGCTCGGTATCACCTGGTGGAGGGACACCCCGATCAACAGGCCCGCAACCGCCAACGTGATCCAGATCCGCTTTCTTCGTGAGAACGCCTTGAAGACGTAGTGAAGGCTGACGAATTGGCCCATGTAACGCCTGGACGGCTGGGTCTCGGTACCCGGGCCACCCATGGGCTCGTCTACTGGCAGGTAATCGCTCATCGCGTCGCGTTCCTGAGGGCTGAGAGCTGCCGAGGGCCGTGGGACCCCATGACTCGTCGCGGTTGCTGGTGACCCGACGTCTTGTCGGATCGTTCCGGGTCGGCCACGACGACGCCGACGAGCGGGCGCCCATGATGCTCGGAAGCAAGAGCCACTACTTCGAGGTCTTCTGGCGTCGCGAAACCCGAGGACACCACAAGAAGGGCGTTTTGTACACGATCCGAGATCTCGTTGGGGTTGGCGCCGTCCGAAACGTCCAGAGTGGCGGTGTCGACGACCTCGACGGTCACGGTGAGCGAAACGCCGTCAGGAGCTTTCGTTGGAGCCGAAGCGTAGGTAAGCAAGTTCGGTCTGGGCGCAGCAAGGTCGAGTGGATCGCGTGCGGCACAAGCGATCGCGAGTTGTTCTGTGGACGTGTTGGACCCGTCCACGATCAACGCGACCGGCAGGCCGAGGCTCGCCGCGAACGCAGGGAGCTCCGTGATGGCGACAACCGCCCTGGCGTCCCCGGCCAGCACGAAGGCTGAAACGTCGACTGCCTCGTGGTGTGCCGACGAGCCGTTCTGCGTCGCCGCCCCGTTCTGCGAGGGCGGCACTTCGGAACGGGCTCCTAACTTGTGAACACCTAGCTCGTCGAGAAGCCTCCTCAGATTGGCCTTGTTACTCACGGAGGGCCGGAAATTGCTCGAGAAGTTGCAGCAGGTCCTCGCTTTTCGTCCGTCGCGTGGTGGTCAGCGAAGCAAGCACGGGTGCGCCCGTTGCCTGGGCGATCTCGTCGCGCAGGTGAAGGCGCCTGTTCCTTCGGCCCACCGCGAACGCGACACAGATTCCGACGAACAAACCACCGGCGAGCCCGATGAGACCGAATTCAGGAACCCGCAAGACGGAAGGTTTGATGGCAGACGTCGCGTGCTGCAGAATTATTGCTCCGGAAGCCGGCGAGGATCCTTGCAGCTGGACTTGAGCTAACCCGGCCCCCACCTGCTTCAGTGTCAAATTCAAACTGCTCACGTTCGCCGACAACTGGGCGGCGTAATTCGTGTCCGCGATGGCCTGGGGTGATCCGGGGACGTCTGATCTAAGAGCGTTCTGCACGGTGGTCTGCAGCTCGGTCTCGGCCTTGATCTCGCTGTTCAGCGCCGAAGTTTCAGCGTTCAATTCCTGCGCTGTACCGCTGACCAGCACGGAGTTCTGAGTGGACAGGTAGTTGAGGAATTCCGTAGCTACGGCGTTGGCGAGACCTTCAGCCTCTGCGACGTTCGGCGCCTTGGCCACGATCTGGACCAAGCTGGTCGTAACTCCCGACGCGACGACTCGATGTTGGAGGGTCGTGTAAGGAAGGTTGATTCCCGCGGCCTTGGCAGCAGGGTTCAAGATGCCCGGGCTCGTCGCAATGTCGACCTCGGTGTTCACGTCGCGTGTCGGGGTGCCCGACGAGCTAAGGGGAGCCGGGGGCAAGAGCACTTCGGTCTTCGCCGACACGAGAGCGGGGACCGCCACTGCGTAGATGATTCCCAACAGCAGGCCAACCGCTCCGAGGGCGGCGAGGATACGTCGGCAGCGCATGACGACTCGCACCGAGTCCCTGAGACTCAAAACCTGTTCGTCCACCTCGTCTCCTTTGGAGAGCAGTGCGACCACTGGTCGGTCAGTTTCTGGCTTGTACGCCGAGAGTCTGCGACAAGTCGCCCGGGATCGTGCCGGCGCTGACTGCCCCCGCTGCCTTTCTGACCTACACCTGTGGCTGGGTCCGTGTCCGAGAACCGGCACCGTGACTCACGAGGCGGGACCTCTTCGGTTTCCGGATCGGGCCTAATTGGCCCCGTCCGACAGATCGGCAAGTTTACCCGAATTCGACCGCGATCGGGGCGTCGTTGTTGCGAATTTGATCGACGGCCGGAGCGTCTGCGGGTCGGCGAGTGCCGTCCTGCTCTGTGCGAAGTAGTTGGTTGCGAGCCCTGCGCCCGAAGTACGTCAGACCGACGACGTTGGCCAAGGCGGTCACGATTGCGGCGGCGGCCGCGCCAGTCACTCCGCGGGTAACCGCGAGGACGCTCACTGCCGCAATTGATACCCCGAGTGTCACGAGTTGAACCCGGAAGAGCGACCTGGTGTTGCGCGTCGTCTTCAGGACCAAGATGGGACCGAGCCCGATCGAGCTGATCAGGAACGCCAGCGCGAACAGCTCCGAGGCGGGCCAGTAGCGGCTGAACGCGGGCCCGTAGGTCAGTCGGAGGAGGGTCCCCCCCATGACGACCACGGCACTGCCGACGAGGCCGATGCTCAATATGCCTGCGACAGAAACGATGATCGACACCCGTCTCAATCCTGCCCAGCCTCGATCGAGGAGTGCCCTCGACGCTTCGGGCAGGCCGATGCTTCCTCCGGCCTGGATGAGCACGAGTGCCGGGCCCTGGACGAGCGTCTGCGCAGCGCGCAAGGCTCCCAGCCCTGCAGGGCCGAGAATGAAGCCGGCGAGCAGCACGCTGGCCTGCGACGCGGCCCAACCCAAGACCGAGTTTCCGGCGAGCCATTTGCTCATGTGCCATCGGGAGCGGAGGCCCGTGATGCCTTCGCGAATCGTCGGGCGCACCTTGAACTGCCAGAGCCCGAAGAACGCCCCGGCTGCGGCTCCCGCCCCCCACGACGCGATCACGAGCACCACCGAATGGATCCCGCTCACTGCGACCGTGACGAAACACGCCGCCTGCACGATGTTGAACACGGTGTCGTTCGCCAGGGCTCTCCCTGGCTCACGGCGCATGAACCCGGTCCAGCGCCAGTAATCCTGGACGAGCAGGAACGGCAGCCACGGGACGACGGCGATCATGGCGAGCCCGAACGTTCGCTGCCCCCCGAAATAAAGAGGGATCCCCGCGACGAGGATGCAGGCGGCGGCCCCGAGGGCGAGGACCACCTCAGAAGCGAATCCCCGTCTCAACCTTGCAGGAGCGTTCGGGAGGACGACGTCGTTCTCGATCGCCATCGGGTCGGTGACGAGCGAACGGTGCAAAGCGGCCAGAACCAGCCAGCAGCCGTAAGCCAGTGAGAATCCGCCGAGACCCGCAGGTCCTGCGATGCGTGCCACGGCCACGCCGACCACGAAGTTGGACGCCGAGGAGAACCCCTGGTCGATCGTCGTGAGCAACGCCCTCTGAGGCGCGGTCTTGGTGGATCGCTGCCCGTTCTCCTCGTCTATTTGTTGGAGTGGCCCGGGCGCCGAAGTTCCCGAGCGTTTCACGGCGACGCCGCCGGACTTTGCGTCACTGGATCTTTCGCGTTCCGACCCGGCGAGATTCCGAAGAGGAGATCCTCGAGGGCAGGTCCGACCACCGCGGCGTCAAACGATCTCTCGTAGCGCTCTCGCGCTCGCGCCCCGAGACTCTTGAGGGCATTGTCGTCCTCGAGCAGGTCGATCAGGATCTGCGCAGCGCGCTCAGGATCGTCGAGTGGCCAGAAGAGACCCTCTCGGGGCGGTTCGAACAACTCGGGGATTCCTCCGACGGCGCCCGCAACCACTGCGAGCCCAGCCGCCATGGCCTCGATGATCGCCATGCACAGGCTCTCTCTCACCGACGCGTGCACGTACGCTCTGTAGGTCGGGAGCAGGGACCTAACGTCCGACCTGGCACCAAGGAATCTCACCTGGCGTTCGAGGCCGAGTGACTTGGAGAGGTTCTCGAGAGGTCTCCTGCACGGCCCGTCACCGATCAGGTCCAAGGTGTACCGGTGCCCGTTCCTGTTGGCGACGTCGAGGACGCGCAACAAGTACTGGTGGTTCTTGGCTAACTCGAGCCCGCCGACCGTGACGAGGTCGCCGGAACTGCCGGCACTCTCTGGTACAGACGTCATGGCGACAAAGTTCTTGATGACCGCTGACGGAATGCGATCGAGTCCGTCCACGTGCTTCGCCATGCCGCTTCGCGCCGCCTCGGACACGTAGACGATCCCGTCCACCATCGGCAGGTCTCGCCTCTCCATGTCTGCGATCGCGCGGTAATAGCGAGATCCAACCTTGAGCAACTTCTTGTCGGCCCACTCGTCGGCCTGGGACCCGTCGGAGTGGATTGCGACGACAACTCTCTGCGAGGGGTCGCGGCGAGCCTCGAGGGCGGCTCGCGCCGACAGTGCGCACTGCGCATAGACGACGACGTCTCCCGACAGGGACAGCTCGCGTTGGAGGGCGCGCTTCAAGAAGATGTAGTGCCAGTACCGGTACCAGGCGATGCTGACCGCTCCGCTCAAGGGATGAATGACGCGGCGGGCGCCGAAAACAGGAATGCTCAACGGGCCGCCCCACGAGTACGGGGTGATGATTCGGGGCCGCCGGCCACGCGCTGGCCAGAAATCGGAAGACCTCGTTCACGTGCGTCTGAACGCCGGTCGTCCCGGTTGGTCGGGTCAGGGTGGCGATCGCGACCCTTGGAGATTCTGGGCTACACGCGCGGCGGTGTAGTCACTCGACCACCCTACCTTGGCCCTCAACGGGCTTTTCGGGTCGCGGTGAGAACGAGATAGTCGTGAGAAGCAAGTTGCTCCCGGGATCGCAGTTACCTTCCCCTATCAGGACAGAGGTCGGCTCGACGGTGCCGAAGCTTGAGGAGTACCAGCCGAGCACGGGTTTGGTCTCCCCTCGGTGTACGGACCACGACAACCTCTGGTCGAGCTCGACGGCCGCCGACCATCTTTCACAGTCGTTGTCGGCACTCCACGAGAGCGAGGCGATGTCCCCCTCGAGCCGGCAAGTGACCTCGGGCCCGAGGTGCAGTGCGGACCTGACAGCATGACGTCCCGACGTCTCGATGACGTCTCGTATCTCGATCCTTCCGGCAACCTCGTCGAACGCGACCTTCCGTCGGTGCCTCGCAGGTGGGTCGAGCGACTCGTAACCGTCGTGTTCCGCGGACCAGGTCCTGACCGCTCCGGCTTGGTCGAGGTCCACTTCCACTCCCGTCGTCCTGGCATGGCGAAGCCACAGGAACGGGCCGCCTGAGGCCGACTGGTCTGCGTGTGCAATCTCGACGGTGTTGTGAGCGATCGTGGATCGGAGGTAATTCCGGAACTCTGGTTCGCCGTGGTAGCAGTACGTGCCGGGGTCAACCAAGATGCCGACGCCCCCGTGTCGGATCTCTACGGACAACGCGTCGGCGTGGGCGTGGCCCGCGATGGAGAGGTAGCCGTGCGGGCCGCCGTCGCACCGGCACCAGATCTCGGGTCGGGCGCCCGGGGCGCTGCGAAGCAAGGTGAGCCCGGCATCGGGGAAATGCGACGGACGGAGAGTCGTCCTTTCTCGCACCGCAGGTGTGCGGCCGGCACCCAGTGCGCCCAGCAGGATGCTCGCAACTCCCGGCTCGGCGACCGGCCACCAAGGAGCGGGGCCCACGAGCTCCGACCCGGTTGAGAGCAACATCGAAGCGCGCTCGGCCCGGGGGCCGTCGAGAACCAGCGCTCTCCCTTCGTCGCTGTCGCCCTGTCTTGGAGGGTGCAGCTCGACGTCGAGAACCGCGGCTTCGGCGTCGAGCATTCGGGCGAGTAGCTCCCACGTTGCGGGCTTCAACGGATGCCCTGACGCTTCGGCCTCGACGGCCGCAACGAGCCCGAGCTCTGTCACGAATCCGTGGTAATCGCTCGCCTGTTCGCGGTTGAGTCCGCTCGGAAACGTGTTCAGGATCAGCTCTCGCTCGAGCAGGTCCGCAGACTCTTCGCGCCAGAGCCCGCTCGAAGAGAACCACGGAAGAGCGCAACTCGCCACCAGCTGACCCGCGGCCTCTGCGATCACGTGATTGTTGGCGGACGATCCCCGGCTTCGGAATTTGGAGAGGTATTCCTGGTGCCATCCGATCTGGGCGACCGCGAGGTCGTTCTGTTCGAACAGTGCCGACACGCCCGGCCAGCCGTCCAATAGACGCCTGATCCATACGAAGCTGATGAGACGAAGCCCGACCTCGATCCCGCTGGTCCAGTTCACCCCGGAAAGAAACGGGTTTTCACGCCACCAGGATCTGAGCTGCGTGTCCACGGTGCGCGCGAAGACGTCGTCGTGCGTCGCGTACCAGGCTGCAGACAGGAGCGTCAGGTGCTGGAGTCGGGACAACTCCCATATCTGTTTGACGTTCCCCGTGATCGACTCCGATCGGTGCTCTATGTGGAACGCGTAAACGTCTTGTGGGGCCCGGCGCCCGGTAACGGGGTCGTAGAACCAGTCAGGCGCGACAAGGTCGGATCTGTCGACTCCGAGCAGCTTGAGATGACCCTTGAGGATCGTCTCTGCTTCGTTTGCGAGAGCGTCCCTTGCCGGCCCGGGGATCTTGTTCTCGGTGCCACTCGGCAGAAGTGACGCGATAGGAGCCCCGAGGCGCCGCTCATTCGTGAGGACGGCCTCTCCGGGTCGCACCTGACGACGAGTCCATGCGGCCTGCCAGGCGGCGTCGCGCCCGTGCCAGATCATCTCGCCGGCTGACATCCGGCGGAGGCGCCTCCAGTACCACTCGATTCTCTGGCTGTTCAAACCGGCTCCGGCTGCCCGCTCGCTTGGCTCGTCAACACTGCGAGAGTCGCCCGTGTCGTCGCGGCGAGCGAATCGAGGGAGATTGGCATCGCAGCGCCCGAACGCAGCGAATCCAGATACACCTCGAGTTGCGCCGCCTGACCCTTGTCGATTGCTCCAAACACGCGTGCTACGCGCTTACGCCTTCCCGACCACACGGTCGAGCGACGGAAGTTGTCGAGCCGCGCGGTGCGGCCGGATGCCGCGACATCGAGTACCTCCTTCGGGTATCGCGGGTTTCCGTTGGTCACGTAGGAGATGACCGCGATCGAGCCGTCGGAGAAGCGCAAATTCACCTGAACGTCGTGAGGGTCCTTCGACGCCATCGAGTAGACCTCGATGGGCAGTGCATCGAACCACCACCCGAGTGTGTCGATGAAATGGCCTCCCTCGCCTGCGAAACGAGACCCTTCGAGCTTCTCGTCGCCGTACCAACTGCGGGTTCCCAACTTCCCGGCATTCACCGAATAGCGGGCCACCGACCCACTCGAACGATCACCGAACCGCGAGCGCATCTCTACGAGCAGTGGTGCGAAGCGCCGGTTGAAACCGACCATCAGACGATCGTTCCCCGTCTCGTTGACGGTCTCCAAGACCTGAGACAGCTGCTCCTCGGAGAGCGCAAGAGGTTTCTCCACGAACACGGCTTTACCGGCCCTGAGGGCGCGACAAGTGAGCTCGGCGTGCGAGTGATGCCGCGTCACTATGAAGACCGCTTCAACCGAGTCGTCAGCAAGCACGGCGTCTGCCTCGGTGCTCGCGTCGATGAATCCGAACCTGCGCTTAGCGTCGAGTGCGCTGAGCGACCGGTTGGTGGCTACGTGACGAAGGGCCACTCCCTCCTTACCGGCGAGGTGGGGGAGGAGCATCGACGAGGCGTAATTCCCCGCACCGATGAACCCGATTCCGATTGTGTGCGGCTGGCCCGGCGCGCGTATCGCAGATGGCGGTGGTTGTTTCGTTCGGGTTCCGGATTGCTCTGCCAGGGCCCGCGTTTCCGGGCTGCCGGACGTATCTGGGCCGGATGGGTACTCGAACAAGAAACCGACGCCGTGAAGGTCGCCGGCGCTCAGCTGGTCGTAGACCTGAACTGCCTGCTCGACGGGGAAGGTCCCCGAAACCAGGGACTCGACATCGAGCTGGCCCCTGGCCAGCAGGTTGACGAAGCACGCCAGGTTCCGGCGTTCGGTCCAACGCACGTAGCCGACCGGGTAGTCAATGCCTTCGAGCTCGTAGCGGTCGTCGTAACGACCGGGACCGTAGGACCTCGAGAAGCGTACGTCGAGCTCCTTGTCGTAGTAGGCGTTCCACGGAAGATCGAGCCGTGTCTTGCCGATGTCGACCACAGTCGCACGGTCCCTTGCAAGCCTCGCTGCAGCTTCGACCGGTCCGTTCGAGGTGCCGCCGGCGACGATGAGAATGTGATCGGCCCCGAAGCCACCGGTCGCCTCCGATAGAAGCTTGGCTACCTGTTCGATGCCTTCGGGTTCCGGCGAGGCGCAACCGATCGCCCCCGCCTTCTCGGCCATCTTGCAGCGCTCCTCGACCATGTCGAGGCCGACGACGCGCACTCCGGCCGCGACGAGAAGCTGAACGGCGAGCTGGCCCACCAAGCCGAGGCCGATGACACACGCAGTGTCGCCGAGTTGGGCTTCGCAGCGTCTGACGCCCTGCATCGCGATCGCACCTACCGTGGCGAACGCAGCGAGCTTGGGGTCCACCCCGCCAGGAACGGGGACGCAGAGATTGGTGGGAACCCAGTTGACCTCGGCGTGCAGCGCGTGCTCATTGCCCGCGCACGCGACCAGCTGTCCCTTGGTGAACTCCTCTGCGCCCGCCCCGACGCCCTCGACGACGCCGCAAAGCGAGTATCCGAGTGGTGTGTACGAGTCGAGCTTCGTCATCACCTTCTTGTAGGCCGCCATCGGGCCCTGCTGGGTAACGGTGTCCACCACCTGGCGAACCTGTTCGGGCCTGGCACGAGCCTTCCCCGCGAGCGAGAGCCTCGCCTCTTTCACCTTCATGACCTCGGTCCCGGTCGAGATGAGCGAGTAGAGGGTCCGAACGAGCACGCCGCCCGGTCGCAACCCCGGCTGCGGAACGTCGAGGACGGAGAGCTCGCCAGACCGGTAGTTCTGCGCAACCTGCTTCATCGGGTCCTCCCGCGATCGTCCTTCGAAGGCGCCGTACGTGAGGGCAATGTCATGTCGTCGCCTGCCCTAGCTCGAGACGCCGAGGCTGGTGGCATTGCGGAGCCACAGCTCCAACGTGAGCAGCTGCCAGATCTGCTTGGAGCGGTCCTCGTGACCCGAACGTTCCTCCTCCACGAGGTGCTCGAGCTCGCGGCGATTCAAGAACCCCGTGGAGACGAGCTCCCCGTTCACAAGGACGTCGTCGACGAGGGGACGAAGCTCGTGGGCGACCCATGCGCGTAGTGGTGCGCTGAACGACGCCTTGGGTCTGTTGACGATCTCGTCGGGAAGCCACGCCTCCGCCGCTTCTTTCAGAGCTACCTTCTGACGCCGGCCGCGAATCTTGTCGGAACCCTTGAGCGAGAAGGCGGCTCTCGCAACAACCGGATCCACGAATGGAACGCGCACCTCGGTCGACGCCGCCATGCTCGCCCGGTCCGTGTAAGCGAGGTTGAGACCCGGGAGGAACATCCTCGTGTCCGCAAGGCACATCCGGTTCACGTGGTCGTCGAATGGGGTGTCGTAGTAGATCTCACGGTGCTCTTCGATCACATCCTTCACGAAAACAGAGAGCTCGGGGTTGAGCAACGCCTCGAGCTGCGGTGGGTCGTAGAGCGTGTAACTCCGGCGGAACGCCTCTTCTTCGGGCAACTCGGCGAATGTGAGGAAACGTTTGGCCCAACGGGCGTAGCGAAGTCCGCGACCGCGTGCAGTGACCGGCAGCATCCCCACGCCCTTGTGCAGTCCCGATCGGACCGCTGAAGGGAGGCGCTGGTAGCGCGCTGCCATCACACAGGCCAGATGTTTGCGGTACCCGCCGAACAGCTCGTCTGCGCCCATGCCCGAAAGGAGGACCTTGACGCCGGCTTCGCGAGCCGCTTCGCACATGAGAAGTGTGTTGATCGCCGCAGGGTCGCCAATCGGCTCGTCGAGCACGTCGACCATCCTCGGAAGGAGATCGACGATGTCCGGCGCGATCTCGATCTCGTGCAGGTCGATGCCGAACTGCCGAGCGACCTTGCGCACGTAGAGGGCATCGTCGGGCATCGCCTCGAGACGCTGGTCCTGCTCGCGGAATCGGATCGTGTACGCGTCCATGCCAGGATTCGAGCGCTTTGCGAGCACCGTGACGATGCTCGAGTCGAGCCCACCGCTCAGGAAGCTCGAGACCGGAACATCTGCTACGAGATGGGCCTTCACCGACTCCTCGATCACGGCCCGCAATTCTTCGGGATCTCCGCGTGAGGCTTCCCGAGCGAGATCGGGAAGTGAGAAGTAACGCTCGGTCGAGATCTCGCCTCGAGGGGAGATCTCCATCCAACAGCCGGGTGGAAGCTTCGTCACGCCTTGAAGGGAGCAACGTTGATCCGGGACCCAGTAATAGAGCATCGAGGCGACCAGCGTTGCGTGATCCACCTCGAGCTCCTTGCCGACGGCTGCCACGAGAGCCTTCAGCTCGGACGCGAAGACGATCCCGCCCTGGCGTTTCATGCAATACAGGGGCTTTATGCCAAGCGGGTCGCGGGCAAGGTAGAGCTTCCCCGTCGCTTCTTCGAACAAGGCGAATGCGAACATGCCGCGGAAGCGCTCGAGCGCTCGAGAGCCGTAGCGACGCCACGCCTCCAAGATGACCTCGGTGTCGGAGGTCGTGGTGAACCGCACCCCGGACGCGGCTAGCTCCGCTCTGATCTCCTTGTAGTTGTAGAGCTCGCCGTTGTACGAGATGGTGAGCCCGTTTTTCGAAAGGGGCTGATCCGCCGCGGCGCTGAGATCGATGATCGACAGGCGACGGTGCGCAAGCTGGACGCTCATGCGGTCGTTTGCGAACGAATACAGGCCGTCTGCGTCCGGTCCGCGATGAGCGATTCGGTCGTTCATCAACCTGACGAGCGTCTCGCCGTCGGTCTGCTTGTAGCAGCCTGCTATTCCGCACACAGCCGTTGCATCCTGTCAGGCTGTGCGAGCAGCACTCGAAAGTGTGGGTCTGATCTCGCTCGTGTTCCGGTCACCCCTGAGCAGCCGGTCGTAGACGCCGATATAAGCCTCGCGCTGGTGGCGCCAGGCCAGCTTGTCCTCGATGCGGGCCCTCGCGACGACCGACATCTCCTTGCGGAGATGTTCGTCATCGAGCAACTCGACGATCTTTCGGGCATAGTCCTCGATCTCGTTGGGCTTCGCGTATACAGCCGCCTCGCCGGCAGAGACCCGCGTCTCGTGCAGGTCGAACGCGACAAGAGGAAGGCCGAAGGCCATGTACTCCATGGTCTTGTTCATCGTCGACACGTCGTTCAGCGGGTTCTTCGGGTCGGGAGACAGACCGATGTCGGCGCTCGATAGGATCCGCGCCACGAGCTCGTCGGGTGCGCGGCCTGTGAATTCGACGACATCGCCGAGCCCGAGGGTGTCGCGCAGTTCGAGCAGCTCCTCATAGCAGTCACCTTTGCCGATAAGAGTGAATGCGATGTCGTTGCGCCCGAGACGACGAATGATCGTGTCGGCCGCCCGGAGAACGATGTCCACCCCGTCTTGGGGTCCCATGACACCTATGTAGGCCGCCAGGTATCGCCGGCCCCTGCGAAGTGACAGCTCCGGATCCCGCGCGCGAAGCGGTCGGCGTCGGGGCCTGTTCTCACGACGGTCACGTCCTCGGGGCGCTTGTGGCCTCGTTCGAGAGCCTTTTCCCGGTAGGACTCGTTGGTGGACACGACATGGGTCGCCGAAGCGAACGTGCAGCGCTCGAGCGCGCGAAGTCCCCAGTATGCGGCGCGCGGACCGTCGGGGAATCTCGATTCGAACAGCTCCGGGCACAGATCGTGATGGTCGAACACGAAGCGGCTACGACCCAGGGCACCGAAGAAAAGTCCGAGAGGCCAGAAGATGTCAGGTGGGTTGCAAGCCTGCAGCACGTCGAACTTCCTGTGCCTCCACACCTTGGTGACGAGCCAGGCCGTTGCGGTGAACGAGTACAGGTACTCGAGGAGGTACGCGAGCTTGCCGGCTCCCCCCGGGTACGGCCGGTACTTGTAGATCTCGACCCCGTCGATCACTTGACGGTCGGGATCGCCGGGGCCCTTCGGGCAGACGACCGAGACGTCGTACCCTTGGGAGCGCAGCGCCTGGCATTCGAGCCACACCCTGCGGTCGAAGGGCACGGGAAGGTTCTGCACGATGATGCAGACGTGCTTCGGGCGCGACACGCTCACCATCCGACACCCTCGTAACCGTCGATTGCCTCAACGTTTCGACCGAGGCGGCCGACAAGGTCGATTATCCGCGGCGGCGGGGAGCTCTCGAGCGCTTCTATGACACCGGGATCCGACGAAGAGACGACCGCGAGCTTCGCGAAGGTCAGGGCTTGGCTTGCGGTATCCGACATGAATTGCTGCAGGTGCGGAAGCCTCGACTCGACGAACTGGCGGTTGGTCCCGATGAGTTGCGAAGGCTTCACGACAGGGTCGTGGATACGAAGCTTGTAACCCTTTCCGACGAGCCGTTCCGCCAGCTCCACGTTGGGGCTCTCGCGAAGGTCGTCGCTCATGACCTTGAAGCTGAGACCGAGTAACGCGATCGTGTCCCCGGTCCTGGTGCACGCCGTGATGCGATTGACGACGTCGTGGACGGTGATCTCGTTCGACGACATCGTTCCCGCAAGCAGCGGAAGCTCAACCCCGTTCATCCTCCCGAGGTGCAGAAGCTCGCGCAGGTCCTTGCCCAGGCATGGACCTCCGAAGGCGAAGCCTGGTCGCAGGTAGGCGGGCGAGATGTTCAACTGGACGTCTGCACAGAAGAGCTCCATGACCTGGCGAGAGTCGATCCCGAGCGGTCGGAAGACACGAGCCAGTTCGTTCGTGAAAGAGACCTTTGAGGCGTGGAACGCGTTGCACGCGTACTTGAGCCCTTCGGCGGTTCTCGTCGCAACGACCCGGATGGGCACATCCAAGAAGCCGAGCAGCGCCGTCATGGCGTCCGCGACCTTGTCGTGCTTTGTACCGACGACGGTGAACGGAGGAGCGAAGAAATCCGCGACCCCTGAGCCCTCCCGAAGGAACTCCGGGCACATCGCGGTGCCGAAGCTCGAGCCCGATTCGCCGAGAGCCTCTTCGAGGATCGGTGTGACGAGTTCCTCGACGGTTCCCGGTGGCACGGTGCTGCGGATCACGACGCTGTGGAATCCCCCGGTCACGCGTTGTGCTCCGAGCGCCTTGGCGATCTCCTCTACGGCTCTCTGTATGTAGTGGAGGTCCGTGCTCCCGTTGGGTGCTGAGGGTGTGCCCACGCACACGATCGAGACCTCGGCGCCGTCAACGGCCTCGTGTGCATTGGTGGTTGTTCGAAGCGTCCCACGCGAAGCCGTGTCGGAGACCAGCTGGTCGAGGCCCGGCTCGATGACCGGGCTCCGGCCGCCGGCGATCATCTCCACCTTGCCGGCGTCAACGTCGACGCCCGTGACCTCGTGCCCGCGCGATGCCAGGCACGCCGCAGTGACCGTGCCTACGTATCCCAGGCCGAATACGGCAACTCTCACGATCGAGTCTCCTCACGTGCGCGCATGTCCGAGGGGGCCCTCCGCCCGGAGCACGTGGGGCAAGACCGAGCCTTAAAGATAGGTCGTCGGGAATCCCGGTCATCTTTACGACTTTGGTATCCCGGGCGGCCTGGCGCCGATTCCGGCTGTCGGGCAGCACTTCCGGCTTCAGACCGTGGCTCGGGAGCTGCCTGGTGGAGGATCGCAGGAGAGCAGCCTGGAGGCATTGAGGTTGTAGAGCTTTTCGAGCACCTCAGGCGCCAGACCGAGCCCGTAGACGCGCCAGCGCCCCTGGTCGGTGGACGGCCCGGAACCGGGCGAGTAGCGGAAGCTCTCGTCCTCGGTCTCGAACAGCCTGAAATACACCCGGTAGACCTCGGGGTCGATCGGGAAGACGTCGGCGCCGAACAGGACCCGGTCCTGATGGCGTTCCATGAGGCGAGCGGCTGCACGAGGCTGGCGGCCCAGGTCGGCTCGAGCGGCGGTGTCGATCCAGAAATTGGGGTGGTCGTCGAGCATCCGCGATACCCAGCCCAGGTTCTCTGCGAAGCAACCCACATGGGCCCCGACGAACTGCGTTTGCGGGTTGTGGGCGATCGCGGCCTCGAGTGACGTGAGTATCTGGTCGCGTACCGCAAGTCCGTGATTTGCGAGCGAGATCGAAGGATGGGCGAGGAGCTCCTCCAAGCGTTCGTTGCGCCTGTCCATCGGCTGGAAGAAGGCGACCGGATCAGCGACATGAACGAGGACGGGCAGCCCGAGCGCCCCGGCGGCTTCCCACGCCGGGCTGAGCAACGGGTCGTCCGGCAAGATCCTCCGACCGTTCACGGTGGCCGAGAGCCCGAGGTTCTTCCAGATCTTGAGTCCTTTGGCGCCGGCAGCGTGTGAGCGTTCGAGCGACTTGACGAGGTCGTCCGGCCCACCTGCCCCGTCGAGAACACCCAGGTCGAGCTGGCAGAACGTGGCGAACCGGCCCGGGTGGGCACGGTCGTACCGGTCCAGGTTGGCCTCGAGCTCGTCGCCCCATCTGCCGTCGAGGTTCACGAGCATCCACAGGTTGAGATCGCGCATAGTTGCAAGCAGCTGGTCGACGTCGGGTGCCATCCAGCCGCCGTCCGGCGTCAGCCACCGGCCCAGGTGCGTGTGGACCTCGATCACCGGAAATGCCGCGGCGCTGACGGGGTGCTCCTCGGTGACGAGGTTGCTCACCGGGTCGTAGTTCCTCAGTCTCGGGCCAGGTGATGCAACGTCGCGAACGCGCTTGGCGACCGGGACGACCCTTCTCAGCAGCTTTCCTCGACGGTATGGGCCGGACGTCGGGCCCGAGGATGATTGCGGCTGAGGCATAGTCTCGAATGCGATCTGTTGGCTGGTCCTGCGGAACGTATCATTGACCTCGCCGGCTCCCGGCGGAGGGGAGGCTCGAGGGAGTTGACCGCGACACCGGTTTGGTTCGGCCCGCGCGATCGCCTCCTGTTCGGGTGGTTCCACACCCCCGAAAGCGCCTGCGCAAGGGGTGGGGTGGTGTTCTGTCCGCCACTCGGTCGCGATTACCTGCTCTCCCACTATGCGATCCGCCGATATGCAATCCGGTTGGAGAAACTTGGTTTCTGTGTCGTTCGTTTCGACTACGACGGCACAGGAGACTCTGTAGGAAAGAGCACGGACCCCGACCGCGTCTCTTCTTGGTTGGGCAGTGTTTCAGAGGCTCTTCATCTGCTGCGTGACGCAGGCATCAGGTGGGTGGCCCTCGCCGGAATGCGCTCGGGGGCGTTGCTTGCGTCCACAGCCGCCGAAAGGGACGGATCGATCGACGGCATGGTCCTGGTCGACCCGACCCTTTCCGGTCGCTCGTTCGTGTCCGAGCAGCGCGCGATGGCCGCCATGTCACTTGGGGTTCACGCAAAGCGCGATGACGGTTCGGTCGAGGCACCCGGCGTGGTTTACGGCCAGCAAACGGTCGAGGACCTGAAGAAACTGCGTATAGGAGCTGAAGGCGGGCTCCCCGCCACAAGGGGGCTCGTCCTCACCCGCCGCGGGACGAGCGTCGACAGTGGGCTTGCGGACCGCCTGGGTCAAGACTCGGTCGTTTGGGGGGAGGCGACCGGCCAGGAAGATCTCCTCGGTGCCGAGGCGCCGCACCAGCGGCTCCCGCTCGACGACATAGAGCGGGTCGCCGAATGGGTGTCTGCGACCGCACCTTCAGCGGAGATCCCGGTGAAGGTCCCTCAGCGGGCGGGCGCGACAGCCGTCGCAGACGGGCAAGAAGGCAGGCAGGTCGTCGAGCGTCCCGTGTCTCTCGGCCCGGCAGGTTTGTTCGGCATCGTGACCGAGGTGCCAGGCCGGTCGACAGGTCCGACGATCGTCTTCTTGAACGTCGCTACCGAGCCCCACGTGGGTCCGGCGCGCCTTTGGGTCGAGCTTGCGCGCCAGTGGGCGGCGTGCGGGCTCAGGTCGGTCCGCGTGGACATGAGCGGGCTGGGAGAGAGCCCGACGAGGTCCGGTGAACCCGAATTCGTCATACGTCTGCCCGTGAATTTCGAGGACGTTGCGGACATAGCAAAAGCGGTATCACCGGACGACCCCACCAACGTGGTGCTCGTGGGCCTGTGTTCCTCGGCGTATCAGGCGCTCGACAGCGCCATGGAACTTCGGCCGCGAGGGGTGGTGGCGCTCAACCCTGTGCTCACGTTCCAGCCCCCCGAGATGCTCGGGGGCCATCCAGTTGACGAGCGACGGCGAGTCGCGCTGCCTAGGGGCTCAGTGATCCAACAGTTCAGCGGGGAAGGGGCGCTGTCCGGATTGCGCAAGCGCTTTCCCGGCCTCGGCTGGCGTATCAGAACCTTGATGGCATTCGGGAGTCGCCCCGCGGCGTGGTTGAAGGATCTCACCAATTCGGGAGTCGATCTGATGCTCGTGTGCGGTGATCGCGAGGCGAGGCCGATCCGGCAGGGCGCCACCAAACGCTCCACCTCGAAGCTCGCTGCCTCGGGGCGCTTCAAGTTCGAGTTCATACCGGATCTCGATCATGGTCTGCTCATTGCGGATCACCGCGGCGAATCCAGGAGATGGTCACCGAGCACATGACGAACCGCTTCGCGATGAAAGGGTCTTCGCGACTTATCGGACGAGGGTGCTCCCCGCGTCCTGTGCGTTGAAGTAGATGCCCGAGCCGTCGGCGTTGTCGGTGTAGCCACCGGTCCACTGCGCCCACGTCGCGGTGACACCTTGGTCCGGGCCCATGAAGGACCACGGTCCGGAGTAGGTGTTGTCCGAGAAGTGGTTGTTCTGATTGTCAGAGATCGCCTTGGGCACCACCCATGCGTTGTAAGGCGATGTCGAGCCGTACTCGCTGAACAACCCGTTGTATCCGCACCCATTAGAAGGTGTGCAGTTGCTCCCGATGTCGGCCGGCTGGAAGCTGAAGGTATTACCCGTGACATCGACGTTCTGCGTCTTCCATCTGCAGTCACTGAAGAGCGGATTGACCATGAGCCCCGGTTTCACGCACGTCGCCGCGGTGGCTATTCCCGGAGCGCCGAGCGTGCACGTGCTGCCCGCGTTGTCAGGAGAGACCGGCCCGCAGAATCGGTTTGAGTTCTCCCACAGAACGACGCCTCCCCAGTTGTCGGTCAACACGTTGTCGGTGATTGCTGCGTTGGTGCCAACGGGGAACGGTGCGTTCGAGTTGTAGCCGGACTCTGAAATGTAGATGGCCGTACCTGGGAAACCACCACCGAGCTCTGCTCCGTTTCCCCATTCGTTGTCGATGATCGTGTTGTCTGCGATCAGGAAGTTGTAGCTGATCTCGATCATCACCGCTTCCGCGAAGTTCTTGGAGATGTAGTTGCCCTTTACCGTAATTCCGCTGTTGTCGGTGTCTGCCCAGATTCCGACGTTCAAATTGTCGTGGACGTAGTTGGAGATCACCGAGATGTTGTAACCGTTCCAGAACTTTCCACCGCCGGAGCAGCCACATCCGGGGGACTTGACCTCCCAGTTGTACGAGTCGTTGTAACTGATCTCGTTGTAGTCGAGCGTCACGTTCTGGATACCTGCCGGCGCATACGAGCTGAATCCGTATTGGCCGTTCTTGGTCAAGCAGTCGTACTCGGTGACCGAGTTGGAACCGAGGCCCAGGCCGGCGCCTCCGTTGTCTTGGATCGTGTCGTGCTTGACGGTCCAGCCGGAGCCTGAATCGTGGTTGACGACGAACTGGTTGTTGTTGCCGCCGATCCCTCCGAAGTTCTCGATGGTCAGGTACTCGATCGTTACTCCGGTCGCCTGCTGGGTGAAGGCGAAGTCATTCAGGTTCTGCCCGTTGATGATCGCTCCAGGGCCTCCGATGTAGGTGTCCCCGTCGGACGGGATTATCTGGCTGTACTGACCGTTGCCGAGAGTGTGGGTGCCAGGGGCGAACCAGTACGTGGTGTTGGGCTGATCCATGGACAGGTTGGCGTTGCTGCCGGCCGGCACCGTCACGGCCCCGGGTGGCGGACTCGAAGGCCCGGTGAGCTCGTTCGGGTTACCGCAGATCAGTACCGGAGGAGTCGGCGGGGGTCCGCCCCCGCCCGAGCTGGTGGTGGTGGTCGTCGGGAACGTGGTCGTCGTAGTCGGGTTGGTGGTCGTCGTAGTCGGGTGGGTGGTCGTAGTCGTGGTGGGGTGGGTGGTCGTCGTGGTTGTGGGGTGGGTGGTCGTCGTGGTGGTTCCGGTGCCGCCGTCTGCAGGAGTCAAGGCGATGGTGCCGGCGACGGGAGAGCTGCCAGGAGCCGAAGGCGACCACGTGGCCGGCGAGCTCGGTCCCGGGGCACCGCCGCCGTCAGTGGCGATCGCGGTCTGCGAGTTGCCCGAGTTGTTCACCGATGCGCCGAGGAGTGCGCCCGCGGGCGCGTTCTCGACGAGCCTCCATGCGTTGCTTCCCTCGCCGAAGACGAGCATCGCGCCGGTCAAGTTGGTCACGACACTCGGTGATACCGCCCCGGGCTTCGCCGAAGATGCGTTCACGGGGTCCGAGTTGTTGACTCCCGAGAACGCTTCTGTGACCATCGAAACCTGCGTCGGAGGGTTGATCCGGGCCTGAGGCTCGACCTGGCCCACGGTCGCGACCGTCACGCATGCGGCGAGCCGCGCTCCGCTCGCATTCGCGACATCGAGCGTCTTGGTCCATCCGGAGTCGCAGCTGATGGACGTGAACGAGTAGCTCTCGACGTAGCTGACCAGGACGTCACCGGGACGGACCCCATCTGGGAGCGAGGTCGACAACGCCCCGGCGGAACCCGAGGAGTTCGTCGTGGCCCTGCCTACTTGGGCGATCGGTTGCGCCGCAAGGCACTGGAGAATGACGCTCGTCGGGCCCGTGCCGGTCACGGTGAGGCTGGCACCGGCGCACGAGACGGTCATCGCAGTGTCGGCGGCCATTTGCTGAGTAGGAGTATCGGTGTTGGCGCTGCCGCTCACCGAGGAGCTGGCGGCCGCCGGGCGGAGGGCGATCGTTCCTGCGACCGAGTTCTGCGCTGCCAGATGGGGCCAAGAAGCCGCAACTGTCGGACCCGAGGTGGCTACGGGTCTCGTAGCGGAGGCGGCCTGCGAGTTGCCTGAATCATTCAGGGTGGCGGCAAGGCTTGTGCCGGTGGGAGCCTGGGTAACGACCTGCCACGCGTTGCTGCCCTCGCCGAAGACGAGGAGGGTGCCCGCCGTGTCGGTGGTAACGCTCGGCGAAACCGAGCCCGCAGTTGCCGAAGAAGCATCGACCGGCGAGGTCGAGCTCACCCCTGAGAACGCCATCGTGATCATCGAGACCTGCGTCGGGGGGTTCACGGTCGCCTGTGGGCTCGCCTGGCCTGCCGCGACGACCGTCGTGCACGCCGCCAGCCTGGCGCCCCCGATGCTCGTCGCGTCGAAGACCCGGGTCCATCCCGCCTTGCAGCTGATCGAGGTGAACGAGTAGCTCTCCACGTAGCTGACCAACACGTCTCCGGTTTTCACTCCCGCCGGCACGGTCGTATGCGGCGAGCCGCTGTCCCCGGACGCAAACGTCGTCGCGTGTCCAACTGGAACCGGCACAGAGGGTGCCTTGGTGAGGCAGTTGAGGTTGACGGTCGTCGCACTAGTCGAGGTGCTGGTCAGACTCGTGCCTGCGCAAGAGACCTGGAGCGACGTTCCTGCGGCCATGGTGCGGTTGAGCGTGCTCGAGGAAGTCTCGCCGCGCACGACGACGAACGAGACGAGCAGGGCGAGAGCAACTAGGACGGCGAGGAAGGATGCACGTCGGTTTTCTCGCAGGACTCGCATGGTTGTCGGCTCCAATCCCAGAAGCGGCAGAACCGCATCGTGATCAGTTGGCGGCTACGACGTTGGTCTGTCATCGGCCCCGGTGCACCCACTATTTAGACAACCTCGGCTTCGTTCAAACGTGCGTGCCTGGCACCTGCAAACGTGCTTGCCAGAAGGCATTTCGGTCGACAGTGCAGGGATCCACGGATCATCAATTCCAAAAAATCACTGTGATTCTTCGGAGAAATGGCCGATAAATCGGCCCCAAACACAACGGCGGCTGACTCGTCATGACCACGAGTGACGCAGGTGTGGATGGTGGTGGGGTTGTCGTGAGGGGAGGTCTGCACTCGGTGACAGCCGGATCTTCGTTGAAGCACCGACGGTTCGAAGCTTCAACGCTTCAGTGGCCGTGGCGCGCAGTGTACACATTCAGTGCGACGCGTCCAGTGATGTCGCAGAATCACGAGGGACCTGCAATTCCGCGTAATTAAAGGACAATGTCGCATCATCGACGTGTCGCAAGTTCGCGAGCGAACTGTGGACAACGTAGAAGGCGTAACGGTTGTGACATACATCTGTCGCGCGCGCGTCACATTTGTCGAATTGCATTGCTTGTCGTTCGCTGTGACAGATGGAATGTTCGATCAGCCGCATTCGGTGGTGTTTGTTGCAGAAGTTGAACAAGTGGTTTTCTGCGGGATCGACTCTGTTCTCGAGAGGTTCGCCTTACTTGACCCGTGACGCGCGAACGCGCCCGCCCGAGAAACCGGGAACGGGCGCGCTGAACGAGATCTGAGCAGTGGTCGAACTACGGAGTTGCTGCGGCCAGGCCCTGTTCAGGGCCGGGAAGAGCGAACTGGTCTAGGACGCTGAGCTGTAGCGCCGCCGCCTGCCGGCGTACATGAGGACGCCACCAACCAGGATGGCTCCGGCGCCGATACCGGCGGGAACGAGGACATTCGCCCCAGTGAACGCGAGTGCCTGCGCTTGAGTCGTCGTTGCGGCCGCAGGCGTCGGGTCGGTCGCGACCGGCTTGGCACCGGCCGACTTGGGAGTGGACGTGTGGCAACCCGTGTAGCAGCTGGCGGCGTAAGAAGTCGCTGGTGTCGCCGCCACGACTCCGGCAAGCGACAGGGTCATTACGGCCCCGGTCCCGATCACACGAAGTTTCATCCTGTCCACTCCACCTTTCAAAAAGGCCGGTCCGGGTTTTACCCCGGACCGACGTGCCCCCCTGACGCCGGTTCACCGGTTCGCCGAAGCGTTACCGCCCGCCGCATCCCCCGCGATCTTGTGGCGCTGGGTACATCCTCCACCTTAAACCTCACTGGACGCCCTACTGAACATCAACATCGGACCAACACGCAGCTCAGAGGTCGCATCAGTAACTATAGCAACGAATGGATCACCATGAAAGGGTGGTGGCGGCTTCGTCGGTGAAGGTCTGGCTCCGGAAGGACCATGCCTCGGGTGGGATCCGAGCCGATGGCACGACCGTCAGGGCTCCGTGCTCGCCCGGCATCACGAAGTGCACCGTCACCGTCTGGCTCCGGCCCGCTTTCACGTCGACAGGCACGGCCAGAAGCCAAACAGGCCCCTCGGCTCCGAGCGCCACCGGCGAACCAGACGCCCCGGTGGCGTAGAAGTGAGAGTTCGCGTCGGCGGGCAGGTTGACGGCGAGGATCCCTACGTATTCTCCGTAGACGGTCCCGAGGTCCGGGTAGGGCCCTGCGATGTAAGGCGACTGCCCCGGTGGGGTCTTGTTCTCGAGGGTCACAGCGAGACTCGCCTGCGACCTTCCTCCAACGCTGCTGATCGAAAGAGCACTGCTGACCGACAGGTACTGGTCGAGCTTCGTCCCGCTGCGGCTCAACACCGCGGCCATGACCGAGTTGTTGGCCAGCTCTCCGGCAACCCCGCCGGCCACCCATGCGTTCTCGTGAGACGCTTCGCTCGACCACATCAAGATGTGTCGTCCCGAGGTCGCCAACGACATCGCATTGGCGAGGGTCTTCAGGTTGAGCGACCGATCCTGCAGGGCCTGGAGGGTTGCCTTGGCCAGGGACCCGAGACGACTCTCGCGTTGGACCTGCTCCGAGGAGCTCGAGAACGTGATGTTCTCGTACTCGTCGTGCATCAGGAGCTGGACGACATTCGAGGAGGAGACGACGGTCCCGTCAGAAAGAGTCACAGGCCCCGTGACCTGCAGGAGCTGCTGCAGCGCTTCGACGTCTATCGAGATCACGCCGTCGACGCGTTGATGTTTGACGGCTTGCCACATCGACTCGGCCACCGGACCTATCTCGTCGAAGTTGGGAGTGAGGCCGAGATTTCGCCAATCCTGTCCGGGATCCAACCATCCCCAACGCCCTGCCAGATCCCCACCGATGCTCACCGCACCTGGCGGCACAACTATCGAGCCAGTGTCGACGAGCGTTCCGAGCTTGACGTGCCCGTCGTTGAAAGACAGCGTTCCGGCCTGAAGGAACATGCCGGATCCCGCTCTCATCTCGGCATTGTTGGCGACGAGCAGCAAATATTGCGACGGGCCCCCGAGTATCTGATCGAGCGCACCAGCGACGGCCGACGCATGGCCGAGGCGCGTCTTGACCTGCTGGAGTTGTGTGACGAACTGGTTGTAGCGGCTGGCCAACGGGCTCAGGAGACCCACCGACGGACCGGGGTTGACGGCGGCAAGCTCCATGTTCGTCGCAGAAGCGAGACTGGAGAGCCGCTTCAGCGCGATGACGCGTGCCGGCCCGCTGGTGTGCGGGGCGTCGAGCACCGTGCGCAGCTGGGATACGGCGTTGACCCCGATACCGGAGACCTGGCTTGCCGCGTGCGCAAGGTCTCGGACAGAGGTGATCTGGCGGCCGACGACAGGTAGGACTACCCCGGGGCTGAGCAGCGGGGAATCGAGCAGTCCACTCGCGTCGGAGAACTCCTGTTGCGCCTGGCGAAGAGCGGCTTCGGGTGCGGCCGTTTCGACCTGGGAGGCTGAGAGCTCGGCTTTCGCCAGCTGAAGCTCCTGCATCGCGTGGCTTGCGTCGCGCAATCCCATGAACGTGACCACCGCGGCAGCTGCGATCCATGCCACCACGATCCCGATGGCGAGGCGAACGATGATCCGGAATCGGCGTGAATGACGCTTGGTGCGTCGGTGTCGTCGCGACCGCGACTGCGTCGCCCGATTTGTCGCCCTTGGATTCGCCGTTCGGGGGATTGTCTGTCACGTCGAGGTCCGTTCTGGTCATCTACCTGGACCTGACGGCAGGTGAAACGATGAGCGATCTTAACGAAGCTCGCTGCGACGGCATGGGTCAGACATCGGCGCGACACGCCGCCAACAAAACAGTTCTGTCAAGCTCGCCGATTCACAACGATGGAACAAAGTTGCCGTGGAAGCCGTGGGGTACCCTGACCGGCAGGTGCGCTGCGGCCACCCTGTCGAGGGAGCCGGCGTCGAGGAGCACCAGGTCGCTTCTTTCGGCGGCGCGGTCGTAGACGAATCCCATCAGGATCCCCTCGTCTTCGGATGAGTCGGCACTCGCAGGGACGAATACGAACTCGTCCACTTCGTAGCCGGCTCCGAACGAGATCCGGTCGGTATGACCCGCTGCAAGGTCATGCTTGATCAACGAGTGCGCCAGCGTGCCGTCACGGTCGAGGCCGATCGCGTAGCCAAAACGGTGCCGGCGCCCTACCAGCCGCTCGTCCATTCGGGGAAACTCCTGGCCCTCGTCGTCGAGGCGCTCTTCGAGGACCTTGCCCGCGGCCAGGTCGATCGTCCAGCGGTCGAGTGTCGGTGCTCCCTCGTTTGGACCGCGGTGCTCGGTAGCGAACGTCTTCGGATGGCGGGTCACGTTGACGACGATGCGGTCGCCCTCGTCGTACGCGTTCAGCGGGTGGTAGACGTAGCAGGGCTCGATGTCGAACCAGCGCACGTCGTTCGATGCACCGTCGCGAGGCATCACGCCGACGCGGGCGCGGTACTCGGGGTCCCACGAGTACGGGAAGATCGATCGAGGATCGGTGCCGACGACTTTGTCCAGGTTGAAGGTAACCGGGAGATCGAAGATCACCACGTGCCTCTTCGTCAGCGAGAAGGCGTGCATCATCGGGCTGCCGGCGACCTCGATGTCCACACTGCGACTTACCCGACCACCGGAATCGACCACCGAGTACTCGACCTGGTTACCCCATCCGAAGAAATAGGACACCGCGTGAAGCTCGCCGGTCTCCGGATCACGAAGCGGGTGTGCGGTATAGCCGCCCCGCAATGTGCCATCGAAGTCGTACGGGCCCACGGTTTCGAGCTCGTAGCCCAACTCGTACGGCCGTCCGCCTGCCTCGACGATTGCAAGAGTGCGCGCAGCGTGACCGATGACGTTCGTGTTGGCGGCAAAGTCCATGCCGGCGTGGATCGGTCCGGGTCGAGCCTGCTCGCCGAGTGCCTTGGCGACGTCTCCCGAGCGGACGTACCTGTTGCGGTACCACTCGACCTTTCCGTCGCGGATCCGCAGACCATGAACCATTCCGGTGCCGAGAAACCAGTGGTAAGACGCCGGATCTGGATCGATCACCGGATTCGGTCCAATCCGCAGGTAGCGACCGTCGAGGAAGTCCGGGATTGCTCCGTCGACTGGGACGACCATCTCGGTCCGCTCCTCGCGCACAGGGGCAAAGTTGTCCCGCAGGTAGGGATTGCCGGCCATGGTCGCCATCGTGTCCTCCTCGAGGTCACACGTCGCAGATGAATAGCACTGCTATGCGTAATCAATAGCAGTGTTATGGAATAATGTCAAGCGTGAGCCCGAAAGCCGCAGATCCCGCGTCTGCGCACCGAACTGGTGGAAACAGCGGCGCGCCTTGTAGCGACCGAGGGTAGGGCGGGACTCACACTGCGGCGCGTGGCGAGGGAAGTCGGAACCTCGACGATGGCCGTCTACACGCACTTCGGCGGAATGGACGAGTTGAGACGCGCCGTCCGAAGGGAGGGCTTCGCCCGCCTCAGAGCGCAACTCGACGCCGTCACGACTACCAGGGACCCCGTCGCCGATCTCAGCTTGCTCGGGGTGGCGTACTACCTGAGCGCCTCGATGGCACCCAACCTGTACCGGGCCATGTTCATGGACGGCCCGGTGGACGACACGGACTTCGCCACGGGGCTCGACACGTTCATGTACCTGGTGAATGGCGTCACTCGATGTGTGGAAGCGGGACGCCTCCCCGACGCAGACCCGGCGGATCCGGCTGAGCTTGCGGTGGAGCTTTGGGCGCTCAGCCACGGTCTCGTCAGCTTGCAGCTTGCTCACATGCTCCCGGAGGTCCAGGCGCTCGAACGCCTCGAGACCTCCGGTCGCAGCCTGTTCATTGCCTGGGGAGACGATCCGAAGGCTCTCGCGAGGTCGATTGCGAGCGTCCGCCGACGGCTTTCTCGCAGGCCATAGCAGCCCAAGGCATGAAACCAGCACAAAAGGTGCGCTATTAGCCGATTTCCCTACCACCGCTGCTGACGGACGCCGATAGCAACTATGTGATCGCTGAAATCGCCGGACGTCGCCGCGCAACGGTTGACGCCGGGGATGCAGGCAAGGCAGAGATTGCAGAAAACCATGCGACTCAGAAACGGTTGGGACGAGGCGGGTTTCTAGCCGTCATCTTGGTAGGGCTCGTCGGTTTGGCGGGGGTTGGAAGCGGCGCCTGGTTTTGGCACTCTCGCAATCTCGCTCAGTCGGGCACACAGTTTCGGACCACATCCGAAGAGATCTCGGGAGACGTAACCAGAGTCCTGAACCAGTACGGCGGCCTCTTGTCGGGCTCGGCTGCACTATTCCACCAGGGAATCGTGAGCCGGGCTCAGTACGCCGACTACCTCCAAGCGCTCGGATTCGGGTCGGCGGGTTTCGCGGGACTGCAGGGTGTGGGGCTCATCCAGCGGGTGACCGCCAGCGCAGTGCCGGCGTATCTCTCTTCGCTTCGTGCCGACGGCATCGCGGTCACCTCGATATCCCCGTCAGGCTCCCGCGCTCAGTACTGCTTGGGAAGTTATGCCGACTGGAGAGACCTGAAATTCAGCATCCCGCTCTACGGCTACGACTTCTGCACAGTGCCGAACATCTCGAACCTTCTCACGCGAGCCACACAAAGCGGTCAGCAGCAGGTGCTGGGCGGATCGCTGCTCGGAGCCGCTTACTCGTCCTACTTCGTTCTCGTCCAGCCGGTCTACACGGAGACACCTACATCGGTGTCACAACGCGAACGTCAAGTGAGCGGCTGGGTTCTCGGCATTGCAGACGCGCCGGGGCTGCTCAAGTCGTTGCCGCGCGCATCGGGCATCCAATTCCTGGTGTCCAGCGGGACCAATGGTGTATCGCATCCTGACACGATCCTGCGTTCTCCTGCATCGGTCAAGGCCATCGGTGAATGGCCCATAAAGAGCGTCATCGAGTCCTACGGGAAATGGAACATTTGGTTCCGAGCCGCGCCGGGAGTGAAACAGTCCGGCGACGGGCTGGTAGGACCGTTAGCCCTACTTTTCGTCGGTTTGCTTGCTGTCGTGCTGCTTGCGGGTCTTCTAGCTAGCTTGCTGACATCGCGTAGCCGAGCACTTAGGGCGGTGGATCGAACCTCACGATCACTCAAGTCGACCGAGGAACGATTCCGGATGCTCGTACAGAACTCGAGCGACCTCATTGCCGTCGTGGACGACAAGTTGAGACTGATATACGCGAGCCCGGCTGCTGAGCGCCTGCTCGGATACGTCCCTGCCGAACAGGTGGGCCGCAGTTTGCTCGAACTCATTCATCCCGACGACTTCGACGAGACATCGAGGACCTTCTTCACAGAAGTGGTGAAACCAGGCGTCCATCCCGCAGCGGTCTTCCGTTTCCAGACGTCAGCTGGCGAGTGGCGTGTCCTCGAAGTGATAGCTACCAACTGCATGGACGACCCTGCAGTCGCAGGCATCGTGATGAACGCCCGCGACATCACCGAACGTACCAACCTCACACGTGCGCTTCTCACTCTTGGGAAGTTCAACCAGGTCCTCGTAAATGCTTCGGAGGAGTCTTCGTTGCTGTTCGACACCTGCAAGACGATCATCGACGCCGGCAGCTACCAGCTGGCATGGGTGGGCTACGTAGTAGATGACAGCGAGCACAGCGTCCGGGCGGAGGCATGGGCCGGGCAGTCGGACATCTTGAAGGTGAACGTCGTTCACTGGTCCGACGACGAACACGGGGGCGGCCCGACCGGCACGGCCATCCGTACCCGGAGCGTGCAGGTGATCGACGACGTGAGCAGCGCCACGACCTTCGCACCGTGGCAAACCGCCGTCACCGCGTACGGCGTCCGATCGAGTTGCACTCTGCCGCTCGAGGTGAACGGTGAGGTCGTCGGGGCTCTGTCGATCTACGCCTCCGAGCCCGGCACCTTTGGGCCGCCCGAGGTCGCTCTACTGAAAGAGTTGGCCGACGCCCTCGCATATGGGATCGGCCGCATCCGGGATGCCGACCTGCTTCAAGCGAGCGAGGAACGCTTCCGGAGCCTGGCCGGCGCCGCCCCGATCGGCATTCTTGAGGTCTCGTCGGGAGCCGTCGTCAACTACGCCAACCCGCGGGTGGCCGAGATCACAGGGCTGGGTGTGGAGGCACTCATGGGTCGGAGCTGGATCGATGCAGTCCATCCCGAGGACAAGTCGGAACTGGTGCAACTTGTCGACACTGAGCGCACCGAACGCGCGAATCTCGCCGCAAAGTTCAAGATCCAGCGCCCGGGGGGAGACGTCCGTCACGTCCGGCTGCTGGCGGCACCCAAAGGTGATGTCGAGGGTGGATACGTCGTGACAATCGAGGATGTAACAGAAGAGGTGGAGGCGAGGGATGCACTCAGTTACCAGGCGTTCTACGACAACCTCACCGGCCTTCCGAACCGTGCTTTGTTCCTCGACCGCCTGAACCAGGAATTGGCAAGGCACAGGCGCAACAGGTCGAACATCGCCGTTCTCTTCCTCGATCTTGACCGCTTCAAGCTGGTGAACGACAGCCTGGGTCACGAATCGGGGGACATCGTGCTCAGGGAGGTGGGAGAACGGTTCAAGCGGAACCTCCGCGTGGGGGAGACCGCGGCACGTTTGAGTGGTGACGAGTTCGCGTTCATCATCAGAGACGTTCACAAGGTCGAGGACGCGATAGCCGCTGCCAAGCGCGTTCAGGCTTTGTTGGAGCCTTCGATCCACTGCCCGGGCCAGGAGCTCACGGTCACCGCGAGTGTCGGGATCGTAATTCCTGCGTCCGACGCGAATGCGCCGACAGTCCTGCGCGACGCGGATGCAGCGATGTACCTGGCAAAAGAAAAGGGACGGAACCGTTTCGCGCTGTTCGACGAAGGCCTCCATCGCCGCTCGGTCGAGCGCCTTGCGATGGAAGGAGACATACGCCTAGGACTGACGCGACACGAATTCGAGGTGTACTACCAGCCGATCGTCGACCCCTCGAGCGGGCGGCCGATGGGCGCCGAAGCCCTGCTCCGGTGGCACCACCCGGTGCGCGGGCTCGTACCGCCTCTCGAGTTCATTCCCGTGGCAGAAGACTCGGGGCTTATCAGGCCGCTCGGGCGTTGGGTATTCGACGAGGCCACGTCCCAAATGGCCCAATGGGCGGCACAACTCGACGAACCGAACCTCGCCGTGCTCTCCGTCAATTTCTCCTCCAAGCAGGTTGACGACCTGGCGACCCCCGGCATCGTGCGCGATGCGCTCGAGCGCCACCGTATCGACCCGCGCCACGTCTGTGTCGAGGTCACAGAATCAGTCGCGATGGCCGATAGTGAGTCCACAAGGCATTCACTGGAGAGTTTCAAGCAGCTCGGCATACAGGTTGCGATCGACGACTTTGGCACTGGGTACTCATCATTGGCTTACCTTCACTCGCTGCCGGTGACGACGGTTAAGGTCGATCGATCTTTCATCGAGCGCTTAGGAGGATCGGACGACTCGACGCCGGTCGTAAAGGCAGTCATCGAGATGAGCCACGCCATGGGACTGCGCGTCGTCGCTGAGGGTGTGAGCAACGAACACCTTGCGACGATCGTCTCGACGATGGGGTGCGATGCGGCTCAGGGATTCTTCTGGGCCCACCCGATGCCCGCACAGGAATTCGTCGGATGGTGGAGGGAAGCCGAACTCCGGAACGCCGCTCTTTCTGTTGCCCTGTAACCGTCGTTTACCATTGCCGACGATTTTCCTCCCCGACGAACGCGGTTCAGGAGGATCAGCTTGAATGGACGTATGAGCTCCGTCCTCACTGAGATCGTCATCGAATCCTCGGATCCCGTGCGCGCCGCAGCATTCTGGAGCGCTGCACTTGATTGGGAGCTGCGCGAATACGAACCCGGGAGCATCCCGTGGATATCGGCGTCCGGCGATCCCGATCAGCATGATCTGAAGCTCGTCTTCGTCCGGGTGCCCGAATCGCGAGAACCGAGAAACCGACTCTTTGTCAATCCCAGCGGGCGTGAATTGCTCGACGAAGTAGGGCGGCTGTGCGAGCTCGGCGCCACGATGGCTGGCGATAAAAGAACTGCCAAGACTGCGCCCGACACCCCTTGGTTGACGTTGGTTGACCCTGGGGGAACCGGCCTCACCGTCCTCGCATCCCGCGTCGACTGATCCCGCGGCGAACCGTGACGCCGGCAAACCGGACCGCGACGCGTTCTACGACAACTTCGCGGTCAACGACACGGGCCTAGGTGGTGGAACCAGCTGATCTTCGATGCCGGTTCAGGCCTTTTCCGCGGCACGTACGCCTGTGGAGCGGGTGATCCCTCCCGCGCCGGCCAGGCGCGCTGCCAGAGCTACAGGAACAATGGTCAAAAGGATGACGAACGAAACCACGGCGTTGACCTCGGGGAGCCGCTGACCGAGACGGATGGCTCCGAAGATCCACAGCGGCAGCGTGTTCTGGGCTCCGGCGGTGAACACCGTGACAATCACTTCGTCGAACGACAAAGCGAATGCCAGCAGCGCAGCCGAGACAAGCGTCGTCCCCACGACCGGCAGCGTTACCAGACGAAGGGTCTGCCACCAGCGCGCCCCCAGGTCCATCGAGGCTTCGGAGAGCGACCCGGGCATGCGCCGCAGCCGAGCGATGATGTTGTTGTACACGATCACGATGCAGAACGTGGCGTGTCCGATCACAATCGTCCATATGGAAAGCTGGATATTTGTGAACGAGAAGAACGAATTCAGAGCTATGCCTGTGATAATTCCCGGTAGGGCAATCGGCAGAATGAGAAGGAAGGAGATAGCTTCGCGCCCGAAGAACTTGAAATTGTGTACGGCGTAAGCGACCAGAGATCCCAGCAACATGGCGATGGCCGTCGCGACCAGCGCCACCTTCACTGACAACAGAAAAGCTGTCCGGACCTCGGAGTCGTGCCATGCCACCGAGAACCAATGGAACGAGAAACTCGAGATGGGCCAGCTCTGCACGTTCGAGCGATCGAATGCGTAGAGCACGATCAAACCTATCGGAATGAACAAGAACAAAAGGACCAGTACCACCCATATCCGCAAGGCGATTCGGACGCCGCGTGGTTCCATCACAGCGCCTTAAAGGCGCCGAGCGCCCTCGCAAACAATAAGTAAACAGCCATGATCGCGACAGGTACGAGGCCCATCGCCGCCGCGAACGGGATGTTGTTGGCGATACCGACGTTCTCTTCGATCACGTTGCCCATAAAAGTGGAATTGGCTCCTCCGATCAGGATCGGGGTGATGAAGTCGCCGAGGGTGAGCGAAAACGTGAAGATCGACCCGGCAACGATGCCTGGAAGCGCCAAGGGAAGGACGACCAGACGGGTGCTGCGCCAGGCTTTCGCCCCGAGGTCCTGTGACGCCTCGATCAATGAGGACGGTATGCGCTCCAGCGCGGCGTAAATGGGCAGGATCATGAACGGGAGCCACACGTAACAGAACACGATGAACACGGCCCAGTTCGTGTATACGAGGTTCAACGATCCAACGTGGAGGCCCTGAAGAGTCCAGTTCAGAACTCCGTCGTGCGTGAAGATCAGCAGCCATGCATACACTCGAGCCAGGTAGCTTGCCCAGAGCGGAATCAAGATGGCCACGAACAGAATCGTGCGGCCACGGGGTGTGGCGATTCGGGCCATGTAGTAGGCGAACGGAAACGCCACAAGGACCTCCACCAATGTCACTCCCGCTGCCATCCCGAGCGTCCGCAGGATGATCGTCCGGTAAGCGGCGTTGGAGAACAGCAGCCTGAAGTTGTCGAGGTTCCAGACCCTTTCGATGTTCGTGGTGAAGGGGTTGATCCGCCAGAAGGCGGTGATCAACAGGACCGCCAGCGCGGCGAGATATATGAGCACGAACCAAGCAAGCGCCGGGGTGAGCAGCAGCGTGGCGCACGCCCAAGGCCGGCGCCAAAGCGCCACCGACAGGCGCGACGCCTCTCTGTGCTCCACGGCTCTACTGCTTGTGGCCACCGCCTAGCGACCGAGATCCGACCGGGCGTCCGCGACTGCTACTGGATGACCTCGGTGGTCCATGCCTGTTGCCACTGGAAGTAAGGGACACAGTCGGACGTTCCGTTGTCACAGGTGGCAACCGGTGTCTTCCAAAGCTTGATGCTGTTGAGGTAAGCAGCAGGTGCATTGGCGTGGTATTCGTCGCAAGCCCCGGCCTGAAGTTGGTTCATGAACGGACAAGCAAGCATGTTGTCCGGCGTCTCCCCGTAGCTGACCGCCTGCTCAGCCTGGACCTTCGGCGTGCTTATGTAACGCAGCCACATGTATGCGCAGTTGGGATGCGGGGCCTTCGCCGCAAGCATCCACGTGTCGGCCCAACCAGTCGCGCCCTCCGCCGGGATTGTCGAGCCGATGGGGAAGTTGGTCGCCTTGAGCGCGCTGACCTGGTACGGCCAGCCCGCGCCGACGGTGGCATCACCGTTCTTGAACTCCGATATCTCCTGTGAGGCGAGATCCCAGTACTTCTTGATGAGCGGCCGCTCTTGCTTTAGCAAGTTGACCGAAGCCTGGAACTGCGTCTGTGTCAGCTCGTACGGGTCGGTGATCTTCAACGACGAGTTGTGCACGCTCAGATACAACGCGGCGTCCGCGATCTGAATCGGGTTGTCCGGGATCGTGACCAGCCCCTTGTGTGCCGAATCGTAGATGACGCTCCACGAGGTGGGAGGTGTCGGAAATGCCGTCTTGCTGTACATGAGGACGTTGGGGCCCCACTGAAGCGACACGCCGTAGTGCACCCCGTTGATCGTGTTGAACGGCGGAGACTTGAATGCGGGGAAGAACTGGTTCCAACTGGGGATCAGGCTGATGTTGACGGGGTGAGCATCCCCGGCGTAGATGATGCGAAGGTCGGCGTCGCCCGAGGACGAGACCATGTCGTATTGCCCGCCGCCGCCATTTTTCATCAGTGCCACCATCTGGTCCGACGTGCCGGCGTAAGTGGCGTGCACCTGACAGCCGGTCTGAGCCTCAAACGGGTTCACCCATTGCGCTCCGAGGTACCCTTCCCACGCGATCAGGTTGAGCGAACCCTCTCCCTTGCCGATCGACTTCAGCACGGGCAGGTTCGCTGTCGGGACCTGATTCGTCCCCCCGCCGGTGCCTCCAGTGCCCGCAGTGCTGGTGCCGCTGCTACAACTCGCGGCCAGCAGCCCGACGACCACCAGCGCCGCGGCGATCGACGGAGTCGAGATGCCTCTCCTCCTGAAATCCATTCCAGCTACCTTTCGTCGTAGCTCGCAAGCGAGCTCTCCGGTTGACTCACCGCAAAAACTTGATCCGCCCGCCAGGCGATCTTGGTTCGTCGTCCCCTCGCGGCAAGATCCCTTGTCTGCTCTTCGTCGTTCTGACGCACCACAACCAGTTGGTCGCCGCCGTCCAGGTCGATCACGTAGCGGGTGAGGACACCCACGTACACCACGTCTCGAATGACGCCACTCTCGACGTGCCACCCTGGCGGGAGGGATTCGTCTTCTGCGACAAGGCGAATCTTCTCGGGCCGGATGGTCACGTGGCGACCTTCGCGCTCGATGAGGTTGGAAACCCCGACGAAGCCGGCGACGAAGTCGGTTCGGGGGCGCTCGTACACGACGAGTGGGTCACCTACCTGCTCGATGGCTCCTTCGTTCAAGATGGCGATCCGATCGCTCATCGACAGGGCTTCTTCCTGATCGTGAGTGACGTAGATGAACGTGATGCCGACCTCGCGCTGAACGTTCTTCAACTCGATCTGCATTTCCTGCCGCAGCTTCAGGTCGAGCGCGCCGAGGGGCTCGTCGAGCAATAGCACCTCAGGCTCATTTACTATTGCGCGCGCGAGTGCCACCCTCTGGCGCTGACCCCCGGAGAGTTGTCCGGGCTTACGCTCGCCGAGACCCGACAAGCGCACCATCTCGATGGCCCGATCTGCTCGGCTGCGGCGCTCCTTCTTGGGCGTGCGGCGAACGCGCAGGCCGTATTCGACGTTCTCCATCACCGTCATGTGCGGGAACAAGGCGTAGTCCTGGAATACGGTGTTCACGTTGCGGCCGTAGGGAGGGATGTACGTCACGTCGCGCCCCCCGAGCTCGATCGTGCCTGCATCGGGACGTTCGAATCCCCCGATGAGACGCAAGAGCGTGGTCTTGCCGGAGCCCGATGGGCCGAGCAACGTGAAGAACTCCCCGCGCTCGACTGTCAAGTCCACCCCTCCGAGCGCCACCACCTTGCCGTAGCTCTTGCGCAGTCCCACGACCCGCACCACGGCGGACGACCCAGACGACTCTTCGGTCGACGGGCCTTGCGTGAGGATGGGGACGGCAGTCACTCGTCTCCTCGGCCGACGATAGAACGTCTGGATACTATCGAAACCATTATCCGCGATGCCGGTTAAAGCACCTGGTCCCGGCTTCGAGGACGAAGAGGGAATCCATGCCCTCTTTGACTGCCTGCAGTGAGACGGTTCTCCTGGTGCAGAGACCAATTGTTCCCTCATTGTGGTGCGGTTGATGTCTTGAGATCCGTGCAGCGACGACATAGAGCGTTGTGCCTAGACCCGCACGCGCCCGGGCTAACTGGAGACCTCGTCGGCTCTCGGTAGCTGTCGTTGCCGCTGCCCTGGTCCTCGGGTCGGGCATGTACTTCCTCAGTCGGGACGCAAACCAACGCGACAAGACACGACTCGTCACCCTTCAGGCCCAAGATGCGAAGACAGCCTTCTCCGCACTGATCGGTCAGATCGAGTCCTCGATGTCATCGGTGGGATCTGTTGCCGCCGCCACTAACAGCGATCCAGCAGCTATGGAGCGACTCGCTACCGCCGACCCGTCCGTTGGCATCTTCTCTGCGATGGCGGTCTTGCATCGCTCGCCTGGCGGCGCCCTGGTCGTCACGAATCAGCGAGGCACCCCAAGTTCATCCCTCCCCGGACTCGGGGGCACCAAGGGAAGCGCCCTCGCCGAGGTCACGTCTCAAGGTGGGTTCCGAATCCTCGGCTTTTTCGGCTCGGGTGAGAATCGTCGGCTCGCCGTAGCCGAAGGTGCACCACTGGTGCCAGGCGGCTACGTCGTCTACGCCGAGTTGCCTCTTCCCGCGGGCACAACGGTCCGAAGCAGTTTTCCCAACTTGCAGTACGTGTTGTACACAGGGTCCGACACCGCGTCGCCCGTCCTGATAGCGACTTCGAAGACCCTGCCACTCACGGGCAACGTTGTCAGCCAGCTGGTCGATCTGAACAACCTGAATTCCGCCTCCGCTCCAAAACCTGGTGGATCCGTGCTGTTGTTCGTGGTCAGCATCTCGGGCTCGGTTCTCGGAACCCTCTCCGATCTGCTGCCTTGGATTCTCGCGGGCGTGGCTCTTCTCGCAGGGCTCCTGGTCGTCTTTGTCTTGGAGGCCACTGCTCGTCGCAAAGACCAGGCGCTTGCTCTGGTCGACGATCTCGAGCTCAAGAACGGCGAACTGGATCGAGTAATAGCCGCGCAGGCAGAAGCCGAGCGAACCAGGGTCCGATTGGAAGGTGAGCTGCGCCAGGCCCAGCGGATGGAGGCCGTCGGCCGCCTCGCGGGCGGCATCGCGCACGACTTCAACAATCTGCTGGCGGTCATCTTGAACTACGGCGATTTCATCGCCGACGGGCTGGACTCGGACCATCCGCTCCAGCCGGACGTGGCCGAAGTCAGAAAGGCGGCGCGTCGCGCGGCAGACCTCACGCGTCAGTTGTTGGTCTTCTCCCGCCGGGATTTGGTCAAGACGTCGGTTCTTGACGCAAACGACGCGATCAACAACCTGCTGAACCTCCTGCACCGGACTCTCGGCGAAGACATAACACTGAAGGTGGTCCTCGCTGCGGACTTGCCGAGGGTTCTTGCCGACGCCGGTGAACTGGAGCAGGTACTCGTAAATCTTGCCGTCAACGCCCGCGATGCCATCTCGGGGACAGGGACGATCACGGTTGAAACCTCCGAGCAGGTGATCGACGAGGATGCTTCGCAAGCTCACGCCGATCTCGCACCTGGCCGATACGTCAGGATCAATGTGACCGACACCGGCTGTGGCATGTCGACGGAAGTGGCAAGTCAAGTATTCGAGCCATTTTTCACAACCAAGGACCCAGGCGCCGGCACGGGCCTCGGACTCTCCACGGTGTACGCGATTGCGAACCGCTACGGCGGCTGTGTGACCGTATACAGCGAGATCGGTGTGGGAACGACCTTCAAGGTTTACCTGCCCGCCACAGATGAGGTCGCTGGGTCTGAGGCCGACGACCAACTGGCCAAGGACGTTCCTGCGACGGGCGAGACGGTCCTGCTCGTCGAGGACGAGGACGCGGTACGCGCCGCTTGCCGACGGATATTGGAGCGTGCCGGGTTCAACGTGCTCGAGGCGAGCAGCGGTCCTCAGGCGATTGCTCAACTGGCAGAAGAGCCCATCGATCTGCTTCTGACCGATGTCGTGATGCCAGGAGGCCTTTCGGGGCGCGACTTAGCCAACAGTCTCCAGAAGAACCGGCCCGGCCTGAAGGTCCTGTTCATGTCGGGATACAACGCGGATGCGATCGCCACTAGAGGAATCCTCGAACCAGGAGTAGTCGTCGTCGAAAAGCCGTTTACCAAGGCTGACCTGCTCACCAAGGTTCACGAGGTGCTCGTGTGAAGTTCGACGAGTTCGCCGCTTCGGTTCTGGTCGTAGACGACGACAGCGCGATCCGTCGGATGATCGCGCGCATCCTCGGCCGGGCGGGCTACGAGTGCACGGAGGCCCCCGAGGCCGCTGTCGCTCTGCTATTCGCAGACCAGCAGGAATTCTCGCTGGTCACCTGCGACGTCAACATGCCCGGAGGTTCTGGGCTAGGACTCGTGCGAGACCTTCGCGCACGCCACCCCGACATAGCCGTGCTGATGGTAAGCGGTATGGACGATCCGGAGACGGCCGCAGCAGCGACTGATCTCGGTGCCTACGGCTACGTCATGAAACCCTTCGAAGCAAACGAGATCCTCATAGCTGCCGCCAATGCTCTTCGACGGAGAGAACTGGAGATCGAGAATCGCATCCATCGACAGCACTTGGAAAACCTGGTGGCCGAACGCACCTCTGACCTCACCGCAACGGTCGAGCGCCTGTCGCTGACCGAACGGGCTCTTCGCGCCTCGCAGGAGGAAGTGATCATGCGCTTGGCGTTCGCCGCCGAGTTCCGTGACTCGACGACCGGCGCCCATATCAACCGCATGAGCCGGACCTGCGAATTGCTCGCTCGACGCTCAGGTCTTGGTCACCAAAGGGCTGAGCTGATCAGAATCGCAAGCCCGATGCACGACATCGGCAAGATCGGGGTACCTGACGAAATCCTGCGTAAGCCCGGCAAGCTCACAGCTTCGGAAATGGACGAGATGCGCAAGCACCCCGTCATCGGGAGCGAGATCCTGGCGGGGTCGGATTCAGAGCTTCTTCGCCTTGGGGGTCTTATCGCGCTCACACACCACGAGCGCTGGGACGGTGCAGGCTATCCACGTCAGCTCGCGAGAACCGACATCCCGGTCGAGGGACGGATCGTTGCAATCGCCGACGTGTTCGACGCACTTACGAGCGAACGCTCCTACAAGCCTGCATTCGACGTCGACCATTCCGTGGCGATCATGACCGAAGAGAGAGGCAGCCACTTCGATCCGGAGTTGCTCGACGTCTTCCTTACGATCGTGGACGAGGTTGTCGGGCTCTCTCGCGACACCGGTACCAGAAGGCCCGGCTGGAGCACATCGAACGCTCACGAAGGCGAGCACGCAAAAGCGCTGTTGTAGCTAAAACGTCGCCGGCCGTGCGGTTCCTCACGGGACAAGCGGCTCCTCGACCCCAAATCCCGCCGCTTCAAGAGTCCCGTTTACGCAGAGACAGGGGAGTCCGATTCAATGCGCACGACGCGCGCCCACGAGGGTGGCGCGAAATGATCGATCGGAATCATCGGTTGTGTGAGGAGTCCGACGACGACCCGCACAGCTTTTGGCGGTCCGTCCGGCCAAGGTGTAAAGCCGTCGGTCAGCACGACGATCACCGACGGGCGCGGGCGCAATGCGGCGGCTGCCGCGATGCCGACGCCCATGTCGGTCCCACCGCCACCGGCGAGCTCGACTTGGCTCGCCCGACTGATTCGACGAACCGCGTGAACGTTTGTGTCTACGGCGAGCACCCGAACCTGGGTCTGACGCAGCCCGCCACGCGCCAGCAGCCCTTCCACCTCGGCAAGTGCTCTAGCAAGAAGCTGTTCGTGCATCGAGCCCGACGTGTCGCAGACGACGGCGACGTTAGGCAGTGGGCGATGCATCGAGGGGAGGATGACCTTTGGGACCGAACCTGCGCGCCGTGAAGGGCGGCGGTACGTGTAGTCCACGTTGCCGGCCACACTCGCAACGCCACGTCGGATCTCGGCTGCAAGAACGCGGCGCCAGTCAACTCGCGACGGACGCACTGACTCCGCCCACCGAATCCACCCCCCGGGGACGGTACCCGGGTTTTGGGCGTGGTGGCGTTGGACCTCTGCGGCCACTCCGAGACACAGAAGCTGTGCCTGCTGGGGGCCAATACCGTCCGACTCGTCCCACGGACGAGCGCATCCGTCGCAGCCCGAACCGCAGTCCCAATGGCGGGGGCCTGGAGGTGCTGGTTGGTAATACGCCTCGGCGAGACGTCCCTCTTCACAACCCAGGTCGGCCGGCATGTCTGGTGCCAGTCGCGGCACGAAGTCGTCCTTCGCCAAATCGTCATTGATCTCGGCGTCGGTGGCCCGGTTCCAGGCGGCCCTATCTCCCTCCTCATCTACGCGCAATGCCGCCGCTCGCTCCGCGTGTTCACGAAGAAGATGTCCGGCGAGGTGAATGAGCAGCTTGCCCAGCTCCTCGACGCTCAGCGACTCGACTATGGACGGATCCGCGTGTATGTGCCAGGCGTTGTCCACGGCGACAGTACGGCATTCCGGCTGGGCGACGATTCTCGAAGCAAAGAGCGCGCTCGCTAAATAAGGCAGCTTCGTGGCGGCCCATAGACGTGCCGCCGCGATCTTCTGCAAGTCGAGCGGAAGTGTCACGAAACACTCTCAGTCAAGGAGGCCGGCGTCGCGCAAGAGGGACGAGAATGTAGCGACCTCTGGTGGGACTGGTGCGCCAGGGGGCCGACATCGAGCGAGGGTTCGAGCTGCCGCGGCGGCCACGTCCGGAGCCGCTTCGCCGGCCTTCCCGAAGACGACCCAACCTGCCGCCCACCGATCGGGGGTGGGTTCGGCGGCGACTGCGGCGGCGATCGAAGAGAGTGCGGCGTATGCCCGGTCACCGCGCTCGGGTAAATCGAAACTATCTGGATCAGCCAGAACGGCCTCGGGGTCGGGGAGGTCGGCCTCGATGAGCCAGGTCAGAATTCGACGCCAGCGCCTTGTCCGACCGCACCGCAGACGAGTTGGGACCGGGCAAGCTCGCCGGTTCCGCCCGCCTCGACGGCAGCCAACAAGCGTGCCGTCATGTCCCATGTGCGGGGGCTCGGCCAGGCTCGTCCGGCTCCCGCGGCCTCGGTAGGCACGTCAACGGCGAGTGCCGGTCGCACCGTCATGAAGCCCGCGACCCAACTGCGCATGACGGAAACTCGTCGTTCCCATTCGGGCGGTAGTTCTGGTGGAGCTGGCGTAGTCCAACCCGACGCGAATCCGTCCGCCAACGTCCGTGCGTCGGCGGGCCAATCCAAGTGGCAGAAGCGATTGGCGAGCGGAGCCGACAGGTCCCAGCCGTCAGCAGCTTGCTCGGGGGGATTCGCGGCCGCGACCACCGCCACGTCGTCCGGCAGTACGAGGTCGCCAACCGTGCGCTCGAGCACGACTCGGAGCAAAGCCGCCTGTACCGCTGGCGGCGCCGTCGAAACTTCGTCGAAGAACAGGACTCCGTGACCGGCAGCCGCCAATCGCCGCGCCCATCTCGGAGGCGCAAAGTCCACCCGGGCTGAGTCCGGATCATTGTCATGATCAGCGCTCACCACGGGGAGCCCGGCGAAGTCGGAGGGCTCTCGAATCGAAGCGATAACCGTCTCGCAGGGCCAGCCCGCGGCCTTCGCCATGGCACGGATCGCCGATGTCTTTCCAGTTCCTGGCGGCCCCCACAGCAGCACCGGCACCCGAGCCGCAATGGCTGTCGCCAGCGCTTCTGTGACCGTGGACTGGTCGTTCACCACACTAGTGTGCACGACGGACGGACTGTGCGACACCAGACGACGAGAGGTACCAGCGCCAAGCATGGAAGGCTGAAAGGGGTGACTGGCGACTTCGACGCGGAGCTTCATCTCCGGCTCGTTGGCGAGCGTGCGCTGCTCGAACCCTCCTGGTTGGACAGGGGCGATTCGAACACGCCAATTCTCGAAATCGCATCTGCACTTGTCGCGGTGAGTGCCCTGACAGAAGTGCGAGCACAAGCCGTCGTTGACGATTATGAACTCGCAATGGCTCTGAGGGGTCGCGGTCATGGTCGGAGTTTTCTGCAACGTCGCCGATCACTCCCAGTAACTCGACAATCGTTGAAAGCTGCTCGGGTTGTCTTGTGCGAGCGGAGCTTCGAAGAGCCGTGGGGGAAACTCCACGTCCATTACGCGGCGCTCGGCGATCGCTCGACGACCGTATGCATCACGGCGTCCTCGCCCACTGGCCAGACACCGTTTGTAGCGATGGGTCCGATGGGCCAGCTCCAGCAGCCGTCGCTTACCGACGACCGGGGTCACACCGAGAACGCTCACTTCAACTTAGGCGGTGGGACTGATGGAGCCTTCCGGGGTCGATTGACCACAATCCAACCGCTCGCGCAGGACACCAAATGGCTAGACGTAGGAACAAGTCGTGTGGACCTCGTTGGTGAGACAAAGCCTCCGGGGGTTGAAATCGAAACGTTGCCCGATCGCGACCCGGCGGAGCGATACCTCTGGGGACGGTTGTCGGCGGGAAGACACGGACCCCACCTTGGTAATCGTCCAGTGGCGATCGATGTCGCGATCGACACCCTGATTGCTGCCAAGGCGCTTGTTCAGGACGACCCGGTGATCGAGGAGGTCCGTGATGTCCTGGCAGCCTTCACGGGTCAGCAGCCACAGGGCGTTATCCGCGAACCGTGGGCGGGGCTGCTCGCAGGTGCCGGGCGCCAAAGTGGAGCATCTGGGATCATCCCCCTGGGTGCCGTCACTCCACCCTTCGACGACACCGTCATCAGCCTTGAAGCCCTGATGGCGATCAACGGGGAATTCGAGCTACACCTCGCCATGTCGCCAAACTCGACCGAGCCCAGGGGTCCGATGTCGCCTTCAGTCACAGGGCCAGGTATCGAATGGTGGGCTGAGGACGACATTGGAAACTCTTACCTTGGAGCCCTAGGCAACTGGGGGTGGGTAGATGGGATCGGGGAAGGCACCGTTACGTACTGGCCGGCGCTCGACCCGAGTGCGAACCAGGTCAGGATAATGCCGACCGGCTCTCGCGAGAGAGCTGTGATCACCATCGACCTTCCTCGATGGGAAGAGCGGTTATGACCAAACCCTGGTGGCAGAACCACCCTCCGGCCGAGATGTGCGTCGACTGCTCCGGACAGCAACACCAGGTGCGATGGCAGGACGGCGGTCTCGTTCTGTTGGATCACAACGATCCCGAGGGTGAAAGAACTCTGGCCGCACTCGGAGGCGACAAATGTGAGTGCGTCGAGATTCTCGGGTCTTGGGAGCGTCACTTGGACGACTTACGGCTCCTCGTTCTAGCTAGTAGGGGTGCCGGCGATCAGATCATTCACATTGACGGACCCTTGCTCGGTAGCGCACGAGCCGGCCCGGCGATCCTTTTCGGCGGCCAGCCGCAAAACCGATTGATGCGAGCGGTGACCAGTAGCACTAGAGGCTGGGTCTCGCGAGCACCCCAATCGCTACCTTCTATCGTCTTTGGGCCAGCCGGCATCGTCGATCAAGATGAGGTGCTTTCCCTCCTGAGGCTTGGCGGCGGCCTATTGGAACGACTCGTCGCGACGGTGCTCGCCGTCTGGACCGAGCGCGTCTCGATCGGGGACGAACGCGTGACAACCGAGCGAGCGGCGCTCACCGCTGCGCTACACGGACGCGCGACAACGGCACTACGGAGTTGGTTGAACGAGCCCGATCTCGTGATCACATTGGAAATGATCGATCCGAGCGATCCAGCCGAGCTCATCCGCGGTCCGGAAGGGATCCTGGTTCGGTTGCCATTCAGCTGGCTCATCGACGTCTGGGCGCGAGGCGTGTCGGTGGTCCTTGGTCGATTTGCCACGAAGGTGCTTGATTCCGAGGACCATCGGCAACGGGTGCTCACTGTCAGTCCCGACCTCCGAGACGTCCGGCCCGTCACGATCAGCATTGGTTAATCGGCATTCACCGGTCTTACGTAGTAAGAGAAGGTGGCGACTTCCGCCGATAAGAACGCCAGCCGTTGAGGAGCGACCGATGAGTCGATTGGGTTCTCGCCTCGGCAGATTTGCGGGTTGCCTGGTCATCCTTGGCGTGTCCGGTGCCGCAGGCGTCGGATTGCAACCGACGATTGCTCAGGCGGATTCGCGGTCGTCCTGGCAGGTGAGCGTCTCTTATCCGGCGGCCTTGGAAAGCCCTGGAGGAGTCGCCTGCCCCTCCCGCACCGTTTGTTACGCGGTCGGTACGAGCACGAACAACCACAACGCCGTATTTTTCACGACGAATGGCGGAGCCAAGTGGAAGCCTCAAAACGTACCTTCGAAAGACGGAGATTTCCTCGCTAGCATCGCCTGCCCCTCTATTACTACGTGTTTCGCGGTCGGCCTTAGCCCAAATCTCCTCGTCGGCTTCGTTGTCTCGACTACGGACGGGGGAGCCGATTGGAGTACCCAAACCCTCCCTCTGGGGATGGGAGCCCTCATCGGTATCGCATGCCCGTCGATCACCACGTGTTACGCCGTCGGCCCGCTAGAACCACTTGGAGCGGTCCTCATTGCCACCACGAATGGGGGTTCGAGCTGGATCAGGCAGAGTCTTCCCGCGAACGTAAAGCAGCTTTCCGCGATTGACTGCCCATCCGTGTCCACTTGTTACGCAGTCGGAACGGCATCACATGGTCATGGCACCGTGGTCGCCACCACGAATGGGGGTGCGAAATGGCAGATGCAGAATGTTCCTAGCGGGAGTGTGTTGCTTAACGGCGTCGCTTGTCCCTCGACCACGACTTGTTATGTGGCTGGTGAATCCTTCACAGGAGGGACCGTGCTTGGTACGAGAGACGGGGGAGCGACCTGGAGCACGCAGACGCTTCCTTCGGCAACATCTTTTCTCAACGGGATAGCTTGTACCTCTGTAAACAGCTGCCACGCGGTGGGGGCCGCAAACGGATCCGCCGGCCGACAGCTCAACAATGTATTGGGCACCACGGACGGGGGTGCGAAGTGGAAGACACAGAATCTTCCATCGGAGCGAGGCGGCCAACTTGCGGGGATTGCGTGTCCGGTGACAAGCACGTGCTACGCGGTGGGAACCGGCCGTTTTGGAATCGCCGTGGGTTTCGTCACGACAAACGCCGGCGCGACGTGGGGCGTCCTTACCTTTCCTTCGGGTATGGCTTTCCTCGCTCAAATCGCGTGCCCTTCGGCAAGCCACTGCTACGCGGTTGGCGAGGTTACTCCGGGCCTCGGCCACGTCGACGCCACCATTGTCACCACCACCGACGGGGGTGGGACTTGGAGTCGCCGGAAAGTCCCCTCGGGCACTGGCAGCCTCGTGAGCATCGCCTGTCCTTCCAACACCACTTGCTTTGCCATTGGAATCAACGAGGAATCTGAACCCACCGTCGTCGCCACGACCGACGGGGGTGACAAGTGGAGCAGCCAGATTCTCCCGGTGGCAATCGATCCTGTTGGTGTTGCGTGTCCGTCCACCACCGAGTGCTTCATCGTTGGCCAGACATCAAACGGTCAGGGCGCGGTTATCGCAACGACGAACGGGGGCGCGAAATGGAAGGCGCAAACGATTCCATCGGAGGTTTTGGGGCTTTTCGGCGTCGCCTGCCCCTCCACGACGACGTGCTACTCGGTAGGAGTGGGATTAGTGGGTGGACAAGGTGGTGGCGCCGTCGTCGCCACGACGAACGGGGGTACCAAGTGGAAGGTGCAGAAGGTCTCCCAGGAGCCAGATGAACTTGCTGGCATAGCGTGCCCCTCTACGACAACGTGCTACGCCGTGGGCTTGGCCGGAAGAGTTGACGGCGGCATTATGGACACGACGAACGGTGGTGCAGCCTGGAGCACCCAGAATGTTCCTACCGGGACAGGCTTTCTGGCGAGTGTTGCCTGTACCTCCACCACCAGTTGCTACGCAGTCGGATTCAGCCGGAAGTTTGACGGCACTGTCGTCGCCACTACGAACGCGGGTTCGAGGTGGAAAGCCGAAATCGTTCCGCCGGGTGCCGGAGAGCTCGAAGGCATTTCATGCCCTTCCTCCTCTACTTGCTATGCGTCCGGAATCGGGACGGGCACAGTAGGGGGGCTCATCCTGACGAACGGTTAGGTGGTGAGTTTTCTGGATCTTCGTTGGACATGAAAACGGTCGCCCGTCAGCGACTGGGAAACTGGAATCTATGACCGATCGGCAAGAGGTCCTCCACCGAAGGTTCGTTGACCATGGGGCAGATACTCAGCTGGTGTACGCATACTTGGAAAATCACCGTGATAAGTCTCTGAGCGCGCGACTTCACGAAGTGCGACCATCGTATGGTGATCCGTCGACATCCGGCCGAAGGTCTTGAAGTGGACGCGGCGCACGAGGTGACCGAACCGAACCAGGAAGCTCAGCCGAGGTTCAACCGACGCCGGTTGCTCGCGTACGGACTTGGTGGCACTGCCGTGATCGTGGCAGCCGGCGCGACTGGTATCGAACTCATATCCCACGGAGTCCTCCCCGGGAAGCTCGAGTTGGACGAGCTGGATGGCGCATGCTCCGTCTCGAGTACAACCCTCACATTTGCCACACCGGGACCATCGACTTCTGGTTCGTTCTACTCCCATGCTCGCAATCAGACCGTTGGATACACGATCGGATATCCGCCCGAATATCGTCCTGGCCTGTCGCTGCCGCTAATTGTGATGCTCCACGGGGAGGGCGGAAACCACGCCGGCGCTCTGGCTGCCATGTCGCCGGCAGAGGCCATGGCTATTCACGTCAACGGACAGCCACTTGCACCAATGGCGATCGTGACGGTAGACGGCGGAACGGGATACTGGAATCCTCACCCTGGAGACGACCCCATGTCGATGGTTATCGACGAGCTCATTCCGATGTGCCAAGAGCGTGGCTTGGGACGAGAGCGAATCGGCACGATGGGAATCTCGATGGGAGGCTACGGTGCGATCCTCTTAGCGGAGAAGTACCCGCACCTCATTGACGCCGTTGCAGCGATCAGCCCGGCAATCTGGACCAGCTATTCCCAGGCCGAAGGTGTTAACCAGGGTGCCTACGCCTCTGCAGCGGACTTTGCTTCCGATGATGCGGTTACACATGCGAGCGCACTTGCCGGCATTCCCGTACGAGTGGCTTCCGGCGACTCCGATCCCTTCCACCCTGGCGTCCAAGCTTTGGCTAGCGTCCTGCCGAAGGGGTCTGTCGTCGCTTTCTCCGGCGGATGTCACACCGGCCCTTTTTTCATTGAGCAGGAACCACCGTCTCTCACGTTTCTGGCTGAGCATCTCACCGACTAGTTGCGTAGCTCGCTGACGGCCTACCCCTGCGCGGAACATTCGTCGGAGATGTAGCGGACGACCGGCCACAGGATCCGACTTCCACGTCTGCCGGCCGCCGCACGCCCGGGTACGCTCTGCCATTGATCCGCCCACCGGGGAGAGGTGCGAGAGCGGCCGAATCGGACTCACTGCTAATGAGTTGACCTGGGAAACTGGGTCCGAGGGTTCAAATCCCTCCCTCTCCGCTCGCCGGGGCGACAGCCCCGGCAGATCGTCAAGGACGAATCGCCGGGTTCACGGTGTGCTCCCGGGCGCGCCGAAAGATGCCGCACGTGCGCCGCGCGGCCCACCGTCAGGTGGAGATGGTGGAGCTCGCCGCCACTGCCGGAAGAGTCGGTCTCACCGATCCGCCGGCGTGCTCGGCGGTGACTGCGAATGCCACGAACGGCGCCGGCTGCCCGATCGTCATGACCACGTCGGTGGGACGGTCCCCGAGAAGTCCGATGGATATCATCCGTCCCCCTGTGAGCCCCCAGAGTTGGTATGTCTCGCTCGAGGGCAGAGCGGGCAAACGGTGATTGATCAGGAACCCGGTCCCGGACGGCAACATGACGAGCTCCGCCAGGGCCGGACTCCGATTGCCATTGACACTGCCACTGCCGCCACCCGCGCCCGCCACGCTCGTTAGCGCGATCTGCTTGGCCTGCGGATCCAAGAGCGCCGCCTGAACCGCCTGTGCAAGGCCTTGATTAGCGCTCTCTGCATTTAGCTGGCCAATCCGATGGTTCAAGTGATCGACCTGCAGACCGAGCACCGCTATCACGATCAGCGCCGCGGCAGTCCCCAACGGCACGACGAACCGGAGGCCGGTCTTTCCCGAGGGACTCCTAAGTCGGCTTGCTCGTCGCTTTCGCTCGGACGCCGCCTTTGGCGCACGGAACAACAGCTTCTCGACCGAAGGAAGATCAGGGGTAGATCCGGAACCAAGAGGACCACCGCGGCCGTCGGCGGCACCGACCTCCACCTCTTCGGCGATCCGTTCCCACAGGTGCTGCGGCGCATCTCCACCCGCGTTCGCCAGCAGGCCTGCAACCTCGTGGAACTGAGCCACCTCAGACTCGCAGCGCACGCAAGTATCAAGGTGCTCGCGGATGGCCGCATCGTCGTCAACCTCGACCGCGTCGAGCGCGAACGCCCCAAGAAGCTCGGATACCTCCTCGTGCGTCATGCCCCCGTTCACAACGCATCCGCTCCTTGCGCGTTCAGCAGCTCTCGCAGGCGCCGCAGTCCGGAACGGATCCTGCTTTTGATGGTTCCTTCAGGCTCGCCCAACAGAGTCGCCACCTCGCGGTAGGTCCGGCCGTCGAAGTAGGCCATCTCGATCGCCCGTCGCTCGTCTACTGGGAGGGACTCGACCGCGACCTTCACGCGATCGGCGACCGCGAGGTCCCAGGCGTACCGGTCGAGGTCGTAACCGGACGCCACGGTCTCCCGAGCGCTCTTCTCCTCACGTGCATTACGGGCAGCCTCCGAACGAATCAGGTCGACCGACTTCCCATGAGCCTTCGTGAGCAGGAACGTCCGGAGCGCACCTCGCTCGGGATCGAAACGCTCCGGCTGTTTCCACAGGTCCACGAAGACGTCCTGGGTCACCTCTTCGGCCAAAGAGGTCGAGCCCACGACCCGCCGTGCGAGGCCGTAGACGGCGTTGCCGTGACGGCGGTACACCTCGGCCAACGCCTCCTCGTGCCAGCGCCCGATGGAGACGAGCAGCATTGCGTCGCTTGCGGACGCGGGATCCGTCATCTTCATCTAGTCAGTGATTCGTCACGGAGCAGGTTCCCGGATGTCCAGGTGTCACTCCTTCTACCCTTCCCGGAGGGTAGATCCGGACATCCGGGGTCACGAGCAGCTTCGTAGAAAGGACATGGGAATGGACACCGCGACGCTGATCAGCCGGTCGGCCCGTCTCAAGGTCGACGACCTCGACCTCGATTCCTTTGAGCGCGACCCTCTCGAGGCCGACGTGCTTCGGTGCCTTCGCTACATGCACGACGTCGAGGGCCACACCATGTGTTACCTGCGAGACGTCCTCGTCACGAAGGCCCACCGCGACCCCGACGTGACAGCCTTCCTCGCCTGCTGGAGCTACGAGGAGCACTGGCACGGCGACGCCATCGCCAAGGTCCTCGGTGCGCACGGCGAGCTTGCGGGATCGGGTCGCCTCGCCGAGGTGCGTAGGCGGCTCCCGAAGCGTGACGCCATACGACCCTTGATGTTCTCCATCGGGTCGGCGCTCACGAACCTCACCGCAGTTCAAATGACGTGGGGGGCGGTCAACGAGTGGACGACACAGGCAGGCTACGGCCGGCTGGCCTCCAAGGCCCGCAGCCCCGTCTTGAACGAGCTGCTGCGGCGGATCATGCGCCAGGAGGGTCGCCACATCGACTTCTACGCGGCCCAGGCCCGCCTGCGTCTCGGCTCCAGCAAGGTCGCGCAGCGCCTCACCCGATTCGCCCTCGAGCACTGGTGGAACCCTGTCGGCTCAGGCGTGATGCCGGACGACGAAGTTCGCTTCCTCGTTTCGCACCTCTTCGGCGACGAAGAAGGCGCAAAGGTGGCGCAGCGGATCGACAGGCAGGTGGACCGGCTCCCGGGCCTGGAAGGGCTCCATCTCGTCGAATCAGCAGTCGAACGGATCAGCCAGAACGCCGCATGAAGAAAGTCGAACCAGCCGCCGCTAGGCGGGGAAGGAGATAGCAGATGCTCGCAGAGATCTTTGGAATGGACGGGGTGATCGTCGTTATCGTGGTGGGGCTGGTCCTCTTCGGGAGCAGCCAGATCCCCAAGCTCGCAAGGTCGCTCGGTTCGGCCCAAAAGGAGTTCAAGCAGGGAATCCAGGAAGGGCAGGCCTTCTCCGAGACGCTCAAATCCCCAGGTGCTGTGACCGCCGGCGCCACTGGCGCGACCGCCGACGCCAAGAGCGACGCGACGAAGCCGTAAAACGGACGAGGGGCGACGGAACCTCGGAACCGAGACGGAACCTCGGAACCGACGCGGGTACTAGATCGACAGGCTCTGAGGAGCTGATCCCTGTCGGTTGTAAGCGTCTTCGATCTCGGCCGGGATGCGGCCTTTCTCGGCGACCGTGTAACCGTGCGAGCGGGCCCAGGTCCTGATGGCGGCCACCTGCTCGGCCCCGCGGCGCGCCGGTGCGCGCCCGCTTCCCTGCCTGGCTGAGATCACATTGTTGGAGCGACCTTTGCCTCTACCGGCCCCTTTAGTGGGCTTGATGGGTTCGAGGCGTGCCATTTCGACCCATTGCTGTAGCGCCCCTACGAATTGCGCCATGTGACGCGCGCAGAGCTCGATCTTGTATTCGCTCCGGTCGCCGCTTTCGTCGTCGAATGCGAAGCCCAATGTGCGCTGAGCAGGACGACCATCTTCACAAGCGTCGCAAACAAGCTCGACCCTGATTTTCTGCGCCACTGACGCCTCCCATAGCTCTAAGACCGGCGCACGCGCCAGAAACTCGTTCGAGGGTTCCCTCGCTTAGCCAAACTGGACTATCTGACCGGAGGCGCCACGATCTTCCCACCACCTGCTGATCGCGATGGACGCCTTTTGCCGGTCGCAACGGCCCGGAATGACGCACTCATTATATGGCTCTTTCGTACTGTGACTACCAATTGAGCGGCTTTCTTGCGTCTTCGAAAGACGAATGAAGCAAACGCCTAACGCCGCCCTCCGAGTATCCGCAGCATCGCGATATAGACCATGACTAGGGCGAGCATGATCGAGAATGCCGCGTACCACTCTCCCTCGGCGGACAGCCCTTGTGCCTCGGCACTCTGCACGTACGAGAAGTCCACGAACAGGTTCGCCACGGCCACGAACAGGTAGACCACCCCGATCGCAACGGACCATGGCCCGATCCCCGAGGCTCCGGGCACCGGGACTCCGATCCAGGCAGCCAGGAGCACCACGACCAGCCCGAAGGTGGCGATCGTGGTCTCGACGACGAACCGCCTGCCGACGTGAACCAGGCCCGACCTGTAAGCCGCGAGCGTGCCGGCGAATACCGCCCCCGTGAACAGGACCGCGAGCGGGACTATCCCTTTCGACGAGGTTTCGAAATACCGGGAAACTCCTCCGAGCGCGAGACCTTCCGTGATCGCATAAATGGGCGCGAGGACCCTGGCCTGGCGGGGTCGGAAGATTGTGACGAGTGCAAGCGCGAAAGCCACGAGGAACAGGACGCCGACAATGCCCGCAGAGATCTGGAACAAGAAAGTGATCGCACCGCCTGCTATTGCGAGCGCCGCAAGAATGCCGACCTTGTTGTACACGTCGGAAGCGACGAAGGGCGCGGCGTCCGATACGGGAGGAAGACCTGAGCCGTATCGCGTCGGGGGGCTTCCGACCAATGGCGGAGGCGGGTATCCGCTGCCCGCCGCGGGGAAATACTCGACCGGCTGGGACGCATAGCCATAAGGAGATTCAGGGGACTCGGGCGGCGCACCCTGAGCGCTGCCGGGCGCGGGCGGAGGCGCGGTCGACGTACCGCCAGGGTCCTGCAGCCCACTCGGCTGGAACGGCGCCGTTCCCAGGGGGAAGGTGTCCGCCAGACGCCGGAAGTTGGATGCCACAACAGCGCTGCCGCCAGCCTGCTGCCGTCGTGTCGCCATCGTCCACTCCATTCTCTTACCTGTGTGCAGTAGACGAGGGTACCGCCCGCGCCAAGCGGATCGGCACCGAGCCCACCGTTTTGGGCGTCCAGCGGGAACTTCTAAGAGACCCCACAGTGTCTTACCTGGTACTGCCAGTAGATTGGCACGATGCCCGCCAGGTATTGGCTGGAGACTCTCGGGTGCCCCAAGAACGAAGTCGACTCGGCGAAGCTTGCGGGAACGCTCGCACGCGCCGGCTACGGACGCGCCGACGCTCCAGAGCACGCAGACCTAGTCGTGGTCAACACATGTGCCTTCATAGAGGCGGCGAGACAGGAGTCGGTCGACACCATTCTCGAGCTCTCGTCGAGCCGACGGGCCGGCGCACGTCTCGTGGTCACGGGTTGTCTGGCGGAGCGCTACGGGGACGAGATCGCTGCTGCGATGCCAGAGGTCGACCTGGTGGCGAAGTTCGGAGAGTCGCTGGTCGTCGAACCGGCCAGGGTGGCCGTCGGAGCTCCCACGTGCCGCCGCGTCCCGGCGTTCGATCTTCTCGAGCTGCCACGCCCGAAGGCATCGGCGCCGTGGGCGTACGTGAAGATCGCCGAGGGATGCGACAGGCGATGCGCTTATTGCGCGATTCCGTCTTTTCGCGGCGCACAGAGGTCCCGTACCGAGCAAGCGGTGCTCGACGAGATCGAAGCTCTCGGCCCCGCCCTCCGCGAAGTCGTGCTCGTCGCACAAGACCTCGCCTCGTGGGGTCTCGATCGTTCCGACCCGGGGGATCGCACGGTCCGCCCGAGGCCCGTCGTGCGGCTGCTCGAGCGTGTCGCAGAGCGCGTCGAGCGCGTGCGGCTGCTCTATCTCTACCCGTCGTCGGTCGACGAAGCGCTCGTGGACGCGATATGCGCGACGGGAGTGCCGTACTTCGACTTGTCGCTCCAACACGTCTCGAGGGGTCTGCTGAAGCGCATGCACAGGCCCGGTCACAGGGCACAGTTCACAGAGCTCATCGCCCGCATCCGCGAATCGGCACCCGACGCGGCGTTGCGCTCTTCGTTCATCTTGGGTTTTCCCGGCGAGACCGAGGAGGACCATGACGAGCTTCTCGGATTCCTCGAAGAAGTGGAGCTCGACTGGGCCGGGTTCTTCACGTTCTCTGAGGAGCCGGGGACGCCGGCGGAAGGACTCGAGCCGGCGGTGCCCCCGGGACTCGCGCTCGACAGGCTCCGCGAATGCTCCGAGCTCCAAGACGCCGTGACCGCTAGAAGGCGCCGGTCGCTGGTCGGGTCCGAGTTGAGCGTGCTCGTCGACTACGCCGGCGTCGGCCGGACGCATCGGGAAGCGCCCGAGATCGACGGAGTGATACACGTCCCTGCGAGCCTCGCGTCAGGCTCCGTCTTCGAGCTGGTCGCCACAGGGGCGTCGGGGCCCGATCTCTGGGCGGAGCTCCGGGATAGTGACCCGGTCGTCGCGTCGGTCGTCGAACAGGAGCGTCTGGTGGCGGCCCTGTGAGCCCGCCGCCTGCCAAGACGTCGCGCTTCGGGCCGTCCGCCGTACTCACGCCAGCGAACCTCCTCACCATCGGCCGGCTCTTTGCGGCGCCGGTGCTCGTGCTCATGGTTGCGGTCTGGGGGCCTACGTGGGCAGCCGTGGTCGTGGCGTTCTTGGTGTGCTCGACCGACGGCCTCGACGGCTGGATCGCCCGCCGCCACGGCGCCACCACGTCCGGTGCCTTCCTCGACCCCCTGGCCGACAAGGCGGTCGTGCTCGGCACGTTCGCCGTGCTCGCGGCGCGCGACGAGATCCCGTGGCTCCCGGTAGCGCTCATCGCGGTGCGCGAAATCCTGATGAGCCTCTACCGGACCTTCAAGAGCCGAAAGGGAGTTTCGATCCCGGCCCGAGCGTCCGCCAAGTGGAAGACCGTGGTCCAAGACCTCGTTCTCGGGCTGTGTCTGCTTCCTCCGATGGTCAAGCACCACAGCGTTCTCGAGGCGGCGGTCTGGTTCGCCACCGCTCTCACGCTTGCGACCGGCCTGCAGTATTTGAATGACGGCCGGCGCGCCGATGACGAGTCGGTGCCGGGTGGCACCTCGTCAAGGGGCACGGGTGGGGGTGGTCACGCCGACCTGCGTCGTGCAGCCGGCAGAAGAGCGGTATGAGGATCGAGGTTCTGGCAGTCGGGACCGAGTTGCTGCTCGGTCAGATTGCGGACACCAATTCTGCATGGCTCGGAGAGCATCTTGCGTCGAGCGGGATCGACTCGCATTTTCACCAGGCGGTAGGTGACAACCACGAGAGGATCGTTCTCGCGTTGCGAACTGCGCTCGCGCGATCCGACGGTGTGATCGTGTGCGGCGGGCTAGGCCCGACCCAGGATGACATCACACGCGAGGCGATCGCCGAGGTCATGAACGTCCCGATCGAGCGCGACGAGTCACTCGTCGAGGCGATCCGCAAGGTCTTCTCCGCTCGAAACCGCGAGATGCCGGAATCGAATCTGAGGCAGGCCGACGTGCCGCGCGGCGCCACCCCGATCCGGCAGGTGATGGGAACCGCGCCCGGTCTCATCTGCCCCGTCGGGCACAAGGTGATCTACGCGGTCCCCGGCGTCCCGTACGAGATGTCCGAGATGTTCGAGCGCGCCGTTCTGCCCGACCTGCTGGAGAGATCCGGCGAGAAGGCGACGATCGTCAGCCGCGTGATTAGGGTCTGGGGCCTGAGCGAATCCGGGCTCGCAGATCTCCTCGCCCCCCGCATCGAGGCGCTCGACGCTGCGGGAGGCAACCCGACGATCGCATTCCTGGCTTCGGGGATAGAAGGGATAAAGGTGCGGATCACGGCCAAGGCGCGCGACCGTGTATCCGCCGACTCGATGCTCGACGCCGAGCAGGAGAAAGTGATCGCTTTGGTGGGCGACGCCGTGTTCTCCGCTGACGACCGGTCGATGGAAGAGGCGGTTGCCTGGTCGCTGCTCTCGGCCGGCCTCACTTTGGGAATCGCGGAGTCGCTGACCGGGGGATTGGTGGCGAGCCGCCTGGTCGAAGTCGAAGGCGCGAGCGTGTGGCTCAAGGGCTCCGTCGTGAGCTACGCCTCTGAGGTCAAGCACACACTTCTCGGCGTACCGCAAGGCCCGGTCGTTTCCGACGTCGCTGCAAGAGTGATGGCGTCGAACGCCCGGAGGATTCTCGGGTCCGACATCGGACTGTCGCTCACTGGGGTCGCAGGTCCCGCAGAGCAGGACGGGAGACCTCCGGGGACCGTGTTCATCGGTTTGGCTCTCCCCGGTGAAGAAGCAGAAAGCGTGGAGTTGCACCTTCCGGGTGACAGGCCGCGCGTCCGTCAGTACGCGACGATCTCGGCTCTCGATCTGCTCCGGCGCAGGCTCGCCGGCTACAGCGTCAGTGAGAGCAGCCTCCGGTAGATCTCGTACGTACCGAGGTCGTAGGCGACGAGCAGCACCTTCTCAACCGCCGAGCTCGAAGCGCGAACGGACTCGACCGCAACGTGGGCCGCGGCCTCCGGCGGGTACTCGAAGATCCCCGTAGAAATCGCCGGGAACGCAATGGATCTCGCCCCGATCTCGTCTGCGACCTCGAGCGAACGGCGATAGCAAGAAGCCAGGACGTCGGCTTCCCCTCGGAATCCGCCTCTCCACACGGGTCCGACCGCGTGGATGATGAAGCGGGCGGGAAGATTGAAGCCAGGGGTCGCCTTGGCGTCTCCCGGCTCGCACCCTCCGAGCTCCGCGCAGGCCGCCCGGAGCTCCCGAGCGCCCGCAGCCTGGTGGATGGCGCCGTTGACACCCCCGCCGTCTGAGAGAGAGCTGTTGGCCGCGTTCACGACAGCGTCCACTTCGAGGGTGGTTATGTCGCCGTGCACCGCTTCGATAATGGGGGAGTGCACTATGTGATCTTGGCGCGTCGGCCGCCTCTGCGCTCGGGTCGCCGGGTTCCGGGGTTCCGGGGTTCCGCGGGCGTGCCGCTCCCCGGGGGGTCGACATGTGGCCAAGAAGGTGGCCGACAATGTTGCCGTGCGCCTGTTCGTTGCGGTGTGGCCACCCGAGGAAGTGATCGATCTGGTTTCCGAACTCCCTCGGCCCGAAGTGGCCGGCCTCCGGTGGACGACGCGCGCTCAGTGGCACGTCACGCTGAGATTCCTCGGCCCGGTGGCGGTAGTCGATGTGGATGCCGTAGCAGAGGCTCTCTGCGATCTGTCCGGAAGAGGTCCTTCAGCGGCGGCGCTAGGTCCGGCAGCCGCGTGGTTTCCGGGAGGGAGAGTCCTACAGGTCCCGGTGGTCGGGCTCGACGCGCTCGCCCGACGGGTGGACCGGGCGATCTCGAGAGTCGGCCACCTGATCCCGCGCTCCCGTGAGACAGATGAGAGATTCCGGGGGCACCTGACCCTCGCCAGGGTGCGCGGTCGTGGGCGACTGCCAGCCGGCGTCACGGATCAGTTGAGCGGGATCCCCCTCGACGCCGAGTGGCAGGTCGACAGGATCAGTCTGGTTGCTTCTCGCACCGACGCAGGCGGAGCGAGTTACACCGACATCGCGGTCGTCGACCTCTAGTCGATCTGTACGCCTTCGAGCGCCAGTAGCCGGCGCTTCACGTCGAGGCCTCCTCCGTATCCCCCGATTCCTCCGCCGCTCGCAATCACGCGGTGGCAAGGAAGAACGATCGGGATCGGATTCGAACCGTTCGCCTGCCCGACGGCACGGAACGCGCTCGGACGTCCAACCATGCTCGCAAGCTCTGCGTAGCTGATGGTCTTGCCGTACGGGATCTCCGCCAACGCCAGCCATACTTCGCGTTGGAACGCGGTGCCGTCGAGTTCGATCGGCAGGTCGAAATCGGTCCGATTGCCGGCGAAATACTCCGAAAGCTGTGTTTCGGCACGATCGAGCACATTTTCTTTTTGGGCGCCGCCGTCCTGCGATTTCGTCGACCTCGGCAGGACTTGCCCGACCTTGTTGGGAAGCGTGATTTCGGTTATGGCGTCACCGTTGCTCTCGATCAGCAACAAGCCGATCGGACTTTCCAGCGTTATGGCGTTAATCATGCTGCACTCGCTCCTTTTCTGGATCTCTTGTCTGACTTGCGGACACTTGCGTCGAAAGGTGTTTCAGCCGACCAGAGATGACACAGGGCGTAGGACCTCCACGGTCGCCAACTCTCCGCACGCTTGGTCAGGTGCGCCGGATCATCGGGCTCCCCGAGTCCGGCTGCGGCTCTTCTGAGTCCTAGGTCGGTCGGCATGAACGCATCGGGATCACCGAGCGCCCTCATCTGTATGTACGAAGAAGTCCACGGTCCGATTCCCGGAATCGCAACGAGCTGGGCGTCGAGCTCCTGTGGGTCGGCACCGGGATCGATGACCATCTTGCCGTCGGCGACTGATTCGGCAACCGCGACCAGCGCCCGTCTGCGTCCTGCCGGCATCGAGAAGACCTCTGGCCGGCTCGCGCCCAACTCCGCCACTGCCGAAGGAGACGGGAACGTGTGAGTGACTCCGAAGCCTGAGTCACTGATGGCTGACCCGGCAGCCTCGACGAGCCTTCCGGCGATCGTCCTGGCTCCCGTCACGGAGACTTGTTGCCCGATCAGCGCTCGGACCGCGAGCTCGAACCCGTCTGCAGCTCCCGGCACCCTCAGTCCCGGCAGCCGTGCAACGAGCGGGCGGAGCATCGGGTCTTCCGACAGCGCCTGGTCAACTGCGACGGGATCGGAATCGAGATTGCACAGATGGCGGCACCGTGCGACAGCGGTCGTCAGGTCGCGCAGATCCTCGAGTGCGAACACTGCGCTCACGTAGCCGTCCTCAGGGGTGAGGGAGACCACACCCTCTCCGTTCGGAAGGCGCAACGTTCTCGTGTACGTGGCGCCACTGAGAACCTCGACACCCGGGATCGCCCGCGCGCCCAGGAAGTCGAACAAGGTCTTCGCCGAGAAGGGCTTCCTGTAGGCCAACCGTAGAGAGACGGTCTGGCTCGGCACCGCCGAGGATTCGCCTTCTCGACGGTTCGCGTATCGACGGGCCGCCAACCCGCGCGCTTCCTTGTCGCGGACCGACACCGCTCTTCTCAGTTCGGAGGGAGTCCGCGCGAAGACGGACCTAACCGTGTCGTTGAACTGGCGCACGCTCGCGAAGCCCGCTGCGAACGCAACGTTGGTGACCGGGAGATCGGTGGTCTCGAGTAGGAGACGAGCAGTCTGCGCGCGCTGTGCTCGTGCAAGTGCCAGTGCTCCCGTGCCGACCTCTGCCATCAAGACCGCGGTGCAGCTGACGCTCGCTGTAACCGAGGCGACCGGCGAGACCGGAAACGCCTTCCGTGTCGACCGTTCCGAGAAGTATGAGCTTCACCGCTCGAGCCGCTACGTCGGCTCTGCCGAGCCACTCGGGGGAGCCGGGAGCCGCATCGGGCCTGCACCGCATGCATGCCCTGAAACCGGCTTGCTGTGCGGCGGCCGCGGTCGGGTAGAACCGAAGATTCTGACGCTTGGGGGTGGTCGCCGGGCAGCTCGGTCGGCAGTAGATCCCGGTTGAGGTGACGCCGGTGAAGAACCAACCGTCGAAACGGGCATCCCTGCTCTTCACGGCGCCGTAGCAGCTTTCGAAGTCCTCCATCACGGGTGCATGTTGACACGGGTGAGGGTGATTGTCTGGCGGGTTTCGGACATGGTCGTCGGCCTCTCAGGACGAATCGTCGGTCGTGCGGCTCGCGAGGCGGGATACTTTTCAGCGTGTTCCCCTGTTGGGTCGCGGTGACCTCTTCGTGAGCCGGGGCACGGTGACGGCCGGCGGGGAATCTGCGGGGACGGCCGGCGGGGAAGTTGGGACGGCCGGCCGGGAAGCGGCAGGGAAGCAGTCTCTGAAGCTTCGCCCCGTTATCGCAGCGGTCGTCGTCTTGGCGTGCGGCTTGGCGGTGGTCGTGTCGTTCACCCACCCGTTCACTCTTCGAGCAGACATCGTGACGGCTATCCCGCTCGCCGCGATGCTCGTCGCCCAGGTCGTCTTCGCCATCCGCTCGAGACGTCGTCTTGCTGTTCCGGGTGGTGGCTCCGGTGAGTCTCCGCGATTCAGACGTTTCATACCCTGGCTGGCTGTATTCGCACTGCTGACTGCGTTCGAACTCCTCGTCTTCTTCGAACAACCGAGGCAGTCGCATCCGACTCTCAGCTCGTTGTCTGACGACCTCACGCGCTGGCATGCCGGCAAGGCAGCGCTCTTCTTAGCGTGGCTCTTGCTCGGCTACCTCTTCTTGAGACGCCGGACCGTCGGAAAGAGAGCTCGATGAGCACGCGCGATGTGACGTTGGTCATATGGGCGGTCATCGGTGCCGCCATCATCGTGTGCGTGGGATTGTCCTTGTTGCGCCCTCGATACCTGCCCACATTCGTAACGACGACCGACGCCCTCGTTTCGTCGCCGTGGCGGCGCGCGGTGCTGACTGTCGGCTGGATGTGGCTCGGATGGCACCTCTTCGCGCGCTGAACTTCTGTTCGCTCGTTCAGTCGGCCATGTCGCGAACGGCCACGATCTTCTGAGGTCGGAGGCGGACCAGTAGCTCGCCGGGGACTGCGTTGCGATCGCCGAAGGCTTCCGCGCGTTGCGTTCCCATATAACGTCCGCCGATACGCGTTGCCCAACGCCGCAACTCGTCGGGATCCTCACTCAACTCGACTGTTCCTTCGATGACGACGAAGGCGAACGGGGGCCTCTCGTCGTCAACGCACAACGCCACGCGCGGATCTCGAGCGAGGTCCCGACCTTTTGCGGTGGCGGCCCCGGTCATGAACAGGATGTCGCCGCCGCGGTCCTGATCGTCGCCGGGGTCCGTGTCGACGTCGAACCAGACCGGGGCCACGTGAGGAGCGCCGTCGGCACGAGTCGTCGCGAGCTTGCCGGTGTGGGGAGGGGTCGCGGTGAGGAACGCGCGAACCTCGTAGGGGGTCATCTGGACAGCCATGGCCTGTCGAACCGAGTGCGTGGGGTGCTTGTTCCCGGGTGCCCTGCGCCGCCAGGCGCTGCTCACGGCGCCATCCACCAGGCGAACGTACGTTCGGGTCTATGGTTTTGGGCGTGGGACCGCCGGCAGCGAGGTGCCAGGGTGACACACCCTGTTCGTAAGGTCGATCCGGTCGGAGCGATGAACCGAGGTGACGAGATTGGATCGGAACCCTGTCGACCAGGGCCCGGTGCACTAGACGAGGAGAGGCATACCGATGGAACGTGACAAGGCGCTCGAAGTGGCGCTCGGTCAGATTGAAAAGCAGTTCGGCAAGGGTTCGGTCATGCGTATGGGCGAGAACAACCACATGGCGATAGAGGCGATCTCCACCGGCACCACCGCTCTCGATATTGCTCTGGGCATAGGCGGCCTACCACGTGGACGGATCGTCGAGATCTACGGACCTGAGTCGTCCGGCAAGTCCACCCTCGCGATGCACGTGGTGGCCGAGGCGCAGCGAAACGGCGGGATCTGCGCGTACATCGACGCAGAACACGCCATGGACCCCGTGTACGCAAAGGCCATTGGCCTGAACATCGACGACCTACTCATCTCGCAGCCCGACACCGGCGAGCAGGGACTCGAGATCGCAGACATGCTGATCCGCTCGGGTGCCATAGACGTCATAGTGATCGACTCGGTGGCAGCACTGACTCCCCGGGCCGAGATAGAAGGCGACATGGGCGATACCCACGTCGGTTTGCAAGCCCGTCTCATGTCGCAGGCACTGAGGAAACTGACCGGGACTCTCTCCAAGTCGCAGACGATCGCCATCTTCATCAACCAACTGCGTGAGAAGGTCGGAGTCATCTACGGATCCCCCGAGGTGACCCCCGGAGGTCGGGCGCTCAAGTTCTATTCCTCCATCCGCTTGGACATCCGGCGCGTCGAGTCCATCAAGGATGGTGCCGATGTCGTTGGCAACCGCACACGGGTCAAGGTTGTGAAGAACAAGTGCGCGGCACCTTTCAAGACAGCCGAGTTCGACATCATGTACGGGACGGGGATCAGCCGCGAAGGCTCTCTGCTCGACGTGGGCGTCGACCTGGGATTCATAAAGAAGGCCGGCGCCTGGTTCACGTACGAGGGCGAGCAGCTCGGTCAGGGTCGCGAGAACGCCAAGCAGTTCCTGCGTGAAACTCCCGAACTAATGGTGGCGATCGACGAACGTATCCGGTCGTCACTGGCCGGTACGCAAGAAGATACCGACCTGGACGCCGCTTCCGTAGATCCTGACGATCTGCCCATCAGCCTCGGTTAAGAGCAGGGCGACAGCTGGCCCAAGACTCTGGCAGAGCAGGGGGGCTCTGCCGGGGTTCAGGGCGTGGGCGTTACAGGTAGTCCCGAAGGGACGATGTCGACCCAGGTGTTCCCCGGCTTGAGCTTGATCGTAGATCCGCTTGCCGTCTTCAGCTGAAGAGGTGCGGACAAGGACGACCGACTCCAGGTTCCTCGAACGAACACCCCGTCTCTCAGCACCTCGACCCGCCCGCTGCCCGTTGGGACCACCATGACCTCGAGTCCACCCTGCGAGTTCTCGACCCATGGTCCGACCGTGTACTGGACGACCTGCACCACGATGTTCGACGTTGTCACCGGCGTCAGCTGACCATTGGGTTGTTGCACCGTCGCCGGACCGGTGTCCGTGTAGCTCAACGAGTAGGTGTGGTTGGCGCTGTCATACGCCCAGGTTTCGTCGGCCACGATCGAGAAGTTGATGGCCAAGGTGTTGTCCGGTCTTCCGCGCGGAACGGCGGCCGAGTACTGGAAGACCGCCGAAGGCGGAGTCTTGTCCTTCGGGAACAGGCCCCACCCTCCCGACGTCGAGGCGTAGGTGTCGTAGGGGGCGAACCGCCCAGGCGGGTTGTATTCGATGCCCCCGTACTGCGGGTACCGCAAGTCGACGTTTATGAGATTCGAGGCGTCCAGAAGAGCGGTCACCTGGTCGATCGATCCGACGTGGATCAGTATCGGGTGGCTCAACAGGTCCCCTATTCCCTGATCCGGCTCGCGTGCCGAACGGATGGGCCCGATCAGCGAGGCCTGTTGGCACTGGAATACCGCGAACAGTCGAGTGATGAATCCCTCGACGGGCTCCTCGAAGACGATGTCTGCCTTGTCGATGCCCGACCACGGTCGGGCGTTCGGGTAGTTGTCGATCTTGAAGCCGAGTGCCGGGCGTTTAGGGATCTTCCCGCCGGGGGCTTTGGTTCCGTTGAGCGGGCAGACCGGTGGCCCGGGCTTGGTGACCTTGTGTGAGATCGTTGAAGCCGTCGGCGCAGTTGTCGTGGTCCCGTGCTTCGCGACGACGGGTTTGTTCGAGGTTCCCCCACCGGTCAGCAGGAGGACGAGCGCGATAACGAGGACGAGCGCGACCCCTCCGATTCCTGCGCCCCAGCGTTGGTTCTTCGTCAAACGGGTGGGATGCAGCCAGGTAGTCGAAGCGAGCCAGGCCGAAAGTCCCTTGGATCCGCCCGGCGGACGTCGCGTCGCCCGCTGAGGAGGAGGGGTCGGGTCATCTGGCATGAATCCTCCTACGTCGAGTGGTTCGATCGCCTCGGGTCCGTCAAGGGCGCCGGTTCGTCCAAAAACCGGCCGCTTCGTCTTGCCGCTCCAGCCGTCCGTGCGGGGTCGTCCTAGGCTCGAAGAGGCTACCGAACCGGGAACGGCTCTTCGTGGACCCGCGGACCCTGGCTGTAGCGTCGATGCGGTGTCAATGCCTCCACTGCCTGCAGAAATGCGCGTCCGGGCTCGGAGGCTGGTGTCCTTCCTAGTTCAATCAGGCTGGCAGGCCCTTGTAAAGGCGGGGACCGTGGGGCCGAACGACCGAGTTGCGAAGAGGTTCGGTGCGTTCGGGAGCGGCAGCCTGCTCGGATTCCCGCCGGGCGTGATCTACAACGAGAGGTATATACGGATCGGGCGCCAGACGATGGTCGGCCCTTTCGTGTCCATCACCGCCGGCATGGCTCCTGGCCAGGAGATGGTCAGTGATCCTGTCGTCCGCATCGGCGACCGGTGCGTGATCGGGCGTGGCAGCCACATCATCGGCCACTTCTCGATCGAGATCGGAGACGAGGTCCAGACGGGCCCGAACGTGTACATCACCGATCAGAACCATGTGTACGAAGATCCCGCTGTCCCCATCGGTAGGCAATGGCCGGCCGAGCGCGCAGTCAGCGTGGGGGACGGATCGTGGCTCGGAACCGGCGTCGTGGTTCTGCCCGGAGCCTGCATCGGCCGTCACGTCGTTGTCGGGGCCGGGTCTGTCGTAAGTGGGGAGCTGCCAGACCGGTGTGTCGCGGTGGGGGTTCCGGCACGCGTGGTGAAGCGGTACGAGGAGGGGCGTGGCTGGGTCAAAGTTGACGCTTCGGCTGACGTTGCTCTTTGAGCACCGTCTAGAACTGTCTACATTCGGATCGTGCACGCCTCTGCGATCACCGAGTTACACACCGAACGGACACTGCTGCGGGACTGGCGTGACGACGACCTGGCCCTCTTCGCCAAGTTGAACGCTGACGAAGAGGTGATGAGATGGTTCCCTTCAGTTCTGTCGCGTGAGCAGTCAGACGCCTCGGCGACGAAAATTCGCTCTCGGCTTGCCGAGGTCGGATGGGGTCTTTGGGCTCTCGAAGTGCCAGGCGTCTCGCCGTTCTGCGGGTTCGTCGGCCTGAACACGGTGCCGTTCGAAGCGAGCTTTACTCCTGCGGTCGAAATCGGTTGGCGCCTCGATCGCCCATGGTGGGGACACGGCTACGCGAGCGAGGCCGCTCGCGCCTGCCTCGACCATGCCTTCGGTCCTCTTGGTCTTTCAGAGATCGTCTCCTTCACCATCACGCTAAATGCCCGGTCACGCGCAGTGATGGAGCGACTCGGGATGAAGCACGACCCTGCCGGTGACTTCGACCACCCTGGTATCCCCGTAGGCAGCTCGGTGCGTCCTCATGTCCTCTATCGCTTGGCGCGGCCTGCGCCCGCAGCTGCACCTGCACGGCGCTGACAGGTGGATAGGCGCCGGGCGGCCCGGCCGGCCGGCCATTTTTCCGGAATTAGGCGACACTCGCGTTTACTTATGTCGGATTTTTGTAACGGGACCCCACACCTCGCTCCCAACGGGAACGACGGATGAGCTTCACAAGGTTCTGGGAGGAGCCACGGTCCTAGTGTGATCGGGCAGCCGGGCCGAACAAAGGGCCACGGTGCATCGCGCCGCTCACATCGGAGGACTCTCAGATGGCAGTACCGCTCGACGAATACCCAGTTCATCAAGTTCCGTTGTCAATGGCGCACGTCGCGAGCTCAGATCGCAACGCCTATGACCGTTCCTATTTCAATGCGCACGACCGCACGGGTGACGTTTTCTTCATTACCGGCATGGGTGCGTACCCGAATCTCGGAGTGACGGACTGCTTCGCAACCCTTCGGCGCGGGAACGAGCAAGTCACGTTGCGGGCCTCGGACGCACTCAGCGACGACCGGATGCGTCAAGATGTCGGGCCATTTCGCATCGAGGTGATCGAGCCACTCGAACGCATACGCGTCATTTGCGAGGGGGGAGCGCATGGCCTTGAATGCGACCTCGTCTGGGAGGGTTCCTTTCCCGTCATCGACGAGCCATCGCACGTCATCCGGCAGTCAGGGCGGGTGATCCTCGAAGCCGTTCGTCTGGCGCAGGTCGGCACATGGAGCGGAACTCTGCGGGTGGACGGCGACGAGATCGACGTCACCTCCGATCGTTGGGTAGGAACTCGGGACCGCTCCTGGGGGATCAGACCACTGGGCGAGCCAGAGCCACCCGGTCGCGCGGCAGCAGAACCCGATCCCCTGTTCGGATTCTGGTGGACCTATGTGCCCCTGCGATTCGACGAGTTCGCCATACTCGTCATCCTCCAGGAGGACGGCAACGGAACACGCTCGATGAACGAGGCAGTGCGCGTGTGGCCGGCCGAATCCGGTCGGCCCCCCGAGCAGCTCGGGTGGCCGGAACTCGACATTCGTTACCGGAAAGGGACACGGATGCCAGAAGGTGCTGTCCTGCACATGACCGACAGGCAAAGACGACCGGTCACCGTCGAGGTTGAATCGCTCGGGTTCGTAGCACTCAACTCAGGCCCAGGGTATTCAGGCGATTCGCAGTGGGGCCATGGGCAATGGCGTGGCCGAGGTTGGGTTGAGCGCGTCACCCACGACATCTCCGATCCCGGCGTGCTGGCGGGCGCGACATTCGGTGTCGTCGACCACGTTGCACGCGCAGTCTGTGACGGAGCTGAAGGTTGGGGGTTGTTCGAGCACGGAGTACTCGGCCGTCACGCTCCTACGGGCTTCGAGGACTGGGCCTCGGTCGCGCCATGACGGCGGCCCATAAAACGGCGCGCACTGAAGGCAGCATTTTCAAGACGAGGGCCACGTGCTTGTCCATGGGGTGACATTGGCCGGCAAGCCCTCGCCCGCCGTGCAACTCGTCTGTCCGCTCGCAGAGGCATAGGAAGTTCCGCGCGTCTGGCTGGCACCGACGAGACCACCGGTTGAGGAGTGTGTCTCGTGATTGTCCGTCGCGTACCAACACCTTCCGTCGCTCGCCTCAGCCGCGAACATGATCACTTCACCGTCCTGGCTCACTCCTACGGAGATCGCGGTCAACGTCAGTGGAGCTGAAGCGTTATTGGGCGATGTGACAGCTTGCGGGCCGAACCCGAACACCAATTCGGGATCCGTTCGTTGTAGCTGGGAAATGAGGGATTGTCCACGAGGAAAGCTGTTCGCGTTGGAGCCGTAGACCTGATCTGCCGCCTGCAGGGAACTTGACAGGGCCAGCTGGGTCGGGTTGTAGGTCGGCTGAGAAGCAGAGTTTCCATGGCGCTTCGCGAGCAGCACGCTCAGGACGACGACCGCGGCTAGGGCAGCGGCAGCGACGATCATGAGAGCGCGACTCGGTCCCGGTCTCCGTGCCGGCGGACCCGGAGGACCGGGAGGACCCGGTGGCGGGATCCCCGGAGGGGGAATCCCTGGAGGAGGTATCTGCGACCCTGGTGGGGGCCCGGGAGGGAAGGCTGGTGGAGGTGAAACTGAAGCGCCCGCAGGAGGGACAAACGGCTGTGTAGGTGTAGGCGTCGTGCTTACGGTTGGCTCATCCCAAAACTGATCCGGCCCAGATGGCGGCCGTGGGCGTGAAGTCGGGTCTTCTGAACCGGGAGTTTGAGGCTCGACCAGTGGACGTTCTTCCCTTGTGGGTTCACCGGCACGCCGAATCGGCGCACCGCACGTACGGCAGTAAGGCTCATCGCCTGCGAGGGTGCGCCCGCAATTTGTGCAGTAGGCCATTTACGCAAGTCGCCCTAGCTCGAGAGCCGCGTTTTTACTCTGATGAGCTTGGCTGCTGAGTCGGGTCACGAGCCACCCGGCTTGATTCCGAGTCTGGCGGATATGCGGGCTAAATCGGCTTGCGCGGACAATGCCTGAAAATCGTTCCGCGGCGTATAAGGAGCCTCGAGTTGGGCCACTTCGTCATCTGTCAGCTCGATGTCGAGTGATGCTACGGCGTCGTCGATGTGTGACGGCTTGCTCGCGCCAACGATCGGGGCGACGACGACGGGCTTGTGCCGCAGCCAAGCCAGCGCAACCTGCGCCCGGCTGACGTGATGGGCCTTGGCGACCGCCGAAACCGCGTCGATGATGGCTTGGTCGCTATCGCTCTCCGTGTAGAGCATGTCGGCGAAGGGATCGCGCGCTGTCCTGTTGGTAGATGCTTCGTCGTCGCGGGCGAGTCGGCCTCGGGCGAGTGGGCTCCACACGATCGTTCCGATCCCTTCGTCGGCGCAAAGGGGCAACATCTCGCGCTCCTCTTCACGCGCCAGCAAGTTGTAGTGATCCTGCATAGAGACGAACCGCGTCCATCCGTGCTGCCGTTGTAGGTGCAACGCTTTAGAGAACTCCCACGCGTGCATCGACGAAGCGCCGATGTATCGCGCTTTTCCGGCCTTTACGACGTCGTGCAGAGCCTCGAGCGTCTCTTCGATCGGGGTCGACGGGTCCATTCTGTGGATCTGATAGAGGTCTACGTACCCGGCACCAAGCCGGCGCAGGCTGTGGTCGATCTCGGAGAAGATCGCCTTGCGCGACAGACCCGAACCATTGGGGCCAGGTCGCATCGGGTGTCGCACCTTGGTTGCGATGACAACGTCGTCGCGGTCGGCGAAATCCTTCAGCGCCCTGCCGGTGATCTCTTCGCTCGAGCCCTGCGAGTACATGTTCGCAGTGTCGAAGAAGTTGATGCCTACATCGAGTGCCTGCTTGATCAGGGTCCGGCTCTCCTGTTCGGGTAGCGACCAAGGGGGGTGACCGCGGTCCGGTTCCCCGAAGGTCATGCAGCCGAGGGCGATCGGCGAGACGTCGAGGCCGGTGTTTCCGAGCTTGACGAAGTACATGGACACCTCCGTTCGTACTAAGAGTGCGCTTTGCTGATCGAGGTTTTCCCGGAGCAGTTCGACCCCTGACGGTGGCCGTTCGACGGCCCTCGGCTTTGCTTACCAGAGATTGCGCCTGGGTACCTTCGTGCTCATCGAGTTCATCTGCGAGAGGTGCCTGCTCGACAACACATCGACGCATTGAGTCGAAACAGGGCAGCGCCTGGGGGATCGTAAGATCGACCGCAGCGATTCAACCGAAGGCCCGCTCTCGGAACTGGTCGAAAGTATGAGGAGAGTTTTCAAACATGCGAACCCTGGCCGGGTGGTGCGTCCGCCACCGCCGCCTCGTTGTCCTGTTCTGGTTCTTCGCGCTCATCGGTTCGATCGGACTGGTGACCGCGACAGGAACCGCGTACTCCAACTCCTTCTCCTTCCCCAACACGGAGTCCGCCAACGCCATCAAGCTGCTGCAGTCGGTCACGCCTCAGCAGTCCGGAGACAGGGAGCAGGTTGTCTTCGGTACCTCGGGTTCCACCAGGTTGACCGACACGAGCATCGGGTTCCGCATCAACAAGATGGTGAAGCAACTCGACGCGCTGCCGAACATCTCGCCCATTGTCAGCCCCTATGACGCCAGTGGGAACTTGATCTCTCTCACCAACGTAAATCAACCTCAGGACACGGTTGGGTTCATCAATGTCACGTTCGACAAACAGGCCCAATACATCTCGGCCTCGGAAGCCAAGCTGTTCGTCCACACGGCGGTACAGAACGCGGATCCGAATCTGCAAGTTGCGGTGACGGGCCAGTTGGCGGAATTCGCCAACAACCAGTCGTTCAGCAGCGCAGGTTTGGGTGTCCTTCTGGCCCTGATCGTCATGCTGCTCGTCTTCGGCTCGGTCTTCGCCGCCCTCCTTCCGATCGTGTCGGCTCTCTTCGCGTTGGGGACCGCAATCGGGATCATCGGTACCCTGAGTCACGTCCTCAAGATGGCGCAGTTCGCACCCGAGCTGGTGTTGCTGATCGGCCTCGGGGTGGGCGTGGACTACGCGCTGTTCATCGTGACCAGACATCGACAGGGGTTGGTGGCCGGGCGAGATACCGAAACTTCCATCGTCAACGCAGTCAACACGTCCGGTCGTGCCGTGCTCTTCGCGGGCATCATCGTTTGCATCGCCCTGCTCGGCATGTTCGCCCTCGGCGTCAGCTTCCTCTACGGACTGGCTGTCGCCGCCGCGATAGGCGTCCTCTTCACCATGGTGGCAGCACTTACCCTGCTGCCCGCCCTGCTCGGCTTCATCGGCCCGAAGGTGATGAGCCGCAAACAGAAGAAGTATCTCGCCGAGAACGGGCCGCGGATCGTCGGTGCCGACAGCAAGGGCTTCTGGCCCCGTTGGGCGGATCTGGTCCAGAAGCGCTCGATCGTCTCGACCGCGGGCGCGGTCGTCGTCGTGGCATTCCTGGTCCTGCCCTTCTTCTCGCTCCGTCTCGGTTCGGCGGACCAGGGCACGGATCCGCTCGGCACGACGACGCGACAAGCCTATGACTTGCTCGCCAAGGGCTTCGGTCCCGGCTTCAGCGGACCCTTGCTCCTGGTGGCCAAAACGGACACGCAAGCGTCACAGCTGGTCATGAAGAACTTGGGAACCGACATTGCTGAGCAGCCCGGGGTCAAGAAGGTCGTCGGCCCAATCGTCGTCCCGAGCCCGACCCAAAAGGGAGTGGACGTCAGCTTCCTGACCGTCTATCCGACCAGTTCGCCCCAGGACGTCGCCACAAACAACCTCATCAACCACCTTCGGTCGGCCACCATCCCGAAGGCGGTCGGGGCCTCCGGAGTCGCGGTGCTGGTTGGCGGTACGACAGCCACGTTCATCGACTTCGCCCGTGTGCTTTCGGCCAAGTTGCCACTCTTCATCGGTCTGGTCGTAGTGCTCGCATTCATTCTCTTGACGATCGTGTTCCGGAGCTTCGTCATCCCGCTGACCGCAGCGATCATGAACCTCTTCTCCATCGGAGCGGCGTTCGGGATTCTGGTGGCAGTCTTCCAGTGGGGATGGGCGGGATCGCTCATCGGGCTCAGTGGCACCAGTCCGGTCGAGGCATTCCTGCCCGTGATGTTGTTCGCGATCCTGTTCGGATTGTCCATGGATTACCAGGTGTTCCTGGTCTCGCGGATGCACGAGGAGTACATCAAGTCCGGCGACAATCGGATCGCGGTGCGTAACGGCTTGGCGGCAACGGGAAAGACGATCACGGCGGCCGCGCTCATCATGATCCTGGTGTTCGGATCGTTCATCTTCGGTGGGCAACGCGTCATCAAGGAGTTCGGTATCGGTCTGGCTGGCGGCGTCTTCGTCGACGCGGTCTTCATACGGATGGCCATAGTGCCCTCGTTGATGATGCTCTTGGGTAAGTCGAAATTGGTGGTTCCCGCCGTGGCTCGATCGCGTGCTGCCGAAACTGGCAGTGGACGCAGACGACCTGGTGGCCAAGCCGAAAGCGACCGACCCCGAACTCGTCGGCTCAAGGGCCTGAACTTGCCCCACTAAGGGCCGAAGGTCCCGACTTGCTCATTAAGCGGAGCAAAACTGCCGATACACCCTCAATGACCCGTCAACTGTCGGGTCCACACGCGTGGAACTTCTTGCTTCTCGCGAGAAGGATCGGATGAATGGCAGAGCTCCTTAGCGATCAGACGCGCTCGACGACTCAAGACACGGCGCCTCTACCTGCCATTAAGGCGGGCGAGACGAGAACGAGTGCCCGTGCCTGCTGGGGTTACGCCGCTCTGGGCACTCTCGTTGTGCTCGTCTATTTCGCCAATCCGCATGCGGCCTCGCTGCCAGCTTGGGCACCTCGCTATCCGCTGTACATCCTCCTGAACGCTTCAGCGGTGCTGGCGATCGTCGTCGGAATACTGCGGTGGCGGCCGAGCCATGCATTGCCATGGTGCTTGCTGGCCGTCGGTCAGGCCTCCTATACCGTCGGCGACTTCCTCACCTACCGAGCGATCTACATCACGCACTCGGCCAGCTTTCCGAGCCCGGCCGACTTCTTCTATCTTGCGCGGGTCCCGTTGATGGTGGCTGGCCTCGCCCTCATCGTTCATCATCGGAGTGGGCGCAACCGGTCCGCCGTCATCGACGCCCTCATCTTTGGCTCTGCAATCACACTTGTCTCTTGGGTCTTTCTGATCAAGCCCTACACAGTTGGTGCAATCGGTCTACTAACGCGCCTGACCTCCATTGCCTACCCGATGACCGATCTGATGCTCGTGATGATGGTCCTGCGCCTGATTTTTGGCGGGGGACGTCAAAGCACCTCCTTCCGGCTTCTGACCTCCGGTCTCATTCTTCTGGCCGCGACTGACTCCTACTACGGCTGGCTTAACTTGCACAACGTCGCTTACCACGCTGGTTCGCTCTTTGAGGCCGGATGGCTCCTCTACTACATCACCGTCGGCGCTTGCGCGCTTCATCCCTCGATGCGAACCCTGACTACCCCAGCACCGCTCGGCAGAACGCTGCGCTCGCGAACGAGGTTGGGCCTTCTCGGCTTGGCAACCCTCATTGGGCCGTTGCTGCTTATCGTCCAGCATGTGCTCGGCCAACTGGTCGATGCTTTGCCGATAGCGATCGCATCAATCAGCGTCACAGGACTCGTCATCCTTCGGCTCGCAGAAGCCATGCGCGACGAAGAAGTAACCAGAGAACGGATGCGCCACCAGTCGCTGCATGATCCACTCACGCAACTCGCCAATCGCGCGTTGATCATCGACCGGCTCGGCCAGATGGTTGCGCGTTCGCGCCGCAGCCACAATTCCTGTGCAGTGATGTTCCTCGATATTGACGACTTCAAGGACATCAACGACACGCTCGGCCACGAGGTGGGAGACGAAGTGCTTGTCGCCGTCGGCACGAGACTTCTTAACGTGGTGCGCGAAGTCGACACTGTTGGCCGTCTCGGAGGAGACGAGTTCATCTTGCTCCTCGATGGCGCGGCGTTGACGGACGGCACCGCCCTGATAGCGGACCGAATCCTCGAGGCTTTGCGGGCTCCGTTCGAGATCGTCGGGGTCGATTTCCCAATTTTGATCTCGGTGAGCATCGGTATGGCCAGGGGTGAGCGCGCCCAACCAGGCGAGTTGTTGCGCGATGCCGATATCGCGCTCTATCAGGCAAAGGCTGCGGGTAAAGACTGCGCGGTGGCGTTCGCTCCGGCGATGCAGGCGGCGGTCGATGATCACAGGCACCTTGAGGTGGACCTTCACGAGGCGGTCGCCGAAAACCAGTTCTTCCTCCTGTACCAGCCCATCATCGACTTGCAGACGAATGCGCTCTCCGGCGTAGAGGCGCTGATTCGTTGGAGACATCCCATTCGTGGTGTGGTCCAACCCGACGCGTTCATTCCCGCCCTCGAAGCAAGCGGCATGATTGTCTCTGTCGGTGCTTGGGTGCTCGAAGAAGCCTGCAGGCAAGGCGCTGCTTGGCTGGACGAGGGCCACCGGGTCTCGGTGTCGGTCAATGTGTCGAATAGGCAACTGGATCGAGATCGAATCTTCGACGATGTCCAAGGCGCGCTCGCCGTGAGCGGGTTCGACCCAACGCTGCTCGTTTTAGAGCTCACCGAAACGGCGCTCATGAAGGACGTCGAAGCGACGATCGTTCGACTTGGAATCTTGAAGTCGCTCGGTGTGCGGATAGCGATCGACGACTTCGGCACCGGCTACTCGTCGATCGCATATCTTCAGCGCTTTCCGATCGATATCCTGAAGATCGATAGGTTCTTCATCTCGAGCATCGCGAACTCTGCCGAGTCTGCGGCCCTCGTCCACATGCTCGTCCAGCTCGGCCAGATCCTCAATCTCGAAACCATTGCCGAAGGGATCGAGGACGAAGATCAACTCATCCGCCTTCAAGCCGAACACGTTGACTCCGGACAGGGATTTCTTTTCTCCCGGCCAATCGACGTCGCTGCTATGCATCAGTTCCTCGAGGATTTCGGCGTCAGCTTGGTCCAGCCGACTTGCCAGGCCCCTCCACCGATGGAGGTGCTTTCCGCATAGCGTCGGAGTTAAAACAACCTCGTCTTTGCGTGCGTCTGAACTCCCAGACGCTCACTCAGTCGGCTGCAGAGACGGAAGCGCCGGAAGAGGTAGAGACGTGCGCGATCACGGCGAGTCACCTCGGAGGATCGCATGGTGCGCTCGACGGTCACGACTGCAGGCATGCGGTCTCCCCACGGTCGTTGTCAGATACGACTCCTCCGCGTAGAACTCATCGGTGAGAGACGACGGATGGGCTGGGCCAAGAGGGTTGTCGCCGGGGCGATCCGACACAAGTCCATGACGGTGCCGCGGCGGCACATCCAAGACGGTGCACGAAACAGCGTCCTGCACGGCCTCCGGACCGGCGCTTTTCGGGTTTGCTCTGTCGTCGGGAGTCTCCGGTCCGGTGAAGGCGCGGCCATATCCTGTACCTCGGCCCGTAATCCCAACGGGTTGAGTCGGCGACCACTCAGACCGGTCAGTAATGCGTTGAGCACAGCGCGACGTTCGCGGCAAGAATGAAGTGTCAACGGCCGAGGTGCGAAATCTCGGTGGCTAGTGGAATACTTTGGGAGGTATCGAGATGGCAAAGCGAATCCTGAAAACTCGGTTACAGGCCGCAGTGGCGGCTTCAGTCATGACCGCTCTCATTGTAGGTGGGGTGAACTTCGCATCCGCGTCCATCCCCGATAGTCAAGGAGTCATCCACGGCTGCTACAGCACGTCCGCTACGCCAGCTAACCATGCACTTAGTGTCATCAACTCAAACAAGACTGCTAACTGTCCTGCTAATACCCGTCCGTTGAACTGGAGTCCAGTCACAGTGCTTTCTTCCCACCAAAGCTCCTTCACATACTTTTCCTCGTCCGGTACCACCATCGTGTCCCTGTCAGTTCCGGCAGGAAGCTACGCCGTCTTCGGAAAAGTCAGTCTGTACAACGGTAGCTCGGCGCCGACACGCGACGCCTGCACGCTTTCCGCCGGCAGCAATAGTGACAATAGCGTCTCGCAAGTACCAACCGACTACACCACTATGGCACTCCAAACCGTCAACACATTCACATCAACGGGAACGGTCACGCTGTCTTGCGTCGATATCGACGGCGCGGGGAACCAACAGGCTGATTACGGAGCGGTGACCGCCATTTCTGCAACGTCCGCGACATAGGCGTAAACGGGACTAGTCGACTGCGTGCGCGGCGAGCCACCGCCGTCTCGGGATGAGAGGGTTATCGGGGTCCGGTCCGGAAAGATCTAGACCCCGCTAAAAACGAATCTAGCGGTAACCCATCATAGTGGTGGGAGATTTGCCGCTTGCCTCGCAGTGATCGAGGAACGATCAAGCAGATCGCTGACGGTTTCGGTACCGGATCGGATCTTCCCGCTGTGTACATCGACGACGAGTTTTGCCAAGGCTTTGTCGGCAGCTCTCACGCCGCCTCGGAAGTTCTTGCTGACAAATCGTGAGCTGCCACTCTCGCTCTTGCCGACGAAGACCCGAAGTCGCCAGTATTCGTCACCGATCTTGCTCTTTGAGCCAGCGATGGCTAGTCCCCCTCTGTGCCTGTATCGACGCATTCGGGAGTTGCCTTAAGTCGCCCAACCCAGAAGAGGGCGGGGAGGAAACTGACCTCTACCTGGTGGGCCGCCCGGGGCTCGAACCCGGCACCTTGGGATTAAAAGTCCCCTGCTCTACCCGATGAGCTAGCGGCCCAGCTGGACTTTTGTAAATCAGAGAGGCTCTCTGTCCTATCACGGGCCTATCACGGGGGCCCGCGACGTCGTGTCGGACACGGCTCCGCCGCTAAGACGTTCGGCGTCCACCCGTTCGCGAGACCGATCGACATCGCATCGAAGCAGACCAGGTCAGAGACCCTCCGCCGGTGATAGCTGATGGCCTATGAGTCAGCCCTCATCACGGGAAGGTTGGCCACCCCCCGAAAGGGCTCCGACAATGGGAACCACTCGATCTCGCGCGGCTCAACCTCCATTCGCCAGCCTTGAAGTCTCGTCGACACCGCCACCATGGCCTCAGCGACCTCGAGTCGGGCGAGGGCAGCGCCGAGGCAGGTATGGATGCCCTGGCCAAAGCTCAGCGCCCTGGGACTTTTCCGGCCCGAGATGAACCGGTCCGCGATGAACCGGTCGGGGTCGTCAAAGACCGAAGGGTCCCGGTTGGCGGCAGCGATCATGGGCTCGATCGTCGTACCGGCGGTGATGGGAATGCCGTTGATCTCTGTGTCGGCAGTAGCAAGGCGAACGGTGGAATGTGCAATCGGCTCCATGCGCAATGTCTCATCAGCGTAAGAGACGCCCAACGTCGGTTCAGCCGCCAAGGCAGCCCACGCGCTCTCGTACCTGGCAAGACACATCAAGGACAGGGAGATCTGTCGATACGTCGTGTCATAGCCGGCGAAGAGCATGTTCGTCACAGTCGCCAGCAGCTCCTCCGTTGTAAGACGGTCGCCTTCCTCTTCGGTCCTGATGAGATCGGAGATCAGATCGTCGCTGGGTTGGAGACGACGATGATCGATCAAGGTCTCGGCATATCCGGAGATGCCCCTCAGTGCGGTCTCGACGATCTGCCGGGCCTCCGGTGTCAGAAGGCCGAAAGCGAGACCCATACCGCCTGCCCAGTGCTGAAAGCTCGGAATGTCGTCGCGGGGAACACCCAGGAGATCGCACAGCGTGGTGATTGCGAGTGGTTTGCAGATCTCTTCAACGAGCTCCCCGCTTCCTCGTTCGACCACCGGATCGAGCAGTCGATCGAGATTGTCTCGGACCGAGACGCGAAGAACGATCACCGCCCGAGGCGAGAATGCGGAGGCGACCAGCCGACGAAGGCGCAGCATCTCGCAACTCCTACAGCGACCGCTAGGGAACGATGACTGTGACCTTCAGTTTGGCTGCAGGGCTCGACTTCAGGGTGAACTTCAAGACAATCGTTCCTGGAGACCCTCCGGCGCAATTGTCGACACTTTGCGAGGGCAACAGCGAGAAAGCCTTGGCGCCGTAGAGGAAGACCACCTGCTTTACGGAGGTCTTATTAGTGACCACCCATTCGCCGTGCGCTGGTGAACAGCCGCCGTCACTTTTGTCCATGACCGTCAGTGAGGATGGATCGAAGGTCACGGATGAGCCGCTGCCGACCAGCTTGACCTTGGGGGGAGAGACAACCGCTGAGACCACCCTTGCTTGCCTCGTCGCCGCTCCGGCAGGCCCGGTCATCAGTCCAATGGCAGCAGATCCAACAAGGGCGGTTAAAACTACAAACCGCAGCGCAACTCTGAACATGGCTCCCCGATTCTAGAGTCTTGCAAAACCCCGCCAGGAAGGATTGTCGCAGCCGAAAGTTGCTGGGTCAATCGGCTGGGGACGGAGAGATTCGTCTCTCAATTTGGCCTTTCAATCTGGTTCAAACCGGACACTACTGAGCCTCGACCCCCCTCGGGGGATGAGGCGCGGAGATGTAGGCAGTTCAAGGACAGGGTTCGGACCACCGATAGGGTTGAGTGATGGGTGCCATGCCAGCAGGCTCCGCTGCGCTGCGCCCCCTTTCAGTTGGCGAGATACTCGATGCGTCGTTCAAGGTCTATCGACGCAATTTCGTCACGATGGCCAAGGCGATCCTCGTCGTCGCAGTTCCCTTCGGTCTTCTTTCTGCTTTGGTCCACGCGTCGGTCTCCACGAACGTCACGACGTTCTCCAACATCTCGAACCCGCAGTCCAACCCGACCCCATCGACTTCGAGCCTCGTCGCCAGTCTGACGACGAATCTGGTGACCATCGTCGCCGCAGCTGTTTCGACAGCGGTCATCTACCGCGTGGTCGGATCCGCCTACCTTGGAAACCCGTCCTCGTGGAAAGAAGCAGTAGCGGCCGGCTTCCGCAAGGCACCGTCGGTCCTGTGGGTCACCGTTCTGACGCTCGTCAGTTACGCGGCCATCGTGGCCATACCCGTCTTGATCATCGTCCTTGTCGCCGTGCACTCCCCTGGCTTAGGCGTCCTTTGCGGCTTCTTGCTCGGGGTCCCCGCGACCTGTGCACTCGTATGGTTCTGGGTTGTCAGCCAGCTGGCTGTTCCCAGCTTGATGCTCGAAGGTTACAAAGGCTCAAAAGCATTGTTGCGAGCGGCCAGGCTCGTACGTCATCTCTGGTGGCGGAGCTTCGGCTGCATGTTGTTGATCTCGATAATCGTCGGAATACTCACCGGCGTTGTCGCGGGGGTGATAGTCGGTCTTCTGCTCGCTTTCTCGAGCAGCAATTTGGCCACCATCGCTGTGCTTTTCATCGCCGGCGTGATGACCACTGTTCTCTTCACCCCGATCACGGCCTCCGCCTACGTCGTTTTGTCGATCGACCTGAGAGTGAGAAAAGAGGGATACGACATTCAACTGCTCGCGAGCCAGCTCGGATCGCAACCAGGATCGTCGGCCTTGTCGTTCCTCCCGCGTCCGCCAGTCATGTGGGGAGGCCCAGCCAACGGATGGGGCGGTTATCAAGGCAACCCCTGGGCAGGTCCTCACCAACCCGGAGGCCCGCAGCCCCCCGTCCAGCCCGGGTGGGGTCCGCCCGTCCAGCCCGGGTGGGGTCCGCCCGTCCAGCCGGGATGGGGTCCGCCTCCTGATCCCGACTGGCGGCCGCCGCCACCCACACCCGGCTGGTCCCCGGCCCAGCCTTCAGAGCAGGTCCAAGGCGAGCATCAGCGCAGCGTTCCTCCACTCTCGGGCTGGGTGCCCCCTGGGCAGCCGGAGCCCCAGAACCCGCCGCCACTCTTCGTGCCTCCTCCACCTCCGCCTCCACCTCCTCCTCCGCCAACTTCGCCACCAGAATCTCCGTCGGGTGGGGAGTGAACGTCGGTCTCGGTGAAACCGACTTCGTGATGAGAGCGCGTGATATCGCGCGCTCGGCCCAAGGCGACCCTGGCGGTTTCGCAGCTTCTGCTCGGCATCAAGCCCGCGAGATCCTCTCCGGATCGCAGTACCAGTCTCGACCCGAGCGTTCGTTCCGTCCCCTCGCCGGCGTTCTCGGCGCGATCGGCAGGTTCTTCGACCGCGTATTCGGTCCGCCATGGAGGTTCTTGGAGCACCACCTCTTTCATCCCCTCTCGGGACAGCTTTCCGACGTGTTCGGGAATTGGTGGCCCGTACTGGTGCTCGCGCTCGTTGTTGTCGGGGGAGTGCTCGTCGGCAGGGTCGTCATCAAGAGGAGATCGCGTCCCGACCGTCAGGTTGTCGAGCGAACGAGCCCGTTACCCGACCAAGACCCAGATTCAATTGACGCGCTCGCACGTCAGGCCGAGCTCGATGGCGATCTGCAGCGAGCCGTCCGGCTCAGATTCCGCGCTGGCGTCATCCGCCTCGAGCGACTCGGAGCAGTCGACCGCGGCCCGACACGGACCGACCGCCAGATTTCGGAACGCCTGAACTCCTCGACCTTCGATGCTCTCGCCACCGACCTGGAGTCAATCGTCTATGGAGGTTCGGCCGCGACCGCTGAGCAGGCGGCAGATGCGGTCTCCGGTTGGCGCACCGTCACCATCGAAGCTTCGCGGAATCTCAAGACCGCGGAGAGTTCGTCCGGCGCGGGCAAATGAATTCCGTCGGCCTGAGGGAGCGTTGGCGCCTCTTGTCGGCAGGTTGGAGAGTGACGTTCGTGATAGTGGCAGTGGTGGTCCTGGCGGCAGCTCTGATCAAGCTGACGAGCGTTCTCACGGAAGGCAATTCCCCCCAAGGACCGGACTCGTCGAGCTTCTCGCCGGCCCCCGACGGTCTCGCAGCATTCGGTGAGTTGCTCGCCCGGAGCGGAGACCACGTCGTTAAAGTCACTTCGCCGCTCGCCCAGGTCGCGCTCCCTTCCGGTTCGACGGTCGTGGTGGCCGCCCCGACGTCGTGGCAATCCGCGGACTCGGCTGCTCTTGCTCGGGTTCTGAATGCGGGGGGGAACGTTGTCGTTGCCGGACAGCCACCCGCAGGTCTGCTTTCCGCCCTTCTCGGAAACAGCCAAGGCCCGCAATGGTCGGCGAGCCAGTTGCCCAGCTCGTCCTCGGTTGGTTCTGGCCCGCTCGTCTTCGGCGTCAAGCAAGTCGACTCGGCTGGACCCGGCTCGTGGACGGCAACGGGGAAGACGACGGCGCTTCTCGTGTCAGGAGGGGACTACCTTGCTGTCTCGGCCCGAGTGGGCGCAGGCACCCTCGTCTTACTCTCCTCGCCGGCGCCGCTTCAGAACCGCCTCATTGGTCAGGCCGACAACGCCGCATTCGCAATCGACATCGCGGGGTCGGGCGGGCGACCCGTCCTCTTCGACGAATACGACCACGGGTACGGGCGTGCAGGAAGTGGGGTCGGCGGTCTGCCCGCCTCGTGGAAGGCAGCGTTGCTCCTTGCATTCGTAGCCGTCCTCGTCTGGATGCTCTCCGCATCGCGCAGGTTCGGTCCTCCCGAGAAGCCCGAGCGCGAGCTTGCTCCGCCTCGAGTTGCATACGTCGACGCGATCGCGACGCTTCTTTCGACCGCTCGTTCTGAAAGCGTCGCCGCGACCGCCGAGCCATTGCAGGCCCGCGCACGAGCCGTTCTTTGCAGGCGAGCAGGCGTCGCACAAGACGCATCCGACGAGGAGATCGCGCGTGCCGCAGCGAGAGCGGGCATTTCGAACGAGGTCGTCGGAGCGGTTCTGCGTAGTCCACGCACGGCGGACGATCTTGTGGCGGTAGGCCGTGCATCTGCCGAGCTCTCTAACGAGGGGTGGAGTTGATCCGATGACCTTGCCTCCAAAGCCTCCGGCTCCCGACGCTCCGAGTGCCCCGGTGCTCTCGCAACTTCGTGGTGCGTTGCAATCCGAGGTGGGGAAGGTCGTCGTCGGCCAGGGGCCGATCGTCGACGGCATCCTCGCCGCCATGTCAGTCGGCGGGCACCTTCTGCTCGAAGGTGCGCCGGGTGTGGCGAAGAGCCTCCTTGCCTCTGCCGTCGCCAAAGCCTGCAACATGACTTCGCACAGGCTGCAGTTCACCCCCGACATGCTCCCCTCCGACGTGACGGGCACGCTCACGCTCCGGGGCGGGGAGCTGGTTTTCAGGCCGGGACCGGTCTTCACCAACGTCTTGCTGGCGGACGAGATCAACAGGACCCCCCCGAAGACGCAGGCGGCTCTGCTCGAAGCGATGCAAGAGGGTCAGGTGAGCGTGGACGGCGTGCCGCACGGCCTCCCGAAACCGTTCATCGTGGTCGCGACCCAGAACCCGATCGAGTACGAGGGCACTTATCCGTTGCCCGAAGCACAGCTCGACCGCTTCTGCATGAAGCTCGACGTCGGCTACCCCCGGCAAGACGAGGAAGAGGCGCTGTTGCGGATGCGAAGATCGGGAATCCGGCCCTCGACCCTCGACGACGTGATTCCCGTCGCTGCCGGAACGGACGTGATCTCGGCTCAGGCGGAGGTGGACTCGGTGTCGGTGAGCGACGCCGTCGTGAGCTACGTCGCCGCGATTATCAGGCGGACGCGTGATCTCCCGAGCGTGCTGCTAGGGGCAAGCCCGCCGCGCTGGTGTGCACCTTCTCGCGTTGAGCAAGGCCGCCGCAGCGATGGCGGGACGGGCTTACGTGGTGCCCGACGACGTTGCAGGGTTGGTGTTCCCTGTTCTCAGGCATCGCCTGGTTCTCACCCCGGAAGCGGAGCTCGATCGATTCCGACCCGAGGACGCTCTGCGCACGGCTCTTTCGAGCGTTCCAGTTCCAAGGTGAACCCCACGCGCCGCGCAGGCGCACTGATTGGCATTCTGGCGGTGACGGCGGTGGCACTCCAAGGCGCCTGGGGGATTGCGGCGTTTCTCGCAGCGGGTGTCGTCGGGCTCACGATTGCAGACGCGATCGCGGCCTCACGGAGGCGTCCCGAAGTTTCCCGTCCACAAGTACCGACCCTTGCACGCGGCGCCGAGGTCGGATTCCGAATCGGTGTGTCGGGGGACGGTGCAGGGTCGTTGCGTTTGCGCCAGCCGGTGCCGCCGGAGCTCGTCCTCAGACCTAACGAGTCGCGAGGCGAGCTGCGAAGCCTCCTCGTCGGACGGCACCGGGGGGTTCACGCCATTCCGGCCACGGCGTTGCGCGTCGGTGGCCCTCTCGGGTTCGCGAGCTGCGATCGTTACGCAGGCGAGCCGATAGACGTGGTCGTAATGCCGGACCTGCCGCGTGCACGGAGGATGGCCGAGGCCCGCGCGGGGCCGGCTCGCCGAGGAGGGAAAGATCCGTTCGAGACTCGGGATCGGCACGGAGTTCGAGACCGTCCGCGACTACACGCCCGACGACGACGTGCGGCAGATCAACTGGACTGCGACCGCGCGCGCCGGTCGACCCATGAGCAACCAGTACAGGGTGGACGAAAACCGCGACCTCGTTTGCCTCGTCGACACCGGAAGGCTCATGTCCGCTCCACTCGGGACTGCGACGCGCATGGACATCGCCTTGGACGCGGTGTCGGCACTGGCTGTCGCTGCCGAGCAGGCAGGCGATCGCGTCGGGACAATTGCTTTCGGAGCAACGATCCTCCGCTATCTCCCTCCTCGCCGGCGCGGAGCAGAGGCCGTTGTGCGCGCTCTGTTCGACCTCGAACCCACCGACATCGAGAGCGACTACGAGCTTGCGTTCACAGCTGTAGGAGGCGCCAAGCGCGCCCTGGTCGCTCTCTTCACCGATTTGATGGATGAATCGGCGACGAGCTCACTCATCGAGGCTCTTCCGGTCCTGACACGTAGGCACGCTGTCATGGCAGTCACGTGCTTGGACTCCGACCTGACTGCCGTCTCCAGCAGATCTCCCTCTGGTGTTCACGATGCTCTGCGGCAGGCGGCGGCGGTCGACCTTTTGAACAGCACGGCCAGATCGGTCGAGCTCCTGAGGCGTCTGGGTGCGGTGGTGGTCGAATCCCAACCGGACAGACTCGGCGCAGCTTGCGTCGACGGATACCTCAGGCTGAAGAGGCGGGCGCGATTGTGATCGCCGCTCTCGGCTCGGCGAACGGTCGTGATTTAGATGGCGAAGCGGCACGGCCCCGCCAAATGACGAGAGCCCAGAACCAACCTCCCAGGAAGAGCCCGACGGCAAGCGCAACACCGATAGGGAGGTCCCATGTGGTGACGATGCCCTCGGTGAGGCCCGCGACCACGAGGCTCGCGGCGACTCCGAGCACGGTGTCTGCAAGGCGCGGAGCGATGGCCTGCAACGCTGCGCCACGGGTTGCGCGCCCCGGATCGACGAGCGCCCGCGTGATCTGGAATCCGGCGGATCCTGCGACGGCGATGCAAGACAGTTCGAGGATCCCGTGTGGAACGATCAGGCGGGTGAACGCCTCCCAGGCGCCGGCCTTCCACTCGAGACCGGCCAGCACTCCGAGCATTACCCCGTTCGAGGCGAGGACGTAAGCAGTCAGCAGGCCGACGGTGAATCCCCCCGCCAGCGCCAGGACGGCCACCTCGATGTTGTTGGTGAAGATCTGGAAGGCGAGGCCTGTGCGCGCCGGGATCGCGATCCCTACGACCCCGCCCTGACCCGGGTGCGTCGTCGCGTGGAACCCCGCAGGCAAAATCCCCGAAGCCGTGACGGGTTCGAACACTGCCCACACGAAACCCAGAACCGTGAAAGCGGTGAGCACGCCGACTGAAAGGGCCAGGCACCGACCACCTTCTCTGATGCTCCTCCAGACGCGAGTCGAGAAGAAGTAGACGAACCGCTCTTCTCTGCGAGCTTTGCCGTAGACGAGCGAGTGCGACTCGGCGACGAGCGCTTCGAGTCGAGCCGTGCCGGGGCTGTCGGGATATCTGCGCCTGGCGATCGACAGGTCCGCCGCAGCTTTTCGATAGAGCAGCCCCAGTTGCCTTATCTCGCCCGGGTCTAGGCGGTCAGCTCTTCCTTTCGCACGAGCGACGAGTGACTGCAGGGTTGACCACGAACCTGCTCTCTGCGCGAGGAAGCGTTCTAGCGTCATGACGATGGAACTCGAGGATAGGTACGTTACCTCGACCCCTGAAGGAGTCCCGCTTTCCTTTGTGCTTGCCGGCGTCGGTTCGCGAGGCGCCGCGTACCTGATCGACTTCGTGATCCAGACGGTTTTCGATATCGCCGTGTATGTGACGCTCGTGGCGACGGTCTCGAGCTCCACCTCGGCGTACGTCGCGGCTGGGATATACGCGCTCGTCTATTTCGTGGTGACGTTCGGCTATTTCGTCTTGTTCGAGACCTTCGACTCGGGGCGAAGCCTCGGCAAACGGGCGCTCGGTATCAAGGTGACGCGCTTGAACGGTTCCGGTGTGACGTTCAGAGCCAGCCTCGTGCGAAATCTTCTGAGAATTCTCTATGTTTTTCCGCTCTTCTATCTGGTCGACGCCGCACTGATCATTGGGAGCAGGCGCAATCAACGGCTGGGCGACTTCTTTGCAGGAACGCTCGTTCTGAGAGAGCGAACGGGAGACGCTCGGCCGGCAGCGTCAACTGCAGCGGCAGCGGCAGGTGCGTGGGGGGACCCACGCGTCTGGTCCTCGCCTGGTCCTTATCCGGGTTGGTTGCCGCCGGAGCTCGCTTCGTGGGACGTGACCGCCGTGACCCAGGCCGATCTCGTGGCCGTGCACGCGTACCTTGCGAGACGCTTCCAATTCGATCCAGCCGCGCGTCGAGGTCTTGCCGAAGATCTCGCCAACAGGCTTCTGCCAAGGGTCGCCGGACCGACTCCATCCATGGATCCCGAGCGTTTCTTGGAGGCCGTGGCGCTCGTGAAGTCGGCGCGGGGCTGAGCGAAACCGGAGGTGACGCCAAAGCATCTGTCCCGTACAGCTAGCCTTTTGCCCCGGCACGATGCTCGACCAGGAGCGCTACGTGCCACTTCGTGTCGCTGGGAGGGTATTCAAGGTGAGCATCTCGCAACCGCCCGGTCAGGGCAGGGGCAGGTCGGGCGCCAGGCCCGGTAGCGGGTCCGGTACAGCAGCCCCGGGCTCGGGATCCGGAAAGCCCCCCTCCGGCAACGGCCGTAACGGTGGTCAGCCCGGGCAACGGGCTGCAGGGACTCGTCAGTCGCCGAACGCGGGTAACCGCAATGCGACTCAGAGGAACCCTTCCCAGAAGACCGCGGGCAATCGTCAGGTCACTGCCAAGACCGCTACTCAGAGGCCGGGCGGCCGCCCCGGGGATCGTGCGCAGCCTGGTTCGGGCCGCGCCGGCGCCCAGAAGGGTGGACGCGGTCCGGGAAAGGCGCCGGCGAGCCTTCCGGGTCGACGTCCCTCGCCGACGGTTCTCGGGCTCGGCGCAATCGCCATCGTCTTGGTGGTCGTGATCGTCCTCGTTCTCGTGGGGACGAACAGCAAGACACCGTCACAAAAGCTTTCGGGAACGCGGCTTCCCGCAGGCGCTCTCGTGTCTCAGGTGACGGGTGTGCCCGAGTCAGTCTTCACGAAGGTAGGCCTTCCGTCGGTGGTCACCAACTTCCCCGCAAAGATCAAGGGTTTCCCGCCCCTCACGGCCAAGGGTCTCCCTGAGATGCTCTACATGGGTGCCGAGTACTGCCCGTTCTGCGCAGCGGAACGATGGGCGATGGTGATGGCTCTGTCGAAGTTCGGCACGTTCTCGGGTTTGAACACGACATACTCGTCGGCGACAGACAGTGCGCCCGACACCCCGACCTTCAGCTTCCACGGATCCACGTACACGAGTAAGTACCTCGTGTTCCAGCCATACGAGCTTGCGACGAACCAGCCGGCCCCGACTGGCGCGACCTGCAACGTCAACGGATACGCCTGCCTGGACACCCCGCCGCAGGCAGCGGTGACCCTGCTCGAGAGCAAGGCGATAGCCGGCACGAATGCAGGCAGCTTCCCGTTCATGGACTTCGGCAACAAGCTGTACCAGGCTGGCGCAGCCTTCGGGAGTCAGCCGTTCCTGCTTCAGGGGCTGACGTTCGACCAGGTGGCTGCGCAACTGAAAAACCCTAACAGCGCTATCGCTCAGGCAGAGGTCGGGTCAGCCAACTACCTCACCGCGGCGATCTGCGCCATGACCGGTAACCAGCCTGCCGCGGTGTGCTCCGCGCCTTACGTCAAGACCGCACAGAAGAAGTTCGGGATTACGTGACCGAGAGGCGCACGGCAGTGAAGCGACCGCCCGGATCGCAGGCGGGCCTCGGGCCGAAGCCACGCCTGGCGCAGCGCACGGCCGAGACCGAACCTCGGCTGTCCGAACGGACTCGCGAGGCCCGGGCTCCGCAAAAGGTCGAGCAGGAAGTAAGCGTGAGGCGGGAACTGCCTTGGCGCCCCCTCGCTCTCATGGGGATCGCGCTCGCCGGCATCGGCGTGTCGATCTACGTGGCCATCCTGCACTACGCGCACGTCGCACCCGTGTGCTCCGACAGCGGGGCGATCAACTGCACGAAGGTCCTCACGAGCCCGCAGTCGGTCTTCCTCGGGATCCCTGTGCCGGTCTACGGACTGATCTTCTTCGTCGCCATGTTCGTGGCGTGCATCCCGAAGCTCTGGCGGACGACTCTTTGGTGGGTCCCTTGGGTGCGCCTCGGCATGTCGGCCGTCGGGATCATCTTCGCTCTGAGGCTCATCTACGAGGAGCTGTTCGTGATCCGCAGCCTGTGCCTCTGGTGCACCGCGGCTCACGTGCTGTCGTTCGCCATGTTCGTCATCATCGTGACGGGGTGGGAGGACGCGACGCGAAACGTGATTCCGCGTCGCGCCACTTAGTCGTAAATGTCGGCTTAGTCGCAAAGGTGGGCTCAGCGTCGTCGGCCGTTCGGCCTGAATTCCTAATGAATGGAATTCCTAATGAATTGGCGGCGGAATCGCTATCGCTGAAGGTCGTCCCCCAACTCGCACGGACTCGAGGACACGTCCCGTGACGAGATCGACGGCCGTGATGTAAGGATCCCCGTCGGCGACCCACGCGGTCGTTCCGCCTCGGGCGATGGCGACTGCTTCGGCGAGATGCCCGACGGGGATCGCAGGTCCGTTGACGGGTCTGGGTGCGAACGAGACCGGTACGAGCGACGCGCCCCCCGATACCCAAGCGACTTGGCCCGATGGAGAAGGGGCGTTTGAAGTGGCGATCCCGGTTGGAGGTATCCCGACGTCCACACTCGGCGACGCGTGGAGTGTGGACAGGTTGACGAAGGTCACCTCGTCCGATCCGAGATCCGCAACGAGCGCGCTTTCACCGTCAGGACTGATTGCGATCGCGTCGGGCTCAACCCCCACCCGGATCGGTGCGCCCGGCTTCATCGTCTCCAAGTTCAACGGCGTGACCGTTCCGTCGCGGAGATTCGCGACTAGTGCGGTAAGGCCGCCGGAGCCGCCGATTGCGACAGCGTCGGGCTCGTTGCCCACGCGCACCGGCGGGCCCGCGCGGATCGTACGGAGGTTCACCGGCGTGACCGTGCCGTCGTCGCCGTTTGCGACCACCGCGATGCTCCCGTCCGGCGAGACGGCGACGGCGTCCGGTTCCACTCCCGTAGCGACCGTGCCCATCACGTGTCCGTCGGAAGCGTCGAGGATCGTCAACCGGTCCTGGCCGAGGTCTGCCACCAGGACCAGCCGGCCGTTCGGGCTCCCTGCCACCGCAGCGGGGAGCGTGCCGGTCGCTATCTGTGGGTCCACCGTCGCCCGGTCGAGATTCACGGGAGTCACCGCGGCCCCCGGCTCCGAGTCGTACCCGTAGGTGCACACGTAGGCCTCGGCTCCCGCGCGAGCACGGGCCGCAAGGCCCTGGATCGTGCCTACGTGGAGCACCGGCTCGGCATCTGCGGTCATGTCCGTGCACGACGAAGCAGAGGCGAAACAGGCGGCCACCACAACGACGGCCCAACGTCGGCTCGATCGGATCTTCGCGCTTGAGAAACCGGCTCTCGTGCCGATGCGGAAATAGTGAACAACTCCAACTATTCCCCCGTAGGCCGCGCTGAAGATTCGTTGGTTCATACAACGAAGCGAGCTGGTTTCGGAGTGACCGCGACTTTGACAGTACCTTTCGCAGCTTTGGCTCTGGTGGTCGCCGGACTACTCGGCGGCACATCCCAACAGAGGTCTGGCCTCTCCCCCGAGCGCGGCGTTTCCATGGTCTCGAGGAGCTCGGTCCAAGACGTCGCTCACTCGAACTCGAGCCCGCTGCCTCCGAGCAATCCCGCGCACAACCTGCCGCCCAATCCGAACGTCTTCGCATACTGCGCAGGCAATACCGTCGACATGTCGGCTAGATGCGAGTTTGCGTCTCTCTCGGCCATCGACCGCGGACGGTCCTCCGAAGGGCTCGGCCTGATGGTGTTGCCGAGCAACTGGTCGACGTTCACCCCCGCCGAGCAACTCTTCGTCGCGACGAACCTGGAGCGCACAGCGCGCGGCCTTCGGCCCTTCAGCGGAATGGCGTCTGCGCTTGACGCCGCAACTGCGGGCGCAGCGAACTCGAACACCGACGCGTCACCTCCCAACGGGTTCCCGGCGTCCTACTGGACGAGCAACTGGGCCGGGGGAGTCGGATCACCCCTCGAGTCCATCTACCTGTGGATGTACGACGACGGGCCCGGTAGTCCCAACGTCGACTGCCAAGGTGGCAACACCTCGGGATGTTGGGGCCACCGTGACGACATCCTCGCCCCGTTCGCATGCTCCCCTTGCGTAATGGGCTCCTCGGTGTCGGCGACCGCTTACCAGGGCGAGCCCTCCTGGGCCGAGTTGCTGGTCGACACGAGCGGCATGCCGAGGCTCGACTTCTCGTGGTCGGCGCTGCAGTGGGCGAAGCCGTCGTTGACGGTGGTCGGCATGACCGCCACCGCTTCCAAGGGTTATTGGCTCGTGAGTGTCAACGGGAGCGTGCACAGCTTCGGTGGCGCACCCAACTACGGCTCCGCCCAGGTTCCGGCGGGTCAGGTTGTCGTCGGGATCGCAGCAACCCCCGACGGGAACGGCTATTGGCTGGTCACGTCGCGCGGCGACGTCTTCCGTTTCGGCGATGCCCGCTACTACGGATCGACAGCCAACCTCCGCCTCGCCAGGCCGATCGTCGGCATGACGTCTACTCCTGACGGCGACGGCTACTGGCTCGTCGCCTCCGACGGAGGAGTGTTCTGCTACGGCGACGCCGGCTATCACGGCTCGACCGGAAACATCCGCCTCTTCCGTCCGGTCGTCGGTATCGCCGGCACGCCCGACGGGCGCGGGTACTGGCTCGTCGCCTCTGACGGCGGGATCTTCAGCTACGGGGACGCAGGGTTCCACGGTTCTACGGGGGCCATGCGCCTCAACCGCCCGGTCGTGGGGATGACCCCTTCCTTCGACGGGCACGGCTACTGGCTCGTCGCTTCCGACGGAGGGATCTTCAGCTTCGGCGACGCCCACTTCCACGGGTCGACCGGGAATCTTCGGCTTGCGGCGCCGATGGTCGGCATGGCGTCACCGGCGTCCAACGGCTACTGGCTCGTCGCCTCTGACGGCGGGATCTTCAGCTTCGGCGTGCCGTTCCACGGGTCTGAGGCCTGAGGAACCCGGAGCTAAATCGTTCGGCGGGCTGCGGCTTGGGGGGGTCGCAGTCCGCCGGACCTCTACGATCGCTGCAATGGACACTCACGAGACTCCTCGTTCGTCGGGCCTGGATCTCGGCGTTCTCGACGAGCTGGCAAACGGGCTTGCCGAGGTGCAGTCCGCCCTGGAGCGAATCGATGCGGGCTCCTACGGGCGCTGCGAGATGTGCGGTGCCCAGATAGACGAAACGACGCTCGAATCGAGCCCCACGTCTCGGCTCTGCTCGGCCCATCTTTCCTTCGGCTCGGGCAGGCAGGACGGGACACCGGCGTGACCCTCGAAGGGGTTTCTTTCACGCTGGGAGGTCCGGGCACTCGCGGTACGATCGACTCGATGACGTGGCTGGACACTGAGCTCGGCCGTGTGCTCGACCCTCACTATCTCGACGGGCTCTCCGAGCGCGGGCTCGACGAGATCCGCGAGATGCGCGCCGAATGCGAGACGGCCGAGACGGCGGTTTCGTTCCTCCGCAGAATCGCCCAGGGTCGCCTCGATCTGATTCACGGGTACCTCGATCGCAGGGAGCGAAGCGAGATCAACGACATGAGGGCGTTCGTCGAGGATATTTCTTCGATCATTGCAGCAGGCCCGCCTCAGAGGTCGGGGCCGGCCCGGATCTTCGGTTCGCAGTTGCCCGACGTCCACCCCGAAGACCTCGTGGTCGAGCTCGACGCCGTCTTGGGCGCGGACAAGATGAGCGAGCTCGAGTCGCTCGACGACGCGGAGCTCGAGGCGATCGCCGACGAGCTGGCCGAGATGGAGGCCCGGATCTCGAGCCAGCGCCGCCGGCTTCACGAGGAGATCGACCGGATCCAAGCCGAGATCGTGAGCCGCTACAAGACGGGCAGGGCCACCGTCGACGGCCTTCTTTCCTGAGGGGCGACTCGTGCCGAGGCAGCTGCCACTGCCCGACCACTTGCGCGACCTCGGCGCCTTCATCCGCGAGCAGCGCAGCACCGCCCGGCTTTCTCTCAGACGGCTGTCCGAGCTAGCGGGGATCTCGAACCCGTACCTGAGCCAGATCGAAAGGGGCCTCAGGAAGCCGTCTGCCGAGATACTCCAGCAGATCGCCAAGGCCCTTCGGATCTCGGCCGAAACCCTCTACGTGCAGGCGGGGATACTCGAGCCGACCGGTGACGACGACGTGCAGCGAGCCGTGCTCTCGGACCATCACCTGTCGGAGGAGCAGAAGCAGGCGCTGCTGCAGATCTACCTGTCGTTCCGCCACGAGCAAGAAGGACGGCAAGCGGGCTCCAAGGCAGAGCCGAGCGTCAGGGAAGTGCCCTCCCAGTAGGCTCGCCGTCCGGTGCGCCGTCTTTGTGTGCTCTCTCTACACACGTCGCCGCTCGCCCAGCCAGGCGCGGGCGACGGGGGCGGAATGAACGTCTACGTGCGCGAGCTTTCGACCGCGCTGGCGCGTGCGGGCGTGGAGTGCGACGTCTTCACCCGTGCCTGGTCCAGCGATCTCCCTGCGGTTGTCGCAGTCGAGCCCGGGCTGCGCGTGCACCACGTGCCGGCCGGACCGCTCGAGTCGGTGCCGAAGGAGCAGCTCCCTTCTCTAGTGGAGGAGTTCACCGAAGGCGTGCTCGTTCGCATGACGGGTGCTCTGGCCGTCGGCCCGAACGACTTGTCGTACGACGCGATCCACGCCAACTACTGGCTCTCCGGCCTCGCCGGGCACTGGCTGAAGCACGAGCTCGACCTCCCGTTGGTGTCGACGTTCCACACCCTCGACCGGGTGAAGGCGGAGTCGAGCCCCGAGGAGGTGTCGAGCGACGAGCCTCATCGCAGGGCCGAGGCAGAAGCGGCCGTCATGGCCTGCTCCGAGGTGGTGCTCGCTTCTTGCAGCGTCGAGGCCGAGCAGCTCGTCGAGCTCTACGGCGCCGATCCCGACCGCATCCGGGTGGTTCCTCCGGGGGTCGACCACGCCTTCTTCGCCCCCGGGTACCGGCCCCAGGCCCGCAGGGCGGTGGGCCTCCCCGGCGACGGCCCGCTACTGGCGTTCGTCGGTCGCATACAGCCGCTGAAAGGCGCCGACCTGGCTCTCCGAGTGCTGGAGGACCTGACTCTCGATCACCCCGACGCGCATTTGGTCGTGGTCGGCGGTCCGAGCGGCCCTCATGGCGTGGAGCACATGGCGCAATTGCACCGGTACGTGCAGTCGAGCGGTCTGGCTGACAGGGTCGTGTTCGTCGCTCCGCAACCTCACGAGCTGCTCTCCACCTACTACCGCGCGGCAGACGTGTGCCTCGTGCCGAGCAGGTCCGAGTCCTTCGGCCTCGTCGCCCTCGAGTCGGCGGCCTGCGGTACTCCCGTCGTGGCGGCCGCAGTGGGCGGGCTCACGACTCTCGTCGAGGACGGCTGGACCGGATTTCTCGTCGAGGGTCACGACGTGGCGGCGTTCGCCGGCGCCACCGCCAAGGTGCTGGACGATCCTTCGCAGGCCGCCGCAATGTCGGCGAACGCAGTCATCCGTGCCCGGAATTTCACGTGGGCACAGGCTGCGAGCCTGCTGCGGGCCACCTACGAGGAGTTGGCAGCCGAGCGTCTTGTGGGGTGCCGATAACACCTTCCCCGATAGCCACCCCCGAAGAACGCGCCAGGTGCGACGACGCGATCGCGGCGTGGGCGGCCGGCGTCGGCATCGAGGTCGGGTCCGGTACGGGCGTGCTCGCCGTTGACCGCGACCCGGATCTTGCCCGCTGGTACATACGGCTGAAGGGCGACGAGAAGGACGTCGTGACTACCTGGCTCACCGTCCGCCAACGCACGCTGCGGCACGAGACACACTTCATGCCGGCACCGGAAACGAACGTCTGTGAGACCTACCAGTACCTGTTGCGCCGCAATTCGGCCTTGCGGGGTATGCGTTTTTGCCTCGGCGAGGAAGACGCCGTGTTTCTGGTCGGCGAGCTTCCGGTGGCGGACGTCACAGAAGACGAGATCGACCGGATCGTCGGGACGTCGCTCGAGTACGTCGAGGAGTGCTTCCCTGCGGCGATGACGCTCGGCTACGCCACGATGTACCGCCGGAGACCCCGCGGCAGATAGGCGGCAAATAGGCGGCAAAATCAGTGCGAGGGAGTGCCCTGACTCAGACCACGGGACGAGCTTGGACGCGTGAGGCGAGCCACCTGATGGCAGTCAGAAGGCCCTTGTGCATCGCCGTCCCGTGTTGATTCCCGTGACGTGCGTCGTGCCGCGCGTGGTCGTGCCCACCGTGGCCCTGACCCCCGTGGCCCTGGCCCCCATGGCCATGGCCCCCGTGGCCCTCGCCCCCATGGCCGTGCCCGCCGCCGCCCTGCCCGTGGTGGCCGGGATGATGCTTCGGGTGCACCGTCCACGGCAGTGGACCAGGCGTTGGTGTACCGACCCCGGGTGGCCGAGGGTGTCGTCCAGGCAGGGGCGGAGTGCTCGGCAGGGTCGGACCCGACGGGCCTGAGGGCGCGGGCCTGGTTACCTTTCCCGCCGGTATCGACGGTGTGACGGTCGCGACGGTGAGCACGGCTGGTTGTCCGCCTGGGTTCGAACCGGTGAGGGTTCCCGATCCACCGGACGGCCCCTCGGTCCCCGCCGCCCTGTGCAACGCGGGGGGATTGCTGTTGGAGGGCGACGGGACCGAGATCCGGAGGTGCAACCCAGGTGTATGACCGCCCCCCGACCCGCTGCCGGTCTGGGTTCCGGTTGGGGCGAGAGCTCCGATGGCGGCCTGTTGCGGAGAGGAGGGCAACACCAGAGCGGACGAGACGCCGATCCCGACCGCCGCAGCCGCCGCAGCTCCGACGAGCACTCTCCGGGGGCGGCGCGGCCTAGCGGAGGTGATGGGACGAACGTTTCGGCGACTCGCGTAGAGCGAGGCGTCTGCGAGTGCGATTAGCTCGTCGACGTCGGACCCGGGAGCAAGCATGCTCAGGCTGGCGGCTCCCCAGCTGAAGCTCGGGGCTCCCTCGGCGCGGGCCCTCTGCATGGCGGCTGCGGCTCCGCCGGTCCCGCTGAACGGGATCAGGACCACGAACTCGTCCCCACCGACCCTGTAGACGTTGTCGGTGTCGCGGCCGGCGGCCCTGAGCGAGCGCGCCAGGTCCTGAAGCGTGGCGTCGCCGGCTGCGTGACCGTTGGTGTCGTTGATCTGCTTCAGCCCGTCGAGGTCGATCACCGCCACGGCGACATCGAGACCCGTGCGGCGGGCGCCCGCGACCGCGCGCTCGAGGTCTTCGGTGAGCGCGCGCCGGTTGGCGCAGCCCGTGAGCGGGTCGATCAGCGCCGCCTCGCGGAGGCTCGACGAGACGCCTTCGATTGCCTCCGAAAGGACCCGGTCGAGCACCTTCAGGACGTTGGCCGGCACGACTGCGGACGTTGACGGGTCTTCGTCCACGGTGCGAGCGGAATCGGAGACCTGCAGGCGGACGACCCGTGCTCCGGATCGGAGATCGGGACCTTCGAATGGAGTTTCCTCGGGCAGCGGCGTCGCCGCCTCGTGCATCGACGTCACGGCCTCGCGAAGGGAGGCAACGGCGGACACGACCACCGACGGGCTGGGAAGGCGAGCCCCCCACTCCCGAGCGGTTCGAGTCAGGTCGGCGGTGACCCTGTTGCGAGCGAGGGAGGTCTCGACTGCCCGCGCGAGGGCGAGCGCTTCTTCGGTCTGAACATGGCGTGCTCCGTCACGACCTTCGGAGCACGCCGCCCACCGTTCGGGAAGGCCTTCGATGTTGGGGGTTAAAGGAGTTACCGAGCTCATTGAACGCTCCAGCTTGATGAGGTGGGGTGGCTAGGGCCGCCTTGCCCGCTAGGAGTATCCCGGCTCAATGCATGGTGTGGTCATCTTGCCACGGAGACGGGCGAGAGTCTCTCGATTCGTGCCCAACTTCGCTGGCAATTCGGCATGCTCAATGAATAGTTAGTGCAAGGATATTACACCCGAGGGAGAGGTCGAAACACCCCCATAAGTAATCTGGAACGTTTACTTATTCGCCAAATGAACCACGACGTCCGGTCCTCCGGCCTTCAGGTTCCCGGCTGCCGACCCGATCGCCCGGCGCTACCCTCCGGCGATGCGCGAACTCTTGGTCGTCGGGGGAGGGCGGATGGGCGCCACCCTCGTCGCGGGGTGGATTCGCGCCGGCATGGACCCCGACTCCCTGGCGATCGCCGAGAAGGATCCGGAGCGTCGCGCCGATCTCGAACGCATCCTTCCAGGAGTGACGATCGGCAATGGGGTGTCGGACGCCGAAGGCGTTGTGCTCGCGGTCAAGCCGACGGACGCCGAGCAGGCAGGCGAGCTTGCAAGGCGATCCGGCGCTCGGCGAGTCCTTTCGATAATGGCGGGCGTGAGGATCGCGGCGATCGAGTCGTGGATCGACTCAGGCGCCTCAGGCGCCTCGGTTCTGAGGGCCATGCCCAACACTCCCGCGTTGGTAGGAGCAGGTGTCTCAGCGCTGGCCGCCGGGGCGCACGCGTCCGAAGAGGACTTCCAGTGGGCCGAGACACTGTTGCGCGCAGTCGGCGAGGTCGTCCGCGTGGGCGAGGAGGACCTTGACACCGTCACGGGGCTGTCCGGGTCCGGGCCCGCGTACGTATTCAAGGTGGTCGAGATGCTCGCTCAAGCCGGAGCTCGCGGGGGCCTTCCGGTCGAAACGAGCCGCGTGCTCGCGCGCCAGACAGTGGTGGGCGCCGGAAAGCTCCTCGCTGAGTCCGAGGAGGAACCCGAGACTCTCCGCGCGGAAGTGACCTCGCCAGGTGGTACTACGGAGGCAGGCCTTGCCGTTTTGGAGGCTCACGGAGTCGCGGACGCGTTCTACGAGGCGGTGGCGGCGGCGTCTGCGCGCTCCAAGCAACTCGGGGACGCTCATTAGTCATTGGTCACGGCAATTGCCCCTTCCCGCAACGACAACACTGGCGTACAGTCATCACTGGCGGAGAGGGGTGATTCAACTGACAAGCGACGATGAAACGGGCCCGCGTTACCTGACGGTACGCGAGGTGGCGACATACCTGCGCGTCTCCACGATGACCGTGTACAGGCTGATCAACGGGGGGAACCTGCCGGCAGTCCGTATCGGTAAGTCGTTCCGCGTGCGCGAGGACGATCTGAACCGGTATCTCGCCGAGCGGTACACACAAGCCGTCTGAACATCGACCGCCCGAACCGACCCGGGGGGAGAAGAAGACACCAGTGGCGGGTGGCCGCCCTGGTGGAACGCGTCCGAAGGGCCCGATGACCCGGGACCCCGGATGCGTGTTCCTCCTCACCGACTACGGGCTCGCCGACGAGCTTGCAGGGGTGCTGCGGGCGTCTGTAGCAAAGCACGCACCCGGGGTCCCTCTGATCGACCTCACCCATGGAGTGCGGGCTTTCGACGTTCGCGCCGGGGCTCTCGCGCTCGAGAGATCGGTCCCTCATCTCGGGCCGGGCGTTGTGGTCGCGGTCGTGGATCCCGGCGTGGCGGGCCGAAGGCGCGGAGTCGCGCTCGAGGTCGGCGGTGACCGAACGGGTCCGCGTTATCTGGTGGGTCCCGACAACGGGTTGCTCGTCTGGGCTGCGGACGTTCTCGGCGGAGTCACGGAAGCGGTCGAGCTTCCCGCGCTCGCCGGGCGACGACGTTCGACGTTCGACGGACGCGACGTGTTCGCGCCGGCGGCGGCGGTGCTGTGGAGCGGTGAACCGATCAGCGAGCTGGGTGCTGTGGTCGACCCGGAAGGACTTGTGCAGTTGGCGCGGCCCAAGTTGTCGGTGACGGACGGGGCGATCGAGACGGAGGTGTTGTGGGTCGACACGTTCGGGAACGTCCAGCTGTCCGCGACAGAGTTGGATGCCGATCGGGCTGCCCTTGGTGATCGTGTGCAGATCGTCGCGGGGACGAAGTCCTTCCTCGCGCCTCGTCGACTCGTTCACGGCGGTCGGGTCCGGAGAGATCGGCGTCATCGTTGACGCCAACGCGGATCTAGCTCTTGTTGGCGATCGCTCGTCCGCCGCCCGTACTCTCGGGCTGGACGAAACGGATCCTGTGACCCTGAAGCGAGGCGGAACTTGAACCTGGCGAGCCTCATCGATGCGCACCCGGCGACGCGGCGGGCCCTCTGCGGCACGGAGGGATGGCTCAACTGGGGAGACGTCCGGAAGTGGACAAAGTCGGTGGCGGCGGGCATGTCCGGCCTCGGTGTCGGGAAAGGGGACCGTGTCGCCGTCGCCTGGCCTACCTCGATGGAGTTCGTCGTGGCCTACCTGGGGGTGCTGGCAACCGGGGCGGTCGTCGTGCCCCTCAATCCGGACAGTCCCTTAGCCGAGTTCGAGCGAGAGCTCGACTTCGTCGATCCCGCCGTCATCATTTGCGGTGGAAGGTGCGCCGAGACCGTCTCGAGCCTCGCGGACGGGAAGTCGTCGTTCCCCAAAGTCGTGGCTCCCGGGCCCGGCGCGACGAGTTGGGAACAGCTCCTCTCAACAAGGTCCGGAGAAGACCCCGAAGGGGGGATACGGGCGGCCGAGCGCGACTTTGCCGACCCCGCCGTTTTGATCTTCACATCCGGTACAGCAGGTTCTCCTCGGGCGGCATTGCTGTCGCACGGGAACCTGATCTCGAATCTGCGCCAGATGCTCGGGGTCCCCGGCATGATGCTCGGCAAGGACGACGTCAGTCTCGCCGCCGTCCCGCTGTTCCACGTGTTCGGGCTCAACGTCGTGATGGGGCTGACTCTCGCAACAGGAGCGTCGCTCGTTTGCGAGGAGCGTTTCGAGCCCGAGGCCGCGCTCAGGCTCGTAGAGGAGAGGGGCGTGACGGTCGTCGCCGGCGCCCCGCCTATGTTCGCCGACTGGTCCGGACTGTCCGACAAGTACCGAACCGGATTCGCCGGGGTCCGGCTGATGCTCTCGGGGGCGGCAGCTCTGCCGCAGGAGGTCGAACAGGAGTTCACGTCCAAGTTCGGTCTGCCGCTCCGGCAGGGCTACGGGTTGACCGAAGCGTCACCAGGAGTCGCGACGTCGGTTGGTATCGAGGCGCCGAGTCCCGGCTCGGTCGGTCGACCGCTTCCCGGCCTGTCGATCAGGCTCGTCGACGAGTCCGGGGAGGATGCGCTCTATGACGATCCTGGCGAGATCTGGGTGCGCGGTCCGAACGTCTTCTCCGGTTACTGGCACGACGAGACGTCGACTCGAGAAGTGCTCGACTCCGAAGGTTGGTTGCACACAGGAGACGTCGGCGTGCTCGACGACGCTGGGGAACTGCACGTCGTCGACAGGCTGAAGGACATCATCATCGTCTCGGGGTTCAACGTCATCCCCGCCGAGGTCGAGCAGGTCGTTCGGGGTGTCGACGGAGTGAAGGAGGCCGTCGTCGTGGGTCGGTCCGACGCGCGTACCGGGGAGTCCGTTGAAGCGGTCGTCGTGACCGAACCGGGGGCCGGGGTCACTGCCGACCAGATCATCGCGTTCTCTGGCACCCGCCTCGCCCACTACAAGGTCCCCGCAACTGTCCGCTTCGTGGAGGGACTGCCACACGGGCTGACCGGTAAGGCTCTCAGGCGAGTCGTGCGCGAATCGGGCTGACAGCGGTCCCGGCTTACGCACAGCCACTCCGCGTTGGTGCTCCGCCCAGGGCGATATGTACGATCCGCGTCCATGGCACCCCCGGGCGCACATCGCCGGATTCCCGAGGCGACCGTCACCCGGTTGCCGCTATACCAGCGGATCCTGCACGAGCTGGTCCGTGCGGGAACGTCGACGGTGTCTTCGGAGCAACTCGCCGACCTCGCCCACGTGAATGCGTCGAAGGTCCGGAAGGACCTTTCGTTTCTGGGTTCGTTCGGCACGAGGGGTTCGGGGTACGACACGGCGTTCCTTGCCGGTCAGATCGACCGCGAGCTCGGTCTCGGAGGCGACTGGCCCGTGGTCGTGGTCGGTCTCGGCAACCTGGGGCGCGCCCTCGCCAATTCGCAAGGTTTCACGTCACGAGGTTTTCGGGTTGCGGGCCTCTTCGACGTCCATCCCGATCTGGTCGGCACGATCGTGCGCGGCGTCGTCGTGAGACACGTGAACGAGCTGAAGCATGCGACGGCTGGAGACCCGCCGTCCATCGGCGTCATCACTGCACCAGCGGCCGTTGCGCAGGACGTCGCCGACCGCCTTGTCGACGCCGGCGCGGGTTCGATCCTGAACTTCGCTCCGAGGGTGTTACGCGTCCCCCCGAGCGTCCTGCTCCGGTACGTGGACCTGTCGATGGAGCTTCAGGTCATGAGCTTCTTCCTTTCGCACCGCGAGGCCGACGTGGCGGCCGTTGCCGCTTCTGGGCTGATGCAGGCGGTCGGAGTGACGAGCGTGGAGCACGCCTGACCCACGCCTGAGGGCGGCGAACCCACGCCTGACGGCCCCCCGCACAACCCTCTGCCTGGCGCTCGAAGCGCAGGCCAGGCATCCTGGTGAGGGTCGTGTCAGTCGTTGTCGTCGGTCTCGAGCACCAAAGAGCACCTCTAGACGTGCTCGAACGCGTCACGATCCTCGAGCACGATCTTCCGAAGGCGCTCGCCGCATTGCGCGACCGGTCCAACCTGCTCGAGGTGGTGATCCTCTCCACGTGCCTCCGCACCGAGTTCTACGCGGTGGTCGAGCGGTTCCACGAAGGGGTGGCGGACCTCCAGGAGCACCTTGCGGCGTCTGCGGGCACGACGGTCGAGCAGCTCGCGGAACAGCTGACCGTTCACTTCGACGACGCCGTCGTGCTTCACCTCTTCGAGGTGGCCGCCGGCCTGCGCTCGGCGGTTCCAGGCGAGCACGAGGTCCTCGGCCAGGTCCGTCAAGCCGCCCAGCGAGCCGAGGCGGACCGCGGGCGGGGCCGGTACTCGGGGGTCTGTTCGAGAGGGCGGTCCAGACCGGTAGGCGAGTGAGGTCCGAGACGTCGATCGGGCGCGGGACCACGTCTCTCGCTCATCTGTCGGTCGATCTTGCCGCCGAGCGGCTCGCGGGGAGGTTCGAATCGGCGAAGGTCGTCGTGGTGGGCGCCGGCCAGATGAGCAAGGGCGTCGTCGCCGCACTGCGTTCGCGAGGAGTCGGCGGAGCCGATGTCTCGGTGATCAACAGAACCCCCGAGCGGGCCACCGAAGTCGCGCAGACCGTCGCGGCACAGGCGCTCGGGCTCGAATCGTTGACTGGGGCGCTGGCCGAGGCCGACTCCGCGATCGTGACGACGTCTGCGCCCGCTCCGGTGGTCGACCTCGAGACGGTGTCTACAGCCCTACCGGCTCGCGTAGGACGCCGCCTTGCTCCCCTGGTGATCGTCGACCTGAGTGTCCCTCGCAACGTCGACCCTGCGGTCGGAGGGCTCGGCGGGGTCGAGCTGCTCGACATCGGGGCGTTGCGTGGCCTTGCCGATCGCGCCCTTGCCGGGCGGCGGGGCGAGCTCGAGCACGCGGAGTCGATCGTGCGCGACGAGGTCCAGCGGTACAAGGCCGATGCGAGGGCCCGGGGAGCGGCGCCCCTGGTCGCACAGCTCAGAGGCTCACTCGAAGAGTTGAGACGTGGTGAGCTCGACCGGATGAGGGGAAAGGCGAAGGACCTGACCGACGAGCAGTGGCGGCAGGTGGACGAGGCCACACGCGCCGTCCTCGCCAAGGTGCTTCATCAACCGACCGTCGCGTTGAAAGAGGCGTCGGGAACTCCACGCGGCGAGCGGCTCGTCGAGGCAATTCGCGCCCTGTTCGACCTCTAGCGCGACCGATGGTGCGCTGACCGTGCGCGACATCTTGCGTCTGGCGACACGTGGTTCCCCGCTTGCGCGCCTGCAGGCCGAGCGCGTCGGGGCAGTCCTCGGGGCTCCGTTCGAGCTTCTCGTCGTGCGAACACGCGGGGACGTCGAGTCCACGGCGCCCTTGTCGTCGCTCGGCGGCCAGGGCGTGTTCGTGAAGGAGGTCCAGCAGGCGGTGCTCGACGGCTCGGCCGATCTCGCCGTGCACTCTGCGAAGGACCTGCCGTCGGTCACCGTCGACGGTCTCGTGATCGGGTGCGTGCCCGAGAGGGCAGACCCGCGCGACGCCATGGTCGGTTGCTCTCTCGACGAACTGGCTCCGGGGGCGAAGGTGGCGACGGGGTCCCCGCGCCGGAGGGCGCAGCTCGCCGGGCTGAGGCCGGACCTGACGTTCTGCGAGTTGCGGGGGAACATGGCCACGCGGATCGAGCGGGCCGAGGCCGTCGGGGCCGGCGTGATGGCACTCGCTGCTCTGGCGCGTCTCGGTCTTGCGGACAGAGTCGCAGCCGTCCTGGAGCCGTCCGAGATGCTGCCGCAGGTCGGCCAGGGCGCTCTCGCCGTCGAGTGCCGCGCCGACGACGAAGAGCTCCTGGAGCTGCTCGCCGGCGCGGACGATGCACGCGCGCACCGGCAGGTGGATGCCGAGCGCTCTTGGCTCGCGTCCATAGGAGGGGGCTGCAGCGCGCCGGTTGCCGCCTTCGCCCAGTTGCTGCCCGGAGATCCCGGGATGCTCACCCTCGAGGGGATGATCGCAACCGGTGACGGTCGGATCGTGCTGAGGCGGTCCGCCGAGGGTCCGGATCCCGAGGAGCTCGGGCGGCGGGTGGCGTCGGAACTGCTCAACGAGGCGGGCGGCTCGTCGCTCGACGAGTGGTCCGAGCCGAGGCGTCGATGACCGTCTACCTCGTCGGCGCCGGGCCGGGCGACCCCGGGCTGATCACCGTGCGGGGCGCCGAGCTGCTCGCCCGTGCAGACGTCGTGGTGCACGACAGGCTCATCGACGGTGCACTGCTCGGCCTTGCTCCACCGTCGGCCCGGCTCGTCAACGTCGGCAAGAGGCCGGGCACCCCCCGCAGCCAGCACGAGATCTCTGAGCTGCTCATCGAGCTTGGCCGCACGGAGGCCACGGTCGTCCGCCTGAAAGGCGGCGACCCTTTCCTGTTCGGCCGTGGGGGTGAGGAGGTCGAGGCCCTTCTCGATGCCGGCGTGCAGGTGGAGGTCGTTCCGGGGGTCACGTCCGCGCTCGCGGCCGCAGCGTATGCGGGCGTCCCGGTCACTCACCGGGGGCTGTCGACGTCTGTCACGATCGTCACCGGCCACGTCGGCGACCCGAGCGCGCCCGGCGGCGTCGACTGGGAGGCGCTCGCGCGGGCGGCGGGCACGATCGTCGTGCTCATGGGTATGGCGACTCGCGACGAGATCTCGCGCAGGCTGATTGCCGGCGGCAGGTCGCACTCGACGCCCGTCGTCGTCGTCGAGTGGGGGACGACCGCGAGGCAGCGCACCGTTCGTACGACCCTTGCGGAGCTCGGCTCAGTCGAGCTCGAGCCGCCTGCCACGATCGTCGTCGGCGCGGTCGCGGGATTGAACCTCGAGTGGCTGGCGCGGCCTCCGCTCGTGGGTTGGACAGTGGTGGTGACTCGTCCTATCGATCAGGCGCCTGCTCTCTCGCTTGCTCTGCGACGGGCGGGAGCGTCGGTGGTCTCTCTGCCCTGCATCGTCGTGAGCGGTCCGGCAGACGGGGGCAAGGCTCTCGACTGGGCGATGCGCGAGGTGGGCGGGTACGAGTGGGTGGCCTTCACTTCTTCCAACGCAGTCAAGGGTTTTCTGGCCAAGCTCGACGATGCGAGAAAGCTGGCGGGGGTCAGGCTCGCTGCCGTTGGAACGAAGACCGCAGCCGCTCTCGAAGAAGAACATCTCGTAGCCGATCTGGTGTCGGAGGTCTCTTCGGCGTCGGGACTCGTCGTTGCGATGGGCTCGCCGACGGGACGCGGCCGCGTGCTTTTCTGCCGCGCCTCAGACGCGCTGCCCACGCTCGCCTACGGCCTGCGTGCGGCCGGCTGGTCCGTCGACGAGGTAGAGACGTACACGACGTCGGTGGCCCGACGCGACGACGGCGTGACTCCCGACGCGGTCGAACAGGCGCGCAGCGCGGACGCAGCGGTGTTCGCGTCGCCGTCCGCCGTGCGCGGGTTCGTGTCTCTGCTCGGGTCAGGGCGACGTCCACCGGTCGCGGTGTGCATCGGAGAGACGACCGGCGCAGAGGCGCGTGACGCAGGATTCGAAATCGTCGCAATCGCGCAAGAAGCGAGCGACGCCGGCCTTGTATCTGCGGTGGTGGCCGCACACTCGGCGTCCGGGTCCCGAGACAAGCAGGCCTAGGCTCCCGGACGTGAACTTCCCGGAGCGCCGCATGCGAAGGCTGCGCCGGACTCCGGCGATCCGGCGCCTCGTCGCGGAGACCACGCTCGGAGTCGACGACCTCGTGGCCCCGTTGTTCGTGCGCGAAGGGGTTGACGCCCCAGTTCCGATCGCGTCCATGCCGGGTCACTTCCAACACACGGTCCCGTCGCTTCTCGCCGAAGCCAAGAGGCTGTCGAGCCTCGGCGTCCCGGGAGTCGTCCTCTTCGGTGTTCCGAAACGCAAGGACGCAACCGGCTCGGGAGCATGGGACCCCGACGGGATCGTGCAGATCGCGCTGGCGGAGCTCCGCGCCTCTGTCGGCGACGAGCTCGTGATCATCGCCGACCTCTGCCTCGACGAGTACACGGACCACGGCCACTGCGGGGTGCTCGCCGACGACGGTTCGGTCGACAACGACGCGACCCTGGAGCTTTACGGGAGGGTGGCCGTCGCCCAGGCCGTAGCAGGCGCCGATCTCGTAGCGCCGAGCGGGATGATGGACGGCCAAGTTGCCGCGATACGGGCCGCGTTGGATGCGGGCGCCCACCAAGACGTCGCGATCCTCGCCTACGCGGCGAAGTACGCCTCGTGCTTCTACGGACCCTTCCGAGAAGCGGTCGACGTGAAGATCGCGTCGGGAGGCGACAGACGGAGCTACCAGCAGGATCCGCCGAACGCGCGCGAGGCGCTGGCCGAGATCGCCCTCGACATTGCGGAGGGAGCCGACATGGTGATGGTCAAGCCCGCGCTCCCTTACCTCGACGTGATCGCTGCGGCTGCTTCTGTGTCAGACGTGCCGGTGGTGGCCTACCAGGTGAGCGGCGAGTTCGCGATGGTCCAGGCCGCAGCGCAGAACGGTTGGCTCGACGCGGACGCCGCCGCGATCGAGCAGCTGACGGCCATAAAGCGCGCGGGAGCGCGTGCGGTGCTGACGTACTTCGCCGGGCGGGTGGCCGAACTTCTCGGCGACAGGTGACAGGCCCGTCCGGCGGCAATCTCGCCTGGTTCGAGCGCGCGCAGCGGGTCGTTCCGGGCGGGGTCAGCTCGCCTGTCCGTTCTTTCAGGTCCGTCGGCGGCGTGCCGTACACGGTCGAGAGCGCCGAAGGCGCTTACGTCACGGACGTGGAGGGCCGGAGGCTGTTGGACCTCGTCCAGTCCTACGGCGCACTTCTCCTCGGCCACGCACACCCCGTCGTGACGTCGGCGATCTGCGAGGCCGCGCGGCGCGGCACGACGTACGGCGCGCCCACGCCGGGTGAGGTACGTCTCGCAGAGTTGATCTGCTCGAGGGTCGCCGGTTGCGAACAGGTTCGCTTCGTGTCGTCGGGCACCGAGGCGGCGATGAGCGCGATACGTGTCGCCCGCGGCTTCACCGGCCGCGACCGCGTCTTCAAGTTCGAAGGCTGTTACCACGGTCACTCCGACCTGCTTCTCGCGGGCGGGGGGAGCGGCGTGGCAACTCTCGGTCTCCCCGACTCGGCGGGAGTCCCGCGCGGTGCCGTTGCCGACACCGTCGTCGTGCCGTTCAACGTCGTGCCCGAGCTCGACGAGACGACGGCTTGCCTCATCGTGGAGCCGGTCGCCGCGAACATGGGCCTCGTTGCGCCTTCGCCCGGCTTCTTGGAAGGGTTGCGCGAAGCGTGCGACCGCGTCGGCGCGCTGCTCGTCTTCGACGAGGTGATCACGGGGTTCAGGGTCGGACCGTCGGGGGCGTCGGGCGAGACGGGTATCACGCCCGATCTCTGGTGCTTCGGCAAGGTCATAGGGGGCGGGCTTCCCGTCGGCGCTTTCGGCGGAAGGCGTGACGTGCTCGAGGTCCTCGCCCCGCAGGGTCCCGTGTACCAGGCAGGGACGCTGTCTGCGAACCCGGTCACGATGGCGGCCGGGCTCGCTGTGCTCGAGGAGGTAAAGCCCGACGACTACGCCGCTCTCGGCGCCCGGGTGGCGAAGTTCGCGTCGGCACTAAAAGAAGCGATCGACTCCTGCGGCATCGCCGTTCAGGTTCCCGTCGCAGGCCCACTCGCCGGCGTCTTCTTCTCGGAGTCACCTGTCGGCGACTACGAGGGTGCACGCGCGTCGGCGTCAAGTGGTCGCTACGCGCGCTTCTTCGCCGCGATGCTCGACCGGGGTGTCGCGTTGCCGCCGTCGCCCTACGAAGCGATATTTCCCGGGATGGCCCACGGCGAAGCGGAGCTCGACTTCGTAGTCGAGGCCGCGGGTTCGGCCGCCGCCGAGCTGGTGGGCGGGGGCGACTGACAGGTCCCCGAGCTGAGTGACAAGTCCTCAGCTCTTGGACGGATAAGCGTGCACCGCGATCCTGTATCTGGTCACCGCCGGATGAGACGAATCGCGACTGCGGCGATCGGACCCCTGCGCGCGTCGGGTCAGGCGACGCGCACCTGATTTCAAGAGCCGTGACCGAGGCGGTGGGCCGATCCGCGTGACCACCTTTGCGAAACCGGCGGCCTTGCAAAGTGCGTGCAACGCCGCCTCTGTCGGCACGAACCAGTTCGTGTAGTCGCCGCGCAAACCGCCACTCTCGTGGAACTCGATCAGTCGTGCTTCTGGCATACCGAGAACGGCGATCGCTTCGGTCTCGACGACAGCCACCTCAGAAGTAAGCCTGCACACCCGTTCCAGAGCACTCAGCGGTTCGCGCACGTGGTAGAGCACCCCCAAGAAGAGCACCACGTCGAATCGGCCAATCTGTTCGGGATCGACGGTCATGAAGTCCGCGTGCACCGGCTCGACGGAGCTGCCGGTCACCCGGCGGGCCAGATCGAAGCCCGCGCGGCCGGGCATCGTGTCCGGTTGCCAGAACTCGGTGAAATCGAGGCGGTGGTCCGGGACCGTGCCCTCGGATTCGCATTGCTCCCAGTACCTGAGGCGGGCGGCGAAGTCGACCGACCAGGCGTAGTGGTCCATTGCGACGACGCGCTCGGCGTGCCTCTTCTCGGCGAGGAACGACCAGAAACCGTCCCACGCCCCGATGTCGAGCACGCTCTTTCCGCGGAGATCGGGCAGGCCGGTGGCCACCATGCGCGGGTCGGGCGGGTTGCCGGGCGTCACGATCCCGTTGCCGAGATCGACGGAGTGGTACCAGGAGATCCCCGCAATCTGCTCGGCCAGATCGGCCACGCTGCCGCCGGCGGATCCTAGGGAATCGTCGGTGGCCGGCACCGACCGGAGGCTACTGGCGCGCGCCGTTTCCTGGCTCGCCCGTTCGAGTAGTTACCATGCGAGCGCGATGGACGTCCTGGACGAGACGACGCCGGAGACGAAGGCAGAGGCGAAGCCGGTCGAGCGCCACGTCGGGGCCGGTGAGCTCCCCGAGGCACGCCTCGTGCTCGGCCGGCCGTTCGACACGAACTGGCCGCCCGCCGAGTGGGTCATCGGCGCGACCGCCTTGCTCGTCGCCGTCGGGATCGTCCTGCGCTTCTGGACGCACTCGGACATGTGGCTCGACGAGGCTCTGACCGTCAACATCAGCAGCCTGCCGCTGTCCGAGTTGCACGCGGCGTTGATGCGCGACGGTGCACCGCCGCTCTACTACTTCTTGCTCCATTTCTGGATGAAGGTCTTCGGAACGTCGGACCTCGGCGCACGGTCGCTGTCCGGGGTGATAAGCGTCGCCACCCTCCCTCTCGCGTGGATCGCAGGGAAACGCCTCGGCGGCCGCACGGTTGCGGTCACCGCGACGGTTCTCGTGTCAACGTCGCCGTTCGCCATCTACTACGGCACCGAGGCGCGGATGTATTCGCTCGTGGCGTTCCTCGCCGCGGCGGGCTATCTGGCTCTGGATTCGGCGTTGCGGCGGCCGACCGTGTGGAACCTGATCGTGTTGGCGCTCTGCACGGGCCTGCTTCTTTACTCGCACTACTGGGCGATCTATCTGGTCGCCGTCATCGGCGCGTGGCTCGCGTACCAGTGGTGGAGGGGCCCGATCCGCCGGCGTCGAGGTGCGCGCGCTGCACTGGGCGCCATCGTCGTCGGATGTCTCACGTTCGTCCCATGGATACCTACGTTCCTCTACCAGTCGCGCCACACGGGAACCCCGTGGGCGGCCCCTGCGAACTTCGCGGCGTTGGTTAACGCGGTCAGCTCCTTTGCGGGAGGCCCGACCAATCAGGGCCGCGCGCTGGCGTTGCTGTACTTCGCGCTCGCCGGCCTCGGGCTGTTCGGGATTGCCCGGGACCGGGTGCACGTCCTGCTCGACCTGCGAACGATTCCTCTCGCGAGGGGACTCGCCATCGCCGTCGTCGGCACCCTCGTACTCGCGATCGCCGGCGGCTACATCCAAGGGAGTGCCTTTTCGGCGCGCTACGCGTCGGTCATCTTCATCCCGCTGCTGCTTCTCGTCTCCATGGGTCTGTCCACGTTGTCGGACAGGCGCATCGCATCAGCGGTGCTGATGGCGGCGGCACTGTTCGGACTTGGAACGAGCATCAGCAACATCTCGTCGCAACGGAGCCAGGCGATCCAGGTCGCTTCCGTGCTCGCTCGAGAGGCAAAGCCGGGCGATGTCGTCGCTTACTGTCCCGACCAGTTGGGACCTGACGTCAGCCGGCTCCTGCCTTCCGGCGTTTACCAGCAGATCACCTTCCCCCGTGGCACCGGACCCCAGTTCGTGGACTGGGTCGACTACGCAAAGACCACCGGCTCCGCCTCCCCTAAGGCGTTCGCCGTGCAGCTCGAGAAGATGAGCCAGCCCGATCACAGGATCTGGTACGTCTGGGCGCCCGGCTACCAGACGTACGGGACCAAATGCGAGACCATCGAGACGACGCTTCTCGCCGATCGTGGGCTCGGAGCGAACGAGGTTTTCTCGTACAAGCCCGCTTTGTTCTACGAAAACATGGAGCTCGTCGCCTTCGCGCACCGCAAGGCCTGACCTGGGCTCGAGCCGCCTTTCCGGGTCCCCGAGCCGACTGCTGACCCCTTCGGGCGCCCGGGTAGCTGACCCGGGCAGCTGATTAGTGGCGCTTCGGCCCGCTTTAGGCACAAACCGGGGTCCCAGGACTCAAGTCACCGGCCCTAGCCGACGAGACCGAGAAGTAATGCGCTTTTTCACGCCCCGACGCAACCTTTCGACTATGCCAGGGATTCTGCCAGGCAGATCTACCCCGATACACAGCCGGCGGAGGTTCGCGGGTTCACTCGCTGCCGTCGCGGTGACGACCGTGGTCGTGGCCGGCTTCGGGACCCAGGCCGCTCTGGCGCAGCACACGGCCGGAGCCCAGGTCGGAGCGCAGGTCGGAGTGGTCTCGCCGCACGCCGTGACCGTGACCCTCAAGTGGGAACGCATGTTGGGGCCCAACTCCCAGATCGTCGAGTCGTCGCCCACTCAGGCCCGGCTCGACTCGGCGGGCACGTCGATCGTTGTTGGATCCCGGGGCAACGGTGACGTGTACGCCGTTCACCTCTCGAACGGCAGCACGGTCGCCGGGTGGCCCAAGCACACCGACGCCGGTATCGACTCCGCGCCTTCTGTCTACGCCCCGAGCGGAGGGCTCGACAACGTGTTCGTGACGACGGGTGACACCTCGGGAGAGCAGCCGCCCGTCTACAACGAGAACTGCGGCACGAACCTGCCGGCGTGCGTCGGGAGCATCTACGCGTTCGGCCCATCGGGAAACCAGTTGTGGGCCCGCAATCTGCCCAACGTGTTCGGGACGTACGCGCCACACCCGCCGATCTTCGCCTCACCGACCATTGGCAATCCGGGAAGCGGACGCACAGAGATAGTCGTCGGCGGAATCAGCCAGACCCTCTACGCACTCAACCCGGCCAACGGCGCGAACGAGGCCGGATGGCCCCAGCAGACGGCGGACACCACGTTCGCCACCGCTGCGATCGCAAACGTCAACGGTCAGCGCATAGTCGCAGCGAGTGACTCGACAGCCGGCGTCTTCAACAACTGGAACGGCGGATCCGTCAGATTGATGAACGCCGGCGGCGGCACGTATTGGACCGCTGCGAGCAACGAAGTCGTTACCTCCTCGCCGGTCGTCGGGAACTTGAACGGCAGCGGACCTGTCGTCGTCTACGGGCACGGCCGCCACTGGAACGGCAGTGACCAGGACGGCTTGACCGTGGACAACGCACTGACCGGCGGACGCGAGTGGGAGCAGCACCTTGGTGGGTACACGAGGGCGACGCCCAGCCTCGCCGACCTGCTCGGCAACGGTCAGCTCGACGTCGTCGAGCCGACGTGGACGGCCCTCGGAAGGACCACTGGCGGCGCCGTGTGGGCGTTCGGCCCGGGAGGGAACCACTTGTGGGGACCGGTGTCGCTCGGTTCCAACAACACCATCACCGGGAGCGTCGCCACGGCTGACCTCGGGGGCGGCTACCAGGACGTGATAGCTGCGACCGGTCTCGGTTGGTACGTACTCGACGGCAGGACCGGTGCGGTGTATCCGCCCAACGGTCTCAACGTCACCTGGCCCGGCCACAAGGCGGCGAACCTGGCGATGTCCAACAGCCCTCTCGTGGTTCCGGACCCGTCACACGTCGGCGTCGACGTGGTGGTCGCCGGGACGTATCGGGGCATCGACGGCGACAACACAGACGGTTTCATCGCTGCATATCACGTCACCGGCGGACCGAACTCGACAGGCAGTGGCTCGTGGCCCGAGTTCCACCACGACGCGCAACTGACCGGATCCTCGATCGCATCTGCGGTGCCGAACAACTACGCGTGCCACCCGAACGTGCCGCCGTGCAGCATCGAGGGATACCGCCTCGCGGCCACCGATGGTGGGGTGTTCGTCTTCGGTGACTCCAGCTACCGCGGGTCGATGGGCAATCGGATACTTCACAGACCCATCGTCGGCATGACTGCGACGTCGAGTCACAACGGATATTGGCTGGTCGCCTCCGACGGCGGCATGTTCTCGTTCGGAGACGCCCGATATCACGGCTCGATGGGTGGGAGATTCCTCAACAAGCCAATCGTCGGGATGGCGAGGACCCCTAGCGGCAACGGGTACTGGCTCGTCGCATCCGACGGGGGGATCTTCTCGTTCGGCGACGCCAAGTTCCACGGATCGATGGGCAACAGGCATCTGAACAGACCGATCGTCGGGATGACGCCCACCAAGGACGGTAAGGGCTACTGGATGGTCGCTTCCGACGGCGGGATCTTTGCGTTCGGCGACGCCAAGTTCCACGGATCGATGGGCAACAGGCATCTGAACAAGCCGATCGTGGACATGGCGACAGACCCGAGCACGGGTGGCTACTGGATGGTCGCTTCCGACGGCGGGATCTTCGCCTTCGATGCCGGGTTCCACGGATCGACCGGGGCCATGCGGCTGAACAGACCGATAGTGGGGATGTCCGTTACCTCAGACGGGAACGGCTACTGGCTCGTCGCGACAGACGGGGGCGTCTTCTCCTTCGGGAACGCGTTCTTCCGTGGCTCGACCGGCAACATCACGCTGAACCGCCCCATCGTGGCGATGGCGGCGTCGGGTTAACGGATCGATGACCGCCCCTGTGATGCTCGGTGGAGGGCAGGTTCGCCTCGACGAGGTCTACCTCTCCGGATCCACGGATCAAGGTCCCGCCGTCGTGGGCGGGCTCGCACTTCTCGCGGACGACCACGGCCTGACCGTGGTCGGGCCTCAGCCCTCCTCTGTGCGGACAATGCCCTGGGGGCGCGCCAGCACGATCGCTTGCCGCCAGCCGGCTCAGCTGCCCGACGGTCGTGCTGCCGTCGTGCTCGAGGTGAATATCGACGGGAACGCGCTTCGTTTCTTCGTGCCTCAGGCCTACCTGGGGCCCGAAGGAGCCGGCACGCTCGAGGACAGGCTGACCGCTCTTGCGCGCATCCCGGCAGCGTTGCCGCCGCCCGTTGCCATCGGTGGCAGTGAACCTGCCTCCGGCCAGATGCCGCCCGGCGTCCTGCCGCCGGGAGCATTGCCGCCTGCCACAGGCGGGACGCTCTCTGTGTCCCAAGGACCTTCGGCGGGGCAGTACGTGCGAGCCGGCAAGAAGCGAGGCAACCGCAAGGCGCGTGTCGCCGTGGTTCTGGTCGTCGTTCTCATCGCAGGCGCGGCATCTGCGTACGTCGTGCGGTCGCACAAGGGAGGTTCGACGAGCGCTGGTGGAACCTCTCGGGACGTGTTGTCCGCCGCCGCGGCGAACCTCGCACCCGGAGCGGTACCCGGGTGGAAAGGGGTGCCGGGAACGATCGGCGGGGCCATCGGCGCCCTAGGGTTCAGCCAGGCCAAGAGCGGGGTTCCTGTTTCGGTGAGCGGCTCCAAGGCGGCCGCTTCCATCGCCGCGAACTTCGCTCGCTGTATGAAGGTTCCCGCGCCACAAGCCGACGCTGCTCTGGCGGTACTGGGATTTGTGCAGGGCGTCGCGGTTCCAGGACAAACCGCGCTTTCATCGTCGCCTCTCTTCGAAGACCCCTCGGTGGCCGCGACTTCCACGGAGTCGTCAGTGATGGTGCTCGGAACGTCGGCCGAACAGAAAGCCGATGTTTCCGTCTTCGGGGAACGGAACTTTGCGGGGTGCTACTCGCTGTTCCTGACCGCTGTAACGCCCAGGCTCGTCGGTGGTGCTACGTCCAAGATCCCGTTTGCCTACGCGTCGGTGCACACAACCCGTCTTGGGTCGAGCGTCGCCGCCGTGTCCGTTCAGGGTTTCACTGAGACCTTCTACCGGAAGGGCCGCCCCAGCCGAGGCGCACTGTTCGGGAACATCGATGTCGTGACGGCCGGCCGGATGATCGCTGTCTTCGAGACGATCTCGTCACGCAGCTTCCCCTCGGCCGAAGCCACGAAACTTCTCGCCGCCGTCGAGCAGAACGTCGCGGGGGAGTCATCGTGACCCTCATGGAGACCCGCATGCAGATCCGCATGCAGATCCGCATGCAGATCCGCATGCAGTCCAGGCGCTTCTCGGTCGAAAGGAGCGTGGCGTGATGACCGCGGTTCCCCCCCGCCGCCGGCTGCAGCCGGTCAATCTCGAAGGAGCGTGGCTCGTCACCGAGTCAGCCGACGGATCCAAGGAAGTTCCCGGGATGTCTGTCGTGGCTGACTCACGAGGTTTCACCCTCACGGGGCCCGAGCCGGGTGCAGAACGCACGATTCCCTGGGCCCTCACGACCAGCTTCACTTGTCAGCGCCCGGCAAGACTTCCCGATGGCTCGCCCGCGACCACGCTCGAGGTCGGCCTTGCGAACGGCCGCATCCTTCAACTGCTGCTGCCGGTCAACCGCGTCCCGCCTAGCGAGACGGTCGTGGTGGAGACCGAGCTTGCTGTCATGTCCGAGTACTACGGCGGGACAAGGCCTCCGATCATTCAGCCCGACGCGGCCGGGGCGCCCGACGCGGCCGACGTGCCTACCGTGACCGACTCGGTCAGCACGAAGGGCCCTCCGACGTCTGCTACTTCTCCGGCCACTCCCACTTCGCAGGCCGAGCCCCCTTTGCCGTCGTCGTCTTCGACGCGGGCTCGTCCCTCGTCACCCGGCGACAACGGTACGCGGTCACCGACTGACACCGGTCGGGAAAACGCGGCCGGCCGCACCGAGACACGGCGCTACGGAGTGCACGTGCCGGCCGGCGCGCCTGGAAGCAATGGATCTTCGGCGAACGGATCTTCTGCCAGCAAGGCTTCCCTCAACAAGGCTGCGGCTAATGGATCTTCGGCGAGCCGATCGGCAGTTGGAACGATCTCGCAGCAGGTCGTCGCCGGTCGCTATGGCGTGGAGCAGCCGCCGACCTCTTCGGTGGCGATAGCCACCGCGGGACGAACTCCGTTTCCTGCTCCCGTCGCTGCCCCGTTGCATCCGGCTGACGAACCGGCTGTCGAAACCGCTCCGGCGCTCGCCGAGGCTCCCCAACTCGACGAGGCTCAGGCGCCAGGGTGCGCTCCCGCCTCTCTGGAAATCGGCGCCCCTACTGCGCCGGGTGCTTTGGCCCCGACCCCGGCCGCGATCCGGGCCGCGACCCCGGCCGCGACCCCGGCTCCAGAACCGACCGCGGAACCGGCCGTGGAACCGCAGGCGGTGGCGGCGGATACACAGCCCGACGCCGGCGACAGCACCTCAGAACGGCGCGAGAAACGCTTGTTGCGCTTGCTCGTCGCACTGATCGGCGTGGTCGTCGTCGTCTTGATCGCCGAGCTCGTGCTGATTCTCTTCGTTCTGAATCACAACACGACGAGCCGCAACACGTCGTCGATTCAGCACTCCACCACCGTCGTCTACAGGGTGCACGGCGGCTAGCGCCGTTTGTCGTACCTAGCTAAATGATGGGCTTGGCGAAGTGTCAGGGAGCAACCTGCCGACCGCCGACAATGCTCGGTATGCCATCTCGGGCGCGGCATAGGCCTCGGGTCGCATCAAGTTCGCCATGATCCGCAACAACCCGGTCATGATCGGTGGCACGGCCATTCCGGTGCGCATACAAGCCCGCAACACCTGAGGGTTGCTGATGAGCTTCACGAAGGCCCGGCCCACCCTGTAGTAGTCGCCGTACGACTCATGAAGCCTGCGCTCGTAGTCGGCGATCGCACCAGGTCCTTCGCCGGCCAGCGCTGTGCTGAGACACGCCGCCGCAAGCCGTCCGGTCTCGTACCCGTATGCGATGCCCTCCCCGTTGAAGGGGTTGATCGCACCGGCCGCGTCGCCAATGACGAGCGAGTTCGGACCGGCACTCGGGTGGATGGCGAATCCCATCGGAAGCTTCCCCCCGGTCGGAGGTCCACACGAGGTCTCCGGCGTCAGTCCCCATGACCGGGGGGCCGATTGCACAAAGGCGTCCATCAGATGGCTGGTGTTCAATCCCTTCCATCGCCCCGCGACGGTCAGCAGGCCCACTCCTACGTTCACCCGTCCGTCGCCCAGAGGGAAGATCCATCCGTATCCGGGAACCACGGCGCCCGAGAGATCCTTCAGGTCGAGGTGCGACTCGATGAACAAGTCGTCGTGGCGCTCCGAGGTGTAATACCCGCGAAGCGCCATGCCTATCGGAGAGCGACGATCACGCGAGGATCCGAGAGCGCGCCCGAAACGGGAGTTGGACCCGTCGGCGACCACCACGTAACGCGCTCTGATCTCGCTGGTCGTCCCCGACCCGACATCCGCGACGCGGGCTCCCGAGATCGCGGGCAGGGTACCCGGCGAGCCGCGGTGTCCGTTCGGCGAGTCTGTGCGCCCAGTCGGCGAGGCGGGGACGTGACCAAGAGGCAGGAGCGGTTCGAGCGCCTCGTGCCCTTGGAGCACGTGGGCACCTGCCTTCGCCGCCCGTTCGGCGACGATCTGGTCCAGGTCCTTGCGCGTGATGACATATCCGTAAGACGGAAAGGACGGATGGTCGGGCCAACGCATTTCGAGGACCTTGCCGAAGGCGCAGGCTCTAAGACCAAGGTATTTGTGAGCTCCTGTGAGCGCCTCGGCAAGACCCATGTCCTCCAGCTGCCGCACAGATCGCGGAGTCAGGCCGTCGCCGCACGTCTTTTCCCTCGGGAAGCGTTTCTTCTCCACGAGCACCACGTCCCACCCGCTCTCGGCTAGCCAGTAGGCGCACGAGGCACCGGCGGGGCCACCTCCGATGACGAGGACGTCGTGGACGGGATCGCCTTTGAGGGGTGGGGCCACGACGTCGATGCTACGGCGGCGCAGGGCAAATGTGCTCCCGCTGAGGCACCCGTGGTAGAACCGGCACCGCTCATGGACTCATATCTACCGATATTCGCCATGGTGGTGCTGGCCATCATTTTCGCGGGATTGTCCCTTGTCGCCTCGGTGTTCCTGGCGCCGAAGAAACGTCCGCACGAGGCGAAGGTGGCACCTTACGAATGCGGAATCGTGCCGGACAGAGAACCGTCAGAACGCTTCCCTGTCCGTTTCTATCTGGTGGCGATGATCTTCATAATCTTCGACATCGAGATCGTCTTCCTCTATCCGTTTGCGGTGGTCTACCGCCAACTGGCCACCTTCGGTTATGTCGAGATCCTGGTCTTTGCCGGAGCCGTGTTCATCTCGTTCCTCTACTTGGTCAGCAACGGCGCGCTCGACTGGGGACCGGCGAAGCGGCTGCGTCCCGCGGACTCCTCGCAAACCCGCACGACGCGCTCGACCGTTGTGCGCGTCGGGCCCGGCCCCGAGGCCGAGGAAGCCGCCTAGGAGGCGAAGTGGGGCTCGAGGATCTCCACCACAACTTCCTTACCGGCAGGCTCGAAGACCTGGTCAAGTGGGCGCGCCGCAACAGCGTCTGGCCAGCGACTTTCGGGCTCGCGTGCTGCGCCATCGAGATGATGGCCGTCGGCACCGCGGACTACGACATAAGCCGGTTCGGAATGGAGGTCTTCAGGTCGTCTCCCCGACAGGCGGACCTGATGATCGTCGCGGGTCGCGTATCGCAGAAGATGGCCCCGGTACTTCGTCAGGTCTACGACCAGATGATGGACCCGAAATGGGTCATCTCGATGGGTGTCTGTGCGTCGACAGGGGGAATGTTCAACAACTATGCGATCGTCCAGGGGGTGGACCAGGTCGTTCCTGTCGACGTGTACGCACCAGGCTGCCCCCCCGGACCCGAGACGTTGTTGCACGCGATCCTCACTCTTCACGAGAAGATTCGAACGGGTGACATCACGCGGAGGCCCCTGAAGACAGTCGAGACCCCCGAACTGGCCGGTTGGGTATCCGAGGATCCGGATGCCGTCCGGCTTGGCACTCCCAAGTGAGCGCGGATGAATCGCCTGGCGACCGAGCAGTGGCGGTCGCATCCGACGTACCTCCGAAGCCGCATTCGATCGTGTTTTGCTCGAGAGCGGAATATCACGATGCGGTCGCGAGAATGCGGGGTGACGGGTTCGAACTGTTGTCCGACCTCTGCGGGGTCGACTATCTGACGCACCCCGGGCGCAAGCTCCCGCCGGAAATCGTCCCCGAGCGGTTCGAAATTGCGGTCGTTCTCACTTCGGTCCAGAAGCGCGCCAAAGTCCGCGTCCGCGTGCAGATTCCCGAAAACGATCCTTTGATCGACTCTCTGTGGGAATTGTTCCCCGGTGCGGAGGCAATGGAACGCGAAGCGTTCGACATGTTCGGCATCGTCTTTTCGGGCCATCCTGATCTGACGCGCATCCTCATGCCCGAAGACTGGGAGGGCTACCCGCTGCGCAAGGACTACAGCGTTGGGAGAGTCCCGGTGCAATTCAAAGAGGCGCCGGGGCCACGGTGAGCCCTGATCACACCCTTGATCCCCGCCTTGTCGCGGAGACCGCTGAAGGGTCCCAAGAGATCGAGACGCGTTCGCGCACGGCGGCCCCGGAGCTACGACGCGAGATCGGATCCGTGCTCCGCCTTCCCGAAGGCGCTCCGGCATCCGGCGGAGACATCGACGTGGAGGTTTCGGACGACGAAACGATGATCATCAACATGGGCCCGCAGCACCCCTCCACCCATGGTGTCCTGCGGCTGATGATCGAGCTCGACGGCGAGACGGTGCTCAGGACTAAGCCGATCATCGGCTACCTGCACACCGGCATGGAAAAGACAGGCGAGGAGCTCACGTACGTCCAGGGCGGCACGAACGTGACGCGCATGGACTACCTGTCGCCGCTCAACAACGAGCTCGTCTTCTCGATGGCGACGGAGTCACTGCTCGGTATAGAGCTACCGCCGAGGGCGACCTGGATCAGGATGCTGCTCTCCGAGTTGCAACGGATGTCTTCGCACCTGATGTGGCTCGCCACCAACGGGATGGACCTCGGGTCGACGACGATGATGATCTTCGGATTCCGGGAGCGCGAGCTCATACTCGCCTTCTTCGAGAAGACGACGGGGCTTCGGATGAACCACAACTTCATCCGGCCCGGTGGCACCGCCGCGGACCTACCCGACGGTTGGGAGGACGATGTCGTCGTCATCTGTGACAACGTCGAAACCCGGCTCGACGAGTACGACGAGCTGATCACCGGACAACCGATATTCCGCCAGAGGATGGACGGCGTCGGCAGCATCACCGCCGAAGAGGCCCTTGCACTCTCGGCGACGGGTCCGATCCTGCGCTCAACCGGAGTGCCGTGGGACCTGAGGCGGTCGATGCCCTACCTCGAATACGACAAGGTGGAGTTCGACGTGATAGTCGGGACGTACGGCGACAACTTCGACCGGTACGTGTGCCGATTCAACGAGATACGGGAGTCGATCCGGATCGTCCGTCAAGTGCTCGACCTCATGCCCCTCGGGGACTACCGCACGCAGGACAAGAAGGTGACGCCGCCTCCGCGAGCTCGCATCGACGAGTCGATGGAGGCTCTGATCCACCACTTCAAGATCTTCACAGAGGGATTCAAGGTTCCCGAAGGGGAGGTCTACGTCGCGATCGAGTCGCCACGCGGCGAGCTCGGGTGCTATCTCGTCTCTGACGGTTCCTCCAAGCCGTACAGGATGCACATCCGCGCACCGTCGTTCGTCAATCTGCAGAGTGCTCCTGTGATGATGCACGGCGGACTCATAGCCGACGCCATTGCGACGATCTCGTCGGTGGATCCAGTGATGGGGGAGGTCGACAGGTGAGTGGGCACCTGAGCGACGAGGTGATAGAGCGCGCGAACGAGGTCATGAGCCTCTATCCGCACAAACGGTCGGCACTCATCCCGTTGTGCCATCTCGCTCAAGAACAAGACGGGTGGTTGACGCCCGAAGCGGCAGACGAGATCGCCGCAATGATCGGGATCAGCCCAGCCGAGGTCGTGGGCACGGCGTCGTTCTACGACATGCTCCACACCGAGCCGACGGGCAAGTACCTCGTTTCGATATGCACGAACATCGCATGCATGTTGCGCGGCGCCTATGAGCTGTTGGAGCACGCCGAAGAGCAACTCGGAATGCGGGCCGGCGCGACGAGCTCCGACGGAAACTTCACGCTCGAAGAGGCTGAGTGCCTGGCCGACTGCGGTAGGGCCCCGTGCCTCCAGGTGAACCACAGGTTCTTCGGCGACGTCACCCACGATGCCTTCGACCACCTGACCGAGGACCTGGTCGCTGGACGGCTTTCCGACGAAGTGCCTCGACACGGCACTCTTGTTCGCATACGGCGTTCCGGGGGACTTGCTCTCAGCCAGGCTCCGTCAGGCGGCTCGAATGGCGCCACAAAAGCCACAAAGGCCGCAAAGCCCGCAAAGGCCGCAAAAGAGGGATCGACAGACGCGTGACGGTCACCGAAGCGCCTCGCATCGTCACCTCGCGCCTCGGATTCGAGGATTCCCACACCCTCGAGCGCTATCTGGCCACAGGTGGCTACGAGGGACTCAAGAAAGCGCTCACGATGACACCCGAGGAGGTCGCCGCGGAGGTGGACACCGCCAGCCTCCTGGGCCGCGGAGGGGCGGGATTTCCCGCCGGCCGAAAATGGTCGATGCTCCGAAAGGCACCTACGACCTACCTGGTCATAAACGGGGACGAGAGCGAGCCTGCGACCTTCAAGGATCATCTACTGATCGAGCGCGACCCTCACCAGATCATCGAGGGAGTGCTCATCGCCGCTTACGCGATCGGTGCCGCGCAGGCTTTCATCTATATAAGAGGCGAGTTCGCCCTCGGACTCGAGAGGATGGAGCAGGCCTTGAACGAGGCCTACGGGCACGGGGCAGTCGGTAGGCGCATTCTCGGGTCGGAGTTCAGCATCGACGTCGTCGTGCACCCGGGTGCGGGTGCGTACATATGCGGTGAGGAGACAGCACTGCTCGAGAGCCTCGAAGGCAAGAGGGGCTTTCCGCGGATAAAGCCGCCTTACTTTCCGGCCTCCATCGGCTTGTACGGAGAGCCGACGGTCGTGAACAACGTGGAGACGATGTCGAACCTCCCGTGGATCGTCACCAACGGGGGAGCGGCATTCGCCGCTCTCGGGGCCGGTCGCTCTACGGGCACCCGACTCTTCGCACTCGCCGGCCACGTGAGGAACCCCGGCGTCTACGAGCTCGAGATGGTGAAGACGACGTTCAGGGACCTCATCTTCGACCCGGCTCTGGGTGGCGGTATTCCCTCGGGTCGCACCCTCAAGGCCATCATCCCGGGTGGTGTCTCTGCGCCGTGGTTCGGCCCCGACCAGCTCGATCTGCCGCTGGGTCAGGACGAGGTTGGTGAAGCCGGATCGATGCTCGGATCGGGATCGATCCTGGCGATGGACGACTCGACCTGCATCGTCCGAGCGGCGTGGCGGATCACGCGCTTTTTCCGCCGGGAGTCGTGCGGGCAGTGCACGCCTTGCAGGGAAGGTGCAGGCTGGCTCGAGAACATCTTGGCGCGTCTCGAATTCGGAGGCGGTCGCGACTCGGACATCGACCTGCTCATGGATCTCTCCGACAACCTCTCGCCGGGTGTGAGCTGGCCTCCGCTGCAGACCACCATCTGCGTTCTGGGGCCGTCGATTCCCTCTTCGGTCGCGTCAGGAATTCGCATGTTCCGTGACGAGTTCTTGGAGCACGTGAAGCAGGGTGGGTGCACACGTGCCTGATCCAACTGTCACCTCTCACCACGCCATCGCTCCGCACGCTGCGGATGGAGCGACGGTCGGCATAAGTCTCGACGGCCGCGACATCACAGTGAAAGCGGGGCAATTTCTGATCGCTGCCGCAGAAGACGCCGGCGTCTTCATTCCCCGGTTCTGCTACCACCCCCGCATGAAGCCGGTCGGGATGTGCCGGATGTGCCTCGTCGAAGTAAGCGGGCCACGCGGCCCTTCGCTCCAACCCGCCTGTTACGTGTCCGTCGCCGACGGCATGGTCGTGGACACGACGTCAGAGCGCGTCCGGAAAGCTCAAGACGGGGTCCTCGAGTTCCTGCTCGTCAATCACCCCCTCGACTGCCCGGTCTGCGACAAGGGAGGGGAGTGCCCGCTTCAGGACCAGACGCTCGCCTACGGGCCGGGTGAGAGCCGGTTCATCGAGGAGAAGAGGCACTTCGCCAAGCCGATCGCGCTTTCCCCGCTGGTCTTGTTGGACCGCGAACGTTGCATCCAGTGCGGACGGTGCACCCGATTTGCCGCCGAGATCGCAGGCGAACCGATGATCGATTTCGCCGGCCGCGGTGACCAGATCGAGGTCGCGATCGCGCCAGGTCATGTATTCAGTTCCGTGTTCAGTGGCAACACGGTTCAGATCTGCCCCGTCGGCGCGCTGACCTCGACTCCCTACAGGTTCACGGCGCGGCCTTGGGACCTCGACCAGGTGGAGTCGACCTGTACGACGTGCGCGGTCGGATGCCGGGCCGCCGTCCAGTCCTCGTCCAACAGGGTCACCCGCCTTCTCGGTATGGACTCCGATCCCGTGAACCAGAGCTGGCTCTGCGACAAAGGCCGCTACGGCTACGAGTCGGTGAATTCCTCGAATCGTCTCACCGAACCCCACGTTCGGTCGGCGAGCGGTGCGCTCGAGGTCGTCAAATGGTCCGAGGCGATCTCTGCCGCAGGTGACCGGCTCGCGGCGATAAAGAAGAAGCACGGGCCGGAGGCAATCGGCGTGATCGGCGGTGCGCGTCTCACCAACGAGGACGCGTATGCGTGGGCCAAACTCGCCAAGGGGGTGATCGGCACAGACTCTGTGGATTCGCAGCTCGGAGACGGACTTCCCGCTGAGCTCGTGCTCGGATTGCCACGCGCGACAATCGACGAGGCGTGCTCGGCGAGCTGCGTCGTCGTCATCGCCGGGGACCTTTACGAGGAGCTGCCCGTCCTTTACCTGCGCCTTCGAGGCGCTGCGGACGAGTTTGGCCTACCGATCATCGAGTTGACGCCGCGGACCACACACTTGAGCTCAGACGCGGCGGCGACGTTGCCCACCGCACCAGGTACGGCCGCTGCGATGGTGCGCGCCTTGGTTGCTCGCAGCAGGCCGGCTGAAGTGCCCGAGAGCGTTTGGGACGCCTCAGTCTCGGCACTTTCGTCGATTGGTGATGACGGCTCGGGACTCGTGGTCGTCGTGGGCCGCGGCTCCGTCGCCGAAAGCGCGGGAGCTGTGACTCAGGCCGCAGAGCTACTGGCAGACACCTATCCGGCGGCTCGATTCCTTCCTGCGTTGCGTCGCGGAAACGTCATGGGCGCCATCGACATGGGGCTCGCCCCGGGTCTTCTGCCCGGGCGGGTAACCCTCGACGACGGCAGGCCTTGGTACAGCACCGAGCGCGGGTGGTCCGCCGTTGCGTCCGAACGCGGGCGCGACACCGTCGGAGTGCTCGAGGGTCTGGCAGACGGTTCGATGAAGGCCGTTGTACTTCTCGGAGCGGATCCGATCGGAGACTTCCCGGATTTCGAGCTTGCAACGAACGCGCTCGCCGTGGCGGAACTCGTCATTGCAGTCGACTGCGTGCAGACGCAGTCGGTGGCGCGCTCCCACGTGTTTCTCCCTGCGACCATGCATCACGAGCGACCGGGGACCACGACCAACATCGAGGGCCGGGTTCTGCGGGTCGGACAGAAGCTGACCCCACCCCCCCTGTGCTGGCCTGACTGGATGATCGCTGTCGAGCTCGCCGCTCAGCTCGGCTCGGATCTCGGTGTCGGGTCGGCGGCTGAACTCTGGGACGAGATAGAGAGGCTCGCCCCCTCGCACACCGGGCTCACCCGGGCCGTGCTCGATTCTCCCGCTGCAAGAGACGGAGTGGTCGTGCCGCTTAAGGCGACTCGAGTGGTCCTCGGTCGGGGGACGCCGGGAACAGACGGAGCTCCCTTCGATCCAATCGCCACTCCAGGTATCGAGTCGGTCGAATTGCAAGGTGCGGTGTCAAGGGTCGGATTCGCCGAGCAGCAAGGGGGATCGAACGGGTCGGGCGCGGCTCCGGCTCTGAATCCGGCTCCGACTCCTGCTCTGGCTCCTGCTCTGGATCGCACTCAGCCGACGCAGCGGGTTGCGAGGCCTCCGCTCGTGTCCCGCGAGATTGCTCACTACTCGGACAGTGCCGTTGTTGAAGCGCATGCCGGCACCCTGAGGCTGATCTCGCCGCGACGTCTCTATGACCACGGGGTGCAGATGCTCGAGAGCCCGTCCCTCGCGGGAATTGATCGAGCCACTGGTGGCGAAGGTGAATCCTGCCGAGCTCGAATCCAGAAAGATCGTCCCGGGCTCAATGGTCCGCCTTGTGACCAAGTTTCCCGACGGCTCTGCTCGGGCTGCTCTGGAGGTCCAGGTCGCGGCAGATGCGGGCGTTCTTCGAGGCGTTGTCGATATAAGCGCGAATGTACGTAGCGACGGGCCCGGCGGTGCGCGCGGCGGAGCCTCACCCGACGTGGACACCGGTAGCGCCGCTCGGCTCGTCCGCTCAGGGGATGCGTTCGTCGATCTGCAGATGGAGCCGGTGCGAATGGAGCCGGTGTGAGCGGCATAGCGAACCTGGTGGCTCAGGCCGGCGACCCTCTCCTCGCGCCGGGAGTGCATTGGGCCGAGCTTCTCGTGATCGTCGTGAGGGTGCTGGTCGCATTCGGAGTCCTGCTCGTGTCGGTCATGCTCATGATCTGGTTCGAGCGCAAGCTCATCTCCGACATGCAAGACCGGATCGGACCGAACAGGGCTGGTCCCTTCGGGATACTTCAGACCCTGGCTGACGGGATCAAGCTGTTCTTTAAAGAGGACCTCTTACCCGAGAGAGCCGACACGTTCGTGTTCAAGCTCGCGCCATATCTGTCCATAGTCCCCGCGCTCGTGGCTTTTACGATCGTGCCAGTTGGCGGATTCGTAACGATCGCGCACCACACGTTCGAACTGCAGGTGGCAGACCCGCCGATCGGGATCCTCCTTCTTCTCGCAATGTCGTCGATCTCGGTCTACGGCGTCATGCTGGCAGGTTGGTCTTCCGGTTCGAAGTACCCCTTGCTCGGCGCCGTGAGGGCGAGCGCACAGATGATCTCCTACGAAGCCGCCCTCGGGCTCACGACCGTTGCGACGATCATCGTTACCGGCACCGTCGCGACGGTCGGATCGCTGTCCACACGCGCGATCGTGGAGAGCCAGGCAGTTCATTTCTGGAACTGGAACGTCATCCGCCTGGGAGTGGTCCCGTTCCTTATCTTCTTGTTGGCCATAACCGCGGAGCTGCAGCGTCCCCCCTTCGACTTCGCCGAGGCCGAGCAAGAGCTGGTCGGAGGCTTCCACACCGAATACTCGTCGATCCGCTTCGCGCTGTTCTTCTTGGCGGAGTTCATGAACACGATCACCATGTCGGCGGTTGTAGTGACTCTCTTCTTCGGCGGACCTGACGGCCCGGCTCCCCACGTAATGATCCTGCGCTGGCTCTTCCCGATCGCGTGGTTCCTCGCCAAGACGTTCGCATTCCTCTTCCTCTATGTATGGCTACGCGCCGCCCTTCCGCGCCTTCGTTACGACCAGTTGATGGATATCGGGTGGAAGTTCCTTATCCCGGTGTCGCTCGCTTGGCTCCTCTTCGTCGCCGTCGCAGAGATCTTCGGTGCCGGGTGGCCCTTCTGGGCCACGGTGGCGGTCGTGATCGCATCGGGCGGCCTCCTCTTCCACGCGGTTCGTGTCGGGCACGCGAGAGGCGATGCGATCGTCGGGTCTGACGAGGGCGTACTGGAGCCCGTAGGAGGACCGCCGGGGGGTCCAACCATTGGAAGCCCTACCGGAGAGGAGAGTCGCTGATGGCCGGCTCTGACCGCTTCGACCCCGTCAAGTTCCTGGGCGGCTTCAAGGTGACTCTCGAACAGATGGCCAGGCCTCGGCTGACGGTGCAGTACCCGCGCGAGAAGCATCCGAAGCCACCTCGGGTACACGGTCGTCACGTCCTGAACCGCTACGAGGACGGGATGGAGAAATGCATCGGCTGCGAGCTTTGTGCCGGTGTTTGTCCTGCGGACTGCATATACGTGCGCGGCGCCGACAATCCTGCGGATCAACCTGTGTCGCCCGGAGAGCGCTTCGGCTTCGTCTACGAGATCAACTATCTCCGCTGTATCCACTGTGACTTGTGCGTAGAGGCGTGCCCGACAGAGGCGATAACCGAGACCAAGATGTTCGAGTTCTCGTTCACCAACAGGGCAGACGCCATCTACACGAAGCGGGAGCTCGTCGTGCAGGACGACGGCCGGCCCCAACACCTCCCCTGGGAGGACTGGCGACCGGGCGACGACCAGCACACGTCTGCATGGATGAGGGCAACGTCACCGAGCGGGGTCGCGGACTACGAGGGCAAGGTCCAGTGGTCAGCCGAGCTCGGTTACGGAATCCGCGCACCTGAAGGCGGCCAGTCGGGGGCGCGTGACGACGCGGCGACCGGGAGCAGGCAGCTGCGCGAGACGATGGCGATGCACCTGGATGATTCAGAAAGACCGCCCGACCAACGAGGCATGGCGGGAATGATCGCCCGCACCCGCAAGAAGGCGGATCTGCTGAAGAGTGCCTTGCGTCCCCCGAGGCGGCGCGCAAAGTGACTCACCTCGTCCCGACGCTTGCGCAGCTCCTCGCAGCGACCCGTCCCGATGCACTTACGTTCGTATGGGCCTCGGTGGCAATCCTCGCTGGAGCCCTCGGAGTCGTCGTCGCCCGCAATCCCGTCCACTCGGCTCTGATGCTCGTCATGACTCTGTTCGGCGTGGCGGTCATCTTCATCGAGCTCCAGGCGAACTTCTTGGCGGCCGTCCAGGTGATCGTCTACGCCGGGGCGATCGTCGTCCTGTTCCTGTTCGTGATCATGCTTCTCGGAGTCGACAAACAGGAGAACCTGGAGACGGAGCCCTTGTGGGGACAGAGGCCTATCGCTGTCGCCCTGGTGGTGTTGGCCCTCGGAGGCGTACTCGCCCTCGGTATCGAGGCACATTGGGCGGTCGGAGCACACGCGGTCGCGGGAGCCCGAGACCAGAGCGGCGGCGACGTGGCGGCGCTTGGCCGCTCGGTGTTCACCACCTACCTGTTCCCATTCGAGGTGACCTCCGCCCTGCTCGTCATCGCAGTCGTCGGCGCGGTGGTCCTTTCACGACGGCCCAAGACGCGACCCTCGCAGGCTGACGTGACAGAAGGCCCGTCGGAACCAGCCGAGGGCGGCCAGGAGTTGCAGAGCGACGACGAGGCAAGAGCGTGAGCGTCCCCGGATCTTGGTACCTCACCCTTTCTGCGGTCCTGTTTTCCATAGGCGCTCTCGGGCTTCTGTTGAGGCGCAACGTGCTCGTCATGCTCATGTGCGTAGAGCTGATGCTGAACGCCGCCAACATCGCTTTTGTCGCTTTCTCACGCATGCTCGGCGACATCGGCGGTGAGTCCATTGTCTTCTTCGTCCTGGTAGTCGCTGCGGCCGAGGCCGTCATCGGTCTCGGGATAACCGTGTCCGTGTTCAGGCGCCGCAAAGGGGCTACGGCCGACGATCTGCACGTCATGAAGGGCTGACGCGCGCTCATGGTCTACGCCGCCCCCATCATGCTGGCGCTGCCGCTCGCCGGCTTTGTGATTCTCGTCGTCGCCGGGAAGCGCATCGGCGATCCTTGGGCGGGAATCGTCGGGACCGTGGCCGTCGGTGGGTCGTTCGTCGCGGCCCTCGTCACCTACGCAGGGTTGCTTTCGCATCCGTCCGGGGCTGGGCGCGAGGTGACGGAGAACCTCTTCTCGTGGATATCGACTGGGCCCTTGCAGGTCAAGGCGTCGCTTCTCATCGATCCGCTGTCCGTAACGATGACGCTGTTCATTACGGGCGTGAGCACGCTGATCCACCTGTACTCGATCGGATACATGCGCCGCGACGAGGACTACCCGAAGTTCTTCTTGTACCTCAACCTCTTCGTGTTCTCGATGTTGTTGCTGGTCCTTGCCGGCAACCTGTTGTTCACGTTCGTCGGCTGGGAGGGAGTCGGGGCGTGTTCCTACTGGCTCGTCGCATTCTGGTTCGAGCGCGACAGCGCGGCGAGCGCCGGCAAGAAGGCCTTCATCTACAACCGGATAGGGGACGTGGGCTTCTTGCTCGCGATGTTCCTCATCTTCTCCAAGACGGGATCACTCCAGTACACAGTCATCTTCAGCCACCTCGGATCGTTCGGGCCCGGTGCTCGAACCGCCGCTTGTCTGCTCCTCTTCTTGGGCGCGGCAGGGAAGTCCGCCCAGATCCCCCTCTTCCCGTGGCTCGCGGACGCCATGGAAGGCCCGACGCCGGTGTCTGCCTTGATCCACGCCGCCACGATGGTCACGTCGGGCGTCTACCTGCTCTGCAGGATGAACCCCCTGCTTGCGCTGTCACACGACTCTCAGGTCGTGATCGCCACGATCGGCGTTGTGACGGCCCTGGTCGCTGCGACCATCGCGTGCGCTCAGAACGACATCAAGAAGGTTCTCGCGTACTCCACGATCTCGCAGCTCGGCTACATGTTCCTCGCCGTCGGCTCGGGGGCTTACGTCGCCGCGATCTTCTTGATGGTGGCTCACGCGTTCTTCAAGGGCCAGCTCTTCCTGGGTGCCGGGTCTGTGATCCACGGAATGGACGACGAACAGGACCTCAAGCGAATGGGTGGCTTGCGAAAGTACCTGCCGATCACGGCGGCAACATTCGTGTTCGGGTGGTTGGCGATCGCAGGGGTTTTCCCGTTCTCGGGTTTCTGGGCCAAAGGAGACGTCCTTTCGAACGCATTCGAGCGCTTTCGCCCGTTGTGGGCGATAGGTCTCGTCACGGCGCTCCTGACGGCGTACTACATGACGAGGCTCTACGTGCTCGCTTTCACCGGAGACGAACGTTGGCGAAAGGCATTCGATTCGTCGCGGGTTGAGAATGCGGCGCAGCCTTCCGCCCACCGAACTGACTCTCAGCCGCACGAGTCGCCATGGGTGATGACCGTCCCACTGATCGTTCTTGCTGCCCTGTCGTTGTTGGGCGGGTTACTGGACCTGCCTTGGTGGCATACGGGGATATCGGCTCCGCTTTCCTGGCTCGACCCGGTGCTGGGTGCTCACCAGCACCTTCCAGCCGGGTCGGTAGCGACCCGAGTGATCCTGTCGGTCGTCGACGGCCTCATCGCCATCGCCGGCCTTGCGGCGGCCTGGCAACTCTGGAGGAGGACGGCCGAGCAGCCGTCGCTCGAACCCGAGGCGCTGAGGCGCGCCTGGTACGTTGACGATGTGTACGACTTCCTCATCGGACGCCCGAGCATCGTCTTCGCGAAGGCAGCAGCGGTATTCGATCGTCGAGTGATCGACGGAGCTGTTGTCGGTACCGCTTCAGCGGTCAGACGCGCGGCGAGCGGGTTGCGCAAGATCCAGACCGGCTTCGTCAGACAGTACGCGCTCGGGATAGTCGTCGGAGCCGTGATCCTTCTCGCTTTCATGCTCGTGAAGGCCCGCTGATGGACTCGTCGATGGACGCGGGGGGAAGATGACGCCTGGCACCGCCGACACCGCCTTCCCGTTCTTGACGGTGCTCGTCCTCCTCCCCGCGGGGGCGGCACTCGTCGCCGCGTTCGTGCCGCGCTCACTCGGGGAAGTAAGGCAGAGACTTGCCGTCGAGGTCATCGGTGCCGCCAGCATGCTTGCAACGCTTGCGCTGTCGATAACCATCGCAGTGCGGTTCCGTACTGGCGACGGCGCATTCCAGATGGTCAGCAACCATGCCTGGACCGGTCAGCTCGGGATCGGTTGGCACTTGGGCGTAGACGGAATCTCGCTCTTCTTGATCATCATGTCCGCCGTGCTGTTCCCCATCGCACTCGCTGGTGCGCGAGTAAGACGCGATCCGAGATCGTTCGTCGTCTGGATGCTCGTCCTCGAGGCAGCGTGCCTCGGGAGCTTCGTGTCGTTGGACCTGGTCTTGTTCTTCCTGTTCTTCGAGCTCACCCTCGTGCCCATCTATTTCGTGATAGCAGGCTGGGGATTCGAGCGTCGCTCGGCCGCGGCCGTGAAATTCTTCCTCTATACGTTCTTGGGCTCGGCGTTCCTGCTCGTCGGCATCGTCGCTCTCGCGGTGCTGCACGACCAGCAGACCGGGGAGCTGACCTTCGACCTGGTAGCGCTCACTTCCACTCACCTCAGCCTCACCGCGCAGGTTCTACTGTTCCTTGCCTTCACGGCGGCGTTCGCAGTGAAGGCACCGGTGTTCCCGCTCCACACGTGGTCGCCCGACGCTTACGCGGAGGCTCCCACCGGGGGTTCTGTGGTGCTGGCCGCGGTGATGGCGAAGCTCGGCACATACGGAATCATCCGGTTCGACCTCACCCTCTTTCCGCGCGCAGTCGTCGAACTCGCTCCGCTCCTTCTGACTCTCGGGGTCATCGGGATCCTCTACGGTGCGATCGTCGCGTGCGCGCAGCGTGACTTGAAGCGCCTGGTCGCGTATTCGTCTCTCGCCCACCTTGGTTTCATCGTGCTCGGCACGTTCGCGCTCACGACTCAGGCGCTCTCGGGCAGCGTGCTGCAAATGGTGAACCACGGACTTGTAACGGCGGCGCTCTTCATCCTCATCGGTTGGATCTACGAACGCCGGCGAAGTTGGCAGACCTCGGAGCTGCGCGGCCTGCAGCGGCCTGCGCCGGTCCTCGCAGCCGTCTTCACCCTTGCGATGATGGCGTCTTTGGGCCTTCCCGGGTTGAACGGCTTCGTGGGTGAGTTCTTGATCTTGTCCGGGACGTTCCTGACGCATCGCTGGTGGGCAGTCGTCGCGACCGTCGGTGTGGTGCTCTCGGCGATGTACCTGCTTTGGGCGTACCAGCAGGCATTTCACCATCGCCCCGACGAGGCCAACGCTCATACTCGCGACCTGAACTGGCGCGAGGGCTTGGTGATGGTGCCGCTCGTCGGTCTCATCATCTTCCTCGGCGTGTATCCGAAGCCCGTCCTCGATCGCATAACGCCCACAGTGAGCGCACTGGTCAACCGTGTGGACAGCCAGAACGGCAAACACCAACCGGTCCCGGGTGCCTCGACGAACGGCCCCGGCGCGTCGGCACTTGCTCGCACGGGAGACTCGCGCGCTTCGGGGCTCGCCTACGCCCTCGGCTTTTCGGTTCGCGAGATGGGTATCGATCCCCACGCCACCTGGCCCATCCTGGCGGTGTCGGCTAGTTCGGTGTCGGCTTCTGCAGGTGTCGCATCGAGGTCGGTACGATGAAAGTCCTTCTCGCATTTCAAGCTGTACACGCCGCAGGGGCTACGCGTGTCGCGCACATCCCTGTTCCTTCGATCACCTATCTCGCCATTCTCCCCGAGCTGTTGATGCTCGGCGGGGCGCTCGTAGTGCTCGGGTCCTCGGCCCTGCTTCGGCGCCGCATGGAACCGACGACGTCAGCGAGCTTGGCGGTCCTGACAGGCTCTGCGAGCTTGATCGCCGGCATCGTCCAGTGGATCGACACCAACGCTCACGGGCCTCATGTGACCATTGACGCCTCGGTCGTCCAGGACGGATTCAGCGCTTTCGTCACGATCCTCGTGTCTTGTGCGGTCATAGTCACTGCGTTCATGGGTCAAGGCTGGCTCGAACGCGAAGGCACGGACGGTCCGGAGCTCCACGCGCTCATGCTGGTTTCAGCGCTCGGGGCGATGATCATGGGTCAGGCAAACGACCTCATCTTGGTATTCCTCGGCCTCGAGATCATGTCCATCGCGCTTTACGTGCTGGCCGCCAGCAATTCACGACGGGTCGAGTCGGGAGAAGCTGCGCTCAAGTACTTCGTGCTCGGCTCGTTCTCTTCGGCGGTTTTCCTTTACGGAATGGCCCTCGTTTACGGTGCGATCGGATCCACGAACCTCGCGCAGATCGCCGACTACCTGGCGCGGAACATCCTTCTCCACAATGGATTGCTTCTGGCCGGGATCGCGCTCTTGCTCGTGGGTTTCGGTTTCAAGATTGCGACGGTCCCGTTCCATCTGTGGACGCCGGACGTGTATCAAGGATCGCCGAGCCCGGTTACGGGCTTCATGGCTGCCGTGGCGAAGACGGGGGGTTTCGCCGCTCTTCTCCGCGTCTTCGTGTCGTCGTTCCCGACCGTGAGGGCCGACTGGCAGCCGATCATCTGGGTGCTTGCAGTGGTCACGTTGGTCTTTGGTGCAGCCGTGGGTGTGGTCCAGCGAGACGTAAAGCGAATGCTCGCATACTCATCGATCAACCACGCTGGATTTGTACTGCTCGGGCTCTATCTCGTGACGGCAAGGGGAGTGTCGAGCTCCCTCTATTACCTGTTCACGTACACCTTCATGGTCATGGGGAGCTTCGCCGTCGTGATGGTCGTCGCTGGTCTCGGCGACACCGATCACAATCTCGACAACTATCGCGGACTCGCTCGGCGCCAGCCCTGGCTAGCCGTGCCGATGACCATCTTCTTGCTTGCCCAGGCCGGAATGCCGGCGACGACGGGACTGTGGGCCAAGGTATACATAATCGAGGGGGTCGTCGGTACCCCCGGTGGTGACGCTCTTGCCGTGATCGCCATGGTTTCGGCGGTCATCGCTGCCTTCTTCTACTTGCGTCTCGTTCTCTACATGGTGTCTGGTCCGGTGCCTGCTGCCGGGTCAGAAACTGTGGGGGATCCGATGCCCGCAGCGTCGCTCGAATCATCGGAACAGCCCGCAGGGATAACCGCTACGTCACTCGAGAGCAGCACGAACATCGGCGCCGCCGCTCACTTCGAATCCGACACTGAATCCGAAACTCGGAGCGTCGCGACACTCGAATCGACGTCCGATGGGAGCGTTGGTGCTGTTACAAATGCGCTTGCGTCAGGGGATTCAGAGGCTCCGCCGGTGATCCCGTTGTCGGTCGCGACCGCCATAACCATCTGCGCCGGGTTCACGGTGTTGTTTGGCATATGGCCTTCGCCGATAATCAACTTCGCCCACGCTGCGACGCTGCTGCTGCACTGACGTCACCTAACCGGCGTACGCAGCAGTACGCGCATTAGAGGTGACTCCCGCGGTCACTTACTCAGGTCGAGCACGTATCGAATGTCGATGCAGGTGAACGAACCCCAGTCGTGGATCTTTGTGACGCCGTCCGCTTTCCAACCACCGATCTCGTAGAAGCGGCGAGCCCGAGCGTTCGTGTCGAGTGCCCAGAGTGTCGCCGTGACGTAACCGGCACTCCTCATCTCGTCCAGGGTCGCTTTCATCAGCAGAGCGCCGTTGCCGGTACCCCATGTTTTGGACGCGAGATAAATCGACGTGATCTCTCCGGTCGTCGTCGGGTCGAAATCGTCGTCCCTGGTGGGACAAATGTGCGAGAAGCCCAAGACTGACAAAGGGTCGGACGTTGCTGGGGCGGACGTTGCTTGGGTGTCGACGAGCAGGAAGACCCCTTCCCGAGGCCAATCCGTCGCTGAAAGGACCTGCTGCCATCCTTCCACCCGGTCCTCGGGGCGAAGGCTGTCGAGATACCCCTGAGGGATCTGGCCGGGATATGCGGCCTGCCACGACCGTACGTGGACGGTAGCGATCGCCATCGCGTCATCGAGCTCGGCTCGCCGTATCTCCATCACCAGATGCTCGCGCCTTTGCAGCAACCTGGGATATTCTTCAAAACAGTTGGTGCGATTCCAGGTGCGGCAGTAAGAGCCTGCCGGTCCCGCCCACGGCGGGACGATCCGGTGTGACTCCGGGGCCACGCGGTGATACCCCGCAGACGAGACCGGCAATGAGCCGTCTCTTCTGTCTTGTCGATCGCCGGCACACCCGGCAGGGCGCATGGAGGTCATCGTGTTCACCGGAAGAGTCACCGAAGTCGGAACCGTCGAGGACGCCGTTACCGATCGCATCGAGATTCGAGCTGCAAAAACTGCAGGGGAACTTCACCCTGGCTCGTCCGTCGCTGTATCGGGTGTATGCCTCACCGTTACGAAAGTTGCAGAGGACGGATTCGAAGCGATCGTTTCCGGCGAGACTCGCAGGCGGTCAACGCTCGGCGATCTCGGTCGGGGTGCCGCCGTCAACCTCGAACTACCGCTGCGGATGGGGGACCCCATGGACGGGCACCTCGTCCAAGGGCATATAGACGCTGTGGGGAAAGTGGTACGGGTGGACGACGACGGCATTGGCCGGCGACTTTGGGTCCGACCTCCTGAGCGTCTTTTGGACGACCTCGTAGCGAAGGGCTCCATCGCTCTGGACGGGGTCAGTCTGACCCTGGCCGAGGTTGTCCGTGACCGATTCTCGGTCGCGCTCGTCCCGACCACCCTCTCGGAGACCACCCTCGGAGCGTTAGTACAAGACCAGCGGGTGAACCTGGAGTCGGATCTCGTTGGCAAGTTGGCGCGCCGCCACGGAGCAACGACGGCGCCAGCGCTCGCAGCCGTTGTCGGGGCCCTTCCTTGGGCGGGCCACCTGTCGGGTCGTCTCGGTGTCGAGAAGGTGGTCGCACAGTTGGCCGCGGGTGGCGCAGCGGTCGTCTGGGACCCGGCTCGGGAGGGCGAGGCAGACGTGGTGCTGGCCGGAGCGAGGCTTCGCCCAGAAGCGATCCGATTTCTGCTCACCCAGGTCTGCGGTCACACGACGGTTCCGTGTGATCTAGCCAGGCTCGAGCACCTGGAAATCCCGCCTCTTCCCGGGGATGGAGACCGCCAAGGCACCGCACCCCACCTTCCCGTCAACCTCGCCGCATCGACGGGAACAGGAGTATCGGCTCAGGACCGGGCGGCAACGATCCGCCGCCTCGCACATCCGGCCGCCACACCGGCGGACTTCTGTCGTCCAGGTCACGTGTTCCCACTCGGCGGCCGCGCCGGTGGACTCGCTGAGCGTTCCGGACACACAGAGGCAGCGCTGGCATTGTGCGAAGCCGCGGGACTTCCGACCGTGGCCGCAATATGCGAGATCATGGGGCCCGACGGCACGATGGCGGGCTCCGACGAATCAGAGCGCTTCGCTCTGCGATGGTCGCTCCCGCTGGTCGAGATGTCTGACCTTTGCACATGGTTGTGATCAGCTCCTCGGACCCTCTGGAGTCTCCAGCGGGCGACTTCGACTACGAGTCTGCGGGCGGGGGTTACGGGAAAAGAAGACGTACCGACCCGCGCATTGCATCGCAAGTACACGCGGCCCTCGGGAACGCCCGCACGGTGATCAACGTCGGCGCCGGGACCGGCTCTTATGAGCCAGACGACCGGCTCGTTGTCGCGGTCGAGCCGTCCGCTTCGATGCGGTCCCAACGACCTCCGCACCGAACGCCCGCAATCAACGCCCGCGCCGAGGGTCTCCCATTCGACGACGACTCGTTCGATGCTGCGATGGCCATGGTCACGATCCATCAATGGTCGGAACCCGAGACCGGTATGAAGGAGCTCCGGCGAGTCAGCCGTGGTCCGGTCGTGATCCTGACCTTCGACGGGGACGCGCTGGATCGCTTCTGGCTTGCCGAGTACGCACCCGAGCTAATCGCGGCGGAGACTCGTCGGTATCCACCAATTTGAAAGCATCCGCAAGTTGCTCGGAGGAGTGACAACGGTCACCGACGTCCCGATTCCTATCGACTGTGTCGACGGTTTCACGGAGGCGTTCTACGGACGACCCGAGGCTTTTCTCGACTCCGAGATAAGGAGCTCGCAGTCGGCGTGGGGCTTTATCGAACCCGCCGTGGAGGACCGAGTCGTAGCCGAACTACGTGCCGACCTCTCGTCAGGAAACTGGGACCGGGCTCACGGCTCGCTTCGGACGCAGGAAGAATTCGTCGGAGCACTGCGACTTGTCGTAGCGATTCCGAACTAATTGCCATTCCACATATTTGCTGATTCCGATCATTTCTGTTTCTTCCGGACCCGCTCGAGAGCTCGGGTCCGCTGGCTCGTGCTTTTCGGAAACCCACCTATGCCAGAGATTCACTAAGGGATCATCCGATGATCACGAAGAGTTCGCGTGTAGTTAACCTGCCCGCTCTAGCGTCCGGTTCGTAGAGTTCCGCAACCCAGAGAGTCCGAGCGACGCAGCCGAGCCGACCAGTCAGGGTCGGCAACCCACGAGCCATACACCCGAGGGATCACGAGGCAGGTAGGCGGGAACCAGTGTCAGCAACAGCCGATTTTCCGCCGCGTCATGGCGCCACTGGGACCAAAGCCGATTTCCGTTCCGACGGTTCGTTCGACGGAGGACAAGATCTTCCGCGGTGCCGTCCGAGGAGCTGGCCTGGGAGCACTCGTCCTGCTCTTTTTAATCGGGCTCTTTTTGTTCCTGCACGGGTTCCCGGCCCTGCAGCTGAGGGGCTTCAAGTTCTTCTCCACTTCTGGATTCCATACGACCGGCCTCCACCCGTCGTTCGGGGTGCTCGCCTCCCTGTACGGAACGGTGGTGGTCGCGCTGGTGGCGCTCTGCGTGGGTGTTCCCGTGGCCCTCACGACCGCTCTGTTCCTGAGCGAGTACGCCCCGGCCTGGAGCCGTCGGAGCCTTATAGCCCTAGTCAACCTGGCCGCTGCGATCCCGTCTGTCGTCTACGGGCTCTGGGGGTTCTTCGAGCTTCAGCCGAATGTCGTTGGTTTCAGCAACTGGATGTCAGCACACCTTGGGTTCATCCCCTTGTTCAAGGTCGTCAACCCGCCTGCGAACGCCTCGCTCTTCATTGCAGGACTCGTCGTCGGTCTGATGATCGTCCCGATCATTGCCTCGATCAGTCGCGAGGTGTTCTCCCTTGCCCCGCCCGGAGAGCGCGAAGCGGCGCTTGCTCTCGGGGCCAGCCGTTGGCAGATGATCCGATCCGTCATTCTCCCATTCGGGCGCGGCGGGATGATCGGGGCCGTGATGCTCGGGATGGGCCGGGCTCTCGAAGAGACGATCGCGGTGTCGATCATCTTGGGCGAGTACTTCGCCATCTCTTCGCACATAACCCAACACGGAGGAAGCACGATCGCGAGCCTGATCGCGATCCACTTCGGCGCCGGAGGCAAGCTCGGTCTCGAGGACCTGCTGTTGTGTGGGTTCGTGCTGTTCGTGATAACGCTCGTGATCAACCTCATCGCGTCGGCGATCGTGAACCGCAGCCGCAGCGGCGCAGGGGTGGACCTGTGACGCAGGTGATCGACAGGCCGCAAGGCACGGGGCGACCTGTTCCCGTGCCGCCCAGGTCCGAGCCCCCGACGCCGGCGCGGCGGGCCTCGCCCCTCCGGCCGAGGAATTTCGGGATCGGCGATCTCGCGCTGTTGGTGGCCAGTGCGGTGTCGGCCTTCGCCTTCGTCTGGGTCGTCTTCTACCAGCTGACGCTTCTCTCGGGGGCATTCGGATTCCTCTTCTGCTGGTACTTCTGCTTCTTGACCCTGTATTGGGTGGTCACGGCCAAGTTGACCGAGCGACAGATGGCCACCGACCGTGTCGTGACGGTCGTGATGACCACCGGTGCGGCCATCCTCATCGGTCTTGTGCTCTTCATCATCGCCTATGTCGGCGCGAAGGCGATACCGAAGATCCACTGGATAGCGCTCTTCACCAAGACCCAGAAGAACTTCGAGCCTGCCGCTCCCAATGCTCTCGCAAACGTCGGGATACTCCACACGATCATCGGGACCTTGGAGCAGGTCGGGGTGGCGAGCCTGATCGGCGTGCCCATCGCTGTCGCTACCGCGGTCTACCTGAACGAGGTCGGCGGGCGAGGTACCCGAATCGTGAGGACCGTCGTTACGGCGATGAGCGGCCTTCCGTCGATCGTCGCCGGACTCTTCATCTACTCGATCCTCATCATCAATCACGTTCTCGGCTATTCAGGTTTCGCGGCAGCACTCGCGTTGTTCGTGATCCTTCTGCCGTCGGTCACCCGGACGACAGAAGAGGTTCTGCGAGTGGTGCCGTCAGGTCTGCGCGAAGCGTCTGCTGCACTGGGGGCACCTGAGTGGCGCACTGTGTGGTCGGTCGTACTGCCGACTGCCCGGTCGGGGGTGGTGACCGCCGTGTTGCTCGGGATCGCCCGGATCGTCGGCGAGACCGCACCGCTGCTCTTCACTGCGTTCGGATCTCAGATCATGAACGCCAACGTCTTAGCTAGTCCTCAAGAGGCCCTACCTCTCGAGGTCTGGACGAACGTGCGCCAGGCGCAGTCCGTTCTCATCAACCTTGCTTACCAGTCCGCCTTCGTCCTCATGGCGCTCGTGCTCGTGATCTTTGTGGCGGCCCGTATCGCCGGCCGCACGCCGCGGATCACGACGCGGAGCGCGGAAGGCGAAGAGGAAGCAATCACAAGTGTTGTCCATCGACCCGACGCTTCTGGCCGTCCTCGGCGAGAGCTCACACACGCGAGAGAGCTGATGACGTTGACCGCATTCGATACGAGAACCACCAACTCCGACAACGCGGGCCGTGCGGCCGAGCTCGACGCAAAGGGGGTCTGCGCGTGGTTCTCGAAGCGTCTCGTGCTCGACTCCGTCGACCTCACGATGGAGCGCTCCAAGGTGACTGCGCTCATCGGTCCTTCGGGTTGCGGGAAGTCGACCTTCTTGCGGATCTTGAACCGCATGCACGAGGTCGTGCCCGGAGCGCAGTTAGCCGGAACCGTGCAGCTCGACGGCAAGGACATCTACGGGCCCGGTCAGCGCGCGACCGACACGCGACGCGATATCGGCATGGTCTTTCAGAAACCAAATCCGTTTCCTGCGATGACCATCTCGGACAACGTGCTTTCAGGTCTCAAGTTCTCCCGTACATCGGTGGCCCACAAGGACGACCTGGTTGAGGAAATGCTCACCAAGGCAAGCCTGTGGAACGAGGTCAAGGACAGGCTCCGTGAGCTCGGCGGAGCGCTGTCGGGAGGTCAGCAACAACGACTCTGCATCGCACGAGCACTTGCCGTGAGGCCGAAGGTGCTCTTGATGGACGAGCCGTGCTCGGCTCTCGACCCGACGTCGACTCGTCGGATCGAAGAGACGATCGAATCCATTGCCGACGAGGTCACCGTCGTGATCGTCACCCACAACATGCAGCAAGCCCAGAGAGTCTCGAACAGCTGCGCCTTCTTCCTCGCAGAGGAGAACCAGCCCGGCCAGATCGTCGAGTCCGGCCCCACAGAGACGATCTTCGAGCACCCGACCGACAAAAGGACCGAGGACTATGTCAACGGCCGTTTCGGATGACCCGACTAGTCCGCGGAGAGCACCAGCTATGACGAGAACTATGCGCGTGCTCGGAAGAACACGAGTCGCGCGCCTGAGAATTGCGGCGCTCGTCCTGGCGAGCGGGGTGGCGCTTTTCGCGGCCGTCGCACGGGCCACCGAGGCTGCTGCCTCCCCGTCGTTGCAGGTAACAGGATCGAGCTTTGCCGGGATCGCATTTCAGCAGTGGGTCGGTGAGTCGGCGACGTTGTACGGACTCAACATCAACTGGCAGGTGTCGTCGTCGGTCATCGGGCTCGACAACTTCGCTCAGAACCAAATCGATTTCGGCGCTTCCGACATCCCCTACAGCTCGGGTCAGGCGACCTCGTTGCCGAACGCGCCTTACCAGTACATGCCTGACGTCGCCGGTGCGTTGGCATTCATGTACAACGTCAACGGCCTCCAAACCGGCCAGCCGATCAAGAATCTCGTTCTCACCCCACAGCTGATCGAGGGCATATTCAGCGGGCATATCACGACGTGGAACGACCCGGAGATCGCCAAATTCAATCCTCAGCTCGCCGGGAATCTACCTCCGACGAAAATCCTCGCTGTCTACCGTGTCGACGCCGCGGGGGAGAACTATCTGCTCTCCGACTACCTGCTCCACATGGACGGATCCGACTTCAGCAACTTCCAGAACGCCATGCAGGCGGGTATAGCCGTCGGCCAGCCGTCTGCGTCCTGGCCCTCTCCCGGGCAAAACCCGAATTTGACGAACTACCCGGGTTGGAGCGCCGGAGACATGATCGGGCAGAACGGATCTGACAACGCAGCAAACTACGTTGCTGCGGCCTCCAGCAACGGAGCAATCACCTACGTCGAGACCGCTTACGCTATCTCCCACAACGACCCGGTCGCCTCGGTCGTCAACCAAGCGGGTAACGCCGTGCAGCCGACGTCGGTCAACGACGCAACGGCTCTCGAGAAAGCGGTTCTCTACGCGGACCTGACTCAGAACCTGACAGGCGTGTACACGAATACGCTTCCGAACGCCTATCCGGTCTCGTCCTACAGCTACGTCGTGACACCGTGTTCTCCGGCGCTCGCCGCAGCCCAGAAGCCGCCGACGAAATGCAGTGGGCCGAGTGGCTCAACCTCCTTTCCTCCCGCAAAGGGTCAAGCGCTCGGTCAGTTCGTCGACTTCCTCGCTTGCGCGGGTCAGGACCAGATGGCTCAGCTCGGATACTCACCTCTTCCTCCCAACCTTGTTCAAGAGGACTTCAACGCGATCGGACGACTGCCGGGCGGTCAGGACCCTGGAACGGTTACTTCTACGAACTGCAAGAACCCCTACGTGGACGGTCAGACCCCGCTGCCCGGTGAGCCGTCGGTGATCGGACAACCCCACGGCACTCCGGGGGGTGGTCCGGGGCCGAACTCTGGAGGCGGCGGGAATGGCGGCGGAGGCTCGACCGGAGGAGGCGGGTCACATGGTTCTTCGGGTCCTCCCGGTACCGGTTCGGGTTCTCAGGGGGGCGGGCCGACTGGGACAACCGGCGGCGGCAAGAGCGGGAGCCGAGGGGCATCTGGCAGCCATGGCACTTCGCCGACCGGGAACCCCTCTTTGAGTGGTGCGAATAAATACCTTGCGCACCATAAGGGCACGTCGGCGAGCGGTCCCAACAGTTTCCTCCGGGCCAACGAGCTGAGGGCGGCGGCGTTCAGCGCACTCGGATTCGCGTCTCCGGTCGTGGAGATCATCGCGTGGTGCGCGGTGTTCGCGGGAGCGATCCTCGTTCCCGTTCTGGCCCTCGTAAGGCGAAGACGGCGTGGCGCAAATCGTCCCTCTGTCACCGCTCCGGCGGAAACCTGAGGTGAGGGTGATGACAAGAGCGAAGCACACGAGGACCCGGATGAGCTGGCACTCGGCGATCCGAAGTCGCTGGGCTCGGACGACTGGTCGCAACGAACTCAGTAGAGCGAGAGCGCCGCTCGGACGGTATGCCGCGGCATTGTTCGTCGCCTCTGCTGTCCTGTTCTCGACTCCGGCAGGGGGATTGCTTCATTCCGCGGCAGGAGCCGTCACTCCTCCCGTCGCGTGTCCGGGCGGGGTCTCGCAGTGCGTGACCATAACGATCCCTTCTTCGTGCACCTCGTCATGTCCCACGGTCACGGTCGGACCCACTACGAACGTCGGCAATGGTGAGTACGTGTACCTGTCGATGCAGAACTTCCCCCCGACCGACTCGGTAAGGATCGCTTTCTGTCCGATCACCAACCCCCCGACGATCGTTCCGGGCGGGGACCCTCAATGTGCCTACGGCCTCGATCCCGAACAGGTGATCGTCAACCCGATCGTCGTGCCTGTCACCCCTGCAGGCACAGTTGGTGCCAGCTATCCGACGCAATTCGACGCCTCAGGGCAGGGTAACAAGCCGATCGGGGCGAGCCCGATCATCTCGAACAACAATCCCAAGACCCCGTTCTTCTGTGACAACGGCCCCGACTATTGCGGGATCGAGGTCGAGGATCTTCCCGGGGGAAACCTGGCTACTACCGAAAGCATGTCGAACACCGCGATAGCCCCGATCACCTTCGCAACAATCGGAAGCGGTTGCCCGAAGACCGATCCTTTGGTGAGCAGTGACAGCGCCTACAGCCTGGAGCATTTCCTTCCCGCTGCAGTGGACGCAACTTGCAGCAAGGACAGTGGAGTCTCCGACCTGAATACGGCCAACAACACCGGTCAGGTCGTGAATTCGCTGGTGTCGGGGAATACGCCGCTCGTCTTCACCGATGAACCGCAGAATGCGACGGAACAGTCTGAGCTCGCGAAGCTCAAGGTCCGTTATATCCCGGTCGCCGTCTCCGCCACCGTGGTGGCTTTCTTGGCCGGCGACTACAACTCGAGTGCCAGTCAGCCATACCCGGTCAGCGCGTACAACCTCACACCGAACATGGTTGCCGGGCTCATATCGAGCGGGTACTCGCAAGGCTACAACTCGGATCTCATCATGCCGCCGCTCGTGTGCAAACAGATCTACCTGTGCGGCACCAAGCCAGGCGACACGACAACGCCCGCGAACTACGACACTTTCGACTTCTTGAATCCAGTGCCTTCAGGAGTGAACGGCCCGCAGGCGTACGGCATGTTCTTCTCGAGTACCGAGAGCGGTTCTAGCTACCAGGTGACCGACTGGTTGTGCAGCGCCCCAAATCCCCCGTTCACCGTGACGGTGAATTTGAAGGTGAATCGCAAACCTGTCCCCACACCAGTGCAGGTGACCGACCAGAACACAGCTTCGAAGACGCTCACGACCGCGCCTCCTGCAGGTATCGCATGGCCGCCGGTGAACGACCCCTCGGCAAAGTGGCCGTACCCGACGTGTAATCCATACCCGACACTTCCTGTTCTTGCAGCGTCGACCGGGCAGTACAGCTTCGACTCCACACCAGCTCTACAGGCGTACAGGATCAGGGGATACGCGTACAACGGTGGAGCACAGCCCCCTCCCGGTTCGCGCACGTTGGCAGGATTCGGCGCGATGGACTGGTCGGAGGCGGCATACTTCGGCCTCAATTCGTCAAGCATGCAGAATGCCGCTGGGAATTTCGTAGCGCCTTCGCAAGCCTCGATAGATGCAGCCCTCGCGGATGCGACTTCAGGATCGAACGGAGTCTTGAAGTACAACTACAGCAACCCTTCGGATGCCGCCGCGTATCCGATGCCGCTCGTGACCTACGCAGCGGTCTCGACAAGCGCATCTCTATCGGCTGCGAGCGCTCAGGCCGAGGGCGACCTGCTGACGAACCTCGTCTGCTACTCGCACGCTGGAGGAAGCCTCGCCCTGCCCGCCGGGTATGTTCCACTCCCCGACAGCCTGTACAACACGGCGCGGGCCGAGATCTCGGCAGCCTTCCCGAACACGGAGAAGACGTGCAACGGACCCACTCCGCGGCTGCCGTCGAGCCCTGGTGGATCAAAGGGACCCGGTCACAAGGGCCCGGGAGGCTCACCTGGGTCCACGGGCTCCAAGGGATCGTCCGGATCCGGATATTCGTCGGGGCAGCCGAAGGTGACGACCAACATAAGGTTGCGTCTCGGAGTCACGCCGACCACTGCGGTTCCCGCAGTCACGGCGTCTGGAGGGACCCACATCACGAGGTCAACTACCCCGACCGGCACTACGCCAACTCCTGCGAGCAAGGGACCGGGGCGAGGCTTCGCGCCGACGATCCTGGCCCTCGCAGAAGGGACCGAACGCTTTATCCTGGCTGGCCTCGGGGGCGCTGCGTTGCTCGGTTTGATAGTCGGTCCGCTCGTCGTTCTTGCTCCGCGTGCCCGCCGCAAACTCCTACGAGCACACTCGAAAGCGTGAACCACCTATGACACCGAGCGATGAACGATCAGCTGTCGAGTCACGTCGATCCGGTGGAGTTTCGTCCCATGACGCCTTTACAGGTGGGAACGAAGCGATGACGCGTGGTCACACTTCTGCGACGGGAGGTAAGACAACCGTGCTTCCGCGGCCGCCCGACCAGGCCGCGCCCCCAGTCGTCTCTACCGCTGCGCCCGAGTCCGCACCCTCTGGTGCCCGCATTGGGGACGAAGAGCTCGCACCGGCGCAAATCAGTAGCGTCAACGGAGCCGGCCAAATTCAAAAGTCGCCCATCGTGTCTCCGAGTTATCGGAAGTCCGAGTTTGTCGGATTCTCGATCACTGTTTTCGGAATCTTGCTGGCTCTTTTTCTCCTCTATTTGTACGTTTTTTCGGCTCTCACCGGCGCTCGGAGCCAAAATCAGCTACTCCATACCGTGACGGGCAACCCGCGCGCAGTCTTCAGCCTCGCTTCAGGTGCAAAGCCTCGAAACGGTCAAGCTGTGGCCATCCTGGACATACCTGCGATCTCGCTTCACGTAGGGGTTGTCGAGGGAACAACCGCAGCGGACCTGCAGATCGGGCCCGGGCTTGCCATTGCTTCAAGCGGATCAGTCGTTCCCGGGGAGCCGGGGAATGCCGTGATAGCCGGTCGTCGCGTTAGTTTCGGCGCACCTTTCGGTCGCCTCTCGAGTTTGAAGCCCGGTGACACCATCGCTGTTGTCGACGGTGCCGGTTCGTTCAAGTATCTGGTCACAAGCGTGGGGACGATTGATCAGGGCTCGATCTCCGTACCTTCCTACGGTCGGAGCTGGCTCACTCTCGTAACCTCCAACTCTTCTTGGTTGCCAACTGGCCGGCTGGTCGTGATCGCTCGTATCGCGGGCCAGCCCGCCACTTCTGCGGGAAACTCGACAAGTCGCTATCCGTTGCCGAGCTTCTCAGGTGATCCCGCTGCAGGAATCCCAGCTGGGCTATGGGGAATCGCGTTCGTTGCCGTTCTCGCATTGATGGTGTTCGCCGTCCGCAAGACGCGTCAGACCTGGGTGTCGTGGCTGCTGGCGGCGCCGGTGCTTCTCGCCTGCGGTCTATTTGCATGCGAGAGTCTCGCTCGATGCCTACCGTTGAACGCTTTAAGGAGCCTGAAGTAGTTCCGAGGAAAAACCCTGCAACAATCTGCGAACTTCTGGCGACCTTCAAATGCAACGAGGTACTCCGATGGTTTTACCCTTCCAACGATCTGAACCCTTGCAACGATCTGACATCGCTCGCCACCGTCGGCATGCCCTCTCGATTGCGCGAGCAGCTGCACTGCTCATGGCGGCAGCTGTTCTAGCGTCGTGTGGCGCCACAAAATCCGACCCCTCGTCTCAGGGATCAACCACGAGCTCGTCTGCCATCGGCCCGACGACTTCGACTTCCCCGGACGGGCCTGCTTCGGCTTACCCCCCCGGTCACCTTGTGTCAGCGCCTGAAACACCGACGACCGTTCCGAGGGAGCATCCCGAGGTCCCGATCACGCAGTACATCGGTACTGGACAGCAGATCATCATCAAGGCGACGGGTTTGTGGCCGAACACGCTGTACGCAAATGACAAGCTGCCTATCACCTGGACCAATCTCTCCGGCCGTCCGCAGAAGATCATTTTTGATCACATTCCGGTGAGTTCCACGGTGATCCCGTCAGGGTGGCAGTTCGTCTGGAAATCGCCTTTTGGCGGCTCGTATACCTACCATTCGGCGTCTGGCCTCCATGCCCTGCTGATCCTGCAGGCGCCTACGCCGATTGTCATTCCGGGCGCGACGACTACCACTACCCATTGACGACGCGAATTATTGACGACCAGACCCATTGACGGCCCGACCGATACGGTCGAGATATACGCATGAGCACGCGCCGAAACGGCACTCCTCGGGGAATGGTTGAATGGTTAGGGGTAAGCGTTCGAACCGGAAAACCTTGGTGAAATACGCTTCGCTTTACGTGGTGACTACGTTTCGTCGAGTGAGGTAACCGCGAACAGCGAAGGCCGCAAAAGGGACAGGTCTGTTGCGGGTGTTGTGCCTGATCAAATCGTGACGAAAGTTGCTCAGGACCGACACCAAGCGATCATCAAGAGTTTGCTCATCTGGGACCAAACGGTCACAGACAGTTCATCTTCGATTCGTAACGTGCGGCTCGTGGACAGCTTGATCGTGGCAGAGCGCCGCGTCCGCACCACGCCTGAAATGCCTACAAGGAGGCTCCAAACATGCGCATGATGCTCGGGAGGTACCGGCGGAGAGCCGTGACGGTATGCGCCGTAATAGGCGCTTCTCTCATCGCCATCGGGACTGGGGTGCCGGCTGGCGCGTCCACAGTCGCAGCCGGGAACAGCTCCCTCAACGGCGGTGGGTCTAACACGACCTACACGATGATGCAGGGTCTCTCCGACCTTTACAATTCCGCACCTGGTTGCAACCTGCTTGCGGCGAACCAGGCAACCAGCCAGGAGCTGAACTACGCCTGTGCCAGTTCGTACACGACTGCGGCACCCGGAGACGAGAACGGCTACACGCTTACTTACTCGCCTCTGAATCCGTACAACGACGTCGTGTGGCAGGAGCCGGCTCTCGGATCAGGAAACGGCATCAAGGGCCTAGAACTCGAGGGGTCCGACACGCCTCCTAATCCGCCGAACAACCTGATTGCAAAGACCGACTTCGCCCGTTCGTCGAGGGCGGCGGTCACCACGGGTTCGAGCGACAAGAGTGGGTTGAACTTCGTCGCCTACGCCGAGGACGCGGTTCCGTGGTTCCACTTCACCAAGGTGAAGCACACGACGTGCACCTCAACGGCGTCCACCACCACTCCGTCCGCCTTGGTAAACAACCTGTCGACCTCACAGCTCGCCGGTATCTACGAAGGCACGATCACCAACTGGAGCACAGTCGGGGGGTTGAACGCCCCGATCGACGTCTTCATCGCCCAGTCGGGTTCCGGTACCGAGGGAACATGGGCTGCCGACCTCGCGTTGACCGGAAGCTTCCCTTACGGCGGGGTCACCGCAACGGCGACACGTACGAGCTTGCCGGTAGCCGACTTCGATATCTTCGAGAACGAGGTCAGCGACATCGCATCCAACCCGGCTGCGTTCGGCACAAACCCGACCACTCAAGAGGTCATGTGCAACGCGATTTTCTTCTTCTCTTTCGGGAAGTTCTCGTTGCTGTGCCCAGCTGGAGTTTGTGCAGGCCTGCCGCCGACCGGAAACCCAGGCTCTGGGTCAAAGGCGAAGCTCGGGCAGATCAACGGGGTTACGGCAAGCCAGACGACGATCCAGGACGGCTCGTTCCCGTTGGACCGCCAGCTCTACAACGTCTACTCCGACGGGTCGAACGGCAACCTGCCGTTCGCAAGTTCGGGAGGGCTTCCGCCGTTCGAGAGTCAAGCCGTGCAGAACTTCGTTTCGACCTACGGCTTCCTGTGCAACCCGGCATCCCAGGCTGACGTTGACCCTCTGAGCCCGACTGGTCAAACCTACGGTCAGGAGATAGACGCCGTGATTACGGCCAACGGGTTCTTCCCAATCCCATTGGGGGTCATGGGCGACACGGGAATAGCGACACCGCCAAACCCCAGCCACGCAGGCTATGACGCGAACTACGCAGCTGCCGAACCGACGCCCACAGGTGACAAGGGTTTCTGCCGGGTCACCACCACCGACGGCGACGGGAACCTCTGATAAGGCGCAGTAACGCATCAAAGCAGTAACGCAAGAGCTCAATGCCAGAAGGGCCCGACCTTATCGAGAGGTCGGGCCCTTCTGCTGGCTTCAGGCGTGGCCGTATCTCAGTGAGAGATGACTCGAGTTCCCGGACAAGGTGACCCCATACTCCTGAACGAGATGACTCAACGCTCACCAAAACAGCCATGATGACAACCATGGACAGTTCTCCACGCCTACTACCACTGGTCGGCGCCTACAATTTCCGTGATCTTGGCGGATATCCGACAATGGACGGGCGAACTACTCGTTGGGGTCGTGTGTTTCGGAGCGACACCCTTCACGAACTTACCCGTGCGGATCTGACGGTTCTGCGCGAACTGGGCCTCGCAAGTGTCATTGATCTGCGAACCGTGGCGGAGATCGAACGAAGCGGCCGAGGCCTGCTCCGTTCTGAGCCGGTGCACTACGTGAATCTCTCTGTCCTCCCCGAAGAAGGCGGCGAACGGGGTGAACAGGGCGGTCAGGGCAGTCAGCGCGGTCAGGCCGGAGGTGGCCGAGACGGCGAACAAAGCGAAGCTGGCGAGCAGCTTGCAATGCCGGCGGCCAGACTTGCAGACATCGCGGAGCGTTATCTGTCGTACCTCGAGGTGGGGAGTTCCGCGCTTTTCGAGTCCTTTTGTCTGATTGCAGATCCGGCAAGCTACCCGCTCGTCTTTCACTGCCAGGCGGGAAAGGACCGCACTGGCGTCCTTGCCGCGTTGGTCCTCGGGTGTGTCGGCGTCGAGCGCAATGCGATCGTCGATGACTACGTGCTCACGGAGACTCGGATGGACCTGATCATCGGTCGCCTGCGTCGAGACCCTCATTTCGCCGACCGAATGGACGAACTGCCGCCCTCCGTATTCAAGGTCGAAGCGGAAACGATGCAACGATTCCTGGATGGTGTAGATCGGCTTTACGGTGGACCGCGTGCTTGGGCGCTCAGCGCGGGCGTGACCGAGTCGCAACTCGATACGTTGGCGGATCTGCTTGTCGAGGATCCTTACTCGAGAGCGCTGCCCTGAATCGCAAAACGTAGGGCTTCGTGCGCGCGGCCGTCGCCTCCAAGGGAGCTGCGCAAATCCAACACCGGCCTAAGGTAAGCTGTTGCTCGCCGATTTCAGCCGGATTGATTGCGCCGCAATACCAGGATATTCACTAATTCACTAATGGCGTGTGTCTCTTGTCGGAGGCAACTAAGAAGGCTGGTTCTGTCTTCGAAGCGACCCGTCGAGCGTCACAGCGCGTTAACGAACTGTTCACGCTTGATTCGTTGTACTAGATCGAGCGACAGGTCATCCTGGACATGTGCGACGGGATGTTCCGTTTCCGGGAGGAGCTAAATGCCGAAACGCATCCAACTACAGACGAAACACGGTTGGCGGAAGCCCCGTGACGTCGTGGTGGTGACCGCAACGAGCAAGTGGGCCAACCCCTGGCGTCTTGGGCCCTCCACAACGCGTGACTCGGTCGTAGAGGCGTACAAACGGTGGTTGTTCGGACAGATGGGCAACGACTTCTCGAAAGAGCGCCAAGCCGTGGTGACGTCGTTGCACGAGCTGCGCGGCCGCGACTTGGCTTGTTGGTGCCCTTTGGACGAGCCATGTCACGCGGATGTGTTGCTCGAAATCGCCAATGCCGAGCGAGTGAACGAATTGCTGCTTCAGCGTTAGGAGACTGGGCAATCAGGGTGCCGGAGCACCTACCTTGCCGGCCACGGACGGATCCTCATGATCGCCGTGGATCCTTCGCTCGGCGGCACCGAGCATCTTCCCGATAACGGGCACCTCCCAGAGCGACTCTGCGCGCAAGATTGCGAGCACAGCAGGCACCAGGTGCTCCGCCGTGTCGTAGACGATGTAGCGGGGGATCCACGAGGGCTCGTACTTTGCGTTGAATCGCCAGAGAGTCTCGATCTGGAGGAAGGACGACATTCTCTTGAGCGCCCAGCGTTCCACTCTCTGGGCGACCCCGTCGCCACGCTCTCCGTCGAGAATTGATCGCATGGCAGCGAAGTTCAGGCTGAGCCCTCGCGCACCGCGGCCGCGGAGATACTCGATGGTCGAGACGAGCGCGAAGTCGATCAAACCGTTCGGGTGATCACCGCGGTCGCGGCGCATCAGGTCGAGCGAGTACCCGCCGATGCCGGAGGCGGGCACGAATTGGCACATCGCGGCGGGGCTTCCGTCGGGTGCCCACACCGCGCACAGCACGAGACCCTCGTCCCTTGGATCGAATATTCGGCCGAGCATCATCGAGAATCCACGCTCTGTCTCACCGCGACGACTCTGCGACATGAGCCCCGCGAGTCTCTCGGCCACGTCAGGAGCCAAAGTCGAGGGATCGTGGAAAGTCGCCGTGTAGCCGTACTTGGCGATCCGGTTCGCGGCCTGGCGCAAGCCCTTCATGTGACCGCCCGCGAGCGAGAAGCGCTGCACGTCAACGACGGCCTCGTCACCTATGTAAATGTCGTGCATGCCCGTTGCCCGATAAAGGGGTAGCCAGTCCTCGGAGGCCCCCATGATGGCGAGCACCCAGCCGCGGCTGTCCGCGAAGCGTCGGAACGCTGCCCATGTCTGGGCTCGATCCGTAGGCGGGCCGATCGGGTCGGGAGAGACAAGGCAGACACCGCCGTAGATTGCGTATGCGACGACGCTGTCGCGGTGGAAGAAGCGCTTCTTGTCGCTACGCAGGGCGAAGTAGTCGAGAGTCCCTGCGCCGTGGCGTCTTACAATGTCGCGGGCCCGGGCCTCGGCCGCCCGTCCGGTCGTGTGTCTGTCGACGACGGGTCTCGTAGCAAGCCACAGCGCGACAGCGGTGAGGCTTACACCGATTGTGACGAGACTCGGGGCAAGGAAGTCGTCTAGTCGGTCAGGCAGGACGATGTTTTTCACCCCAACGAGGCGTTCGACAACCGCCTGACCGGTGAGCCAAAGGCTCGGCCGATCGTGATCATGGTGCAGCACCATCGAGATCTCCGCGACGAAGGTCGAAATCACCGTGACTCCGACGACACCTACGACGAGCGCAACAATTGCCGACCTGAGTGACGGCCGGTCCGAGGCTCCACGGAACTCTTGACGGAACGCGACCAGCACGCAGAGCACGACGGCAGAGACCACCCAAGCCGCAATGTCGGCGGCGCGCGCGATGTGCAGGACCAGCGTGCTTGCAACGAGCACGACTGAGATTGCCCACGCCCTGTGCTGGCCCCGGCGCACTCCACGAGCGAGAGCCAGAAGACCGAGGCCGATGAGTGCCACGAGCGCACCGGCCGCCTGGGACGCCGCGAGGGGAAGCACCTCGCGTACGAGATTGAGATGACTCCTGAGTGGTGGCGTCACCGCGGACACAAGGTCGAGCAGACCCGTGACAGCTATCGCTCCGGACGCGAGTCGGCGCGATCTTCTCGACCTTCGGCGCGTCGAGGACAGGTCAGGAGCGGGCGGCCACGAGCCCCCGCTCGGGTGTGCTGCGACGACGATCGGGGTGGTGTCGTGCTCGGCGTGGTGTCGAGCCGAGAGTCGCTCGAGCAAGGTACCGGCCGGGATGTCGGATCTGGAGAGCAACAAGCGCGCGTGCAGGTCTGCACCGGTCTCGAGCTCGATCCAAGCGATCTGCCTATGGGCCAGAAACACCGGGGGAAGGCCGAACCGTCCGGGGTACTCCTCGACGACCTCTCCCGAAGTTCCGGGGCAAGCGAAGAAGCCGGTTCCCAGATGCGTCAGCTCAGCCTGAAGCGTCGAGCCCGAGACGACTCCCGCGTAGCCGGACGCGACGAGATCTCTCGCGATATCTCGTGCAGAGTCGTTAGCGGTCGTTCCCGCTCGCGTCGTCTCGGCACCGGCGTTGATTCCTGCGCTGAATACTCCTTCCAGATCACCGCCGCCGAGGCTCGACCACCGTCTCCTGCTGATGATCAGGAGCACGATGCCTGCAGCTATCAGCTCCACCACGGCGACGAGTGCCGCTACGAGTAGTCGAGCACCTACCCTCGTGTCGCGCACGCGGTGTAGCGCTTTCACGGGTCCGGGATGAGTCGGGAACACGTGACCGAACACCCATGTGGTTGCGGGAAGACTGAGGACGAGTACCAGTAGGAACGGCACCGCGATCCACCAAGCGTGGCGACCGAGCCACCTGTAAACCGTGCGCGACGTGACGAGGCGCCGCAGTGCGGATCGATCCGCGAGGCGATCCATTCCGCCCTGCCAAGCCATCTCGGGAGCGGGCGGTGGCGCCTGCTCTGCTTCTGGTGGCGATGGCCGCGTCTCTGTTTCCGCCGATAGCTGCGCCGTTGTTTCCGGCGTTCCCTGAGTCGGTGTGTTCGGCGTTGCGTGTGGCGGCTCAGTCGCTGCTCCCGCTTCACATGGGACGCCTGCTCCCCCCGGCAGGACCTTCACGCGTTTTGAACCGGTAGCCGTCTCACAGATGAGGTCGACAGCGGAGGCAACCTCGGCTCCTAGGCGCTCGACAGGAGCTCTGACTGATTTGTCGATACCGATCGCGGCATCGGTGGTCCCCGGTAGACAAAGAAGACGACGCTCGGGTCCTGAAGCGAATGCCCGCAACGACTCGGTCAGACGAGAGTGCGTCTTCAGGGCCTGGTCTGCGGTTCTCGCGACGTCTCGTTCCCCGTCCGTTTCAAATTGACCGCAGCGGAGGTCGAACAGGTTTCCTGCGATCACAACGGTCCCCGGTCCCTGCCAGGAGTCGAGTGCGTTCGCGACACCCAAACAGGCCTGATCCGAAGTCGGGTTGCTGCTAGGGGTGAGTCCGAGGTTGGCGAGGACCACGACCCGTCTTCCGATGCCCACGACAGCCTCGACTGTGTCGGTCTGCTCTCCGACCGTCGTGGCTCCATGATTCGCGTCGCGCCCATTGGCGATGTGGTTGTGATCGGCCGTGTCGCCTTTGTCGGCGATCCTGCTCTCGTCTCGCTCGGCGACGATCAGTCGACCACGCTGAGGAACGTGGCTCCCTGGAGCGCTAAGGGTCTCCGCTGATGGGGCTGCTCCTGGCGCTTGCGCCGATCCGCCGTTCGACCCGCCGACGCCCGTTCCCTCGGGAGCCATGTCGCCGCTCTCCTCAGTCGCGATCGGAGACCGCTCTTGGCCGAGGCTCCCGTCAGACATGCCCCTCAATCCTGCCACCGACCGACCGCTCGACCTGCTTGTTCGGGGACCTACGCTTGCCCCACGTGGCAGGTGACCAGGCCAGCAGACCGTCGGGCCCGCCGGCCGGCACAGATTCCGGTTCGCGCGGTGCCAGACGGTCGGCCTCGAACATGAGCACAAGCTCGAGGTCGCTTGCTGGGATCGCCGGTCCCGCCCCAAACTGGCGTTGGCGGTCCGAGCCCATCAAACCGGGGCCTGCAGTCGTCTTCGACATCGACGGCGTTCTGTCGGATGCAACGGAGCGTCAGCACTTCCTCGAGTGGCATAGGCGGGACTGGGATGCCTTCTTCGACGCCTGTGGCGAGGACCCGTTGGTCGAGGACGTTGCTCGGCTGCTTGGGCTTCTCGAACCTGAGCTGAGCATCGTGCTGCTGACAGGCAGGCCAATAAGAGTGATGCCCCAAACTCTGGCGTGGTTAACGCACAACGCTCTTCGTTGGGATCTTCTCGTGATGCGCGACCGCGGGGACTACGCGCAAGTCACGTCGTTCAAGAGAAAAGTGGTCACAGAGCTGCGGACGTACGGGCTCGACTTGCGCCTCGCGTTCGAGGACGACCCGCGGAATCGGGACATGTTCCGCGCCGAAGGGGTGCCCTGCATCTACATCCACTCCGGGTATTACGACTGAACAGGTCCCGTTGGCGAACCAGCTTCGGCGCCGGTCTCCCTGAGCAGCGGCGCTCGACTGCTCTCGCCCTCGGCGGTCTAGAGCAGCTTGTCCTGCGCCGGCGGACCCGTCGCCCGCTTGGCGCCGGTCTTGCCGTTTCGGGTTTTGGGCGCGGGCGGCTTGCTCTTGTCGTTGGGGTCGGGATCGTCGAGATCTTCGGGGTGGTCCGGTTCCGGAGGTGGCGGCTCTGGCCGGACGAACCGCCAGGCTCCTGGTCCACCTTCCAGTCTCCAACCCCTGTAGGTCTTTTGATGATGGTGGTAAGGGCACAGTCGCGCCAGGTTGTCGAGACTGGTCTTCCCACCCTTTCCGTAGTCGGTGGTCCAGTGGTCGACCTCCAACGGGTCAGACATGGCGCAATCAGGAACGACGCACGTCTGGTCTCGTTCCTCTAGTGCGATCCGAAGTGCCTTTTTGATGTACCTGGAGTCCGAGTACACCGTCGTCACGTCTTTTCCCTTGGTCAAGACGAGCTCCAAGAGGGAATCTCCGAGGATCTCTCGCACTGCCTTCACGGGCACCGACGCGATCCCCGGTATCTCGCAGGTCTCGCCCGGGATCCGGTGTCCTCTCAGAAGTGCCTCTAGGTCGACCCGGATGCGGACGAGGGTGGTCCCAGGCGCTCTGTCGCCGCGAGCCTTCTTGGTCGTCAACGCCGGGCCAGTGGTCGACCCGCCAGTAGAACCCGGGCCACGTCTTAAAAGGCTCGCCTTCGCCATGGCCACGAGGGCGTCGGCCCTGTAGACCTCGTGCCTTTCTTGGCGACCGGCCTTTCTCGCTTCTTCGAACGCCTCGTTCTCGAACGGCTCTAAACAGGCGACCAAGACACTCAAGGCGTCGGGGGTGACCCTCGCGTCCAGGCGTCCAGAACCGTCTGCGTCGCTCCAGATCCTGCAATACCGCCTGGAGCGGATCTGTTCGAACTGCTCGGTCTCTTCTGATCCTGAACCACGAATCGATCGGGTGTCAGAGCAGTGCCTCTTCAGCGAAGAGAAATCCATGTTCTCTGCAGCCTCGACGAGGTTCTCTGCCTCACCTGGACAGGCGTCAGCTGCTGACGCGATCTCCTTCGCTTGTGCTTCAGAGAGCCTTCCCGACCGAAAGGCCTCGGATATCGGGGGATGGGCCTCCATGGATCTAGCGGCTTCGAGCATCGAAGCTGCGGATCCGACCGACTCTCCAGTCAGTCCCGCAAGCCACGATCCAGCCTTCTTGTGACCGTCGAGGCAATGGGTGTGGGTCTCTTCTACCCGCCTTGCGGACAAGACGAGGACCGTCGTCGCCACACGCTTCAGCTCGGTACTTGCGTAGACGAGCTTCTTCGCGTCCTCTCCGGTGTAGAGGCCCGGTTCGAACGACGCGGCGAACCGCTTCGCAGCAGCTATGGCGGCGAACAGGTCCTGGGCCGACCGGGGCGCAGAGCCTTGAGCCGCCGACGCAGGGTCCTCGGGCGAGAGGGGCGCCGGGGTGGTTGGAGGACTCTCGGACACGAGTCAAAAATTACGAGAAGGGTGTAATAGTCAATGCCCGCCTATAAGAACAGCCGACACGCATTCAAAACCATGGGATCGGAAGTCGTGGACCTAGCCATCAGCCTTGATCCGTGGCGCCGCCGGAACCAGGGTGCTCGTCGGCTGCGGAGCTAGCAACTCCGGGCCTTGCAACTCCGGCACCGGTCGAAGCAGTCACGCCGGCATCGTGCAAGTGCTTCCAGTTAGCTAACGCCGCGGCCGCGCCGGGCGATCGGTCGGCGTCCGACGGCTCGCTCAGGTCGAGCAACCACCCGAGGAGCACTGCCACGATCGCCAGTACGAGGATCGGTGCGTCGCCGTAACGCTCGTAGATCGTCGCGCCGTCACGAAGCGCAACGTCGGCCACGAGGACTTGGCGGGCTCCCAGCACCGACCGCTGAAGGACACGACCACTGTTGTCGACGATTGCGCTGTAGCCGGTCGGTGCAGCTTGAATCAGGTCTCGTCCCTCTTCGATTGCTTGGAGTTTTGCCGCCGCAATCTCCTGGGTCGGTACCTGGCTCGTTGAGTAAGACGCGGTGTTCGTCGGCACGACAAGAAGTTGAGCACCAGCTCGTGTCGCGGACCTTCCCGATACCGCGAAGAAGACCTCGTACGAGACCATCAGGCCCACGCGCGCGCTTGGCGTGCTCATGTACCCGGTGCCGCGGCCGGGTATCGCGTCTTGCGGGACGGCCTCCAGGTTCGCGAAATGGCCGAAGAACCCGCGCAGGGGGACGTACTCACCGAACGGAACACGGTGCACCTTCTCGTAGGTTCCTACGATCGAACCCGTAGGACCGAACGCGACCACCTCGTTGCGAAACGTCTGAGCTGACACCGTCTCTGTTACGCCGACAAGAAGTGTCGTGTGGAGTTCGCGCGCCAAGTGAGAGAGGGTTTTCTCGGCATTCGTACCTGCCAGCGCGCCGGATAGTGATACGACATCCTCTGGCCAGACGACGAGTGCAGGCCTAGATGCAGGGGACAGCTCGGCACTAGCGGCCAACTGAGCGGCGTAGACCGCTTCTGGGCTGACTTCCGACTTTCGGAATCCCCGTTCGCCTCCTCCCTGCACCGCTGCCACCCGTATTACGCGCAGCGCCGGCCCCCCGTCCGGGGCGATTGCGCCGAGTGCGCCGAGAGCAATCACAGCCAAGATCCCCGCAACTCCCGCAATGACGGGGCCGAGTTTCGGCTGCCTGAGCAACCTGGTCCGCTGGAGGCGAGCGACATCGGCGAGGTCTGAGGGTGTCGCCTGAACATCCTGGTGCTTCGCGAGCCTGCGCCACCCCGCCGGGAATCGTCTTGCCGAAACGGGCACGGCTGCGGTCCGGTACAGACCGGTCACCAATGAACCGATTCCGGCTCCGGCCAGCCAGACCAGACCGGTCAGAAGAAACGGTCCCCCGATCCTGGCCGCCCATGCGAGGGGTCCCGCAGCCTGGCCAAGAGCCACCCCACCCAGTGGAAGCCCACCGAACGGCCAGATGTCGCGCACCCATTCGGCGAGCACCATGGCGCCGGGGAGAGCGAGGATCCGCCCGCGACCTGTTCCGCATAGTCCACACGCCAGGCCGACCGCGAGCGATTGCACGACGATAAGGACGATGCCTCCGAGCACGTTGAAAGTCGTGGCCCAATAGAGGCCCGGACCGTAGACCCCGATGCCCGCTACCCAGCCGATCCAGAGCCGGGTCCTGAGCCTCGGACTGCGGGCGCCTAAGCACCACCACAAAAGCGCCGCCGACGGAAACGCGAGCACCCAGAATCCCCATGGCGGGAGCGACAATGCGATACCGACGCCCGAGACAAGCGCCGGCAGGCTCGTCTTGCCAAGCGATACGAACCCCCTCCACATGCGGCCGTTGCGAGGACGAGGCCGAGGACGAGAAGCAGAAGGAGCAGAAGCAGAAGGATCAGAAGTAAGAGGAGAAGGAGCAGAAGTAGTAGTTGGAGACCCGGAATCGTCGGTCATCTCGACGCGCTCGAAATGCTCAAGGTGCCGATCACTTGCCGAGCCGCGCGGCGCCCACTGCCGATGCACGCCGGCACACCGATCCCGTGATAGGCGGCTCCAGCAAGCGCCAAACCGGGTAACCGGGCGGCCGCAGCTTCGATTGCGGAGACCCTGGCGACATGCCCGACCAGGTACTGGGGAAACGATTCGCCGAATCGGGCGAGGACTACTTGCCGAGGCTCCCCGAGAGGTCCGATCAGAGGCCCGATCATGCGTTCGAGCTCTCGGAGCACCTGTTCGACGACCTCGGCATCACCCATAGACGATGCCCGATCGTCTCCGGCTCTCCCCGCTGACGCTCGAATCAGCAGGTCGTTTTCACGCTCGAGGTGCGGCCATTTCTTGGATAGGAAGGTGCAGGCCGTCACGAGACCGCCACCGGTCGCCGGCACCAGGAATCCGGTCCCCGTCAGGCTTTTGGCTGCTCCTCCCGCATCGAATTGCAGCGTCACGAGGACCACTGACGCACTCTTCACCCCACCAACGAGTCCGGCGAGCTCGCCGTCCACCTCGCTGAGGAGCCCGGCCGCCGGCCTGGGCGGAACAGCGACGACCAACGCGTCGGCCCGGAGCTCATTGGATCCTGGGGCTATGGACCAGAGACCGTTCCTGCCCGCTGCCCCGTCGACAAGTTCGACCCGCTCGACGGGCTCAGAGGTACGTAACTCGACGCCTCTCGCCAGAAGAGCGGAGCAGAGCATCTCGGGCAGGCTCGCCATCCCGGAAACGGGAGTTAGGAACACTGGGCCGTTCCTGCCGGGGGGCAGCCCGTCTGGCCCGCCGTTCGACTCGCCGGTGGGTTGCCGGAGAAGCCTCATCAGGCTGCCGCCTTTGCGCGAGGCCTCGAGCAGCGCGGGGAACACCGCTTGGGCGCTCAGGTCGTCGGCGCTGCCGGCGTGAATGCCCCCGACGAGAGGCCCGACTAGCAAGTCGCGCACCTCACTCCCGAGGCGACGTCCGACGATCTCGCCGACAGCCCGGTCGGAACTTTGTGACTCTCCGCGCTTGCGACGGGCAGGCATCACCAGGTCGATTCCGGCTCGAGCGAGGCCCAGCGGCGAGATGATCCCCGATCTTGCAAGGGGTCCCCATCTCGTAGGGACACCCAGCACCAGGCCTTCTGGGAGAGGCCGGAGCGCTCCCTTCGCCCAGACCGAGGCCGTCGAGCTCCCTGGCGCGACGAGAGAGTCTTCGATCCCGAGCTCCCTGCAAAGCTCGACGGCTTCTTGCCTTCGCGCAAGAAACGCGTCAGCGCCCAGGTCCACGACCCGGCCCCCGACGGTGGCGGCCTGTAGATGGCCGCCGAGGCGCGAGGAAGCCTCGAGAACGACTATCCGCGTACCGGGAGGCGACGATGAGGACAGCTCCCAGGCGGCCGAAAGACCGGAGATCCCGCCTCCGATCACGGCGACCGTCGCCCCACCGCCGGCCACTCCGCCGGAAGCCTCGCGGAAAGCTCCGCCGGAAGCCCCGTCGGCGGTCACGGTGATTCGCAGGCAGTTATCACGCGGCTGCTCCCGCTGCCTCGGCAACCACCCTTGCGAGGATCTCACCGAGGCGCGCGTCGCCGTCGAGCGTTGGGGTGCGCACGAATTGAAGCCCCACGCGCGATGCCGCCGCGGCAGCTTCGACGTCGAGGTCGTAGAGCACCTCGAGATGCTCGGACACGAAACCAACCGGGCAGACGACGACGGCTTTGACGCCCGCCGAAGGTAGGTCGGAGATCACGTCGAGCACGTCGGGCCCGAGCCATTTCTCGGAGCTGCGCCCAGCTGATTGCCACGCCACTCCGTACCTCTCCACGTCGGCGGCCGCTGCGATCGCGTCTGCGGATTGGCGGAGCTGTTCCGGATAAGGGTCTCCCATCTCGGTTATGCGCTCCGGCAGGCTGTGCGCGGTGAACAACACTGTCGAAGCGACGCGCGCCTCGTCGTCCAGCCCTGCGACTGCTGCCCGTACGCGCTCGGCGACAAGAGGCACGAATCCGGGAGCGAGGTACCACTCGTGAACGGTCGAGATGTCGACCGGTCGCGCCAGCGAAGCCCCGGCTTCCTCGGCGCGCCGCGCGTAGTCACCGACACTCATGGCTGAATAGTGCGGGGCGAGCACGATCCCGACTGCGCGCCGAACTCCGCTCCGCTCTAGGGCGGCAGCGGCCTCTTCGATTTGAGGGGAGGCGAATTTGTAGCCGATCTCAACGACGAATCTGCCAGGCGCGATCGTGTCCAGGGCCTTGCCGAGCGACTCCGCGTGCCATCGGGTGCGCTCTGCTAGCGGTGAGATGCCGCCGATAGCGACGTAGCGGCGTTGGAGCTCTTCGAGCAGCTCAGGCTCCGGAGGCCGTCCCCTTCGGATTTCGGTGACGAAGCCGGCAAGGTCGTCAAGGTTCGCCGGGGTGCCGTGTGCCATGACGAGCACGCCGGTCGCCGGCTCGCCGTTGTTCACGCTCTTGCCGCCCCGCCGGAATCCTCAGAATCCTCGCCCGGTGTCCAACCGTGAACCAGTTCGACGACCCGGTGAAGCACGTCCGGATCCGTCTCGGGCAGCACGCCGTGCCCCAGGTTGAAGATGTGCCCCTTTCCACCTCCGCGCCTGAGCACGTCGAGAGCGGCAGCTTCGACCACCGGCCAGGGCGCGAGGCACGCCGTGGGATCGAGATTCCCCTGCACCGCACGGCCCGACCCGATGCGCGCGCGTGCGACATCCAGAGGAACGCGCCAGTCAACCCCGACGACCTCGGCGCCCGCTTCCCCCATAAGCCGGAGAAGCTCGCCGGTGCCGACGCCGAAATGGATTCGAGGGACCTCGAGATCCTTCAGGCTCTCGAGCACGCGACGGCTCGCCGGCAACACGAAGGTCTCGTAGTCGGCGGGAGACAGCACCCCCGCCCAACTGTCGAAAAGCTGCACCGCGCTTGCTCCAGCTTCCACCTGCGCCCGCAACATGACCGAGGCGTAGTCCGCCAGGAGATCGAGCAGCTTCGTCCAGGTAGGTGTGTCGGTCCTCATCAGGCCCAAGGTCTTCGAGTAGTTGCGCGACGGTCCGCCTTCGATCAGGTAGCTCGCCACCGTGAACGGACCACCGGCGAAGCCGATCAGAGGAACCCCGAGAGGCTCGAGGGCACGCGTGGCGATCACGACGGTCTCCATGACGTAAGGCAGGTCGGAGCCGACCTCGAGGGGCCTCAGGCGATCGAGGTCGTCCGGGCCGCAGAAAGGCTTCTCCACTACCGGCCCGACGCCGGATCGGATCTCCACGCCGAATCCGACGGCCGCGACCGGGACGACGATGTCCGAGAACAGGATTGCGGCGTCGACCCCGTAGCGGTGGACGGGTTGAAGCGTCAGCTCGGCGGCCAAATGCGGGTCGTAGAGGGCGTCCAGGATGCTGCCGGATCCTCGGGCTGCGCGGTACTCGGGCAACGATCGTCCCGCCTGGCGCATGAACCACACCGGCACCCGCGACGTCGGCTCGGATCGGCAGGCCCGCACGAACACAGAGTCACTGGCGGGCACGCAACGACGGTACCCGACCCCCGCGCGGTATCGGCGGCCGGCGAGCCGGCGGCCGGCGGGTGCGTAGCACCGGCGACATATGATCGATGGTTCGGTCGCTCGGGCGGGTGACCGAGAAGGGACTCGAGTGGACGAACACCCCGAGCTCCAGGCGGAGCAGGCTCACTTGTCCCGGGCATACGAACGGCTCGAGCAGTTGCGCAGAGACACGCGTGACCGCTTGCGCTCGGCGCTTGCGGACGGAACGGGCACGCCTCAGCATTTCGAGGAACGTGACGTGATCGTAAGGACGAGCCTCGCGCGCCTGGAACAGCTCGAAATCGGGGACCAGGCGCTTTGTTTCGGGCGGATCGACCGCCTGGCCGTGGACCATGCCGAGGCGCAGGGTCCCAACGGCTCGAACGGCGCGCCCGTCGAGGTCTTTCACATCGGGCGGCTCGGCGTATCGGGGGACGACCTGGAGCCTCTCGTCGTCGACTGGCGCGCGCCCGTCGCCGAACCCTTCTACCGGGCGACCGGACGCGATCCGATGGGTCTCGTCCTCCGGAGGCACATCGCGGCAGAAGGCTCGAGGGTCACCGACATCGAGGACGAGCGGTTCGGCCTGCTCCGTGACCTCACGAACGGTGGAGCTGGCGCAGACAGTGACGGCGGTGAACACGCTTCGCAAATCGGCGGGGCAGCGCTCAACGACGAGCTCCACTTCGGTGGCCCGGGCGCCCTCCTTGCCGCGCTCGAAGGCGCAAGGACAGGCCGCATGCGCGACATCGTCGCCACCATTCAAGGAGAGCAGGACGCCATCATCCGCTCTGACCTCCCCGGGGTCCTGATCGTCCAGGGCGGACCCGGCACCGGCAAGACAGCCGTAGCGCTCCACCGGGCCGCTTACCTTCTCTACACGCACCGCTTTCCCCTCGAGCGCCAAGGAGTGCTCGTCATCGGGCCGAATCCTCTCTTCCTGCGCTACATAGAGAAGGTGCTGCCCTCGCTCGGGGAGAGCGGCGTCACGTTGTCCACGATCAGCGGGCTCGTCCACGGATTCAGCGTCCGCGGCGACGATCCGCCGGAAGTTGCGAGGTTGAAGGGCGACGCCAGGATGGCGAGGGTGGTCACTCGGGCGGTGCGGACCCGCCAGCGCGCGCTTCGCCGGACCGCCGAGGTCCCGTACGGGGCGGCCGTGCTCCACCTGACACCTGAACTGACCTCAGAGATCGTCTCCTCGGCGCGCCGCAGACCTGGCACCCACAATGCGCGGCGAAGGTTCGTGGAGCAGCTCGTGATCCGGCGTCTTGCCGAGGAGTATCAACGAACCAGGGAGGGCCTCGGCGCAGGCACAGGAGCCGTGGCCGGACAGGTTTCCCAGAGCTCCTGGGACTTGAACGGGTCGTTCGAGCCGGATCCCGAGGACGAACCACCCCGAAACCCGGAGCTCGACATCGCCGACTTCGGGCGCCAGGTAAAGCGCGTGCCGGCGCTGTCGGAGGCCCTCGACCGCATCTGGCCGAGGCTCAGCGCGGAGGAGATGCTGCACGACCTGTTCGGCGCTCCGCCGCTTCTCGCCGACGCCGCGAAGGGCCTGCTCGACGCGGACGAACAGCGCCTGCTCTACCGCCGGAGGAGCTCGTCGCTCGCCGAGGTGCCCTTCACGGCCGCGGACGCAGCGCTGGTGGACGAAGCCCGTGTGATACTCGGCCCCCGCCACCCCAGACGTCCCGGAGCAACCGACGCCGGGGGCACCACGCCCCATGCCCCTATGGGCATAGAGGACGACGGCCCGCGCACCTACGGGCACATAGTGGTGGACGAGGCGCAGGACCTCTCGCCGATGCAGCTGCGGATGGTCGGGCGGCGTTCTTTGTCCGGCTCCATCACGGTCGTTGGGGACATCGGGCAGGCGACCGGCCCGTGGGCGGCGGACCGTTGGGAGAGCGTGAGCTCTCACCTCCCGCGCCAGCGCCCCGCCCGGCTCGTCGAGTTGTCGGTGAGCTACCGCACGCCGGCCGAGGTGATGGAGGTTGCGTCTCTGGTGCTCGCGGAAGCTGCCCCGTCGCTCCGGCCACCCACCGCCGTGCGGCACACGGGGGTGCCACCGGTATTCGTGGAGACGACGCCGGAGGACCTCGCCGCCGAGGTCGCGTCGAGAGCCGCGGAGCTGTCGGCCGAGCTCCAGCCCGGGACGGTGGCAGTGCTCTGCCCGGCGTCGCTCGTCGCCGAGATCGCCCTCGCCCTCGATGCCGCAGGGGTCCAGGCGCGCGACGCACGGCGACACGGGTTGGGTGCGCCGGTGAGCCTTCTTCCCGTCGACCTCGCGAACGGGCTCGAGTTCGACGGCGCAGTCGTCGTCGAGCCGGCGTCTGTCGTGGACGAATCGCCTCAGGGTCTGCGCAGGCTGTACGTGGCGATGACCCGTCCGACACGGCGACTCTGCGTCCTCCACGCACGCCCGCTGCCCGCGTCACTCCGCTCGAGGAGCACGGTTCCGGTGCGCGACTGACGGTCGGGCAGTCTCGCAGCAGGATCGGGGCGGGGCCTGCGCCTGAGTGTTCTGGCGCTAGGGGTGCGCCGTCAACTAGTAAGGGCGTTGTGAGCCAGGCCCTGTCGGTCGACCCACACGCCCCTGGCGCGAGCACCGTCGTACGACACCGCCCGGAGCGGCCTCCCCTCCTTGCCGTCGGGGTGATGATCTGGCTCGGCTCCGAGCTCATGTTCTTCAGCGGCCTGTTCGCCGCCTACTTCACGATCCGGGCGAATTACCCCGGAAAGCAGTGGCCGCCTCTCGGCAATTTCAAGCTCGACCTGGTGCAGGCCGGGATCTTCTCCGTCGTCCTTCTGGTCTCGAGCCCCACGTTCCAGATCGGGGTCTGGGCGGTCGAGCGCGGCGAGAGGGCGAAGGCGCGCATCTGGATATACGTGAGCTTCATTCTCGGAGCAGCCTTCGTCGCGAACACGCTCTACGAGTGGCACGACTTCCTCGGCAAGGGATTTGCCCCGCACACCAACGCCTATTGGTCGTTGTTCTTCATAATGACCGGCATTCACGGGCTGCACGTCGTGCTCGGGCTCGTCGCGATGATCTTTCTTCTCGGCCGGATGCGCGGTATCGCAGGCGACCCGGGCGAGGTGAACGTCTTCCAGGCGGTCGGCTACTACTGGCACTTCGTCGACTTCATGTGGGTGGGGATCTTCAGTTGCCTGTTCCTGTTGAAGAGCGGATGAGCGAGACCTGCGGATGCTCTTCAAGCTGACTCCGAGAAAGATTCTTCCGTTCGCGGTGATCGGGTTCGTCATCTTCGTCGCGCTCTTGATGCGACCGGCGGCCGCGGAGGCTCCGAACCCCGACGCCGGCTACGGGGTTCCTCCCGGCACGCCGGGCTCGCCCATCTCGTTCTCGCTCCCTCCGTCGTCTTACATCGCCCCCGGGCAAGTGCTCTTCGAGCGGAACTGCTCGAGTTGTCACGGGACGGAGGCGACCGGCTCCGCGATCGCCCCGAACCTCCAGGGCCTCGGCGCCGGGACGATCGATTTCTGGCTGTCGACGGGCCGTATGCCGCTCGAGAACGCGAGCGAATCAGCGGTTGAGAAACCCTCGCCGTTCACTTCCACTGAGATCCTTCAGATAGTCGCGTACGTCAACTCTCTTCGCGAGCCCACCCCCGGGAACATCACGATCCCGTCCATCAACCTGTCCAACGCGGACCTGACCAACGGCAACTCGTTGTTCGTGCTCAACTGCGCGGGCTGCCACACGATCACGGGATCGGGTGACGCCATCGCGGCCAACAACTACGCCCCGTCGCTTCACAACGCGACCAAGACCCAGGTTGTCGAGGCGATGCGGACCGGGCCCGGCAACATGCCGCGCTTCGGGCCCGGAACGTTGAGCGACACCCAGGTTGCAGACATCGTGGCCTACGTGACCGGACCCATCGAGAAGCCGAACAATCACGGCGGTATCGGCCTCGGGGGAGTGGGACCGGTCGCAGAAGGCTTCATTGCTCTTCTCATCGGCGTCGGCGGGCTGATGCTCGTCGCGTACTGGCTCGGGGACCGGTCCTCCACGTGAGCACCCAGGACGAGGTCGTAGATCACCCCGCGGAGCACGGCGGCGCCGAGCACGATGGCGCCCCGGACGCTGCCGCCGAACACGGTGGCGCCGAGCACGAAGCTGCTGCGTTCGCATCACTCGACGACCCGCACCTCCTGCCATTCGCAAAGAATCCCCGGCGCGCAGAGGCGCTGACCGGCCTGATGCTCACGCTCGGCCTCGCAGGGTTCTGCGGTTACGGCGCCGTGTACTGGGTCGGCGGCCAGCCGCAGTGGGAGGGCGTTTTCTTGGGCTTAGGGCTCTTCTTGTTCGGTGCAGGGCTCTCGTCGTGGGGCAAGTACCTGCTGCCGCAGGGCCCCTTCGAAGAGGACCGCCACAAGAACGAGTCGACGCCAGACGAGCAAGATGCGATGACCGCCGCGATCTACGACCGCGGAAAGCTCGTGTTCCGCCGGCGTGGGTTCCTGGGCGGCATTCTCGGCCTGGGCGGAGCCGTGATGACGGTCGTGCTCGGCTTCCCGTTGCTGCGTTCCCTCGGCCCCACCCCGAAGAAGGCGATGTTCCACACGGACTGGAAGCAAGGTGTCCGGCTGGTTGACCAGTACGGCACCCCGGTAACCAACAGGACCCTCGAAAAGGGCGGGATCCTCACCGTGTTCCCGGAGGGCTTCCAGACCGACCAGAATTCACAGGCGATCGACCAGACGCTGATCATCCGGCTCGACGGGTTCTCGCCCGAAGGTGCCCCGCCAGGGCCTATAACCACGTGCGGGCCGGGACGCGAGACGTGGGCGCCCCAGGGCATGGTCGCCTACTCCAAGGTGTGCACGCACGCAGGATGTCCGGTCGGCCTCTACCAGGAGCAGACCGAGCAGCTGCTCTGCCCGTGCCACCAGTCGCTCTTCGACGTGAGGTTCGGAGCGACCCAGGTCTTCGGCCCGGCACCGCGCCCGCTCCCGCAGCTGCCGCTATTTATCGACAGTGAAGGCTTCGTCCGCGCGCAGAGCGACTACCACGAGGCGATCGGCCCAGGATTCTGGGAGCGCACGACGAGATGACTCCTCCGCCCCTCACAGGAAACGGCGGGACCTCCACCCGCCGAAAGGCCCGTAGAGGCCTGCCGGAGGTCGAGCCGCGGAAGGCCATCGGGACCGGCGTCAAATGGATCGACGAGCGCCTCGGCGTGGCGAAGGGCGGAAGGACGCTCCTCGACAAGATCTTCCCCGACCACTGGTCGTTCCTTCTCGGCGAGATCGCCCTCTACTCGTTCATCATCCTCATCCTCACCGGGATCTTCTTGTCCCTCTACTTCGTGCCTTCGTCCTCCGACGTCATCTACCGCGGGTCCTACGCGCCTCTTCGCGGGCAGTCGATGTCCGCCGCGTTCGTGTCGACGGTGAACCTGTCGTTCGCGGTTCGCAGTGGTCTCGTAATCCGCCAGATGCACCACTGGGCGGCCGACGTGTTCGTCGGATCGATCGCCGTGCACATGTGCCGCGTGTTCTTCACGGGCGCGTTCCGCAAGCCTCGCGAGCTCAACTGGATCGTCGGTGTGACGCTGCTGACGCTTGCGATCGTGAACGGCTTCCTCGGTTACTCGCTCCCCGACGACCTCGTGTCCGGGACGGGAATCCGAATCGCGTACTCGATCATCTTGTCGATGCCGCTGGTCGGCACGTATCTCGCGTGGTTCGTGTTCGGTGGGAATTTCCCAGGAGACGGCACGATAATTCCGAGATTCTTCATATTGCACGTCCTCGTGATCCCACTTGTGATCTTCGGGCTGCTCGCCGCGCACCTGGGGCTCCTCGTACACCAGAAACACACCCAATTCCCGGGCCCGGGACGGACGGAGAAGAACGTCGTCGGCTCGCCCATGTACCCGAACTTCATCCTGAAGACCACGGGGTTCATGTTCATGGTGACCGGTGTGCTGTGGGCTCTTGGTGGTCTCGTGCAGATCAACCCGATCTGGCAGTTCGGCCCGTACCAGACAGCAAAGATCAGCTACGCGGTCCAGCCGGACTGGTACATGGGCTGGCTCGACGGGGCGCTTCGAATAATGCCGAGCTGGGAGTTTGCCGGCTTCGGGCACACGATCCCGTTCGAGGTGTTCCTGCCGGCGATCCTGTTCCCCGGGCTCACGTTCGCGCTCTTCTACGCATGGCCGTTCGTGGAGGCTTGGCTCACCCGCGACCACGCGGAACACCAACTGCTCGACCGGCCACGCGACAGGCCTAAGCGCACCGCGATCGGCGCGGGCTTCCTCACGTTCTACTTCTGCCTCTTCGCGGCCAGTTCGACCGACGTGCTCGCCAACTTCTTCCACATTTCGCTCAACATCGTCCTTTGGTCGTTCCGGTTCATCGTCATAGTCGTGCCGATCGTCGTCGGGTTCGTCGCCTGGCGGATCTGCCTCGACATGGCCGGCGTCCCGGGCATCGGCAATCGCAAGCGAGCCGTCGTCGTCTCCCGGAGCGCCGGGGGACAGTACGTTACGGTTCCCACTCCTCCGCGTCCTGGCGACGGGCACGAGGAGGAGGAACCGGTTCCGGTGCCGCTCACCATCGACGTCACCGGCGAGGACGGCCTCGAACCGGTCCCGGCCGGGGTGCGACGCGTCGACCGGCGCTGACTAGCACATGGCCGCCGGCTAGCTCCATGAAGGTCTAGTCCCATGAAGGTGCGGCGGGTCGTGACAGGGCAGGACGCAACCGGCAAGTCGGTGTTCGTCTCGGAAACAGAGGTCGAACCGATCGAGCTTGCGATCATGCCTGGCACGGCGTTCCACCGGCTTTGGGGCTCTGACGAGCCGACGGTCCTTCCGACAGACGGAACGCAGCCGCCGGCGCCCCTCTATTTCCCGCCGACCAGCGGGTACCGCTTCGCCTTCTTCACCCTCGGGCCCGATTCGGTGACGATCCCTCCGGACCTCGACATCGGAGAGGCGCTAGGGGAGTTGGCCACCTTGCTCCCGGGGCTCGCCGAGGCCATGGAGCTCGAGAACCCGGGAATGCACACGACGGACACCGTCGACATCGACGTCGTCATCTCGGGCGAGGTCGACTTGGAACTAGACGACGGGTCCGAGGTACACCTGCGCGCCGGCGACTGCGTCATACAGAACGGCACCCGTCACGCGTGGCACAACCGCACGAACGAGCCGGTCGTGATCTTCGTCACGCTGCTCGGCGCCGAGCGCCGTTCTTAGACGCCGAGCGCCGTTCTTAGACGCCGAGCGCCGTTCTTAGACCTGGCCGCCTCTCCTGCTTTCTGCGGTGTAGCCGATCGCGGCGCTGAAGACCAGGGAGAACGCAGGCACGAGAAGCCAGATCCCGAACACCGAGGCCAGCGCGATCAGGAATGCGCCCATCCCTAGGACGAACGGCCAGATGCTCGAGCTCGGGAAGGTGCCGATGACCCCGGAGCCCTCCTCGATGGTCGCGTCCGAGCGGTCTTCGGGTCGCGGACGCATATGGCGCGACCACCAGAAGTAGTACAGCCCAGGGACCAACCCGAGAAGGACGGTCCCTATGAGCATCACGGTGCCCGACTGCTCAGGTCCGACGGAGTTGTTGCCGGCCAGGTAGTGGTAGCCCCAGAACCAGTAAACGATGTCGGTGACCGAGAAGAAGGCCCCGACGCCGATCAGCAATCTGGCTTCCATCTTCATGTCGCCGTCACTCCTTGCGCGATCCGGAGCCCACGCCAGCGGCGAGTTGCTGGGCACGATGCTCGGCTACGTGATCGATGGACCGGTACTCGGGATGGTTGAAGTCCCACACCGGCCGCTCCGAGCGGATGGGTGGCAGGCGCTCGAAGTTGTGATGGGAAGGTGGCGACGAGGTGAACCATTCGAGGGCGCCCGCGTCCCAGGGGTTGTCGGGCGCCTTCACGATGTTCTTGCCCCATACCGACTGGCCGATGGCGACGAACATGAAGATGAACGAGAGCCCGATCATCCAACCACCGATGCTCGATGCGATATTGAGGCCCTGCCAACCGACGCCTGTCGGGTAGGTCGCCACGCGACGTGGCATGCCTTCGAGCCCAACGGCGTATTGAGGCATTGTCATGACCCAGAAGCCGATGAACAGGAACCAGAAGTGCAGCTTGCCGAGAGTGTCGTTGAGCATCCGGCCGAACATCTTCGGGTACCAGAAGTAGAACCCGGCGAATCCGGCGAACACCGTCGTCCCGATCAAAACCTGGTGGAAGTGCGCGACCACGAAGTACGTGTCATGGGTGGCGAAGTCGATCGGGGGTGAGGCGAGCATCACCCCGGTCAGGCCGCCCATCAAGAATGCGAACAGGAACCCGATCGAGAACAGCATCGGAGTCTTGTACTGGATCTGCCCTCGCCACATGGTCCCGATCCAGTTGAAGAATTTGATCCCTGTCGGTACCGCTATCAGAAGCGAGAGCAGCGAGAAGAACGGGAGGAGCACAGTCCCGGTAGTGAACATGTGGTGCGCCCAGACACCGGTCGAGAGTGCCGCGATGCCCATTGTCGCGAACACCATGCCCTTGTAGCCGAACAGCGGCTTCCTGGAGAACGCCGGGATCACCTCTGTGACTATCCCGAAGTACGGCAGGGCAAGGATGTACACCTCGGGGTGCCCGAAGAACCAGAAGAGGTTCTGATAGAGGATCGGCGCGCCGCCGCCCTGCACCTCGAAGATATGTGTGCCGAAGTGGCGGTCGCAGAACAGCAGGATCATTGCGCTCGTGAGCACGGGGAAGGCGATCAGGATCAGCAGCGCGGTCACCAACATGTTCCAGGTGAAGATCGGCATTCGGAACATGGTCATTCCGGGCGCGCGGCAGATAGAAGATGGTGGTGATCAGGTTGACGCCGGTGAAGATCGCCGAGAATCCGGTAAGCGCCAGCGCAAGTATCCACAGGTCGGCGCCCGCTCCGGGGGAGTTGACCGCGTTGGACAACGGGGCGTAGCCCACCCACCCGAAGGCCGCTGCGCCTCCTGCGGTGAAGAAGCCCAGGAGCATCGTGATCGAGCCGCTCAGGTAGAGCCAGTACGACAGGGCGTTCAGTCGGGGGAACGCCATGTCGGGCGCTCCCACTTGCAGCGGGACCATGAAGTTGGCGAGCCCCCCGAACGCGAACGGGCCGGCGAACAGGTAGAGCATCAAGCTCCCGTGCATCGTGAAGAGCTCGTTGTACGTCTGGTAGGAGAGGAACGATTCCTGCGGCGACGAGAGCTGGACCCGGATCACGAGCGCCATGCCGCCGGCGATGAAGAACATCACTAGCGACGTGATCATGTAGTTGAGGCCGATGATCTTGTGGTCGGTGCTCGTCAGCCACAGAAGGATGCCGCGGGTCCCTTCGTGGCCTCCGTGGTCAGCGTGTTCGTCACCTTCGCCTTCGCCGCCGTGGCCGGGTACGACCGCGGGGCGATCTTGGAGGAGGGTCATGAGCTGATCACCCCGTTCCCGACAAGGTGCCGGTCCCGCTCGACGCACTGTACGACGACTGTCCTATGAAGCTCCGGTTCGTGTTGCGCGCGAGCCATGCCTTGAATTGTGCAGGAGGCAGCGTCGTCACGTGGAAGAACATCGAGCGCGTGATAGAGCCCGCAAAGCTGGGTGCACTGGCCTCGGTAGGTCTTCGGAGTGCTCGAGGCCGCGGGGGTCAGGTCGAACAGGTTGGTGACCCCGGGCTGGGCGTAGCGGCTGAAGTTGAACTGAGGCACGTAGAAGCCGTGGATCACGTCTTGCGAGACGAGCGTGATCTGTGTGGTCTCGCCGGACGGCAGTACCAGATCCGGATTCTGGGTGGTGTGGCCGAGGACGACGATGTTGCTCGAGGGGTACTGGAACTCCCATCCCCACTGGAAGGCCGTGATCTTCACGTCTACCGCCGGCGACGAGGAGAGCGCGTCGATGTTGTTCTCGGTCACGACCGTGAAGCCGAAGATGACGAGCACGATCACTATCGGAACGATCGTGTAGAAGAGCTCCACTGGTCCGTGGTACTGGAATTGGCGGGGCATCTCGTCGCTGCGGTGGCGGTACCGGATCAACGCCCAGATGATCAGGAGTGCGACCAGCCCGCCGACCACGATCGCGGCGAGGAACGTCCATGCGTACATGAGGAACTCGGAGTGGGCCTGGGTCGTGCTGCCTCGGTAGCCCCAGAACGTCGGGAGCCCGCAACCCCCGAGGACGACGGGGAGCGCCAACGCCCCGACGCCGAAGGCGAGACGCCGGGCCGGGCTTCTCCGGGCTGCGCCGCGTTGATCCGCTTCCGCTGGCGGCTTCATCGGGTCGACACTAGCCAACCGCACCGGCCGCAAGGTAGTTGAGCGGAACGTCCCGCACGGCGCATCCGCACGGTGCGTTAGGGCTGGCCCGAGCCGCTCTAGGGCGGGCCGTCGGGCGGGCCGCCGGGCCACCGGCCGCTGGCCGTAAAAGGGTCAGGCCGCTGGCCGCAAAAGGGTCAGTCGGTCAGTCGGCCGATTCGGATGCGGCCCACCGGTATATGCCCTTCGCCATCGTCGACGTTGCAACGGATGCCATCAGCGAGAAGACCTCGGTGTGGATCCGGCGGGTGCCGGCGTCGGAGGGATCTGCGAGGAGGGCAAGCTCCGCCAGGTGGCCGGCGAGCCTCAGGTCCGTGGAGAAGACACGATCGGCAGCGGAAGGAGCGTGGTGGGCCTCGGTCGCCTTTGCCATCTCCGCCAAGGCCAGAGCTCTGTCTGCAAGGGCTCCGGCGCAACCGGCCAAGGTGGCGAGCTCGGCGGCGAGCGCCCCTTGAGGCGCGGGCTTCAACGTCGAGGGGTCGCCGTCGTACCAGCCGCCGTAAAGGCGCCAGATATTGCGCACGACGAACTCCGGCTCGTCGTAGACAGGAGCGAGGTAGGGCCGCTCCATCAAGTGTTTCGGCGCCTCGACCGCGTGCAGGATCTCGTTGAGCCGAGCGCCCTGGTTCATGAGGGCGAGGGTCTGGTCGACCAAGGATTCGAGTAGCTCAGCGGTCTCGGTCAGGGCGATGCGGACTCGGTCGCCGCCGATCACGGGAAAGCCGTGACCGGGCAGAAGGACTTCGGGGTGGAGCTCGGCCATCTCCCGCAGTGCGGCGGCCCACTCGCTCGGGAACCGCTGGACCTTCTGGGGATTCCCGCAGTTCGGCGAGGCCCAGATGAACAGGTCACCACAGCAAAGGACGCGGTGTTCTGGCACCCACGTCCACGTGTGGTCGTCCGTTTCGCCTTTTGCGTGGTGGAGCTCGAAATCGATACCCCCGACTTGGAGGTCGAGTCGATCCGAGTAGGTGCGGTCCGGGTACCGGTAATTCGTCGGCCACGCGAGCCCCGGCACTTGGAATTGCCGGGCGTTGATGACGCCGTTGTACCCGGCGGTCAACACGTAGCGGTCGAAGCGAGGGGGGAGAGCCTCGTGCGCCACCACGACAGGAGCGCGCCATCCGCGGTCCTTCGCCTCGCTTTCGAAAACGGGGACTCCGAAAACGTGATCGATGTGACCGTGGGAATAGATGGCCGTGTCGAGGCGGTCGGGTGACCACCTGCGGATCTCTTCGTGGATGGAGGTCGCCACGAACGCCGACCCCGTGTCTACGAAGACCAGGCCGTCTTCTGTCTTGAACGCCGAGACATTGGCGAACGACGGGACGAAGGCCACCCCGTCTGCGATCTCTGCGAGGTCGCCTCTATAACCGACAGGATGCACGGCGGACGCGACCGTCTCACCGTTCCAGAGTCTGTCGGCCAGTGCGATTACGTCGTCTGCGTGAGCGTTTTCGCTCATGCGCAGTTCAGGTCTGCGCGGCCCGCGGACTGCGAGCGGCCCAGGGCTAAAGATCCCAGGACTGGAGATTCAGCCAGGTTGTTTGTCAGGAAGCTGTGGCGTCGTCAGTCTTAGCCGAGTCCTTGGCCCCGTCCTTGGCGCCTTCAGCGGCTCCTTCGGAAAGACCTTTTTTGAACTCGGTGTGCGCGGAGCCGAGCGAGCGGGCGAGCTTGGGAATCTGAGTACTCCCGAACAGCACCAGGGCTACCACGATGATGACGATGATCCCATCAACTCCGAAAATCTCGGCGAGCATGCCACCAGGCTACTCGCGGCCCGGTGAGAAGGCTCTCCGACCTTCAGCCGGCCAAAAAGACGCCAAGGACCAGGGCGGAAGTCGCTGAGAGCGCGCTGACTCCGCCCCAGACCGCGAGGCTCCGGCGGCTCGAGGCCGTGCTGTGAAGCCATGCGGCAAGCCCAGACACCAAGACGACTGCGATCTTCACGCCAAGGACGACCTTCCAAGCGGACGGCTGGCCCTTTGAAACGGCCGAAACGTTCCAGATCCCGGTGGCTAGCAAGACCAGGAATGCGGGCCACATCATCCGGGAAAAGGCCCTCGCAAGCTGCTTGGGAGCTTCCGCCCCGAGTCGTTTCGCCGTCGGGACCAATCCCCCGAGGGTGAACTGACCTCCAACCCAGACGGTCGCTGCGAGAACGTGCAACGAAAGCCGTAATCCGTCGACCGCAGGCGACAGCTGAGCGAAGTGGGGAGCGAAGTGGAGAGCGTGACCCATCTAGGGCAGTTGCCATCGCGGCGGCCGCTTCTCGGCGAAAGCGACGGCGCCTTCGAGTGCGTCCGGCGACGAGAAGACCTCACCAGCAGCTTCGGCCGTCAAGTTCCAGCCCTCCTGCTCCGACAAGTACGGCGACGCCCGCATGATGCGCTTGGACCACCTGACAGCGATCGGCGCGTTGGCAGTTATGAGCTCCGCCAATCCGAGCGCCTCTTGGATCAGCTGCTCGGCGGGGACGACTCGGTTTATCAACCCGAGCTGGTAAGCCCGTTCGGCGCCGATCGTTTCACCGGTCAAGCCGAGCTCCAGCGCGATCGCCAACGGCAGTCGGCGGGGGAGCCGAAGCAGTCCACCGGCGCCGGCAATGAGTCCTCTCTTGGTCTCGGGAATGCCGAACGTCGCATGCTCGGCTGCGACGACCATGTCGCACGAGAGCATGATCTCGCACCCTCCCGCCAGAGCAGCGCCGTTCACCGCAGCGACAAGTGGCTTGGGAAAGTCGCGTTGGGTGATGCCTCCGAAACCCCCCGGGGCGGACGCGATCGCTCCGAGCTCTCCTGAAGCGAAGGCCTTCAAGTCCATCCCCGCCGAGAATGCTTTGTCACCGGCACCGGTGATGATGACGGCCAAGCAGTGCTTGTCGGCTTCGAGCTCGTCCAGGGCAGCCGCCATCGCCTGGCTGACCTCGCCGTTGATTGCGTTTCTCGCCTCGGGGCGGTTGATCGTGAGGATCTCGACGTTCTGGCGACGATCGCGTTCGACAACTGCCACGGGTGCTGTCTCCTCTGCGTCTCAGGGGTCGGAGGTCGGGGGTCTGGGGTCGGGGATTACGTGATCCCGGTCTGACGAGTCTGGTCCGACGCCGCCGCAGGCCGCCAGCCACGATTCACGAAGGCTGATAGCGAGGCGGCGATCCGGCCACGTGCACCCGTTCGCCTGCGAGGTTCAGTCCTTCGAGCTCGCTGAGCTTCACCGACTCTGCGGGACCGGCGGCGACGCGACGCCCGTCGTCCAGGGTGGCGAGTAGAGGTGCTCCAGTCACCCCTCCGGAGCTGTCGTAGTGAACTGCGGACGCGTCGACCGTCGCGGACATTCCGGGCCCCGGAACCTCGGGGGCGACAGGGATCGCGGACCGGTCGATCTCCACCTGCTCTCGATCGGTGTCACCTCGGCTCCACCCCTTCTCGTTGGGCGCCGTTGCGTAGACACCCACGGAATGTTTCGTCGCGTACCAGCCGATACCGCTTACCAAGCCGGCTTCATTGCTGCTGCTCTTGCTGCTGCTGCTGCTGCTGCCGCCGACGCCGCCGCTGCCACTCGTGCGCAACAGCTCTGCCATTGTGGCGATCGCGAACAGCGTGTACGCATTCCCCGGTCCGCCGAAGTACGGGAGCCCACCAGTAACCGTGAGACCCCTGGAATCGAAGGGATCCACGACAAGGGCATCGCACGCCATCTCGAGGACGCACGGGAAACATGAGTAAAAGTCGAGCCACCGCACGTCGTCGATGCCCAACGACGCGGCTGCAAGTGCGGCATTGCCCGCGACGCGTAAGCCTGGCGAGCTCCCCGGATCCGGGCGTGCGGCTGGAAACCAGACGTCCGATGCGTCTGCTCCCGACCAGCAGAACACGCAACTGTCCGCGACGCCCGCAGCCTTCGCGACACCGTAGGAACAAATAAGTACGGACGCCGCCTGGTCGACTCCGAGGAATGCGCACATTCGCTTCGAGTACGGCTCACAGACGAGTCGGTTCTCCGATGAGAGGATCGAGATGTCGGTAGGACTTCGCTCGGCAGGGAACCAAGCACAGTCACGAGAGGCCGCGACGCTGGTCATCGGCGAGAGCAACCGACCGAGAAAGTCCCGTTGCTCGGCGAATGTCCTCCCTGTCCTGTGGGCCAAAACGCTTTCGAACAGTGGATAGACGTGCACTGGCGCGAGCAACCCCGCTGCAAGCTCGGCATCGCCGAACCCGAGCCGCTCGTCGCCTACCACCGGGTCTGCCTCGCCTGACTCTTCGGTCGAGCGATAGCCGGCCCAAGCCGAGCGCTGGGCTTCTCCGCCCGCAATCAGGGCCACCTCGAGATTCCCGGACCAGATGGAGTCGGCGAGATTGTTCACGAGCCATTGCGGTGTGTTCCCGCCGACCGTCGTCGTCTCGGCTCGTTCCGGCTTGATCCTCAATCGCCGTGCCAGATCGCTCGCCGGCGCGAGTCCGGCACCCGTGAGCACGTTGACGACCGACAGGTGCTCGATGCGCCGGCGAAGGCTCGGAACCTGGCTAAAACAGATCTCCGCGGCACGCGCCATCAACTCCACCGGCGAGACCAGCTCGTCGCGCTCCAGGACCTGACCGGTCGCGACGATCACGGGATGGCGGTCGTCAATCACGGCGGCTGATCGTATGCGTCGTCAAGACCGCCCCTCTGCCGACCGTTGTGTCCGTGCAATGCTCGTCATGTGTCAGCCAAGCACTTGGCCGCCGAGAGCAGCAGTGGCACCGTGCTTCCAGACGGTTTCAGGTTCGGGGTAGCGACCGCCGCATTCCAGGTCGAGGGCGGAGTCAACGGGCCCGGCGAGCCGTCGAACAACTGGGTCTGGTGGGAGCGCGCCGGTCTCGTGGAGCCATCCGGGAGTGCGGTCGGCTTCTGGGACCGCTACGAGGAGCATCTCGACCGAGCCGCGGCGATGGGATGCGACGTCTTCAGGTTGGGGATCGAGTGGGCCCGTGTGGAGCCGAAAGCAGGTCAGATCGACTCGGCTGCGCTCGACAGGTACGAGGCGATTCTTCAAGCGTGCGCCGACAGGCACATGGAGCCTCTTCTGACCTTGCACCATTTCACGCATCCAGCGTGGCTCGGCGACGATTTCTGGCTGTCCTCGGAGTCACCGGGGATGTTTGCAGCCTGGGTCTCTCTCGTGATCGACCGCCTGGGTCCTCGGTGCCGTCACTGGATAACTCTCAACGAGTTGAACATTCTCTCGTTCGCGAACTACGTGCTCGGCATCTATCCGCCCGGTAGGAAGATGGCGTTGGGGGATTTCCACTCGGCGACGGCGCATCTGCTCGCTGCACACGTAAAGGGATATGACGAGATTCACGCGCGGATGCCGGACGCGTTCGTAACGACGAATAATTCGGCAACGAGCATCTACGAGTACGACCGGATGTTCGTCAACCTTCTCCTGGCCCGAGGTTCTGGTGTTGCTCGAGCAGACCTCGAGGACTGGTTGATCGAACGCCGCCGCACTTGGTACGAGGCGATAGATCCGCCGTCAACCGTAGAGCGACTGCTCCGAAGAGCATCGGCCGCAGCATCACCGATCGCTCGCACGAATTTCGCTTCCGGTCGTCTTCGAAAGACCTCGCACACCGTCGCCCAAGAATCGGCTCTCGCACCCGCCATCGACGCCATCTACGGAAGCCCTCATTCCCTGACTCTCGACGCGCTAGCGATCGATTTCTACGACCCGGTCGCCTCAAACCACGTGACGCTTCCCGGACACTCGACTGCAGGTGGACGTTCGATGGCACCCGGCGGCGAACTCTGGGACGAAAAGGTGGATCCGGGCGGCCTCTGCACCTACGTACGTGCAAACGCGGAGCTTTCGGCCGAGGCCTCGAACAACCGGGCAAGCCCGCTCGAGCTTTGGATCGTCGAGAACGGGATGTGCAATCGCGTTCGCAGAGGCCGAAGCTTCGACCGCATCGATGGCTGGGACCGGCCGAAATTCTTGCGCGAGAACCTGAGGGCAGTGGTGGACGCCGTCGACCTCGGTTTGCCTGTTGGCGCCTACCTTCACTGGTCGCTCGTCGACAATTACGAGTGGGGGAGTTACGAGCCCCGTTTCGGCATCCACGGGGTGGATCGCGAGCGAAACAATCGGGTGCTCGACACGGACTCGATGGGACGAGATGCGGCCGGTGCCTACCGAAGCTTGATCGAGCGCCTTCGAGCCGGGGATCGTACGGTGCTGAATCCGGCCTAGTGCGGAACGCGCAACGCGGACCTGTTACGCCTTACGGACCCGCCGGCCATAAATCGCGGATAAGGGAACACCAACGTATACAAGTTCTCGATTACTTTTGATCTAAGTAAACTCCAGTGTTCCCTTATTCGCGATTTTTGTATCGAAGCGCTGTCCTGTGAACAACGCGCCCTGTGAACACGCCTCTTCGCCCGCGGCAAGACTCAGATTCAGTTGCGTCGGGACTCGGCCCAGGCGACGCCCTTGTCAACCTCGATGTCACGCGGCAAGCCGAGAATCCGCTCGCCGGTCTGGTTGCGAAGCACCTCGGATGTCCCACCCTCGATGGTGTTGGCCCGCGCCCTCAGGAACGAGTACTGGCGGCCTTCGGCAAGACTGTCGCCCTCCTGCCAAGCGATCCCGGCCAGACCCCTCGTGCTCAGGGCGAAATCGGTCCGTCTCTGATTGAGCTCTGCGTTGAAGACCTTGTTGACTGCGCCTTCCGGACCGGGTTGGGCACCTCTTTGGCGCGCTGCGCTCGCCCTGAAGGCAGTCATTTCCTTGACCTCTGCCTCTATGTAGAGCTGCGCAAGCTTCTGCCGGGTGGTCGGGTCGGAGCGGTCGGGCACGCTCTCGAGCAATGTCTGCCACGGATCTCGACGCGTACCGCCGCCAAGCGAGACGGGGTCGATGGTGACGCCGGAGAGTGTGACCCTCTCGTTCATCAGAGTCGTCCGCGCACACCGCCAGCCGTCACCTACGTCACCGACGCGATTGACATCAGGGACGCGCACATCGCTCAGGAACACCTCGTTGAATTCCGACGATCCCGTCATCTGCCTAAGCGGCCGGATATCCACGCCCGGTGCCTTCATGTCGAGGATGAAATATGTGAGCCCCTCGTGTTTCGGCACGTCGGGGTCGCTTCGCGTGAGAAGCATTCCGAAGGCGGAGAACTGCGCGATCGAGGTCCAGACCTTCTGCCCGTTGACGATCCATTCATCACCGTCGCGCACGGCACGCGGTTGAGAGGGAAGCGAGATCAGAACCGGAGCCCGGCTCGCTGAAGAGCTGGCACCAGATCTCTTCTCCCGAGAGGATCTTCCTCAGGTATCGCTCTTTTTGTGCCTCGGTGCCGTGCTCGATGATGGTAGGCCCGGCAAGGCCTACGCCGAGGAGATTGATCGAAACTGTCGGAAGCCTGTAGTGCACGAGCTCGGAGCGGATCACTCGCACCATCCAAGGCTCGCCCGACAAGCCTCCGTAGTCCTTCGGCCAAAGAGGCGCAGCGAAGCGACTGCTTCCTATCTTGCGAGTCCAACTGAGGGGGTTGAACCCGCTATCGGCACGGATCTGCTCGAAACCTTCGTCGTCGCCGGAGTCGATCGCCTGCATCCAGCCAGATGCCAACTCTTCTTGGAGCCATGTCCGAAACTCAGCTCGGAATTCGGCCTGCTCGGGCGTGTCCTCGATCTCCCAACGCATGGTTCCTCCAATGGCCCGGCCCGCCAGCGCGAGCGCCACCACGAGCGCCAGCGCAGCAGAGCTTACGGGAGCACGGGAACAGCGGAGCCCGGGAGCAGCTACCGAGGGTTCTTCGCTGCGTACCACGCGGCGCGCTTGGCGAACCGGCCGATTATCGCTCCGAGGCCTGTCCTCAGAAGTGCGCCAGTCCCGGGAATCTTGGGGTCGAACGAGGCCGACCACTCGATGACGGTCGTCACATCGCTTCCGTCCGCCCCGGTTTCCTCATTCAAATGGATGTCGGCTCGGTAGTTCCGCACAGGCATGCCGCTCAAGATCACGTAGCCGAGATGCGAAGGTGGCTCCCACACGACCACCTCCTCGCGACTGCCGAACGGACGCGGTCCAAGCTTTCTTATTGCACCGACACCGTCGGGGGAGGGTCTCCCTCACGTTCGAGTGATGACGTCATCACGCCCGCCCAGTTCTTCCAGCCTGCGCCGTCGGAGACAAGGGCCCAAACCCTCTCCCGAGGAGCTCGCCGCGACCGTCGTCACGTTGAAGGTTTGGCTTCCCATGTCGCGAGAGCCTCGCGCGAAGTGGCCGTGCCGTCAGGCGGGGTTCGTGCGACGGAAGATATCGATGGGTTCTACTACCGCAGCACCAACCGAGGCCGCAACGGAAGACGCAGACGCAGTCACAACCTCAGACGCAGACGCAGTCACAACCTCAGACGCAGACGCGTCAGACTCGTCTGTCAGTTGACGTCAACGGTCGGCCACTTGATCGACGAAGTTCTGCCCGGCAGCCAGGTGCCGCAAGATGGCGGCTTGGCCGCTCGGCCTAGGGAGCATCCAGGAGTGCCCTCCAGGAATCCATACGACCCGGGTCCCGGTCAGCTCGCAGAATTCATGAGCCGTCCGCACGGTGACGACACGGTCGAAGCAACCCCACTCCGCGAGAATAGGGATGTCGTTGTCGCGAAGGCGAGCAACTTCGTCGCGCATGTCGAGGGACATCAGCATCGAACCGACGGGCATGATCTTGTAGAACGCTCTCAGGTTCTGCTGCGCGTCGGGCCAAATCCCCCTCATCGTCAACGAAAGCCGTCGGCCGATAAGGAGGTCCGGAGAGTCGATCATGACCGAGAGTGTGAGGTCGATCAGGTTCGCCGTCCCCGGCATCAGCGGCGATAGCAGCGAGACGATGGCTCCATGCCGGTTCTTCCATTCCGGGGTCGCTGCGCCGTCGCGATAGACGATCCCGAGGACTCGATCGGGGTGCGCGTCGGCGATCCGGACGGCCACCGCTCCACCCATGGAGTGCCCGAGAAGGACCACACGCTCAACTTCGAGAATGTCGAGAATGCGGATGACCTGGTCGGAGATCTCGCCGATGGTCACACGTTGCCACGGGAGGGGGTCGCTTCCGGCGAATCCAGGAAGGGTCGGGTTGATGACGCGCCAACCGAGCATCTCGGCGAGGTTCGCGCTCTCTCGCCAGTACATCGTCCCGCCGGCGAAATACCCGTGGATGTTCACTGCCCAGATCGGCGGGCTGTCCGGGCCTTCGGGACCATGCGCTCCGACGTTGTCGGAGACCGAATAGCGAAGACGGCGTCCGTCGGTCGTGAAACTTGCCGGGACCATCCGCACGGCTCGGCGCGCGCCCCGGCCCTTTCTGTGGAACAGGTAACGGTCGCCGAGGCGCCGGATGAACGTCTCGGCGAGCCCCGGGAATGCGGCAGGTTCCGGCCCCTCGCTCGCGGTCGGAGCAGGTCTGGGATCCGGTCCCTTCAAGAGGCCCGGTGCTTCGGCGAGTCGTTCCGTGGACATGACGTTTGCGTCAGGCTAGCCGTTGGCTACTGGCAAATGACAGACCGTGAGCAATCAAGCGCGCCTGGCGGTCGACGATCGCGGCTAGTCGGCACCGACCGCGCGAGAGCACGTCTTCGGCCTCGGCCACGATCCGGTGCACGAGCTCTCCGGCTGGCACGAGCTCCGAGATGGCCCCCGTTCCCTGACCTGCAGGAAAGCACTCGCGGTCCGGGTCGACGCCGGTGGCCTCGATGTCGGCACCGAGATGAAAGGCTCCGTCCTGGATGGAGCGACCCAACTGCTGAGGGAAAGCGGCCAGCTCCGTTGGGTGCTCGTCGAAGTACTGGGTGTATTGGTTCCGAACGACCCGCATCGTCTTTCCCGAGTAGGCCCGGCTTATGGTCGTGCCGTCCTCGCGAGACGATATGAGAGCGTCCTTGTAACCCGACACGGACCGCGCTTCGGGGGTGGCGATGAATCGTGTGCCGATCCAGACCCCGTCGGCGCCGAGGGCGAGGGCCGCCGCAAGCCCGCGGCCGTCGAAGATGCCGCCGGCCGCGACGACGGGCACTTGGGCTCCGACTGCGTCAACGATCTGACTGAGCAGCTCAGCTGGCACCGGCTGCACGGGCGCAAGTGTCACGACCGGCCGTGTCCCCGTCTCGGCCGCGAGCCGGACGGCGGCGACCACGGCGCCGAGCGGGATCTCCAGCAAAGACAGCAGGACGCTCGCGGTCGGCAAGGCTGGCCAAGCCTCCTCGACGGCCGCGCTGTCCATGAGCGCGTTAGCCCCCCGGATCCAGCACGATGGTGTTCTCCCCATTGGGAGTGACGGTGATGTAAGCGGCACCGGTGCTGACGCCGTCCGCAGTTCGCACCATCTCGGTGCTCACCCCGCGGCTGCGCAGGTCTTCCACCATGCGGATCCCTGCGGGATCGTCGCCGAGGGGCGATGGCCTCCTTCGCTCGCGGACGCACGGTGAGCGAGGGAGTGTTCGAATCGTCGGAGTTTCGTCAGAAGCTTCGCGCGAATGGGCCGCCGCCACGTCATTTCAATTTGCCATTGCATCGGCTTCGAGCATTGCACCGTATCTGCGTTTGCCGGAACTCAAAGATGTGCCGGCGGGTGGATCTGGCGGATATAGACAGCCAGAAATGGTTCGACTACGCAGCCACGACAAGAGGCCCGCGATCGTGGCTTTACACAACCGAAGGCACGCGTTGTGCCGGCTGGAGCAGGAACCGTCCCGCTGGGGGCGAGCGATAACCTTGGTCAGCGAGTCCGAGGTGAAACTGTTTCGCCGGTTTTGTTACTTGGGACTGTCGAGATGATTCCGAACGGTGTTAACCTCGAGTATTTCACGCCAGCTCCGGCGGTCGCCAACAGAAACTGTGTTTTTGTAGGCGCGCTGGACTATCGCCCGAACGTGGATGCGGCCTGTTGGTTTTGCCAGCAGGTCTGGCCGCGAATCCACCCGTTCGCAAACAAGAGCAGGATCTCCGTGGTGGGGCGGAGGCCAGTTCGAGCTGTCCGTCGCCTTTCAAAGATTGCCGGAGTCGAAATCGTGGGGCCAGTTCCTGACGTTCGCCCTTATCTGGCGCAAAGTGCTGTTGCGGTTGTACCGCTTCGAATCGCGCCACGGCGTGCAGAACAAGGTTTTGGAAGCGATGGCGATGGGCAAAGCTGTTGTTGCTTCGCCCCAGGCACTGGCGGGGCTGAAGCTGATCCCGGCTTGCATGTACTCGTTGCTGCCAACGAGAGCGAATGGATCGCGGCGGTCCAACAGCTTTTTGACGACGCGGCACTGCGAGAGCGGCTCGGCGAGGCGGGACGCCAATTCGTTGAAGAGCATCATTGCTGGAATCGTTGCCTGGAGCCTTTCGAATCGATTCTGGGTCTTCGCCTGCCAGCATTTCACGGAGCAGGGTGTGAGTCTTACTGCTGAAATACTCCACGACGGCTGCTCACCGCCATCTGCCTCCGTTGCGGAGGACGTTGGCGAGACAACGGGCCGGTCATCGTGGTTGAGCATCGTCCAGGTTGGCGTTTGCTCGACCTGACAGAATTGTCGGGCGTATCGCGAGCTGCTTTACTTCCTGGCATGGCGCGACGTGAAGAGTGCGCTGCCGAGCAAACCGTGCTTGGGGCCACGTGGGCCGTTTTGCAGCCTTTCGCGACGATGGTTGTCTTCACCTTGTTTCTGGGCCCACCGGCTGGAACTGCGCCGCGATCAATATGCCTACCCCCTGTTTGTTTTCGCGGCGATGTTGCCATGGACATTTTTCGCCAACGCCGTCAGCACTGCCGCTCAAAGCGTGGTCGTCAATCAGAATCTGGTGACCAAGGTTTATTTTCCACGGATGATCATCCCGATCGGCGCCGTTGCCGCCACGATGGTCGATTTCCTCGTGGCCCTCGGAATGCTCGCAATCCTGATGTTGTACTACCGGGTCGTGCCGGGCTGGCATTGCGTCTTCGCGACGCTGCCATTGCTTGGGCTTATCGCAGCGGCGCTGGGCGTGGGAGCCTGGCTGCGGCATTGACGGTTGCCTACCGGGACTTCCGTCATGTAATCCCATTCATGGTTCAGTTGTGGATGTTCGCCACGCCGGCCATCTACAAACAGGGTCAGATCGTCTCCCCCGGCTGCTTCCCTGGCTGGCGTTGAATCCGATCAATGGTCTCATCGCCAGCTTTAGGGCCTCCGTTCTCGGACAGCGGGTAGACCTCTATTCCCTGGGCATCTCCGGCGCCATCAGCTTCCTGCTGCTGCTTTCCAGCTTCCTCTACTTCCGCCGGGTCGAACGAGCATTCGCGGACATTATTGACGTGGACCCGGGACTGCTGATTACCTACGTGATGACGTTTGGCGGCGTGGTGGCGTCGCTGTTCTACCCGTATGCCGGGCTGCTGGTTTACGTTTGCCTTGCCTCCTGAAACCAGACGCACTCTGGTACGAGTCGGTGCCGGCCGGCAATTACAGCCGGACGGTCGGGATCGCCCTGCCCTCGTCTTCCACGAGCACCACGAGTGGACCCGCGAACGTCCTCCGTACCTCTGAGAGGGCCGTATCTTCCGGCGGAAGGTCGCGCGAGCTGATGATCACCAGTTGAGCGCCCGCGGCCTCAATTGAGCGAACGAGTTGATGAAAACT
>CAVOZT010000002.1:0-121865 GCA_963701375.1 uncultured Acidimicrobiales bacterium | reverse complement strand
CGCGACGCATAAGTATATGGGTGCCTTGCGCCGCCTCGGGGGTCGCTGGTGTTCCATCGCTGGGGCAGAGTGTGGCGTCTTTTCACCCATACTTATGCGTTGAGGAATATTGGATGTTGAAACCGATATTTGACTGCTTCAGGACTCGAGGACTCAATTTGCACACGTTGAGGATTTATAGCTGTGCGATGTGGCGCTGAGAGATGGCAATGCGTGGGGTGTTGGTTCGTTCGGCGTCGCGGAGGCGCACCGCCTCGACGAGCTGGCTTCAGAACACGTCCTCACTCCGGCCCAGGGTCTACGCGATCTGGAAAGGCTCGAGGTTTCTCCTGAGACGGCACGACGGGTTTCGCACGGACTCCCCGTCGATCGGGCTGCGCTTTCGGGCGGGGGGGTGATGGCCGGGCCCGGCGCGACCGGGCCTGGTGCGACCGGGTCTACCGCGGACCGGGCCTGGCGCGACCGGTGGGGGATCCGGCCCGTTCGCAGTCGTCGACATGTCGGGCCGGCTGCTCGCGGTATACGAGTCCGCCGACCAGGATCGCATCGTCGCCGCGTGCGTTCTCGCGTCGTACCTCCAGCCGGTGGAGGTGATCGCAGGACCCGAGAGCTGCACCCCACCCCCACGAGGGGGCGGGGTCACTATCGGCGCATACGACGGGGTACACCTCGGCCACCAGATGCTCCTGCGGGACCTGAAGCAACGCTCGCTCGCGGCCGGCCTGGTGACCGAGGTCGTCACTTTCGACCGCCATCCTGCAACCGTCGTAAGACCCGACTCGGCTCCGTTGCAGTTGACGGACCTCGAGCAGAAGCTCGAACTGCTCGCCGAGTGCTCGGTCGACCGTACGGTCGTGATCCGTTTCGACGAGGCAAGGGCAGCCGAGCCTGCCGAGGATTTCGTGACCGAGGTCCTCGTCGGCGCGCTCGGAGCGAAGCTCGTGGTGGTCGGCTCGGACTTCCACTTCGGTCACAACCGGCACGGCAACGTAGAGCTTCTCGAAAAGATGGGGGAGAAGCTCGGGTTCGAGGTGGTCGGCGTGTCGCTCGAGGGTGACTCGTCCGGTGTGCCGGTTTCGTCGACGAGGATCCGCGAGCTGCTCGCAACGGGCCGCGTTGCCGAAGCCGCAAAGAGCCTCGGCAGGTACCACGAGCTTCGCGGGATCGTCGAGCGAGGCGACGCCCGAGGTGGCCCCGAGCTCGGGTTCCCCACCGCCAACGTGGCGGTGTCCGCCGGGATGGCGCTTCCGAGTGAGGGTATCTACGCCTGCTGGTACGTACGCGAAGACGGAAGCCGTCATCGGGCTGCCGTCTCGCTCGGCCACCGCCCGACGTTCCACCCCGAAGGCGGGGACCCACTTCTCGAGGCCTACCTTCTCGATTTCGACGGCGACCTCTACGGCGAGCGCGCAAAGGTGAGATTCGTCGAAAGGTTGCGCGACGAGCTCAGGTTCGACTCCGTCGACGACCTGATCGCCCAGATGGAGCGCGACGTCGAGGAGACCCGCGTGCTACTCGCCAGCGGGGCGGGCTGACGGGACGGGCTGACGGGACGGGCTGACGGGACGGGCTGACGGGACGGGCTGAGGGGATGGGCTTATAGGGACCGGCCTGCTACGATTACAAGTCGGTTCGGGGCTGGTCCCCGGCCAGACCGGGAACGGGAGCATCTCTGCTCACCAACCCGAACTCTCCTGCAAGCTCCCTGGAGCCGTTTCACGCATATGCCCGACAAGCAAGCGACAATCGCCGAGCACCGCCTGCACGACACCGACACCGGCTCACCGGAGGTCCAGATCGCGATCCTGACGGAGCGCATCTCCCACCTCACCGAGCATCTGAAGGTGCATTCAGGCGACCACCACACCCGTAGGGGTCTGATGAAGCTGATCGGTCGCCGTCGCCGTCTATTGGACTACGTGCGCCGGAACGACGTCGAGCGCTACCGGGAGATAATCGGCAGGCTCGGCATCCGCCGATAGTCAGTCGCCCTCCGGCCGACCGTGGCCGCAGGGAAAACGCCGGTGGGGGAGGTCCCTGCCGGAACGGGCGGAAAGACCGCCCGGCAGACGGAAGGGCACGATGCCGCCGTCAGCTGCCAGTCGCCGGTCGCCTGACCGTTCCGGGATTCTCCCGGACCGGACGGCCCGCAAGAAAAGCGGGCAATGCAGGAGGCCGACCACTGGGAACTGGCGACCCGTGTGCCCGAGGAAGCGAGGACACCAATGGCGGACGCCATCTCCGTGTCGGCCCCTATCAGTGGGACCGACCGCAAGCTCACATTCGAAACGGGAAAGCTCGCAGGACAGGCTGACGGAGCGGTCGTCGGACGAATCGGCGACACGATGCTCCTCGTCACGGCCACCGCGGCGAGGCACGTGCGCGAAGGCACTGACTTCTTCCCTCTCACGGTCGACATCGAAGAGCGCATGTACGCGGCCGGGAAAATTCCCGGCTCGTTCTTCCGCCGCGAGGGCAAGGCGTCGGATCAGGCGATCCTCACCGATAGGCTCATCGACCGACCGCTTCGCCCTTCTTTCCCGAAGGGTTTCCGAAACGAGGTTCACGTCGTCGGGACAATCTTCGGAGCCGACCTCGAGAATCCGCACGATGTGCTCGCGATAAACACCGCGTCCGCTGCGTTGATGGTCTCGGGAATCCCATTCGACGGCCCAATCGGCGCCGTCCGTATCGCGTGGTCCATTGACGGAACCTGGCTGCCGCATGCGACCTACCAGGAAGGCGACGCATCGTGCTTCGAGCTCGTCGTGGCGGGACGCGCTTTGTCCGAAGGTCCTGACGCTGAGATCGCCATCATGATGGTCGAGGCCGGCGGGACCGAGGATTCGTGGTCGTACTACGAGGCGGGCGCGCCGAAGGTCACCGAAGAGGTGCTCACCGGCGGTCTTGAGGCCGCCAAGCAGTGGATCCGCGAGTCGATCGAGTTGCAGCGCGAGCTCGTCAAGGCGGCCGGCACCAAGCCGGCTATCGCGTTCGACCTCCAAAGCGATTACGGCGACGACGTCTACGAACAGGTCGTCGCAGTGGGCACCGACGCCATTACGAAGGCCTCAACCATCACAGGCAAGGCGGAGCGCAACGCAGCCATCGACGAGGCAACCGACTCGATCATCGCCGAGCTCTCGGACCGGTTCGAAGGCCGTGCGAGCGAGATCAAGCCAGCGGTCAGGTCGCTCACGAAAGCCGTCGTCCGCAAGCGCATCGTCGAGCAGGACGTCCGGATCGACGGTCGCTCCTCCACCGACATCCGCCCGCTCAACGCCGAGGTAGGCGTCATCCCGACGGCTCACGGTTCAGCCCTCTTCGAACGAGGCGAGACCCAGGTTCTGAACGTGACGACTCTCGGAATGCCGCGTTTGGCGCAGACACTCGACACGATCGGGATCGACGACTCCAAACGGTATATGCACCACTACAACTTCCCGCCGTTCTCGACCGGCGAGACGGGCTTCATGCGAGGCCCGAAACGACGCGAGATAGGCCACGGATTGCTCGCCGAGCGCGCTCTTCTTCCCGTGGTCCCGTCTGCAGAGGAGTTCCCTTATGCGCTCCGTCTCGTGTCCGATGTGCTGTCTTCCAACGGGTCGACGTCGATGGCGTCCGTGTGCGGATCGAGTCTGTCTCTGATGGACGCGGGAGTTCCCATCAAGGCGCCTGTCGCTGGCATCGCCATGGGGCTCGTCTACGAAGACGGCCGGTACGTCACCCTCACCGACATCCTCGGCGCAGAGGACGCGTTCGGCGACATGGACTTCAAGGTGGCGGGGACGAGCGAGGTGGTGACCGCGCTGCAGCTCGACACGAAGATCGACGGTCTTCCCGCCGACGTGCTCGCGCAGGCGCTCCTCCAGGCCAAGAAGGCACGCCTCACGATCCTCGAAGTGATGCACAAAGCGATCGCAGAGCCGAGGCCCGACGTCGCGCGCAACGCCCCGAAGATCGTCTCGTTCGAGATCCCGATCGACCGAATCGGCGAGGTGATCGGCCCGAAGGGCAAGGTCATCAACGCCCTTCAGGCAGAGACCGGTGCCGACATCGCAGTCGACGACGACGGGGCGGTAGGGACCGTCACCATCGGTGCGAAGGAGTCGAGCGCGGTCGAAGACGCAAGGCGACGGATCGCCGTGATCATCGATCCGCCCGAAGCCGAGGTAGGCGCCATCTACCCGGGCAAGGTCGTGAACATCACGAAGTTCGGGGCGTTCGTGAACATCCTTCCCGGGCGTGACGGCTTGCTCCACATCTCGAAGCTCGGCGGCGGCAAGAGGGTGGAACGCGTTGAGAGCGTGCTCACCCTCGGCCAAGAGGTCGAGGTCAAGGTCGACGACATCGACCCGCAGGGCAAGGTTTCCCTTTCACTCGCCGCCGATCTTCCGGTCACCGGCCCAGACTTGGGCGGCGGCTCGGGCGGCTCCGGTTCGGGTGGGTCTGGTTCAGGTGGGTATGGCGGTTCTTCTGCCTCGGGTGCGTCGGGCGCTTCAGGGAACTCCGGTGCGTCGGCGGGTTCCGGAGCGGGTCGCGGACTTCCGGGAGTTCGAGATCCGATAGTGGCGCCGGCAATGGCGGCCGGGAAACCGGCGGTGTCGAGGTCGTGTCGTTCGAAGCCGGCTTCGAAGAGGAGCTGACCCGCGACCTCGGTGACCTCGGTCCTGCGCCGTTGACGGGACGTGACGGTGGGGACAGGTCCGACAGAGACGGTCCGAGGCGGCCGGCACGCCGAGCGCGGCGCTGAGTTCAGCGCTCGCACTAGCGCAGCGCAACAGGTCGTGATCCGCACCGAGGTTCTCGGCTGCGGAGCGCGCCTCGTTACCGAACGCATGGCGGAGGCGCGTTCTGCGACCATCGGTGTCTGGGTTGGAACAGGAGCGCGCGACGAGCGACCCGAGCGCGCCGGCGCCAGCCACTTCTTGGAGCATCTGCTGTTCAAGGGGACCCCGTCATGGACCGCCGCCGCGATCGCCGAGTCCGTCGACGAGGTCGGCGGGGACATGAACGCCTTCACCACCAAGGAGTACACGGCGTTCTACCTGAGGCTCCTTGCAGAGGACCTACCACTCGGCCTCGACGTGCTCAGCGCGATCATGACCGACCCGGCGCTGCGACCCGACGAGATCGAAGCGGAGCGTCAGGTGATCCTCGACGAGATCCTGATGCACGCGGACGAGCCCGCGGATTTCGCAATGGAGCAATGCTCTGCGGCGCTGTTCCCGGAGCATCCTCTTGGACGCGACGTTCTCGGGACGCAAGCAAGCGTCGAGGCCCTGAGCGCGGAGCGAGATCCGGGCTTTCTTCGACGAGCACTACCTGACAGGCAACCTCGTGATCGCAGCGGCCGGCGACGTGAACCACTCGAGTCTCGCCGACGAGATCGACGAGAGATTCGACTCCCGGCGCGGAGGTGCCGCGCCCGAACGATTCGCTCCCGGGCTCCCCGCGATCCCCGTCGTAGCGAGTCGCCGCCCGACCGAGCAGGCTCATCTCGTGGTCGGGGCGCGCACATGCGGTCGTCACGATGAAAGGCGTTGGGCGGTTGCGGTGTTGAACCACGTTCTCGGCGGCGGCATCTCGAGCCGGCTGTTCCAGGAGATTCGAGAGCGACGCGGTCTGGCGTATGCCGTCTGGTCGGACCGCGTGCACTACGAAGAGATCGGGACTCTGACCGTGAGTGTGGGGACCTCACCCGAGCACGCTCCGGAAGTGCTCGATCTGGTACACGCAGAACTGGACAGGATGGGCGACACAGGGATCACGGACCGCGAGCTGGCCGTCGCCCGGGGAAGCCTGCGCGCCGAGACGCTGCTTTCGCTCGAGGACTCGGGTGCGCGGATGTCGCGGATCGGGTCGGGCCTCTTGCTCCACGGGAAGGTGATGCCGGTGGACGAGGTCATAACGCGCATCGAAGCCGTGACCGTCGACGACGTGGGCGAGGCGGCACGCGAGCTCGCCGACCAGACGAGGACCGTATCGACTGTCGGTCCTGTCGAGCTCGCCGGAACGAGCTGAGCCTGTGGGTGCGAGCGCGGGCGCGGTCGCCGGTGGTGTCCCGGACGTTCTGCGTGTCGGCGTGTTCGGAGCCGGCGGGCGGATGGGTAGGGCGGTCTGCCAGGCTGTCGTAGACGACCCAGGGATGGAGCTCGTTTCCGCTGTCGACCCGGAATTCGCCGGGATCGACCTGCGTCAGGTAACCGGCGTGCAGTCCGGTCAGTCGTCGGGTCTGCAGATTGCCGGCGACCCAGGAGACCTGGAACGCCAAGATGCCGACGTGGCCGTCGACTTCACGGTCGCTGAGGCGGCTCACGACAACACGATGTGGTGCGCTTCGCACGGCGTCCACGCGGTGGTCGGCACCACAGGCCTTTCGGGGACGCAGATCGAGGAGCTCGCGCGAAGCGTTCGGTGCGTCGCGAGCTAACTGCGTGCTCGCTGCCAACTTCGCAATCGGCGCCGTCCTGATGGCGCGTTTCGCAGAGCTCGCAGCCCCGTTCATGGACGGCGTCGAGATCATCGAGCTCCACCACGACGCGAAAGTGGATGCACCCTCGGGTACCTCCTTACACACTGCGCAGCTCGTCGCAGACGCGCGTTCACGCTCGGGCGCGGCTCCGTTCGCGAGTGACCGGACTACGTCGACGCCGGTCTCCGGTACACGTGGAGGCTTAGGCCCGGGAGGTGTGCGCGTCCACTCGGTGAGGCTTCCTGGTCTCGTAGCTCACCAGGAGGTGATCTTCGGCGCCACCGGGCAATCGCTTTCCATCCGTCACGACGCGTACGACCGAACGTCGTTCATGCCCGGAGTCCTGCTCGCAGTTCGGGCAGTTCCGGGTCTCGACGGGCTTACGGTCGGGCTGGGCACCTTGCTCGGGTTCTAGCGGAGGCGCTTGACGTTGCCAGAACAGCGAGAAGCCCGGCAGCGAATCTTGGAGGCCACCTACGCGTGCATCGCGAGGTGGGGGATCTCCAAGACGACGATCGAGGACGCGGCGCGCGAGGCAGGCATGTCGAGGGCAACCGTGTACCGGCACTTTCCGGGCGGCCGCGAGGAGCTGATAAGCGCCACCGTCGCCTGGGAGGAGCTCCGCTTCTTCAGCCGTCTGTACGACGAGCTCCGCGATGCCCCGACCCTCGAGGAAGTCCTGAAACGTGGCTTGCCGTTCGCTCACCGGGCCATCGTTGAGCACGAAGTCCTTCAAAGGGTCCTCGAGACCGAGCCCGGTCTGCTGCTGCCGAAGCTCACGGTCGAGTCGACACGCGCGTCACCGCTCTCATCAGTGGGTTCCTCGTCCCCTATCTGGTACGCGAGCGGCTCGACCCGGGAGTCGAAGCGCACGAGGCCGCCGACCTGCTCGCCCGTATGGTGCTCGGGTACATCACGGCGCCGGGTCGTTGGGATCTCGACGACCCTGAGCAGGTCGCGAGCCTGGTGCGCACCGAGCTGCTTTCGGGGATCCTGTCGGCGCCTGCGATCTAGGCACGGCCCTTCGTTTGTGTGGCTCGTCTGGCCGGTGTGACTTTTGTGACTTGCGTGACTCCCGTGACTTGTGTGGCTGTTGTGGCTGGTGCGCCACCCATCGTGCCGAAAACCATTGACAATGAGACAGAAATCGCCGTAATGTTTCACTTAATGGGTCTCGTGGGTTTCGCATTGGGTTCCGTTCGAACAGGTCGTTTGCGATGACATCGGTGCAATCGAGGCAAACCGATCTTCGGACCCGGGAGTCTGTTCCCGGCCAACTGCGGCTTGTGCAGACCGGTCGCGGCGAAAAGATCCTCGACGGGACCTCGCTATCCCGACCGATCGCACGACCCGCGCCGCAACGAGTCAGGATCGCCGACGCGGCGACCCGCTGCGTGGCACGCAGGGGCGTGACGAAGACGACGGTCGACGACGTGGCTCGCGAGGCCGGCTGCAGCCGCGCCACCGTCTACAGGACGTTCCCCGGGGGCAAGGAAGAGGTCATCGCCGCCGTAGTGGACACAGAGGTCGCCCGACTTTTCAGCGGCCTCGCCGTCGTGATGGGCGGAGCCGAAGATTTAGAAGACGCAGTCGTGGCGGGGGTTGTCGCAAGTGCGTCCGCCATCGGAGATCACGTCGCACTGGGCTACGTGCTCGACAACGAGCCCGGCGTGCTGCTCCCTCATCTGTGTTTCGGGCCTATGGACCGAGTAATCGATGCGGCGTCACGATTCGCCGCTCCGTTTCTCGCGAGATGGCTCGACCCGGAAGCCGCCAGGCGCGTCGCCGATTGGGCGACGCGGATAGTCCTGTCCTACCTGGCGACCCCTGCAGTCGGGGTCGACCTGCGAAACGAAGCAAGTGCGCGTCGCCTGGTATCCACCTTCGTGATGCCGGGTGCACGAGAGCTCGCGCGTGAACCACGCGCAGACGAAGGCCTATTACAACGAGCAATCAAGGGGAAGACGACATGACCGATCAGATGGCTGACGACGACCAGATGAGGACGACTGGCGAGATCCTTGGGCGCGAGGACGTCAACGACCTCGAAGCCATCTTGGCAGTCGTGAACGACGACTGGGACGAAGAGATCCACTCGGTCCGTTCCCACTACGACACGATCTTCACGTGGGACTACGAGAAGGGCCGAAGGCCCAAGCTCGACAAGCTCTACGAAAAGGCAAAGAAGACTCAGTGGAACGGTCAGACCGACCTGCCTTGGGACATCGAGGTCGACCAGGAGAAGCTCGTCGTAGCCAACGCCTTGCAGAACGGCGGCCTCGGTGGAGGCCTCGACGTCACCGGGACCCCGTTCGCAAAGTGGGGCGAGAAGGAGTGGATCGAGCTGGGCGTCGAAAGCCAGAACTGGACGCTTTCTCAGTTCATGCACGGCGAGCAGGGAGCACTCGTCTGCACCGCAAAGATCGTCGAGTCGGTGCCCTGGATCGATGCCAAGTACTACGCCGCCACTCAGGTGATGGACGAGGCCAGGCACGTCGAGGTCTTCTCCAAGTATCTCGACGAAAAGCTCTCAGGCCACTACCCGATCAACGCACACCTGCGGATGCTGCTCGACGACATCATCGCCGACGAGCGCTGGGACATGACCTACCTCGGCATGCAGATCATGGTCGAGGGACTTGCTCTCGCCGCATTCGGCTTCATGCACCAGATGACTACCGAACCTCTGCTCAAACAACTGCTCCGTTACGTCATGTCGGACGAAGCGCGTCACGTCGCCTTCGGGGTGCTCAGCCTGCAGGAGTACTACTCGCAGCTCACGGCGGCCGAGATCCGCGAGCGTCAGGAGTTCGCATTCGAGGCCGCAGTCAGGATGCGTGACAGGTTCCTCCAGCAAGAGGTCTGGGTGAAGATGGGCGTGGACCCGAGAGCGGTCGCCCCGGTCCTCGTCGACCTCGAGGACCAGAAGATCTTCCAGATAATGCTCTTCTCGAAGATCGTTCCCAACTGCAAGAAGCTCGGCCTGCTCGACGCCGCGGACGGTTGGCTCCGCGACCGCTTCACCGAGATCGGTGTGATCGCCTTCGAGGACTGGGCCGACACGGGCGAGGAGTACGACAGCCTGCAGGCGGTTCCGTCCGAGCAGGAGGCAGCGGCCTCCTAGATCGGGAGACCGCGCTCACTCCTGCTGTCGCCTGGCCGCTGTAGCCTCGGAGCAGTGACACCACACGCGGGCGCGGGGCGCTTCGGCGCGGTCCTCACAGCGATGGTCACGCCGTTCGACCGAGACGGTGCCCTCGATATCGACGGAGCCGTTCAACTTGCCCGATGGCTGGCCGACCACGGCAGCGACGGGCTCGTCGTGGCGGGCTCGACAGGGGAGGGGGCTGTCCTGGACGACGCCGAGCTGTCTGAGCTATGGCGGGCGGTTTCGAGAGCCGTGACCATTCCCGTCGTCGCGGCGACCGGCACGAGCGACACGCGCCACACGATCGAACGGACGAAGGCAGCAGAAGCCGCAGGCGCCGACGCGGTGCTCGTGGTGACCCCTTATTACGTCCGGCCTTCTCAGGCCGGGATCGCCGCCCACTTCGAGAGCGTGGCGCACGCCACTTCGCTCCCGGTACTTCTCTACGACATCCCGGTGCGAACGGGTCGGAAGATCTCGAACGAGACGATGTTCCACCTCGGTCGAAACGTGTCCAACGTGGTCGGTGTGAAGGACGCCGCAGGAGACATCATCGCGACCGCCCGGCGCGTGGCAGGCGCTCCCGACGGGTTCGAGGTCTACTGCGGTGACGACCTGTTCACGCTGCCCATGCTGGCAGTGGGCGCCGTCGGCGTTGTCAGCGTCGCGTCACATTGGGTCGGGCCGCAGCTTTCCGAGATGGTCGCCACCTTTGCGAAGGGGGACACCGAAGGCGCCCAGGCCCTCAACGCGCGCATGCTCGATTCGGTTTCGTTCCAGTCGAGCGAGGACTATCCCAACCCGATGCCCGCAAAGGCGGTCTGCCGAGCGCTCGGGCTTCCGGCGGGACAATGCCGGTTGCCGATCGGTGAAGCTCCTGCCGAGCTAGACGAGCTCGCGGCTCAGGTCGCCGCTGAGTCCGTCGGCCTGGCCAGATCCTGACCCCGGTCGGAGCGCCGTGGCGGACCAAGTAACCATCTCGTTTTTGGGCGGGCTCGGCGAGATAGGGCGCAATTGCGCCTGCTTCGAGATGAACGGGCGGATCGTCGTGCTCGACTGCGGGATCATGTTCCCCGATCCCGACATGCCGGGGATCGATTTGGTGCTCCCCGATCTGTCTTATCTGCGCGAACGCGCTGATCAGGTCGACGCTGTCGTGCTCACCCATGGTCACGAGGACCACACGGGAGGGCTCGCGTATCTGTTGCGGGATCTCTCGACCGACGTGCTCGGGTCGGCTCTCACGTTGGGTTTGGCGCGCAACCGCGTCGAAGAAGCAGGGTTGATCGATCGCGCCCGGTTCGTCGAAGTTCGCGACGGCGAGCGTCGAAAGGTCGGACCCTTCGACGTCGAGTTCATCCCCGTTACCCACTCGGTCCCCAATGGGTTCGCCACGGCCTTCCACACACCCCAAGGCGTGATCCTGCATTCGGGAGACTTCAAGCTCGACCTCACTCCGGTCGACGGTCGGCGTACGGATCTCGCGCGCATCGGATCTTTGGCAGATCACCATGGGATACGCCTGCTCTTGTCCGACTCCACGAACGCGGAGGAACCCGGGTTCACCGAATCCGAGATGTCCGTCGGCGCAACCTTGCGAAGGGTTTTCTCGTCCCGCCCCGGACGACGCATCATCGTCGCTTGCTTCGCCAGCCACATCCATCGCATCCAACAGGTGATCGGAGCCGCTGCGGCAACGGGACGCAAGGTCGCAACGCTCGGGCGCTCGATGCGCAAGAACGTCGACCTCGCGGAGCGCCTCGGTCTTCTTGAACTGTCCGACGACCTGATCATCGATATAGAAGACGTGGACAAGTATCCCGACGGCGAGGTATGCGTCCTCTGCACCGGCTCGCAGGGTGAGCCGCTATCTGCTCTGGCGCTGTTGGCGACGGGGGAGAACAAGTGGCTCTCGCTCCGTGACAGCGATGCGGTCGTGATCAGCGCGCATCCGATACCCGGCAACGAGTGGGCGGTGGGCCGGGTGGTCGACGGTCTTCATCGTCGCGGCGCAGAGGTGGTTCACACCGGCGTAGAGCCCGTGCACGTGAGCGGGCATGCGCGACAGGGCGAGCTGAAGACCCTTCTTTCGGTCGCACGACCCGAATGGTTCGTGCCGGTCCACGGCGAGTACAGGCACCTGGTCAATCACGCGCGTCTCGCTAAGGCGATGGGCGTCGAGCCGGAAAAGGCCCTCATTTGCCAGGACGGCGACGTCGTGGTGCTGCGTGACGACGGCCTCGAGATCTCGGGCGACGTTCCCGCCGGATACCTCTACGTCGACGGCACCGTTGGCGACGTCGGCCACGGCGTGCTCCGAGACAGGCGGGTGCTTGCAGAAGAGGGGGTCGTCGTCGTCGTTTGCACCGTCGACCTTCACGCCCGCGACCTGGTAGCAGATCCAGAGATCGTCACGCGGGGTGGGTTCATGCACCTGAGGCCGACGCGCTGATCGGGGAGGCAAGCGCTGCAGTGCGCGCGGCTCTCGAGTTGGCGCTCGCCGAGGGTGAGCCCGACCACGAAGCACTTGCACGGCACGCTCGCCGAGCGCTCGGACGTTTCGTCGGGGAGCGCACTCGGAGGCGACCGATGATCGTCCCCGTCATCGTCTCGCTCTGACCTGCCGGCGTTCTCTGTTTCTTACGCAGCGTTCTTACATAGCGTCGCGGAACCCTCGGCGGGGGCCCGTTCCATGGGTTGTTACACCCTGTCGGTAGCTTTCAATCTGTGTTGAGTGTCCCGCCCACCACCACTCCGACGCTCTCGTCGGCCCAGGACCTGTTCGCCGCCATAGCTGCTGCGAAGCGGTTCGCCGCGTCATTCGAACCGGGCCTCTACACCGGAGAGGACGCGAAGAAGCTCGTCTACGCAAGTACCGAGCTGAAGCGTGTGGCGACGACGGTCCTCGTCTTGTCCGCAAGGCGAGTAGAAGAGACCCACACCCATTGCCTCGACGGTCACAAGAAGGCTGGATCGTGGCTTGCGGGACTGACTGGAGAGTCGGTCGGATCCGCAGCTTCGATGCTCGAAGCCGCTAGATCCATGGAGGCCCATCCCCCGATATCCGACGCCTTTCGGTCGGGAAGGCTCTCTGAAGCACAAGCGAAGGAGATCGCGTCAGCAGCTGACGCCTGTCCAGGTGAGGCAGAGAACCTCGTCGAGGCTGCAGAGAACATGGATTTCTCTTCGCTAAAGAGGCACTGCTCTGACACCCGATCGATTCGTGGTTCAGAGTCAGAAGAGACCGAGCAGTTCGAACAGATCCGCTCCAGGCGGTATTGCAGGATCTGGAGCGACGCAGACGGTTCTGGACGCCTGGACGCGAGGGTCACCCCCGTCGCCTTGAGCGTGCTCGATCGCCTGTCTCGAGCCGTTCGAGAACGAGGCGTTCGAAGAAGCGAGAAAAGCCGGTCGCCAAGAAAGGCACGAGGTCTACAGGGCCGACGCCCTCGTCGCAATGGCGAAGGCGAGCCTTTTAAGACGTGGCCCGGGTTCTACTGGCGGGTCGACCACTGGCCCGGCGTCGACGACCAAGAAAGCCCGCGGCGACAGAGCGCCTGGGACCACCCTCGTCCGCATCCGGGTCGACCTAGAGGCACTTCTGAGAGGACACCGGATCCCGGGCGAGACCTGCGAGATACCGGGGATCGCGTCGGTGCCCGTGAAGGCAGTGCGAGAGATCCTCGGAGATTCCCTCTTGGAGCTCGTCTTGACCAAGGGAAAAGACGTGACGACGGTGTACTCCGATTCCAGGTACATCAAAAAGGCACTTCGGATCGCACTAGAAGAACGAGACCAGACGTGCGTCGTTCCTGATTGCGCCATGTCTGACCCGTTGGAGGTCGACCACTGGACCACCGACTACGGAAAGGGTGGGAAGACCAGTCTCGACAACCTGGCGCGACTGTGCCCTTACCACCATCATCAAAAAACGCATAGAGGTTGGAGACTGGAGGGTGGACCAGGAGCCTGGCGGTTCGTCCGGCCCGAGCCACCACCGGATCAGGACCACCCCGAAGATCTCGACGATCCCGACCCCAACGCCAGGAGCGGGCCGTCCGCGCCCACAACCCGAAACGGCAAGACCGGACGCGCCAAGCCGTCTCGGAAGGGTTCGACCGACGGCCGGCCCGGCTCGGTGAACCGCCGAGGCAACGCCAAGCGGGCGACGGGACCGCCGGCGCAGGACAAGCTGCTTTAGACCGCTTCGAAGGACGAGGGCGAGGGGCAGTCGATGGCCGTTGCTCAGGGCAGACCGGCGCCGAAGCGTGATCCGACCCGTATTCCGAGGAAGGGACGCTCCGAAGGCCCAGGTCAGAAGCCTGTTGGGTCACTCTGCGCCCCTTGGGGCGGGTGTTAGGTTTGTTGCCACTGTGGTGACCACCAAGCGCCGCGCGTCAGGCGCTCGCTACGCTTCGCGGTCGTCGCCCGCCCACCGCTCCCGGCAGTCGGCTGCGCGGGCATCGACGACACGCGTCGGAAAGAGCACGCCGAGTCGTAGCGCGTCCTCAGCAAAGAGGACGAAGAGCTCGAAGTCGAACACGTCGCCGGCACGTGCCGCACTTGCAGTTCTCTCCGCGCATGCCGTGGACCTGTGGGCCTTGGGCCTGGCCACGATCGGCGTGCTCGGGGCGATCGCTCTCTTCGGCGATTCTTTGGGTCCGGTCGGGCATGGCGCGAGGCAGGCCGCCGGTGACCTGCTCGGCACCGGTCGTTTTGTATTGCCTCCCGCATGCATCGCAGCCGCGGTGCTACTCGTCGCCGACCGGTCAGCAGAACGAGAACCGATTCGCGTCGGCATCGGGCTCGTGGCGTCGTTGTGGGCGGTGGCCGGCCTTGCGGCAGCGGCGGGTGGCGCGCCGGGTTTCAGCGCCACGCAGCACGAGCTTGCCGGAGCCGGTGGGTGGCTTGGGGCTGCGGCTTGTGACCCGCTTCGCGGCAGGTCTTGGGACACTCGGCGCAACGGTCGTCCTGATCGCGATCCTGGGGTGCGCGCTGATCGTTCTCACGGGAATCAGCGTGCGGTCGGCCGCGATCGGGATCGCGAACTTCTCGCGATTCTCGTGGCAGCACTTGAGCCGCGCAGCGCAAGCCGTCAGTTCGATGGGCGAGGTCGTGATCAAAGCCGACACGACCGCTGCGTCTTCTGATCGTTCGACCTTCGATGTCGACGAAGCTCTCTCGCATGACGCTTCCCGAAACGCTCCCGCCGGTATGCGCGTCGGCGCAGGGAGCAACGGGCGCTACCGAGACGGCGACGCCGACGCCGACGCCGAGCCCGCCGACGATGAGTTATCTAGCGGAGGGGCACTCGGGGCGAGCCCCGGAGAGAACGAAACGCCGGGGATCGATGGCGACGTCTCAGGATCTCACTCTGGCGCCGGGGCCGGCGCCGGTGCCGGTTCACGTCCACGGACTTCCTTGCCCACTCGCCAACTCGAATTGGAGCTCGGCCTGGCGACCGGGCAATGGCGGCTTCCTCACGTCGGGATCCTCGCCCGGTCCCGCGCTCGGGCGATCGACAAGGGCGAGATAATCGAATCCGGCAACGCGCTCGTGGACGCGCTCGCGGCCCACGGCGTCGCGACTGCCTTCGTCGGCCACACCGTTGGCCCGACGGTGACCCGCTACGAGCTCGAGCTCGGGCCAGGCGTCAAGGTGGCGAGGGTCACGAGCCTGGCGAAGGACATCGCCTACGCGATGGCGTCACCGGATGTGCGAATCCTTGCGCCAATCCCTGGAAAATCTGCCATCGGCATCGAAGTTCCGAACCGCCACAGGCAGCTGGTGACTTTGGGAGACGTGCTGTCGACCGATGAGGCGCGCAAAGCTACGCACCCTCTCGAGGTTGCACTAGGCCGCGACATCGCGGGACGACCGGTCCTGGCCAACTTGGCTGACATGCCTCACATCCTCATATCCGGGGCGACGGGAGCCGGGAAGTCGTCGTGCATCAACTCCCTTCTGACGTCGATCCTGGTCCGCTCCACCCCGGAGCAGGTGAGGCTCATCCTCGTAGACCCGAAGAGAGTCGAGCTGGGCCAGTACAACGGATTGCCTCACCTTCTCACTCAGGTCGTCGTCGACCCGAAGAAGGCGGCCAACGCTCTCAACTGGGCAGTCGCCGAGATGGAGCGCCGTTACGACCTTTTGGCCGAAGTCGGTATGCGCGATATCACCGGTTACAACCTCGCGATCGACCGGGGCGAGCTCGGACCGCCGCCACGCGCCGCACAGGACGAAGACCAAGAGAACGCCGACGGGGAAGCGCTTGACGCGTCCGGCGCGGAGCAAGACGTCGACGCTCGCGTCGCCGAAGTCCGCGAAGCCGTCGAGTCAAAACGCACCGACCATTCGCGCCTTCCGTTCGTCCTGGTGGTCGTGGACGAGCTGAACGACCTGATGATGGTCGTGGCACGCGACGTCGAGGATTCTGTGTGCAGGATCGCCCAGATGGCGCGTGCCGTCGGTATTCACCTCGTGCTCGCGACGCAGCGTCCGTCCGTCGACGTCATCACCGGAGTCATAAAGGCCAACATCCCGAGCCGGCTTGCCTTCTCGGTTTCGTCGCTGGCAGACAGCCGAGTCATCCTCGACCAGCCCGGTGCCGAGCGTCTCATCGGCAAGGGGGACATGCTCTTACTCACGGCTTCTTCTTCGGTCCCTCGGCGCATCCAGGGACCGTGGGTGACAGAGGAGGAAGTCCGCGCGGTCGTCGCGCACTGGCGGCGTCAGAGCCAGCCCGAGTATGTATCCGGGATCGCAGGAGAGGATGTAACGGGCTCGAGTGTGCCGGGGATGCCGGGAGACGATGACGAGCTCCTGCCCCAGGCCATGGAGCTCGTCGTCAGATCGCAACTCGGCTCGACGTCGATGCTCCAGCGCAAGCTGAGGGTCGGGTTCTCACGAGCGGGCCGGCTGATGGACCTGCTCGAACGGCGAGGCGTCGTCGGTCCTTCCGAGGGATCCAAAGCGCGGTCCGTCCTCATGACGGTCGACGAGCTAGACCAGGCGCTCGGTAACGGCGACTAGGAGTATCAGAACTCGCTACCGCCGATCTCTGAGCCTCACCGGCCTGAACCTGACCCGCCCTCCGGGAAACATTTCGACGGGCATAACGCGTCACGACGATCACCGAAGCCATCGCTTCAACCCCGGTTTTCGACTTGCTCCCGGTTGTGTATTTGCTCAGAGTAAGGGAAAGTTCCGAGAGTAATCGGGTTATCGGAGAGTAATTCGCAGAGTAAGCAGAGTAAGCAGAGTAAGAGGAAGCAGAGGAAGGAGAGAGAGGCCCGCCGTCATGGCTCATGCGAAGCTGACCAGAGCCGCGCGGCTCGCAAGAAGAATGGTCGCCAACAAAGTCGTCGGGCGCCGTCGGATGCAACCGGCGTTTAACTACCTCCGCGATCTTGCGCTCATCGGGATGAACTACGGCGGAGAGGACTTCGAGCGATCCGGCGAGATTCCCGCGATGCGCTCAGTGCGATCGGTACGCCCCCTCGTGCGCGTCGTGTTCGACGTCGGTGCTTTCCGAGGCGGATGGGCCACGGCGGCCGCTAAGCAGTTTCCTGAAGCGACCATCTACGCTTTCGAGCCGTCGGAGGCGAACTTTCAGGCGCTCACCCAGAAGGTCGCCGACTTGCGAGTCGTGTGCACCAACACTGCGCTCGCCGACTCGTTTGGTGCCCGGGAACTCCTTTCGGTTCCGGGCAGACCTTGGCTCAACTCGTTCAGTCACCGGGATCTCTCGAGGCAGGGACTCATGCAATCAGAGGCTGAGCAGGTGGCGTGCACGACGATTGACGCGTTCTGCGCCGAACAACACATCGAAGAAATCGACTTCCTGAAGATCGACGCCGAGGGAGCCGATCTCGCGGTCTTGCGCGGCGCAGCGAAGATGCTTGCCGAAGACCGGATCGGTGCGGTGCAGTTCGAGATGGGTGAGAACAGCATTGATGCCCGCATCTTCCTCCGGGATTTCTTCGAGGTTCTAGGTCCCTCCTTCCGGACGCACCGCGTGTTGCGCGATGGCCTGCTTCCGCTGACGTACAGCTCCAAAGAAGAGGTCTTCGCACTCGCGAACTACCTGTCCCTGCGAATTCCCGATCCGCAGAGGATCAGGTAGGAGATCAGCAGAGGACCAAGCACGGGAGTAGAGGATCGGTAGAGGATCAAAGGCGGCTTCCGACTCATCCGCGCAGCGCTCCTACCAGGGCTTATCTCGGCTTACCCACCACGCAGGTGCCCAGTTTCGTTAGGCTGCCTGCTTCGGTTCCGCCGGTGCCGGCAGAGGGGCACGATTCGCCGACAAGGCGCAAGGCGGAACACCCAGGGTTCGGAACACCCAGGGTCGGCGCCAGGTCGAGCGCCAGGTCGAGCACCAGGTCGAGCACCAGGTCGATAGAGGAAGGTAGCTAACAGGAACGTGGACGCTGTTCGTCGTGCGAGGGGTAACCACTCGCAGCGCTCACGTACGCCAGGTGCCGCGGGCGTCCATCGGCAACGTCCCGGTGGCAGTGTCGAGGTAACCGAAGGCCTTGCGAGGTTGGCTCAGGATCCCTCTCGTCGAAATCGGCCCATCAAGGCCGCCAAGGCTGCCAAGCCCGTCAGGGCCGCCAAGCCCGTCGGTCCCGGCAAGCCAGTCAACCCCGTCAAGCCCGGCAAGCCGGTCAACCCCCTCAGGCGTGCGAGATCGAGCAGGCTACGTCGTCGAAGGCTGCGCACGACCGTCGTCGTTCTCGTTGTTCTGATTCTTGTCGGAGTGTTCGCCTCCAGCGGCGGAACCGCGGATCACACGAGCGTCGGCACCACCGCGTCTCATCGGCCAGCACCGTCCTTAGTGTTGAGCATTAGCGCCCCGCGGCCCATAGCGGTGACGGGCTCTACTCCCACGATCCCTTGGGTGTCGAGCGGAGAATCGGCGATCGCCGTCCCGTCGGCCGGCCTTCTGGAGACGTCGGGTCCAGAAGATCCGGTTCCTATCGCAAGTCTCACCAAGATGATGACGGCTTTCCTGACGCTCGAGCAGCACCCGTTGACCGCCACGTCATCGGGCCCGAAGCTCGTGATGACGGCCGTCGACCAGCAGACCTTCGATCAGGCCATGGTCGCAGGTGGCTCTTCGGTGGAGGTGCAGGCAGGAGAGGTTCTTACCGAGCGCCAGCTGCTGTCCGGTCTCATCGTCCGATCGGCGAACAACATCGCGGACACTCTCGCTCGTTGGGATTCGGGGAACGTTCCTGCGTTCATCGCAAAGATGAATGCTGAAGCCGCCGCGTTGGGAATGACTTCTTCCCACTACGCGGATACGAGCGGGTTCGACTCAGGCACCGTCTCGACCGCACACGACCAATTGCTACTGGCCCAACGAGCAATGGAGTTGCCGTCGTTCGCGTCGATAGTGAACCAGACCACTGTCACGTTGCCTTATATCGGAACTCTCGACAATTACGTCGGTGTGGTCGGCACCGACGGTGTCGTCGGCATCAAATCCGGTTTCACCAACTCCGCGCTGGCTTGTGTGGTACTCGCGGCAATGCGCCAGGTCGGCAACAGGCAGGTCATGGTGTTGGCAGCCGACCTGGGTCAGCCGACGACCCTCGCGTACGCCGCGCAAGAGGACATCTCCATGATCGACTCCGTCAGTCCGGCGCTGCAGCTCGTGGAGGTGTCCCCGGCCGATCAGATGGTTGGCCGCCTCTCTCTCGGAACTTCCGGGGCTACTTCCGGCTCTACTTCTCACGCAACTTCCGGCGGTTCTTCCACCACATCGTCCGGCGCTCCTGGCGTTTCCGGTTCCGGCAAGTGGACTCAGGTCGTGACCGCGGCGCCGCTCGTGGCGGTCGGTTGGCCCGGAACCACGGTTGTCATCTCGGTCAGGCAAGGTCGGATCGGCCACTCGGTGAGCGCAGGCGCCGTGGTCGGGACCCTCCAGGCTTCGTCGGCGGGAGGACCGCCCGTCTCGGTCCCACTCATTGCAATGGACGCCTTGCGCTCCTAGAGGCTCTACCCTTTGCCCGTCCGCGCACGAGTACCCGCATCGACCGCGAATCTCGGGCCGGGCTTCGATGCCCTGGCCCTGGCGCTCGATCTGTATGTCGAGGTCGAGGTGGAGCCCGCCGACCGCCTCACCGTGCGATGCGAAGGAGAGGGTGAGGACCTCGCGACGGACGATACGCACCTCGCAGCGCGCGTGGCGATCGACGTCGCCGGCACCGACCGGCTGGCGATCACGGTCAGGTCTGAGATCCCGGTCGCTCGCGGACTCGGGTCTTCCGCCGCACTGGCGACCGCTGCGGCAGCCGCCGCTGGTGCGAGGGATCCGCTTGCGGTCGCAGCCGCGGTCGACGGCCACCCGGAGAACGCCGCGGCCTCCGCTGTCGGGGGACTCGTGTGCGCCACGTTCGTCCGCGGAGCGGTGCGCGCCGTCCGGTTGCCGCTCGACATCGGGCTCGCCTTCGTAGCGGTCGTCCCGGACAAGTCGCTTTCGACCGCCAGAGCCCGGCAAGCTCTTCCGCAGCAGGTGTCGAGGATGGACGCGACATTCAATCTGGGACGTATGGGGCTATTGCTCGCAGGACTGGCGGACCGGGCGCTGCTCACCCGCGAGGCGACCGAGGACCGGATACACCAGGACTACAGAAGCCCGCTGTTCCCCGAGGCGCCGAAGCTCCTGGCGAAGCTCGTCGACGCCGGAGCCCTCGCCTCGTGCTGGTCGGGAGCAGGGCCGACGCTGCTCGGGATCTGCGACGGCGCGGACCAGGAGAGGGTGCGCTCCAAGGCGGAGTCGGCCATGGCCGAAGTAGGCGTTTCCGGCCGAGCGCTCATCCTGCACGCCGACATGCACGGGCTCACCACCGACGGTACGTGGCCGAGCAACGGATCTCGCCATGGATCCGGGGGGATGACAACCGGGCCGCTCGACGACCTCTTCGAGGATCTGTAGGCGGTAAGGGGCTCCCGCCCCCTCTGCCTACACTGGCCTGGTGCCCCGCACGTTCCACATCCGCACTTTCGGGTGCCAGATGAACGAGCACGACTCCGAACGGCTTGCCGGCCTTCTAGTTGCAGACGGTATGGAGCGCGCAAGTGACGTCGAATCTGCCGACGTGGTCATCTTGAACACCTGCTGTGTGCGCGAGAACGCAGACAACCGCCTCTATGGGCATCTGGGGCACCTCAAATCCATAAAGGCGCGCCGCCCGGAAATGCAGATCGCGGTCGGGGGATGCCTCGCGCAGAAGGATCGGGAGCTGATGCGTGAGCGCGCTCCCCAAGTGGACCTCGTTTTCGGCACGCACAACCTTGCGAGCGCACCCGGGCTTCTTCGAAGGTTGCCAACAGAAGGGCCGCTCGTGGAAGTGCTCGACGAGCCGATCGCCGGCGGCGACCCGGCCCACCTGAGCGCGTTGAGTGCTGATCGCGACCTGCCATGGTCGGCATGGGTGACGATTCAGACCGGCTGCGACAACTCTTGTGCGTTTTGCATCGTGCCCGCGGTCCGGGGCCGAGAGGTGAGCCGCCCCATCGAAGATCTCGTGGGTGAGGTCGAGTCGCTCAGCGCGGCGGGCGTCACTGAGATCACGCTTCTCGGGCAGAACGTGAACTCCTACGGGCGCGACCTGACGCGTCGCAGGCCGCTTTTCGCGTCGTTGCTGCGCGCCGTCGGAGCGGTAGAGGGGATCGAGAGGGTTCGATTCACGAGCCCGCACCCGAAGGACATCAGGCCCGAGACCATCGAGGCGATGGCCGAGACCCAGGCAGTCTGCGAGCACCTCCACCTGCCGCTTCAGTCGGGAAGTGACTCCGTCTTAAAGGCGATGAGGCGTGGTTACACGGTCGACAGATACCTGAAGCGCCTCTCGGACGCGCGCGGCGCGATCGACGAATTGGCGGTGACGACCGACCTCATCGTCGGCTTCCCGGGCGAGACCGACGACGACGCGGAACGAACTCTCGAAGTGGTGGCCGAGGCCAGGTTCGACAGCGCCTACACCTTCGTCTTCTCACCTCGTCCCGGGACGCGCGCAGCTGCGATGACCGATCGTTTCGTGCCACCTGAGGTCGTGGCCGACCGGTTTGAGCAGTTGAAGATCGTCTTGGAGCGATCCGCACTCACCCGTCACGAAGAAAGGATCGGTCGCGACGAGCCGGTCCTCGTGGAGGGAGTCTCCAAACGTGACCCTGACGTGATGTCCGCACGAACCCGCCAAGGAAAGCTGGTGCATTTCCAGATCCCGCCAAGTGGAAAGCCTGCGCCGGGAAGCTTTGCGCGCGTTCGGGTGACCGGTGCCGCACCGCATTTCCTGCGCGGCGAATTCCTGGAGCTCACCGCGCTCCCGCGGCACAAGGTGAGGATTCCGCTTCGCTCCGGTTCAGCGGGTCTGGTCCAAGTCGGCGCAGGAGAGCCCGCTGCGTCTCGGTAACGCCAGCCACCTGGCACTCGTCGGACCCACGGCATCCGGCAAGACGTCTCTCGCCCTCGAGCTCGCGAGGTACCGGCAAGACGCCGAGATCGTGAGCGTCGACTCGATGGCGGTCTACCGCGGGATGGACATCGGTACTGCGAAGCCTTCGGCCGAGGAGCGCGCCGGCGTGCGTGTGCACATGATCGACCTCGTGGAACCCTCGGAGGATTTCACCGTTCGGGAGTTCCAGGACGCCGCGCGCGTGCCGTTGTCGCCGACATCGAACAAAGAGGAAAACGTGCGCTGCTCGTCGGCGGTACGGGCCTCTACCTCCGCGCGGTCGTAGACGAACTAAGGCTTCCGGGACGTTGGCCAGATGTCTTCGCTGCTCTCGAAGCCGAAGCCGACGTCTCTGGCACGGAGGTGCTTCATGCGCGGCTGAAGGCTCTCGACCCTGTTGCCGCAGAACGGATCGAACCGTCGAACCGCAGACGCGTGGTCCGAGCGCTCGAAGTCACCCTTGGCTCGGGTGTGCCGTTTTCGTCGTTCGGGCCTGGACTTCTCACGTATCCGCATTCGCCGTTCGTTCAGGTCGGCATCCCTTACGTGCAATCGGTTCACGACGAGAATGCGGCCTCGAGGTTCGCGGACCTGATCGACGAGGGCCTCTTAGACGAGGTCCGGCGGCTCGCGTCTGAGTCCGGCGGGCTGTCGAGAACTGCGCGGCAGGCGATCGGCTACCGGGAGCTACTCGATCACCTGGAGAACGGGACTCCGTTCGAGCAGGCCGTGACCTCGGCGGTGCAGCGGACGCGGACCCTTGCTCGCCGGCAGTGGTCCTGGTTCCGCCGCGACCCACGGATCGAGTGGCTCGATCCTAGAGAAGACCTTTTTGCCCAGCTTCTCGCTCGGTGGGACGCGGAGGGCGCTGTCTCAGCGCACACAGCGGGCACGCCTGAAGCCATCCCGGTGGGAGACTGAAGTCGTGGCTGGCACCATCAGGCTTACCAAGCATCATGGTTCGGGTAACGATTTCCTCGTGCTTCTGGCGCAAGACGAGACCGTGAAGCTCGAACCCGACGATGTCGCCGCGCTGTGCGACCGTCGCAGGGGTTTCGGAGCCGACGGATTGATAGTCGGCCGGCATGGCCGCGACGGCGGCGACCTGCAGATGGACCTGACAAATGCGGACGGCTCTTTCGCAGAGATGAGCGGAAACGGGATCCGGTGTCTCGTGCAGGCCGCGGTCGCCATGGGGTTGGTCCGACAAGGCGTCGTTGACGTCGACACGGCGGCCGGGCGCAGACAGGTCGAGTACACCGAGCTTGGCCCGGGGCGCGGTTACGCCGAGGTCGACATGGGCCCTGTGCGGGTGAGTCCGGACCTGCCGCTCGACGAACCTCCGGTGTCCTTCGCCGGAGTGGGAGCGGTCACTAGGGCGTGCAGCGCGAACGTCGGGAATCCGCACGTCGTGCTTCTCGCACCCGACCGCAGGATCGAGCTTCGGTCAGTCGGGCCGTTGATGGAACACGCGGTGGAAGGCGGCGCAAACATCGAGGTCGTCCAGGCGGTGGAACCGCCCGTCGGCGCCACGACCGCTATCGACATCGAGGTGTGGGAGCGCGGCGTGGGCATGACCGAGTCGTGCGGGACGGGTGCTTGCGCGGCTGCCGCCGCAGCCCGATCGTGGGGGATGGCTTCTGACACCGTCGAGGTCCGAAGCGGCGGGGGAGTGCTTCGAGTGCGCTTCGAGCCCGAGAGTGTGATTTTGGGAGGACCTGTTCGCATGGTGGGTGATGTGTTGGTGGACCTGGAGGTGCTCCGCGGGCTGGTGGCTGAAAGAGACGAGGAGGTGGTCGCGGCCCTGTGAGCCTCATCGAACGGACCGTACGCGAGCGCATCATCGTTGTCGGTGTGGTCTTCAGTTGGAGCTCGCTCGCGGAAGTCGAGGAGGATCTGGACGAGCTGGAGTTGCTCGTTGCCACTGCGGGCGCGGACGTGGTGGCCCGTGTGATCCAACGGAGAGCCGAGCCCGATCCCGCGACACTGCTCGGGAAGGGGAAGGCTCGTGAACTTCACGAGGCCGCTCTTGCCCACGATGCGGACACCGTCGTGTTCGACGCGGAGCTGACGCCTGCCCAGCAACGCAACCTCGAGCACATCCTCGGGCGGACGGCGATCGACCGGACCGCAGTGATCCTGGACATCTTCGCCCAGAACGCGAGCTCCCAGGAAGGAAAGGTGCAGGTCGAGCTCGCGTTGCTCCGTTACAGGCTTCCGCGCCTGCGAGGCAGGGGTCATGCGCTTAGCCAACAAGCGGGCGGCATAGGGACCCGGGGACCGGGAGAGACGAAGCTCGAAGTGGACAGACGCCGGTTGCTCACACGGATGAGCCGGCTCGAAGGCGAGCTCCGCGGTGTGGCGGCGTCGCGGCGAACTCAAGGCCGCGCTCGTCGCCGGTCGCGTCAACGACTGGTGTCGCTCGTCGGCTACACGAACGCCGGCAAGTCGACGTTGCTCAACAGGTTGACGAACGCGGATGCGCTCGTCGACGACAGTCTCTTTTCGACGCTCGACGCGCGCACGAGGCGGCTTGCGTTACCCGGCGGCGAGACCGTCCTTTTGTCCGACACTGTGGGGTTCGTTCGCAAGCTTCCCCATCAGCTCGTCGAGGCGTTCAAGCCGACCCTCGAGATCGTGCGCGACGCCGATCTGCTGATGCACGTTGTCGACGGCTCGTCGGTCGATCCCGAAAAGCAGATCGAGGCGGTCCGTTCGGTGCTCGAGGAGATCGGCGCGGATCGAGTCCCGGAGCTGCTAGTGGTGAACAAGGTGGACCGGTCGCCGGATGCGGCGCGCTTCGCAGAAGACCACCAGGGTTCCGTGGCCGTATCGGCTACGGCGGGAATCGGAATGGACGAGTTGCTGCAGGCGATCGGCGATCGGCTAAGAGTGGCGGACCGGGTGATCGAGCTCGTCGTCCCGTACGGTCGAGGCGACGTTCTCGCCGCCGTTCACAGAGAGGGCGAGGTAGTGGAGACGCGCAACGACGAGGGTGCGACCGTCGTGCACGTCGTTCTCGACGACGCGGGTCAGGCGCGCTTCAGGGAGTTCGCGGTTCCGTGATGAGCTCATTGAGGGAGCAGACGGGGGTTCCCGGGCGCTTCGTGCCTCCGCCGTACCCTTACGACCGGCTCGCGGAGATCTCGGAGATCGCACGGTCCCACGAAGGCGGTGCGGTGGATCTTTCCATCGGCACCCCGTGTGATCCCCCTCCCCCGAGTGTCGTTTTAGCTCTCGGTTCGTCGGGAGCCGAGCGCGGCTACCCGGCATCGATCGGCAGTACCCCCTTTCGCGAGGCAGCGGCGAGATGGGTGGCGCGGCGCTTCGGCGTGGAGATCGAAGCGGCCCACATTGCTGCCTGCGTGGGGTCGAAGGAGTTCGTCGCTTCGCTTGCGTGGTACATGCGACTTCGCACGCCCGATCGCGACACCGTGCTGCATCCGGCGACCGCCTATCCGACGTACGAGATGAGCGCGGAGCTTGCGGGATGCCGCTCGGTCGGTGTGCCCGAATGCGAAGGCGGGGGGCTCGACTTCGCGTCGATCGAGGAAGGCGACGCTGAGCGCGCGCTGCTTGTCTGGGTGAACAGCCCTGCCAACCCGACGGGGAGCCTCACCGATCTCTCCGAGGCTGCAGAGTGGGGCCGCGCAAGGGGAGTACCCGTCTTCTCGGACGAGTGCTACGCCGAATTCACTTGGGCGTCGCCTCCACGCACGATCCTCGGCTCGGGCGGCTCCGGCGGTTCCGGCGGCGTCGTGGCGGTGCACTCGCTTTCCAAGCGCTCGAACCTGGCGGGATGCCGAGTCGGTTTCTTCGCAGGCGACCCCGACCTTGTCGGTTATCTGGCGGAAGTACGACGGCACGCCGGTCTCATGGTTGCCGGTCCCGTGCAACACGCTGCAGCTGTCGCTTTCGACGACGACGAGCACGTCGAGATCCAGCGGGGGATCTACTCCCGGCGCCTCGAACGACTTGCCCGTGTTCTCGAGGATGCCGGGATCGCGGCTCCGCTTCCAGACGGTGCCTTCTACCTGTGGGTGCCAGTTCCGGCGTGGGCTTCTGAGGAGGCCGGCGGATCCGGACACCCGTCTGGAGCATTCGTCTTCGCTCGGGCGCTCGCCGAGAGTGCAGGCATGCTCGTGAGCCCGGGCGACCTATACGGGGATCATTCTCCCGACCACGTACGCATCGCTGTGGTGCAGCCCGACGACCGGATAGAGCTCGTCGCACGGCGCCTGGAATCGAACCGTCACAGATTGGGCGCCTGACCCGGCGGTCTGGCTCATCTTGCACTGTCAGGGTCGATCAACCGTGCTCAGCTGCCCGAACACCTGCCGGTAGTCTCGTCCGGATGCCCGATCTAAGTGCGTCGGTCGAGGAGCTATGGGCCAGTGCCGACGTTCTTTCTGCGGGCGACGCCGATGCGCTTCGCCTGGTTACGGAGGCGGTCGACCTTCTCGACAAGGGAGAAGCGAGGGTCGCGGAGATCGACCCGTTAACGGGGGCCGTGAAGGTCAATATCTGGTTGAAGCACGCGATACTCCTTTTGTTCCGGCTCATGTCGGTGAAGACGACCGAGGTCGGACCGTTCGAGTACGCCGACAAGATCCCCCTCAAGTCAGGGTTTGCAGAGGCCGGCGTGCGCGTCGTTCCCGGAGCGTCGGCTCGCTGGGGTTCGTTTCTCGACCGTGGAGTCGTGATGATGCCGAGCTACGTGAACATCGGAGCGAGAGTGGGTGCCGACACCATGGTGGACACCTGGGCGACGGTCGGCTCTTGCGCTCAGATCGGCGCGCGCGTGCACCTGTCTGGAGGAGTGGGCATCGGTGGGGTGCTCGAGCCGCCACAGGCCGCGCCGGTAATGCTCGGAGACGACGTGTTCGTCGGCAGCCGTTCGATGATCACCCAGGGCGCGAGGGTGGGAGAGGGGTCGGTACTCGGAGAGGCGACCCTCCTCAACCCGGCCATACCGGTCATCGACGCCGAGTCCGGCGAGGAGCTTGGTCGCGGCGAGATCCCACCGTGGAGCGTCGTCGTGAACGCGTCGCGCCGTCGTGAGTACCCGGGTGGCGAGTTCTTCTTGCCGTGCGCCCTTGTGGTGAGACGGCTCGATCCTGGCCGCAGGCACGACAAGGCGGGACTAGAGGCCATACTCCGGGAACACGGTGTCGCCACCTGACTCCGGCGAGATGAAGGTTCCGGACCTTCTCGCTCTGGCGGCAGAGATCGTCGACATCCCCTCTGTCAGCCACGACGAATCGAATCTCGCCGACGCGGTAGAGACGGACCTGTCCCGGGCGCCTTGGCTTCGGTTGGAGAGAATCGGCGACACGGTGGTGGCGCGAACCGAGCAGGGCCGCGGTGCTCGGGTAGTGATCGCAGGACATCTCGACACCGTGCCGGGAAACGGGAGAGCCGGGGCGAAGATCGAGAACGAAGTCCTGTCGGGATTGGGCGCCGTGGACATGAAGGGCGGCGTCGCCGTCATGCTCGCGCTCGCAGTCACCGTAAAACGGCCCGCGACCGACGTCACGTACGTCTTCTATCCCTGCGAGGAAGTGGGCAGGGAGCACAACGGTCTCAGGATCCTCGCCGCGACACGGCCGGATCTCATCGCCGCTGACGCGGCCGTGCTCGGCGAGCCGACTTCAGGTGTGGTCGAGGCGGGATGTCAGGGAACGCTCCACGCGGTCGCGCGATTCCGCGGAAAGCGGGCCCACACCGCGAGGCCATTTACCGGGGTGAACGCGGTTCACCGCACTGCGCGCCTTCTCGAGATCCTGGGTGGATACGAGTCACGCCGCGTCGTGCTCGATGGTTGCGAGTACGCAGAACAGTTGCAGGCCGTGGGAATCCAGGGGGGGATCGCTGGGAACGTCGTCCCCGACGAGGCTTCGGTGAAGGTCAACTTCCGTTTCGCTCCCGACCGCGACTCCGACAGCGCCGTCTCCGAGTTGCACGAGCTCTTGGACCCTGCGATCGACACGGACGCCGGCGACTCCCTCGAGGTTCTCGAGGTGACTCCCGGCGCTCGACCGACACTTGGCGAACCGACGATTGCGCGCTTGGTCGAAGCCTCCGGAAGCCCTGCGCGTGCGAAGGTCGGGTGGACCGACGTGGCTACGTTCGCCTCGATCGGAATTCCTGCGGCCAACTTCGGGCCAGGCGATCCGCTCTTGGCTCACACCTCCGACGAACGCGTGACCCGCGAGGAGTTGGAACGTGTCTACGAGGTTCTTGCCACGCTGCTTAGTTAGCTGGCTCGAGGTACGCGCCGGCAACTCAGAGGCGTCGCATCACAGAGACAACCTTGCCGTAGACGGTCACGTCTGCGGGGCTCAACTCCATGGGCTCGAGTCGTTCGTTTGCGGGGGCGAGAACGATCGAACCGCCTCGTCTCGAAAAATGCTTGACCGTCGCCTCGTCTCCCGGAATTCCGGCGACGACGACATCGCCGTTCTCGGCGTCGGGCTGCTGGCGTGCGACGACGAGGTCGCCGTCGAAGATTCCCGCGTCGATCATGGAGTCTCCTCGCACCCGGAGCGCGAAGAGCGATCCGCCACCGGTCAATTCTTCTGGCACCGCAAGCAGCTCTGTCACGTTCTCTGTGGCGAGCACGCCGGTTCCGGCTGCCACATCGCCGACGAGAGGCACCTGGCGCACCTTGCCCGTCGGTAGTGCCGCCTTCGATGCCGGGTCGAAGCGCACTTCGATGGCTCGGGGCTTGGTCGGGTCTCTCTTCAGGTAGCCCTCGCGTTGGAGCACGGCCAGGTGCGCGTGGACCGTGGAAGAAGAGGCGAGGCCGACTGCCTCACCGATCTCGCGTACCGACGGCGGATAACCCCGCTCGCCCAGGCACGTCGTGATGTACACGAGAATCTCCTGGCGCTTGTCGCTCAGTGCCTCGACCACGATCACCCCTTCCCGAGCGGTGAACCGCCCGCCTGCCTAGTCATGCTCTCGAGTGCCGCCCGTGCTCGCCGTGAGCTGCCGCAACAGGACCTCGGCGAACACGCGTTCGACTGACGATACCCGTGCGGCGTCCAGAAGGCAAACACCTGTTCGTGGTTGCGGTGGGTAGCGACTGCCGGGTTCACCTTGCTGATCGGTGACCCGCCCGGCAGGATCGACTTCGCCGACTGCTACACCCGGCTGCGACCATGCTCATGTGACGACCGCAGGTACCCATGCTCGTGCGACGACCGCCGGTCCACTTGACACGAACACACGTTCGTGGTCAGATGGTCGTGTGACGAACACCTGTTCGACTCTCGACTATCGCTTGGCGCCGGCCGGTGCCGAGTTCGGCACCGGGGCCTCTCCATCGCGGGGGTATCGGGACGGCTTTGCGGTGGCCTTCGATCCCGCGAGTGGGATCCTGCCGGCGCCTTCGCGCAGAGCGGCCTCCAATCGCCCCAGTCTTCAGGCGCGGCGCAGGCGCACTCTGCTCGGTTTGGCCGTGATCGCGATGCTCGTAATGCTCGCCCTGCCGTGGGGCGGGACCGGGGGGCCTTCCCTCGCCACTCCCGGTGCCGCCCACGCGGGGCCCCTCCCCGCTGGCACGACTTACGTCGTCCGTCAGGGTGACACGTTGTGGGGTATAGCCGTTCGACTTGCCGCGGGATCAGACCCGCGACCGCTGGTTGCGCGGCTCGAATCCGAAGCTGGTGGCGACGTCGTACACCCGGGGCAGCCGCTCCTTCTTCCATGAGCCGATGCATTCCGGCACTACCGTTGCCGGGATGCGTTGCCCGTGGTGCCAGAGTCTCGATGACAAGGTCGTCGACTCGCGCCTCGGCGAGGACGGCGGCGCAATACGACGCAGACGCGAGTGCTTGGCTTGCGGGAGGAGATTCACGACCTACGAGCGGGTCGAGGGGGCACCGCTCTGGGTCGTGAAACGTTCCGGGCAACGCGAGCCGTTCGATCGCTCGAAGGTGGTTGCCGGTGCGATGGCCGCGAGCAAGAACCGGCCGGCGTCAGAAGAGCAACTCGAGAACCTCGCCCAACGCGTCGAGGAGGCGCTGCGCGAAGCGGGTACCGAGGTCACCAGCCAGCAGGTAGGGGTGGCGGTGCTCGAACACCTGCGCGAGATGGACGAGGTCTCGTACCTGCGGTTCGCGTCGGTGTACAAGGGTTTCGAGGACCTCGGGGATTTCCAAAGGGAGGTGGGGCTGCTCACCAAGTCCACGGAGCCGAAGAGGAAGGGTTGAGCGATGCCGGAGCTGCTCGACTCGGTTCCCAGCCGGGCCCTAGCGGTTTACGCGCACCCTGACGATCCCGACGTCTCTTGCGGCGGAACGCTCGCTCGATGGGCCGAACGAGGCAGCGAGGTCCACGTCCTCGTGTGTACCAACGGGGACAAAGGCACGACAGATCCGGAGATGAGCCCGGCGGACCTTGCCGAGACGCGAGCCCTCGAGATGATCGATGCGGCACGAGTGCTGAAGCTCGCAGATCACCACACACTCGGTCACCCCGACGGCGAGATCGACAACAACTCGGAGCTCCGCGAGCAGATCGTGCGCTTCGTTCGCGAGCTGAGGCCGGAAGCGGTGCTTTGCCCAGATCCCACCGCTGTGCTCTTCGGCGAGGACTACCTGAACCACCGAGACCACCGCGAGACGGGTTTCGCCGTCCTCGACGCCTTGTCCCCGGCGGCAGCTCTGCCGAACTACTTTCCCTCGGCTGGCAGAGTCCACCAGGCGCAGGTTGCGTACCTTTCCGGCACGCTCGAGCCGACTGTGTGGGTGGACATCAGCGAGACCATCGGCAAGAAGGTCGCGGCAGTCTCGTGCCACAAGAGCCAGGTTCCGGATCCGGATTGGGCCGACCACGTGGTAAGGCTTCGCGCTCGAGGCCGAAGGTCGACGGGTCGGGGTTTCGTACGCCGAGGCCTTCAGACGGCTGAGGCTGCATGTCTGAGGGTGCCCTTCTGATGAACGCCGACACACCTTCAGAAGGTCCCGACGGTATCGACGGTGTAGTCGGTGTCGACGGTGTCGAGGTGACCCAAGGCATCGAAGCATGCACCGTGCTCCACGTCGACATGGACGCTTTTTTTGCGTCTGTCGAGGTGCTCGACCACCCGGAGCTAGCAGGTAAGCCCGTGATAGTCGGCGGTTCAGGCAACAGGGGAGTCGTGGCTTCGTGCACTTACGAAGCACGAGCCTTCGGAGTTCGTTCAGCGATGTCCTCTGTCGAGGCGAGACGCCGTTGCCCGCAAGCCGTGTTCATGCCAGGTCGCTACTGGCGATACTCAGAGACAAGCGAGAAGTTCCATGCCGTTCTCAAGGAGTTCACACCACTCGTCGAGGGGATCGGCCTCGACGAGGCGTTCCTCGACGTGAGCGGAGCGGTCAGGCTCCTCGGGCCCCCGCCCGTCATCGCGTCGTCACTTCGAAAGAGGGTTCGCGAAGAGCTCATGATGGACTGCTCGGTCGGCGTCGCGAGGACGAAGCTGCTCGCCAAACTGGGTTCGCGCGAAGCGAAGCCGCGTGCGGCGGCCTCAGGCGCTCTCGTAGGTTCCGGGGTCTGCGTGATCGAACCGTCCGAGGAGATCGCGTTTCTTCACCCCCTTGCGATCAGAGCTCTCTGGGGAGTTGGTCCCGCCACCGCCCGGAGATTGGAAAGCCTCGGAGTCTCCACAGTTGGCGCCCTCACAGAGGTTCCCGAATCAACGCTCTGCAGACTTCTCGGATCTGCCAACGGCCGGCATCTTGCTGCGCTCGCCCGCGGAGAAGACGACAGAACGGTTCAGGCAGACCGGGGCGTCAAGTCGATCAGCCACGAGGAGACCTTCGCGAAAGACGTGACAGACCGGACCGAGTTGCGCCGTCATGTGCTGCGGATGTCCGACGCCGTCGGAGCCAGGCTCGCCGAATCGCAACTCTGGGGCCGAACAGTGTCCGTGAAGATCCGCTTCGCGGACAGGCAGACAATCACACGCTCGCATACCGCCGCCGGGCCGCTACGCGCGTCTCACGCCGTGTCGGCAGTCGCCCAGGCTCTCGTCGACGCGGTCGACCTGCCCCAAGGGGTCCGACTGGTCGGCGTGGCGGTCTCCGGACTCGACCGCGCCGACAAGGCCGATGTACGCCAGCTCAGCTTTGCGGCCTTCGACGAGGCATCGGATCCGGCCGAACCGGTGTCCGAGGGTGACGACCAGGCGTGGCTGAACGTCCAGGAAGCGCTGTCCGCCATCCGGGCCCGCTATGGGCAGGGCTCTGTCGGGCCGGCGGCGCTCGTCGGGCCGGGAGGTTTGGAAGCGAAGGGACGCGGAGACACCCATTGGGGACCTGAAGCCGAAGCTCCCTCCCAGGACCAATCGCAGTCGGGCTCTTCGTCCCCGACTTCCCATCGCCAAGTACCCTCGGGCGCTTGACTCCTCGGAGAGGCGAGCGGACATCGGGCGACGCCCAGGCGGGAACGACGCGGATCGCAATCATCGGTTGCGGTTTCATCGGAACGGTCCACTCGTTCGCGCTGCGAGCCGTGATTCGAGGAGGGCTCGTCGACGCCGATGTTGTCGCAACCTGCGACGTAGAGCTCGAAAAGGCGCGTCGAATGCTCGAACCCCATCGTGAAGACAGCACGGCGGGAGACAGGCGAGTAGCGACCGTCGACGTCGACGAGGCCCTGGACGACGTCGACGTGGCCTGGGTTTGCACCCCTACGGCGATGCACGAAGAAGTCGTCGAGCGCTGCGTGGCGCACGGCGTGGCCATCTACTGCGAGAAACCTCTGGCTCGTGACCTGAGCGGAGCAGAGAAGATCTCGAGTCTCGTGACAGGTTCCGGCCTCCCGAACCAGGTCGGTCTCGTGCTCAGGGCGGCCCCGCCGTTCGCCTCGATTGCCGCGTTGTCCCGGGGCGAACCCGTAGAAGGGGGTCCGAACCCCGAATCGCTCGGATCGCCTCTGGCTGTGGTACTCCGAGATGACCAGTACTTCCCCATTGGGGGGATGTACGGGTCGGAATGGCGCGTCGACGTCTCCGTCGCCGGAGGCGGAACTCTGCTCGAGCATTCGATTCACGACCTCGATCTTCTTGCGTGGATGCTCGGACCTGTCGTGTCCGTCGTCGCGCGAACTCAGAACCACGCGGGGCACCTCGGCATCGAGGACGTGGCAGCGGTGACCCTCGAGCACTCGAGCGGTGCGCTGTCGACCCTGCTGAGCGTCTGGCACGGGATCAAGACGCGGCCGTCGACGCGTCGGCTCGAGGTGTTCTTCGAACGCGGGCACGCAGTCCTGGAGAACGAGCAGGTAGGCCCGGTCCGGATCGAGCAGGCCGAAGCTACGGTCGAGATCGGGCTTCCGGCGGAGGCCCTGTGGGTCATGGACCAACTAGCCGTGCCGAGCGAGCTCGCGCCGCACCTACTCGCGTACGCCTCGGCAGATCTCGGATTCCTTCACTCAGTGCAGAGCGGCCTACCTCCATCGCCCGGTGTCGGGATCGCACTCGTTGCCCATCGAGTAGTGGACGCTGCGTACCGGTCGGCGGAAATGGGCGGGATGCCGCAGGTTCCTGGCGACGGCAAGACAGAAGTCCTGGCAGAAGGCTAAGCGGAGCGACACCCGGGTCTTGCCGGTCCGCATGAGAAGGTCGCGGATGCATCGGCCCGAGAGGAACCCTAGGATCAGAAGAGGATTTTGGTTCGGATGTCGGCACGCTCATCTGAGCCAGCGTTGTCAGGGTACGGTGCGTGCGCGAAGATTGAGGCGGCAACCTTAATGAGGCTGCCGGGACCGACAGGGGGTGCGCTTGCCGCTCTCCGAAGAAGAGCAGCGTGTGCTCAACGAAATGGAGCAGACGCTCTATAGGCACGATCCGGCGTTCGCCGCCAGGGTCAAGTCTGAGAGCGTCTATAAGTACGCGGGGCGCTTCATCCGTTGGTCCGTGGTCGGCTTCATACTCGGCCTGGTGATCATGATCCTGTGGTTCACCACCTCGATCATCGTCGGTCTTCTGGGCGTCGCCATCATGTTTGCCTCGCTCGTCGTGTTCAGTACCAACCTGCGCCGGGTGGGCAAGGCGGGATGGCAGGACATCACCCACTCGCTGCGAAACGATCGAATAGGTAATCCGGCGAGCGAAGCACGGGACTGGTTCCGTTCCCGCTTCCGCCGAGACAAATAACTCACGGCGCCTGACGCATCGACAAGGTCCAAGCCAACGTGTTGCGATGCCCTTCGGGCTGGTCGCGCCGAGGCGTTACGACTTCGTGCTCAGGGTCCGCAACTTGCCTGTGCCCATTGAGCGCCAGGTAAGCCAAGTAAGCCGCTCTCGAGGATCTCGAACCGCACCGTGAGTTCATGTCTTGCGGTCGACGTCGGCGGGACGAAGCTTGCAGCGGGAATCGTCACGGAAGAGGGGAACCTGCTCTCTCACGAGAAGGTCCCCACTCCGAAAGACACGGACGCAGAAGGGCTCTTTCAAGTTCTCGGGGACCTGGTCACCAAGGTTGCATCACGGCGAGACGACCTGGTGGCGTGCGGCGTCGGCTGCGGAGGTCCTATGTCCAAAGGGGGAGAGGAGGTCTCGCCGCTCAACATCCCGGCGTGGGTGTCGTTTCCGTTGCGATCGAGACTCGAGTCGCTTACCGGGCTCTCGGTCACGGTGGACAACGACGCGAAGGCCCTCGCTCTTGCAGAAGGTTGGATAGGCGCGGCGAAAGGCCTGCGTAACTTCATGGGAATGGTCGTCTCGACCGGCGTCGGAGGTGGCATCGTCTTAGACGGGCGCCTCGTCGACGGCCGATCAGGAAATGCCGGACACATCGGGCATCTCATCGTCGAACCCGAAGGCAGGCTCTGCCGGTGCGGAGCGCGCGGTTGCCTCGAGGCCGAGGCTTCGGGGAACGCGATCTCCGAGATGACGGGAAGACCACCTTCGGAGGCCTCGCCCGAGTTGGTCCTGCGGACGGGCCGCCTTGTCGGACTCGCGGTCGCGTCGGTGACAAGCCTGCTCGACCTCGAGTTGACGGTGGTTGCGGGCTCGATCGCGCTCGGATTCGGCGCACCGTTCTTCGCAGCCGCATCGAGTGAGCTTGCCGCCAGATCGAGAATTGCGTTCACGTCGGGAGCAAGGATCGAACCCGCTGGACTCGGATCCGCAGGCCCTCTGATAGGCGCAGGCGCGGTGGCGTGGCGCGCGGCAGAATCACCTGGCGCAGAATCACAGAGTCGTGGGAGCCGGAACCTCTGGAAGCATCTCGACGTGAACGAGAGCCCGGTGAAACCAAGCGTGAAAGGCGCGGACGGCGCGGACAGCGCGGACAGCGCGGACGGCGCTGACAGCGCGAACGAGATGCTCGGCATGTTGGTCGTGTCTCGTACCGTCGCTGTCCGGCCCTATCTGTGGGTCGCTGCGATCTCCCAAGCCGTTCGATTGGCCAGACCGCATTGGTGGCGCAGGTGGCCACCAATCCCCGTCCCGACCGACGCCCTGTGGCGCATGAGGATGGTTACCGCTTACGGCGGGGAGGGGAGGGCCCTGCCCGATCCTGACGACGTGCAGTCCTATCTGGAGTGGTGTCGAGAAGCGCACAGTTGGCGGAAGCGCTGAGCATTTGACCACCGGCGCCGTTCGTCCCGGCCGACGGCCGCCGCTGCCATGACTCTGCGACAACTGGGGGTAGCCTTCGGGCTGATGAAGGCGGGGTCCAACGGGTCGTCTGGGACGAGCCGGGCGCTCGTGCTCAACGTCACGTTCGAGCCGCTCGGCGTGGTCTCGACCCGGCGCGCAATGCTTCTCGTGTTGGACACGAAGGCCGAGCTGGTACACGCCACTGACCGCGTCTTCCGATCGGCCTTCTCTGTGCTGCCGGAGCCGTCAGTCGTGCGGCTGGCTCGATATGTGCTCGTACCGAGAGAGCGCAGTGTCGCAGTCAACCGCCGCACCGTTTTCGCCCGCGACGGTCAGCATTGCCAATACTGCGGTTGTGCGGCCGAGAGCATCGACCATGTGATGCCCCGGAGCCGCGGTGGCACCCACACCTGGGACAACGTCGTGGCCGCATGCCGTAGATGCAACACGCGCAAGGAGGACCGCCTTCCTCACGAGGCCGGTCTCGTCCTAAGACGCCAGCCGGTTCCGCCCCGCCAAAGGGTCTGGCTTCTTGCCATGTGCGGGGGAGCTCGCGAGGACTGGGCTCCTTACCTCGGGGCCGAACCTCTCACGGCTTGATGCCGCCGCCCGCCGCGGCGTGGCTCGTAGAACATCGCACCGGCACGGCCGCAGATCTGCACGGGCCATGGCCGAGCGATGAGTTTCGTGCCGAACGGGTCGTGGCCCTTTGCGATGTGATCGGCTATCCAACCGTTGTCCTCGGATCGTCTCAGGGGGACCTCAGAGTCGATGCGAAAAGCCTCGAGATCGCTCGTCGCTCTAGCGGTGGCGGGGCAGTTCTGGTCACGCCGGGCGCACAGGTATGGGTCGACGTCTGGCTCCCGAGAGGCGATCCCCTCTGGGACGACGACGTCGTGCGTTCGTCCGGATGGCTCGGGACTGCGTGGCTCGAGGCGCTCGGCGACCTTGGCGTCGATGATCTCGAGGTTCACAGCGGTCGTCTGGCACGCAGTAGATGGTCTGACGTCATCTGCTTTGCCGGAGTCGGGCCGGGCGAGGTGCGATGGAGAAGCCGAAAGCTGGTGGGCCTTGCCCAACGTAGGAACCGCGCCGGCGCGCGGTTTCACACGGTAAGCCCCTTGGATCCGGTTCGTGTCTCGGATCTGCCCGTAGAAGGATGCGATTCTGCCGACCTCCGAGACATCGATACGTTTCTGGCCGCCGAATCCACTTGTCTCGTCGAAGCAGTTGCATCCGCCGGATCCGATTCAGGTGAGCGCACCGCGATCCTCGAGCGCGTCGCTCGGTCCGTGATGTTGGCGGTTACCGGAGGCGGTCTCGCCGGAGCCGGAGCCGGAGCTGGAACGGGAGCCGCCTGACCCAGACGTCACTTCTTTGTCGTCACTTCTATGTCGTCAGGTCAGTGCTCGAGGCGCCAGGAGTCCGTTGGCCCTGTGATCGTGCCCATGGCTTCTACAGGGGTGCTTAGAGACCGGCCCGGGACCTCGAGAACGAGAGTTCCGATCCGAACTCCCGACGTGATGTGCGCCGGCAGGCGAGCGGGTTGCACGAGAGTGACCGCAAATTGCTGTCCGGACCAACCGAAGACGCTCAGTGCGCCAGCAGTGGCCACGGCCACCGAGCTCTTCCACTGCGTGGTGATATGGCCGACGACGAGTCCACGCGGAATCGCTGAAAGCTGGTGAAGAGAGCGCAATGCAGCTGTGGCGAGTGCCTTCGCGTCGTTCAGGGCGGCTGTAATGGGACTAGAAGTCTGCTGCCCGAGCACGACCCCGACGACCTTCACGTGGCGGCCAGCCACGCTGCCGACCGACTCGAACAGGAAACAGCCACCGGCGGATGCGTCCGACCCGGTCTTGATGCCAATTATCCCGTCGCGTCCGAGGTCGTAGTCGAAGTTGTAAACAGTTCCGTTGTAGGGCAGCGTCACCTGTGGCATCTTCACGATGGCGGCGAAGACCGGGTTAGTCATCGCCGCTTCACCGAGACTGATCAGGTCCGTCGTCGTGCTCGACGTCGAGTCCTCGAGACCACTTGGATCCGTGAAGGTGCTCCCCTTGAGGCCGAGGTGGGCGGCCGTCGAGGTCATCTTCGTCACGAAGGCACTGACGCTCGAGGAATCCCACTGCGCGAGTCGAATCGCGATGTTGTTCGCCGACGGGATCAACAGAGCCTGCAGAGCCTGAAGCTCCGTCAACGATTCGCCCGCGATCACCTTTATCACCGACTGGTTCTGCGCAAGGTCGGTCATGTAAGTGGCGACATCGGCGGCGCTGAACGAGATGTTCGGACCGCTGTCTCCCACCGACAGTGGGTGATCGTGGAGTATCACCTCCGCCGTCATCACCTTCGCGATGCTGGCGATCGGCTGCGGTGAGCTTGACCCGTAGCTGCCGATGATCCCTAGACCGTCGACACCCACAGCGGCCGACCCGACCGTCGGCCACGGGAGGTGTGGTGCGCTACCCGGAAGCACGACGCTCTTGACCACCTCTGCATGAAAGGTTGGTGCCGGCACCGGTCTGGTCCATCGGATCCCCACGACGACGCCGGCCGCTATCAGCAACAGCACCACGAGAACAGCTACGTACCGAACTGCGCGCATCTCACCTCTCGAACGCGTTCTGTCGGATCTGCTTCAGAAACGGGTCGTTTCAGCAGACGGATCGGCTTCAGGACTCACGAAATTCGTGGAGCGGAACTGGCCGCGTAGGGGCTGACCATACGACGCCACGGCGGGCGCGCGGCATCAAGGCGAAAGATTCCCGGCGCTGTTGCTATGTGGGGGTAGGTGGGTTAGGGTGGTGATTAGTGGTAGCAGGGGGAGGAACCCGAGCATCCCGGGGGAGCGTGGTGGGGGACCAGAGGCGATATGGCGACGTTTTACGGCAACTTCGAGAGGTCCCTCGACGCCAAGGGTCGGCTGATCCTTCCGGCCAAGCTCCGGGCGGAGTTCGGGGAGAGCGCGTTCTTGACGAGCCATGTCGACGGCTGCCTGGCGCTGTTCGACAAGGGCGACATGGAGGAACACAAAGCAGCCATGCTCGTGAGGTCGAAGGGCTCACAGGACGACAGGATGATTGCCCGGGTGTGGGCGGCGTCCACCTCCGAGGTGACATTCGACGCGCAGGGCCGAATCCCGATCCCGCCGGCGTCGCGCAACTGGGCCGGACTGGACGACGACGTGCTCGTGATCGGAGCGATCGACAAGGTCGAGCTCTGGGCTCCAGCGAAGTACGGCGAGAAGGCCGCGTTCGCCAACGCGCAGATGCTGGAGGGCACGAACATCTGAGGTTTCGAACGCTCACTTATTCGAGCATTGCAGAGCGAGAGGCAAAACACGAGAACCCGAGCGACAAATCCTGGCCCATGCGCAGTCCCTCGATCGGTGCGGTGGAAGTACCCTCCTCCGCCCTCTTCCCACCGAATCGCCCGGGTTACCACCCGGAAAGCGTGTCATCGGTCGAGGGACTGCGGATGATCCAGGGATACGAGCACGAACCGGTGATGAAAGCAGAAGTGGCCGACGCCATGTCAGAGGTACCTCCTGGCGCTGTCGTTGACGCAACGGTGGGCGGCGGCGGACACGCGGCCGCGATCCTGGACGCCAACGAGCATCTCCGGATCATCGGCATAGACAGGGACCCTGACGCCGTATCCGCAGCACGTTCCAGGCTCGCGCCCTACGGCAAACGCGCCAGCGTGCATCACGCACGGTTCGACCGACTCGTCGAGGTCGCCGAGTCCGAAGGGGTAAACGAAGGTGAGCTGTCCGGAGTCCTGTTCGACCTCGGGGTGAGCTCTCCTCAGATCGAGCGAGGGGACCGGGGCTTTTCCTACCGTCGGGACGGGCCGCTCGATATGCGTATGGACCCGACCGACCCGGACTCGCCGACCGCCGCCGACCTAGTCAACAACCTCTCTGCGGAGACTCTCACCCGGATGTTCGTAGCAAACGGGGAGGGGAGGAACGCATCGCGCCTCGCGAGGCGGCTCGTGGCCGGCCGCCCTTACACGACGACGGGCCAACTCGCGGACGCAGTGAGCGCCGCCACACCGGCGGCGCTCAGACGACGGGGGAACCCGGCTGCACGCGTCTTCCAGGCTCTGCGGATTGCAGTGAACGACGAGCTCGAGCAGCTGACCGAGGTGCTCCCTATGGCGATAACGGCGTTGCGTCCCGAAGGCCGGTGCGTGGCGATCGCGTACCACTCGGGAGAGGACCGGATAGTAAAGGCGGCGTTCGCTCGAGCCGAGACCGGGGGTTGCGTCTGCCCTCCGGGTTTGCCGTGCGCGTGTGGCGCGATCCCGATAGGGCGTCTGGTCCGTCGCGGTGCTCGGAAGTCCACGCAGGCGGAGGTCGAGAGGAATCCAAGAGCCGAGAGCGCAAGGCTCCGGGTGCTGGTTCGTACGGGGTCGACCGCCGGTGACCCGTCGGGCGACGGTGAATGATGGCGGCGACCGCAGTCTCTCCGAATACGCGTCGCGCCCACGTGCGTCGCGCCCACCTGCAAGCGCCTGCCCAATCCCGCCGCCCCCTCGCTTACCGAACCGCTGAAGCGCTCGACTCACAGGGCTCGAGGCTCGACTCAACGATCGAGCCGATTGACGCAGGGGTCGAGATCCCGGCTCCCGAAGGGCGCAGAGATCTTCGCGTCGTGCGGCCGGCGCCCAAGCGCACCAGTCGTCTTGCCCGTCGGGCCGTTTTCATCGGGCCGGCTCTGGTTCTTGGCAGCCTCCTCTCTGTGGCCGGCGCTCAGGCTTACCTCGCTCAGGGTCAGGTGCGGCTGTCCAGCCTTCAGGCAGACGTCGCTGCGGCCCAGACGAAGAGACTCGACCTGGAGCTCCAGATCGCGAACGAAGAGCAGCCGTCGTCGGTGATGGCGGCGGCGCGTCAGCTCGGCCTGGTCGTTCCGTCCAAGATTTCCGACCTGCCTGCCGTCGCGCTGCCCGGTGGAACGCAGTCCCACACGACCCACACGACCAACCCCACCAAAGCGACGAACGCGACTAACGCAAAGAACCCGACCAGGGCGACGAACCCGACCAAGCAGACAAGAGCAGCGGGGGCGACAACCGGCACACCGGGTGCCCCTTGAGGGGCGGCGACCTCCGCTCCACAGGCCGAGCCCGGCGCGCACCAACGGGTCGCGCCGTACAAAAGGCACCTCGCGTCAGGAGAAGGCGTCGACGCGACCCTGATAGCGCGTCAGACAGAAGGATCCGGTTGATGAGGCTCGTGGTGCTCGTCGCCTTCCTGGCTCTCGCGGGTCGTCTCGTTCAGGTGCAGGATCTGTCGGGTCCGCACTTCAGCTCACTCGCCGCCGGGCAAGTGAAGACGGTGCAACACGTGCCCGCCGTGCGCGGAGGTATCTACGACCGCGACGGCGCCGTGCTCGCCATCTCCGTGCAACGGTCAGCCGTCATCGCTGACCCGTTCATCATCCACGATGCCAAATCGGAAGCTCGAGAGCTCGCGCCGGTACTGAATCAGCCCGTATCAACGATCCAGTCCAAGCTGACCGAGAACTCCGGCTTCGTCTACTTGGCGCGACTCGTCGACACGCAGGTTGCGCAAGCGGTCGAGAACCTGAATCTCCAGGGAATCAACATCCTTCCCGCCACACAGAGGGTGGAACCCTCCACACCCCTTGCGTCCTCGGTGATAGGAGGCGTCGGAGGTGACGGGAGCGGGGCATCTGGCCTCGAGTATCAGTACGACTCTCTTCTGTCGGGCCGGAGCGGGACCCTCACCAATGAGGAGTCCCCGTCGGGAGTCGTTCTTCCCGACGCTCCGGTAAGTGGATCATCGGGTCACAACGGCGCCGGCGTAGAGCTGACTCTCGACGAACCACTGCAGTACGTCGCCGAACAGGCGCTCAGCTCGGCCCTGGTCTCCTCGCACGCGATCAGCGGGACCGTCGTGATCATGAACGTACATACCGGCGACATCCTCGCGATGGCCAATCTTGTGTCCCGTCCGTCCACACACCGGGTGAGTGAGGCGAATCAGAACCTGGCACTTACGAGTGTGTACGAGCCCGGATCGGTGTTCAAGCTGGTCACCTTTTCGGCGGCGCTGCAAGCGGGACTCATCACGCCTCAAAGCGAGATCACGATCCCCCCGGACATGGTCATCGACGGGTCGGTGTTCCACGACGCCGAAGTCCACGGTTTCGAGCACCTGTCTGCGACTCAGGTACTGGCACAGTCCTCCAATCTCGGGACGATCAAGATGGCCGTGGACCTGGGCTCCAAGAAGATCTTCGACCAGATGCAACAACTCGGGGTCGGACAGTCGACAGGGCTCCAGTTTCCGGGTGAGTCGGCAGGGATCGTCGAGCCTCTCGGCAAATGGGGACAGACGGACCTTGCCTCAACCGCCATCGGTCAGAACACCGCCGTCACGCCGATGCAGATTCTCGACATGATGAATTCGGTGGCGACGGGAGGCGAGTTCGTTCCGCCGCGTCTCGTCCAGGCGGTCGTCGAACCAGACGGTTCGGTCCGTGGACTGAGCATGCCTAAAGAACACCGTGTCCTTTCTGCCAGTGTGACCTCCCAGCTGACCGGCATGCTCGAGCAAGTCGTGACCGACGGCACGGCGCCAGGCGCAGCAGTGCAGGGCTATGCGGTCGCCGGAAAGACGGGCACGGCCCAGATCCCCAATACGAAGGCGCCGGGGTACGTGCCGGGTGCCTACATGGCGACCTTCACCGGATTCGCCCCTGCTCAAAATCCATCACTATCTGCGATCGTCGTCCTGAACAGGCCCACACCGATCTTCGGGGGCACGGTGGCCGCACCTGTGTTCTCGCAGGTGATGACCTACGCGCTTCAGCGTTACGGGATCCCCCCGTCTCAAGGACAGTCCCAAGGACAAGCTCAGGGACTGCAGACCGCCGCCACCACGAGCTTCACGATTTCGACCGGAACCGCTGGAGGGGTCGGGACGACGGGATCGCGGGCCTCCGGTCCGGCCCCGAATTCTGGCAGCGTTGTCACAGGCACCGCTTCTGCACCTGGGTCGCCCGGTACGATCGGCCAGTCGGCCGGGCAAAACGCCAGGAGCCCGTGACCAGCCAGTTCGAGGAGCGACAAGAGTGCGGATGGACTTGCTGCTCGAGGGGGTCGACGTCCACCGGAGCGTCGGCGACGTCGCCTCGGTCGAGGTGACCTCCATCGAGCTCGACAGCCGGCACGCCGGACCCGGGGTGCTTTTCTGCTGTCTTCCCGGGACGGTCGAAGACGGCCACGAGTTCGCCGCTGAAGCGGTGAGCCGAGGCGCCGTAGCGGTTCTCGCAGAGCGGCAGGTGGACGTTGACGTGCCTCAAGTCATCGTCGGCCCCGGAAAAGCGCGGACGTCGATGGCCCACGCGGCCGCGACATTGGAGGGACACCCGGACAAGTCGCTCACGGTGATCGGCGTCACCGGCACCAACGGCAAGACGACCGTCACTCACCTTCTCGGCGCGATCCTCGACGTACACGGCATGCCGACCACCGTCGTCGGCACCCTTGACGGAGAGCGCACCACTCCCGAGGCCCCCGTCCTCCAGCGTCTCCTGGCCGACGCGCGCGACACGGGTCGCAAGGCGGTCGCAATGGAGGTGTCGTCGCACGCGCTCGCTCAGTCTCGTGTCGACGCGATTCGATTCGCCGCCGCGGTCTTCACGAACCTCGGCCAGGACCATCTCGACTATCACCACACGATGGATGAGTACTTCGACGCGAAGGCGAGCTTGATGCGACCCGAACGCGCCGCCATGGCGATCGTCAACGCGGACGATGCGTGGGGTCAGCGCCTGATAGCACAGCCGCTCATCCCGACCGTGGAGTTCTCCATAACCGAGATCTCCGACGTCGAGGTTGCGCCACGTCATACTGCGTTCAGCTGGCGAGGGCGGCGAGTGCAGATGGGGCTCACCGGTTCTTACAACGCCGTGAACGCCCTTGCGGCTGCGACGTGCGCAGTCGCGCTCGGTGTGCCCGAGGACACTGTCGCAGAGGGTCTCGCAAGCGCCGAGCCGATTCCCGGCAGGTTCGAGGTGGTCGACGTACCGGGACCGGTGACCGTGATCGTCGACTACGCACACACCCCGGACGGGCTTGCGACGGCCATTGCGAGCGGGCGGCAGCTGGCGGCTGGCAAGCGTGTTCTCGTCGTGTTCGGCTGCGGCGGGGAGCGCGACCGTGCGAAACGACCCGTCATGGGCGCCGTCGCACATTCCCATGCGGACCTGGTGGTGGTGACCTCCGACAACCCGCGAGGCGAGCGCCGCGAAGAGATAATCGAAGAGGTACTGGTGGGCATTCCGGACAGGTCACGGACGCTCGTGGAACCGGATCGGGGCGCCGCGCTCGCGCTCGCGCTCGACATGGCGGCCCCGGGCGACGTTCTCATCATTGCCGGCAAGGGTCACGAGGCTTTCATCGAGGCGAACGGACGGCGCTATCCCTTCGACGACCGCTCCGAAGCCCGTTTCGCTGCGGCGCGGTCGCTCGATCGCCGGAGAATCCACGTATACAAGGGCGCTCGGTGATCAGCCTCATGTCGTCCGGGGGCCTCGCGCTCGTCGCGGCGGCACTCGGGACACCAGTGCTCATCGGCTACCTGACCAGGAAACGATTCGGTCAGCCCATCCGTGAGGACGGGCCTGCGACTCATCAGGCGAAGGCCGGGACGCCCACGATGGGAGGTCTGGCGATGCTCGCGGCACTCGTCGCGGGGTATCTGGTCGGGCATGCGGGGACCGGCGCGCCTTTCACACGAGCAGGTTTTCTCGTCATCCTCGTTGTGGTCGCGACGGGTCTTATCGGCCTCGCCGACGACTTCATAAAGGTCACACGCCGTCGGTCGCTCGGGCTCAACAAGCGCGCCAAGTTCGGAGCCCAACTCGTCGTAGCTATCGGGTTCGCGATCGCCGCTGAGCACTGGGCGGGAGCCAACACGGCGCTGTCTTTCACGCGCTACGACTCCATCGGCGTGAACCTCGGAAGCATCGGGTGGGTCGTGTGGGCGGTCTTCGTGATGGTTGGCACGTCGAGCGCGGTGAACCTCACCGACGGGCTCGACGGCCTCGCCTCAGGTTCCGCAACGTTCGGATTCGCGATTCTTGCCATCATCGGGTACTGGCAATTCAGGCACTACAGCATCTATCACGTCGCATCCGCACTCGATCTGGCCCTGGTTGCGGTAGCGCTCGCAGGCTCCTGCCTCGGGTTCTTGTGGTGGAACGCCGCGCCGGCGCGCATAATCATGGGCGACACTGGGTCGTTGGCAATTGGCGCAGGCCTCGCCGCACTTTGCTTGCAGATGAACCTGCAGTTGCTGCTCCCTGTGATCGGCGGGCTTTTCGTGATCGTGACGTTGTCGGTCGTGCTGCAGGTCATCTCTTATCGTGTCTTCGGACGCCGCATCTTCCGGATGGCACCGCTCCATCATCACTTCGAGCTCGCCGGCTGGCCCGAGACAACGGTGATCGTCAGGTTCTGGATCCTTGCGGGGCTGTGCTCTGCGCTCGCGCTCGGACTGTTCTATGCCGACTTCCTTTCCGTACCCGGTTCGGGCGTCCATTGAGTTGCCGGGTGCGAAGATCCCCCGCCCGCGCGTCACGGTGAGAGAAGCTGGAGGGATGCACGCGGAGGCGGCGCGCGATAGAGCGCGGGAAAGACCGCGCTTGGCGGTGGTGGGCGGCGATGCGGACACTCCGGAGCGTCTGATCGGTGACAGCGGTTCGAAGGTCATTCCGACGCAAAGCGCGCTCGTGTTCGTCGTGCTGGCACTGTGCGGCGTCGGGCTGGTCATGGTGCTCTCGGCGTCGGCATGGACTTCACTCAGTCAGGACGGATCGGTCTGGACGATCTTCGAACGTCAGGCGCTCTGGATGGGGATCGGGATCACCGCATTCCTGGTGACCGCGAGGTTCGACTACCGGCACTGGCGCGGGCTTCGCCTGCCGCTCGGAGCGCTCGCCTACGTCCTTTGTGTCCTCGTGCTCGTCCCGGGTATCGGGTTGAACGCTGGAGGATCGAGCCGCTGGATCGGGATCGGACAGTTGCGTCTGCAGCCTTCCGAGCTGATGAAGCTCGCCATATGCGTCTTCGGCGCGGATCTGCTCACCCGTCGTTCGAACTTGCTGGCGCGGTCCCGGTCGGTCGTGCTCCCGCTGCTTAGTTGGCTCGCAGTCGCCTGTGCTCTCCTCATCACGCAGCCCGACATGGGGACCGCCATCGTCGTCACCTGCATCACGTTCAGCTTGTTCTTCGCTGCGGGCGTGCCCCTCCGTCCGATCGCAAAGACGGTCGGCAGCGTGGCGGTCATCTGTGTCATCGCTGGGATCGCCGAGCCGTACAGACGCGACCGTCTGCTGTCGTTCATAAACCCGTTCGCTCATTCGAGCGGCACCGGCTACCAGGTAGTCCAGTCGTTGGTCGGGATCGGATCGGGTCGACTCTACGGACTCGGGCTCGGAGCAGGGCGCGAGAAGTGGGGGCTTCTCCCGAATCCGCACACCGACTTCATCTTCTCGGTGATAGGTGAAGAGACCGGACTCATCGGTGCGCTCGTCGTTCTCGGTCTGTTCTTGTGCCTCGGGTGGCTCGGTCTCCGTGCAGCCCGAGATGCTCCGGATCGCTTCGCGGCGTTGCTCGCCGTCGGGATCACGTTCTGGATCGTGAGCCAGGCGATCATCAACGTAGGAGCGGTCATAGACGTTCTGCCCGTGACGGGGATCCCGCTCCCGTTCGTCTCCTTCGGCGGTTCGTCCCTCGTGATAACGCTTGCGGCTGCCGGCATTCTCGTGAACATCGCCGCGCAAGGGTCGCGGGAAGGACAACGGCAGCGCCTACAGGCCACGCGCGCGTCGAAGGCACCGCACATTTCGCTGCGTGCGTCGCCGGCAACGCGTCGTGTGCCGTGACCGGGCGACGCTTCGCGCTCGTCACCGGAGGCGGGACCGCAGGCCATACGGTGCCGGCTCTCGCGGTCGCCCGCGCGCTTCTCGTAGGTAGAGAAGCCGGTTCGGTAGAGCTCGTCGGCTCACGACGGGGACTCGATTCGAGTCTTCTGTCTGGGGTCGAGCTGCCTGTGACGCTCCTCGGTGGACGTGGCTTCAAACGGAGCCGCTCTGCGAAAGCGACGGCGTCGAACGTGATGGCACTAGGTGGACTTGTGGCCGCTTTCGCAGCATCGCTCGTGCTGGTCGCGAGAAGGCGCCCGTCGGTTGTGGTTGCCGTCGGTGGGTACGCGAGCGTCGCTCCGACCATTGCCGCTGTCGTCTTCGGAGTTCCGGTCGTCGTCGTGAACATCGACGCCGTTCCGGGAGCTGCGAATAGGTTGCTCGCGAGGTTCGCACGCGCATCGGCAGTCGCGTACCCGGGTACTGAGCTCGAGAGAGCGGTCGTGACCGGCGCCCCGGTCCGGCCGGAGGTGGCTGCCCTGATCGCCCAGCCCGACCGTGCGGGAGCGAGGAACTGCGCAAGACGACGTCTCGGTCTTCCTACGTCTGGCCGCGTCGTTGCCGCGTTCGGCGGTTCGCTCGGTGCGAGCCGCCTCAACGAGGCGGTGCTCGGTATGGCCGGTCGCTGGTCCGGCCGCGGCGACCTGGCGGTCTACCACGTCGTGGGGACCCGCAACGCTGACTGGGCCGCCGCTAAAGCGGCCGAGCTGACCTCGGGAATGATGTCGTACGTCCAGGTGCCGTACCAGGAGCACATGGAGCTTGTCTACGCCGCCGCAGACGTAGCGGTTTGCCGTGCGGGCGCCAACACCGTGGCCGAGCTCACCGTCACGGGCACCCCTTCGATCCTCGTGCCACTTCCGGGTGCGCCGGGCGACCACCAGAACGCCAACGCCCGTGTGCTCGAAACCAGCGGAGCAGCAATCGTCGTCCAAGACGAAGCGTTCGACGCGGGGCGGCTCGAAGAAGAGCTCGACCGACTTCTCGAGGACCCGGACCGGCTGGCGGGCATGGCCGAGGCAGCGCAACGACTCGGGAGGCCTGATGCCGCCGAGGCCGTCGCTGCGCTCGCCATCCAGCACGCCAGGCGACCGGGTGGGCGCCGAACCAGGGCCAAGGGACGTGGCAGGGACCAAGCCAGGGACCGTGCCGCATGAGTGGCCGGATGAGTGGCGCCACGAGTGGCCGCACGAGTAGCCAAAAAGACGCGCCTCTCGACTTGTCGGGAAGCCGACGCATACACGTGGTCGGGGTGGGCGGCGCCGGGATGAGCGCAATCGCGTCCGTGCTCGCCTCGATGGGTCATCGCGTGACGGGAAGCGACTTGAAGGCGTCGCCTGCGCTCGACCGATTGGTTGCGTCCGGTGTTCGCGTCCAGGTCGGCCACGACGGCTCACTCATGACGGACGCCGAGATACTGAGCATCTCGACAGCGGTTCACGAAGACAACCCGGAGGTCAAGCTCGCCCGCGAAAGGGGACTGCGCGTCGCGTCGAGAGCCGAGACGCTGGCTGCGATCTCCTCGAGTCGCCGTCTGATTGCTGTCTCCGGCACACACGGAAAGACCACCACGACGACCCTGCTCGCGCTCGTGCTCGTCGAGGCCGGGTTGCATCCCTCGTTTCTGGTCGGTGGGGACGTGAACGAGATCGGTACCAACGCCGTTTGGGATCGCGGGGACTGGCTCGTAGTCGAGGCTGACGAGAGTGACGGGACGTTCTTGAAGCTCGACCCGGAGATCGCGGTGCTTACGAACATCGAGCCCGACCACCTGGACTACTACGGGGGATTCGACAACTTGGTGGCCGCGTTCGACGAGTATTGCGCCATGGCGTCGAGCGGCGTCGTCGCGAACGCGGACGATCCGGTTGCCTCCGAGGTCGGGAGACGACACGGCGCCGAGCTCGTCGGCACCTCGCCGGCCGCCGACGTGCGCATCGAGGATCTGCGAGCAGGGCGTGACGGCGTGTCGTTCGACCTGGTGCGAGCGGGCAACCGTCTCGGGCGACTCTCGCTGCCTGTTTCCGGCGCGAACCTTGCATCGAATGCCGCCATCGCCGCCGTTACGGCGCTGCGGCTCGGCGTTCCGATAGAAGCGGCCGGACGCGCCTTCGCCGCGCTTTGCGGGTGTCGCGCGCAGGTTCGAGCACCGCGGTGAGGCTCGCGGAGTGCGCTTCGTCGATGACTACGCTCACCTTCCCACCGAGGTGAGTGCCGTGCTCCGGGCCGCTCGCTCGACGACGGAAGGGCGAGTCGTCGCGGTGTTCCAGCCGCACCGGTACTCGCGCACAGCATCTGTCTGGGGTCAATTCACCGATTCGTTCAGCGACGCCGACGCCGTGGTGATCACCGACGTCTATCCGGCCGGGGAGGATCCTCTCCCCGGCGTGACCGGGAAGCTCATCGCCGACGCCGTCTCGAGGGCGCATCCGGAGTTGGCGGTGCTGTACTGCCCTGACCGCGAATCGCTGGCAAGAAAGGTTGCCGATCTGCTGAGCCCGGGAGATCTGTGTATCACGCTCGGTGCGGGGGACCTCACCTCGCTTCCCGACGAGTTGATCGGCGCAACGTTGTCATGAGCGAGGGTCACTCCAGGTGCGCGAGCGGCCCGGCGAACGAAATCGGTGCTTCGCTCGACGAGATCGCGAAAGCGGTCGGGCCAGACGCGATCCGCAACGCGCCGCTCGGCGCCCGGACGACCTACCGAGTGGGCGGGGAGGCAGCGGTGCTCTTGGAGGTGGGCGATGAGAACGTTCTCAAAGCTTGTCATGACGCTCTCGCCGCGGTTGACCGCCCGATCCCCGTGCTCGTGATCGGCAGAGGCTCGAACATGCTTGTCGCAGATGCGGGATTCCCCGGGCTCGCAATCGTTCTCACCGGGGAGTTCGAGGCGGTCGAGATCGACCAGCCGACAGCGACTGTTCGCGCCGGGGGAGCGGTTGGCCTGCAGGCGCTCGCCCGCGAGACGGCGGGTGCGGGTCTGACCGGGTTCGAGTGGGCGGTGGGGATACCGGGATCGATAGGCGGAGCTGTCCGGATGAACGCCGGAGGGCACGGGTCGGAGATGGCCGACGTCTTGAGACGGGCGCGCATCTTCGACCTCGTTTCTGGATCGGCAACACTTCGGGAGCTGGCGGAGCTCGACACCGGTTACCGCAGGAGCGCCATCGGTGCTGCAGACGTGGTCGTCCGAGCCGAGCTCGCACTCGGTGCTTCCGACCCCGAGGTCGCGCTCGGGAGGGTCCGTGACGTCGTGCGCTGGCGGGTGGCGAACCAGCCCGGGGGACTGAACGCGGGCTCGGTGTTCACGAACCCTCCGGGGGACTCCGCAGGCAGACTCATCGACTCGGCGGGCCTGAAGGGATTGCGGGTCGGTACTGCGTCAGTGTCGGAGAAACACGCCAACTTCTTCCAGGCCGACAAGCAAGGCTCCGCCGACGACGTCAAGGCCCTGATCGACCGGGTCCGTGCGCTCGTCGCAGAGAAAGAGGGGGTTGACCTCGTCCCTGAGCTGGTCATGGTGGGCTTCTCCGACACCCCGCTTCCGAGGATTCATGCCTCAAGCTCGACTAGAGGTTCAGATTTGCATGGTCCGTCATCTCACGAGGCGCCTGCCCAGGGGGCACCGTCGACCGCGGCCTCAACCTCGAGCAAAGGTCGAGAGTTCGGAGACAGCACGTGACCTCCGCAGCGCCTGGAAGCCCAGCAGTAGACCCGAGAATGTGGATGCGCCGGGTGGCGGTGACGCGTGAGCAGGGACGCAAGAGGCTCCGCGTCGTGATCGGGGTCCTTGCTGTTTGTGCGATCGCGTCAGGAGGGTTCGCGGCGATCCACTCCAGTCTCTTCGGCGCCCGGCACATGAACGTCATGGGTGCCGTGCACACGCCGGTCGCCGAGGTGCTCGCGCTCATCCGGGCTGACGAGTCGGACGCCGCTCGTGGACATAAACGCAGCGGTAGTCGACGCGCACATAGAAGCCCTTCCGTGGGTGAAGAGCGCATTCCTCACTAAGCACTGGCCGGACTCGGTGACGGTAACGGTGACCGAGCGAACGGCGCTGGCCGCGGTCGAGTCGGGTTCGCCGGGACCGAGGGCTTGGGCATTGATAGACGTCACCGGACGTGTGCTCGCCTATCAAGCGTCGCGACCAGCGGGGATGCTTGCTTTGAGCGTTCCTCTCCCTCCAGGAGCGCCGGCGTCCGACCTGCCGCCGATCGACGAAGCGGGAGTCCAGATTGCTGCATCGATGCCCCCTCTGCTCGCGGAGCGGGTTCGGTCGGTGGTTGTAAGTGAAGGTGATCTGGTGACTCTCGGATTGACCGGAGGCGTGACGGCGCTCGTCGGGACACCGACCGGGCTGCAAGCGAAATACGAAGCTCTCGCGAGCGTCGTCGCTGCCGCACCTCTCGCGAACGGAGACGTGGTCGACGTGAGCGTCCCTACCGAGCCGACGGTCGGACCGCCGACCCCATCGACGGGTGTGCCCCCGACCGCCCGTGGAGTCAGTTGATGCCCGCTGAGTCTGTTGATGGCACCGACAACAACACCGACTGCGAGTTGCCAAACGTGATGAACTGCTTCTGGTGGATCTGATGGATCTGATGGACCTGCATCGCTTCTTGACCGTTCCCGAACTCAGCCCTAGGGTGAGCAGGCCTTCACCCGGGGAAAATGGCTCGAGGTCTGGTCGAGGGTGAGAGAGCCGCGGTGGATCCTGGCGCACCTGTTCCAGTGTGCCGTTCGAGGTTCCGTCCGCACCCGGAGCTGGCGTCCGGACGAGGAGTGTCAATGACCGGTCCAATAGAGAGCAACTACTTCGCGGTGATCAAGGTCGTCGGCGTCGGGGGTGGCGGCGTCAACGCGGTCAACCGCATGATCGAGGCCGGCCTGAAAGGCGTCGAGTTCATCGCCGCCAACACGGACGCGCAGGCGCTCTTGATGAGCGATGCCGATTTGAAGCTCGATATAGGCCGCCAGCTGACGAAGGGTCTAGGGGCCGGAAGCGACCCTCTCGTCGGGAGGGCGGCCGCCGAGGAGCACCGTGCCGACATAGAAGAGGCGCTGCGCGGAGCCGACATGGTGTTCATCACCGCCGGCAAGGGTGGAGGCACCGGCACCGGGGCGGCCCCAGTCGTTGCGGAGATCGCGAAGAGCCTCGGTGCGCTGACGATCGGAGTGGTGACCCGCCCGTTCACGTTCGAGGGACGCAGGCGGTCGGTCCAGGCGGAGCAGGGCATCCAACAGCTGAAGGAGAAAGTCGACGCCATCATCATCATCCCGAACGACCGGCTTCTGTCCGTGTCGAACGAGCGGATGTCGATGATGAACGCGTTCAAGCTCGCCGACGAGGTTCTGCTCCAGGGTGTGCAGGGGATAACCGACCTCATAACCATCCCGGGCCAGATCAACACCGACTTCGCGGACGTCCGGATGGTCCTCGACAGCTCCGGTACCGCGATCATGGGAATCGGAACGGCGACCGGAGACGGGCGTGCGGTGAACGCCGCAAGGGGCGCAATAACCTCACCACTTCTCGAGAATTCCATCGAGGGAGCGAGGGGGATCCTCGTCAACATCGCCGGCGGCCCCGAGCTAGGTCTGTTCGAAGTGAACGAGGCGATGGAGATCATCCACGGTGTCGCGCACCCCGACGCCAACATCATCTTCGGGACAGTGATCGACGAGGCAATGGCCGACGACGTCAGAGTGACCGTCATCGCGGCCGGCTTCGAGCGCTGGGAGGAAGGCAGACCCGGGTTGTCGGGATCGCAGGGACGCGGAGCTTCTGGCTCCGACGGGCGGAGCGTCGTGCTCGGAATGGACCAGGTCCGCGAGGACATCTTCGCCAAGCCTGACGACGAGGAGCTCGACCTCGGGGACGACGAGTTCGACGTCCCTTCGTTCCTCAAGTAGGACGGGCGAAGCCGTCGAAGATCGAGGCGAACCAGTCCAGGGCCGCGTGCCGACTGACGCGAATGCGGCGGGCCCATTTCGTCTAGCGGGCACACCCGTCGCCGCTTTCTGGACCGGTGCCGCTCATGGCGACCAAAGGCCGGTCGTAGAAGAGAAAAGGCCCGCTCCTCTCGAAGTTCCCGCGGATGTGTCGGTAGCCGGGCTGCGACAGGTGCACGGAAGCAACGTCGTGATAGTCGGCTCGGGTGGGTGTGAACCGTACGGTGCGGGAGTCGGTCTTCGTGAAGGGGACGCGGGGCTCGCGACCGACCGGACAGCGTGCCCCGTGGTTCTCGTCGCCGACTGTCTTCCCATCGCGATCGGTTCGCCTGAAGGCGTGCGCGTGGCCGTCCACGCGGGTTGGCGCGGCCTCGTTGCGGGAGTCGTGGGCAACGCCGCGTCTGCCGCGCTACAAGCCGGCGCCTCGACGCTGGTCGCGGGTCTTGGCCCGTGCATCGGACCGTGCTGCTACGAGTTCTCTCCCGACGAATTGGAGCGGGTGACGCGTGTGCTTGGTTCCCGGGCGGCAGCGACGACGACGAACGGACGCCCCGCGCTCGACATCCGTGCAGCCGCCCGTCAGGCACTCGAGTCGGCCGGGGTGCGAGTGGACGTGGACCACGTCGTGTGCACCTCGTGCTCTCCCGGGTGGTACTCGGCTCGAGCGCGCGGCGACACGGCGCGTCAGGCCCTCTACGTGTGGCAAGTGGGCTGACGTGGGCGAGACCGCTGGACGTGGGCCCAGACTCTCTGCGCCTCCGGCGGAAGTGGTAGCCGAACGGCTCGCGGAACTCCATCGAAAGGTGAAGAGCGCAGGGCGCGACCCCGCAGAGGTCCGCATCGTGGCCGTTACCAAGGGGTTCGACGAAACCGCACCAGCAGCCGCGTTCGCGGTCGGGCTGCGAGATGTCGGCGAGAACTATGCCGACGAGCTCGTCGCCAAAGCGTCGTCGCAACAAGGGACGCAACAGGGGACACAAGAAGGGAGTGATCTCGTCTGGCACATGCTCGGAGCGATCCAGAGGCGGAAGACGAAGATGCTCGCTTCGGTCGTCGGCTGCTGGCAGACGTTGTCGAGGGGCGAAGAGGTTACGAGCCTCGCCCGCTACGCACCGGGAGCGCAGGTGTTCGTACAGGTAGAGACGACGGGCCTGCCGGGCCGCAACGGGTGCGCGCCGGAGGAGACGCCGGGCCTGGTGGCGACTGCCCGCGACGCAGGTCTAGCCGTGAGGGGGCTCATGACCGTCGGGCCACCCGGGCCGTCCTCGGCCGTGAGAGAGGGATTCGAGTTGGTGGCGGCGTTGGCCGGCGGCCTCGGTCTCGACGAGCTCTCGATGGGGATGTCGGACGATCTGGATATCGCGCTGCGCGCGGGATCGACCATGTTGCGTGTGGGGAGGGGCCTGTTCGGGCCCCGTTCATAGCGGAGCGGTCCCGAGGCGGTGCCGGCCTCGGTCTCAGGCAGGGTCCCAGGCAGGGTTCCCCCCGTCACCTGGCCTGAGCCGATACGCTGTTTCCCGGGAGGCGAGATGGCGTCTGGTCTATTCAAGAAGACGATGGTCTACCTCGGGCTTGTCGACGACGAGTACGACGAGGCCGACGGGTACGAGCCTTGGGCTCCCCAGCCGACGAGGCAGAGCACCCGGGTCCAAGTAGAAGAGCCAGAAGAGCCACCCGTCCTGACGCCGAGCGCGACGATTCGCACGCTCACTCGCGATGAGATCGGGTCGACTCCCGGCATCGTGACGTCCCGCACTTCTGTCGTGCGACCGGTCCCCTCGGACTCCGGCCAGGGCGCTCGGGTCCACGTCGTGGCGCCGACCGAGTTCACCGACGGCAAGACGATCGCCGACAAGCTCGTCGGGAGCCAACCCGTGATCGTCAACCTTCAGCTCGCTGACCGCGACCTGATGCGCCGGATAATCGATTTCTGCAGCGGTGTCGCCTACGCGATCGGCGGGAAGATGGAGCGCGTCGCCGACAAAGTCTTCCTCGTGACCCCCCAGAACGTCCGAGTCTCCGCCGAAGAACGACAGCGCCTGCAGGAGAACGGACTGGTCCGGGTCTGACCGGTCCGCCGACCTGCGAGCCGGCAACATCGTCATGACTTTTTGGCCCCGAGGGCAGCTCGTCGGCGTGCTCGGGCTCCAGGGTGGCGACCCACTCCGGACGACTCTCGTCTCCGTGGTCGAGGTCTACCTCCTGGTGATGATCCTTTATGCGGTCCTCACCTGGTTCCCGCTCGACCCGAGGTCGATCTGGGCTCGCATTCGTTACGGGCTCGGACGTCTCGTGGAGCCCGTCGTGTCGCCGATACGTCGCTTGCTCCCGCGGACGGCGCTGCCGATCGACCTCGCGTTCATCATCGTGTTCCTCGGGTTGCAGATCATCGCAGTGCCCGTGATCGACAGGCTTACCTGAGAGGGTCCGGTCGCAACCCGGGGGCGTCCGCCGGAGACGCGGGAGCGTTCACAGGACAACCGGGGCGTCCACCGGAGAAGTCGGTGGCTTCGGTAGCATCCACGCATGGACAGCTCCCCACCAAACGAACAGGCGAGTGGCTCGCAGGCTGCGGCCAAGCCGAGCATCGACAGCCTCCGAACCGTCGAGTTCCGTACGACTCTTCGCGGGTACCACATGGACGACGTCGACGAGTACCTGGAACGTGTGGCGGTCGAGGCAGAGGCTCTTCAAGAACAGGTGCGACTTGCTTCGGATCGTGTGAAGCAGGCGACCGAACGCGCGACGAGCCTCGAACAGCAATTGGAGCAGGCTCGCCGCACTCAACAGGCACAGCTGGCCCAGCAAGCGCAGAAGGGTGAGCAGGCCGAGCATTCGGAGGTCGCCGACGACTCGCTACAGCGCACTCTGCTGCTCGCGCAGAAGTTCCTGGACCAGACGCGCCAGGAAGCCGAGCGTGAGGCGAGCGATCTTGTCGCCACGTCAGAGGCGCGGGCGCGCAACATCGTCGCCGACGCCGAAGAGCACGTTCGTGTGATGACCGAGGATGCGGAGCGAAGCCTTCGCGAAGAGGTGAAACGACTCGACTCGCATCGAGCCGAGCTGGTTGCTGACGTGGAGACGATCGCGCGCCACCTCGAGGTTGAGCGCACGCGAATCCGAGAGGCGCTCACCGAGATGCTCGCGTGGGTTGACGAGCACGTTCAGCCGCCGAAGTCCGCAGGCTCGCACGCCTTGGGCGCGACGGACCAGCCGCAACCCAAGGTGAGAGATCGGGTCGTGCCGTCCGAGCAAGCTGGTGGCGGGGCCGCGACCGAAGGCGATTCGGCGCCGGCGTCGAAGCGCGTTGCAGAGTCGAGCGTGACGGACGACAGAGCCGCAAGTGACGAGGACGACCGGCGGGGAGCCGGCGGCACGACCGGTCGTCGCGCGAGCGAAGAGACAACCGAGCGCGAGACCGTGCGAGCGTCGCGCGACGACGTGGGCATCTCGGGGCTTCCGACCGAGCAGGTCCCTGTGACGTCACGCCAGGGCTCCGACTTGGACGATCTCGAGGTTCCGGACGACGAGTTCGCGGCCCGACCGACGGTGCCGAGGGACCAACCCGTTCCTCGCGGCTCCTCTGATCGATCGGCCTCGGGACACCAACGCCAGATGTTCGCCCCTGGACGAGAGTCTCGCCAAGCGGGCAGCGGGGTAATCCGCTAGCGCCACACCGCCAGCCCACACCGCAAGCCCAAGCGGGCTAAGCCGTAATCCGCTAGCGCTAAGCCAGGCTGAGGTCGATCCTGACCGAGTCGGCGACCTTGACCGTCAGGTCGACTGCCAGTGTCTGCTCCATCACGCGCGTCCGGTGCTCCTCCACGGCTTTGGCCATCGGCTCGGGCAGGGAGAGCTCCAGGTTGATGCGGTCCGAGATGTGCAGTCCGGCGTCGCGCCTCGCCGACTGAACGAGACGGACCACGTCGCGGGCAAGTCCCTCGCGTTCGAGGTCCTCGGTCGTCTCTATGTCGAGCCCGACCACGCCTGCTCTGTCCGGTAGCGCCCTCGAAGCAGCCGGGTCACGGGGGCGGAGCATCAACGTGTACTCGGATTCGAAAAGCACCGAGCCGGCGACTTCGATCTCGCCGTTGTCGCGGCGCGACCATTCACCTCGCTTCACCGCAGCGATGACCTTCTGGGTCTGCTCACCGAGGCGTGGGCCGATCGCGCCGGGCAATGCGGTCAGAACCTCGTCTGCCACACCAGTGACGTCATCTGTGAGAACGACCTCTTTGACGTTCACTTCGTCCTTGATGAGATCGACGTATTCACGGAGCTCGTTTGCCCTGGGCCCGGCGACCATCAGGCTTTGAAGCGGCAGCCTCAGTCGCTTGTTGCTCGCCTTGCGGATCGCGTGGCCTGCCGAGCAGACCTCGCGCACGAGCTCCATCTCGTCGACGAGGCGGGGGTCGGATACGAGCTCCTCCGAGGACGGCCAGTCGGCGAGATGGACGCTCCGCTCACCGGTGACACCCTGGTAGACGGACTCGGCGAGCATCGGAAGAAGGGGGGCCACAACCCTGCACAGGGTCGAGAGCGCCGTAGAGAGGGTGTCGTAGGCGTCACGCTTGTCGCTCTCCACCTCCGGTGATCCGTCTCGAGCGCGCCAAAACCTGTCACGGCTCCTCCGCACGTACCAATTGGTGAGCGCGTCGAGGTAAGAGACGACGTCCGAACAAGCGCCGAACAGGTCGTAGCTGTCCATGTGGTCGGTTGCGTCCGCGACGAGCGCCGCAGTCTTCGCGAGCATGTACCGGTCGAGCACTCCGCGGGCCGTACTGCGATGCTCGCCCCGGATGTCGTCGACGTTCGCGTAGAGGGACAAGAAGTACCACGTGTTCCAGATCGGGTTGAGCACGTGGCGGACCGCGTCTTCGAAACCGCGCGCGTGAACCACGAGGTCCTGGCCCCTGAGCACCGAAGACGACAGCAAGAACCACCGCATCGCGTCGGCGCCCCATCGCGCGAAGACCATGTCTGGGTCGGGGTAATTCCCCAGGTGCTTGGACATCTTCCGACCGTCGTCGCCCTGGATGATGCCGTGTACGACGCAATTCTCGAAAGGCGGCAGGTCGAACAGTGCCGTCGACAGGACATGCATCGTGTAGAACCAGCCACGCGTCTGGCCGATGTACTCGACGATGAAGTCCGCGGGGAAGTGCCCTTCGAACCAGCTCGCGTTCTCGACCGGGTAGTGGACCTGGGCGAAGGGCATCGAACCCGACTCGAACCAGCAGTCGAGAACGTCGCCCGTACGTCTCATGGTCGAGCGTCCTGTCGGGTCGTCGGGATTCGGGCGCGTCAGCTCGTCGATAGCGGGGCGGTGGAGATCGGTCGGCCGGACACCGAAGTCGCGTTCGAGCTCGTCGAGGCTCCCGTACACGTCGATACGCGGGTACCGGGGGTCGTCGCTCTGCCAAACAGGTATGGGTGCTCCCCAGAACCGGTTGCGGCTTATCGACCAGTCGCGAGCCTGCTCGAGCCACTTGCCGAACGCCCCGTCTTTCACGTGCCCGGGGATCCAGTTGATCCGCTCGTTGAGCTCGATCATCCGTTCCCTTATGGCGATCACCTTTACGAACCACGAATCGACCGCCTTGTAGATGAGAGGCGTGTCCGTGCGCCAGCAGTGGGGATAGCTGTGGGTGTAGCTCTCGGTCGAGACGAGCACACCAAGAGCTTTCAAGTCGTGGCGGATTGCCGCGTTGGCGGCGAAGACGTTGCGCCCCGCGTACGGAGGGACCTCTCCCGTGAACCGACCCTGGTCGTCCACCGGGCAGACGACTGCGATGCCGGCCAGCGCGGCACAGGTCGTAGTCCTCTTCGCCGAACCCCGGAGCCATGTGCACGATGCCGGTGCCCTCGTCGACGGCGACGAAGTCGCCTGCAAGGACGCGAAAAGCGTTCGGCTCGTCAGCGAAGAAATCGAAAAGCGGGCGGTACGTCCGCTCGACGAGACGGTCGCCCGTCACCTTCGCCACCGGCTCGCGCTCGCCGATCAGCTCCTCGTACGCCCCCTCACGGGCCTCTGCGAGAACCACGAGGTCCCCGTCTACGTCATACACGGAGTAAACGATGTCGTTTCCGACCGCGAGCGCCAGGTTCGAAGGAAGCGTCCAGGGTGTCGTCGTCCACACGAGCAGGTGGAGCGCCCCGTCGATCGGGTCCTCGTCGCGCTCTTCGCCCCGAGAACGGTCGAGCTGATCGAGCGGGTCGAGCTTGAACGCGACCGTCACCACCTCGTCCTCACGCGGGCGGTACGCGTCGTCTTGTCGGGTCTCGAAGTTCGAAAGCGGGGTCTCGCACTCCCAGCAGTACGGGAGGACCCTTTCCCCCTCGTAGATGAGGCCGTTCTCGTAGAGACGCTTGAACGCCCACATGACGCTTTCCATGTACGGCAGGTCCATGGTGCGGTACGAGCGTGCGAAATCGACCCAGCGCGCCTGGCGGGTCACGTACCGTTCCCATGAGTCGGTGGTCCGTTGCACGAGAGAGCGGCAATAGTCGTTGAAGCGTGCGATCCCGTAACTCATGATCGCCGCGCGCCCGGTCATCTCGAGCTCTTTCTCGGCCTCCATCTCTGCGGGAAGTCCGTGGCAGTCCCACCCGAAACGGCGCTCGACTCGCCTGCCACGCATCGTCTGGTAACGGGGTACTGCGTCCTTCACGAAGCCGGTCAGCAGATGCCCGTAGTGGGGGAGTCCGTTCGCAAATGGCGGGCCGTCGTAAAACACGTACTCGTTTTCGCCCCCGGCCCGGGCCTCTACCGAAGCCGCGAACGTGCCGTCTTCCGCCCAGAACGCGAGCACGCGTTCTTCGAGCGCGGGGTAATCAGGCTGCTGCGAAACCTCGGGATAAGGCGCGGCCATGGCGCTCAAGCGTAGGCGGAGCATGGAGTCGCGGATTCAGCTTGTTCCGGCGTCTTGCCGGGGTGCCCGGCACAAGGGGCGGCAAAGCAAAGTGGCCGAGCAAAGTGGCCGACCAAAGTGGCCGACCAAAGTGACAGGCAACAGGGCAAGGCCGAGAAAATCGGCCCGGTGGGAAGAAAGCGACCGCTAGTGCTGTTGCGGATTTGCCGTCGCCGGGAGCTGATATGGTCGCCCACCTTCGCGCGACGGGTGGACTCGGATCGGTGGTGAGCACGCGATGACGGGCAACGTTGAGCAACCTTGCGACCTCCATCGGAGCGCCGGGTGAGCGCCGCGCGGGCATCGAGCCCGAAGGCCGCTCAGTCAAAGGGCGCCCAGTCCAAGGTGGCTCCGTCCAGGGGCGCCCAGTCCAAGGGCGCACAGTCGAAGAAGGTCGCGCCCAAGGTGGCGACGTCCAAGGCCGTGGCTAAGAAAGCACCTTCGACCAAGAGCTCGGCGGCCTCGGCGTCGTCGGCGGCCAAAGCGAAGCGGCCTGCCCAAGCGGCGAAGAAGCAGACGACCACAGCAACCAAGACGACATCGACCAAGGCGACACCGACCAAGACATCTGCGACCAAGGCGACAGCCGCGAAAGCGCCTCCGACGAAGGCGTCTCCGGCCAAGACGACACCTGCCAAGACGACACCGCCCAAAACACCCGCCAAGGCGGCTGCGAAGGTTCTCACCAAGCCCGCTAAGAGCGCTGCACCGAAAGCTCCGACGAAGTCCGCTACACCTGAGAAAGCTCAACCGGCATCCGCCGCCAAGACGGCGAAGCCCCCGGTTCGTGCCGCCGCCGCAGCGGCCGAGGCACCGGCGACATCTGACCGGAGCGGATCTCAAACAGACGAGATCGCCACGAAACCACAAGCACAGGGAGCTACGACGACTACCAAGGCACCACGTTCGATGAAGGCTGCGACCAAGACCACGACGGCTCCGCCAAAAAGGTCCCCGGGTCCTTACGCGTCCGAGCCGAAATTCCTAGAAGAGCAGCGCAAGTTGTTGCATGAAGAGCGCGCGACCTACCTCAGTCAGATGACCGACCTCCGAGCCGAAGCCGAATCTCTCGCTCTAGAACGCGAGCCTGGCGACGTGCAGTTCGACGAGGAGTCGGGAGAGGGCGGGACGGTTGCGGTCGACCGCGAAAGGGACCTGACGCTCGCCGCCCAGGCGCAGGCCACCATCGCGCAGATAGACGTCGCTCTCGCAGCGATCGAGGACCGCACTTACGGAGTGTGCGACAACTGCCACGAGGCGATCCCTAAGGCGCGGCTTCGGGCCCTTCCTTACGTCCGTCTGTGCATGGCGTGCAAGAGCGGGGGACTTCACCGCCGCTGAACGAGCCGGCACCCCGCCGTCACGGTGCAAAACGGCTCGCCGTAGCAGGTGTCGTCGCCTGCTGCGTTGTGGCGGCAGACCAGCTGACCAAATCGTGGGCCGTTTCCCGTCTGGCCCGCGGCGAGATCCACGTGTTCTGGAAGCTCGATTTCGTGCTCCAGTACAACTCTGGAAGCTCCTTCAGCTTCGCTCAGGGTTGGGCCCCCGTGATCGGAGCGGCCGCCGTCGTCGTGGTCGCGATCCTCGTCGTGATGGTCCGCCGCGCCGGGTCGAATGCGGTGGCCGCCTCTCTCGGCCTCGTGATCGGTGGCGCTCTGGGCAACTTGTCGGACCGGGTGTTCAGGTCGAATCACGGGGCCGTCGTCGACTTCATAGCGCTCCACTTCTGGCCGACGTTCAACGTCGCGGACAGTTGCGTGGTGGTGGGGAGCATCCTGTTGGTCCTGCTTCTTTGGAGGTCCCCGCCCGAGCGCGCATCGTGTGAGCCGATCCCACCCAAGCCCGAGGCCGATCAACCGGCCCCGACGCGGGGTTAGGTGCGGCGCCAGATGCGGGGCCCGATGAGTCGGAAGGATCTTCTGTGATCGCGGTCGTGCCCTCAGCCCTAGCCGGCGAGCGTGTGGACCGAGCGCTCTGCACACTTACGGGACTTTCGAGGCGGGTGGCGGCCGAGCTCGTGTCCGAGGGCGCGGTGAGGATCGACGGAGACGTCGTACTTCAGCGAAGCCAGAAGGTGAACGCGGGCGAGCGCCTGGAGGTCATCTACGACCAGATCTCCGACGCCAAGATTTCGCCAGAAGGAGCAGATGCGGCACACGGAAAGGCCGCAGACGCGGCGAGCGTCGTGTTCGAGGTGGTACACGAAGACGATCAACTGATAGTCGTGGACAAGCCGGCTGGTCTTGTCGTCCATCACGGGGCGGGGCACCGAGAGGGCACGCTCGTTAACGGGCTGCTCGAGCGGTTTCCCGACCTGGCGGTGCTAGCCGACCAGATGGCCGCCTCAGGTTCCGGGGATCCGAGCCGTCCGGGGATCGTCCACCGACTCGACAAGGGGACCTCGGGCCTGATGGTCGTGGCCAGGACCGAGGCCGCAGCCGCTTCTCTTTCGGAGCAGCTTCGAACGAGGCAGGCAGGGCGCGAGTACCTGGCGCTCGTGGCGGGAAGGCTCGTTCACGATTCAGGCGTCGTCGACGCTGCGGTCGGCCGCTCGTCGCGCGTCGCCACGCGAATGGCCGTCACACCGAAGGGACGTCCGGCCCGCACCGCTTACCGGGTCATCGAGCGTCTTGAGGGCCTACCCGAATGCTGCCTGATCGAGGCGAAGCTCGAGACCGGGCGTACACATCAGGTCCGCGTGCACATGGCTGCCATCGGAGCCCCGGTGGGCGGCGACGACCGTTACGGCGAAAGATCCCGCACTATGCCCCTTATGTCCGGGGTTGAGCCGCCTATCGAGCCCGGGCGGCTGTTCCTTCATGCTCACCGCTTGACCGTCGAACATCCGTCGGGAGGGCGCGTCTCGTGGACCTCGTCATTGCCCGCCGACCTGGACGCGGTCCTGAGGTTGAGGCGCCAGCCCGCTCAACCCGACCGGCCAGCTCAATCAGAGCAGTAAGTGGCCGGCGCCAGCCGACGCAGCGACCGGCCGCTCAGGGGGTAAGCGGCCGAATCAGGCTGCGCGGTATGCGGCTTCGAGCTCTGCGAGCTCCGCCAGTTGCTGCATGGCACGTGCCTCGGCCTGACGGGCTCGCCGTACGCCGATCCCGAGCCGGCTGGCCGTGGTCTGAAGCGATGCAGGCCCGTCGCCGTCGAGGCCGAAGCGGATCCGTACTACCTGGCGCTCAAGACCGTCGAGGGCGTCGACCGCCTCCCTCACACGATCCAGGATCATGGCGCGCTCCACCTCTTCCTCGAAGGGATCGTCGTGCACCCCTACGAGGTCGCCGAGCGGCGTGTTCCCGTCGCTGCCTGCCGGCTGGTCGAGGCTGGCAACCACCCTCGAGACCTGGGCCAGGGTCGGGAGATCGCTCTCCTTCACCCCGGCTGCGTCGGCGATCTCGGCTTTGGTCGGCTCACGACGGAGCTCGGCGGTCAGCTCGGAGGTCGTGCGCTCCACTCGCTGGATCTGCTCGGCGACTTCCATCGGGACCCTGATCGTCCCTGACTGCTGTTGGACAGCCCTCTGCAGTGCCTGGCGGATCCACCAAGTCGCGTAGGTCGAGAACCTGAACCCTCTACGCCAATCGAACTTGTCGACTGCACGCATGAGGCCGAACGTTCCCTCTTGCACCAGGTCCGCGAAATCGACGCCGCGGTCCTGGTAACGGCGCGCCCAGTGGACGACGAGCCGGAGGTTCGCCGCGATCATCTGCTGGCGGGCCTCCGCGTCACCTGCGGCGACGCGCTTTGCAAGCTCTACCTGCTCTTCTGGCCCAGGGAGGGGGTGACGATCAAGGTCGTCGAGGAACAACCGGATCCCGTCGAGGCTCCCGCTGCGGTTCGCAATCATTGTTCGGTTCTCCGTCGCTCGTTCAAAGTCTCACGCTTCATGTGGTCTGCTGGTTCCGTGTCCCTCGTCCTACTTCGCCTTTCCAATTCGGCCCACCTATCAGTCCGGGCCTACCTTTCCACCGAGTTGGAACACCTTTAGTGCCTGCTCCATTCCACTAATCGTGGCGCCCGAGCCTGTATCTCAACCGTGAGTTTCCTTTAGGCCTGCCGTGAGTCTCCTGTACCCGGCTCGGTGGCTTAAGGATGCCCCTCTGCAACGCGTCGACCACCTGCGAGCAGCGCCTCAGCTACGCCCTCACTACTCCTACCCCCTTCACCAACTTCTGTCCCATGCCGGCATTCCCGGGCCGTCGAGTTTGCCAGCCCTCGACCACAGATGGTCGGATGCTCAGATGGGCGTCTCGGCGACCCCGGCAGGAGCCCCGGCTTCCGAAAACCAGGCGCGGCTCGTCGCGGTCAGGCACGGAACGACGGCATGGAGCCGAACCCGCCGCCACACGGGCCGTACGGACGTCCCGCTCGAGCCCGAGGGAGTGACGCAGGCAATTGCTGTCGGCCGGCGGCTTGCCGGCCACGACTTCACGTTGGTGCTCACGAGCCCGCTCACCCGGGCTCGGGTCACCTGCGAGCTGGCCGGATTCGGGGATTCCGCGCAACTGTGCGACGACCTCGTCGAATGGGACTACGGCGACGTCGACGGCCGGACGACCGAGGAGGTCCGAGCGGTCACGCCCGGTTGGGATATCTGGCGCGACGGTGTGGGCGGCGGCGAAAGCCTGGCCGAGGTGAGCCTGAGGGCCGACAAGGTCATCGAAGCCGTGCGGCGCCGGCGAGGGGAGGTGCTCGTCTTCGCACACGCACACATCCTGCGGGTGATCGCGGCCCGGTGGGTTGGCCTCGAGCCCGAGGTCGGGCGAATCTTCACGCTCGATCCGGCGACGGTCAGCGTCCTCGATTGGGACCGCGGGTCGCCGGTCGTGTCGCGCTGGAACGAGGCCGTCGGCGAGACGCTGTTCTGAAGGGGTTCTGGCCTGACTGAGGTCAGCCCGGCCTGACTCAAGGTCAGGACGGAATCAGTGAAGCACGGGCGCCGCTGTTCTGGCGCCCCTCGCCTGTCGGACCATGTCTGCGATCGTGAACGAATCGAGATGTCCGCGCATGTGCTCACCGACCTGCTCCCAGACGCCGAGCAGGATGCACTGGCCCTCGTGCTCACACGCCCCGTTCTCGTGCGGGCGTCCGAAATCTCCCGCCGCGATCGGACCGTCGACAGCGGCGACGATCTCCCCAAGCGTTATCTCCGACGGCGGCCGCGCGAGCACGTACCCGCCCCCGACGCCGCGCTTGGACCTCACGAGCCCGGCGCCCTTCAGGGCGAGGAGGATCTGCTCCAGGTAAGGCTGAGGGAGCCCCGTCCTGTCGGCGATGTCCCGCACGGAGGTGGGGCCGAGCTCGTCGGTGTGGAGCGCGAGCGACAACAGAGCGCGGCTGGCGTAATCACCGCGCGTCGAAACCTTCACGACCAGATGTTACCCGGGGGGCCTGTTGCCGGACGCCGTTTGGGACCCCACCCGGTCGGTAGTGTGCGACACAGAGTGTCAGGAGCCGTGCCGAGCGAAGAGAGCCCCAGTGCGGGCGCCGAGCCAATTCTTCCTGCCTACGGAGGCGCGTGCATTACTTCAGTGACACCCGCTCTTCTGGGCGTCGTCTCGCACGGGACCGGGGAGGCACCCGACTGGCTCCCCGAACCTGCTCGCCATGCGAGCCAGATCATGTTGCTCGTGGTCGACGGAGTCGGCTGGGCCCAGCTCCAGGCGGCGAACGGGGCCACCCCGACGATCGTCTCGGGCGTCGGCGGCCCGATCACCTCCGTGGTCCCGACTACGACTGCGACGGCCCTCACCTCGATCACGACGGGCCTCGCGCCCGCCGCGCACGGAATCGTCGGTTACCGCATCCTCGTCGGGCCGGAAGAAGCGCAGCGCACCCAGGCAACGGCGCGGATCTTGAACGTGCTCAGATGGCGGACCGAGGACGGTGACGCGAGGCGGACATTGCCTCCGAAGGAGTTCCAGCCGGTTCCTGCATTCAACGGTGCTCCGGCACCGTCTGTGACGCGTGGTGATTTCGCGGCAACGGGCTTCTCTGCCGCTCACCTGGACGGAGCGAGGATCATCGGATGGCAGGTTCCGTCCACGATCGTCGTCGAGGCGCGCAGGCTCCTGGCCGAGGGCGCCAAGTTCGTTCACGCGTATTACGACGGTCCCGACAAGGTGGCTCACGAGCACGGGCTCGGCGAGAACTACGCGGCCGAGCTCCGCTCGGTCGACCGGCTGGTCGGCGACCTGGTCGAAGTCCTGCCTCGGGGCGCGTGCCTCGTCATCACCTCGGATCATGGTCAGGTTGACGTCGGTCGCTCGGCAGAGCTTCCTGCTAACGACGTTCTCGACGCCTCGTGGCTCATCTCAGGAGAGGGACGCTTCAGGTGGTTCCACGCTAAACCGGGAGCAGCGAACGACCTCGAGGCGGCCGCACTGGAGCACCACGGATCAAGCGCATGGGTGCGCACGATCGAACAGATCCAGGACGACGGATGGTTCGGAGGGCGTCTCACCAAACAGGTCGCTTCGCGGCTCGGCGACGTAGCGCTGGTCGCTCGAGAGCCCGTCGCGTTCCTCGATCCCGCCGACCCTGGCGAGACGAGGCTCGCGGCACGACACGGTTCTTTGACCCGAGCCGAGATGTACGTTCCTCTCCTCGCCTTCGCGTCCCGGTGAGAAACGAGCCGGTGGGAAACAACACGGAGGCATTGACCGTGAGGAAACGGTTGCACCTGCGGGAAGGATCGGGAACATGACGGCATCAGCCGCGAGCAGTGAAGGCAACCCGAGCGACTCGGAGGTCGTGCTCGTCGAGCCGACCGACGTGCCCTCCGCCGAGGGCCACTTGGAGGCGGTCGAGCAGCCGGCCAAGGTCATGCGCATCGGCTCGATGGTGAAGCAGCTCTTGGACGAGGTGCGCGCTGCGCCACTGGACGAGCAGAGTCGCATACGGCTTCGCGAGATCTACGCGTTGTCGGTCCACGAACTCGCCGATTCGCTCAGCCCCGACCTCGCGAGCGAGCTCGACAGGATGACGCTGCCCTTCGACGACCGTGTCCCGTCGGAGGCCGAGCTCCGCATCGCCCAGGCGCAGCTCGTCGGCTGGCTCGAAGGACTTTTCCACGGCATCCAGGCGACGCTGGTCGCCCAGCAGATGGCGGCCCGGGCCCAGCTCGAGGAGATGCGCCGCAGGGGGCTTCCGGCGGGGGAGCAGCCGAGCGCGAGCAGGGCGGCGGGGCCTTACCTGTGAGAGGCCCGTGCGCTATCGTCGAATGACAGGGCTGTAAGTAGCAAAAGTCTCCCGCAAGAACCCCGATCCCGGGTGGGTGCGACCGGGTCGGGAAGCTTCCAGCGGGCAGAGGCAGGCCGCAGGGTCTGAGGAGGAGCGGCAATGGCTGGTGAGCGTTCGTTCACCCACCTGCACACCCACACCGAGTACTCGATGCTCGACGGGGCCGCTCGGGTGAGCGACCTGGTGGCCGCCGCCGTGGCGGACGGCCAGCCCGCGCTCGGCATCACCGATCACGGGAACATGTACGGCGTCTTGGACTTCTACCGCGAGTGTCGCGAGGCCGGGATCAATCCCGTCATCGGCACCGAGGCGTACATGGCTGCGGAGTCGAGAAACGAGCGGCCCGTTCGGCGGGGGCGGCTCGACGATACGGGTGGCGACGTAGACGGCGGCAAGAAGCTCTATTACCACCTGACCCTTCTCGCCGAGACGACGGCCGGCTACCGGAACCTGATGAAGCTCTCGTCCGCGGCCTACCTCGAGGGCTACTACTACAAGCCGAGGGTCGACTGGGAGTTGCTCGAGCGTCATCACGAAGGGGTTATAGCCACGACCGGATGTCTCGGCGGGGTGGTGCTCCAGGCGCTGCTGGCCGGTGACGAAGAACGGGCGAAAGTCTTGGCGGCGCGCCTACAGGACGTGTTCGGGCGCTCCAACCTCTTCGTCGAGCTGCAGGACCACGGGCTCGCCGAGCAGCGAAGGACGAATCCCGGCCTCGTTCGGATCGCGCGAGCGATCGGTGCGCCTCTCATCGCAACCAACGACTCGCACTACACCCACCGCGAGGACGCCGAAGCACACGACGCGCTCTTGTGCGTCCAGACCGGCGCGACGATCGATGACCCCAACCGGTTCAGGCTCGAATCCGATCAGCACTACCTGAAGTCGGCCGCCGAGATGCGCCACCTCTTCGCGGAGTTGCCAGAAGCTTGCGACACGACTCTGCAGATCGCCGAGCGCGCGTGCGTCGAGATCGAATTCGGCGTGGCGGCCCTGCCTCAATTCCCCATCCCGGAAGGGTTTCCGGGCGCCACCCACGAGGAGCGCTCCGACGCTTACCTCCGCCATCTGACGTTCGACGGAGCCGTTCGCCGTTACGGCACTCACGTGCCCGACGCCGTTTCGCGAAGGCTCGAATTCGAGCTCGGGGTCATCAGTTCCATGGGCTTCTCGGCGTACTTCTTGGTGGTGGGTGACCTGATCAACTACGCCAGGTCGAAAGGCATCCGTGTAGGACCTGGACGAGGCTCGGCGGCGGGATGCTGCGTCGCTTACTGCCTCGGGATCGTCGATCTCGACCCGATCCGCTACGACCTTCTGTTCGAGCGGTTCTTGAACCCCGGCCGAAAGCAGATGCCGGACATCGACATGGACTTCGACGAGCGCTACCGGGGGGAGATGATCCGTTACGCGGCCGAGAAGTATGGCGCCGACCACGTGGCGCAGGTCGTCACCTTCTCGACCATAAAAGCGCGCGCTGCGGTTCGTGACGCGGCCCGCGTCCTCGGTTACCCGTACATCGTCGGCGACAGGATCGCCAAGGCGATGCCGCCTCTCGTCATGGGTCGCGACACCCCGCTCAAGGCGTGTCTCGACCGGCAAGAGGGCCACGAGGACGGGTACGTCGCCGCTGCAGATCTCCGCGCCATGTACGAGCAGGATCCCGAGGCGAAGCGCGTAATCGACGTGGCCAAGGGCCTCGAGAACCTGCGCAGGCAGGACGGAATTCACGCCGCCGCCGTGGTCATCACGCGCGATCCGCTCACCGAGCACCTGCCGGTGCAAAGAAAGCCCGAGAGCGGGCAGGACCCGTCGGAAGCCCCGCTCGTCACGCAGTACGAGATGCACGGAGTAGAAGAGCTCGGGCTTCTGAAGATGGACTTCCTCGGTTTGAGGAACCTGTCTGTCATCGAGCGTGCCCTCGATCAGATCGAGCGGACCACGGGTACGAGACCCGACATCGACCACCTGCCGATGGACGATGACGAAGTGTTCGCCATGTTGCGGCGAGGCGACGGGATCGGCGTCTTCCAGCTCGAAGGCGGTCCGATGCGCTCGCTCATGCGGTCACTCGCACCTGTGAGCTTCGACGACGTAGCCGCTCTCGTGGCCCTCTACAGGCCGGGCCCGATGGCGGCCAACATGCACAAGGACTATGCGGACCGCAAGAACGGCCGCAAGCCGATCACCCACCTGCATCCCGACATGGAAGCGGTGCTGGGCGACACGTACGGCCTGATGATCTATCAGGAGTCGATGATGCGGGCCGCCCAGAAGTTCGCGGGTTACTCGCTGGAAGAGGCCGACAACCTGAGAAAGGCGTGTGGCAAGAAGATCCGTTCCCTCATCGCGGCCGAACGCGAGAAGTTCGTCGACGGGTGCGAGAAGACCGGTTACGGGAGCAAGCTCGGGACCCAGTTGTTCGACATCATCGAGCCCTTCGCCGACTACGCCTTCAACAAGTCGCACGCCTACGGCTACGGGTTGATCGCGTACCAGACGGCTTGGTTGAAGGCGCACTACCCGGTCGAGTATCTCGCCGCTCTTCTCACGTCCGTCAAAGACGACAAGGACAGGACGGCCGTCTACCTGGGCGAGTGCAGGGGACAGAGGATCGAGGTTCTCGTCCCCGATGTGAACAGCTCAGCTGCCGAGTTCACACCCTGGACCGACTCCGAAGGGCGGCGCCGGATCGTCTTCGGACTGGCGGCCGTGCGAAACGTGGGCGAGGGCCTGGTGGACCGCATCGTCACAGAGCGCGAAGCGAACGGCCCGTTCGCCGACTTCTACGACTTCTGCCGGCGCGTCGACCCCGTCGTGCTCAACAAGCGGACCGTGGAGTCACTCATCAAGGCGGGGGCGTTCGACTCGCTCGGTCATCCGCGCAAGGGTCTCTGCCTTGTCGCAGAAGACATCGTGGACAGGACTCTCGAACGTCGGCGCGAGGAGGAGGCCGGGATCTCGACTCTGTTCTCGTGTCTCGAGACCGACGACACCGGCGTTGCTCCGAAGGGCTTCGAGGGGTTCGGCGACGCCCGTGTGCCGATAGGCGATCAGGAGTTCGACAAGGGTCAGAGGCTCGCGTTCGAAAAGGAGATGCTCGGTCTGTACGTGAGCGACCATCCCCTGCGCGGCGTCGAAACAGCGCTCGGCCGTCTGACCGAATGCAGCATCGCGGACTTAAAGGACCTGGACGACTCCGCCGTGAGCTCGGGTGCCGTGCCGGCCGCAGTCCGAGACGGTCAGGTGAAGGTCGTGGGTGGGATAGTCACCGGCCTCAACCGTCGTTACACCAAGCGCGGCGAGCTGATGGGGACGTTCTTCTTGGAGGATCTCGGCGGGTCGATCGAGGTGTTCGTGTTCCCGAAGGTCATGTCGGTGTTCGGGTCTCTTCTCGCAGACGACGGCGTCGTCGTGGTGAAGGGGCGCATCGACACGCGCGACGAGCAGGTGAAGCTCGTCTGCATGGAGTTGACGTTCCCGACCCTGGTGGCAGAAGGAGCGCGCGCGAGCTGCGCCTCAGGCTTCCCTTGAATGCGCTGACCGATGGTCTGCTCGAGCGTCTGAAGGCCGTTCTTTCCGAGCATCCCGGTGACGAGCCGGTGTACCTGAACGTCGGTCAGAAGACCCTGCGGCTCCCTTCTCAGTTCAACGTCGACAGCCGAGGTCTTGCGGGGGAACTTCTCACCCTGCTCGGCCCAGGAGCGGTGATGAGCGAGCCGGAGCCACAGATGGGAGCCGTCCCTCACGCCCCCGACCAACGGCTCGTCACGGTTTGACGAAGGTTCCGATCGAGTATCCGGGCTCCGTCCGAAGGTGGCGTCTAGCGGCCACAACCTGCCCGGATGTGCCTGTGTAGCGCCTTTCCCGTAAACTCTTGTAGGCCCTGCGTTCCAGACGACGGTCTTCAGCACGCCACCTGGTAGCCGTAGGGGGACACATCCGGACGAGGACGGAGCAGGCGATGCCGTTTGAAGTCGATACGAAGGACTGCACTTCACTGAGCGACGCGGAGCTCGCCGAGATGGGCGACCTCTGCTCAGAGCGTGATCCGCAGTTCGAAGTCGGGTTCCTTTCGAAGCAGCGCGAGGAGTGGGTTCTGATCACCCACGTTCGCGAGGGCAAGAAGCTGCGCGGGTACTCGTTCTGCACACTCGAGCGGATCGGGGGAACCCCGTCTCTTCTCGTGGGCTTGGCCTCGATCGACCGAACCGCCAAGGCCGACTCGGTCCTCCGCCACCTCATGGCCGACCAATACCGGAGAGCTCTGTTGGCCTTCCCGGACGAAGACGTCCTGGTCGGGACCAGAATCGCTGCTCCCGAAGGTTTCTGGGCGTTCTCCGGGTTGTCCGATGTCGTTCCGAGGCCGGGGCACAAGGCTTCCGGTGAGGAAAGGGCGTGGGCGCGCCGTCTCGCCAAGCGATTCGGGGCCGAGGCCCGCATCGACGACAGGACCTTCGTTCTCGCAGGCGATGGTTCCACGACCGGTGCCCTCGACCATGGCGGTCCCAAGGTCAGCGAACCCGACTCAGAGGTCGTGGAGCTGCTCGCAGAGATGAACTGCGCCCGAGGCGACCGTCTCGTTGTCTTCGGCTGGGCGATGGCCGAGGACCTCGCGTCGGGACGGATCGCCGCCAGCCGAAACGGTCACTAGGAGCGGCGCCATCGGCGGCCCTGCGACGCCTTACGGCCTCGGCAGAAGAGCCACGATCGTCTTGTAGCAGTGGCCCACGCGAGGCGGGGTCAGGGCGACCAACAAGTACCTGGGACGAAAGCCGATGGCTGCTGCAAGGTCCTTGCCCGTCAGCTTTTCGCGGCCGGCCGCCCAGAGGCACGAGATCGAGCGATCGTCCTCCACGGGTAGCCAGTTGTCGCTCCGCGACCACCCGAAGCGCGCCCAGACCGTGTCGTCGGTCTGGCGGCGGAACAAAAGAGGTCCGAGCGCAGGCGCCACTAAAGCGAGCGACGGACGCATACCCCGGAACTCCCAGTAAGGGGCCGCCGATCCCGCAAATCCGAGCAGGTGACGCTCGTTGGGGGCGACCAGGGCTCTGAGGCGGCGGCGCGCTTGGCGCTTGGGTGCGGAGCCGACGACCTCGGGAAAGCCGGTGACAGAGACGGCTTCGGGGTGAGCCAGGTCGTCGCGCTCTGGGTCAGCGGAGAGATTGGCCTCGATGAGGTCGAACGCCTTGAGCTCCGACCTTTGCTCAGCGAACGGTGTCACGCGCAAGCGCGCCATCGCACCCGATCGCATGTCAACGCCGACGATGTCGTCGGGACTGCTCGCTAACACCATGTAACGCCGGGCCTCCTGGGTCCTCGCGTGGAGCGCCCTCGTCCGGATGGGCTTGTGGTGAAGCGTCTTGGTGCTCGGCAACTTGTCCTCGACGGTCTCGTACGTGCTCATCCGGAAACTCTGCCTTCGGGCGAAGCGAGAAGCGTGGATGCATCGGCAGCACCGTCGCCGGTCCAGCTGAGCGGCCCGGACATCGCTCTCACCGGATCACTCCTCGCCCCTTCCGTGTCGAGTTGACGCGTCAGCACGTCCACGTCGGTAGCCGGCGCGAGGCAGGTGTTGAGGTGGCAGACGAATGCGGCGCCGTCGGGCCTGCCTTCCCAGAGTGGCGAGGATGTCCTCTCACCCCAAGCCACCACCGCGTCCGGCTCGTAACGACCGCGGACGCAGTCGAGAAGATCCGGTCGGTCTCCGGCTATCACGACTTCGAGGACGCCACCGCCCGCGAGCGTCATGGCCGCGATGCCGTTGGCTACTGCGAGCGGGTGATCCGACCCCAAAGGGACCAGCAACGAGAGAGCGCGTTCCGCAGAACTGACCAGACGTTGCTCTCCGGTGAGCGCGCCGAGCCTGAGCATCGCGGCTGCGGCGACGGAGGCAGCCGACGGGGTTGCGTCGTCCAGCAAGTCGACGGGGCGGACGAGGATCGGATCGGCGTCGGACCCCGTGCTCCAGAGTGCCCCTGTTTTTTCGTCGGAGAAGAGCCTCAGCATGTCGAACGCCGCACTCGACGCGTGCTCGAGCCACTCGCTCTTTCCCGTCAGCTCGCCGAGCCGCGTGAAGCAGTCGACGACCCACGCGTAGTCCGCCGAGTACGCCAGGTGTCGCGCGCTGCCGTCCTGCCACGAACGCATGAATCGCCCGTCGGACCGGCGCAGGTCGGAAAGCAGGAACCGCCCGATGGCAACCGCCTCGTCGGCCCAGTCCTGGCGCCCGGTGGCCGCCGCAGCCTGGGCGAGCGCGGAGACGAACATGGCGTTCCACTCGGTGAGCACCTTGTCGTCGCGCCCCGGCTTTATGCGTTTCGACCTTGCCTCGAAGAGCTCCGCCCGGGCGCGCTCGACGTCGGGCGGTCGCTCGAGCGACGACCCCATCGGCCGCCTGAGTATCGACCTTCCCTCGAAGTTGCCGCTCTTCGAGACGCCGTACCAGTCGGTAGCCGCAGAAGAGAGGTCAGGTGGCAGAACGGCTCGTATCTCCTCGGGGGTCCATGTGTAGAACAAGCCCTCCACACCCTCGGAGTCGGCGTCCTCCGCGGCGCACAGGCCCGCGACGCCAGAAGCCCTGAGGTCCCTGAGCACGTACCCGATCGTCTCTTCCACCACCTGGACGAAACCGGGATCGTGCGTCAGCTGCCATGCGTGCAGGTAGGCGCTTACGAGGCCCGCCTGGTCGTAGAGCATCTTCTCGAAGTGCGGGACCGTCCACGTGTCGTCGGTCGAGTAGCGGGAGAAGCCCCCTCCGAGGTGGTCGTAGATGCCACCTGCTGCCATTGCCTCGAGCGTCGTGGTCGCGACGGCGAGAGAGCTCGGATCCTTGCCGTGGCGATAGTGGTGAAGGCAGAGCTCGATGAGGGCGGTCTGGGGGAACTTCGGCGCCGGCCCGACACCACCGTTACGAGCGTCAAAGCGTGCGGCGATCTCGGCCATCGCCTGGTCCATCAGCCGGTTCGAGACCTCCGCCCATCGCGGGCCTAGGGCCTCAGCAGGCTCTCCGGCACCTCCCTCTGCTGGGCCACTTCGCGCCAGCAGTTGGTCGGCTAGAGCAGCGCGCCGGCGGACGGAGTCCGACAGTTCGTCGGCTTGCGCCTCGATCTCGCCGCGCCTCTGCTTCCACGCCTCGCCGATCGCCGCCAGGACGCGACGGAAGCTCGGCATCCCGTGTGTTTCCTTGTCGGGGAAGTAGGTGCCCGCGAAGAAAGGCCGCCCGTCCGGCGTCAGGAAGACCGTCATCGGCCACCCGCCTCGGCCGCTCATGGCCTGCACCGCTTCCATGTACACGGCGTCCACGTCGGGACGCTCCTCGCGGTCGACCTTTACGGCCACGAACGCGGAGTTGATCTCAGACGCCGTGACAGAGTCTTCGAACGACTCGTGCGCCATCACGTGGCACCAGTGACACGCGGAGTAACCGACCGACAGGAGCACCGGCCTGTCCGTCTCCCGGGCGAGAGCAAAGGCCTCCTCTCCCCATGGGTACCAGTCGACCGGATTGTCGGCGTGCTGACGCAGGTAGGGGCTCGGCTCCGAGGCGAGCCTGTTCACCCTGCCCCGACCTGCCGGTGGTCGCGCCTACCGCCGGTGATGCCGCTCGAATTTGAGGTACCGCCCATAGCTCGCGTGGATGTTACGACGAGAGGACGTGGCGAGCAGGTTGAGCGCCGCCCAGCCCCGCACCGCACCGGAACGTGGGGACGCCGTGCAGCCAAAGGTGGCAAGGCCGTGCGCCGCCAAAGGTGGCAAGGCCGTACGCCACCAAAGGTGGCAAGGCCGTATGGTTCGTTCGTGGAGCTCCGTCTGGATGGGAAGGTCGCCCTCGTCACCGGCGCGAGCCGGGGGATCGGAAGGGCCATTGCGGGCTGTTTCGCGCAGTCGGGCGCGAAGGTCATGCTGTCGTCTCGAAAGCCCGACGCTTTGGAGATTGCTGCCGCAGAGATCGAAGCAGAGGGTGGAGAGGTCGCCTGGCACGCCGCGAACGCCGGCGATCCCGAGCAGGCGGACGCATGCGTCGAAGCGACGGTCGAGCGCTTCGGATCGCTCGACATCCTGGTCAACAACGCCGCGACCAATCCGTACTTCGGGCCGATCATCGACATCGAGCCTTCACAGGTGCGAAAGACCGTGCTCGTCAACCAAGAGGCCGTACTTCACTGGACGCAGCTCGCGTGGCGCGCGTCGATGAGCGAGCGCGGTGGGGCGGTGCTCAACATCTCTTCTGTAGGTGGGCTGTCGGTCGAGCCGGGGATCGGTTGGTACAACGTGACGAAGGCCGCCCTCGCACACCTCACGCGGCAGCTCGCCGGCGAGCTCGGTCCCAAGGTGCGTGTCAACGCGCTCGCACCGGGCCTCGTGAAGACGGACTTCGCGAGAGCGCTATGGGAGCCGGCCGGAGAGGCGGTGGCTCGTCGATTGCCGCTCAAGCGGCTCGGTGAGCCAGAAGACATCGCCAAGGCGGGTCTGTTCCTGGTCTCCGACGCCGCCTCGTGGATAACGGGACACGTCCTCGTGATCGACGGTGGTGCGATGGTCGTGGCGAGCGGCGGTATCTGAGCAAAGCCCGCGACCTGAACGGGCGACAAGCTGAAGGCCGAGCTATCGGAGTCGGTTAACCTGTTATTCGTGGGTTGATCTCGGACGCCTCCATCCTGATTAGCGCCTCGAAGCGCTGCGGTGATTAGCGCCTCGAAGCGCCGCCCGATCAGAACCGTTTTCGTCCGGAGGTTGAAATGCCCGCCCGCTCCAATTCCCTTTCTAGAACCGTCGCGCAAGGCGCCACATCGACGATGGCGACCCTCGTATGCAGGAACGTGAGCCTTGACCGCGGCGCGGAGCCAGTTCTCAATCGTGTGTCGCTCACCATCGGGACCGAGACGTGCCTGGGCGTCGTTGGGCCTAACGGTGTCGGGAAGTCGACGCTTCTCAAGGTGCTCGCAGGAATCGAGATCCCCGACTCGGGCACCGTCGAGCTTTCGCCGCCCGGTGCATCTTGCGTCTACGTGGACCAGGAACGTGGGGCGGACGAGGGCCGGAACGAGACCGTGCGCGAGGCGCTCGTGCGAAGAAGCGGGATCGAAGCGGCCGAGGAAGAGCTCAGGCAAGCCGCTCTGGCATTCGGGGCGAACGAGCGTGGCGCCGCCGACCGTTACGCGGCCGCACTCGAGCACGTGGCCGCCTTCGGTACAGACCCGGATCGCGAAGTGCAAAAGGTGCTCTCTGACTCAGGCTTGGTCGAGCTCGCCGACCGTGAAACTTCTGTCCTCTCGGGAGGAGAGGCGGCGAAGCTCGCGCTCGCCGCAGTAGCGCTCTCGCCCGCCGACATCCTTCTGCTCGACGAGCCGACCAACGATCTTGACTTCGAAGGGCTCGCACGCCTCGAGGAGCTCGTGGGATCGCGCAGAGGCGCGACGGTGGTCGTGTCGCACGACAGGGCGTTTCTGGAACGCACGGTGACCGCGGTTCTCGAGCTCGACGAGCACGATCACACCTCGAGTCTCTTCGAGGGAGGGTGGCGCGCCTACGAGGAGGAGCGAGAAACCGCGAGACGTCATGCCGAGGAGGCTTACGCCCTTTACGAAACGCGCAAACGGGGACTGGAGGCGCGAGCGACGCGCGAGCGCGACTGGGCGACGACCGGAGTCAAAAGAGAGCAGCGCGCTCCGCGGGACAACGACAAGGCGCAGCGCGACTTCCGCATCAACCGCACCGAGAAGTTGGCGTCACGCGCAAGGCGGACAGAGCGCGAAGCGGAGCGCCTCGAGGTCGTCGACAAGCCATGGGAAGGTTGGCAACTACGTTTCACGATCAACGAGACGCAACGATCCGGTGACGTCGTCGCGCGGCTCGACCGCGCCGTGATCGTCCGCGGCGAGTTCCGGCTGGGTCCGATCGACCTGCAGATCTCGTGGGGCGACCGTCTCGCTGTCGTGGGAAGGAATGGCGCCGGCAAGTCGACCCTCGTTGCCGCGATGCTCGGTCGGATACCACTTGCCGAGGGCGCACGGCATCTGGGACCGGGAGTGGTCGTGGGCGAGCTCGGCCAAGAACGCCGTGCGCTTTCCCAGGCAACGACGTTGCTCGAGGCGGTGTCCGCGCGGTTGGGACTGACCACGACCGAAGCACGGACCCTGCTCGCAAAGTTCGGTCTCGGAGCAGACCACGTGACTCGCTCGGGAGCCTCACTCTCACCCGGCGAACGAACGCGCGCCGAGCTCGCTACCTTCCAGGCGCGCGGGGTGAACCTGTTGGTGCTCGACGAACCGACCAACCACCTCGATCTCCCGGCGATCGAGCAGCTCGAGAGTGCGCTCGAGTCGTTCGGAGGAACGATCGTGCTCGTATCCCACGACAGGCGCTTGCTCGAACAGGTTCACCTGACGAGGCGCTTCGAGCTTCCCTAGAGCGAAACCCCATAGCGCGAAACCCCATCAGCGCGAAACCTCATGACCTGCCATGACCTGCAACGACGGGTCGTCCCCTCGAGCAGCATGACCCATTTCAGCGGTTGGGCCCCGGTAGAATCGTGGTCTCGTGACCATCGTCGCGCCCCCTCCCCAAGCTCCGCCGGCTCGCCGCGGATCCAAAAAGGCGCTCCGGCGCGGCCGCCACGGCATGCGTCCGGTCCGCCGTTGGCCGAAACGCGCATTCATCGCGCTCGGATCGTTGCTCCTGATCCTCGTAATGCTCGTGGTCGCGACGATCGTGTACGTGAACTACCGGCTCAATCAGGTTAAGACGGCTAACTGCGCTACCTGCGTCGCGGCGGCACCGGGCCAGCCGTTCACGGTTCTTCTCATCGGGTCGGACTCGCGGCAGTTCGTGGACAACTCGTCACAGGCTTCGCAGTTCGGCAGCGCGCAGTCGCAGACGGGGCAGCGCAGCGACGTCACGATCGTGGCACGCGTCGTACCCGCCACCCATCAGGTGTTGCTCATGTCGATCCCTCGTGACCTCTGGGTGAACATCCCTGGCAACGTCGCCGGGATCTCGGGGATGAACAGGATCAATTCCGCATTCAACAACGGACCGAGCCTGCTGGTACAGACCATCGAGAACGACCTGGGCATACCCATAAACGATTTCGCCGAGATCAACTTCCCGGGCCTGCAGGGAGTCGTCAACTCGCTGGGCGGCCTGTACCTCGATTTTCCGATGCCGGTCAAGGACGCCTACAGCGGTCTGAACATAACCAGGACGGGCTGCCAGCTCGTTAACGGGGCACAGGCTCTCGGACTCGTCCGTAGCCGCCATCTCTACTACGAGCAGAACGGCACCTGGAATGCGGACGTCCAGAGCGACTTCAGTCGCATCCAACGCCAGGATGTCTTCTTCAGATCGCTGATCACCCGGTCACACCAGAAGATCACCGACCCGTTCTCGATCAATGCGTTCCTGGGTGCGATCACGTCGGACATAACGGTCAGCAAGGCCTTCAAGGGACAGCTCCTCGGACTGGCGGAAGGGTTCCACGGCGTCGGGGTCAACGCGCTCAAGACCGAGACGTTGCCGACGACAGAGTTCACGACGTCCGGCGGCGCTCAAGTCCTGCAGGCGGCGCAGCCTTATGCGAGCTCCATGATCGGTCAGTTCAACGCTTACGGAGCGACGAAACCGTCCGGTTCGAAATCGACGGGCACGACAAGCTCCACCAAGGTGCCCGCATCGTCCATCCGCGTCGACGTGCTCAACGGTGACGGTACGTCCGGGCTCGCCGCGACGGTCTCAGGCGACCTCCACAAAGCCGGTTACACGGTGACGGGGACCGGTGACGCATCTTCGTACAGCTACGTGACCAGCCAGGTTCAGTACGCCCCGGGGCACAAGGCTTTGGCCCAGCAATTTGCCGCTTCCATATCGGGTGGCACTCAGATCGCCGTCGATTCTGCTCTCACCGGGGACTCGATCATCTTCACGGTCGGATCGTCCTTCGCAGGCGTGCAAAGTGCAGCATCGAGCGCAGGAACCGGCTCGACCACCTCGACGTCGCAGCCACCGCCTCCCAATGTGGTCACCAACACGCAGACGGAGCCTTGGAACCCGACGCCCTGCACCGGTTGAAACTAGGGGAGCAGGCGTCGAGCGATCTTTCCCGACGAGGTCCTGGGTAGGGCGTCGAGGAAGACGACCTCGCGCGGCGCCGCCCATCGGGGGAGCCTTTCCGCCACGTGCGACCTGAGCTCGTCGAGCGCGATCGGGTGCGACCTGTCGGTCGACACGACGAATGCCACGACCTGCTCTCCCCATTCAGGGTCGGGCCGGCCGCACACCGCCACCTCGGCCACCTTCGGATGCGTGACTATCACCTGTTCGACCGAGACAGGCCAGACCTTCTCTCCGCCGGTGTTGATCGTCTCGGACATCCGGCCGAAGATCTGCAGGAATCCCTTGTCGTCTATCACCCCGGCGTCTCCGGTCGGTAGCCATCCCCCGGGGAGCTTCGGGTCCGTGCCATCGCGGTACGCCCTCAAAAGCATCGGACCTCTCACGAGCACCTCGCCCGCGGTCCCGTTGCCGGCAGTCCCGTCACCGGCGTCTTCGACTGCGACCTCGATCTCGTCGAGCGGCACGCCGTCGTAGACGACGCCACCGCATGTCTCGGTCATCCCGTAGGTGGTGACCACGTTCGGTCCGAGCTCCGTCGGCGGTGCCGCCCCACCGAGCAGGACGACCCGGAACAACGAGGCGTCGACGCGCGCCAAGCGCGGCGGCCACGAGCGACACCAGCGACACGCCGTCGTACTTCGCGGCGCGCTCGACCGCGTCAGCGTCGAAGCGCTCGTGGACGAGGAGAGGGGTGCCCGTCAGGATCGACCGCGTGACCACGCCGAGGCCCCCTACGTGACTGAGCGGGATGCACGCCAGCCACTTGTCTCGCCCGGGATCCACCTCGAGCCGCCGAGATGTCTGCTCGGCCGATTCCCTCACAGCCACGTCGGTCAGCACCACCGCCTTCGGGGCCGCGCCCGATCCACTCGTCGCCACGACCAGCGCGTCACCTGGCTCTGCCGGGATCCCGTCGTCGAGGGCCACCCGTTCGCCGTCGGGACCGACGACGTGGGTCGGTCGGATCGCCGAGACGAGCTCGAGTGCGGCCGGTGGCGGTAGCCGGGGATCGAGGGGTGCCACCGCGTCGCCCGAGGCCCAGGCCAGCTCGAGGGCTCGCACGAAACCGTCACCCCAGGGCAGGTCCAAGGCGACCAGGCGAGGCACGGGCCGGTAGCGTACCGACCGTGCGAGCAATCACTCACAAGATCGGCTGATCGGGCCAATGTCACCAGGTCACAGGGACCCTGTCGACGAGCTGAGAGACCTTCCCGCCCCGAAGTGGGACTCGACGGGCGACTACGGCGACATCCGGCTCGAGCTTGCGGAAGGGATCGCCAAGATCACCATCTGCAGGCCCGAGGTGAGAAACGCCTTCAGGCCGCAGACCCTGTTCGAGCTGAGCGACGCATTCAACGTCGCCCGCGACGATCCCGACGTGGGCGTCGTCGTGCTGACCGGGGAGGGGACCGATGCGTTCTGCTCCGGAGGGGACCAGCGCATACGGGGGGACGACGGGTACATCGGTGATGACGACGTCGCCCGGCGCGGCATCGGCAGGCTGAACGTCCTCGATCTTCAAATCCAGATCAGAAGGCTCCCGAAACCTGTCGTCGCGATGATCGCCGGTTATGCGATCGGCGGCGGACACGTACTTCACCTCGTGTGCGACCTCTCGATCGCGGCCGACAACGCGCGTTTCGGCCAAACGGGGCCGAAGGTCGGCAGCTTCGACGGCGGTTACGGGTCGGGCCTTTTAGCGCGGACCATCGGCGTCAAGCGCGCAAAGGAGATCTGGTTTCTTTGCCGCGAGTACGACGCCGAACAGGCGCTCGAGTGGGGGCTCGTAAACGCGGTCGTGCCGGTGGCCGACCTCGAGAAGGAAACCGTTGCGTGGTGCCGCAGGATGCTCGCGCTGTCGCCGATCGCGCTCCGGATGCTCAAGGCCGGTTTCAACGCGGCCGACGACGGCCTCGCAGGGATACAGCAACTCGCCGGCGACGCAACGATGCTCTTCTACATGACCGAGGAGGGCCAAGAAGGCCGGGACGCGTATAAGGAACGACGTCCTCCGGATTTCTCGCGCTTCCCCAGGCGCCCGTGAGCATGGGGGACCGCCCGTCGCGTGCCGGAGCGGGCTCCTCTGGACCGTCGGTGGAGCAGGAGTCGGATCGACTCGGTGGATTCCGGCTCTTCGTCCTCGGGGCGCGGCCCCGAACACTCCCCGCGGCGATTGTCCCTGTTGCGGTGGGAACGGCGGTCGCGTGGTGGTGGCTGGGCGGGCACAGGGTCGAGTGGTGGAGGGGAGCGCTCGCTCTCGTCGTCTCTTTTTCCGTCCAGATCGGGACTAATTACGCCAACGACTATTCCGACGGGGTGCGAGGCACCGACAAGGCACGCGTCGGGCCGGTCAGGCTCGTGGCGTCGGGATTGGCCTCGCCCCGCTCGGTGGCAACGGCAAGTGCGTTGTCATTCGGTGTCGCAGGTGTCGCGGGGCTCGTGCTCGCGGCTTACACATCGTGGTGGCTCGTTGCGGTCGGCGCTTGTTGCATCGCTGCCGGTTGGCTCTACACCGGAGGTCCCAGGCCCTACGGCTACATGGGGCTCGGAGAGGTCTTCGTCTTCGCGTTCTTCGGATTGGTTGCGACGTGCGGCTCCGCCTACGTAGAAGGGGTGCGCATCTCGACCACGGGGTTCCGCGTCGCTCTTCTCGCTTCTTTCGCGGTGGGGCTCCTTGCGGCCGCCCTTCTGCAGGCCAACAACATCAGGGACATCGCCGGTGACGAGGAGTCGGGCAAGCGCACTTTGGCGGTGCGCCTCGGCCGGCGCAACGCCGGTTTGCTCTACGCCGGGACGCTCTTCGCGGCGGCCGTCTTCGTGCTCGTCGTCGCGGCGTCCGAACGCCCGTGGGCGGCCATCGCTCTTGCTGCTGTTCCGCTCGCGTTACGGCCCACGAAGATGGCGTTGGGAGACGCTCGGGGCCGAGATCTGCTCCCGATGCTCGCCGGAACGGCGCGGCTGCAGCTTTGCGCAGGTGCCCTGCTCGCCGTAGGGATCCTGATCTGAATTATGAGTCCGACAAAAAACCCTCGATGACCGCTGCTGTCTCTGTCGGTTTCTCCAGGTGGCAGGCATGACCCGCTCCGGGGCTCAACGCAACCCTCGCGTTCTCTCCGATGCATCGCGCCATTCGATGCGCGTGCGCCGCGAATCGTTCGTCTTTCTCGCCGGCGAGAACGAGCACCGGCATGGAGAGCTCCCCGATGCGGTCCCAGAGCGGTTCTTGTCTTCCAGTCCCGCAGAGCCTGAGCGACGACGCAAGGCCGGCCGCTTCGTTCCGCAACCTTGCATCGATGCAGGAAGCCTCTTCGGTCAGGTTCGCGAACAACGGACCCGCGAGCCAGCGACGCAAGAAATCGGCGAGAGCATTCTTGTCGTCGCCAGCCCCGTCGAGCTCGTGCGCGAGCGTCTCGTCGGCATCAATGCGGGCTGCGCGCTCCCCGGCGTCTTCGATTCCTGCGGTCACACCGACGAGCACGGCGCGCCTCACGACATCCGGGCGCGAGAGCGCGAGATGGAGAAGAACGCGTCCGCCGAGCGAGTATCCGATGTAGTCGCCCGGGCCGCACGCCTCGGCAACCAGCGCGGCGGTTTCTGGAAGCCCCGCTCTCACCGTCGAGGACCCACCGTGACCGGGGAGGTCGGCGGCAACGAGTCGACGGCCCTCTTTGTCGAGCGCACTGGCGAAGGCTCCCCAGCAACCCGAGTTCTGAGTGAATCCGTGCAGGAGAACCATCGGCTCGCCGGAGCGCCATTCGAGCGTTGCGAGCCCTCCTCCCACGCGCGATGAGCGTACCCATGGACGCTCCAGCCCAGCCCGACGTGCAGGCGACGTTCTGTTCGACGCTCGTGGACGAATCGGCGCGCGCCGGCATGGCCGATGCCGTCGTCTGTCCCGGGTCGCGTTCGACCCCGCTCGCCATCGCCCTCGCATCCGATGCGCGCATCTCTGTCCATGTCCGCCTCGACGAGAGGTCCGCTGGGTTCTTTGCCCTCGGCGCAGCACTAGCCACCGGGCGGGTGGTGGCGATATGCACGACGAGCGGGACCGCTGCGGCAGAACTGCACGCCGGAGTCGTCGAAGCGCATCACGCTGGGGTCGCCCTCGTGGTGTGCACCGCTGATCGCCCGGAGCAACTCCAGGGAGTTGGCGCACCTCAGACCATCGATCAGTCCGGTCTGTTCGGCACCGCGGTCCTGTGGTCGGCGAACCCTGGCATAGCGCGCTGGGCGGAGCGGGCCACCTGGCGGTCCTTGGCGGCGCGTGCGATCGCGGAGGCGTCGCAGGGTCCCCGCGGGGCCGGACCGGTGCACCTCAACCTTGCGTTCGACGAGCCCCTGCTCGGTGCTCCGGTCGCCCTTCCACCAGGCCGAGCAGGTGGAGAGCCTTGGCACCGCGTTGTTCGCCAAGGCCCGGAGGGAGTCAGACAGACGGCACCGCAGCCTCCGGGCTTGGAGCTGATCACCGGGAGGCGCTTACTCGTTGTGGCCGGCGCCGGCGGCGGGGCTCCCGATTCGATCCTCGGCGCGGCCCGGGTCCTCGGGGCCCCGGTTCTCGCCGACCCACTCTCGGGATGCCGTCGCAACTTCCCCGGGGTGATCGCTGCCGGCGATGCGATCCTGAGAAACGACCAAGCCGCAAGCCTGCTTCGCCCCCATGTCGTTCTTCGTATCGGGTCGGTGCACGCATCGAGGGCTCTGGCATCACGCCTTCACGAGTGGGCTCTGGCGGGAACCGACCAGGTGCTCTTAGACCACCGGTGGGGATGGGCCGACCCTGATCGCGACGCCGGCACGGTGATAAACGAAGACGTCGAATCGTGGTGTGAGTCGGTCGTGTCCCATGTGGGGAGCGCCTCGGCGGAGACCTTGACCGACAGGCGATGGCTCGAATCCTGGATCGTCTCGGAGTCGACGGCGCAAGACGCCATCGCCGAATGGTGTGACGGACACCCCGAGGCCACTGAGCCAGGGGCCGCCCGCGCTGTGATGAGAGCTCTTCCCGCCGGAGCCGTACTGGTGGTCGCTTCTTCGATGCCGGTCAGAGACGTGGAGTGGTTCGGAGGCGTTCGTGACGACCCGCCTCGGGTCATCGCTAACCGCGGAGCGAACGGGATCGACGGCGTCGTATCCACCGCCATGGGCGTTGCGGCGACGAGGACAGGCCGGGGCCCCGTGGTGGCTCTCGTGGGAGACCTCGCCTTCCTTCACGACCTCACCGCTCTGGTCGGCATGCAGGGCGACGTGCAAAGAAAAAAGCCTCGAATCACCGTTGTCGTCGTCGACAACAGCGGTGGGGGAATCTTCTCGTTCCTACCGCAGCGTGGCGGAGTCCCCGATGATGCCTTCGAGCGCCTCTTCGGCACCCCGCCTTCTTCTGATATCGGCGCGGCGGCGCGGGGCCTCGGGGGGACGGTCAAGGACGTCTCCACAATTTCCGGCCTTGAAGAAGCCCTCCGGGCGTCCGTCGGGGATCCCGGCACCTCGGTAGTGCGCGTCGAGGTGCCGGGGCGCGACGAGAACGTGGAACTTCACGAAGACATCAATGCCCAAATCGGAAAGAAGGTGGTGGACGCGCTGACAGGCCTCACGTGAGGACCTCGTGTTAGGAGCCGGTGACCCGTCGCCCAGGCCTGGACGCGTAACGTGTCCGTTGTGCCACTGACCGAACGCCGTGTCCTCATCCTCGCGGCAGATCTGTTCGAGGACATGGAGCTGCTCTATCCGCTGCACCGGCTCAAGGAAGAAGGCGTGGATGTCGTCCTCGCCGGCGTCGACCGTGCGCCGATCTGCGGCAAGAAGGGCTACGGGCCGATCCTCGTGGACGCCACGGTCGAAGAGGTGGCAGAGGGAGATTTCGACGCCCTGGTCATCCCCGGTGGATTCGCTCCCGACAAGCTTCGCCGCTACGAGTCGGTGCTCGATCTGGTGCGTGCCTTCGACTCAGCCGGAAAACCCGTGGCCTTCATTTGCCATGCCGGTTGGGTACCGATCTCGGCGGGGATCTTGAAGGGCCGGCGCGCCACGAGCATCGGCGCGATCCGCGACGACATGGTCAACGCCGGGGTCAACTGGGTTGATTCGGAGACAGTCGTCGACGGGAACCTGATCTCGGCGCGTACGCCCGAGGACCTCGGGCCGTGGATGCGCGCGCTCATCTCCTCGCTCGAACAAGTCGCCGCGCTAGCGGACGAGCTCGATGGGCTCCCTCTTCGAGGATCTCGAGTTCCGTGGGCTGGTCCACCAGGTTACGGACCCGGCCCTGAGCACGCTCTTGGACGGTGAGCGTCTGACCGGTTACATCGGGTTCGATCCGACTGCGGACAGCCTGCACGTCGGTCACCTTCAACAGCTCTGCTTGTTGCGTCGCCTTCAGCTCGGAGGCCATCAACCGATCGCCGTTGCCGGAGGAGGAACGGCAGTTGTGGGCGACCCCGGCGGCAAGACCGAAGAACGGTCCTTGCTCGACGACGCTCAGATCAAGCAGAACCTCGAAGGCATCCTGCCGCAGCTGGAGAGGTTCCTGGACTTCTCGCCCGACGCAGGCGACCTGCAGGCGCTGCTCGTCGACAACGGTGACTGGCTCCGCCCGATCGGCTTTCTCGAGTTCCTGCGCGACGTCGGGAAGCACTTCACCGTCAACCAGATGGTGACAAAGGAGTCCGTGCGAGCGAGGCTCGAACGGCCCGAACACGGGATCTCGTTCACCGAGTTCACTTACATGCTCCTCCAGGCGTACGACTACCTTCACCTCTTCGACGCGTACGGTTGCAGGCTCCAGCTGGGCGGAAGCGACCAGTGGGGCAACATAACCATGGGGATCGAGCTGATCCGTAAGGTCCGACGCGCCGAGGCCTTCGGCCTCACCTCACCTCTCGTCGTTCAGGCCGACGGGACCAAGTTCGGAAAGACCGAGTCAGGCACCGTCTGGCTCGACGCCAAGCGGACCTCTTCTTATCAACTCTTCCAATTCTTCCTGCGCGTCGAGGACGCGGTGGTCGGCGACTACCTGCGGCGGCTCACCTTCCTCGACCACGACACAATCCTCTCGCTCGACGCCGACACCGGGTCTCGTCCTGAGGAGCGAAGAGCCCAGCGCGCGCTCGCCCGAGCGGTCTGCTCGATGGTGCACGGCGATGCAGAAGCCGAGCGCGCCGAGAAGGCGGCGGCGGCGTTGTTCTCCGAGGAGATCGACACTCTCGACGAGCGGACGCTTCTCGAGGTGTTCGCCGAGGTTCCTACGACGACGCTGTCGCGCTCGACGCTCGACGGCGCCGGCCTTTCCGTCGTAGCGGCTCTCGTCGAGGTCGGCCTGTGCGCCTCGCGCAACCAGGCGCGTTCTGCGATCGACCAGGGCGGGGCCTACGTCAACAACAGGCGTGTCGAGTCTCCCGAAGCGATGTTGACGCGCGAAGATCTGCTCGAAGGTCGGTACGTAGTCCTGCGGAGGGGGAGGCGGGACTACCATCTCGTCCGGTTCGACTAGGTCGACCTCGGACGATTGGAATCGTGAACCCCGTGTTGCCTGCTTCGCATTCAGTCTGCGGCCCCGAGCCGATCCGATGATCGTCCTCGACGCAATCGCGCTCGCGACCACCGCCGTCATGTTGCTCGCAGGCGGCTTCGGGTTGTTCGCGCCGCCCAGACGCCGTGCGCCTGAAGGCCGACATCACCGCCGTGCCCGCTATGAGCGGAACGACCGCACAGCCCTCGTGCGGAGTTGGAACAGGCGGTGAGCCAGATGTCCGAACCCAGACGCGACGCAGTCGGTTTATCGACGGGGCTTCCCGAAACCGTGCTCGACGATCCACCGGAGGTGGCAGCCGATCGCCTGAGTCGAGCCCTTTCGTTGCCAGCGGCCCAGCGTCGCGAGGCGGTTTCCGACGTGGTCCGTTCGTTCCCATGGTGGTCCGAAGCTTGGGCGGAACTAGGGGACCTCGCACGCGATGACGTAGAGGGTTACGCGTGTTTTCGCGTCGGATACCACAGGGGTCTCGATGCGCTGCGCAAGTCAGGCTGGCGAGGCAGTGGATACGTGCGCTGGAGCCATCCGTCCAACCGGGGTTTTCTGAGATGCGTCGAGGGCCTGCGTTCGACTGCGGCCGCGATCGGGGAAACAGAAGAAGAGGAACGTTGCGCAACCTTCCTTCGCCAACTGGACCCGTCGTGGCCCCCCGATCCTGACGGGACTAAATCCACCGGAAGGTGATGATTGCCCGGTCCTACTGGAACGCCGGTTCAAAGACACCCGCCCGTCGAGTCCCCCTTGTCATCGTGGCGATCGTTGGAGTCTCGGCTCTGATCGCGGCCTGCAGCAATCAAAGCGATTCGACCGCACCAACAGGCAGCCGGAGCAATTCGACCGCACAAAGAGTGCAAGCTTGGGTCAGCGCTACCGGCCTCGATGCAAGCATCGCCCAGATCCGCGCGGACGCTGCCAATGTCGCGAAGGTCGAACGCCTGGGGAATCCGGCGCGATCCGCACGAACTGTGCGGTGCTCGACATCGACACCGAGCGCGCAAACGGGAACCTGCCGTCTCCGGCTCAGCAACTGACGACGGACCTGTCCGATGTGTACGTGGCTGAGATCCAAGCCGCGCAGGACTGTTTTCACGGTGCGGGGAAGAGCATGACCCTGATCAGGCGCGGCACGATCGCCCAAAGTGCCGCAGACGCCGACATCACCCAGGCACTGGCATTGGTGTCCCAGTTGACGGGGAAGTCGGCAGGATGACCGAAGAGGGCAGCTCCCATTTGGAGGATGCCGAGGACCGTCTTCGTCGGCGCGTCCTGTGGAGCATGCCCAGCGGCCTGTACCTGCTCGGGTCTTGTGCGGGCGAGCGGCGTAATCTCATGACGCTTAACTGGGCGATGCAGGTCGCGCTGGAGCCGAAGCTCGTCGCGGTGTCGGTCCAGAGCACGGCAGTCACACACGAGCTGGTGTTGGAGAGCGGAGTGTTCTCACTCAATATCTTGAAGCGCGACGACCGCGCCGTAGTGAGAAAATTCGTAAAGCCCGTCGAAATGTCCGACGTTGACGTGGACGCGTCGGGTTTCGGCACGATGCGCCAAGTGAACGTTCGTGTCGACCGCACCGGCGCTCCGGTCCTCGTGGATGCCGCCTGCTGGGTCGACTGCCGCGTCACCTCGACTCTTCCTTTAGGCAGTCACTCCCTGTTCGTGGGTGAGGTCGTCGGGTTCGGCTTCTCGGAGGGTGGTGAGGACGCGCCGGTGCTCCGCATGGAAGACACCCGGATGAATTACGGGGGGTGAATGAGGGAGGGGGTCTGGGTGCCGGGATCGACGGCTCGAGCGAGGCCCCTCAGTCGCCTGACGAGCGATCGGACCCCTCGTCTTTTTGGGGCCTCAGGTCCACCCTCAAGGTGAGAATTCCGTCCTCGATCGACGCCTCGGCGTCGCCGAGCATTGCGTAGTCCATGAAGTCGAGCCTCGCCTGTTCGATGAAACGTTGCCTGTCCGGCCCTTCGATCGGCGGGACTCCCCTCGATTTGACGGCAGTAGCGCGAGCCCTGAAGCGCTCGATCATCGCCGAGGTGTCGAATTCCTCCGGCATTGTCACGACTGTACAGGGGAGGCCTCGGAACGCCCGAGGGATCGCCGCCGGACTCTCTGGCGCGGCGACGGGGGAGCGAGAAGGCACGAAATCCGATCGAATCCGACGGCACGGCGGCTCAGAAGTTCCAGGAACGGAGTTCGGCCGCACGAGTCGGCGGGTACACTGACTGGGCTCGCGGGATCACCCAGGGCCTGGTCGCGCCTCTAGCGCGCCGCCCTACCCCGGCCGGTTCGACGAGGGAGTGGCCTGGTGAAGAAGGGACGGCATCGCCGATTCGAAGAAGCTCGCAGCCTCAAGCGGGCCGTCGAGGGGGGGAACCGACGCTGCCCCGAGTGCGGAGCCGGCGCCGAGGACGAGCACGCATCTTGGTGCGAGGCACCCGACGAGTTCGAGGAGATCCTCGGCAGCGTCAACGGCTCCGAATTCGATCGCTCAGAGCGCGTCGAGGAGGACGACCCGCTCAGGGAGGCCTGAGCGCCGAGTCCAGAGCGCCCAGGCCCCAGTTGCCCAGGCCCCGCCCAGCCCCAGGGTGCCCAGCCTCAGTGGTGTCTCAGAGCTGGATGCTTGACGGCCACTGGCTTCGGCGGGCCACCGACCTTCCCCTGCCCCGGTGATCTCGCGGCAAGGTAGCTGGCCAGGCGCCTGTAGATGCTCTTTCCGACCATCTGCTCGAGCTCGGGACGAAGCTCCTTCCATACGGGGCGGGTGCCAACGAAAGCCTCGGGCGCCTCGGTGCACCACCAGTGAAACTCGTCGCCGCCCGGGCCCCAGTCGTGGCGGTCCCACTGGCGGACAGTCGACGTCACCCACCCGTCGTCCGAGGTCGTGTCCTCGCGTCTGAGCGGAAGTTGCCAGCACACATCGGGCTTCAACTCGAGGGGGTTCTTTCCTCGCTCGAGCGGGCGCGGTGCAGGGCACAACCCGGACCGCCCGGAAACCCCGGGCGGTTCAAGAAAATGCACGCCCCTGCGACCGTCCGGGTGGCTAGCTGGCCCTCCTTGCCGGTGCGGGCGAATCTCAACTTCCCCTGCTTGGAGCTCGGAAGGGCCTTGTGCCGGAACTGCCATTGTTCGTCTGAGAGGGTTGCGGCTGCGGCCGCCACTCGCTTCACGTCGGCCTTTCCAGTGAAGTGGGCACCGTAGGAGCAACATCCCTGCACGAGCTCCGGGGCCGGCCCAGTCAGCACTCCCTGACAACCGCGGCCGAAGATGCACGTCCAGGCGCTTTCGAGGAACGTCACGTCGAATACCCAAGTCCGGTCCTCATCAGGATCAGGAAAGCTGAACCATTCATGAGCACCAGTCGCAACAGTGGGGGCCACGAACCCAACGTAGCTGGGTACCCGGGACCCGGTGTGGAAACACGTCGTAAATATCCGCCGTACTGCCCGTCGAAATCTGCCGTGCAGGACGCGTCCCCCGCACTTCGTATGATGTAAGCGGAGGTGAGGCTATGTCCGACCCGATCTTTGAGGTCGATCCAAGAGACGAAGAGCTTCCCGAAAGCACGGCCGCCGTCGTTCAGATAGCGCCAGGAGCGCGCGACGTCGTGCTGGGAGCTCGGGCGGCGGAGAACGACCCCGAGCACCTCGCGCTCTGGATCGAGGTGACCGGTACGAACGGCAGCGCCTACACCTACGACATCTACTTCCAGGCGATGTCCGACGCTTCCGATGACGACGCGTCGTACCGTGTCGAGGAACTTCCCGTCGTGGTCCCGGCCGCGAGCATCGACATGTTGCGCGGAGCGCGCCTCGACTGGTCAGACGAGGGCGACGGCGGGCTGGTGATCGTGAACCCGAACACGCCTCCGCGAAGCACCGGACCTGCTCCGATGGGAGACCTCTCGGGCGATCTCGCCCAACGTGCTCGCCGTGCTCGAGGAGCAGGTGAATCCCGCGATCGCTTCTCACGGAGGGCGCGCCGACCTGATGCAGATGGACGGTGAGATCGCGGTGTTGAGCCTGAGCGGCGGATGCCAGGGTTGCGGGATGGCCCGAGCAACCTTGTCGCAGGGCATCGAGGTCGCGCTGAAAGAGGCGATTCCCGAGCTGAAGGGCGTCGTTGACGTGACGGATCACGCGGGAGGCACGAACCCTTACTACGCCGCAGCGCACTGACGCGGCAGACGGTCCCGGGTCGCTCAGGAAGCGGCCGGTAGCGTTCTTCTCCATGGACCCGCTGCTGGTGGCGGGGTGCGCCGCCGGCGGGTTGCTCATAGGCGACGCGCTCGAACCCCTGGCTGATCGACTTCCGAAGAAGCTCCCGCTCGACGCGCCTTGGTGGCGCTGCCCCTCGTGCGGGGAACCTGACACCGGTCTGGGACTCGTCCCGGTTCTGAGGACGATCTACCGGTTCCAACGCTGCCCTCGGTGTGGCGAGGCGAGGACCCATCCGACACGCCCCGCGGTACAGGGAGTGCTCACCGGACTCGTGCTCGCCGGTCTGGCGGTCCGCTTCGGGGCGACCGTCGGTCTTGCTGCCTACTCGGTCATCGGTATCGCTCTTGTGGCCATTTCGATCATCGACGTCGAGACCCACATCGTGCCCAACCGGATCCTGTATCCGGCGGCGTTCATTTCGGCTCCGCTACTGGTCGTCACCGCGGCGGTTGACCACAGGTGGGGGTCTTTATGGCACGCGGCCGCTTCGGCTGCGATCGCGTTCGTCGCGCTGTTCCTCGTTCACTTTGCGTACCCCAAGGGGATGGGTTTCGGAGACGTCCGCCTGGCAGGTCTCGTCGGCGGGGCCGCGGGGTGGATGGGATTCAGGGCCGCATTCGTGGCGTTCTTCCTCATGTTCCTGCTTGGCTCCGTCGGAGGGATCATTCAACTCGCCGTCACCGGAGCGGGCCGGCGCACCGCGATCGGCTTCGCGCCTTACATGGCGCTGGGCACGCTCATCGTGGTGATCTTCACGATGCCGATCTTCCGGCTCCTACATCCGTTCCTCTACGGAGCGGGGTCGTGAGCACCAGGGATCGAAGGCGCGGAGCGGACCGCCGGTAGATTTGGCATTTGTGCTGCGCTATCTGACGGCCGGCGAGTCTCACGGTCGAGCCCTCGTGGTGATCGTCGAAGGCCTTCCTGCCGGGCTTCCCGTGACGATCGAGGAGGTCCAGGGAGAGCTCGCGAGGCGGCGTCTCGGATACGGACGAGGACCGCGGATGCGCTTCGAGGCAGACGAGGTGACCCTGCTCGGCGGCATCCGCCACGGCAGGACGCTCGGCTCTCCCGTGGCGATCGAGATCGCCAACACCGAATGGCCTAAATGGGAAGAGGAGATGTCTCCTCACCCCGGAGCCACCGACCGCGCGCTCACCGCGCCCCGTCCCGGGCACGCCGACCTGGCCGGAATGCAGAAGTACGGGTTCGACGACGCCCGAGACGTGCTCGAGAGGGCCTCGGCACGTGAGACCGCGGCTCGGGTAGCGGCAGGCTGCATGGCAAAGGCGCTTCTCTCGCACCTGGGGATTCTGGTGGTGAGCCACGTGATCGCGCTCGGCGACGTGCGCGCCGCCGGGGGAGAGAGGCCCGGCGTGTCTGACCTCGACCAGGTGGATGCGTCGCCGGTGCGGTCCTTCGACCCCGTCGCAGAAGCGCGCATGGTCGCAGCCATAAAGGCGGCAGCGAAAGACGGCGATTCGCTCGGTGGGATGGTGGAAGTGCTCGGGTACGGGGTTCCGGTGGGTCTCGGCAGCCACGTCCACTGGGACCGAAAGCTCGACGGCTTGTTGGCGCAGGCGTTGATGAGCATCCACGCCGTAAAAGCGGTGGAGATCGGCGAAGGTGCCGAGATGTCCGCCCGCAGGGGTTCCGAAGCCCACGATGCGATCGAGTGGGACGCTGACCTCGAGCTCTACATGAGACAGACGACTCGGGCGGGTGGGATCGAGGGGGGCATGTCAAACGGCGGTCTCGTGGTCGCCAGGTTGTCGATGAAGCCGCTCGCCACGTTGAACAGGCCGGTCCTCGGGACCGTGGACGTCGTCACCAAGGAGTCAAAGGTGTCGTTCAAAGAGCGCACCGACGTGACCGCGGTTCCTGCGATGGGCGTCGTCGCGGAGACGATGATGGCGCTCGTGCTGGCGTCAGAAGCGCTGCGCAAGTTCGGAGGCGACTCGCTGGCCGAGGTGGTGCGCAATCGCGACAGCTACGTCGAGCACCTGCACGAAACGCCGTCAGCCTCGCGCCGTGTCGGTGGAGACGGGGGAGACAGTGCCGAAGCCGGCGGATGACGACCCGGGACGTACTCATCGCCTCGTGCTCGTCGGGATGATGGGATCAGGCAAGACGACCGTCGGGCGGCTCGTGGCGTCTCGACTCGGCGTACCGTTCGCCGACACCGACGAGGAGATCGAGACCTCGACGGGGCTCAGTGTGAAGGACGTGTTCTCGAGCCTGGGCGAGCCCGCATTCCGCCGCAGCGAGAGCGATGTGCTTTCGAGGTTGCTTGCGCCCGGTGGCCCTGTCGTCATAGCTGCGGGTGGAGGAGCGGTGCTCGACGAGGGCAACAGGACGCGAATGCGGCGTGAGGCGACCGTCGTCTGGCTACGCGCCGAGGTGCGCACCCTCACCGACCGGGTGGGCACCGGCGAGGGCCGCCCCCTGCTTGCCGGAGCATCATCGGACAGGCTCGCCGAGATAACCGGGCTCCGAACGGAGCTCTACGAGTCGGTCGCCCATTTCGTGGTCGACACCGACGCAAGGTCGCCGGAAGCGGTCGCAGACGCAGTTGTCGCAGCGTTCGTCGCTGCGCCCGCGCGGCCATCGTGATCAGAATCCCGGTCGATCTCGGACCGCGCAGTTACGACGTCCTCATCGGCCCCGGCGCGATCGGTTCGCTCGCCGAGGTGTTGCCGAGCGGAACGAAGAGGGTCGTCGTGGTGACTCAGGAGGCAGTCGGCGTCCGGGTGGACCCTGGGGTGCCCTCCACGGTTGTGATGCTCCCCGACGGAGAGAAGGCGAAAACCCTCTCGAACGTCGAAGAGCTTTGCAGGGCGTTCGCCCGTGAGTCGTTGTCTCGATCGGACGCGGTGGTTGCCGTGGGTGGGGGAGTGACGACAGATGTGGCCGGCCTTGCAGCAGCTCTATACCACCGGGGGGTGGCGTACGTGAATGTCCCTACGACACTCCTCGGACAGGTGGACGCGGCAATCGGCGGTAAGACGGGGGTCAACCTGCCCGAGGGCAAGAACCTCGTCGGTGCGTTCTGGCAGCCGTCGTCGGTCCTCTGCGACACCGACACCCTTGCGTCACTGGACGTGCGCGAGATCGCGTCGGGACGCGGCGAGATGGCCAAGTACGCCTTCTTGGGAGATGACCCGCCCGGAATCTCTCTTCTCTCGCTTCCGATCGAACAGCAAGTAGCTCGTTGCGTCGCGCTCAAGGTCGAAGTGATCACCGAGGACGAGCGAGAGTCCGGGGGCAGAGCCATCCTCAACTACGGCCACACTCTTGCTCACGCTTTGGAGGCGGCGACGTTCGCGCCGGGCGGAAGGGTGACCTGAAGCACGGCGAGGCCGTCTCGATAGGGCTCGTCTTTGCTGCCGAGCTCGCTCACCGACTGGGTCGGATCGATTCCGCCGCGTCGCTCTGCACCGCGAGGTCGTGAACGGTTTCGGACTTTCTTACGTCTTGCCTACCGACACGTCGGCGGCCGAGCTCGTGGACCTCATGTCTCGCGACAAGAAGGCGCACGGAGATCTGACGTTCGTGCTCGACGGGCCCGACGGCGTCGAGCGGGTCTCGGGGGTCGCGCCCGAGACGTCACAGATACCCTGGTCGCGATGGGAAGCGAGCAATGACCCTTCAAGCAGGGGCTCCGATCGTTGTGCTGTTGTCCGGGCCGAACCTGGACCTGCTCGGTGACCGCGAGCCCGAGATATACGGATACCAGCATCTCGCCGACCACGTAGCCGAAGCGGTCGACGAGGGCCGACGGCTCGGTCTTGCGGTGGAGCACCACCAGTCGAACCACGAGGGCGCGCTTATCGAAGAGATTCATCGGGCGCGAAAGAGAGCGGCCGCGTTGATCGTGAACGCCGGCGCCCTTTCTCACACGTCTTGGGCGATGCACGACGCTCTTACATCGTTCGAGGGAGCGGTCGTGGAGCTCCACCTGAGCAACCCGGCGGCTCGAGAGCCGTACCGTCACACCTCCGTTCTCGCGTCCGCCGCCGACGGGCTGATCAGCGGGTTCGGAGGTCTCGGATACCGGCTCGCCGTGATTGCGGTCGGCCGGCTTCTCGGATTGGCGAGCGTCCAAGGCGGCGTGGACGCGCGTGGACATGGTTCCCCCCGCCGCCGATTCGGTCCCACGACCCGAGGGCTGGACGTGACGGCTGTCACCGACTCCGTTGCCGGTGGACCTGTCGCCGGTGGACTTGCTGCAGGCAAACGCGCGAGCTCGCCGGGTGAGTCACTTCCCCCCGCCGACGTCGTCGGACGCATTCCGCGCCTGCGCGAGCGTCTCGCTGGTGAGCAGCTCGACTGCCTTCTCGTCGTCGCTATGCCGAACGTCAGGTACCTGACAGGCTTCACGGGTTCGGCGGGCCTGGTTCTCGTGTCGAATGGCGGAGCAATGCTCGCGACCGACGGCCGTTACCGGACGCAGGCCAAAGAGCAGCTCGATGCTGCAGGGCTCGGAGACGTCAGTCTCGTCGTGGGCCGGCTACCCGAGCAGATCGACGCCCTCGTCGGTTTCGTGCGCGAGACGGTCGGTGAGTCGAGGAGCCGTGTAGGACTCGAAGCCGAGCACGTGGTGTGGGCAAGTCAGAGACGTTGGTCCGAACGACTCGCCCCGTCGGAGTTGGTGGCTACGAGCGGGATGGTCGAGGCGCTTCGTTCGGTGAAGGACGCCGGCGAGATCGCACGCATCGGCGCGGCCGCGGCGATCGCCGACGCCGCGCTCTTCGAGGTCGCGCCAATGCTCGACCGGGGCACCACGGAGTCCGAGTTCGCCCTCGCTCTGGATGTCTGCATGCGCCGGCTCGGTGCAGAGGACCGGGCGTTCGAGACGATCGTGGCTTCTGGACCCAATTCGGCCAAACCCCATGCACGGCCGGGTGACCGGCAGCTGACAATCGGCGATCCTGTCGTCGTCGACTTCGGCGCCATGGTCGACGGCTACAGGTCCGACATGACAAGGACCTTCTTTGTCGGCGGAAACCCGTCAGACAAGATGCGCGAGATCTACGAGGCGGTCCTCGAATCCCAACGGGCCGGCGTCGCCGCCGTCGGTCCCGGAGTATCGGGCGGAGATATCGACGATGTGTGCCGCCGCAGCCTGGCGGCCGCCGGGTTCGGAGATGCCTTCGAGCACGGAACGGGCCACGGAGTGGGTCTCGACATCCACGAGGCACCATCGGTGGGTCCGGGCAGCACTGGTATCCTCACCCCAGGGACGGTCGCGACCGTGGAGCCCGGCGCTTACGTGGCAGGGCTCGGTGGAGTTCGTATCGAGGACACCGTCGTCGTCACCACCGACGGATGCCTGCCGCTCACGTCGTTCACCAAGGACTTCGTCGTTCCGCGGTAGTGCAGTTTCGGCCGGAAAGCCTGCCGGTAGACCTCACGGGCTGACGGGAATCTGACAGGAGCTTGATGGCAATCACCACCAACGATCTGCGAAACGGAATGACCCTCGAACTGCCGGAGGGCTTGTTCAGCGTGGTCGAGTTCCAGCACGTGAAACCCGGCAAGGGTGGTGCGTTCGTCCGGACCAAGTTGAAGAACGTCCGCACCGGGGCGGTGATAGAGCGGACGTTCCGCGCTGACGAGCGTGTCGAGCAAGCCATTGTCGAGAAGCGCGAGATGCAATTCCTTTACCGGGACTCGAGCGAGTACGTGTTCATGGATTCCGTCTCCTACGAGCAACTTCAGGTCTCCCAAGAATCCCTGGGCGACGCGGCGAACTACCTGAAGGAGTCGGACAGCGCGGTCCTGCAGATGTTCGGGAACGAGATCGTGGGCGTCGACCTTCCAGCCGCCGTAGAGCTGACCGTGACGAACACAGACCCCGGCGTCCAAGGCGACCGGGTGTCGGGGGCGCGCAAACCGGCGACGGTCGAGACCGGATTGGTCCTGCAGGTGCCGTTGTTCGTGAACACCGGAGACCGGATCAAGGTTGACACCCGTTCGGGCGAGTACATCACCCGCGCGTGAGCCCGGCTCGCCGCGAGGGGCCGCGCACTCTTGCTCGCGAGCGGGCGCTCGGGCTGCTCTACGAAGCGGCGTTGAAGTCGGTGCCCCCGAAAGCGGTGCTCGCCGATCTCCCGGCGCCGCCCGACCCTTTCGCGGCCGCCCTCGTGAACGCGGTCGAACAGAATCTGGTGCAGATCGACGGGCTCGTCGCCGGGGCGTCGGTGGACTGGGAGCTCTCGAGGATGCCGGTGGTGGACCTTTCGGTGCTGCGCATGGCGGTAGCAGAGCTGATCGGTTGGCCTGACACGCCTGTTGCAGTCGTGCTGGACGAAGCGGTGGAGCTCGCGAAGCAGTACTCGACAGAAGAGTCGGGAAGGTTCGTGAACGGTGTTCTCTCCACCGTGGCAGCCGAGGTGAGGCCCGAGGCCGCAGATGCGTGACCCACGGGTGGCGCTAGCCGGCGCGATGCTTTTTCTCGGTGCCAGGTAGGCGAGCGTCGCATTCCCCCTACGAAGTCATCGGGCAGCTCTACTCGCGCCACCGGCGAGCGGATCCCCGCATCGCGGCTCAGATCGATGCAGCTCTCGGGGACGCGAAGACCGTCCTCGACGTCGGAGCCGGTACCGGCTCGTACGAGCCACGGGGAAGAGTGGTCGTCGCTTGCGAGCCGTCTTCGGTGATGATCTCTCAGAGACCTCCGGGGTCTGCGCCGGCCGTCAGGTCGGTTGCAGAGTCTCTGCCTTTTGCCTCGGGCTCGTTCGACGCTGTTCTGGCGGTGCTCACTGTCCACCACTGGAGCGCACCGCTCGTGGGCCTTCGCGAAATTGGCCAGGGTCGGCAGACGGGTGGTGGTGCTTCATTTCGACCCGGATGTGCACAGCCGGTTCTGGTTGTTCGACGACTACCTGCCCGAGTGCAACGCACTGCGAATGGCTCGACTGCTCACTCCCGAGCAGGTCGCCGCGCGAGATCGGCGCCACGCGAACCGAGACGGTTCCTGTTCCCGGCGACTGCGTCGACGGGTTCAACTGGGCTTACTGGAAACGTCCCGAGCGGTACCTCGACCCAGAAGCACGAGCGTGCATCTCGAACCTTGCTCTCCTGGCGGACGAGATGGTCGCCGAGCGCATGGAACGACTCCGCGCCGATCTCGAGGCCGGGGCATGGCGACGTCGTCACGGCCACCTGCTCGTTCTCGACTCCATAGACGGCGGGTTGAGGCTCGTCGTCCGCGAGTGACGAGTGATCGGCGCGACGTCCCCGTTTGCATACGGCGTCACGGTCGGTGTCGCTGCGGTGGTCTGCGTCTTGGCGTGTTCGGCGGCGCGGCGACGTCCCGGGCCCTGGAGGAAGTGGGTCGCCGGGGCGGTGGGTCTCCTTCTGTTCGCGGACCTGGTGAGCTACGTCGTCGCCCAGACCGCCGACGGCACGTGGTCAGCGAAGACGTCGCTTCCCCTCCCGCTTTGCGATGTCGGAGTCCTGGTCGCTGCGATCGCTTGCATCTGGTCGGTGCCTCTGTTGGTCGAGCTCACCTATTTCTGGGGCCTGGCGGGCACCTTGCAGGCGGTCGCGTTTCCCGACCTGTCGAGCACGTTCCCCCACCTCGTCTGGTTCCAGTACGTGGTGGGTCACCTCGGGATCGTCTTCGCGGCGCTGTTTCTCGTTGTCGGAATGGGGTTGAAACCCGGTAGGGGCGCGATAGTCCGGGTCTTTCTGATCACGATCGGCTACACCGCTCTCGTCGGCGTCGTCGACTGGGTGAGCGGAGCCAACTACATGTTCCTGCGTCAACCTCCTTCTGAGTGGACCTTGTTGAAGGTTCTGGGTCCTTGGCCGTGGTACCTGGCAAGTGCTGCGGGTGTCGCCGTCGTCCTGATAACCCTTCTGGACATGCCTTTTTGGCATTCGCGGCATTCGGGCGGGTCCCGGGACGGCTACCGCGCTGCTAGCATCACCTCCCGACCGTGAAGCGGGTCCTGAGAGGCCCGCACGGAGAGGAATCCGAGTGGCTGAGCGTGAACGAAGGCTGACCCTGCCGCGTGGCGGGGTCTTCGTTCCCCGGACCAGGGTTCTTTCTTCCGAGGACGTCCAAAGGGCTTTGAGGCGCGTCGCCCACGAGATCGCCGAGCGAAACCGGGGCTTGGAAGACGTAGTGATCGTCGGGCTGCAGACCGGCGGCGTGGAGCTGGCCCAGAGGATCGCCCAGGTCCTCTTGGAGGTCGAGGGGACGACCGTGCCCGTCGGGACTCTCGACGTGGCTTTCTACCGCGACGACGTCGGGATCCGTCCCGTGCTGCCCGAAGCCACGACCGAGATGCCCGGCGACCTCACGGGCGTGACGGTGGTACTCGTCGACGACGTGCTCTTCACCGGCCGGACGGTGCGAGCGGCGCTGAACGCGCTCGTCGACTTCGGTCGTGCACGTTGCGTACAACTCGCTGTGATGGTCGACCGCGGACACAGAGAGCTTCCGATTCGCGCCGACTACGTCGGGAAGAACCTGCCAACGAGACTGGACGAACAGGTCGACGTCACGCTCGACGGCGTCGTGCTCGGCGACGTGGTGCCGCGGTGACCGTCCGGTCTGCACCGATCACGGGCTCCGGGTGGCCCGAGCACCTTCTGTCGGTCGCGGACCTGAATGCCGACACGATCGGCGGCATCCTGCGCGTTGCCGACGCGTTCGCAGAGGTGGCGAGGCGGCCTATCCCGAAGGTGCCGACGCTCAGGGGGCGGACCGTCGCGACCCTCTTCGCAGAAGAGTCCACGCGCACGAGACTCTCCTTCGAGACGGCGGCAAAGCGACTGTCTGCTGATGTGATGAGCCTGAGCGCCGCCACGTCCTCGATAAAGAAGGGGGAGTCGCTTCGCGACACCGCCGAGACGCTTGCTGCGATGGGAGTCGACGCGATCGTGGTGCGGCATCCCTGCGCGGGGGCGCCGCATCAGGTGGCCAGGTTCGTCGGCGCATCCGTGATCAACGCCGGCGACGGTTATCACGAGCACCCGACCCAGGCTCTTCTCGATTGCTACACGATCCGCCAGCACCTGGCGGAGTCCGCCGGCGTCCCTGTCGAAAAGACCGGTACCGAAGGGTTTTCCGGTCTGAAGGTGAGCATCGTGGGCGACATTCTCCACAGCCGTGTCGCTAGGTCCGGGGTCTGGGCGTTCGCCGCCCTCGGCGCAGAGGTGACTCTCGTCGCCCCGGGCAGCCTGTTGCCGCCCTCGCTCGAGGGCTGGCCCGTTGCCTCGGTGTCGCACGACATCGAATCCGTGTTGCCGAAGACCGACGTCTGCTACATGCTGCGCCTCCAGGCTGAACGCGGAGCTGGCTCGTTCCTGCCGTCGGCCCGCGAGTACACGGCTTCGTTCGGACTGACGACGAGGAGGGCGTCGCTGCTTCCCGACGACGCCGTCGTGATGCATCCGGGGCCGATGATCCGCGGTCTCGAGATCTCCGACGACGTGGCGGACCTCCCTCGATCGGTGATCCGGCGGCAGGTGACCAACGGTGTCGCGGTGCGGATGGCCGTTCTCTACCTGCTGCTCGGAACGGGCGATCTGCTCTCGCGAACCGGGGGATTCGAGAGTGCCTGAACGACGCGAACGACGGGTCGTCCTCCGCGGCGGAACGGTCATCGATTCGACAGGCGAGCGCCGCGCCGACGTCGTGATCGAGGACGGGACGGTCGTCGCTGTGACGGGCGACGGTGAGCAAGCGGCAACCGGCCGCGGAACGCGAGTGCTCGACGCAGGTAGTTGTCTGGTCGTACCGGGTCTCGTAGATCTCCATACCCATGCCCGCGAGCCCGGCGCAGAGGAGTCGGAGACGATCGAGAGCGCGTCGAGAGCCGCGGCGCTCGGCGGGTTCACGGCCTTCGTGGCAATGCCGAACACGGATCCGGCCATCGACTGCGCTCCAGTCGCTCGCGAGGTTCTCGAACTCGGAAAGGGAGCTTTGAGCAGGGTGTGCGTCGCGGGGGCGATCACAGTCGGCCGGGCCGGCGAGCGCCTCGCGCCGATGGCTGAGCTGGCCGCCCTAGGAGTGAGGATCTTCACCGACGACGGCACCGGGGTCCAAGACGCCGGCGTGATGCGGCGCGCGATGGATTACGCGGCGGGACTCGGTGTCACCCTCGCGCAACACTGCGAGGACAGCGCTCTGGCCGCCGGCGGCCACATGCACGAAGGAGCGTGGTCGAGCCGACTCGGTGTTCCCGGGGTTCCGGCGGAAGCAGAGCAGGTGATGGCGATACGCGACATCGCACTTTGCAAGCTCACCGGTGCGCGTCTTCATCTGTTGCACGTGTCCGCCGCCGCGACGCTTCGCGCAGCTGCGTCTGCGAAGGCTGAGGGTTTGCCGGTGACGGTGGAGGTCACTCCGCACCATCTTGCGCTCACGGATGCGATGCTCGAAGGGTACGACGCCGTTTTCAAGGTGAACCCGCCGCTTCGCCCGGGTAATGACGTCGCCGCACTGCGATCAGGTTGCGCTTCTGGCGTGGTCGACGCGATCGCAACCGATCACGCCCCTCATCCCCCCGAGGCGAAGGACCTACCGCTCGCAGAAGCACCGTCTGGGATGCTCGGGCTCGAGACCGCGCTCGCGGTGGCGCTCGGCGCCCTCGTCCACGGCGAACCGATGCTCGATCCGGCTTGTCATGGAGCATCTCCGGGCGGACTCATGGAGTTGAAAGACGTGATTCGCCTGATGTCCTGGGGCCCGGCTCGCATATGCAGGCTGGCGTCCGATCAAGGAGGCGACCAGGGCGGACCGATAGCGGTTGGATCGCCCGCGAACCTTTGCGCTATCGACCCTTCCCACGCCTGGACGGTTGACGCCAACCGCCTCTCGTCAAGGAGCCGCAACACCGCATTTGAGGGATGGAAACTCAAAGGCAAGGTTCGACACACCTTGTACCTGGGTGAGCCCGTCGTCATCGACGGAGAAGCACAGCGGTGACCGAGCGGTCCAGGAACCCGACGGAACGCCGGCGTGCGCTTCTCGTCCTCGAGGACGGAGAGGTCTTCGAAGGAGAGAGCGCCGGTTTCTTGCCGCCTGACGGGGTGTCGACCGGAGAGCTCGTTTTCAACACCTCCATGTCCGGGTACCAGGAGGTGCTCACCGACCCCAGCTATGCGGGACAGGTCGTCTGCTTCACTTACCCGCACGTCGGGAGTTACGGCGTGACGCCGAACGACGATGAGGCCCGCAGCATCTGGACACGCGGCTTCGTCGTGCGCGACCTTCCGCCCAGGCCCTCGAATTGGAGGGCGAGGGGATCGCTCGAGTCGATGCTCGAGAACCGCGGTGTGCCGGGCATCACGGGAATCGACACCAGACGTGTGGCCCGCCAGGTGCGGTCCAAAGGTGCGATCGGGTGCGCGTTCGGAACGGCGAGCTTGTCGGTGCTGGAAGAAGCAGCGTCCAAAGAGCCGGGAACGACCGACATGGACCTGGTCACCGGAGCGACCGGGGTGTCAACCGAGCGACCTTACGTCGTCGGCGCCGGGGCGCTTCGGGTCGTGGCGTACGACTTCGGGGTGAAGTCGACGACGCTTCGTTGCCTGAGCGACCTGGCGACTGTGACCGTGGTTCCTGCCGACACGCCCGCTGACGACGCGATCGCTCTCGAACCCGACGGCATCTTCTTGTCGAACGGGCCGGGGGATCCGGCGGCTTTAGAGGCCCAGGCGTCGATCATCTCGGACCTGCTGGGTCGAGTGCCGATATTCGGTATCTGCCTGGGCCACCAACTTCTCGCCTCGGCGCTTGGTGCGACCACCTACAAACTTCCGTTCGGCCACCACGGCGGCAACCACCCCGTCCGTTCGTTGGAAAGCGGACGAATAGAGATAACTGCACAGAACCACAACTACGCAGTGAGCGCGACTTCACTCGGAGGGATCGCCGAGATAACGCACATCAACCTGAACGACGGCGTCGTCGAAGGGATCCGCGCTCGGTCTGCGCCGGCGTTCGGCGTCCAGTACCACCCCGAGGCAGGGCCGGGACCTCATGACGCCCGATACCTCTTCGAATCGTTCAGGAGGCTCATGACCGATCGCAAAGTGGTCGCGGGCTGATGCCGAAGCGCACCGATATCGAGAGCATCCTGGTGATCGGTTCCGGCCCGATCGTGATCGGACAGGCCTGTGAGTTCGACTACTCGGGAACCCAAGCGTGCAGAGTGCTCCGTTCCGAGGGCTACAGGGTCATCCTCGCGAACTCGAATCCCGCGACGATCATGACCGACCCCGAGGTGGCCGACAGGACCTACGTGGAGCCGCTCGTTGCTGACGTGATGGCCGCGATAATCGCCCGCGAACGTCCCGACGTGCTCTTGCCGACCCTGGGTGGTCAGACGGCGCTGAATCTCGCCATGGAGCTCACCGACTCAGGTGTCCTCTCCGCCGCTGGGGTCGCACTGATCGGTGCTAACGCCGACGCGATCAGGACGGCCGAGGACCGGGACCTGTTCAAGTCTGCGATGGGGGAGATCGGGCTCGAGGTTCCTGCATCGGGCTTCGCTGCCACGCTCGACGAGGCGGTGGCGGTAGGCGAGCGGATCGGGTTCCCGATCATGGTTCGTCCGAGCTTCATCCTCGGGGGTTCAGGGACGGGCATCGCACACAACCGAGACGAGCTCGTGCAGGTATCGGCGAAGGGGCTCGCTGCGAGCCCGGTCCACAGAGTCCTGGTTGAGCGGTCCATCGCGGGGTGGAAGGAGTTCGAGCTCGAGGTCATGCGCGACCGGTTGGACAACTGCGTCGTCGTGTGCTCGATCGAGAACATGGACCCGATGGGTGTGCACACAGGTGACTCGATCACCGTCGCTCCGGCTCAGACCTTGTCAGACGTCGAGTACCAACAGATGCGAGACGACGCGTTCGCGTGCATACGTCGGGTCGGAGTCGAGACCGGCGGCTCGAACATCCAGTTTGCGGTCAACCCAGAAGAGGGCACGCGCCTCGTGATCGAGATGAACCCTCGGGTCTCGAGGTCGAGCGCGCTCGCGTCCAAGGCGACCGGTTTCCCGATCGCAAAGATCGCTGCGCGCCTGGCCGTCGGGTACACGCTCGACGAGATCACCAACGACATTACGGGGGCGACGCCGGCGAGCTTCGAACCGGCTATCGACTATGTCGTCACGAAGATTCCGCGTTGGGCGTTCGAGAAACTTCCTGGTGCCCCCGACAGCCTGGGCACGCGGATGCAGTCGGTCGGCGAGGTCATGGCCATAGGCCGCACATTTCCCGAGTCTCTCCAAAAGGCAATCAGGTCGCTGGAACAGGGAAGATCCGGGTTGAACGCCGACCGCGGAGAGCACAAGACCGACGAGCTGGACGAAGAGGAGCTTCTCGAACGGACTGCCCAGCCGACGCCCGAGCGTGTGTTCGAGCTCGAAGCGGCGCTCCGCCGGGGAATTCCTGTGGACGTGCTCGCAAAGCGAACCGGCGTCGACAGGTGGTTCCTCGACCAGCTGGAGATCATCTCGTCGGCTCGCGTTGCGCTCGAAGCGGATGTGGCGTCGCGAAGCGGGGAAACGGTGCTCGCTTCACTCGAACGTCGGGACTGGCGCCGGCTCAAGCGCGCCGGGTTCTCGGACGTTCAGCTGGCGTACCTGCTTTCTTCTGAAGGCGCCCGCGTAGACGAGTCGGACGTCCGTGCTTCGCGCATTTCGGCTGGAGTGACTCCGACGTTCAAAACCGTCGATACGTGTGCAGCCGAGTTCGAAGCGTTGACTCCTTACCATTACTCGACGTACGAAGACGAAGACGAGGTGCGATCGAGCACAGGCCGCAGGGTCGTGATATTGGGTTCCGGCCCCAACAGGATCGGCCAAGGTATCGAGTTCGACTACTGCTGTGTCCACGCGAGCCTGGCGCTCAAGGCCGCGGGATACGAGACGGTGATGGTGAACTGCAACCCTGAGACCGTGTCGACCGATTACGACACGTCGGACCGTCTCTACTTCGAGCCTCTCACCACAGAGGACGTCCTCAACGTCCTGACGGCAGAGTCGAACGCGTCGGAGGGCGACGGACGAGTTGAAGGTGTGATCGTGAGCCTCGGTGGCCAGACGCCTCTCAAATTGGCTCACGCGTTGGGCGAGCACACGGTGCTCGGAACCAGCCCGGACTCGATCGACCTGGCCGAGGATCGCGAACGATGGAACGACCTTTGCGAGCGTCTCGGAATCCCCCAGCCCTCGGGGGGTACTGCGACCACGGTTGACGAGGCCTTGGCCGTCGCGTCCAAGGTCGGGTACCCGGTGTTGGTTCGTCCGAGCTACGTGCTCGGCGGAAGGGCTATGGAGATCGTGTACGACGACGAGCGCCTGAGCGAGGTGGTCCGCGATCTCGGTGGCTCGTTCGGGTCGCTCGAGCGCGAAGGCGGAGTGTCGGCGCTTCGCCCGCTCCTCGTAGACCGTTTCTTGGAAGACGCCGTAGAGGTTGACGTGGACGCGGTTCGAGATTCGACGGGGGAGGTGCTGATAGCCGGTGTGATGGAGCACGTCGAGGAAGCGGGTGTGCATTCGGGCGACTCGGCTTGCGCTCTTCCGCCGCAGACTCTCGATGCAGAGGTCCTCGCAACGATCGCGACGCACACGAGGGCGATCGCCGAAGCTCTCGGTGTCGTCGGGCTGGTCAACGTGCAGTTCGCAGTGAAAGAAGGCGTCGCATACGTGCTCGAGGCGAATCCGCGCGCCAGCCGCACAGTCCCGTTCGTCGCGAAGGCGACCGGGGTACCAGTCGCAATGGTGGCGGCGAGGGTGATGATGGGCTCGTCGCTCTCAGCGCTTCGGTCCGAGGGCTTGCTGAAAAAGCCCTCCGGCGGCGGACACGTGAGCGTCAAGGAGGCCGTCCTCCCGTTCGGCCGCTTTCCCGGAACGGACACGCTTCTCGGGCCCGAGATGCGCTCCACCGGTGAAGTGATGGGAATAGGCGCGAGCTTCGGCATTGCGTTCGCAAAGAGCCAGATTGCCGCCGGCACGCGTCTGCCGGATTCAGGGACAGTGTTCATGTCCCTCGCCGACCGCGACAAGGCCGCCGGGCTCGAACTGGCACGCACGTTCCACGACCTCGGATTCGAGATCGCCGCTACGTCTGGCACCGCTGCTTATCTGGCGGCCAGGGACATACCGGTTGCGACGGTTGCAGCCAAGGTCGGCGAACCCGGATCCTCCAACGCAGCTCTGCTTATTGCGGCAGGAGCGGTGCAACTCGTCATCAACACACCACGGGGTCGAGGGCCGCGCGCTGACGGCGCTTACATCAGAACCGAGGCGCAGCTTCACCAGGTTCCATGCCTTACGACCGTCGCCGCCGCAAGAGCGGCAGCCGCGGGAATAGCCGAGTGGCGTGGCCATCCTCTGTCGGTGATGAGCCTGCAAGAGGTGCACGCAGTGTCACGTGAGGAGGGGAAGGACGCTTGAGGAAGATCCTCAGATCGGTCGACCTCACGGCGCAAGTGGGGTCCGTGGTGCTCAAGAACCCCATTCTCACGGCGTCGGGTACCGCAGGCCACGGAACGGAGATGGAGGGCTACCTCGACTACTCGGCACTCGGTGGGTTCGTCACGAAGTCCCTCTCTGCAATGCCGTGGGAGGGCAATCCGGCTCCCCGACTGCGCGAGACACCGAGCGGTCTGCTCAACTCTGTGGGTCTTCAGGGGCCCGGGGTGGAGTACTGGCGAAAGAAGGAGCTCCCGAAGCTTCGAGACAGCGGTGCGACCGTAGTGGCGAGCATCTGGGGCAACACGGTCGAGCAGTTCGAGCGTGCCGCTCAGATGATCGCGGGTGCAGAGGGAGTGGTGGCGGTCGAAGTCAACGTGAGCTGCCCGAACCTCGAGGACCGCAACAAGGTGTTCGCGCACTCGCGTTCGGCTACCGCCGAGGCAGTTCATGCGTCTTCGGCCGCGGAACTACCGCTGTGGGTCAAGCTGAGCCCGAACACTGCGGACCTGGTTGAGATCGCCGCCGCAGGATTGGCGGCAGGAGCAGAAGCGCTGGTTCTCATAAACACGGTGCTCGGCATGGCGATCGACGCCGAACACTGGACCTACAGACTCGGTTCGGGGCCGTCGGGCGGCGGGCTGTCGGGTCCCGCAATCAGGCCCGTAGCGCTCCGGGCAGTTCACGACTGTAGACAGGCCTTCCCGCGTGGCGTGCCCGGTCCAGCTGGACCGCCTGTGTCGATCGTCGGAGTCGGCGGCGTGAGCCGCGGGCTCGATGCTGTAGAGCTGATGATGGCGGGAGCGGACGCAGTCGAGGTGGGCACGGCGTCGCTTCGAGACCCGAGGTCGGCGGTGAAGATCATCTCTGAGCTCGCAAGGTGGTGCAGGCGACATCACGTGTCGCATGCGCGCGAGCTCGTCGCCGGCGTGCACCTCAACACCCGGCGATCCGTCCAAGAGACGCCGGGAGCATCCGTGTACGCGCCGAAAAGTCCGCTGCATGGCCTCTCGATGCCGCCGGCACAAGATCCCCCCGTGCAACAGACACAAAGTCCGCCGATCCAACAGTCGGAAGGGTCTGCGATGCAACGTCCGCAGGGACTATGACAACTTCGCCCGACGCGGCACGCGATCACCTCGCGCTTGCGCTGGACGTTGACGACCTGGTTGTCGCGCTGCGCGTGGCGCGACCGCTCGTCGAGTACTTCTCGGTTGCGAAGGTCGGGCTCGAGCTTTTTGCCGCGTCCGGGCCAGAAGCCGTCGTGGCTCTGTCAACCGCTGGTTTCGACGTGTTCGTCGACCTGAAGTTGCACGACATCCCGACGACCGTAGGACGCGCAGCGCGAGTTCTCGGTGCTCTCGGTGTGGCTTACGCAACCGTGCATACATCAGGTGGTCGAGCGATGGTCGAAGCCGCAGCCTCGAACATGGCAGAAGGAGCGACCTCGGCCGGTCTTGCGCTTCCTAACGTTCTAGGTGTGACCGTCCTGACGAGCGATACCGATGCGCCCCCAGACGAGCTCGCCCGACGAGCGACCATCGCAGCTGTCGCCGGATGCGGAGGCGTCGTCTGTGCGGCTTCGGACCTGCCCGTCGTTGCGGCTGCGGCGCCGGGCCTTCTCAGGGTCGTGCCCGGGATCCGACCGTCTCAGGTCGATCATGACGACCAGGCCCGCGTGGCGACTCCGAGCGCAGCCATCCGCGCCGGAGCAGACCTGTTGGTGATCGGCAGGGCGGTGACCGCGGCCGCCGATCCGCAAGCTGCAGCTGCCCGAGTACGCGACGAGGTCGCCACAGAGCTCGCGTAGACGAGTCCGAGGTGAGCCAGAGATCCGGGCACGCCTGCTCTCCGCATAATTCGTGCCTGGTGCCCACCACTAGAGCGGGCGCTAATGTGGCCCGCATGCCGCAACCTCCCGCACTCACTGCCGAGCAGCGCCAGGCTGCGCTCGACAAGGCCGCCAAGGTCCGCCGCGAGCGTGCCGAGGTCAAAGAGAGGCTGAAGATGGGCTCTCTGTCGCTCGAGGAGCTGTTGAAGCAGGCCGACGGCGACGACACCGTCGGAAAGATGAAGGTGCAGTCGGTGCTGGAATCCCTGCCCGGGCTCGGCAAGGTGAAGGCCCGCCGTCTGATGGAACAGGTAGGGATCAGTGAGAGCCGGAGGCTCCAGGGCCTCGGCGCGAATCAGAGGAACGCTCTGCTCACGCACATGGCGAAGCCCTGATCCTCCTCCTCTCCGGCCCCGGCGGGGCCGGCAAGGGCACCATCGCTGCGCGGCTGGTCGAGCGCACGCCGCGGCTGTGGCTGAGCCGCTCGTACACCACGAGAAAACGCAGGCCTGGTGAAGCGGAGGACGCTTACGTCTTCGTCGAGCCGGCGGAGTTCGACGCCATGGTCGAAAAGGGCGGGTTTCTCGAGTCGGCCGAGTTTCTGGGCGAGCGCTACGGCACACCATGGCCCGATCCGCCGCCGGGTTCAGACATCCTGCTCGAGATAGACCTGCAGGGCGCCGAGCAGGTGATCGCCCGCCATCCCGATTCCTTACTCGTGCTGCTGCTGCCTCCGTCGCCGGAGGTCCAGGCAGAGCGACTCCGCGGGCGAGGCGAGGATCCGGAAACGATCGCCGCCCGCCTCGAGGTCGGTCGCGAGGAGGAGGCGCGGGGGAGGAGGATCGCGGACGCAGTCGTCGTAAACGCCGATGTAGATCAGGCCGTGGCCCAGGTCGCGGGTATACTCGAGCGCTACCGCACGCCAACGGCGAACCGGCCTGGCGGCGACCCCCTCCGGAGGATCCCGATGGCAAGACGCCGTCCCACGCTCATGGACCCACCTGTGGAGAGCCTTCTCGACAAGGTCGACTCCAAGTTCACGCTCGTCGCACTGTCTTCGAAGCGGGCGCGCCAGATCAACTCCTACTACAACCAACTCGGAGAGTCGCTCGGCGTCATAGTGCCTCCTCAGGTCACGTCCGTGTCCGGCAAGCCGCTCACTATCGCCTTCGAAGAGATCGCGATTTCGAAGACCACGTATCACCGCCCGGATCCAGAAGAGTTAGAGGGCGGAGAATCAGGCGAGTCAGACGGCGCCGACACGTCCGGGCTCGAGCCGGGAGAGTTGACGCTCGGAGGTGTGACCGCGGGCGCCAATGAAGAGACGTCCGGATCCGGGGTCTCGGATCTGTCCGAAGCGGGCGAGCCGCCGGACTCGGCGAGCTAGGCACCGTCCGGCTCGGGTTCGCAGATGGTTGGGCCTCGAGTCGAGGACGAGGACCGGCCCATGGTTGGTTTGCCTCTTCAGGACCGGTTCGTGGTTCTCGGAGTCACGGGAGGGATCGCGGCGTACAAGGCGGTCGACGTCTGCCGCAGACTCGTCGACCTCGGTGCTCACGTGGCCCCCGTTCTCACCGAGGAAGCCACCCGCTTCATCGGCCCCGTCACCTTTTCGTCGCTCGCTTCCGAGCCGTGCAGGACGGGGCTGTGGGACGAAGCTGAGCCGATACCGCATACGTGGTTGGGTCAACACGCTCAAGTAGTGGTGGTCGCGCCTGCGACCGCCCGGTTCATCGCTGCATATGCGGCAGGGTTGTCCGACGGCTTGCTCACGGCAACGGTCATCGCGACGCGAGCCCCGGTCGTGGTCTGCCCCGCCATGCACACAGAGATGTGGGAACACCCCGCCGTTCAAGAGAACGTCGCCACGCTCCGACGTCGAGGCGTGCACATAGTCTGGCCTGACGAAGGCCGACTCGCAGGTGGCGATGCCGGTCCCGGAAGACTCGCAGATCCCGCGGACATCGTGGCTGCCGTCTCGCATGTGCTCCTCGGCGGCGGTCCTTTCGGAAGCGTCCGCGACCTCAAGGGTTTGCGGGTGCTCGTCACGGCCGGCGGTACGCGCGAGCCGATCGATCCCGTGCGGTTCATCACCAACAGGTCGTCGGGCAAGCAGGGCCACGCCCTGGCCGAGGCGGCGACGGACCGGGGTGCAATCGTCACACTGGTGACCGCAGCCGCACTCCCGGCCCGTGGAGTGAACGAGGTGATAAGGGTCGAAACGGCCTCCGACATGGAAGGTGCCGTATTGGCGCGTTCTGACGCAGCGGACGTCGTGATCATGGCTGCAGCAGTTTCGGACTTCCGCCCGAAGGTGGCCGCTCCCGAAAAGCTGCACAAGCAGGACGGCGTGCCTGATCTGGTCCTGGAGCCGACCGTCGACATCTTGGCGGAGCTCGGCCGGCGTCGCCGGGACGGTCAGGTCCTCGTAGGTTTTGCCGCTGAAACCACCTCGATCGTGGAGCGTGCCTCCCGAAAGATGTCCGCCAAAGGCGTGGACATCATGGTCTCGAACGACGTGACGCAGCCCGGCGCCGGCTTCGACCACGACACGAATTCGGTGACGATCCTCGTCACGCGAGGTGACTCCGGACGAGCCGTGGCAGGCTCCAAGTCGACGGTCGCCCACTCGGTGCTCGATACTGTCGCAAAGGTCTACGCCGAGCTGAATGGCGACGACCAGGTTCCCGAGGCGACCGATCCCAGGAGAGATAATTGAGCCGCCGCCACACCTTCACATCTGAATCAGTCACTGAAGGCCATCCGGACAAGATCGCCGATCAGGTCTCAGACGCGATTCTCGACGCGATGCTCGAGCAGGATCCGAAGAGCCGGGTCGCCTGTGAGACGCTCCTCACCACTGGACTGGTGGTGGTTGCGGGCGAGGTGACGACCACCGCATATGTCGACGTCCCCGGGCTCGTACGAAAGACGGTCTGCGATATCGGGTACGACCACGACGACAAGGGATTCTCGGGGATTACTTGCGGCGTGATCGTCTCACTCGACGAACAGTCTCCGGACATCGCCCAAGGCGTGGACCTGGCGGCAGAGGTGCGAACGGGCAGCGGCGGTGAGGACCAGCTCAACGCTCAAGGCGCAGGCGACCAGGGGATGATGTTCGGATACGCCTGCGACGAGACCCCCGACCTGATGCCTCTTCCCATCTGGCTCGCGCACCGGCTCGCTCAGCGCCTGTCGCAGGTTCGCAGGTCCGGCGAGCTGTCGTACCTGAGGCCCGACGGCAAGACTCAGGTGAGCGTCGTCTACGAGGACAACAAGCCTGTGGCGCTCGACACCGTGCTCATCTCTACGCAGCACGAGCCAGGGACCGATCTCGACAACGTCCTGCTGCCCGACCTGACCGAACACGTGATCCGGCCGCTCCTGCCGAACAACCTCGACACTTCCGACGTTCGTATCCTCGCCAACCCGACGGGTCGTTTCGAGCTCGGCGGGCCCAGGGCCGACACGGGGCTCACCGGACGCAAGATCATCGTCGACACGTATGGAGGGATGGCTCGCCACGGTGGTGGCGCGTTCTCTGGCAAGGATCCTTCGAAGGTGGACCGGTCCGCTTCCTACGCGGCGCGCTGGGTGGCCAAACACGTCGTCGCGGCAGGAATCGCAAGCCGTTGCGAGGTGCAGGTTGCATACGCGATCGGCGTGGCTCACCCCATCTCACTTCTCGTCCAGACCTTCGGGACGTCAGAGATCGACGAGCCGGCGATCGAAGACGCGGTGCGCGAGGTATTCGACCTTCGGCCCGCTGCAATAGTTCGTGACCTCGACCTGATGAGGCCCATCTATCGGCGCACAGCTGCTTATGGCCATTTCGGGCGCGAGGACAAGGAGTTCACCTGGGAGCACACTCCCCGAGTGGACGATCTCAGGCGCGCTCTGTCGTTGTGAGATCCCTGTAGTTGTGAAATACAGCCGCTAGGCGGCGGCGAGGTCGAGCCTTGGCGGATCCATCACACGGCGAGGCAGTCGATAAAACTCGCGTCGGACTGCGTGAGCGGTACACGCTCGTCGTTCCCGATTTGCCCGCACTGAACAAGCAGTTCGTCTACTCGATTCACGAGAAGCACGCCGACCGCGTCGAAATAGGGACGCAGGTGCGCGTCGACGTGCAGGGCCGGCGAGTGGCCGGCTGGGTCATCGACCTTCCGGAAGAGGCACCACCCGGCATCGCTGTGCGTCCGATTGCGGCAGTTCGTGGCGTCGGGCCTTCTGGATCCGTCGTCGAACTCGCGAAATGGGCTTCGTGGAGATGGGCCGGAGCATTGACGTTCGGGTTGCGCACGGCGTCGAGTGACAAGGTGGTGGCAAGGATCGCTCCTCCGGCGGTCCTCGGGGAGAGTCCGCCTCCGCATCGAGACAACGTGCGCGGGGACCGAGGACTCGTTGACGAGGCTCTCAGCGCGGACGTCTCGGTGGTGCGCATAGGGCCGTTGGGGGATCGCCTCGGCATCCTTTTGTCTGCCGCCGACAAGCTCTGGACGCGCCGGGTCGTGCCCGGCCGCGCCGGGGTCCTGATCCTGGCGCCGACACACGCGCAATCAAGGGAGGCCGCTCGGCGCCTGAAGAAGGCCGGCTATCCGGTGGCGTTGCTTCCCGAGGATTGGGCAGCCGCGCGATCCGGAAACTGTGTCGTCGTCGGGACGATGTCAGCTGCGTACGCGCCGCTCGAGAACTTGTGTGCCACGGTAGTCCTCGACGCGCACGACGAGGCGTACCACGCCGAGGCGGCTCCTACTTGGTGCGCCTGGCAGGTGGTGGCCGAACGCGCGAGGCGCGACGGCGCCCCTTTGGCGCTCGTGTCTCCTTGCCCCACGATCGACGTGCTCCGGGCGGGCCGACTCGTGGTGACCGATCGCGTGTCGGAGCGCCGAGCATGGCCACACGTGGAGGTGGTCGACCGCAGGGAAGAAGACCCTCGCAAGGGCCTTTTCTCTGAGCGTGTGGTCAGGCTGGTGAGGTGGGCGGCGGAAGAGAGGACTGGATCCGGTGACCCTGGGGCAGCCCTCGATTCGCGGCGAGTGGTGTGCGTGCTCAACAGGACGGGCCGAGCGCGACTGCTTGCGTGCGGCACCTGCGGAGCACTCGTACGTTGTGAGCGTTGCAAAGGAGCGCTTTCCCAGTCACCGGCAACTGAAGCGCGCAAGGCACTCACCTGTCCTAGGTGCGGTCTCGAGCGTCCATATATCTGTGCGGAATGCGGATCCTCGCGCCTACTCGTTCTCCGCCAAGGCGTTAGCCGCGTGCGTGAGGAACTCGAAGCCTTGTCGGGCACCCCGGTCGCCGAAGTATGGGGCAAGCCAGCGAAACGAGCGCGCGAGGCGCAGGACACGGGGCTCGACCGCAGTTCCAACGGTCCCGTGGCGACCAACTCCCCGGCAGAGAAGGTGCCGGCAGAGAAGGTGATAGTGGGTACCGAGGCGGTCCTGCACCGCGTGGACCGGTCACACGCAGTCGTTTTCTTGGACTTCGATTCGGAGCTGTTGGCGCCGCGCCTGCGAGCCGCGGAGGAAGCGATTGCGCTTCTGGCTCGGGCCGCACGGCTCGTCTCGCGCTCGGCGCGAGGCCCGGATCGGGCGCCCGGCGGTCCGATCGTCGTCCAGACGAGAATGCCGGATCACCCCGCCATCGCGTCGGCCGTTCACGCCGACCCGGATCTCCTCGCCCGCGACGAGATCGATGTGCGGACGATGTTGCGCCTTCCGCCATTCAGCGCGCTCGCCCGCTTGTCGGGCGAGGCCGCAGGCATGTACGGGGAGGCGCTCAGAACCTCTGCGCCCGACACCGTGACGGTCGTCGGCCCCGACGATGGAGAGTGGCGCGTCGTGGCCCCCGATCACGAGACGCTCTGCGACCTGTTGGCCGCGGTTGCGCGCCCGACCGGGCGATTGCGTGTCGAGGTCGACCCGGTTCGGGCTTGATCGGCACTATCGCGGCCGACGTCAGTGGAACTCGGAGATACCATGACGCGGTGCCTGGATACACGATCCGGATGTACGGCGATCCCGTCCTGCGACAGCGAACCGCTGACGTGACCGAGATCGACGGCGCTCTCAAGCAACTCGCCGAGGACATGATCGAGACTATGTATGCGGCGCCGGGCGTGGGCCTGGCGGCGCCCCAGGTAGGAATTCAGAAGAGGCTGTTCGTGTACGACGCGGGCGAAGGTCCTTCTGTGGTCGTCAACCCGAAGATCACGCAGTCGTCGGGCGAGTGGACGTTCGATGAAGGGTGTCTGTCAGTGCCCGGTCTGTCGTGGCCGATCGTACGTCCCAGGGACATTCTTCTAGAGGGACTCGACATCGACGGCAACGAGATCGCCATCGAGGCGGAGGAATACCTGGCGCGCGTCTACCAACACGAGGTCGATCATCTGGACGGCGTCCTGTTGATCGAGCGGCTCGATCCGGACCAGCGAAAGCAGGCCATGCGCACTCTGCGGCAGATGACGTTCGATCCTTTCGGTCCCGGTGCCCCCGTCACGTCTGGTGGCGCGGGCGGAGGTTCGGAGCACGGGGACGGTCCTCGGCTTTAACGCTCGCTCCGACCGTTCGACGTAGCAGACTCACTCGGTGTCGCGGCTCGCGTTCTTAGGCACTCCGCAAGCGGCTGTCCCGTCCCTTCGCGCGCTCGTGGCTGCCGGTCACCGAATCGAGCAGGTCGTCACAGGACGCGACACGAGGCGCTCGAGACGAGGGGACCCCGAGCCGAGCGCGGTCAAGAAGGCCGCCGTAGATCTCGGCCTCGAAGTCACCGACAAGCTGGACGACGTACTCGACGCGAACGCAGAGCTCGGCGTCGTTGTCGCGTACGGACGGATAATTCCGCAGCGAATTCTGGACGTGTTGCCCATGGTGAACGTCCATTTCTCGCTGCTGCCTCGCTGGCGTGGGGCTGCACCCGTCGAACGGGCGATCCTCGCAGGCGACACGACAACCGGCGTGTGCGTCATGAGACTAGAAGCCGGACTCGACACCGGTCCGGTCCTCGCCCGCCTCGAAGTCCCGATCGGTGCCGAGGAGAACGCGGACGAGCTCAAGGATCGTCTCTCTGTGGCCGGAGCCAACCTGCTCGTGGACGTGCTGGCTGGGGGAGTGTCCGAACTCCCGGATGGCGAGCCTCAGCAAGGCGAGGCGACGTACGCCGCGAAGATCGAACCTGAAGAGCTCGAACTGCATTTCGACGCCCCGGCGATTGAGCTCGCCCGGATCGTGCGCGTTGGCAGAGCTTGGACGACCTTCAGGGGAGCCCGGCTGATCGTCTCGGCCGCGCACTGGCACGCGGAGATCCCGGATGCGCTCGCCGGCGCCGTGCCAGGGACCCTCGGAGGTACCTTCGTGAAGAGCGGCGCGGGGACGCTCGAACTCGTCGAGGTGCAACCAGAAGGTCGGAGGCGTGTCAGTGCAGAAGAGTGGTTGCGCGGCGCCCGCCCACAGGCGGGGGAACTTCTCGGAACTTGAGCTTTCATCCGTTCATCCGCCTGATCCCGCGGGATCCGGATCCGGGCGTCTGAGAAGTCCACCGGTAGGCTCGTTCGAGTGCTGCGGATCGCCCCTTCGGTACTCTCGGCCGACTTCGGAGGACTCGCCGAGGCGGTGGGCGAGGTTGCGCAAGAGGCGGACTGGCTCCACATCGACGTCATGGACGGTCACTTCGTTCCGAATCTGACGATCGGGCCACCCGTAGTGGAGTCGCTCCGGAGACACACGGGGCTGTTCTTCGACTGCCACCTCATGATGACCAACCCCGGTGACTATCTCGAGGCTTTCAAGAAGGCAGGAGCGGACGGCTGCTCGGTCCACGTCGAGGTCGGGCAGTCAGCTGAGTTGCTCCGTGCATGCAAGGAGCTCGGTTTGACCGCCGGTCTCGCCCTCAACCCCGAAACGCCGGCCGAGGCAGTCGAGCCTTTCTTGGAGCTCACAGATCTCCTGCTGTGCATGACGGTCCATCCAGGATTCGGTGGTCAGGAGTTCATGCACGAGGTGCTCCCGAAGATCGAGCGGTTGAGAGCAGAGCTCGACCGGCGGGAGCTCAAAACCGAGCTCGAGGTCGACGGCGGGATCGACGAGCGAACGGCCCCTCTCGTCGTCGCGGCCGGTGCCCGTGTTCTGGTAGCGGGCTCCGCCGTCTTCGGTGACGAACGCCCGTGGGAGGCGGTGCGGCGAATCCGAGCCGCCGGCACGGCCTGCTTACCATAGCCCGGATCCGGGATCGACCAAAGGGGTCTTCGGGCCGCACAAGTAGACTGGGTGGTCCAGTGAAACAGACCGACGGTGCGCCGTCTGGCGCAGACGACCAGGATGTTCGTCTCATGAGGCGGGCGATCGAGCTGGCTGCGGGGGTGAGGACGACGACGTCGCCGAACCCCTGGGTGGGCTGTGTCGTCGTTCCCGGGGAGGTGAATGCCGACCCCGATGCGCTCGACACGCCTCTCAACCTCGATCGCTTCGAGGGAGCCACGGCTCCGCCGGGGGGACCCCACGCTGAGGTTGCCGCGCTGAAAGCGGCGGGTGACTCGGCCAGGGGATCGACGCTCTACACGACTCTCGAACCCTGCTCGCAACACGGACGCACTCCTCCATGCACCGACGCCATCATCGAGGCGGGAGTGAGCAGGGTGGTCGTAGGCCTGTTGGACCCCGACCCTTCGGTGGACGGCAGCGGAGTCGAGGCCCTCCGGCAAGCTGGGATCGACGTGACGGTAGGTGTGGCGTCCGGAGAGGTCGAGGAGCAGCTCGCCGCATACGTCACTCACCGGCGGACCGGTCGCCCGCTCGTCGTGCTGAAGCTTGCCGCCACCATGGATGGACGCATCGCGGCGCCCGACGGCTCGAGCAGGTGGATAACGGGCCCCGATTCGCGCCGCGACGCCCACGAGCTTCGCAGGATGTCAGACGCGGTCCTGGTTGGCGCCGCCACGGTTCGCAATGACGACCCGGAGCTGACCGTGAGGAACGAGCCGATCCCCGAGCGTCAACCCCTTCGGGTCGTCCTCGGGCGGGCACCCGCCGGATCACGGGTGCTTCCGGCGGTCGAGCTGTCCGGCGATCCGACCGAAGTGCTCGACGACCTCGGTGAGCGCGGAGTTCTCCAACTCCTCGTCGAAGGCGGTGCACGGGTTGCGGCAGCGTTCCACAGAGCCCAGGTCGTCGACCGCTACGTGCTTTACTTCGCTCCTGCGTTCTTCGGAGGCGACGACGCCGTGCCTCTCTTCGCGGGCCCCGGTGCCCCCACGATGGAACAGCTCTGGAGGGGCAGGGTTGTTTCGGTCGAGCGCCTCGGTGACGACGTCCGTTTGGAGCTGGCGCCGTATCGGCGCGCTGCAGAGAGGGCTGCGTGATGGCGTTTGCTCCGATCGTCGACGCCATAGCGGCGATCTCGAGGGGAGAGATCGTCATCGTCGTAGACGGTGAAGATCGCGAGAACGAGGGCGACCTCATAATGGCCGCCGAAGCCGCCACGCCGGCCAAGATCGCGTTCTTCCTTGCACACACTTCCGGCGTCATCTGTGTACCTCTCACGCCTGAGCGTTTGGACGACCTGGATCTGCCTCTGATGGTCTCTTCGAACACCGAATCCCAACGCACGGCGTTCACCGTCAGCGTCGATGCGCGGCTCAACACGACGACGGGAATATCGGCGTCGGACCGAGCGGCGACAGTGAAGGCTCTGGTCGACCCTCTGACCGCGCCCGAGGATCTGAACAGACCCGGCCACATCTTTCCTCTTCGATACAGGCCTGGCGGTGTGCTGAAAAGGGCGGGCCACACCGAAGCCGCTGTCGACCTTGCGCGGTTGGCTGGAATGGCGCCGGCGGGGGTGCTCTGCGAGGTGGTGAGCGAAGACAAGGCGCACATGGCACGTCTGCCGGAGCTCGAGGCACTCGCAGAGCGACACGGCATGCTCGTCATCTCGATCGCAGACCTTGTAAGGCACAGGAGCCACACCGAACGCCTCGTGAGGCGGATCGCGGGCCCGGTCAGGATCCCGAGTGAGTGGGGTGACTTCTCCGGCTACGCCTACGAGTCGGTTCTCGACGGGGAGCAGCACCTCGCAGTCGTCGCGGGTGATGTGTCGGGTCGTCCAAATGTGCTCGTGCGTGTTCACTCGGAGTGTCTCACCGGAGACGTCTTCGGGTCGCTTCGCTGCGACTGCGGTCCTCAGCTCCACGCGGCTTTCGGCCTGATCGCGGAGGCGGGTTCGGGTGTCGTGGTGTACCTGCGCGGCCACGAGGGTCGTGGCATCGGACTCGCGCACAAGCTGCGCGCCTACAGCCTCCAAGAGCAGGGCCACGACACGGTCGACGCCAACTTGGAGCTCGGTTTGCCGGTTGACAGCCGCGAGTACGGCATCGGAGCTCAGATCCTGATGGACCTCGGCGTCACGACGATGAGGGTCATGACCAACAATCCGATGAAGTACACCGGGCTCGACGGCTACGGCCTCGACATCGTGGGACGTGTTCCGCTCAACATAGAACCGAACGTCGAGAATCGCGCGTACCTGATGACGAAGCGCGACAGGCTCGGACATCTGTTGACCGGACTCGACGTGCGCCGCGGTCCTGCCTCGAACGGGACCGACGCACCGGTACCCTCCAACGGCAGCGTGGACGCAGTCGCCGGAACACCGGCCGAACCGCGCGAGGAGCTCGATCCCGATTGACCTCTGACGAGACCACCAAACTCGACGCATCGGACCTAGAAGCGCTGGCCTCACGCGGTGCGCGTGTGATGGTCGGCGATGCTGGCGCGGCCGCCGCGCGCGACCCACGAGTGTCGGTCATCTGTGCGAAGTTCAACGGTGGCGTCTCGGCTCGCCTGTGCCACGGCGCGCTCGACGCATTCGTTTCTCACGGAATTCCTCTCGCTTCGGTCAGCGTCGCTTGGGTGCCAGGCGCCTTCGAGCTCCCGCTGGCAGCAATGCGATCCGTGAGAGACGGTGGGGCGGAAGTCGTCGTCTGTCTCGGAGCAGTGATCCGCGGCGACACGCCACACTTCGACTTCGTGGCCGGAGAGTGTGCTTCGGGGCTACAACGAGTGAATCTCGACACGGGCGTTCCAGTCGTGTTCGGGGTGCTCACGACGGACACGATCGCCCAGGCGTTGGAGCGATCTGTTCCGGGTCCCACCAACAAGGGTTACGAGGCCGCCGTGACGGCGCTCGAAATGCTCGACCTGCTGCCACGACTGGTTGCCACGCCCACCGCCGTCTCAGCTCGCGGTTAGTCGCATCGTCGCCGAGCTGTAGGGACTGAACGGACCACAGGAGGATTCGTGCTGCGGCTGGTGCTCCCGAAAGGGTCGCTCGAGGCCCCGACATTCGAGCTGTTCTCTGACGCCGACCTGACCGTCCGGCGTAACTCCGACGTCGACTACCGAGCGACCATCGACGACCCTCGTGTCGACGAGGTGCGCATCCTGCGTCCGCAAGAGATCCCCCACTACGTCGCCGACGGAATGTTCGACTTGGGAATCACGGGCAGGGACTGGGTCGAAGAGACGGGCGCGGACGTCGTCACCGTGGGGGAGCTCGCGTATTCCAAGAACTCCCCGGATCCGGTGCGCGTCGTGTTGTGCGTCGCGGAAGACTCGCCGGTTCGGCAAATGTCGGACCTTCCGCATGGCACGCGGTATCGACCGAATATCCCGAGCTCACGCGCCGGGCACTCGAGAAGGCCGGAATCGACGCCGATGTGAGGATCTCCTACGGAGCGACAGAGGCGAAGATCCCCGAGATCGCGGATTGTGTCGTCGAGATCACCGAGACCGGCAGGGCGCTTCGGGCCGCGGGACTACGCGTGGTGGACACACTGCTCACGTCGAGGACCGAGCTCGTGGCCAATCCCGCGTCCGCGGCTGATCCCACTCTCCGGCATGCCATGAACCAGCTCTACACCCTGCTCGTCGGTACGCTCGAAGCGAGAACCAAGGTGCTGCTCAAGATGAACGTCGCTGCCGAATCGCTGGACGCAGTCGTCGGCATGCTCCCTTCGATGAAGGCGCCGACCGTGTCAGAGCTCTCGGGGAGTGGAGGCTTCGCGATCGAAACGGTCGTCGAGAAGTCTCAGGTGAACATCTTGATACCAGCACTCAAGGATCGAGGAGCGTCCGACGTCATCGAGCTCGCGCTCTCGAAGATCGTTCACTGAGCGTCGCCGGTGCAACCCACCCGAGCCTTCCGAGAGCCGCGTTTGGGCAAGGTGACGCAATTCGACGAGGACCGTGGGCTCGGGGAAATCCTCGCTGACGACGGCTCGCTGCTCTCGTTCCACTGCACGTCGATCGCCAACCGCCAGCGCCGCATCCCACAGGGAGCGCGAGTCACGTTCGGCACGTCTCCGGGTCACCTCGGAAGGTTCGAGGCGGTCGGGGTGACCGTGGTCACGCTGAGCGCAGACAGCGTCGGATGGTCGGTCGGCTTGGAGCCATCTACCTCCGAAGAACCGACCTCCGAAGAACCGGACGAAACAACTCCCGGCGAAACCGTCGAAACGCCGGACGTTGTCAGCTGAGGTCCTGGGAGCTCCCGACGGTCCTCGTACTAGACCGTCGTCGTACTAGGCAGATTGTTGCCCGTCAGAGTCATGTCGAGCGTCAGCGTCGCCGGAGGCGCTGATCTGGACGTAGGCGAGCCTGATCTGTGCCAGGGCCTCCATCAGCGCCGGCTCCACGTTGTCCAGCCGGCCCGCCAGGCCCTCGATCAGCGCCCCTAGGGCGTCGACCGCAAGGCGGGCTTTGTCCAGGTTGGGCGGCTGCGCGGACAGGTGGAGCGCCGCCAGCTCGAACAGACCGTAAGCGTGATTGGCCACGACGACCTCGACCGGAGCGTCGAGCAACTGCTGCCTGACCTCGTCGAGCTCGGCCTCGTCGGGCCCGTCGACTTCGCTCCGCCCGCGGGCGCTTGCCGGTCCCGGTCGTTTCGGAGCGTCCGATCCGTCCGGACCACTTGGATCGCCTGCCGCTCCGGAGGCCGGCTCAGGTCGGTCGATCTTGTGTTCTCCGCTGGGTGTCCACAAGCTGCTCACAGGCATGAATCGTACCGTCTGGCCCGTGGCGCCGACCGTGTCTGTGTGGGTTCGTCGATCGAGTTCGCGCGCCTTCGTGACAGCGTCCCCGTACGAACGCGCCCAGGTCGAGGGCGGGGTTTCGAGCGGGCGGCTGATAACGTGACTGACCACATCAGAAGCGGGGTCGCATTGCGCCCCCACCCGGCCGTGTTGAACGAGCCCGGGTAAAGGGTTGCCCGTATTCACGGGTGGCAGGCGGTCATCGCTTCTGGGCGGTGGTCCCGGGAGACCGGGGCCCGAAACAGGAGGAGTGCGCATCGCCACCACAACTGCCAGCGAAATCCGGATAAACGACCGCATTCGTGCCCGCGAGGTGCGCCTGGTCGACCCTGACGGTCAACAGCTGGGGATCAAGACACTGCCAGAGGCTCTCGCGATCGCCCGTCAGTTCGATCTCGACCTGGTCGAGGTGGCGCCGCTCGCGAACCCGCCCGTGTGCCGGATCATGGACTACGGCAAGTTCAAGTTCGACGAGGCCCAGAAGGCGAGGGAGTCGAGGCGCAAGACCAGCAACACCGGGATCAAGGAGATGAAGTATCGGCCGAAGATCGGCCCGGGTGACTTCGACACCAAGACCCGCCAGGTGGTCCGAAGTTCCTGAACGAGGGCCACAAGGTCAAGGTCACGATCATGTTCCGGGGCCGCGAGGTCGGGCACCCCGAGCTCGGTAGGAGATCCTCGACCGGTTCGCCGAAGCGCTCGACGGCACGGCACGGATCGAGACCGAGGCCCGGCTCGACGGACGCAACATGGTGATGGTCCTTGCTCCGGACAAGCGGGCGAAGCAGTCCCAGGCAGCCCGTTCGAAAAAGGCGCCGGCGGCGGGTGAGACGGTTGAGGCGGACCAGACAGTTGAGGCGGACCAGGGTGAAGAGGTGCAGCAACAAGCGCCGAG
>CAVOZT010000001.1:0-1025582 GCA_963701375.1 uncultured Acidimicrobiales bacterium | reverse complement strand
CGGTCGCGACGCGAATTCCCGCGCTATACCATGTCGCGGATCGCGCGCTTATACAGATTTCATGGCCCGACGCCAGCCTCTTTCTCTTTGCGATTCGACAAGAGCGATTAGGGATTAGACAGGAGTGATGCTGCATTCGACAGGAGCGACCCGGCTGAAAGACACCGCAGTCATTTTCACCACGCAGTCGTCTGGGGTTTCGCGGCGATCGAGCTGTCCGTCGGCCTTCCGGGTCGACATAAGTCCAGCGCCGTTCCGATGCTATGCTGTATAGTGGCAATCCCACTGGCCGTAGGCCAGGTGCAAAGCTGGGTCGCGGTCAACGGCGGCAAAGGGGATTGCAAATGCGACGGTGGGGCCTGATAATTGTGACCGTGTTTGCGGGCGTCATCTCGCAGATAAGTCCGCGCATGCCGGGTTAGATCTCAAAAAAGTCGATGATTTAGCGAGATCGTGCATCGCCGATCATCTTTCCGACTGCCACCAATACATCACTCACGCGATCGATGACTTGGATACCCAACGCAAGAGTTAAGGGCAAACGCACCTGCTTTGTCGGACATTCTTCCGACGATCAGACCATTAGAACGTTTATCCGCGCAATCCTGGCGAAATACGCTTACAGCGACACGCCTTCGGCTGTCGCAATAGAGACCATCTATAAAGACAATTGCGCAGATCAAAACTAGAGGGTGGCGCGATGGCCGCTCTATATGGCATGTCATGTTGCCGCCGACGCCTGAAGCGGCTACCAACTCGCCATCCCCCCCAATCCCGTGTTCCTGATGCCTGTCTCACCCGAAGATCTGCTCGCCTACCTGGCCGCGCTCGGCATCGCGACCGAGACCGTCGACCATCCGCCGCTGCATACGGTCGAGGATTCGCCGGCCCTGCGCGGCGAAATCCCCGGCGGCCACGCGAAGAACCTGTTCGTCAAGGATAAGAAAAGCCGGCTGTTCCTGCTGGTGCTGGGCGAGGAGACCGAGATCGACCTCAAGCGGGTTCACGAGAGATCGGCGCGCAGGGGCGCGTCTCCTTCGGCTCGGCGGAGTTTTTGGAGGAGGTCTGGGGCGTTCGGCCGGGCGCGGTCACTCCCTTCGGCGCGATCAACGACGTGGCGGGCCGGGTTTCCGTCGTGCTCGACGCAGCGATGTTGCGGCATGATCGCCTCAATTTTCATCCTCTGGTCAACACCCGCACCACCGGGCTCAAGCGCCGACCTGAAGAAATTCCTGCGCGCGACCGGACACGAGCCCCTGGTCGTCGCGCTGGGCCAGGATCGAGCCGCACGTTGGAATAATCTAGGGAAGGCCGCCATTTAGGGGGGAAAGTGGGACATGCCCCGGGGGCCTTGCCCGTCCGCTTGGCTGGAGATGAGTGGACATGGCGAATGGCAATGGCGCGATTGCGCCCAAACCAAGGCGGACCCGGTGAAGGAGGTCACAACGGCTCGTTCAGGCCGGACGTCCTGACGCCGTCGACGCGCCAACCGGTTCTGGTCGATTTTTGGGCCCCCTGGTGCGGTCCGTGCAAGCAGCTTGGCCCGCGCTGGAGAAGGCCGTCGCCGACGCCGACGGCAAGGTTGCGCTGGTCAAAATGAACATCGACGAGCATCCCCAGATCGCGGGCCAACTCGGAATCCAGTCGATTCCCGCCGTCATCGCCTTCGAAAGGGCCAGCCGGTCGACGGATTTGTCGGCGCGCTGCCGGAAGCCAGATCCGCGGCTTTATTGAGCGGCTCGTCGGTCCGCTCCAGAACGAAATGGAGGAACTCCTTTGACGCGAGGCCGAGGCAGCCACAGCGCCAGGTGACCCGACCGGAGCAGATTCGATCTATTCCGCGATCTTGCGGACGACGCGGGCGAGGCGAAGGCCATCGGCGGCCTCGCCAAACTCCATGTCGCGGCGGACGACTCGACGAGGCCAAGGCCTTATTGTAGATGGCGCCGGCGCCGGCGCCCGGCAAGGAGCAAGACCCCGCATCGCCGCGGCGCAGGCGGCCTTCGGCTTGCCGAGCAAGCCGCGACGTCGGCGAGCTCGCGCCCCTCGAACAGGCGATTGCCGCCAACCCCGACAACCTTCAGGCCCGCTTCGATCTTGCGGTCGCGCTCGTCGCCAAAGGCGAGCGCGACGCAGCCGCCGACCAACTGCTTGAAATCATTCGCTCGTGACCGCAAATGGAACGACGAGGCGGCGCGCAAACAATTGTTGCAGCTGTTCGAGGCCTGGGCTCTGATGGACCCGGCCTCGGTCACCGCAAGGCGCAAGCTGTCGGCGGTCTGGTTTCGACCGCGAACCGCCAAAAGCGTCCGAAGCAAGAGCATCCGAAGAATGAGAAGAGCGCAATGAAGCTCAACCGCACCTTCGCCGGGCCGGCCGAGATGCCGGCGGCGATCCCTCTGTTTCCGATGGCGGGCGCACTTCTGTTGCCGCGCCGGCCGATCCAGCTCACGGTGTTCGAGCCCCGCTATCTCGAGATGCTGGACGACGCTCTGGCTGGCGAACGCCTGATCGGCGTCATTCAGCCCTCGTCAGAGGAAGAAGCGACCGATCCGGCGCCGGAACTCTATCCGCTCGGCTGCGCCGGCCGCATCGTCCAATATGCGGAGATCGGCGACGGCCGCTGCTTCTTGACCCTGATGGGCGTGGCGCGATTCCGCCTGACCGGGGAAACGCCGAGCGAGCCGCCCGTACCGGACCGCGGTCCCCGATTATTTGCCGTTCGCCGGTTCTACTCCAAGGCGCGGGCGAAGCGGCGGTCGATCGCGAGGATCTCGATTGCGGCTCTTGAAACGCTTCGCCGAGGTCAACGAGATCAAAGTGGTGTGGAGCGACATCAAGAAGGCGTCGGAACGAGGCTCTGGTCAACGGCCTGTCGATGATGAGCCCGTGCGGACCGAGGGAGAAGCAGGCGCTGCTCGAGGCCAAGGATCTGAAGTCGCGCGCCGAAATGCTGGTCGCGATCACGACCATCGAGCTCGCGCGCGGCCAGGACGGCAGCGACGCAGATTTACTGACGCGCCTTGGGCGGGTCAAGTGGCGCGAACGGTCGCCCTGAGATTTCCGTGAGCCTGACCAGAGGGAGCAAGGGTCGAACATTGCGCTCACATCGGTTGCGATGGTCGCCTTCGCCGCTAATTCCGTTCTTTGCCGATTAGCTCTTGCTCAGTCCGGGATCGATCCGGCCAGTTTCACTTTGATTCGCATCGTCTCTGGCGCGGCCATGATGGCGGCGATCTGTGCGGTCGCGAGAGGGGACGCCCGAGCGGTGGGTCATGGCGCGCGGCGCTGGCTTTGTTCTTCTATGCCGCCGCTTTTTCTTTTGCCTATGTGTCGCTGCCTGCCGGTGTTGGCGCGTTGCTGTTGTTCGGCGCCGGTCAGGTGACGATGGTGATGACCGGGATCGTGAATGGCGAACACCCGACGCGCCGGCCAGTGGTTCGGTCTCCTCTTGGCTTTGGTGGGCCTGCCGCGCTGGTCACCTGGCGTCCGACGCCGCCGTTGACCGGCGTGGGCCTGATGCTTGGGGTGGGTGTCGCCGGGCGCTTATTCGTTGTTGGGTCGCCGCAGCGCGGATCCGCTCGGCGCGACAGCGGGGAATTTTCTGCGCGCGGTCCCGATGGCGCTTCTTGAGCCTGCCGCTGGTCAGGGAGACCCCGCCGCTTGCCGGATTGATCTATGCATTGCTGTCGGGGGCGATCGCTTCGGGCCTCGGATACACGATCTGGTACGCGGCCTTACCTGGACTGAGCGCCGCCGAAGGCGCTTCGGTTCAACTCAGCTTGCCGGTCATCACTGCGCTTGCCGGCGCGACCTTGCTCGCCGAACCAATCACGCTCCGCCTCGGCATTTCATCTGGCGGTTCTCGGTGGCATCGCGCTGGTGATCACGAACCGTGCCGACGGGGCGCGACGGATAGTCCGGCTACTCCGCCGCCTCGCGCAGCGCAGCGTAGCGGGTCAGCTGGGCCCTCAAGGCGCGGGCTTGATCGGCTTGTTCATGACGACGGACATCCGCACGCTCCGCCTCGTCGCGGACCTCGGGGCTCCGATCGGCGGTCGCGAGGATCGCAGGCGATGCTGCGGCCGAAGCGCTCGCGTAACGCCCGGATCGCGGCGACGCCGTCGCCGGAATCGAGGTGGTAGTCGGCGATGATGACGTCCGGCGCGCCGAACGCGTCGAGCGCCGCCCTCGCCTCTTCAAGGCCATGGGCAGTCGCGACCAGACAGCCCCAGCGCGTCAGAAGGACGCTGCAGGCCCTCGAGCACGCGGGGCTCGTTGTCGATGGCGAGCACCTTGAGCCTGTCGAGCGGCTCGCCCGCCGCCACCGGCTCTGGCGCGCCCGGCTCCGCGCGGGCCTTGAGCGCCGCACGCGCGAGCGGCGCGGTGACGAAGAACACCGAGCCCTTGCCTGGGCGGGAGCGCAAGCCCACGGCATGTTCGAGCACGCGTCCCAGGCGCTCGACGATCGACAAGCCGAGTCCCAAGCCGCTCGCCACCCGCGCGCCCTGGTCGAGCCGCTTGAACTCGACGAACACCGCGCGCTCATGCTCGGGCGGAATGCCGAGCCCCGTATCCCAGACCTCGATGCGGACTGCGCCGGGAACGCGGCGACAACCGACCAGCACCCGGCCGCTCAGCGTATATTTGAGCGCGTTCGAAATGAGGTTCTGCATCAGGCGCCGCATGAGGCGCCGATCGGTGCGAATGGCGAGGCTGGTGGACACGAAGACGAGATCGAGCCCCTTCGCCCGGGCGAAGGCTGCAAACTCGATCTCGAGCAGGCGCATGAGATCGGCGACAGAAACGTCGGAAATCTCTGGCCGCGTCGCGCCGGCGTCGAGTCGCGAAATGTCGAGGAGCGCGCCGATGATCTCCTCGACCGCCTCGAGCGAGATGTCGACGTTGCGCGCGAGATTTTTGCGCTCCTCGGGGTCGATCTGATTGACGCCTTCGGTCAACGAACTCGCGTAGAGCCGCGCGGCGTTGAGCGGCTGCAGAATATCGTGGCTGGCCGCGGCGAGGAACCGCGTCTTGGAGAGGTTGGCGGCGTCGGCCTCGTTCTTCGCCCGCTCGAGCTCGGCGTTGAGCCGCTGCAATTCCGCGGTGCGCTCATCGACGCGCCGCTCGAGCATCTCGTTGGAGGCCGCAAGCGCCTCTTCGGCCTGAACGCTTAGCGTGACGTCGGTATAGGTGGTGACGATCCCGCCGTCCGGAAGCCGCGCCGAGCGCACCTCGATGACGCGGTTGGTCGAGAGCACGCGCAGCCGGTTCGGTTGATCGTCATAGAGCAGGCTCGCGACCCGGTCAGCCACGAAGTCCTCCGAATCTCCCGGCCCGTAGACGCCGCGGCCGGCGTTGAAGCGCACGATCTCGTCAAGCCCCACGCCCTGACGCAGCATGGCTGGCGGCAGACCGAAAAGGTCGGCGAATTCCCGGTTCCAGGCGGTCAGCGCCAGATTGGCGTCAAAAACGGTGATGCCCTGCTCGCGTGGTCGAGCGCATGCTGCAATTGGTCGCGGCTCGACTGGATCGCCGCCGAGGCTTCGTCGATGAGCTTGAGCGCCGATTGGCCCGACACGGTCCTCGGCCTCAAGAGCAGCGACAGGACCTGGCGCGAGGTCGAGGCGCCGATCGCCGGCGACAGCAAAAATTCCGCGTGGCGAATGAGTTGCGCGCCGGCCTCGAGCGCGGGGTCGTAAACGAGGCCGCGCTCGCGCATGAAGGTTGAGAAAGCGCGGCGCGCCCGCCCTGCGCCAAGATAGCGGGCGACCGCCGCCTCGAGTTCGCCCGCGGTCGTCGACGAACGCCAGAGTCGGAACGCCTGCGGCTTGCCGCCGGCCCTGCCGGCGAAAGCGCTCGCCTGGGCGCGCTCGAGCGCGCTCGGCTGGCGGGTCAGCGAAAAGGCGACAAACGCTGCGACATTCGCGGCGAGCGACAGGACCACCCCGCCCACGAGTGCGTTGGGCGCGAAGGCGACGAGCGCAGCCGGGCTCAGCCACGCGATCGCCATGGGCCCGTGCGCGAGAAGGCTCGAGAGCGCCTGGTCCGGCCGGATCGACGGCAAAAGCAGCAGGTAAAGCCACGCCAGCGACGCCTATGGTCATGCCTGCGATCGCGCCCCGCGCGGTCCCGCGACGCCAGAAAAGCCCGCCAAGAAAGGCCGGCGCGATCTGCGCCACCGCGGCGAACGACAAGAGGCCGATCGACACGAGGCCCGTTTTGCCGGTCATGCGCTCATAGGCGAAGCCCAGCGCCAGAACGCCGACGATCGCGATCCGGCGCACCCATAGGACCAGCGCGCCGATGTCGCCTTCAGCGGCGGGCGCCTGCGTACTGGCGCCGGAGCAGGAGCGGCATCACCAGGTCGTTGGAAATGGTGATGGCGAGAGCGACGCTCTCGACCACAACCATTCCGGTCGCCGCGGAGAGGCCGCCCACCATTGTCATGAGCGCCACGCCATGCGCGCCGGCGTTGAGCGGCAGCGCGAGAACCGTTAGGTCGCGATTGAAAGACGCGTCCGGGAAAATCTTGAGGCCAGCGATGGCGAGGGGCGCAACGAACAGATTGATCAGCACCAGATAGGCCGGAAAGAGCCACGCCGCGGTGCGGATGTCGCGCTGGTCATGGTTCTCGACCACGGCGACGTGAAACTGGCGTGGCAGAAGCACGATCGCGAACGCCGACAACAGCGTGGTCACCACCCAAACCGCCGGATCGGGAGGCGTCTGGATCACCGACGCGATCCTGGGATCGGACCCGGCGATCTCGGTCAGATCGACGATCCCGTTGTTGAGCCTCCAGACGACGAAGGCGCCGACGGCGAGAAACGCCACCAGCTTGACGATCGATTCGACCGCGATGGCGAGAATGAGACCGTCCTGATGCTCCTTGGGGTTGATGCGCCGGGTGCCGAACGCCATCGCGAAGATGCGCCAGCAGCAACGACACCGCGAGATAAAACGAGGCCGATGGCGCCGCCGGCGTCAGTCGCCCGCGATCGAATGAATTCACCACCATCAATATTGTTGGCGCGACGGCCTTGAGCTGGAGCGCCACATAGGGCGCGGAGCCAATCAGCGCGATGAGCGCGGCGACGGCGGCCACCGGCTTGGGATTTTCCATAGCGCGCGGATACGAAATCGGCGACCGTGGAGACGTTCTGCGCGCGGGCGAGATTGGCGATGCGGGCGATGAACGGCGCCCCGAAGCCGATGACCAGGATCGGACCGATATAAATCGGCAGAAAATCAAGCCCGTGCGCAGAGGCGAGCCCGACCGAGCCGTAGTAGGTCCAGGACGTGCAATAGACGGCGAGACTGAGGGCATAGACGAAAGCCCGCGAGCGCCCGGATAGAAAGCGTCGCCCAGCGCCGTCACCCCACCAGGCGATGAGGAACAGAAACGAGACGTAGCCGATTGCGGTCAGAAGAACCGTCGTGCCGTTCATCAGAGCCGAGCATTCGCCCTTTGCTGACTGAACAGACACACTAAACGATGATGGCGCTCCGTGGAATGAACCCCGCGAATTCGCTCCGACAGCGTCACGCCTGCCCCCCCTTTTTTATTGTATGGCGTTTTCATGACGATCCGTGCCAACTTCGGGACGAGGTCGCGCCGGGGGGCGAAGGCGACAGCAACAAGCGAGGTCCCGATGACAGACCAGGCTTTGACCCCCAGCCCGCTCCCTCAGGGTTTGATGACGCGGAAACCTCTCGCCGACATCATCGCCGAAGGCGAGGGCCATGCGCTGGGCAAGACCCTCGGTCCGTTCAGCCTCACTGCGCTCGGGATCGGCTGCATCATCGGCGCCGGCATCTTCGTTCTCACCGGCACCGCGGCGGCGCGTTATGCGGGGCCGGGCATCATGCTGTCCTTCGTGATCGGCGGCATAGCCTGCGCCTTTGTCGGCCTCTGCTACGCCGAGCTTGCCGCGCTCCTGCCCGTCGCCGGCAGCACGTACACCTATACCTACGCCACGCTCGGCGAGATTTTTGCCTGGATCATCGGCTGGGACCTCATCCTCGAATACGCCATGGGCGCCTCGACCGTGGCGGTCGGCTGGTCGGGCTACATCGCGTCGCTGCTGCGCAATTTCGGCATCACCATCCCGCCCCAATACGCCGCCGCGCCGTGGACGCGAGGTCAAGTTGCCGGATGGAACCACGGTCGGGGGCATCGTCAACATTCCCGCGGCCCTTATCGTCCTCGCGCTGACCGCGATGCTGATCGGCGGCACCAAGGAATTGGCCCGGCTCAACAACATCATGGTCGCGGTCAAGCTGTTCGTCGTGGTCGCTTTCATCCTGCTCGGGGCGGCCTACGTGACCTCCGCCAACTGGCATCCCCTCATTCCGACCAATACCGGCGAGTTCGGCCATTTCGGCTGGTCAGGCGTGGTGCGCGGCGCCTCGGTCGTGTTCTTCGCCTTCATCGGCTTTGACGCCGTCTCGACCGCCGCGCAGGAAGCCAAAATGCCGCAGCGCGACATGCCGATCGGCATTCTCGGCTCGCTCATAATCTGCACGATCCTCTATGTGCTGGTGGCGGCCGTGGTGACGGGCCTCGTGCCCTATACCGAGCTCAACGTCCCGGACCCGATCGCCAAGGCCGTCGACGTCATCGGCATGACCTGGTTCTCGGTGCTCATCAAGATTGGCGCGCTGGCCGGGCTTAACGACCGTCATCCTGGTCCTGCTCTACGGGCAGAGCCGCGTCTTCTTCACCATCGCCAAGGACGGCCTTCTGCCAAAAATGTTCTCGGAGGTGCATCCAACGCTCGGCACGCCCTACAAGAGTCAGCTCCTGATCGGAATCGTCGTCGCCATCGTGGCGGCGCTCACCCCGATCGACGTTCTGGGCGAAATGGTGAGCATCGGCACCTTGTTCGCGTTCGCGCTGGTCTGCGGCGCGGTGGTTTATCTGCGCAAGAGCGACGCGGAGATCTTCCGGCCCGTTCCGCACGCCCGCCGTGCCGTGGGTGCCGAGCTTCGGCATCGCTTTCTCGCTCTTGCTGATGGTGTTCCTGCCTTGGGAAACATGGCTCAGGCTGATCGTCTGGCTCGCGATCGGCCTCGTCCTCTATTTCGCCTATGGGCGCTCGCACTCGGTGCTGATGAACGGCGAGAGGCGTTGAGCGGCCGGCCGTTCGTTCGTCTATGAGGAGAGCAGCCTTCTTAGGCAAGCTCTCCAAGGAGCGCCTTCGCATCCTTCAGGTCGGCAGTTTTGAAGCCTTCGGTGAACCAGTCGTAGACTGGCGCGAGCAGGTCGTGGGCCTTCCGCCGCTCGCCCCGATCGGCCCAGAGCCGGGCAAGATCGCAGGCGGCTCGAAGCTCGAAGATGCGTGACGATTGATGACCGGCGGCGGCGAGCGCTGCGTCGAGAGCAGCCTCGGCGACACGACCGTCGCGAGCGTCGAGAGCCAGGCAGGCGCGGGCGCGCAGCCGGTGCAGCTCCGCCGTGCAAAAGTTCTCGCCTGTCGCCTCGGCGCGGGCCAAACCCTCCTTGATCGCGGCTTGCGCCTCGTCCGGTCGGCCGAGCCGCAGCCAGGCGTCGGCCAACAGCATGAGGAAATAGGTGTGTACAGAGACCGTCCCATGGCCGCGCGCCGGTCGAGGAAATTTCGCATCTCCTCGGCGGCGCGGTGGATCCCGCTCCTCGTGAACGGCGCGCCATGCGGCCAGGATGCGCGCTTCGGGGTAGTATATGGCGAGCCCGTGCTCGTCGGCGAGCCGCGCGAGCAGGGTGGTGCGGCGGTCGAGCTCCTCGAGTTCGCCAGCCAGCTGCAGCAACATCGAGCCCCAGTTGTGGGCGTGCGCGACCACCTGCGGTTGCCCGAGCGCCAGCGCATGCGCGATGCCCTCCGCGTTACGGGCCAGCGCCCGCTCCGGATAGCCCAGAAGAAACAGAGCATTGCTGCTGTTGGTGAGGCCGCACTCCCGGGCGTCGTGGCCGCCGAAGGTGAGCGCCTGCGTTCCGTGCCGGCTCGACCTCGTAGAGGGCGAGCACGCGGTCCACGTGGTGACAACCGCCTCCAGATCGCCGCGGAATATAGACGACGACCACAGCGCATGGTGCGCCTGCACCTCGTGATCGGCATCGCCCTCCGCTTGGGCCTCCGCCAGGAGCGCGTCGCCTGCCGCGATAGCTGAATTGTATTCAGCGCGCACGTTGTAGACGCGCCAGAGGTTCCAGCGCGCGCGAAACCGGGCCTTGCGGTCGCCAAGTTCCTGGGACAACTGATCCGCGCGCTCGTGCGTCGCCTGAGCTTCGGAAGAGGCCGGGCCGAGCGTATTGGTGAGAGCGACGCCGAGGCCGCCAAGCAACTCGAGCTCGAGGCGCTGTCGATCGGGCGAGGACGGCATTCCCTGGAGCAAACTGACGGCCCGAGAGAGCGAGTTCGCCGCCTCGCGCATCGCCGACCGACCGAGGGCCGCGCGACCGGCCCGCGCCCATGCATCCGCCGCGCGCGCGTCGAGCCCGGCTTCGGTCAGGTGATATGCGAGCAGCTCGGGTTGGGTTTCGACGACAGCCGGAAACCGCTCCTCGAACACCTGCGCGAGGCGAGCGTGCAGCTGCTGGCGCCTGGACTTGAGCAACGACTGATAGGCGGCGTCCTTGACCAGGGCGTGCTTGAAACTGTAGGTCGCGTCGGGCGGGCTGCCGCGGCGAAACACGAGCTCTGAGGCGACCAGCTGGTCGAGCCCGCTTTCCAACTGCTCCTGCGGCCGGTCGGCGACTGCGGCGAGCAGCTCGTGGGAGAACTCGCGGCCGATCACGGCGCCGATCTGGGCAAGCTCCTTGACCGTGGCCAGCCGGTCGAGCCGCGCCATCAGCGAATTGTGCAGGTTCGCCGGGATCGCAAGCGGCGGCAGCGGGCCCGCAAGCTCGTAGTGATCGCCAGCATCGGTCATGAGGCCCGATTCGAGCATCGTCCTGGTCAGCTCCTCGAGGAACAAGGGCACGCCGTCGGTGCGCTCGAGGATCTGATCCAGGATCTCGGCCGGCAGCGCCTTGCCGCCGGTGACCCGGAGGGCCATCGCAGCCCCCTGACGCCGGCCGAGGCGGTTGACAGGCAGCGCCGTCACGTGCGCCTGGCCCGACCATGGCGGGGTGAACTGAGGCCGGTGGGTCATCACCACGAGGACGGGCAGGCCGCGCGCTCGCTCGACCACCATGTCGAGCAGCTCCAGAGTCGAGGGGTCGGCCCAGTGCAGATCTTCATACAGCTGGAGAACGGGCCGCTTGCGGGCGAGCCCGGCCAACTGCTCGATCAGAACCTCGAAGGTGCGCTGTTTCTGGCGCTGCGGGCTAAGGTTGGGCGCGCGATAGCGCTCATCCGTCGGGACGCCCAGCAACGCCCCGAACCAGGGCGTCGCCTCGTCCAGCTGCTCGGCGCCCTGTGCGAGCAGCGCCTCGAGCTTGGCGAGCCGGTCCGCGGGTTCGTCATGGGAGGCGAAGCCCGCCGCCCGCTGGAGCTGCGCGACGATCGGGTGGAGCGCGCTGTTGGTGTGGTAGGCGGAGCAAAGATGGCTGATTGCGAAGTGCGGCTCGTCCGCCAGCTTCTCGCGAAGGGCGTGCAGCAGCCGCGACTTGCCAATGCCCGCTTCGCCCGCGATCAGGACCACTTGGCCATCTCCGTCCTTGGCCCAGTTCCAGCGCTCCAGCAGCATAGCCAGCTCGTGGTCACGTCCGATCAGCGGCGTCAGGCGCTGCCCGTGGAGGGCCTCGAAGCGGCCATCGGCGGAGCCCTCGCCCTCGACCCGGAAGGCGGCGACAGGCTCTGCGAAGCCCTTGATCTGGGTTGGACCGAGGTCGGTCAGCTCGAACAGCCTGCCGACCAGCCGCCGGGTTGCCTGGCTGATGACGACGCTGCCGGGCGCGGCAAGGGCTTGCAACCGGGCTGCGAGGTTCGGCGTCTCGCCGACCACGGAGCGCTCCTGCGCCTCGCCCTCGCCCACCGTCTCGCCGACCACCACGAGCCCGGTCGCGATCCCGATCCGGGCCGCGAGCCGATGGCCGCCCGCCTCAAGTTCGCCCACGGTTTGGACGAGAGCGAGGCCCGCCCGCACCGCCCGCTCGGCGTCGTCCTCATGCGCCTGCGGCCAGCCGAAATAGGCCAGCACGCCGTCGCCCATGAACTTGGCGATGTGGCCCTCGAAGCGCAGGGTCTCGCCGGCCACGGCATTCTGGTAGACACGAATGGCCGCGCCCATCTCCTCGGGATCGAGCGCCGCCGACAACGCGGTCGAGCCGACAAGATCGACGAACATCACGGTCAGCTGGCGCCGCTCGGCTTCAGAAGGCCGGCCCCGTCGGCGGAGCCTCGCCTGGCGGCGCTCGGTCCCGCTCGCCGCGCCAAAGCAGGCTTGGCCAGCGCGGCGATCGCTTCCAGAAGCTTGCGGCGGTGCCCGACGATGGTGACGCCAATGTCCTTGAGGTCATCAGCAGTCAGCTTGGGCAGAATGTCGGCAGCGATCTCATTCTCCCGGAACGCCTGCTCGTAGCGCTCCAGCCCCAGCTCTCGCAGCCACGCCAAGATATCCACGGCGTTTTTCCATGAAGCCGATCAGATCGGCAAGGCTGAGGTTAACAGACCGCCGACCCGGGCGCCAACGATCCGGCGGCGGCCAACGGCGAGCGCCCGACTGAAGACGTCCTGGACTCTGGGCGGGCGATTCGTGGGCGCGAAAGCGCGTCCCGTTCCTGGGCTTTGACCTTGGTCAGATCGCGCCATTTTTTGATTGGGCGCGAAGTAAGCGGCCCGGACAGCAATTATTTGCAGAAAATCAGAAAATAGGTTAAGCTCGCGCCATGAACAATCTTGAGCTCCGCCGGGCTAAGACTGCACGCTCAACGCAAACGCCGGCCGCGCCTAACTCGAGGGAAAAGCGAGAGGAAAAACTTTCCTCGCTTTATCCCGCGTAACCCATTGAAAAGGCTCGATTTGGACGAGAGAATCCAAGGAAATCCAAGGAAATCCAAGACCAATGTCATTATCGGGGGTTTTTGGGGCGGAATCGGCACGCGCCAAGGAAAACCAAACTTTGGTCCGGCAATGCCGCAGGCCGCCGTCGAGCACCCTGGAAGGCGATCACCGCCAGGGATGGGCGGCGGCGGACTTCGTTTCGTGCGCCTCGATCGCCGACGCCTCGACCAAAGTCAGGCCGATGTGGTCGAGGCCTTCGATCAGGCATTGCTTGCGGAAGGCGTCGATCTCGAACTTGACGACGCCGCCGTCGGGACCGCGGATCTCCTGCGCCGGCAAGTCGATCGGTCAGCGTCGCGTTGGCGCCGCGCTCGGCGTCGTCCATGAGTTTGGCGATGGTCCTCGCGCGAAACCTTGATCGGCAAAATGCCGTTCTTGAAGCAGTTGTTATAGAAGATGTCGGCGAAGTCGGTCGCGATGACGCAGCGGATGCCGAAGTCGAGCAGCGCCCAGGGCGCGTGTTCGCGCGAGGAGCCGCAGCCGAAATTGTGGCCGCGCGACGATAATCGACGCCTTGCGGTAGGCAGGCTTGTTGAGGACGAAGTCGGGATGCTCGGAGCCATCCTCGCGATAGCGCATCTCCGCGAACAGGCCTGCGCCGAGACCGGTGCGCTTGATCGTCTTGAGATATTGCTTGGGGATGATCATGTCGGTGTCGATATTGTCGATCGGCATCGGCGCCGCGACCCCGGTCAATGTCGTAAACTTGTCCATCTCGTTCAGACTTTCTGCGTTTTCTCGCTCAGCTCTACCAAGCTGCGCCTCGTCGGACAATGGCGTCCGAACTCACAGATACTTCTCCAGGTCCTTGGCCGCATCCTCAGGCGAGTGCTCGACGTTGAAAGCCTCGACGAAGGCGCCGTTCTTGTCCATCAGATAGACGATCGAACTGTGGTCCATCGAATAGTCGCCGTCGGGCTGCTTCTGACCCTTGCGGGCGTAGACCCGAAAGGTCTTCTCCGTCGCTTCCACCGCCTGCGGGCTGCCGGAAAGGCCGATCATGGCGGGATTGAAGCTCGAGACATAGTCCTGCATCACCTTTGGCGTGTCGCGCTCCGGGTCGACGGTGATGAACAGCGTCGGAATAGCCTTGTTGCCCATCTTGCTTAAGATGTCGGAGATGCGCGCAAGCTCGGTCGGACAGACGTCGGGGCAGTGGGTGTAGCCGAAATAGACCAGGAACGGTTTTCCTCGCAGCGTCTGATCGCTGACCGTCTTGCCGGCCCCGTCCTCGAGCGCGAAGGCTCCGCCGATCAGAGCCGCGCGCGGCCTGTTCTGACGGACTCGTCAGCATGAACGCCGCAAAGCCGACCACCGCAACAGCGACGAGAGTCGCGACGATGCGGATCGCGAACGCTCGCGATCGCGGCGCATTGTTGGTTTCGGCTTCCGGCATCGGACCTCCATTCGGCGTCGGGGCTCCTAAAGGCGAAATTGGGCGATCTCCAGACGGAGGGCCAACCCGATAGGAACCTGCTATTGACCTTGGCTTTGCAGGGCGCCACGACAAGCGCCTGGATAGGGCGTCATGGTCCTCCGTCAACTCGAATATCTCGCGGCGCTCGCGCGAGAAAAGCACTTTGGCCGCGCCGCAGACGCCTGCCACGTGTCGCAGCCGACCCTTTCGGCCGCCATCCGCCTGCTCGAAGACGATCTCGGCGCGCCGATCGTCGAACGCGGCCACCGATATGTGGGCCTGACGCCGCAGGGGCAAGTCGCCCTGGAACACGCCCACCGGATTCTCGCCGAGGTCGAAAATCTTCGGCGCGGGCTTGCGGAGATCGACAAGGGCCTGACCGGCCGGCTTCGGATCGGCGTGATCCCGACCGCGTTGCCGCTTGTTTCCCAGCTCACGGGCCCCTTTTATGCGCGATTTCCGGGCGTGACGGTCGCCATTATTTCCATGAACAGCCAGGAGATCGATCGGGGGATCGAAGACTTCGAACTCGACGTCGGCCTCACCTACCTGGACGCCGAGCCGATCGCCCATGTTAAGACGAAACCGGTCTGCGTCGAGGAATATCTCTTTCTCACGCCGGCAAGCGGCCCGCTCGCCGGCCGAATGCAAGTCACCTGGCGCGAAGCGGCGAATACGCCTTTGTGCCTGTTGACGCCCGACATGCAGAATCGGCGGATCATCGACGGCGTTTTTCGCTCGGTTGGGGCGAAGCCCGTCCCGGCGGTCGAGACCAATTCGATCTTCAATCTCGTCTCGCACGTGAGCGCGGGCCAATGGTCGGCGATCGTGCCGCGCCAGCTCTTGCGCTTTTTCGGCGTGCCGGAGGGCACCCGCGCGATCGAACTTGTCGAGCCGGTCGCACAACGCACCATTGGGCTCGTGATGAGCGATCGCGAGCCGCCCTCGCCGCTCGCCCGCAACCTGTTCGCAATGCAATTGCCCGATGATATCGCGGCGCTGATCCAGCCCCCGAACCGGCTCGGCGAGAACCTGGGAATGCCGATCGATAGGGTTCTCCTATCGTGCATTCCAAACGTTCAATTTGAACCTGAGCGCGCCCGAGCGCATTTGTAGGGTGATCCGGGAGGATATCGTGTCTGGCCGAATGGCCTTTGATCTGGGTTTGGCGCAAGCGCTCATTGATCGCAAGCGCGACACGCCAGGAGCCACGCTGCCAATCCTGCACGATCTGCAGGAGCAATTCGGCTACATCGACGACGCCACGATCCCGTTGATCGCGGACGCGCTGAACATCTCGCGCGCCGAGACGCTTGGCGTGATCAGCTTTTATCATGATTTCCAGCCGCTCGCCGGTCGATGGCCGGGTGTTGAAGCTTTGTCGCGCCGAATCCTGTCAGTCCATGGGCTGCGAGGACCTCGTCTCGCATCTTGAACTCCGTCACGGGATCAAGGTCGACGACGAGGACAACCATTCCGGCCTTCACGTCGAAACCGTTTACTGCCTCGGCAACTGCGCCCTTTCCCCGCCGCGCTTGCTCGACGGGGCGCCGGTGGGCCGCCTCGACCGCGATCGGATCGACGCGATCGTCGCGGCGGCGCAAGGCAAAACGCAATGAGCGTCCGCGTCTTCGTTCCCGCGGATTCGTCGGCGCTGTCCGTTGGCGCGGACCTTGTCGCGGACGCAATTCGCGATGAGGCGCGCCGCCGCGGCCTCGAGATCGAGCTTGTGCGCACCGGATCGCGCGGCCTCTTTTGGCTTGAGCCGCTTGTCGAAGTGGAAACGGCTGCCGGCCGCGTCGGCTACGGGCCTATTGCTCCAGGTGAGACCGCTCAACTGTTCGAGGCGGGCTTCCTGAACGGCGGCTCCGCATCCCAAGGCTCTCGGGCCGCGTCGATGACATTCCCTATCTTGCGAAACAGCAGCGGCTCATCTTCGCCCGCTGCGGACTGACGGACCCGCTGTCGCTCGAGGATTATCGCCGCCATGGCGGACTTCGGGGCTTGGAGCGCGCGTTGGCGCTTGGCCCGAAGGCGACGGTCGAGGAAGTTTTGGCCTCGGGCCTGCGCGGGCGCGGCGGCGCAGGCTTTCCGACCGGCATCAAATGGCGCACGACCGCTGGCGTCACGGCTGACCGGAAGTACGTCGTCTGCAACGCCGACGAAGGCGACAGCGGCACGTTCGCCGACCGCATGTTGATGGAGGGCGATCCGTTCCTGCTCATCGAAGGCATGGCGATCGCAGGCGTCTCGGTCGGTGCGACTATGGGCTATGTCTATATTCGCTCCGAATATCCGCACGCGTTCGCAACCTTTCAGCGAGCGATCGAACGGGCCCGGGCGGGGGGACTGCTTGGGCCAAGCGTGCTCGGCTCCGGGCTGGCCTTCGATCTTGAAGCGCGGCTGGGCGCGGGCGCCTATATCTGCGGCGAAGAGACGTCGCTCTTGGAAAGCCTTGAAGGGAAGCGCGGACAGATCCGCGTCAAGCCGCCGCTGCCTGCGATTTCAGGCCTGTTCAGCAAGCCGACGGTCATCAACAATGTGCTGAGCTTCGCCTCCACCCCGTGGATTCTTGAGCACGGCGCGAAGGCCTATGCGGCTTATGGCGTCGGACGGTCGCTTGGATCGCAGCCGTTCCAGCTTGCTGGGAACATTCGATATGGCGGGCTCGTGGAACTCGCCTTCGGCGCGACTTTGCGCGAGCTCGTCGAAGGTTTTGGCGGCGGCACGCGGACCGGCCGGCCGCTCCGTGCGATTCAGGTCGGCGGCCCGCTCGGCGCTTATCTTCCGGAATCGCTCATCGATACGCCGCTCGATTATGAGTTGATGGCCGCTGCCGGCGGCATGCTCGGCCATGGCGGCCTCGTCGTCTTCGACGACAGCGTCGACATGGCGCGACAGGCGCGCTTTGCCATGGAGTTCTGCGCCAAGGAGAGCTGCGGCAAATGCACGCCATGCCGGATCGGTTCGACCCGCGGCGTAGAGACCGTCGACAAGATCATCGCCGGCCGCGACCGCGAAAAGAACGTCCAGCTTTTGCGCGATCTTTGCGAGGTGATGACAGACGGCTCGCTCTGCGCTCTCGGAGGCCTCGCGCCCATGCCTGTCCTCAGCGCACTCAATCATTTCAGCGAGGATTTCGCCAAGGCGCCCGCTCGCGTGGCGGCGGAATAGGAGATCAGCCATGTCGCTGTTGCAGGAACTCGATACCGGCACGCCGATCCGCACTGGCGAAGCCACCGTCACGCTGACCATCGACGGACGCAAGGTGAGCGTCCCTCCCGGAACGTCGGTGATGGCGGCCGCCGCCCTGATCGACAATCCGATCCCCAAACTCTGCGCGACGGACAATGTCGAGGCCTTCGGGTCTTGCCGGCTCTGTCTGGTCGAAATCGAAGGGCGAAAGGGCACGCCCGCATCCTGCACGACGCCAGCGGAAGCGGGGATGATTGTGCGCACCAAGACGTCGCGCCTGGAGCGCCTGCGCCGGGGCGTCATGGAGCTCTACATTTCCGATCATCCCCTGGATTGTCTGACATGCAGCGCCAACAACGATTGCGAATTGCAGGCCCAGGCCGGCAATGTCGGCTTGCGCGACGTCCGCTACGGATATGCCGGCGCGAACCATCTGAAGGCGCCGACCGACGCATCCAATCCCTATTTCACCTTCGAATCCGTCGAAATGCATCGTCTGCTCGCGCTGCGTGCGCGCCTGCGAGGAGGTGCAAGGCACGTTCGCCTTGACCATCCTTGGCCGCGGATTTGATTCGAAGGTGGGCACGGGCGGCATCGATTTCCTGTCGTCCGAATGCGTGTCCTGCGGCGCCTGCGTGCAGGCGTGCCCGACGTCGACGCTCAACGAGAAGCTGGTCATCGAAAAGGGAACGCCGGAGCGAACGGTCGTGACGACCTGCGCCTATTGCGGCGTCGGCTGCTCCTTCAAGGCGGAACTCAAGGGCGACGAAGTCGTGCGCATGGTCCCCTACAAGGCCGGCAAAGCCAACGAGGGCCATTCCTGCGTCAAGGGCCGGTTCGCCTACGGCTACGCCACCCATAAGGACCGCATCCTCAAGCCGATGATCCGCGAGCGGATCGAGGACCCGTGGCGCGAAGTCTCCTGGGACGACGCGATCGCCTATGCGGCGAACGAATTCAGGCGCATCCAGGCGAAGTACGGGCGCGATTCGGTTGGCGCGATCAGTTCCTCGCGCTGCACCAACGAGGAAGTGTTCCTGGTTCAGAAGATGGTTCGCGCCGGATTCGGCAACAACAACATCGACACCTGCGCGCGCGTTTGCCACTCGCCGACCGGCTTCGGCCTGTCCAAGACCTTCGGCACCTCGGCCGGCACGCAGGATTTCAAGTCGGTCGATAAGACGGATGTCGTGGTCGTCATCGGCGCCAATCCGACCGACGCCCATCCGGTTTTCGCTTCCCGCCTCAAGAAACGTCTGCGCGCCGGCGCTCGTCTCATCGTCATCGATCCGCGCCGTATCGATCTGGTCAAGAGCCCGCACATCAAGGCCGACTATCATCTCGCGCTGAAGCCCGGAACCAACGTCGCCGTCCTCAACGCATTGGCCCATGTCGTCGTCACCGAGGGCCTCGTCGATGAGGCGTTCGTCCGCGAACGCTGCGACCTCGCCAATTTCGAAGTCCTGGGCGCGGTTCGTCGCCGATCCGCGCCATTCGCCCGAGGCGACGGCGGAGGCGAGCGGCATCGATCCGCGCGAGCTGCGCGCGGCGGCGCGTCTCTACGCCACGGGCGGCAACGGCGCAATCTACTACGGGCTTGGCGTCACCGAGCACAGCCAGGGCTCGACCGCGGTCATGGCGATCGCCAACCTCGCCATGGCGACCGGAAACATCGGCCGCGAAGGCGTTGGCGTGAATCCGCTGCGCGGCCAGAACAACGTGCAGGGCTCGTGCGACATGGGCTCGTTCCCGCACGAGTTTCCGGCTACCGCCATGTGTCCGACGACGCCGTCGCGCGAGACGTTCGAGCGCCTGTGGGGCGTGCCGCTCAGCAACGAGCCGGGCCTGCGCATTCCCAACATGATCGACGAGGCGATCGACGGCTCGTTCAAGTGGCTCTACGTTCAGGGCGAGGACATCGCGCAGTCCGACCCCGACACGAAGCACATCACGGCGGGCCTGAGGGCGATGGAATGCGTCGTCGTGCAGGATCTCTTCCTCAACGAGACGGCGCGCTACGCGCATGTGTTCCTGCCCGGCGCCTCGTTCCTGGAGAAGGACGGCACGTTCACCAACGCCGAGCGCCGCATCAGCCGCGTGCGCCAGGCGATTCCTCCGCTTGCCGGAATGGCCGACTGGGAGGCGACGATGGCGCTCGCCAACGCGCTCGGCGCGCCGATGCAGCTACACCCATCCGAGCGAGATCATGGACGAGATCGCCGCCACGACGCCGACCTTCAAGGGCGTGTCCTACGCCCGCCTGGACGAACTCGGCTCGATCCAGTGGCCATGCAACGACGCGGCGCCGACCGGCACGCCGATCATGCATGTCGACCACTTCGTGCGCGGCAAGGGCCAGTTCATGCTGACCGAATTCGTCGCCACCGAGGAGCGCGTCGGACCGCGCTTCCCGCTCCTGCTGACGACCGGCCGCATCCTGTCGCAATACAATGTCGGCGCTCAGACGCGGCGCACCGCGAGCACCGTCTGGCACTAGCGAGGACGTGCTCGAAATTCATCCCTTCGACGCCGAACAGCGCGGCGTGCGCGACGGCGATCTCGTGGCGCTGAAGAGCCGCACCGGCGAAATTTCGCTGCACGCGAAGATAACCGAGCGGGTGCAGCCGGGGGTCGTCTACACGACCTTCCACCATGCCGAGACCGGCGCGAACGTGGTGACGACCGACTATTCCGATTGGGCGACCAATTGCCCGGAATATAAGGTGACGGCCGTGCAGGTGCGGCGCACCAACCATTTCTCCGATTGGCAGTTGCGCGATCGCGAAGAGGGGGTCTCGTTGCGCCGGATCGAGAAAGCCTTGGCCGATGCGGCCGAGTGAGGGCCCGGGTTCGATCGACGTTCCAGTCCGCGCCTTTTCCTACGATTCGGGCGCGAGCGGGCAGGAGCTGACGCGAGCCGTCGCGGTCGAAGCGCCCGTTCCAGATCGTCATAGGCGGCGCGCCTTTCGCCGTCATGATGGCGACCCCGCAGCGATCTCGAAGATTTCGCCTCTGGCTTTGCCCTGACCGAGCAGATCGCCGATAGCGTCGCCGATATCCGGGACTTCGAGGTCGAAGCCGGTCGAGGACGGCTGGAAGCTCAAGATCGCGCTTACCGGCGAGCGATTGCAGGCGCATATGGCGCGCGGCCGGGCGATGAGCGGGCGCACCGGCTGCGGCCTCTGCGGGATCGAGGATTTCTCCCAGATGCCCTCGCCCCGTCCGCCGCTCGCATCCGCCGGCCCGCGATCGCGCCTGAGCCGCGATCCGCGCGGCGATTGAGCGAACTCGAGGCGCAGCAGCCCCTCAATCGCGCGACCCGCGCCGTCCACGCCGCGGCGTGGTGCGGGCGGGACGGGAAGATCTCCTGTCCGCGAGGACGTCGGACGGCACAATGCGCTCGACAAGACGATTGGGGCGCTCGCGCGCGCCCGCGTTGCGCCGGACAGCGGATTCTTTGTCATCACCAGCCGCTGCTCGTTCGAAATGGTCGCCAAGGCGGCGATCTTCGGCGCGGGGACCTGGTTTCGGTTTCGGCCCCGACCTCGCTCGCGCTGGAGCGGGCGCGGCGTTTCGGCGTTCGCCTGATCGCTGTCGCGCGCGCGCGATCAGGCGTTTGCTTCGACGGCGGCAAGGACGAAGCAAGCGGAGGATTGGCGGCTTGACGACCGGCAAGCTCGACAAACTCGTGCGCATGGCCAATCAGATCGGCGATTTCTACGCCTCCATGCCCGAGCGGGAAGCGACCGGGGCGCCGCCTCGCATCTGCGCCTCTACTGGACGCCGAAGATGATTCGCGAGATCATCGCCTTCGCCGATCAAGGCCATCCCGGCCTCAATGCGATCGCGGCGCGCGCGGTCGAATTCATTGAAACAGAGCGATCGGCCGCCTAGAACTCTGCCGGGCCCTCATGCCTCGCTGGCCGCGCCCCCACAATCTCACTGCGGCTTTTTGTCGGCCAGCACATCATCAACGGCGTGAGCGTCGGCCTGGCGTGGTTGTGGTCGCGCTTGTCGCCTCGGCGATTTTCGGCTTCGCCGCGGGCCAGCCGGCGACGCTGGGCGCATATCGGCCAGCATTTCCGATCTTCCGGCGCCCTGGCGCGAGAAGGCGAAGACGCTCGTCTTCGGCTTCGCGCTGGCGATGCTCTCGACCATCGCGATCCAGCTCGCGCTGCCGTGGCCGGTCGCCGCGCTCGTCATGATCGGCCTCATCAGCTTCGTCGGCGGTCTGGTCACCGGGCTCGGCCGATGGGCGGTGGCGGTCGGGATGCAGGCGGTCATCCCGATGGTCTTCATTCTGGGATTCCCGCGCGAGACCTTCCCGGCCGCGGTTCGAATCGAGCTGTTGCTCGCGTGCGGCGGCGTCGCCTATATCGCCTTTGCGCTCCTGGCGACCGTTTTCACCGACGCCAGCGCTCGCCGGCATGGTCGCGAGCGAATCGATCCGCGAATTCTCCATCTACTTGCGCGCGGTCGCGGGCATCTTTGATCCCGACCAGGATTTGGCGGCGGCCTATGGCGCGACGATTCGCCAACAGTCGGCGCTTTCCGAGCAATTGCAGTCGGCGCGCTCGCTCTTGCTTGAGCGGCCGGGGAAGACGGGAGAGCGGATGCGGCTCGCGGCCTCGATCGGCATCCTGCTCGACGCGCTCGATGCGCTGGTCGCCGCCCAGTGCGATGTCGAACTCATCCGGCAGACACCGGAGCGCCGCGCCAGTGCTGGCGCGGATCGGGGACGCGTTGCGGGTCGGCTCCTCGATCTCCAGCACTTGAGCATGGAGCTTCTGACCACCGGCCATCCCACGCTGCCGCCCGACCATCAGCTTGCGATCGACGCGCTCAAGCGCGAGGCGGCGCGGGTCGAAGCGAAGCCATGGACCCGAAAGCGCGCGCGGCGCTCGACGCCGACGACCTGGCGGCTCGTTCTTTCGCTCAATCACGTCCGACGCCTCGAGCGCTCCTTGTCGAACGATGTGATGGCGCGCGCCGCGATCGGCGACGTTGATCTCGCCGCCTTCATCCCGAAGCGGAACTACGCGCCGAGCGCGCTTGCCGCGCATTTCAGCCCTGAATCGCCGGTTCTGCGATTCGCGGCGCGGCTGTCGCTGGCGATGATGGCCGGGCGGTCGTCGCGCAATCGCTCGGCGACGAGCGGCATGGCAACTGGGTGTTGCTCACCATCGCGGTCGTTATGCGGGCAGGCTACGGGCTCACCCGGCAGCGCCGCGACGACCGCGTCATCGGCACGCTGATCGGCTGCGTGTTCGCCGCGGGCTCAGTCGCCTATTTGCCGGCTGGGGCGCTGGTCGCGGTTCAGGGCTTCGCGGTCACCATGGTGCACAGCTTTGCGCGGCTCAATTACCGCGTCTCCTCGACCGGCGCCTCGGTGATGGCGCTGGTGTCGTTGCATCTGGTCCAGCCGTGGTCTCGGCGCCGATCCTGGCGCGCCTCGCCGACACGCTGATCGGCGCGGCGATCGCGCATCTCTTCAACTATTTCTGGCCGCGCTGGGAATTTCTCGAGGCGCCGCGATTGGCGAGCCGCCTTCAGGCCCAGCTCGCCGCCTTCGCCTCCGCGGCGCTCAGGAGCGACGTCAGCGAACATGACTACCGACTGGCGCGCAAGAACGTGATCGAGGCCATGGCCGCGCTTTCCGATTCCGCCGGCCGGATGGGCAGCGAGCCGATGACGGCGCGCAAGGGCCTTGACGAAATGGCCAAGCTTCTCATCAGGGCCTACAGCCTTGTGGCCCAGCTTTCGGCCGCTCGTCTCGCGACGCAGACCGGCGTCTCCTCTGCCCGACCTGGCGATCAGCAACTGGCTTCAGGCGCTCCTTGCCGGCAAATCCGACGCGGCCGGTCGCGACCGCCCCTGCTGGCCCGCTCGCCGCCGCCGCGCTCGCCGTCACGACTCGGCCGCCCGCAAATACGAACGCGCGGCGAAGAGCGACGGCGCTCTGATGCTTGGCGGCGGGGCTAAAAGCGCTAAAGCCGCTTCTCGAACCAATGATGGGCGTAAGGGTTGTCATTGAAACAGGCGATTTCCCGGTAGCCTTCGCTCCGGTAGAGTGCTGGGCTTCGGTCAGCCCCGGTTGGTGTCCAGGCGCAGCGTCTTCAGCCCCTTCTCTCGGGCGGCAGCTTCGAGCGTTCGCAACATCCGGCGCGCAACGCCTAATCCCCGGGCGGGCGGGGCGGTCCAGACCCGCTTGATTTCTCCCGTCGCCTTGTCGACGCGTTTGAGCCCGCCGCACCCGATCGCGTCGCCATCGAGCCGCGCGATCACAAAAAGACCGGATGGAGGCATCATGTCATCGACATCGGCATGGATCAGCCGCGCCAGCGTCAAAGCCGCCCTCGAAACGCGCCGCAAGCTCGCGGAAATATGCGCTGAGGCAGAGGCGCGCGTCGGCGGCTGTCCGGCGATTCGGCGGCGACCTTGACCGAGGCGGCTCGGATCAGCCGCTCGACCTCGCCCATTGCCGCCACCAAGCGAGTCTGCTCGGGAGAGCGTCGAGGGGGATCGAGCATCGACGCCGCGAGATTGTCCGAGAGCTTCTGTCATAGGCGGCCGTTCCGCGGATCCCTTTGCGCGTCAGGCTCACGCGACGCCGGCGGCTGTCGTCCTCTCCCTTGGTCACTGCGATCAACCCCTGCGCTCTTCAGGGATTGCAGCAGGCGGCTGAGATAGCCCGAATCGAGCCCGAGCTTGCCGCGGAGCGTGCGGACATCAGCGCCCTCGGGGCTGATCTCGAAAATGAGCCGCGCCTCCGCCAGCGGGCGGCCCCGTCGCAGGTAATCAACCTCTCGAGCGCGCCGACACGCTGGGTGACAAGGCGATTGAAGCGGCGAACGCTTTGCAGCTGGCTCTCGTCCATTCTCTGACTTTAGTCAGATATGTGTCCCGATTTCAAGCGACCTCCCTCGCGGGACCGTGGCCTGCCGGGAACTCGCGCCCGGCGAAATGCTCACTTTCCAAAGACAGAAATCTTGTCGACGACCCGCTGCGCCGCGCGCCAATTTTGTGATCAGCGGAGGCGCGGGCGAGGCCAAGGAAACGATTGCGGGGCGGCGGCAATCGGCGTTAGTCTCACCGCCAGCGTAAACAGCGCGCGCCGTCGTTGCCGTGCCGATCGCCATCGCGGTTCGCGTCCAAGAGAAAAAAGCGTAAATGCCGGCGTGCAGCGCGGAAACGCGCTTCTCGCCAAACGTTGAGGGCTACGGGGCTCCTTGGTTAGGAGACTATGATGCCAAACTTGGAATACGCACTAGCGTCAGGGCAGCTCCGCTCCGCTCGTCTGGACGTCGCGCCGATGATCTCCGCGCTTCGCTTCCAGCCTTCCGATTTCGAATTCGCTCATGGCTGGCTCAACCATGTTCCAAGCCGCCATCGCTTCCAATTCGACCGGAAAGGACGAGTGACAATCGACGCGCCTTGTGGCTGCGCGTCTTTTCGGTAAAGCCCGAGCAGGCCGACGAACTCCATTCGATGTTCAAGGTCTGGAGGCAGGACTATTGGCAGCCTCTCGAGATTAATCGGGAGTTCGCGTCCCACTTCGCCGAGCCGAATGCCTGGATGAGGTTGTTCCGCGACATCCGCATGGCTTGGCGGCGCTTCCGCCGGCAAGCGGACCCAGTCACGATCCCCGCCGACGTGCTTCCGTCCGCCACGCCCGCGGAATAGCCGCGTTCATGCGCTTTAAGTCCGCGCGCCCGCAGGCGGGAGCGCGGACTTAGTCATGCGCCTCCGCTCCGAGAGATCGGTCGCTCGGCTCGCGAAAGCGCTTGGCCTCAGCGCGTGAAGCTGACCGCGTTGCCCGCGTCGACGTTGAGGATGTTGCCGGTGCTCTTGGAGGACAGATCCGAGGCGAAATAATAGACCGCTTCGGCGATGTCCTCGGGATAGACCGATCGTTTCAACAGCGAACGCTGGCGGTAGACCTCTTCGAGTTCGTTTTCGCTCACCTTGTTTGACGCCGCCCGTTGTGTCCGCCATTCGCCCTGCCAGATCTTCGAGCCACGCAGCACGGCGTCGGGATTGACCGTATTGGCGCGGATGCCGAGCGGCGCGCCTTCGAGCGCTATGCAGCGCGCGAGATGCACCTCGGCCGCCTTCGCCGTGCAATAGGCCGAAGCGCCGGGCGAGGCGGCGAGCGCGTTCTTCGACGCGATGAAGACGATGCTGCCGCCGAGGCCCTGATCCTTCATGATCCGATAGCCCCCTCGCGCGGACAGGAAATATCCGGTCGCGAGGATCGCGATATTGCGGTTCCAAAGCTCGAGCGAAGTGTCCTCGAACGCAGCCGCGGAGGCGATGCCCGCGTTGGCGACGAGGATGTCCAGCCCGCCAAAGGCGAGGACCGTTTCGTGAAACGCGGCTTCGACCTTGCTCTCGTTCGTCACGTCGACATGGACTCCCGTGACCACATCCTTGCCGAACTGTTTGCCGAAGTCGGCGACGGCCGCGTCCAGGCTTTGGGCGTCGATGTCGGCGAGCACGACGCAGGCGCCTTCGCCCATGAGCCGAGCCGCGATCGCCTGCCCGATGCCGCCTGCGCCGCCTGTCACCAGCGCGACGCGCCCGGCGAGCGATTTCGGCTTCGGCATGCGCTGGAGCTTGGCCTCTTCCAGCAGCCAATATTCGATATTGAACGCTTCCTGCTCCGAAAGCCCCACATAGCGGCCGACGCTCGTCGATGCCACGCATCACGTTGATCGCGTTGACGTAGAATTCCGCGGCGATGCGAGCCGTCGATTTGTCCTTGGCGAAGGACAGCATGCCGATTCCGGGGACGAGATAGATGACCGCGTTGGGGTCGCGCATCGCCGGCGAATTCGGCATGTTTGCAACGCTGATAATAGGCGGCGTAATCGGCCCGGTAGTCGGCGAGGGTCTTGTCGAGCGACGCGACCACCGCGTCGAGATTGCGGGAGGTTGGGTCGTAGGGCAGCACGAGCGGGCGGATCTTCGTGCGCAGGAAATGATCCGGGCACGACGTCCCGAGCGCGGCCAGCGACTTGAGATCTTGAGAATTGACGAACTCCAACACCGCTGGCGCGTCGGTGAAGTGGCCGATCTTGCGCTCGCTTGCCGAAATATGCTTGCGAATGGCGGGCAGGAGCCTCGCCGCAACATTGCGCCGGTCCGCCCGCGACAGCGCCTCGACGCGCGGGCCGCCGAAGGCTGCTCCCTGCGCCTTTTCGCCGAGCCATTGGGCGGCCTTATTGATCATCTCTAGCGTTAATCGATAGCATTCCTTCGACGTGGCGCCCAGGTGAACAGCCCGTGGCCGCCGAGCACCACGCCCTTCATGTTGGGATTGGCCTCAGCCATCGCGCCGAGCTTGAGCCCAAGGTCAAAGCCCGGCCGCTGCCAGGGCAAAAAGCCGAGCTCGCCGCCATAGACCTCTTTCGTGAGCGCTTCGGCGTTTTCGCTCGCCGCGATCGCAATCACCGCGTCGGCGTGAACATGATCGACATGGCGTGCGGGACGAAGCCGTGCAGCGTTGTGTCGATCGAGGTCGCGCGCGGATTGAGGTTGAAGGTGCAATGATTGTAGAGCGCGACCATCTCGTCCTCGTGCTCGAGGCCGCGATAGATTGATTTAAGGCTATTGAGCTTGTCCATATAGAGCGTCGAGAAGCCGTCGAGCTTCATCGAGCCGATGTCGCCGCCCGAGCCCTTGACCCAGAGGACTTCGGTTGACGCGCCCGTCAGCGGATCGGTCGCGGCAGCTTGGCTGATGTGTTGCCGCCGCCGAAATTGGTGATGCGCAGGTCGCTGCCAAGCAGGTTCGACCGGTAGAGCAGGAGGCCCGGTTCATCGAGGGAAGCCGCGTGCTCGTCGTCCCAGAGATCGGGCAATGGAGCGTCAAAACGAACTTGATCGCCGCTCATGGGCCGTTCCTCTCAATGCGGTGCGATTTTCAGCCCTCCATTAGGCAAACGCTCGCAGAGCGTCAACGTTTCTGCGCGATTGCGCAGCTTCTGAGCGACTTCGATCGCACTCGATTGACAGCCCTAGAGGCGCATGGCACTCAAAGTGGCAAGGACCATATCGGGGGAGACGGCAGGAATTATGCGCGACAGCGAGTGCGTCGAGATCCTCCGCAATCTGCTCGCCGCGCAAGGCTTTCTCTCCATTGCCGACCTCATGGCGACGACAGGCGTGTTCGGTCTCGGGACGCGCGTTACGGAGGCGGTGTGAGCACGGAGTCGGAGGCCGGCGCCCCGCCCGGCGAACCTGCGTTGCTGCTTGAGGTCCGCGGCATCGAGAAGTCATTTCCGGGTGTGCGCGCGCTCTCGGGCGTGTCGTTCGACGTGCGTCCGCGCGAGGTCCATGCGCTGCTTGGCGAGAACGGCGCCGGCAAATCGACGCTCATCAAGATCATGTCCGGCGTCTACCAGCCCGATGTTGGCTCGATTCTCGTAAACGGAACGCAAGTCGATTTCTCCTCGCCCGACGACGCGCGCCGCGCGGGCGTCGCGACGATCTATCAAGAGCTCGCTGTTGTTTCCCGAACTCAGCGTCGCCGAGAACATCTTTCTCGGTCATGCCCCGCGGGCGGGCGCCGGTCGCATCGACTGGCGGGCGATGCGGACGGAGGCGAGACGGCTGCTTGACTCGCTGGAGATCGATGATCTGTCTCCGGATCAAATCGTCGGCGTCCTCACCGTCGGCAACCGTCAGCGCGTCGAGATCCTGCGCGCTTTGTCGCATGATGCGCGCATTCTTATCATGGACGAGCCAACCGCGGCGCTGACGGAAAGCGACGTGACGCGTTTGTTCGACGTTGTGCGACGCCTTAAACAGCGCGGCGTCGGAATCGTCTATATCAGTCATCGTCTCGACGAGATTTTTGCGATTGCCGATCGCGTCACCGTGTTGCGCGACGGGGCCTATGTCGGTTCGCGCGACGTCGCCGACACCAACGTCGGTGAACTCGTGCAGATGATGGTCGGGCGGCGGCTCGAGAGCCTCTTCCCGAAGACAGTGGCGCCGATCGGCGCGCCGGTCCTCGAAGCGCGCGATCTTGTCCGCCGGCCGCTCACCAAGGGCGTCAGCCTCACCGTGCGCGCGGGCGAGATCGTCGGCATTGCGGGGCTTGTGGGTTCGGGCCGCAGCGAACTCGCGCAGACGCTGTTCGGCATGACGCCGAGCGAGTCCGGAGAAGTTCGACTCAACGGCGAAAGCGTGCGGATCGACTTGCCCGAGACTGCGCGCGCGAGGGGCATCGCCTACGTGCCGGAAGATCGCGCCACGCAGGGCCTGGTCAGAGGCATGAGCGTCCTCCATAATTTTTCGCTCGCGGCGCTTGGGTCTCTATCTCGCTCCGGATTCATCGACCGCGCTGCGGAGCGTCGGATGGCGCTTGAGGGCGTCGCACGGTTCAGCGTCAAGACAAGTTCGGTTGACGAGATTGCAGGCCGGCTTTCCGGCGGCAACCAACAAAAGATCGTGCTGGGCAAGTGGCTCGCCAACAATCCCAAGCTCTTGATCCTCGATGAGCCGACGCGGGGCATCGACGTCGGCGCCAAGGTGTGACCGAAGTGGAAGTCCGAGCCGACCACCACGAGCTTCGCTCCGAGCGCGCCGACGAGGACCTCGGTCACGAAATCCTCGGCAGGCTCGGCTGCCCTTGCCTCGTCGAAACGGATCACGACCGTACGGTCGACCGAGCACTCGGCGAGCAGTTCGAGCTTCTGCTCGAGGTCCGTCAACTGCAACGGAGCCGAGTCGGGTCTTACGACGGTTGCAGGATGGCGGTCGAAAGTGACGACCTCGGTCACCAGGCCGGCCGCGAGCGAGCGTTGCTTCAGGTCCCGCAGGAGCATCTGGTGGCCGAGGTGTACCCCGTCGTATGCGCCGATAGTGACCCCGCCCCCTCGTGGGGGTGGGGTGCAGCTCTCGGGTCCTGCGATCACCTCCACCGGCTGGAGGCTACGACGCGAGAACGCACGCGGCGACGATGCGATCCTGGTCGGCGGACTCGTATACCGCGAGCAGCCGGCCCGACATGTCGACGACTGCGAACGGGCCGGATCCCCCACCGGTCGCGCCAGGCCCGGTCGCGGTAGACCCGGTCGCACCAGGCCCGGTCGCGCCGGGCCCGGCCATCACCCCCCCGCCCGAAAGCGCAGCCCGATCGACGGGGAGTCCGTGCGAAACCCGTCGTGCCGTCTCAGGAGAAACCTCGAGCCTTTCCAGATCGCGTAGACCCTGGGCCGGAGTGAGGACGTGTTCTGAAGCGAGCTCGTCGAGGCGGTGCGCCTCCGCGACGCCGAACGAACCAACCTTCGTACGTCTCAGATTGCGCAGGTGAGCACCGCCCCCGAGAAGTTCCCCGAGGTCTGCTGCGATCGACCTGACGTAGGTGCCTGTCGAGCAGTCGACCTCGATTCGAAGCACGCCGGGCTCGTCGTGCACTTCGGTCACCTCGAGGCGGTCGATGGTGACTGTGCGAGGAGCTCGGTCGATCTCGACTCCTTGGCGAGCGAGGGCGTGGAGCCTCGTGCCCCCCACCTTGATCGCGGACACCATCGGCGGAACCTGCTCGATGACGCCTGTCAGATGCTTGGCCGCCGCAACCGCATCTTCGATCGTCACTGCCGACATGTCCCACGTGCCGGTCACCTCGCCCGACGCGTCGAGGGTCGATGTCGACGTCCCGAGAACAACCTCGCCCACGTAGGACTTCTGCAGGCCTTGCACGAACCGGAGCATCCGGGTGAACCTGCCGAGACCGACGAGAAGCACGCCCGACGCGTCCGGGTCGAGGGTGCCGGCGTGCCCTACGCGGCGCTGGCCGAACAGCCGACGACACCGGGCGACGACGTCGTGCGACGTCCAGCCGGGTTCCTTGTCCACGACCACCAGGCCGGTGAGCCCGGCCGCCTCTTTGACCGCCGGCATTCGGTTAACCGCCGGCGCCCGGTTCGTGGCTCGTCCCCGGAGCGCCACCCGTGCCTCTTTTCAGCCGCTGCAGGATCTCTTCGACCTTGGCACCCTCCGCGACCGCCGGGTCGGCGACGAATTGAAGCTTCGGCGTCCGTTTCATGCGGACCTGCCGTCCTATCGCTTTTTGGAGTTGGGCCCGGCGCTCGTCGAGCGCGTCCGCAATCGGTTGGTCCATCGAGCTCAAGTACACCTTTGCGGTCGCGAGGTCAGGAGTGATCTCCACCCCCGTGACCGTCAAGAGCCGGAGCGTGCCCTCGACGTCGCCGAACCTCTCGAGCTCGTCGGCCAGCACCTCTCGCAACAGCTCGTTGATCCGTGCGGTTCGCGGGTAGGACCCAACCGGCCCCCGCTCTCTCTGTTTTCTCACGGTCAGGTCGATCGAGGGATCTCGCGCTCCTCGAACGTCTCGATCACGTCCCCTTCGTGGAGATCCTGGAAATTGGAGAGCCCGACTCCGCACTCGAAGCCCGCCTGCACCTCGCGGACGTCGTCCTTGAAGCGCCGCAGCGAGTTCAACGTCCCCTTCCAGATGATGACGCCGTCTCGGAGGAAGCGGACTTTGGACCCGCGGGTGAGAACTCCGTCGCGCACGTAGCAACCCGCGACGGCGCCGACTCTCGGGATCCTGAAGACGGCCCGCACCTCCGCCTCGCCGGTGACGATCTCCTCGAACTCGGGAGCGAGCATTCCAACCATCGCGGCTTCGATGTCCTCGAGGAGCTTGTAGATCACTTCGTACGTGCGGATCTCGACGTCGCGCTCGTACGCCATCTCGCGTGCACGTCGATCGGGACGGACGTTGAACCCGATGATCGTCGCGTTGGACGCGGCAGCGAGCTGGACGTCGTTCTCGGTCACTCCGCCCACTCCACGGTGGACGAACGAGAGCTTGACCTCCTCGCGTTCGAGCTTGCGCAAACTGTCGGTGATCGCCTCGAGCGTCCCCTGGACGTCTGCTTTCAAGATCAAGTTCAACGTCGCCGACTCGCCCCGTTGTATCTGCTCGAACAGGTCCTCGAGCTTTGCGCCGGGAGCCGTCGGCGATGGCGCATGTCCGGCAACCCTGAACCGGCGCTCGCGGGTCTCGCCGATAGTGCGCGCAGTCGAGGGGTCGATGGTCACCCTGAACTCGTCGCCGGCGTTCGGAGGCTCCGAGAAACCGAGGACCTGTGCGGGAGTCGACGGCGGTGCCTCTTTCATCTGGTCGCCCTTGTCGTTGACGAGCGCCTTCACCCTGCCCCAAGCGGCTCCGGCGACGATGTTGTCGCCGACACGGAGCGTGCCGACCCTGACGATCACCGTCGCGACTGCGCCCCTTCCGATGTCGAGGTTCGCCTCGAGGACGGTCCCTCTCGCTCGTCCTTCGGGCGAGGCGCGAAGCTCGGCGACCTCGGCAACGATGCTCAACTGCTCGAGAAGGTCGTCTATCCCCAGGCCCTCGAGTGCAGAGACCTGGACCATGATCGTGTCGCCACCCCAGGCCTCGGGCACCAGACCTTGCTCGGAGAGCTGCTGCATCACGCGCGTCGGATCGGCGTCCGGCCTGTCGACCTTGTTGATGGCGACGACTATCGGCACCTCAGCGGCCTTGGCGTGGTTGATCGCCTCGACGGTCTGGGGCATGACCCCGTCGTCTGCCGCGACGACGAGCACGACAATGTCCGTTACGAGCGCTCCCCGGGCGCGCATGGCGGTGAACGCCTCGTGGCCCGGCGTGTCGATGAACGTGATGAGCTGACCGTTCGACTCGACCTGATAAGCGCCGATGTGCTGGGTAATCCCGCCCGCTTCGCCGGCGACGACGTTGGTCTGCCGGATCTTGTCGAGCAGAAGGGTCTTCCCGTGGTCGACGTGGCCCATGACCGTGACGATCGGTGGCCGCGGCCGCAGATCCTCTTCGCGCTCGTCGTCAACCTCGTCGAAGTACTTCGCCTGGAGCTCGGCCTCTTTCTCCTCACCGGGGTCCACCAGCCGCACCGTCGCGCCGACTTCGGCGGCGAACAGCTCGATCATGTCGTCCGAGAGCGACTGCGTCGCGGTCACCATCTCGCCCTGGAGCAGCAGGAAACGGATCACGTCCCCGGCCGAGCGGTTGAGCTTCGGGCCGAGCTCGCGGGCGGTGGAGCCGCGCTCCACGATGACCTCGGTGTCGGGGACGGGCGCGCTCGAAGGCGTGTAGGTCGTGGCCTGGGTGGGCTCGAGCTCTTCGAGGTTCCGGCGGCGTCGGCGGGGCCGTCTTTGAGGTGGCCTGCCACGTCCTTGAGGACCGCCGCGACCTGCTGGCGGTCCGCCTGGTCTGCCGCTGAATCCACCGCCACCACCGGGCCGTCCACCGAAGCCTCCGCCACCTGGACGTCCGGCACCGCCGCCACCCGAGCGCAGACCGCCGGCGGGCGGGCGTCTCTCGCCTCCGGCACCAGGGGCGGGACGAGGCGCGGCCGGTGCGCGGCGACCGGGAGGGGGCGGGATCGGTCGTCCTGAAGAAGAGCGTGGAGGGCCGGGAGGAGGCGGGATCGGGCGACCGGAAGGTCCGACGGGCGGGCGGGAGGCCGACTCAGGTGGTGCAGAAGTGGCTGCTCCGCTATCGGCCGCGGGCGCCTGGGAAGCTGCGGCTCCGGTCTGTGCGGATCGCGCGGCGGACGGAGCCTGAGGGGCCCGCGCCGGCGATCCAGACGTCGGAGGCGCCGGGGCTTGCGGGGCCGCCGGCGCTTGGGAAACCGGGGCTTGCGGGGCCACGGAACGATCGGTGGGCGCATGCGCGGGGGCGGGAGCCGACAGCGGCGCTTGCGAAGCTGCGACGCCGCCCGGGGAAGCAGCCGGCGCGACGGGCCTCGCGGCTGGGGGCGAATGTGGTACGGGCGCCCCAGACGGGCGGGTCCCGGGCGCCACCGCAGGCGGCCGGGCGGCCGCAGCAACCTCGGACGCGGGACGGCTGGTGACGAGCCGGGGACTGCCCGAACGAACAGGAGACGGCCTTGTGGCAGGCGGCGGCGAAGACGTCGAGGCGGCCACGCGCTCGAGGTCGGGTGCAGCGGGTGTGCGGGGCTCGCGGCGGGGCCGGGGCCTGGTCTGCCCGTGCCGGCACCCGCGCTTGCGGGCGCCTTTGGCTCAGGCTCGGGCGGCGCAACCTCGCGGCGAAGACCTTCGGCGTCTGCCTTGCGCCGGACGCGGTCGGCCTGCGCGTCCTCGATCGAGGACGAGTGACTCTTGACCCCGATCCCTAGGGCGATGCAGAGATCCAGCGCCTCTTTGTTCGTGAGCCCGAGCTCGCGCGCAAGCTCGTAAACCCTGATCTTCTTGGCCACCTGCTTATTGGATCCTTTTCGTTCTCTCTTACTAGTCGGGTAACCACACGTACAACTGCTCTATCAATATTCTGCTCTGTCAATATTCGTCGTGACGCAGGGTCGCTCGAGCGCGCCGTGCGTCCGGCCCACCATCCTCCCACACATGCTTTGCAGCCCATAAGCCCCGGCCTGCGGCGATCAGGCCCTGGTCCTCCGCGCCAGACGCTCCGCCGCATGTTCGTCGAGCGTGCATCGAAGTGCCCTAGCGAGGGCCCCTTTTCGAAGAGCCTTCTCGAGGCAAGAGCTCTGTCCTTCACATATCCACGCCCCGCGACCTGGCAGGTTGCGCCCCTCTTCGATCTCTCCTGAGGGGCCGATCGCCACCCTGAACAGCTCGTCCTGCCCCGCAACCCGTCTGCACCCGACGCAGGTTCTGAGAGGAGCTATGCGGTCGCCCCCTCGTTTCCCTCCGCCTGCTCGTTCGGCCCGGCGGAGTCGACCGATGCCGTGACGGCGGTGCCGTCCGGCGCTGCGGTCGCTTGGTCAGCCGGCGCGGCCGCACCCTGGTCGGCCGTAGCAGCCGGCGTGGTAGGAGGAGGCGGCGCGCTGGCCGGAGGCGGGGCACCGCCCGAGACCTCGCCGGGAACGGGGTCGGTCGCCTCTGCGGCACGCGACCACTCGGCTGCGGAGACGGCCTCGCCTCCTTCGGCGGGCTGCCAGACCATCTCGCCTGCGGCGTTCTGCACCCACTCCCCTTCGGCCCACTCCTCGCCGTACCCGGCTTCTTCCTCCGCGAGCTGGGTCTCGCTCTTGATGTCGACCCTCCAGCCCGTGAGACGCGCAGCGAGGCGGGCGTTCTGGCCCTCCTTGCCGATGGCCAGCGACAGCTGGTAGTCGCTTACCACCACCGTTGCAGTGCCGGTCTCGTCGTCGAGGCGCACCTCACGGACGTGTGCCGGTTGGAGCCCGGCTTGGATCAGCTCAGCCGGGTCGTCGGAGAACGGGACGACGTCGATGCGCTCGCCGCGAAGCTCGTTGGTGACCATCCTCACGCGCGATCCACGAGCGCCCACACAGGCGCCGACGGGGTCGACATTTGGATCGTTCGACCAGACCGCGATCTTCGTGCGGTGGCCGGGCTCGCGCGCCGCGGCCTTTATCTCGACGACTCCCGAGGAGATCTCAGGGACCTCGAGCTCGAAGAGTCTCTTCACGAGACCCGGATGGCTGCGGCTCACCACGATCTGGGGGCCCTTGGTCGTCTTGCGCACCTCGACTATGTAGGCCTTCAACCTCGCCCCGTGCTCGTAGCGCTCGTAGGGGACCTGCTCTGCCTGGGGCAGCAGCGCCTCGACCTTTCCGAGGTCGAGCAACGTGTACCGGTTGTCGGTCTGCTGGACGATTCCGGTGACGATGTCGCCCTCGCGCCCTGCGTACTCCTCGTACTTGAGGTCCCGCTCCGCCTCACGGATGCGCTGGAGGATCACCTGCTTTGCGGTCTGGGCCGCTATCCGCCCGAAGTCCTCGGGGGTGTCGTCCCACTCCTGGACGACGTTGCCGTCCTCGTCGAGCTCCTGGCCGTAGACCCTTATCTCCCCCGATTCGGGATCGATGGTGACGAACGCCTCTTCGGCCGCCCCGGGCCGGCGTTTGTACGCGGCGACGAGCGTGTTCGCGAGAGCGTCGAGAAGAGTCTCGGGCGAGATGCCCTTGTCCCTCGCGATCTGGCTGAGAGCGTCGAGGAACTCGAAGTTGGTCTTGCTCATGAGGCCACCGCCTTCTTGGATGCCGGGCGGCCCTTTGAAGCAGGCTTGGTGCTCCGGGACGTCGGTCTCGCCGAAGATCCTGGGCGAGGAGCAGGCCCCCATTCGAAGACAGTGCGCGCGCGTTCCACGTCGCTGTAGTTGATCCGCAACCCTTCGACGGGTAGCCCGTCGCCCGTCACGACCACGGCTTCTGAGTCAGCGGCTTGGAGTGTGCCTCGAACTCGCCGCTCGAGCCCCGAGTCAGGCAGCGTCCGCACCATGACCAGCTCGCCGACGGCCCGCTCGAATTGCTCTGGTGTCTTGAGCGGTCGTTCGAGTCCGGGGCTCGAGACCTCGAGGGTGTACCTGCTTCCCGGCATGGGATCGTGGCGGTCGAGGAGCGAGGAGAGCTCCTTCGTGGCCACAGAGACCGAATCCAGGTCGACGCCGCCGTCGCGGTCTACGACCACACGGAGCAGGCCAGGGCGTAACTCGACGTCCACGAGCTCGAGGCCGAGCGCTTCGACGACCGGCGCGACCGCCTGCTGCAGCTCGTCGCCCATCGCTCTACCTCCCTCGACCGTGTTCCTCGTGTGTCGTCCCCGTCGCCGTCCGCTGAAAGCAGAAGCGTGGGCTGCCCGCCCACGCTCCAGGAAAAACACCTCATCAAGTTCGAACGGCGCGATGGATCATAGCAGCGGGCGCGCTCGAAATGACTCGCCTCCAGGGGCTCTTCTGAGCGTTTACGATCGCTCGAATGTCCCCGAAGTCCGTGCTCACGTCCCAGTCGGACAACTTCCCGCGCTGGTACCAGGATGTCGTCTCGAAGGCGGAGCTCGCAGACAACGGACCCGTCCGGGGCACGATGGTCATCCGGCCCTACGGGTACGCCATCTGGGAACGGATGCAGTCCGAGTTGGACGCCCGGATCAAGGCCGCAGGCGTGAAAAACGCATATTTTCCCCTGCTCATCCCCGAGTCGTACCTGAGCCGTGAGGCCGAGCACCTCGAGGGATTCAGCCCCGAGCTCGCCGTGGTGACCCACGGTGGTGGGAAAGCGCTCGACGAGCCCGTGGTCATCAGGCCGACATCCGAGACGATCATCAATGCGTTCATGGCCAAGTGGGTCCAGAGCTACCGCGACCTGCCGATGCTGCTCAACCAGTGGGCCAACGTGGTGCGGTGGGAGATGCGTCCGCGGGTGTTCCTGCGCACCACCGAGTTCCTGTGGCAGGAAGGACACACCGCACACGCAACCTCGCAAGATGCGCGCGACTTCGCGCTCAGAGTGCTCCACGAGGTCTACAAGGACTTCATGGAGCAGGTGATGGCTATTCCGGTGCTGACGGGCCTCAAGACTCCGGCTGAGACCTTCCCGGGAGCTGACCGCAGTTGGACCTGCGAGGCCATGATGCGCGACGGGAAGGCCCTGCAGATGGGCACGAGCCACGAGCTCGGACAGCGCTTCGCCAAGATGTTCGGGATCGAGTTCCAAACCGAGACCGGTTCCAACGAGCACGTCTGGCAGACGTCGTGGGGCACTTCCACGCGTCTTGTGGGCGCTGCGATCATGGCCCACGGAGACGACTCGGGACTCCGGCTCGCTCCGAGGCTCGCACCGGTCCAGGTCGTCGTCGTGCTCGTGAAGCCGGACGACGGCGCAGACGTGGTGGCCGCCAACGTCGCGTCGGACATCGCGGCTGCGGGCCAACGCGTCGAGCTCGACGCACGTACCGACGTCGCTTACGGCAGGCGCGTGACCGACTGGGAGCTGAAGGGTGTGCCGGTAAGAGTCGAGGTCGGCCCGCGCGACGTGGCGCGTGGCGTGGTAACGCTCGTGCGGCGCGATTCAGGTCAGCGCGAAGAGTTGTCGGTCGCCGACCTCGGTGCCTCCGTGACGAGGGCTCTCGAGGAAGCTCAGCGCGAGATGCTCGAACAGGCGCGCGCGTTCTTGGAAGACAATCTCCTCGACGCGTCGAGCGTGGACGAAGCGGCGGACGCGGCAAGAACAGGCTTCGCCCGGCTGCCGATCGCGTTGTTGCGCGACGGAGGCGAGCAACAGCTCGCCGGCGAAGGTGTCACCGTCCGCTGCCTGATCACACCCGACGGCGGGCTCCCGACCGGGCACGATGACCCTGAATCGGTCGCGGTCGTAGGGCGCGCCTACTGACCTTCGGATTTGACGCCGGTCGCCCGCCTGACGAGCTCGACTCGCTCGGCGTCGTGGTTGGCGTCGCCTTGTGACGCGAGCAGCGCCACCCGATCTGCCTCGGCCTCGGCCGGCGCGTTCTTGTCGGCGGCTGCGAGCCTCGCATCGATGCCCTCCGCCACGAGACGCTCCGCCTCCTCCACCAATGCAGAGACCATGTCGGCCTCGGGCACGACCCTGATGATCTCGCCCTTTATGAAGAGGTGACCCTTGTGCAGGCCCGCGGCGATCCCGAGATCAGCCTCTCTCGCTTCGCCCGGTCCGTTCACCACGCACCCCATGACAGCCACCTGCAAGGGGAGGTTCCTGTTCTCGAGCGCTTCTTGCACGGACTTCGCCACCCCGATCACGTCGATCTCCGCCCTGCCGCAAGACGGGCAGGCGATGAGGTCGAGACCTTTGCGCTCGCGGAGCCCCAGTGCCTCCAGCAATTGCCTGCCCGCCCGAGCCTCCTCCACCGGGTCGGCGGTGAGCGAGTACCTGATCGTGTCGCCGATACCTTCGGCGAGAAGGGTCGCGATCCCGGCCGTTCCCTTCAGCAGTCCTGCGGGGGGCGGACCGGCCTCAGTGACCCCGAGATGCAACGGATGGTCGAAGGTCTCCGACGCGAGCCTATAAGCCTCGATCATGAGCGGGACGTTCGATGCCTTGACAGAGATCTTCACGTCGTCGAATCCGACCTCCGAGAAATAGGCGAGCTCTATGCGCGCCGACTCCACCAGGGCCTCGGGCGTGACGCCGCCGAATTCCTTGTAGAGGCGTTTGTCGAGCGATCCGGCGTTCACGCCGATCCTGATCGGCACCCCCCGGTCCTTTGCCTCCATGGCGACCTGTTTGATCTCTTCTTCCTTGCGCAGATTGCCGGGGTTGAGCCGCAGACCTTGGACGCCTGCTTCGAGAGCGGCGAGAGCCATCTCGTGATGGAAGTGGATGTCCGCAATTATCGGGACGGGAGACCGAGGCACGATCCGCGCGAGACCCTCTGCCGCCGCAGTCTCGTTGCAGGTGCACCTCACGATGTCCGCGCCCGCCGCCGCGAGCGAGTAGATCTGAGACAGGGTGCCTTCTACGTCGGCGGTCTTTGTCGTCGTCATCGACTGGACGGAGACCGGTGCCCCGCCACCTACCGCGACCGATCCCACGTGGATCTGGCGCGTTTCCCGGCGTTTGGCGAGCGATGACTGGCTCACTACTGCCTCCTCGTCACCTCTCCATTGTGCCGTGCCGGGGTGCTCACCCGATCGCGCGTGCCTGACATGCCCAAGTGGGCCGACCGGGGCGCCGTACAGCCGTGCCCAGTGGTCAGGCCCGGGAAACCGACTACTTGAAGGGGTTCGGTATCGGGTGGGTGATGTCCAGATAGAAGGCCGAAAGCACGACGAAGGCGAGGAGCAGCATGAACGAGTAAGCGATCGGGGTGAGCTTCGCTACGTCCGCATGGTACGGCCGCCCACGCCGGCTCCTTATGCGCTCGTAGACCGCGATCACGACGTGTCCCCCGTCGAGCGGCAGCATCGGCAGCAAGTTGAGCAGGCCGATGAAGACGTTGATCACGACCAAGACGTTCAGGAAATCCGCCCAGCCGGCCTGGACACCCTGGGTCGCGGTGCGCACCGCTCCATAGATCGACTCGGGGCGGGCTCCTGTCTGTGCAGCTTGTTCCGCGGCTTGCGTGTTCGTCACCTGGTCGAAGAGATTGCCGATTCCTTGAGGGGAAAATCGCTGCCATACCGCGACGACCGACTCTTTCATGAGGTCGCCTACTCCGACGAACGAACGTCCCGCCGCCCGGAGTGGAGGGACGCGCACAAACGGGTAGGTCAGTTCTACCCCGATGAGACCGGCGTCTTTGGTGGAAGCCGGTACCGCCGGCACTCCGCCCACGTTCACCTGGTGCCCGTTCACCGGCACGAGCGTCAACGTCAGGTCCCGGCCGTTTCGTCGCACGACTACGACCAGCCCTCGTCCTTGGCTCACCCTGGTGATGTCGGACACCTGGTTCACGTTGCTGACGGCGTGCCCGTCGATCGAGACGATTACGTCGCCCGGCTCGATCCCCGCGACACGAGCCGGGCTCGTGGGTCCTCCTTGCCAGACTGTCAGCGCCTGGACCTGCACGGTGCCCTGCTGTTGCTGGCCGTAGCCGACCAGGATCGTGAAGATGAGGAGCAGGGCGAGAATGAAGTGCACCCCGCTTCCGGCGACTGCTACGAGCAGGCGCTTCCTGAAGGGCTGCTGACGGTATGTGCGGGGCTCGTCCTCGGGAGGGACCTCCTCGAGGTTCGACATCCCGATGATCTTCACGTAACCCCCGAGAGGGAGCGCCTTTATCCCGTACTCGGTCTCGCCGCGCCGAAAGGACCAGAGCCGCGGGCCGAAGCCGAGGAAGTACTCCGTCACCTTCATTCCGCTCCACTTCGCCGTGACGAAGTGCCCGAGCTCGTGCAGCATGATCATCACGATCAACGCGACGATCACCACGAGAAGATCCGTGGTGTGGGTGGCGAGCGCGAGCAGTATCAGCGCGCAGACGGAAACCAACAGGCGAGCGAGGTTCCCCCTCGCCTCGGGGTCGCGAACGGGACCTTGATCCCGGTCCGGAATCCGGACCGGGTCACGCAACTGAGTCATGCGGCTCGGACCGAATTGACGGCCCTCTCCGCGACGCGGCGCGCACGCGCATCGGCTTCGACAACGGACTCGGCGTCTGTGGCGGGTGCGCCGTCGAATGCCTGAATGGTGTCGGACACGACGTCGGCAATGGAGCTCCACGCGATCCGATTCGCCAAGAAGGCCGCAACGGCGATCTCGTTGCCCGCGTTCAACCAAGCAGGAGCCAAACCTCCTTGGCGACCGGCTGATTCGGCAAGCTCCAGGCAACGGAACACCGCACGGTCCGGCAACTCGAAGTCGAGCCGCCTCACCTGTTGCCAATCGAGAGCACCGTAGGGATGCTGCGAGCGATCCGGGAACCCGAGCGAATACCCGATCGGCATCCTCATGTCGGGGTCCGCCAACTGCGCGATCGTCGACCCGTCACTGAACACGACCATCGAGTGGACGATCGATTGTGGGTGAACCACCACACTGATGCTTTCGTAGGGCACGCCGAACAGCTCGTGCGCCTCGATGACCTCGAGGCCCTTGTTCATCAGCGTGGACGAGTCGACTGTCACCTTCGGGCCCATGTGCCAAGTCGGGTGAGCGAGAGCCTCTTCGACCCGCACCTCTGCGAGATCAGACGGCGAGAGCCCCCTGAAAGGTCCCCCGCTCGCGGTCAGCACCAGGCTTGCGACCTCAGAACGGCTCCCCGCTCGCAAGCACTGGTGGAGTGCGCAGTGCTCGGAGTCGACAGGAACGATCTCGGCTCCGGGGGTCGCGGCGAACCTTTGCGACGACGGCGCCTCCTGCGATGAGCGACTCCTTGTTAGCGAGTGCGAGCCGCTTGCCGGCGTCGAGTGCAGAGAGTCACGCCGAGGCCGGCAAACCCGACCACCGCGTTCAGAACCACGTCCGCGCCCCCACGGGGTCCGGCGATGGCAGCAAGCCCCTCGGGCCCTGTCAGAACCTCGATTCCTTTGGGCAGGAGCCGGTCCAGCTCCGACGCCCGTCGGGGGTCGGCGAGCGCTACGACTCGGGGACGGAGTTGCTTTGCCTGAGCGGCAAGGAGTTCGACCGAGTCACGCGCAGCGAGCGCTACGACTTCGAATCTCTCGCGGTCGGCTCGGATCACTTCCACGGCCTGGGTGCCTATCGACCCGGTGGAGCCGACGAGCGCGACCTTGATCGCCGGTTTCCCGACGTCTGCAGCCTGCGCCCCCGCGCTCGGAGTCATCCCAAGTGCACCAATCGGACCAGGTAGTAGGTCGCCGGCAGAACGAACAGAAGAGCGTCAAAGCGGTCGAGCATTCCTCCGTGACCCGGCAACATCGACCCCATGTCCTTCAGGCTGAGATCGCGCTTCACGAGCGACTCGCAAAGATCTCCGACCGGGGCGACCACTGAAACCACGACACCGAGCAGCGCTGCTTTCGGGATCGTCCACGGATGGATGTGGCCGGTGATGAGGACGGACCCGACGATCGCAAGGATCGAACCGCCGACCAGACCCTCCCAGGTTTTCTTGGGGCTCACCTGGGATGCGAGAAGATGGCGTCCGAAAAACCGGCCGGCGGCGAGCGCCCCCACGTCGTTCAGAACGGCCGCGATGATCGCTCCTGCAAAGAAGGCGACGCCGTGCCGCTGGGGAAATTGGCTAGGCGCGAGCAGCAACGCTGCGAAAGAGCCGAGCACCCCGACCCACACGAACACGAGGACTGTCGAAGCCGTGCCTTCCACCGGAGATCCCGGCTCGACCCCGATCAAGTACCAGATCATGGTGCCGATCAAAAGCAGCACCACCATCAACGGGATCGCAGAAGGTCCCTTGGCGTATGCCGTCACCATGATCCCGACGGTCGCGACGAGACCGAGAAGCGTGGCGGACCGCCTGCCGGAGCGGCGCAGGGTCCCGTAAGCCTCGGCAGCACAAAGGGTGACCACGACCGTCGAGAGGACCAGGGAAGGTACCGGACCCGCCCACATCGCGAGCAACGCGACGGCGGAAACCGCTACACCGGTCGCTATCGCGATCGACATGTTGCGTCCGGACCCCCCGTCAGATGGCGGGTCAAACGGGTGAGGAGTCCGTACCGATTGCGAACCGGAGCCCTGCGCAGTTAGTGCGGGCTCGAAAATCGGTTCCCCGAGCGACTGTCTACGCCGGCCGTGACGTGGCCGCCCAATCGGTTCTTGTACCTGGCCCGTCCCTGTTCTGCGAACCGACGAGCTGATCGTTGTGACAGGTCCTGCGTGTACGGGATCGAGAAGCGACGAGCTCTCGTCTGGAGTGTCGGAGCTCGCGTCGGGAGACTGCTCTTCTGGTGACTGCTCTTCCTCGTCGCTGAACTCCCACGGTCTGCGCTCTTCGGCGAGGTCGTCGGTCCGAAGCTCTCCGACCCTGGTCTCATCGTCACCGAGCATCGAAGGCTCGAAGCCGGGGTCCGCCCAATCGTGTTGGTGCTCTCGCCAAACCGGGCCTGTATCGCCGGCGCGTTGCCACTCGGGCAGGTCCGGCTCGTCACGCGCAAGTACGGCGGGTACCTGTCCCGTGGGGGGGTCGGTCCAGTGCGGGAGATCGGACTCGTACCCGCGCCGCGGCTGTGCCGGAGACCATTCCAGATGGAGCTCACCCGGCTCGTCCAACCCCTCGAGCGGATCGCCGAGAGGGTCACTCCCCGGAGCGTCTAGACGCTCTTCGAACAAATCGGATTCGAGCGGGTCGTCGGTGACGGCGAAACCTTCAGGTGGTGCCACCAAGCCCGCCTGCTCGGCACCGATTATCCTCACTCGCCTTCCACCTCTCGAGCCCGACGCCGGCAACGTGCCCGAGTCGTGATCGCGCTCGTCTTCGTCGACCTCAGGTCCGCCTACAGCCGTGTCGTCGTCCATGTGGCCTCCCTCAGCACCCGGGCACCTGGCACGTCTCCCTGCTCGACTTTTCGGTGGCGCCAACGGGAGTCGGCCTCGGGTTCACAGTTCGAGGAGCTCCCGCTCTTTGTGGGCAAGAAGGGCGTCGAGCGCAGCCACCTTCTCATGGGTCAGCCTCTCTAGCTCTTTCTCCGCCCGCTCGACGTCGTCTGAGGAGAGTTCCCCGTCGTGTTGGAGGCCTTCGAGCTCGTGGCGTGCCGCTCGGCGAAGGTTGCGGATGGCGACCCTGCCCTCTTCAGCCTTGTGCTTGACAACCTTTACGAGATCCTTCCGGCGCTCCTCGGTGAGGGGTGGGAAGGCCAAGCGGATGACAGCGCCGTCGTTGGAAGGGTTGATCCCGAGGTCCGAGGCCTGGATCGCACGTTCTATCGCCACTATCGAAGACTTGTCGTAAGGGGAGATCACGAGCAGCCTCGCCTCAGGCACAGAAAGACCTGCGATCGACCGTAGCTCGACTTCCGCCCCGTACACGTCCACTCGGAGGTGCTCCACGAGCCCCGGCGTTGCTCGGCCACTGCGCACCGCGCCGAATTCGGCCCTGGAATGGTCGACGGCCTTGTCCATGCGATCCTTGGCGTCCGAGATAACCACCTGGGACAGGTCGTCGTCACTCACCCGATCAGCGTACCGATCTCCTCGCCAGCGAGTGCACGACGGAGGTTCCCAGGGCGCATCAGGTCGAAGACCAAGATCGGCATCTTGACCTCCTTGCAGAAGGTGATGGCGGTGAGGTCCATCACCCTCAAGTCCCGATTTACGACGTCCATATAGGGCAGCCGCTCGTATCGCTTCGCTGTCGGATCGAGCTTCGGATCGGCGCTGTAGACACCGTCTACTCCGGAGTGGGTGCCTTTCAGAAGCTGGTCAGCCTCGATCTCGGCCGCGCGGAGTGCGGCAGAGGTGTCCGTCGTGAAATAGGGGTTGCCCATTCCGGCGGCGAAGATGACGACCCTGCCCTTCTCGAGGTGACGGAGCGCCCTTCTTCTTATGTAGGGCTCACAGACCTCGGCCATCTGAACCGCAGATAGCACCCTGGTCGGCTGGCCTTGGCGCTCGATGGCGTCTTGGAGCGCGAGGGCATTGATCACCGTCGCGAGCATTCCCATGGTGTCTGAGGTGGCACGGTCGAGTCCCTGGCCCTCGCCGGCGGTCCCGCGCCAGATGTTTCCGCCGCCTACCATCACCGCGAGCTCGAGGTCGAGAAGGTCGCGCGCCTCGGCCAGCTCTCTGGCGATGCGCTCGACCTCCGCTGCGTCGATTGTCTCGTCGGTGGCAGAGGAAGCGAGGGCTTCACCCGACATCTTGAGCACCAGGCGACGGCGCCCGTGCTTGTGCCTCTGCTCGAGATCAGGTTCGGTCGCGGCCACCTCGACGGCCTCAGGTACCGCCTACGACGACCTGGGCGAAGCGCACGACTTCCGCTGTGCCGAGAACGTTCGCGATGGTTTGTTTTTCGTCTTTGACGAACGACTGCTCGAGAAGACACAGCTCTTTGAAGAACCCGTTCATCCGACCCTCGACGATCTTAGGGATGGCGCCTTCGGGCTTTCCTTCGTTGCGCGCAATCTGCTCCACTGTCGCCCGTTCCGCGGCGACGTCAGCCTCGGGAACCTCGTCTCGGCGTATGTACTTGGGTTTCGCAAACGAGATGTGAAGCGCGATGTCGTGCGCGAGGTCGTCGTCTCCCCCGTTCAGCTCGACAAGGACTGCGTTAACGCCGCGTTGGTTCTGGATGTGCAAGTAACTACCGAGGGTCGAGGAACTGCCGATCTCCAACCGGACGACGCGTCCGATGTTGATGTTCTCCTTCAGAGTCGTCCTGAGATTGTCGAGCTCGGCATCGCGCTCGCTCGTGGCCTGCTCGCCGCTCTTCGCGACGAGGGTTGCGAGGTCGTCTGCGAGATTTACCAGTTCAGGTGATTTCGCCACGAAATCGGTCTCGCAACGCAACTCGACGATCGCACCCGCGCTGTCGGTGACGGCGAGAGAGACCAGTCCCTCCCCAGCTTCGCGCTCGGAGCGCTTGGCGACTCCACCTAGACCCTGCTCGCGTAGCCACTTAGCGGCTTCATCCATGTTGCCGTCTGTGGCTTCGAGAGCTCGCTTTGCGTCCATCATCCCTGCGCCTGTCGCTTGGCGCAGAGCTTGGACGTCTTTCGCTGTGAAGTTGGGCACTGTTCATACCTCGTTCGGGGCGCCGTCTGCGACAGGGGCTTCTGTGGTGATCGTGTCCTGCACCGCGGGAGTCGCTTCGGCGGCAACAGGCTGTGTTTCGGAAGGCTGTGTTTCGGAAGGTGTTGCTTCGACCTCTGGTGCGGCAACCGATGTCGGCGCGCCGTTGGTTTCAGGCACACCTTCCGAGGGTGGCGCGGAAGTGTCCTCGGGAGCGGTCTGGACGCGCGGCGCACGTTGCATCGGTGCCGATGTCGGACGGGACCGGCGTGGACCTCCGTCGCGACCGCCAGACGTGCCGGCCGAACCCGGGCGGGGCTCGGGAATGGGTCGGTTGGCTGCGACGAAGCGGCCTTCTTTGACTGCTTCGGCGATGACCCGGCACATCAACGACCCTGATCGGATCGCATCGTCGTTGCCTGGGATGACGTACGTGACTTGATCCGGGTCGCAGTTGGTGTCCACGACCGCTACGACGGGCATACCGAGTTTGTTCGCCTCGGTGACCGCGATGTGCTCCTTCTTGGTGTCGATGACGAAGATGGCGTCGGGGACCCTGTCGAGGTTCCTGAAACCTCCGAGGTTCCGGCGAAGCTTGTCCAGCTCACGCCTGTGGCGTAGCGCCTCTCTCTTCGGCATCGCGTCGAAGTCACCGGCGGACTCCATCGCCTCGTACTCCTGCATCTTGCGCACACGAAGTGAGATCGTCGAGAAGTTGGTGAGCATGCCCCCGAGCCAGCGCTCGTTCACATACGGCATGCCGCACGCTCTTGCGAACGTTGCCACAGGACCCTGGGTCTGCTTCTTCGTGCCCACGAATAAGACGATGCCTCCGCGGGCTACGAGATCTCGAATGTACGAATACGACTCTTCGATCCCTTTCAGGGTCAGGCGAAGGTCGATGATGTAGATGCCGTTGCGCTCACCCAGGATGAAACGTCGCATCTTCGGGTTCCAGCGCCGCGTCTGATGTCCGAAGTGGACCCCGGCCTCGAGCAATTGCCGCGTTGTTACGACTGCCACTTTTCCTCCCATCGGTTGTCCTTCCCCGGCGCTACGCCCTTTTGGGACGACCGTGGGCGCGCCAGGTGCTTAGTGGAACTATTGAATGCTCATCGCCGGCTGCACGATCAGCAAATAGATCTTACAGGCAGGGCGACTTGGTCACCACCTGGGGGATCAGCGTGTGGCGCTCGATCGAACCCCTGAACGCCTTGGGTGGCCGGCACCGTGCGCCAGGACCTGAGCCCCGTCCATGCGCCGGTCCGACAGCCGCGTACGCAGTTGGAGCACAGCCTTCGTGTGGATCTGGCAGACGCGGCTCTCGGTCACCCCGAGGATCTCGCCGATCTCAGCCAAGGTCAGGCCTTCGTAGTAATACAGCGAAAGGACGGTCTTCTCCCGGTCGCCCAACTGGGCTATCGCCTTGGCCAGGATCTCCTTGGACTCCTTGTCCTCGAACACGGCGACGGGTCCGGCCGTCGAGTCCGGGATCGTGTCGCCGAGGGTCGTGCGCTCGGTCCTGTCGCCTCCAACCATGAACACCTCGTCGAGGGCGGCCACCCCGACTAGCGACATCTGGCGAAGGGTCTCGGCGAGCTCGTCTTCTGAGACGTCGAGCTCCGCGGCCAGCTCGGCGTCGGTCGGCGCCCGGAGCAACTGAGCCTCGAGGGTCGAGTGAGCTTGCTCGAGGGCTCTCGCCTTCGAGCGCACCGAACGGGGTACCCAGTCGATGGCCCTGAGCTCGTCGATGATGGCGCCTTTGATCCGGGGAATCGCGTAAGTCTCGAACTTGACCTGCCTGACGGGATCGAAGCGTTCGATCGCGTCGATCAACCCGATCACTCCGTAGCTCACCAGGTCGGCCTGTTCGACGTGCTGGGGCAGCCCGACGGCAACTCGGCCCGCGACGAACTTGACCAGGGGCGAGTACAGAACGATCAACTGATCGCGCACTGCTCTATCGGCAGAGCTCTTGTACTCGGTCCAAAGCCGGTTGGTAGCGGTTTGGTCCTGAGTGGTCACGCAGCCCCCTAGGCCCTGGGATGAGTGGCGCCGTGGACGGCAAGAAGCCGCTCCTTGCTTACATGAGTGTAGACCTGCGTGGTCGACAGGCTGGCGTGACCCAGAAGTTCTTGGACTACTCGGAGGTCCGCTCCGCCGTCGAGCAGGTGGGTGGCAAAGGTGTGGCGCAGGGCGTGAGGGTGAGCAGGAGCGGGTGACCACCGGTCGACGATCCGTCGGACATCTCTGGTCCCGAGGCGCCGGCCCCTCCTGTTCAGAAACGCAGCCTGAGGCGGCGTCAGCTGCCCCACGAGCATTCCTCTCGTGTCGCCCAACCATGCCGAGATCGACTCCGCACACCGCTCGTGCATAGGGATCCGTCGCTGCTTGTTGCCCTTGCCCACCACCGTGACTGTCCGGTTGACCAAGTCCAGGTCGCCGATGTCGAGGCCGCACAGCTCGGCCACTCGGAGCCCGCAACCGTAGAGCAGCTCGAGAACGGCATGGTCGCGGATCTTCACGGCGCCCTCTAGCTCCCCCGAGTCTGCATTCCGGACCGAATGCGGGGCGTCGAGAATCGTCGCCATCTCTGCCCTTTCCAGCACTCGCGGCAGCCTGGAAGCGCCGGTCGGAGCTCCCAGGCGTCGCGCCGGATCGACCTCGAGCCCGCCTGCCCGAGAGAGCCAAGCAAAGTAGCAACGCAGCGCGGCCGCTTTTCGTGCAATCGACGCCCTTGCGTAACGACGGGTCGCCAGGTACGCGAGGTAGCGCCGCAGATGCGCTCTGTCGATTTGATCGGGCGTTGACGTCCCGCCCCGTTCGGCCCACTCGACAAAGCCGGCTACGTCGGCGACATATGCACGCCTAGTCGCAGCCGCGTGCCCGGCGAGCGAGGAACCGAATCCCTCGAGGTCCCAGGTCACGGCTCGCGAAGCTACCCCTACGCGAAGGCCGGCTGGCGCTATTGTGACGCCCGCTGCCCGCGCGCACGCGGGTGTGGGAGGCCCGGGGGGCCTAGACGGGTCGCCTACCGACCATACCCAGACCGCAGAAGCCAGGCGGAACCAAGGGGGAAATGTGTCCGACCGAATCGACCGCCGATCGTTCCTCGCTCGCGGAGCCGCCACAGCAGCGGGTCTCACCGCGGCAGGAGGGGCCGGAGGCCTTCTCGCAGCTTGCTCTTCCAACAGCGCGAACCCGGGTGGCGGCACCGGCTCGAACCACGGGGCGTCCAAGAACAATGGCCTCTCGTCGGCAACCCCAAAGCCCGGAGGTCAGGTGACGTTCGCGGTCGAGGCAGAGGAGCAAGGCTTTGACCCCGCCAGTGCCCGTTTTGACGCGACCGGGATCATCTACGCCCGAACGGTCTTCGACCCGCTCACCACTGTCGCCGCAGACGGCACGATCCAGCCTTATCTCGCCCAAGCCGTCACTCCGAACGCCGACTATTCCGAATGGACCATCACCATGCGGCCGAACGTCGTCTTCCACGACGGGAGCTCGTGCGACGCCGCGGCGATAGTCGGAAGCCTCGAGCACTTCTTGACAGGCGTGTACAGCTTCACCGCAAAGCCGATCCAACACATCACGGCGACGGGGCCACTGACCGTGTCGGTCAAGATGAATCAGCCCTGGGTGCCGTTCGACGCCTATCTGGCCGGGGGAATCGGAGGCCAGCTCGCGTGGACGATCCCCCCCGCCATGATCGCCAACAAGAACGGTACGAACCACCCGATCGGAACCGGCCCCTTCGTGTTCAAAGAGTGGGTCGTGAACGACCACTTCACAGCCACCAAGAACCCCCACTACTGGCGTGCGGGTCTTCCCTACCTCGACAGCATCACCTACAAGCCGATCCCTGAGGCACAGTCACGCGACAACGCCTTGGCGTCCGGAGCGGTTCAAGCTCTTCACACCGACGACCCGCAGAGCATCCAGAATTTCCGCAAACAGTCGAACATCGGGTACGTGGACGACTCGGGTCCGATCCTGGGCGAGCCTGACATGGGCTGCATCTTGCTCAATCTGTCGAAGCCTCCCTTCAACGAGGTGAGGTTCCGCGAGGCGGTCGTGATGGCTCTCGACCTGACGAGTTACAAGCGGGCCATCAACTTCGGGATCAACGCGGTATCCACGAGTGTGTTCACTCCGGGGAGTCCCTTCCAGCCATCGACCTCGACGTACCCCACGTACAACCCGTCCAAGGCACAGTCACTCGTCACCCAGCTGAAGTCGGAAGGCAAGCCCGTCAACTTCATACTCGGAACCACGACGGACGCAGCGACAATACGGGCGGCCACTTACATCCAGTCGGCGCTCCAAACCGTGGGGATCAGCGCCAACATCGGTGCCCAGCAAGTTCAACAGGCTGAATTGATCAACGACGCTCTTGCTGGCAAGTTCGATGCGCTGCTCTGGAGGCAGTTCGCGGCCGTTGACCCAGACCTCAATTACGTTTTCTGGAGCCCGACCGAGATCCTCGGGAACCTGGCGATCGACATGACCCGCAACAACGATTCGTTGGTGGAGGACGCTCTGCAGCAAGGCCGGCGAAGTGCCACGCCTTCGGTACGCAACGCTGCATACCAGAAGGTGGCACAGCGCTTTGACGTGGACATTCCTTACATCTGGCTCGACCGTGCGGTCTGGTCTATCGCCACGGCGGCGAATGTGCAGAACTTCATCGGTTTGACGCTGCCGGCCGGAGGCAAGGCCCTGGGCTTCAGCCAGGGCACGATCTGGCCGACCCAGATCTGGCTGAGCTGACCGAGGAACCACTCTGGCCAGCCGGGCCTCGCAGCCTCGTCGGTTCAAGGCGAGCCACATACACCGAAAAATTCTCTGCCGCGACGCTGATGCGCGTGCGGGGCGCCTGCGATCGGCGAGGATTGACGGGTGAGCTCCCGGATCCTCCTTGTCGAGGACGACGAACGAATCCGTACTTCGATCCGGCTCGCCCTCGAAGAAGAGGGTTACGAGGTCGAAGAGGCCGCGAGCGGCGAGGTGGCACTCGACCGCTTCAACGAACAGCCTCCTGACGTCGCCCTTATCGATCTCATGCTCCCGGGCATGGACGGCTTCGAATGCTGCCGGCAGATTCGGCGAACGAGCACCGTGCCGGTGATCGTCGTCACAGCCAGAACCGACACCCACGACGTGGTGGCCGGCCTCGAAGCCGGAGCCGACGACTATGTGACCAAGCCGTTCGTAGCCAAGGAGCTCTCGGCCCGGATAAGGGCGCTGCTCCGGCGAGTGCGCTCCCTCGACGAACCGAGCATGTTCAGTTTCGGTGACGTGGAGGTGAGCCCAGAAGAGGGAACCGTGAAGCGCGACGGCGTAGAGGTGCACTGCACTCGCACCGAGTTCCGGCTGCTTTGCGAGCTCGCGGCCAACCCCGGCAAGGTGCTGAGCCGCGAGCAGCTACTCGACCGTGTGTGGGGATACGACTACTTCGGCGACGGTCGCCTCGTGGACGTGCATGTGCGGAGGCTCAGGACCAAGATCGAACCGGACCCTGCCAACCCCCGGCACATCCTCACTGTGCGAGGTATGGGCTACAAGCTCGCCACCTGAGGCAGGTCGCGGCAAATTCACTTGCGATACGGATAGAAGCCCCTGCCCGTCTTGCGTCCAAGAAGACCGGCGTCGACCATCCGCACGAGAAGTGGCGGCGGAGCGTACAAGGGTTCTTTGAACTCCTCGTACATCGAATCCGCTACTGCCCGGGTCGTATCCAGCCCGATCAGATCGGCGAGAGCGAGCGGCCCCATTGGGTGCGCACAACCTTCCACCATCCCGGTGTCGATGTCTTCTGCAGTCGCGAATCCGGATTCGAACATTCTCACTGCGCTCAATATGTAGGGGATCAACAGCGCGTTCACGACGAATCCAGCCCTGTCCTGAGAGGCAATGACCTTCTTGCCCAGGCGGTCGGTCGCAAACGCTCGCGCTGTTTGGGCGGTTTGGTCACTCGTAACCAGAGAAGTGACCAACTCGACCAGCTTGAGCACCGGAACCGGATTGAAGAAATGGATCCCGACGACCCGCTCGGGCCGAGCAGTCGCCATGGCAAGCGTCATGATCGGGATAGAGGACGTGTTGGACGCGAGCACGGCCTGAGGTTCAGAAACCACCTCGTCGAGAGCAGCGAAGACCTCCAACTTTGCGGTCTCGTCTTCGACGACGGCCTCTATGACCATCTGGCACGCCGCGAGGTCCTCCATCGAGGTGGTGAGCGTCATCCGATCGATGGCTTCGCGCCTGGCCTCCTCGGTCAACTTGCCAGAAGAGACGCCCCGATCCAGAGAACGATTGATTCTGGTTTCCCCTTCGGCCAACGCAGCAGAGCTCACCTCGCGAACGACGACTTCGAGGCCGGCACGGGCACAGACCTCAGCGATACCGGACCCCATCAAACCGGCACCGACGACCCCGACCCGTTCGATCGATGCGGCCGTCTCAGGCGCGGCCGACTCACTCATCGGCAAACAGTGATCCCGCGTGGCAACGATCTGCCATATGACACACAATATATCAAGTAGTGTTGGTTCCTGGCTGGACGGGTCCCCTATGAACACCGACTACTTGAGCAAGAGCGACATCGTCGCCCGGGGCATCCGGGAGCTCATCCAAAATGGCGAGCTCCAGGCTGGGTCCGTTCTTCGTCAACGCGATCTGGCCGACCGTTTCAGGGTCAGCCCCACCCCTGTTCGCGAGGCTCTGCGTCAACTCGAGACCGAAGGCTTCGTCACGAACGAGCTTCACCGAGGTGCGACGGTTGCGCGGGCCGAGGACGCCACGCTCCAGGAGAACCTCCTCATTCGTGCCGAGCTCGAGTCGCTCGCAGCCGAGCTGGCGGCAACCAAGGTGACCGACGAGGACCTGCAGCTCTTGGCAGTCGTCTTTCAGCAGGTCAGTTCGTGCTCTCGAGACGACCCGGCCTGGGGCGCACTCGATCGCCGCTTCCACTTTGCGATCTTCGAGTGCACCCGCTCCCCCATGCTGCTTTCCCTGCTCAACTTGCTATGGCACTCCCTACAGAGTGCTGCTCGCGTGCCACCCGATGACCGATCGAACGCTCAACACCGCGAGCTGTTAGAGGCGCTGCAACGGCGCGACCCGAAAGCTGCGGCGAAATGCATGAGACGACACATCTTGGATACCCAGGCGCAACAGCACCTGGCTGACTCCGCGACAACCGACGGAGCTATGGCCAGATGAGATTCTTTCCCATATAGAGGGACGCGACCATCGACACGTTCTCACAAGTCGCCAACGGGGGAACGGCCTTCACCAGGTGGAACTTGACCACCTCTTTCGCTTCGGGTTGCCACTCCCCATACGACTCGACGCCGATTCCTTCGCCGGGAAGCGTGTAGTTACGCGACAATGCCGATTCGAGCTGCCACACCTTCTGCTCGTGGCTCAACACGAAGTCTGCGCCTTTACTCTGCGCGTACTGCTGCTCGATGCTCACACAGCGGGCTTGATTGGCCTCGCAGTATGCAAACGCGTGCAGATCTGCGCGCATCCAATCAGTCGCGGCCGCGTAGTGCGCCTTCAAGAACTTTGCGTTGAAGAACTGCACGTTGTAGGTGCCCGATACTCCGTACTGCGAGGGAGTGAACTCGTTGTACTGGGCGCCTTCTGCCTTCAGGGTCAACGGCTCGTTGGACTGGTAGCAGTCAACGGCGTCGATCCTGTCTTGAACGATCTGGTTGGGATCGAAGTTCGACGTGTTGACCATTTGGACCTTGGCGACGTCCACCCCCGCAGCCGAGAGCATCTCCAGATCGGGTGCCTCTTGAACGAAGTGATAGCCGAGGGTATGGCCCTCGAGCCCCACCAAGCTCGTGATGCTCTTACGCGTGATGATGCAGTAGTCCGAGGTGTCGCCGTAGGTGGCGACGGCGACGATGTTCGACCCGTTGGCGACCGCGACCAGGAAGTCAGCGGCCGAACCGGTGCTCGTCGTCGTCGCCGTCCCTGCAGAGACCAAAGATGCCGAGTCCGTCGAGATGATGATCGAGGTCGTGAGGCAGAGATCGCGGAAGTACCCGAGCTGTTGTGCGGCGATCACATCGATGATGCCGGCTGACGCGTCGTAGCCGAACGGAGACACGTAATTGATGGTGCCGGCAGCCTGATTTGCCGCGCATTCAGATCTACCCACCAATGAACCGGGGATGGAACCGGCTGTCGAGCCCACCGATTTCGAGCACGCCGTGAATGCGACGGTCATAGCGAGGAGCGCGCCCAGAGCCCGTGCTGTGCCTGGCAATCTCGACCTGCATTCCACCGGTCAGCTCCTCCGCCCGTTCGTGTGGGGAACCTCTTATACCAGGTCGAGAGATTCGTCCGACAGACGGGACGTCGCAGAATTTCACAACTGGACCACGGGCAAATCTCATCGATCCCTCGATGCTTCAGAGCTGTGCCATGTCAAAACTCGGCTCTGAACCAGGACGACCACGAGGAACAGCGCTACCCCCATGAGTGAAAGGACGAAGACCGAGGCATATATGGTCTTCAGATCTCCGGAGGACGCTGCGGTCACGATGAGCGTGCCCAATCCGTTAGTGGTTCCAGCGGCGACGAACTCCGCCACGACAGCACCGATGAGACTCAGTGGCATGCAGATCCGAGCGGCCGCAAAGAGGAACGGAAGGCTGCTCGGAAGGCTGAGCTTTCTCATGATCTCCGAGCGCGAGGCGTCGAGTGTCTTCATCACGTCAAGCGCTTGAGGATCGACCGAACGCAGGCCCATAAGCGAGTTGATGAGGAACGGAAAGAAGACGAGAACTGCCGTGATGACGTATTTGGGCGTCTCGCCGAATCCGAACGCGACGACCAGGGCGGGAGCCACCGCGATGACAGGCGTGACGTTGAGCACGACGGCGAGCGGCATCAGAGCCGCGCTCGACCATCTTCACGAAGGACATCAGAACCGCCAGCAGGAATGCCACGCCCATACCGAAAGCGGCTCCGACCAAGGCCTCTTCGAGCGTCGTGAGCGCGTTCTCAGATAAAGGTCCGGCCGACTCCCGAGGTCGTCGAAGATCTCTTGGAGCCGTGGGATCACATATGGGTTGTGAATCGCATAGAGCTGCCAGGCGCCGGCAAGCACGCCCAGTGCTATGACCGGCGGGACCCAGATCGAGGGCCGCAGCCACCGACTGCTCCATACGGGTGGGACACCCCTCACTTGTTTCCCCACCCGGACCTGATCTCGAGCCTCACCTCGCGCTCGAGCTCGTGAAAGTCATCGGTCGTCTCGATCATGTCTCCGCGTGGTCGAGGAAGATCCACTGGAATCACCCTCTGTATCCGTCCCGGATGGGACGACATCACGACGACTGCGTCGGAGAGCGCGATTGCCTCAGCGATCGAGTGGGTGACGAACAGGACGGTCTTCTTGTTCTTCTGCCAGATCGAGAGCAGCTCGTGGCGCAAGGTCTCCCGGGTGAGTTCGTCGACTGCCGCAAATGGCTCGTCCATCAACAGGATCGGGGGATCGAATACGAATGCTCGGGCGATCGCAACTCGCTGTTGCATCCCACCCGACAATTGCGACGGTCGGCGGTCGAGCGCGTCTTCTAGCCCGAGTGACTCGAGGACCGCAACGGGATCGACGACTGCTCTGTTGGTGACGGCAACCGCCTTCTTGTTGACTTCGAGCGGAAGGCGCACGTTCTCGAGGACGGTGCGCCACGGAAGAAGAGCGGGCGACTGCGGAACGAAGCCGATGCGTTTGCCTTCGATCGCACGAGCAACCGGTTCGCCGAAGATCGACACATTCCCGGATGAAACGCCGAGCAGGCCGCCCACGATCCGAAGAAGGGTCGTTTTCCCGCAACCGCTCGGACCGATGACCGTTACGAACTTTCCGCGCGCAACCGACAAGTTGACGCCGTCCAACGCGAGAACCTTTCGGTCACCCTCGCCGAAGCTCTTAGAGACGCGATCGACCACGAGGGCTCGCTCTGGCTGAGTCTCGGCGTCGGCCTCGGCGTCTCCTAGCGAAGTATCCGCAGCGATCGGCGCAGCCTCGTCGCTTGCCTGCCCGGTGAGCCCCGACGCCACCCTGCTCACCAAGTCACGAGCGTCATTGCCGCAACCGGTTCGCCTGCAACCGGGAACTGGAACGCGGCTTCACGCCGGAAGCATAAGGGCTTCTCTGACCCAAAGATGGTATATCACATACCAGATTGCGTGCCGGCGAGGGCACAAGTGGAGGCTGGCGCCGACCGGCGGCGAAGGTCGTGGCGGTACGCTCATTCGGTGGAACGTCGATCACCATCGAACGAGCAATCACTTGGCTCGCCGCATGGTGGCGGGTGACCTGACCTGAGCCGTGCGCCATCGCCACAGACGGGGAACTGAACCCCGGAAGGGTCGTTGGAGGCTCTGGGCGGGACTCGGTTTGCGCGCGAGGCTCACCGTGACCTTCGGGCTCGGTGCCTTGGCTCTGTCGGCTTCGATGGCGGGGCTCACGTACTTCACAGCTCGGCAATTCTCGTTGTCGCAACGCCAGGATGCCGACGTCCATCTGAGCTTCGCGAACGCGAGCAAGGTCCTATCGGAGCTCAGGTCGAACACTACTCAGTACGTAAGTCTCTTAAACGACCTGGACAGTTCAGGATCGCGCTCGTTCCTCGTGCACAACGGCCAGGTCTATACGCTGCACGTCGGGTTCCAGAACACGATCCCCACCTCACTACGCCAGCTGGTGGAAACCTCCTCTGCGGCAGCGACACAACGAGTCAACGTCGACGGTATTCCTCAATTGGTCGTCGGGGTGTCCCTCCCGAGCGTCCACGCCACCTACTTCGAGGTCTTCTCGCTCGAGGATCTTGCGTCCGAATTGCGTCTCCTCGCGCTCGTTCTGGGCACGGTTGCCCTGGTAACGACCATTGCAGGGGCCGCAGTTGGACATCTCGCGGCGCGGCGAGTTCTGCTTCCGCTCGTCAGTGTTTCCCAGGCCGCCGAGACGATCGCGGGCGGAAGCCTCGACACGCGCCTCGAAGCCACGAGGGACAAGGACGTTGCTCCCCTCGCTAAGTCGTTCAACCGCATGGCGGACGCTTTGCAGGAGCGGATCCGCCACGAGGCGCGATTCACATCCGACGTGAGCCATGAGCTGCGCTCGCCGCTCACCACGCTCTCCGCGGCATTGGGAGTGCTCGACGCTCATAGACAGGACATGGGTCCGAGGGGACAACGGGCGCTCGAACTTCTCAACGTCGAGGTGCTCAGGTTCCAGCGCATGGTCGACGACCTGCTCGAGATCAGCCGCATCGATGCCGGATCGGCGGAGTTGTTGCTGGACGAGGTCGAGGTTGGAGAGCTCCTCCGCCGTGCGGCAGCGTCGAACGGCGCTGGAGGGGTTCCCGTCGATCTGGCCCCTGGTACCGCAGGCGTCCGCATCCTCGTGGACAAACGACGCATAGAGCGGGTGGTTGCGAACCTGGTCGAAAACGCGGCTCAGTACGCAGGCGGGGCAACGCGTCTAGCGGTAGAGCCGGCGAAGGGAGCGATAAGGCTCGTCGTCGCCGATCACGGGCCGGGTGTGCCGCCATCCGAGCGCGAGAGAGTCTTCGAACGTTTTTACAGGGGCCAGTCCGCCGGACAACGCGGAGCGACCGACGGCACTGGGCTCGGCCTCGCACTCGTCGCCGAGCACGTGCACCTGCACGGCGGACGGGTGTGGGTGGAAGACGGGACCGGAGCCGAGAACCGCTTCGTCGTCGAGTTACCCCTCCCTGACGCGGACATCCAGGGCGGCGAGTCGGCCCCAGACCGACCTGACGGCTCAGACGAGCCAGGTGACCAAGACGACGCGCTGAACGAGGACGCGGTCAACACAGATCCCGACCAATCGGCCCCCGTCAGGCCGGCGGCTGCAGTGGGCCGAAACTCCAGACGATGACCGGCCGGTCGGAGTCGAAGCGTTGGAGCAGTCCGAATATCGGCCACCGGCGAAGGGAGCGGCTGCTCGCAAGGTGGCGGCTGAGCACCGTGCTTGCAGCCGTCGTGGCTCTAGCGGCCGTCGGTGCCGTCTTGGCCACGGGTCTGTCACTCGGAGGATTCGGCGTCCCCACCGATACCTTTCCGCAGGCGATCGCCCCCGGTGCCGTGCCGTTCGGGCTGCTCAGCCGCAAGTCTCCGACGACCGTCCCGACAACCGAGGTGGGTCACAAGCAGACGCCGCTGAACCCGGTCGTCGTACTCTGGTTCATCGCTCCGAACGGGCACCTCGTGTCCGTCGCAGAGCAGACGAATCCCCCTGTGACCCTTCAGTCGGTATTGACCAAATTGCTGGCCGGACCGAGCGCACTCCCTGCCGGAAGCGCGGCCGACCTGCAGACGGCGATCCCCACCGGCACCGTCGTGCTGTCAGCCAATGTGGCGAACGGCCTGGCGACGATCAACCTGAGCCCTGACATCGAAAGCGCTTCGGGCGAACCGCTCATCCAAGCCTTCGCGCAACTCGTGTTCACCTCTGCCAAAGCCACCACTTGCCCGGCGACGACCAGGTCCGTCAAGGTAAAAGGACTGCCGAAGATCACACCGACGACCGTGCCTCGAAACGGACCGACGACGTTGCCATGTGCGAACCGAGTGCTTTTCGACGTGAACGGCCAACGAGTAGAGGTGCCTACCTCCACGGCGACGCTGACGAGCCGGCCGCTGACCCTGTCTGACTACTCGTCGCTGTTCTGAGCGGTCGCCGCCGCAGGTCGGCTCGCTGCAGACTGCCACTCCACACGCGGGGCGTCTCCCCACAATCTCTCGAGGTCGTAGTAGGAACGCTTCTCGTCGAGGAAGACGTGGACCACGAAATCTCCGTAGTCCATCAACACCCAGCCGAAGTCGTCACGTCCCTCGACTCTAAGCGGGGAGTATCCCGAGTCGATCTTGACCTGCCGCTCGACCTCGTCGACGATCGTCCGAACCTGGCGCGAGTTGCGGCCGCTCGTCACCACGAATGCATCGGTGACCCCGAGCGTGCCGGACATGGCGAGCACTGCGGTTGCTTCGCCTTGCTTCGACTCGGCCGCCCTGGCGGCTACGAGGGAGGCCTCAGGCACACGGGCTCGCGCATCCATGCGAGCGTGCTCTGCGGCAGCTGTCATGCGCCAGGGTCCACCGTCACTCCACCTACAGAGTACAGACCGAGACGCCGGATCGTGCGAATCGCCGGCGCCGGGATGAGGAACTCGACCGGCCGTCCGTCAGCGAACCTCGCCCGCAGCTCGCTCGAAGAAAGATCGATGGCCGGCATCTCCACCCGTTCGACCCTCCATCCTTGAGGGTCTGGTGCGTATGGCACGCCGCCACGCTCAACGATCACGAGGGTCGTCGCTTCGCGGACCTCGTGGACGCGTTCCCACGAGCCGAGCTCGCTGACGAGGTCGCCGCCCACGACCAGGTAGAGCTCCCCTCCAATGCTCTCTTTCAGGTCGGCAACCGTGTCGGCGGTGTAGCTCGGTCCTCCCCGTTCGATTTCGAGCCGGCTCGCTTCTACCCCGACGACGCCCTCGACGGCAGACGCCACGACGCCGAACCGGTCCTCCGCGGGCGTGACCGCCCTTCCCGCCGTCTTTTGCCACGGCTCGTTCGCCACGACGAGCAGCACCCGATCGAGTTCGAGCGCATGGCGGACACAAACAGCTGCTACCAGGTGGCCCACATGAACCGGGTCGAACGTTCCTCCGAGGATGCCGGTGCGAGCAGACGCGGTCAAACTCCTGACCGCCTGAGCTTCACGAGCACCATCCGAGCCTACGTTTCGAACCTCTAAGGTGGTGTCATGGCGCTCGATACGACGGACCGTTCTGGTCCGGCCGGTGTCGCGCCGTCGGCCTGGCAGCCGGGCTCGTGGCGGTCGAAGCCGGCGGCACAGCAGCCGACGTGGCCCGATCGAGACGCTCTCGATCAATCCATCGCCGAGCTCTCCTCCTTGCCCCCTCTTGTGTTTGCGGGCGAGGCCAGGCGGCTTAGAGCCGCACTAGCAGAGGTCGCTTCCGGCGAAGCCTTCGTGCTGCAAGCCGGAGACTGCGCTGAGTCCTTCGCGGAGTTCACCGCTGATTCGATACGCGACAAGTTGAAGGTGATCCTTCAGATGGCGGTCGTCCTCACGTACGGGGCCGGCGTCCCGGTGGTCAAAGTCGGTCGTATCGCAGGTCAGTTCGCAAAGCCGAGAACCGCCGAGACAGAAGCCGTGGCAGGCAAGCAGCTGCAGTCGTTCCGGGGTCACATGATCAACGGCGACGAGCCCACCGCCGAAGCACGCGTGCCGGACCCCGCGAGGCTGGTGCGCGTGTACCACCAGTCGGCTTCGACTCTCAACCTGCTCCGTGCGTTCACGCGAGGCGGATTCGCGGACCTGACTCAGGTCCACTCGTGGAACCAGCAGTTCGTCGCGGCGAGCGAGCAGGGACGACGCTACGAGGCGATAGCCGCCGAGATAGATCGTGCACTTCGGTTCATGTCCGCGTGCGGCATCGATCTCGCTGGCGAGGCCAACCTTCACCAGGTAGAGCTCTTCACAATTCACGAAGCGCTCGTCCTGGGCTACGAAGAGGCGCTTACGAGGCGCGACTCTCTCACCGGCGACTGGTACGACTGCTCGGCGCACATGGTCTGGGTGGGAGAACGCACTCGGCAGCTCGAAGGAGCGCACGTCGAGTTCCTGTCCGGGATCTGCAACCCGGTCGGCGCCAAGATCGGCCCCGTGGCAACACCTGATGACGTCGTGTCCCTGTGCGAACGCTTGGATCCAGCTCGGACACCCGGACGCCTCACTCTCATCACGAGAATGGGCGCGTCACAGGTCACGTCGTTGCTCCCACCGATCCTCGAAGCCGTGCGCGAGTCCGGACATCCGGTCGTCTGGGTCTGCGACCCCATGCACGCCAACACGTTCGTGTCTGACGGAGGCCACAAGACGAGGCGATTCGACGACATCCTTGCCGAGCTCAGAGGCTTCTTCGATGCGCACCGTCGGGTAGGCACCTGGCCCGGAGGGGTTCACGTGGAGCTGACAGGCGACAACGTGACCGAGTGCCTGGGAGGCGATGGGGACGTCACCGAGGAGCAGCTGGGCCAGCGCTACACGACGGCGTGCGATCCCCGCCTGAACGCCAGGCAGTCGATCGACCTGGCCTTCCGATTGGCGGAACTGTTGCGCAGCTGACGATGGTTCTCGACTCTTGACCACGGGCGGCGCCCGCATCTCCACGGACGGACATATACGGGCGCGCTTTTCGGATTAGGGGTTGATCTCGGCCCAGGGCGAGCCGAGAATGCGAGCGGGCGATCACAGCGGCTCCTGTAATCCCGACCACAACTTCCGCAGCGCCCACCAACCCTATGCCTGCCCCTCTGCCCACCATGCCCCCCGAGCCTGAGCGGCGGTCGTCCAACGGCAGTACGACGGCACCCTCGAAAGTGGCGTCAGCGCGGGCGATGCTCACGTGTGCGATCTTCTCGGTCGCGGTTCTCACCGTTCTTGCCGTCCCGGCCCGAGCCGATTCGTCCGGCGGGAGTGGTCGCAAACCACACTCGACCGGGCAGTCGAGTCCGGTCCCTGCCTACTGGATGGATGCGACCAACGGTGGAGTCCTCGCCTTCGGCGGCGCTGGATCGTACGGATCGGCTTCAGGTCTCCGTCTGAACAAGCCGATCGTGGGGATGTCCGCAACTCCTGACGGCAAGGGCTACTGGCTCGTCGCCGCCGACGGGGGGATCTTCTCGTACGGCAACGCGGGATTCCACGGGTCTACGGGCGCTTTGAGGCTCAACAAGCCGGTGGTCGGCATGGCGCCGACTCCTGACGGCAAGGGCTACTGGCTGGTCGCCGCCGACGGGGGGATCTTCTCGTACGGCGACGCGGGATTCCACGGGTCGACCGGGGCTAGGAGGCTTGCAAGGCCGGTCGTGGGTATGGCGCCAACTCCTGACGGAAAGGGCTACTGGCTCGTGGCTTCGGACGGCGGCATCTTCGCCTTCGGTGACGCGCCCTTCGCGGGCTCGACCGGGGCTAGGAGGCTTGCAAGGCCGGTGGTCGGCATGGCGTCTACGCCGGACGGCAAGGGCTACTGGTTCGTGGCGTCGGACGGCGGCATCTTCGCGTTCGGTGACGCCGGTTTCGCAGGCTCGATGGGAGGCGTAACCCTCGCGTCGCCCGTCACCAGCATCGCGTCTACTCCCGACGGAAAGGGCTACTGGTTCGCCTCGGCAAACGGGACGGTGTTCGCATTCGGCGACGCCGGCTACTTCGGGTCCGGAAGGTTTGCAGCATCGAGCGTCGTCGCAATCTCTGAAGGCCCGGGTACCGGGTACGCCCCGCACGACAGCGGCTACCCACAGGGTGCCTATGGGAGCGACATATCGAATTGGCAGTGCGGCGCTACGTTGCCGTCCGGGCACACGATCGGCATCGTCCAGGTTGCCGGCTGGTCGTTCGGAGCGGTGAACCCGTGCCTGCATACGGAGGCCACGTGGGCCGGTTCCGGACTCGAGCTTTATCTGTTCTTGACCTTCGGTGAGCAGTCCAGCGGTCCGAGTGCGTGTAACCACGATCAAGCATGCAACTACGGGTTCGCCGCCGCCCAGCATGCATACGCGCAGGCGAAAGCCGCCGGGATCGACGCATCCGTACCGTGGTGGCTCGACGTGGAAGAGGCGAGCAACGACTGGTCGTCGAATGCGAGCACGAATGCTTCAGTCATCCGAGGGGCTCTCCTCGGCCTGGAACAAGAGGGGCTCCCGAGCGCAGGCATCTATTCGAACCGCTTCGAGTGGGCCGCCGTCACCGGCGGCAGCGGATATTCCCCGTCGGTCCCCGAATGGGTTTCTGATTGGGGGACCAACCAGCCGCCGTTCAACCCTTCGCAGTACTGCAAGGCGTACGCCTTCGCGTCAGGCCCGACCTGGCTCGTCCAATATACGAATGGTGCGACGACCAACGGATTCGACGGCGACTACGCCTGCTGAGTCTGCTGATCAGCGATGCCAGATCGTGAGCTCCCCCGTGTCGGCGTAGGTGGTCTGTGAATAGGGCACGAACCCGAAGCTCTTTATGGCGGCTGTAAGGACATTTGCGTCGGCGAACTTTGCCGCGTAACCACCGAGCGCGGCGTATTCGACGACGGTCGTCGTTCCAGGATGGTCTTCTATGAAGGCTCTGAGTCCTTCATCAGAATGCGGTCCGGTCTCGGCGAAAAAGGTACGCGACAGGGGGATTCTGCTTCCGACGCGAGCCGAGTAGCGGTAATGATCCATATAGAAGATCCAGCCGAGTCCGTGGGGCGCTCCAGTCGGCTCAGCGAAGAATCCTCCGCCAGCCCCGTCCATTTGCACCACGGCAATCGTAGAAGGACCTGAATTGCGACGGGCGTCTGCCACGACCGCCCTTGTGTCCTCGGCCCAGCGATGCGTGGGGAGGCCTCGGTGGAGTGCCGCAATCGTAAAGGTGTTCTGAACGAGCATCGCGCCAACGAGGCCCATGCCCGCAGTAAGGACGATCACCCCACCTGCGCGGGAGACGAAGGTACGACTTTGGCGCACCGCGTTCCAGGCGAAAGCAAGTCCTGCAACTGTGAGCACGTAAACGACCGGGAGCATGAAAAGGTTGACCCTCGCGATCCCGACCGGCCATAAGTGAAGCAACGACGTGACCACCTGCATGACGAGCCCCCCGACGAGAACTGAGGTCAGTCCGAGCCCGACGGTGCTGTGACGCAGGTGCCATATCCCCACGATGACGAGGACCGGCACTCCCCATTCGGCCAAGCTGAAGAGGGCATGTGAAGCCGTTGAGAGCGGGAGAGGTGCGTCGGTCTTGAGGATAGGCACGCTGGTCCATGCTGCCGCCAAGAATGCCCCTATTCCGTGAGCAGTTGAACTGACCGCCTGCCAGAAGTTCCTCGGCAAGAAATTGAAATACGTGTCGTCGGCGCCTGCATGCTGCGGGAGCACGGTCACGGCCAGAGGGACGATGACCGCGACCGATGTGGCTGCAGCGATCGCGAGCAGTCTGGGTGAATGGCGTGACTCGCTTCTCCATTTCCGAGCGGCCGTTATGACATCGAGCGCGATCAGAGGTGCAACGACAAAAATTGCAGGGACACTCACGAGGCTCACGAGAGCCATAAGCCCGTACCACAGGAGTCGCTGTTTTCCTTCTGTCTCGTGAGCTCGGGTCCAGGCGAGGATTATGGCGACAGTGGCGAGTGTCTCCGTCGCGAAGGGCTTCAGCTCCGTCCCGAAGTAAAGGATCGCGGGGCTAGCTCCGAGTCCGATGCCGACTACCAGTGAGGCGGGTCGACCCAGCACGCGACGGCACAGGCGATACGTGAGCGGCCCGACGAGGACCCACGCGACGACACTTGGAATGCGAAACGCCCATTCCTTTACACCGAACAACACGACGGCGAACTTGTCGACGAACAACCAAGCGGGGGACGTCGGTGAATACGTGCCGCCCAAATCCAGGTGCAAACCCGGAAGTACCACGTGATAAGCCCGCCACTGCTCGTCCCACCACAGACCAGACGTCAGCATCTGTCTGAACCAGATGCACAACGTCAGCGCGGCGACAGCCGGAATGAGGCAGAACACGAGGTCTGCCGCTCCATGAGGCCCAGTGGTACGTCGAGGCTCGGGATCGACTGTCTCAGAGCGGGCCGGCCGACTCACAGTCGGATCAGCTCGTTCGTGGTCGGCCGTTGCAAGTATCTCAGTCATCTGCAATCCGACAAACGGATTCGACGGCGACTACGCCTGTTGAGCCTCGCGGCGGGGGCGATGGAGGCTGTCACGCTGAGCCAGGCTCGGGCCGCCGAGATGTGCGACGTCGTTGTAACGCAGAAGCTTCCAGCCCGACCCGTCGTGCTCCCATTCAGTCAACGAGGTATAAGCGGTCGGCAACCCCAGCGGGCGAGACCTCTCTCTCAGGGGCAAGAAGCTGAGCATCGTCGCCTCGATGATCCCGCCGTGGCAGGCAACGACCGCAAGCCCTCCGGTATGCCGGTCGGCTAATGACGTGACGGCGCCGGCGGCTCGGTCCACGAAACCGCTCCAGCTTTCCCCACCGGGCGCGACGGGCGAGTGCGGATCGGCTTCCCAATCGGGTTCACCGTAGAGCTCTGCGAATCTCTCCCACGCGAGCCCGTCGCCCTCGCCCGGATGTAGCTCACACAACGAGCATTGCTCCATGACGTCGAGCGTCGAGTCACCGACGCCGGGCGCGATGATCCAGGCCGTCTCGATCGCTCGCGGAAGCACGCTCGAATAGAGCGCTTCCGCATCGGAGAGCTCGCCGGTCGTGGTGAGCCTGTCGCGCAGCTTCTCGGCTTGACGGACACCGGTGATAGTGAGCCCGCTGCAACCGGTGTGGCCTCCGACGATCCCTGCGATGTTGCATGCGGACTCACCGTGCCTGACGAGCACAATCCTCGTCACGCGAGCTCCGACACGAAACGCTCGAGCTGGCGCAGGTTGCGGCACTCGACCACCTCGTCACAGTGGTACGCGTACTCCCCCACGATCGAGTCTCCGGTATCCCAGTAGGCGCGCGGTTCGGGATTGAGCCACGACACACGGCGTGCCCTGTGCCGAACCTCGTGGAGGACCCAGGCTTCCGAGGCGTGATAGTTGTTCCGTGCGTCACCGAGCACGAGAACGCTCGTACGCGGAGTGACCTCCTCGCCCCAGCGTTCCCAGAAGACGCTGAAAGCATGGCCGTAGTCGGAGTGACCATCGACCCATATGACGTCCGCCTCGGTGTTCACCTTGTGAATCGCGACCATGACGTCCTCTGCGCCCTCGAAGAAGGTCGTCACCTCGTCGATCCCGTCTACGAACACGAAGCTCCGTACCTTTGAGAATTGCGAGCTGATCGCGTGAACGAGCTGCAGGGTGAATCGGGCGAAGGCGGCCACGGACCCCGAGATGTCGGCGATGACGAAGATCTCCGGCTTGGAGGGTCGTGGGAAGCGGAATTTCGGCTCCATCGGAACGCCACCGGTAGACAGGGAATGGCGCATGGTCGAACGGAAGTCGAGCGGGCCGCGGCGCCCGTGGCGGCGTTTGCGCGCAAGTCTCACAGCCAACTTGCGCGTGAGGGGCTGAATGATCCGGCGCAGGTTCGCGAGCTCCTCTCTTGTCGCGTGCATGAAGTCGACATCCTCGGGCAAGGGCTTGCGTATCGACCTCGCTAGCGCCTCCGCACCGCGGTCCGCGACCAGGCGCCTTCGAATTTCTGCTTCGACCTCTTCGCGAAACCTCTGGATTGCAGTTTTCGCCTCGTCACGTTCCAACCGCTCTTCTAACGGCGTGAGCACCCCACCAGGTGCTGCAGCGCGAGTCTCGGCGACGAGACGCTCCAGAATCGCGTCGAGATCGATGTTACGAAGAGTCCGGTAAAGGTAGTAGGTACCCCCGACGGGCCGCCCGGGCTCCATCCCTGCAAATCTGCTCACCACGTACCTGGAGATCGCCGCGAGACGAGCGTCGTTGACATCGCGAAGAGCCCGATAGAGCAACTCGGCCAGCTCCTCGGGGCTCAAGCCCTCTCCTCCCCCACCGCCGCCGCGTCGCCCTCGACCTGATTCGCCCTGGTCTGCGTCTTGCTCGAAGTCGATACCGAGCAACTCGGAATCGCCCTGTTGCGCGGCGTCGATCGCGAACTTCGGACCCCTCATCGAGAAATACACCTCGAACGCAGTCTCGAATGCCCGCCAGTGAGCAGAGGACTTGACGAGTGTCGCTCCGAGTGCGTACTTGAGGGCTTCGCGGTCCTCCAAGGGGATGTACCCGACCGCTTCTGCGGCGTCGATGCTCTCGGTGAGGGATACCGGGAGGCCGGCAGCCCTAAGTTCGGTTACGAACCCTTTCAGGACGTCGAGCAATGCGCTGCGCTCAGCTGTCCGGCCTAGTGGCAGCCGCCAGGTCGAGCTCCTTCGATACGCGATCCAGGTCCGTCTTGTACTTGAGCAGGACGTTCAGGGTCTTGTGCGCCATTTCGGCGTCGATCGTCTCGACGCCTAACACCACCAGCGTGCGAGCCCAGTCGAGGGTCTCCGACACGGACGGCGCTTTCTTCAGCTCGAGAGCCCTGATCGAGCGGACGATCCTCGCCACCTGGTCCGTCAGCTCCTCGGTGGCGCCTGGAACTCGCGCGGCGACGATCTGACGCTCGCGTTCGAGGCTGGGATAGTCCAAATGCAGGTAGAGGCAGCGCCGCTTCAGGGCCTCCGAGAGCTCGCGTGTGTTGTTCGACGTCAGGTAGACGAGCGGGATTCGTGTCGCGCGCACCGTGCCCAGCTCCGGTACGGACACCTGGTACTCGGACAGCACCTCGAGAAGCAAGGCCTCCGTCTCGAGCTCCAGCCTGTCAACCTCGTCTACGAGAAGGACGACACGGTCCTCCGAGCGAATTGCTTCGAGCAAGGGCCTCGTGAGGAGGAATTCCTCGGAGAATATGTCCTCTTCGAGTGCCCTCCAAGCCGACTCTCCTTTCGGAGCAGCCTCTCTGAGCCCGTCCGCTGATTCGACGACCTGCTGAGCTTGTATGCGGAGAAGCTGCTTCTTGTAGTTCCACTCGTAGAGTGCCTTCGACTCGTCGAGGCCCTCGTAGCACTGGAGCCGAATGAGTCGGCTACCGGTAACTCTGGCAACCGACTTGGCGAGCTCGGTCTTGCCCGTACCGGCGGGTCCTTCTACGAGCACAGGCTTGGCCAGCCGGTCCGCCAGGTAGACAACCCCGGCGATCCCCTCGTCGGCGAGGTAACCCGCCTCTGCCAGTCGCTCCCGCACCTCTTCGATCGAACCGAAATTCGCCTGTTCCGGTTCGAGGAACGCCAGGGGCTCGGGCACCCTCACCGGACGTGCCCGTCACCGACGATGACGTATTTGACGCTTGTGAGAGCTTCGAGCCCCATCGGCCCGCCGCGTGGAGCTTCTGAGTTGAGATCCCTATCTCTGCTCCGAGGCCGAGCTCGCTCCCGTTGACGAAACGAGTGGATGCGTTCACTAATACCGCGGCTGCATCGACTAGCCGGACGAACGCCTCGGCTGCACCCACGTCGCGCGTGATGATCGCTTCGGAGTGCCCCGATCCGTACCGAGCGATGTGATCTACCGCTTGTTGCAGATCGTCGACAATCGCGACGGACATCTTCAACGACAGGAACTCCGTCGCAAAGTCATTCTCGGTCGCGGGCGCGGCGTCGATCATCGTGAGCGTTCTCTCGTCTCCCAGGATCTCCACCTCTTCCATCGCTCGCGCAACGCTGGGTATGAACTCGTCTGCCACGTCGCGGTGCACGAGCAACGACTCGGCCGCGTTGCACACGCCGGGACGGGAGGTCTTCGCGTTCACGACGATTCTGAGGGCCACAACTAGGTCCGCGGCACGGTCGACGTAGACGTGGCAGTTGCCGTCTCCGTCGATCACGGTCGGAACGGTCGCGTTCTCACGCACCGACGCGATCAAAGCCGGGCCGCCTCGGGGGATGAGACAGTCGAGAACGCCGTCCAACCGCATGAACTCCACGGCGGACTCGTGGTCGGTCTGCTCGACCAGCAACACCGCGTCCTCAGGAAGACCCGCCTTGGCAACGGCGTCGCGCACGCACGCGACCACGGCTCTGTTCGACCGGAGGGCCGACGACGAGCCGCGAAGCATTGTTGCGTTCCCGGCTTTGAGGCACAGCGCGGCCGAGTCGCTCGTGACGTTCGGACGGTTCTCGTAGATCACGCCCACGACCCCGAGAGGCACTCGCATCCGGCGGACCTGTAAGCCGTTCGGTCGCACGCTTCCGTCCACGATCTGTCCCACCGGGTCGGCGAGGCCAGCAACCGTGCGAAGCCCTGCAGCCATCGAGCCGATCCTTTGCTCGGTGAGACGAAGCCTGTCGAGCTCGGTCTCTGACGCACCCCTGTCCGCCGCCTCGTCTACGTCGGAGCGGTTCGACTGAAGCAACTCTGAGCAGCGCACCTCGAGCAGATCTGCCGCCGTCAAAAGTGCCGAGTCCTTGTCGGCGCCGGAGGCCCCCGCCAAAGCTCGAGATGCCGTGACCGCGCGGCGTCCGAGGTCGTCCAGGGTGCCCGTCACCGCCACAAGATACCCGGCCGCTCAGGCGATCACGACGAGGTCGTCGCGGTGGACCAGCTCAGGAGCAGTCCCTTCGGGGAGGTCGCCCGAGCGACGCCCAGCCCATGAGGCAACCTGCACGGAGTTGTGCCGAACCAAACCTTTGGCGAACACCTTGCCGTCAGGCCCGGCGATCTCGACGGCGTCATCGGCGTAGAAGCGCCCCGAGACACCCAACACGCCGGCCGGCAGAAGAACGCGTCGCGCTCGACGAGCGCGACGCGCGCTCCTTCGTCGACCGTGACAGTGCCTGCCACGCCGACGGCAAAGGCGATCCAGAGCTTTCGCGCCGGCAACCTGCGAGACATCGGCCTGAACACCGTTCCGACACCCGGTTGACCACCCACTGCCGACTGGACGACTCCGGGCCGCGCTGCGTCGGCGATGACGACCCTCACTCCGGACCACGTGGCCATCTTCGCCGCGGCGAGCTTCGAAGCCATGCCGCCGCTCCCGAGAACGCCTCTCGGACCACCCGCAACCCGTTCGAGCTCGTGATCGATCTCCACGACCTCTTCGATGAGCGAAGCATCAGTGCCGAGTCTCGGATCCGCACTCAGCAACCCCGGAGTGTCGGTGAGCAGCACGAGCGTGTCGGCCGAAACAAGGTGAGCAACCAGCGCGGCGAGCCTGTCGTTGTCGCCGAAGCGGATCTCGTCGTCGGAGGTTGCGTCGTTTTCGTTGACCACCGGCACCACGCCGAGCTCGAGAAGACGGGTAAGGGTCTGTCGCGCGTGGAGATACTGCTGGCGGTGAACGAAGTCGAGCGGCGCGAGCAGAACCTGGCCCGCGACGTACCCGAGAGCGCCGAGCGCATCGCCGTACACGCGCATCAGCCGGTACTGACCGACCGCGGCCACTGCCTGGAGCGTGGCGAGGTCGGTCGGTCTGGGTCCCTTACCCATCGCCTGCCATCCGCTCGAGATCGCACCCGAGGTGACGACGACGACCTCGATCCCCGAGTGCCGCAACGCGACAACCTCGTCGCACAACCTGCCGATCGCGTCGATGTCTATAGCGCCGTCGGGCGCGGTCACCGATGACGAGCCGATCTTCACGACAACGCGCTCGGCGCGCCTTGTGCCGTCTACGGTTTCTTGCAACGTCAAGAACCCCGCGTGGCTCGGCCGGATCGCTTGGCGGCAGCGAGTTTTTTACGTCTCGGTGAAGGATCCTTGCCCGTCGGCCCCTCCGGTTGGAGGTCGTCGGGGTGGTACGTGAAGGCGAGGTCGCCGACCTGGACTTGATCACCGTCGCGCACACCGGCGCGCACGAGAGCTCGTTCGACGCCCAGACGTCTCAATCGCGCTTGAACCAAATCGAGCGCGTCGTCGTCGGTCAAATCGGAAAGAGCTACGGCCCGAAGCGCCTGTCGCCCCCCGACGACGAACGTGCCGTCCGGACTGCGCGTGATCTCCACTGGAGACTCCCCGAGCGGCCGGTGCACGAACACTTCGGACTCGGCCACGACGGACTCCGCGTTCGCAGGAGGACGTCCGATGTTCGGATCAGCTTCGACCTCCGTCGAACGGGCGCGGTTGACAAGGTCCGCCAGACTCGTTGTGAGAGCTGCCATTCCCAACCCCGTCACAGCAGAGATCACCGGCATCGTGTCCTGCACGCTTGCGATCACATCGGGAGAAGCGACGTCACCCTTGGATCCACACACGATCCGCGGCCTTTCGAGAAGCTCAGGGCGGTACCGCCGCAGCTCGCTCAATAAGATGCGCTCTTGTTCGCTCGGCGGCGAACTGTCAGACGCCAGGTCGATCAGCAGTAGGAGCACTCGGGCCCGCTCGATGTGCCGCAAGAAGCGATAGCCCAACCCCCTGCCTTCTGCGGCGCCTTCAACCAGGCCCGGTATGTCGGCCACGACGAATTCCGTCTCGTCACCCCGACGACCGGTCACGACCACGCCCAGGTGGGGCTCGAGGGTGGTGAACGGATAATCGGCGATCTTGGGCCGGGCGGCAGAGACGGCCGAGATGAACGTGCTCTTGCCAACGTTCGGGAATCCCACGAGTGCGACGTCAGCGACCAATCTGAGCTCGAGGTTCACCCAAAGCTCCTCGCCGATCTCGGCCTGCTCCGCGAATGCGGGCGCCCTGCGGCGATTGGACAGGAATCGTGCGTTTCCACGTCCGCCCCTGCCGCCGGTGGCAACAAGCGCCCGAGCACCAGGTGCGCTCAGGTCAGCGACCGGTGACCCGTCGAGGCGGTGGACGGTTGTACCGACGGGAACCTTCACTTCGAGATCCGGCCCGTTAGCCCCGCGTTTTTGCTTTCCACCCCCGTGGGCTCCGTCACGTCCGCGGCGGTGAGGATGGTCTTTGAAACCGAGCAAAGACGCGAGTCCGGGCGACGCGACGAGCCACACGTCGCCGCCCTTGCCGCCGTCACCCCCGTCGGGTCCGCCACGAGATACGTGAGCTTCGCGCCGGAACGAAACAGACCCCGCGCCTCCGTTTCCAGCCTTTACGTGGAGCTGTGCCTCGTCTACGAAGCCCGCCATCTTGTCAATGCTACGAGCCTCTGCGAAGCGGCCAGGAACTGGCCGGACGGCTCAGTCGCCAGACGCCACGACGTCTACGAGGCGCCGGCCCTTGCGGTTCCCGAACTTCACGCGCCCTTCGGCGAGCGCGAACAGGGTGTCGTCCCCTCCTCGCCCGACGTTCTGGCCGGGGTGAAATCGGGTGCCGCGCTGGCGGACGATGATGGATCCGGCCGAGACGGTAGTGCCGTCGAAGACCTTGACGCCGAGACGCTGCGCACGAGAGTCACGACCGTTGCGAGTCGAACCTCCACCTTTGGTCTTGGACATTGCGTGCTCCTTGCTCTGCGATCAGCTGTGCGAATCCTGCGCGCTCGGGCGTCAGGGAGCCGTGATGGATGTGATCTCGATCGTGGCGTAATGCTGGCGGTGGCCATATCGACGCCGGTTGTTCGTCTTCGGCTTGTAGGTGAGGCCCCTGATCTTCGGGCCCAGCTCCGACCCGACGACTCGCGCCGTGACGACTGCGCCTCCCAGCTCCTCGGGAGTGGCGAGGATCCGGCTCCCGTCGACCACTAGAACTGGTGACAGTTCGAGCTCCTCGCCCTCGGGGACCCCCAGGCGCTCGACACGAACGAGCTGGCCCTCGGCCACTCGCTCCTGCTTGCCTCCTGTTCGGATGACTGCGTACACGAATCCCAGATCCTACCCGTCCCAGGCGCCCCCCGAGATCGGCGCCTCGGCCGACCGGCCGGCTGAAGCCGTCAGAGAAGCGACTCGTCGAGCATGATCCCCCGCCCACCGCAAACGGTGCACGTGGTGGAGAGGGATTCGACGAGCCCTTCTGACACTCGCTTTCGGGTCATCTCCACCAGACCGAGCTCCGATATCTCGTATACCTGAGCGCGTGTCTTGTCCCTGGCCAAGGCCGAACGGAGCGCCGCACCGACCTTGTCTCGGTTCTCTCGCACCTCCATGTCGATGAAGTCGATGACGATGATCCCTCCGATGTCGCGCAACCGAAGTTGGCGAGCGATCTCCTCTGCTGCCTCGAGGTTGTTGCGGAAAACCGTCTCTTCGAGATTCGAGGTTCCCACGTTCTTTCCAGTGTTCACGTCGATCACGGTTAGCGCCTCCGTGCGCTCGATGATGATCGACCCTCCAGAAGGCAGCCAGACCTTTCGGTCAAGAGCTTTGTGGAGCTGCTCGTGAACGTGATAGCGCTCGAACAGGGGCAGGGGCTCGACCCTTGTGTCGTAGAGCTCGATCCGGTCGACGAGCTCCGGGTTCACGCCGGCGACGTAGTCACGCACCTGCTCGTACAGCTGCTGGTCGTCGATTATGACGGCCCTGTAATCGTTGTTGAGCTCCTCTCTCACGATGCGGACACCGAGATCAGGCTCCCTGTAGAGCAACCTCGGAGATGTCGCCCGGCTGGCCTCAGCTTCGATGACCGCCCACTGAGCGCAAAGCCGCTCCACGTCGTGGCGAAGCTCTTCCAGGCTCGCTCCCGCCGCCGCCGTCCGGACGATCAGACCGTGGCCGGATGGCCTGATCTCGTCCACTATGCGCCTGAGGCGCCGTCTTTCGGGGTCGTCGAGACGCTTGGAGATTCCGAACGCTGATGAATTCGGCACCATCACGACGAAGCGTCCGGGCAGCGAGACCTCTTGGGTCAGCCGGGCTCCTTTTGCTCCGATCGGGTTCTTCGTGACCTGACAAACGATCATCTGTCCCGGTCGCAACATCTGCTCGATCCGCAGGGCACTCGACGACTGGGTCTCGATGTCTTCGCGGTCGTAGCGAACATCGCCCCTGTAAAGAACTGCGTTCTTCGGCGTGTCGATGTCGACGAAAGCTGCTTCCATGCCAGGAAGCACGTTCTGGACTCTTCCCAGGTAGATGTTGCCGTCGATCTGGCTGGTGTCGTCCGAGGCACGAGAGACGAAGTGCTCGACGAGAGTCCTGCCTTCGAGCACCGCAATCTGGGTGGCATGAGGTCTTACGTGCACGCACATCAGGTAGCGGCCGACCGGTTTGCCGCGACGCTCGCGCCCACTTCTGCGTCGAGCCCGGCCCGCCGGTTTGGGAAGCCCAAGGTCGCCGAGATCCACCCCTCCGTACGGTTCGGTCAAGGCTGCGCCAGGTCCATCAACGGCGGAAAGGCTCACCGGAGTCTGTTCTTGTCCCACGGAATCCTGGTGGTTGTCGCGCCGAGCGGTCTGCGCCGGTTGACGGGTCCTGGCTTGGCCCCGCGAAGTGGGGTCCTGCGGGAGCACCGGCGCCGGGCGGCGGTCGCCGATGCGAGGCCTTTGAGCAGGCACGGCCCCCGGGCGCGTGTCGCCGACCCGTGGACTGTCCGCTGCGGTCGGTGCGTCTGGGCGCGAAGCCGAAACGACTATTCCGAGCTGCTCGGACGGCTCCTCAGGTCCGGGGGTGTCGTCTGAGATCTGGCCTGGTGCCTGATCAGATCCGTCAGCTCCCGGGACCGCCGGTCCCGATGGTGCGTTCGCCGCGTTCGCGGCGGGGTCGTCGGACATTGCGAAAATTCCCTTCTCAAACTTGTCATGACGCACGCTCCGAGGCCGCTTGAGGCCGAGCTGCGTGCGGGGCGAGAGGCTCCTTGCGAGAGCATTCGCTTTCGATCCACTGATGGGTCCTGCAAGAGAGGCCGAGCTCGATTCCGAGAGCCCGTCCAAGCTCTGAAGGTCGTACACCGCGAGGACGCGTCCCCAACTCCGCTTTGAGCACACATGCTCCACCAGAGCTTCCAACAGCCGCGAGCTCCCGTACTGCCGGGCGCAGGTCGTCTTCTTCCTCGCGCCCTTTGCGTTCCCGCCGCACTGGAAGACTGGACGCGCCCAGCGCCGCGCTCACGAGGCTCTGAAGGGCGGCCAGCTCGACGCCGGGTACCTCGATCTCCCAGCTGCAAGAAGTGACGTCCTGCTGAAGCGAGCCACGCCCCGCATCGAGCTCGCATTCCGCCGTGATCTCGATGCCCTTGGGAAACTGGCCTTCCAACCGCGTTGAGATCTCTGCAGCAGGTGTCGGGGCAGCGAGCTCCACATCGAGGTACTCGGCCAGAGACTCGCACCCCGTTGGCAGCGCCAAACCGAAGCTCAGTTTGGGCCTCGGTGAGAATCCTGACGTGTAGGAAACGGGCACCGCCGCCCTCCGAAGCGCCCGCTCCCACATCCGCGCTACGTCGCGCTGACTCGTCCAGCGAAGCCTCCCCAGTTTGACGTACCTGAAGCGGACCCTCAGCGCGCACCTCCCGACGATGCCACGGAGGCGGGCTCAAAGTCGCGGACCCCCTCTCGGGAAGGGCCGATCCGGGCAGGAGTGGGCACGAGCCTGACCGGCACCATCCCTCCGGCGGACAGGTCTTGACCCGTGCCCTGGCTTCCACCAGCGGGCGGCACGTTGGCGGCCACGACGTGCTCGATCCCGAACCCGGTGCAGGCGCCACAGTCGTAACAGGGAGTCCAGCGGCAGTCCTCGAGTCCCTGCTCACGGACCGCGTCCATATAGTCCTGCCACAGAAAGTCCCGGTGGAGACCTGCCGAGATGTGGTCCCAGGCAAGAGGCTCGTCGCTCTCGCGATGGCGGTGCACGGCGTCGCCGAAGGTCATTCCGGCATTTGTAAGACCTTCCTCCCACAGTCGAAGGTCGAAGCGCTCGGACCACTCCTGGAACGTGCCACCGGACTTCCAGACATGCTCGATCACCGCGCCCGTCCTGCGGTCTCCCCGACTCACGATCCCCTCGGCAGTCGTGGCAGCCGGGTCGTGCCAGCGAAGCGAAAGGCCTCTGATCTTCCGGGCCGCGTCCTTCAAGAGGTTCACCTTGCGGCGCAGCTCTACTTCGGGATTCTGACCGAACCATTGGAACGGGGTATGGGCCTTCGGCACGAACCCACCTACCGAAGCCGTGACCGTCACGGATCGCTGGTACCGCCTGCCGATTTCGACACACGTACCGGCCATGCGGACGATGCCGAGGACGTCGTCGTCGGTCTCCGTCGGTAGGCCGATGAGGAAGTAGAGCTTGACCCGCCTCCACCCTTGCGAGAACGCCGCGTCTACGGCGGAATAAAGGTCTTCCTCGCTGATCAGTTTGTTGATCACCTGGCGCATCCGCCAAGTACCGCCTTCGGGTGCGAACGTTAGACCCGTTCGCCTGACGCGCTGGATCTCCGAAGCCAGTCCGACGGTGAAGGCGTCGACCCTCAAACTGGGAAGGCTGACCGACACGCGGCCGCAGGCCGCATCGCCGCCATTCACGACGTCCGCAACGACCTGCTCGATACCTGAAAAGTCAGCACTGGAAAGCGATGTCAGTGCGACCTCGTCGTAACCTGTCCTGGCAATGCCATCAGAAACCATTTGTTCGACCTGCTCGAGCGGGCGTTCACGTACGGGACGGGTGATCATGCCCGCCTGGCAGAACCGGCAACCCCGTGTGCACCCTCTGAAGATCTCCACGTTCAACCGGTCGTGGACGACCTCGATGAGCGGCACGAGCTGTGCTTTCGGGTACGGCCATTGCGCCAGGTCGGCGACGGTCCGCTTCTCGACGACCTCGGGAACTCCCGCAAGCCGCGGGCGGACCCCGACGAGTCGGCCATCTGAAACGGCTGATTCATAGAGCTTCGGCACATAGACGCCAGGAACGGTCGCGAGCTCCTCGACCAGATCGTCCCTGCTGGTGTCGGCGCGCTCAGCTCGCACGCGCGAGATGAGGTCGCACAACTCACCGACGACCTCCTCGCCGTCGCCCAACACGAATGCGTTGACGAAGTCCGCCATCGGCTCGGGGTTGAACGCGCAATGGCCCCCGACGAACACCAAGGGATCACCCGCACGTCTCTCGTTGGCCCGGACCGGCACGCCGGCGAGGTCGATCAGGTTCAAGATGTTGGTAGCCGTGAGCTCGGCCGCCCAGTTGAAGGCGATCACGTCGAACGACCTCGCGGCCCGATGTCCCTCCAGAGAGAAGAGCGGCAAGCCGTTCGCCCGCATCTGCGCCTCCATGTCCTGCCATGGGGCGTAGGCACGTTCGGCAACAGCGTCAGCCCGTTCGTTCAGGATCTCGTAGAGGATCTGAAGGCCCTGGTTGGGCAGGCCGATCTCGTAGGTGTCGGGGTACACGAGAAGCCAACCGATGCGACCTGGATCGTCGTCGGTGCCCTCTATGGCGCCGAGCTCGCCTCCTATGTACCGGGCAGGCTTTTCGACGTGGGCAAGGAGCGGTTCGACCCTTGGCCACAGGCTCGGCCTAGTCACGGTCATTTCCCGGACGATTGTATGCCAGGGCTGGACGCCGGCAGACCGAGCTTGACCGGCGAGACGGGATGCTGGATGAGGTAGTCGAAGACCTTGCGGACCACCGGAGCCGCGGCTTGAGCTCCGTACCCACCCTGGTCGATCACGACCGCCACGACGTACTTGGAGTTCGGGACAGGGCCGAAGCCCACGAACCACGACGTCGGCTCTTGGCCGGTGACGCTTGCGGTACCAGTCTTCCCCGCCAGTGGGAACGTTGCCAGCGGAAAGCCCTGGAACGCCTGGTAGGCGGTCCCGAGCGGACTGCGGCTCGAGACGGCGTCCATCAACCCGCTGAGGATCGGCTGGTACACAAGGGGCGGAAGCGACACGTGGCCCGTTACCCGGGGGGCGAATTGCTTTAAGACCTTGCCCGTCGGAGAGACCACGCCCGCGGCTACCTCGGGCGCGAAACGAGTGCCTCCATTGGCGAACGTGGCGTACGCGACGGCCTGCTCGAGAGGCGTGATGATGGTCTCGCCCTGACCGAACGCCATCTCCAGGTTGTCACCGGTCGTCCAGTTGTCGTAAGGGAAGGCGACCGGGTTCCCCGTGTGAAGCTTGATGCGTTCTTTCGGCGAGTCGACGCGCGCCAGGCTCTGTTCGGGTAGGTCGATCCCGGTCGGCTGTCCGTACCCGTACTCGGCCGCCACGTTCTCCACGGGCTGCACACCGTAGGCCGTCCTGTTCTGCCAGAACTGGTAACCCAGGTTGTAGAAGAAGACGTCACTCGAGACGGTGAGAGCCTGAGTCACGTTGATCGGACTCGGCTGCGCCTCTGATTCGTTGTCCGTCTTGGTACATCCCTGACCGGTGCAATTGGGGATGGTGAACGACCCAGGGTCGTTGAATGTCTGCTGCGGGGTGATGAGCCCCGTCTGCAGTGCGGCGGTCGCAGTCGCGAGCTTGAAGGTGGAACCGGGCGTGTAGGTCCCGTCAACCGCGCGATTCAAAAGTGGCTCGAACGCCGACGCAGCACTCAGATCTGCATAGTGAGCGGTGGAGATACCACCGACCCACCACGCGGGGTTGTATGTCGGATAAGACGCCATTGCGAGCACCGCACCGTTTTGCGGATCCAGCACGACGGCCGCGCCGTCGGTCGCAGGAGGGAAACGATGGCTCTTGGTATCATAGGTGGCGCGATCCGCACGGATTTGCTCCAACAGAGCCTGTTCCACCGTCTTTTGTAACGATGCGTCGAGGTTCAGCACGACGTCGTTGCCTGATACGGGGCTCGTCTGGCCGAGAGTTCCGACCACGGTCCCCTGCGCGTTCACCTGGAGGCGCTGGATCCCGTCGGTCCCACGAAGCATGCTTTCGAACGCGGACTCGACACCCGCTTGACCTAGTTCGCTGTTCGAGTTGTATCCCTTCAGCTGTTTGAGCTCGCCGGAATTGATCACGTCGACGTATCCGAGGACCTGCGCCGCCAGATCGCCGTCCGGGTACGTTCGTTGGCTCTCTTCGGTCACCTGGACTCCCGGAAAGAACGACTGATGCTCGCGGACATAGGCGATTTCAGACGGCGTCGCCCCTTCGATCACCGGGACCGGCAGGTACGGGCTATAGATCAGGTTTCCGAGCGTCGAGTTCACCTGGGCCGTCGTTTTCCCCGACAAGAGCGCTAGACGAGGGATGACAGCCGGGTCCTGGGACGCCGCAATGCGCGAAAGGGTTATGTCCTCGGTCACACCGTCGCCTACGAGCACGTTGTCGCCACGATCGAGGATCAGGCCGCGCGGTGCCGGCAGCGGAACGCTCCTCACTTCGTTCGTCACCACCTGATGAGTCGCTGCAGTGGCGTCGAGCACCTGCAAGTACCAGAGTCGGATGAGCATCAATGCGAGCAGGGCGATCGCCAATACCCCGACGATCCTCAGACGGACAGAGGGTCGCGGGACGTTCGCTTCGTCCGGCCGCAACCGTTCTCCGACTGACTTCTTGGGTCGCATCCTCGGCGTACGAGGCGGCCTCTGTGGTTTGGTCCGAACCTTCCTCGGGCGCGGGTTGACGTAACGGGTGCGTCGCACGACGTGCCCGAGCGATCCGGATCCCTGTTTCTTCGGACGCCTCGGCATGTCGGCTGTGGTCAGCCGTTTGGCAAGTCGTCGCCTTCGTCTCACCACGACCTGCTCCCGACTTTCGGTCGCGGCGTCGTCGAGCTCGGAACGAGAGCCCAGCGTGCGAGTCGAACCGCAGGCACCGCTAGGAGAGCCGCAACGGGGGTCGACAGAGCAACGGCAGGCACGAGATCAAGGTGAAGCATCGACGGGTACCCGAGCACCGCGCCAAGAGTCGCGTAGAGGCTCAGGCCCGCCGCGGTACCGGCCCCCCCGGTCACGACCTGGAGAGCCAACGAGCTTCGTACGAGGCTCGACGTTGCGATCCCGACGCAATATGCGAGCACGGCTCCGACAAGCGCGCTCATACCGAAGGTCGTCGGCATCAACAGATCGGCGGCAATTCCCGAGCTGAACCCGACCACGGCACCCCGACCGGGACCTGCCACATAACCGGCGACCACTGCGACGAGGAACATGTCGTCGGCGTGAGTTCCTCCGACACTCAGGTGCAACAGCAATGTCTGCTGAACGATGAGCGCGACGACCACCATGACTCCGGTACGGAACCAATTGCTGGCGCTCACGGTTGCGGCACCCACTCCAGCACGGCCACGTACTGGGGGTTGGTGATATCGGCGATAGGGGCGGCGGTCACGACCTCTTGTGCAGAGCCGCTTGCAGAAGACGACGAGCTCATTCGCGAACGGGGATATCCGCGGGGAAAAGACCGTGGGCCAGGCCGCTCGTGAAGAGCAGCTCCCCGTTGGTGACCGGAGTTCTGGGCGGGATGTAGTTGACGCTCAGAGGCCTTCCGCCGCCCTGTCCTGCGACCACCGCCGTGTTGCCTGCACGTCCGTACCGTACGCTCACCGACAAGTTCGGGTCCGTCACGAGTTGAACGGTTGCCTGATCGGTGCTGGCCTCGACGACGATCCCCATGAGCCCTTGCCCGCTCACGACCGGCATGCCCACGTTGACCCCCGACGAAGTTCCCTTGTCGATATCGATGCTCTCCGAGAAGTCCGACGTCCCGAGGTCGATGACCCCTGCGACGACTTCGGGGATTCCATTAGCGAAACGGAGATCGTAGAGGTTCTGAAGAACGGTTATACGTCGCTGCAGGTCCCCTTGTTGGTCGAGCTGCAGCTGGAGGCTTCCGATCTCCTCGCGGAGCTGGGCGTTCGAGCGCTGCACCGACGAAGCCTCGAAAGCGCCGGCGAAGAACCCCGCGACAGGTCGAGTCAGGTCATCGATTCCGTGGCGTACCGGGTCGAAGACATCGCTCGCCCAGGTCTTGATTCGGTTGATTTCGCGGTGGCCCCCGCCTCGCACGTCCAACGTGATCAGCGAGATCGAGGCGAGCACGAGCACCGCGAGAACGAGTCTCGGACGACGCGACCAACGCTGGCGCCGAGCACCCGGCACTAATTCGGCTCCTAGGGGTGTTCGCGCCGCGAGAGCGGCGAGCGAACCCCCTCCAACGACGAACGGTCGGTCACCCTTGCGAAGAGGTAATGAGCACCTGCTTCAGCGCCTCGAACTCCTCGAGGCATTGCCCGCTGCCCACGGCCACGCAGTTGAGCGGATCACGAGCCACCACGATCGGCATTCCTGTCTCATCTTGGAGACGGGCATCGAGCCCGTGTAGCAGAGCGCCGCCACCGGTCAGAACGATGCCCTGCTCCATGATGTCGGCAGCAAGCTCGGGGGGGGTCTTGTCCAAGGTGACCTTCACCGCGTCCACGATCGCCGAGACGGGTTCGTCCACCGCCTTGCGGATCTCCTGGGTGCTCACCACGATCGTCTTCGGGAGGCCGGACACAAGGTCGCGACCCCGGATCTCTGCGTGGAGCTCCTCGGCCAGAGGAAACGCTGAGCCAAGGGCGATCTTTATCTCTTCGGCCGTGCGCTCACCGAGTGCGAGGCTGTATTCCTTCTTGATGTAAGCGATGATCGCCTCGTCGAGCTCGTCGCCGCCGATGCGCACCGACTGGCTCGTGACGATGCCACCGAGAGAGATGACAGCCACCTCGGTCGTGCCACCGCCAATGTCCACGACCATGTTGCCCGTGGGCTCGTGAACAGGAAGGCCGGCGCCGATCGCCGCAGCCATCGGCTCTTCGATGATGTACGCCTTTCGCGCACCCGCGTACTCTGCAGCCTCCATGACGGCGCGCTGCTCCACGCCCGTTATGCCTGAAGGTACGCAGATCACCATCCGGGGCTTTGCGAATCGGCGTTGGTGGACGCGCTGAATGAAGTAACGGAGCATCTTCTCGCAGATCTCGAAATCCGCGATGACACCGTCTTTCAGCGGACGTATCGCCTGGATGTGACTCGGTGTCCTGCCGATCATTCGTTTCGCTTCGGCTCCGACTGCGAGCGGCCGACCATCCTTGACGTTCACCGCCACGACGGACGGCTCGTTAAGGATGATCCCTCGTCCTCGTACGTAGACGAGGGTGTTAGCGGTGCCTAGGTTGACGGCCATGTCGCGACCGAGCAGGAATATGCGGTTGTCACGCATGGGCTCGATCCCTTTCGTGGAGCGGGTTGGAGGGGTTCAGCCCGGCGGTCGGAAGCGCACAGCTGCGGCGGCCGGGCCTGGGGATTCCCCCCAAGGGTAGGTGAGCACGCGGTTATACACAAGGCGGCCTAGACGATTCGACGGCGCTAGGCGCTCGGGCCGTGGCCGGTCCGACTCAAGCGAGATGAGGGAAGAAGAGCGAGATCTCGCGTTCCGCGGACTGATCCGAGTCGGATCCGTGGACGAGATTCTCGGTGACCAGGGTGCCGAGATCGCCGCGGATAGTGCCCGGAGCTGCCTCGGCCGGGTTAGTCGAGCCCATCAATGTCCGGACAATCGACCACACGCCCGGAGGCCCCGCCACCACCATCACTACCGAGGGCGAGCGGGTTATGAACTCAACGAGCTCGCTGAAGAACGACTTCCCTTCGTGCTCCGCGTAGTGCGCCTTTGCCGTCGCTTTGTCGACCAGACGCATCTCGCAAGCGACGAGACGCAGTCCTTTGCGTTCCAACCTGCAAACAATTTCTCCGACCAGACCGCGCTCTACGGCGTCCGGCTTGCAGATGACGAGCGTTCGGTCCATGGTCGGCGCAGGTTACTGGCGGGGCATCCGACCGTCGAACTCGGGAATGCCGAGAGCGCCGTTCAAGGCGGCAATGTGATCGGGGTCATTGGGCGCACGTGGCGCCACGAACATAGAGCGCGCCTCGCCCACGACGTACAGCGAACCTGTGACCACAACGAGACCGCTCTCCCCCGCTCGTCGGATCCCGAGCTCACAAGCAGCCGCCACCGAGTCGGCCGGCTCTGCGACGAGACCCACCTGCCTCGACGCGGCAAGCAGATCGGAAATAGGCATCGCCCGTGGGGAAGGAGCAGGGCAGACGACCGCTCGCGTGACACCGGCAGATGCCAGGGCTGCCAGCATCGCTACGGGGTCCCGACCACTCAAGAGCCCGACGACTGCAACCTTCGGACCATCAACGGCGAAGTCGCCGGCGAGCGCAGCGGCGAGCGCTCTTGCACCCGCGACGTTGTGTGCGCCGTCGAGCAGGACCACTGGTGCGCGCGCCACGATCTCGAGCCGTCCCGGAATCCTGACGGACGCAAGCGCAGTCCTCACGATGAGATCGTCCAAAGGGGAGGCGAAGAACGCCTCGGTTGCCGCGAGGGCACACGCAGCGTTGTCCCCTTGGTGAGCTCCGTGCAGCCCTAGGAACACCTGCTCGTACCGCCGGCCCGGGGTGCGAAGATCCACCAGCCTTCCCCCGACGGCAACGTCGTTCGCGTCGCACGCGAAATCACCATCGTCGGTTCCTGTTCCGCGTCTCCATACCGCAGCTGCGCCGACGCTGTCGGCCGCTTTCAGAAAGACGTCGGCGAGTTCAGGGTTTGTCTCACCGAGTATGAGATGACTCCCCCTCTTCACAATCCCGGCCTTCTCCGTGGCCACGTCGATAAGCGTCGGTCCGAGGACCTCCATGTGGTCCTCACTCACGTTCGTCACGACTACCACAACGGGTTCCACGACGTTCGTCGCGTCCCACCTACCACCGAGACCGACCTCGACGACCCCTACGTCTACGGCAACGTCGGCAAACCAGCGAAACGCCGCAGCGGTCAGCAGATCGAAGCGGGTCGGCCTGCCGTCGAGCATTGGCTCTAGAGCCGCCAACGATCCGAGCACTTCGATCAACTCGGGATCGCTGATTGGCTCTCCGTTCCTGGTGATCCGCTCGTTTATCGAGGTGAGATCTGGACTCGTGAACGCGCCGACAGAAAGCCCGACATCGCAGAGCAACTCGGTGACTATCCCGACGGTCGAGCCTTTGCCGTTCGTCCCCGTCACGTGAATGACCGGCGCAGACCGCTGCGGCTCGCCCATCAGGTCGCAGAGCGCGGCTATGCGATCGAGAGTAGGGACATTGGCCCGGCCGGGCATGCCGGCCTCGAAGTTTGTGTGCGAGTCGAGCCAGTCGACTAGCTCGTGAGAGGACCTGGCGTTGTTGTGGAAGTCGCTCGTGCTCAGGACGCAGCTCGGCGGGTGCGACTCGACTTGGACATCTCGTTTTGCGGGACGAGCGTGGGATGCACCCGGTCAAGTACGACCGCGCGGTCGATAACGCAACGGCCCACGTCGCTGCGACTGGGCAGGTCGTACATCACGTCGAGCAGAACCTCTTCGAGGATTGCCCGCAAGCCCCTGGCGCCGGTACCGCGCAACAATGCCTGCTCCGCCACCGCCTCGTACGCGTCGTCTGTGAATTCGAGCTCCACACCGTCCAGGTCGAAGACCCGGTGGTACTGCTTCACGAGAGCATTCTTCGGTTCAACGAGAATCCTTATCAGCGCAGTCTTGTCCAGGTTGGAGACCGCGCTCACGACGGGCAGCCGACCGATGAACTCCGGAATCAGACCGAACTTCATGAGGTCTTCCGGAAGGACTCGCTTCAAAACTTCGTCATCGCGCAACTTGGAGTCGCGGTGCACCTCGGAACGGAATCCGATGCCCTTGCGACCGATCCGGCTCTCGATGATCTTGTCGATCCCGGCGAACGCGCCGCCACATATGAAGAGAATGTTCGTGGTGTCGATCTGGATGAATTCTTGGTGTGGGTGCTTGCGTCCCCCTTGGGGCGGTACCGACGCGGTGGTACCCTCGAGGATCTTCAAGAGCGCTTGCTGAACTCCTTCGCCGGAGACGTCTCTCGTGATCGACGGGTTTTCGCTCTTTCGTGCGATCTTGTCGATCTCGTCGATGTAGATGATCCCCGTCTCGGCGCGCTTCACGTCGTAGTCCGCGGCCTGGATCAGCTTGAGGAGGATGTTCTCGACGTCCTCGCCGACGTATCCAGCTTCTGTCAGAGCAGTTGCGTCGGCGATGGCGAAAGGAACGTTGAGCATCCGAGCAAGGGTTTGCGCGAGGAGGGTCTTCCCGCAGCCGGTCGGCCCTAGCAGGAGGATGTTCGACTTGGCGAGCTCGACGTCCGATGTCTGCGTGGGCCCGGCCTGGACACGCTTGTAGTGGTTGTAGACGGCTACGGAAAGGATCTTCTTCGCATACTCCTGCCCGATGACATAGTCGTTCAGGAACTCGAAGATCTCACGTGGCTTCGGAAGCTCGTCGAAGGACATCTCACTGGATTCGGCCAATTCCTCGGCGATGATGTCGTTACACAGGTCTATGCACTCATCGCAGATGTAGACGCCGGGGCCTGCTATCAGCTTCTTCACCTGCTTCTGCGACTTCCCGCAGAAACTGCATTTGACGAGATCCCCGCCGTCCCCGAACTTCGCCACGAAGTGCTCCCTTCCTCAGCGCAAAGCCTAGGCCGCGCCCACCGTCTGGGCGGTGAGCTCTTCGCGTGCGGTCAGGACCTCATCGATCAGGCCGTATGCCACGGCTTCTTCGGCGGTCATGACGAAGTCGCGATCAGTGTCTGCCGCGATCTTCTCCACGGGCCTGCCGGTGTCAGCAGCGAGCAGGGTGTTGAGGAGGTCGCGCATTCGGAGAATTTCCTTTGCCTGAATCTCGATGTCACTCGCCTGGCCTGCTGCGCCTCCCCAGGGTTGGTGCAGGAGTATCCGTGCGTGAGGGAGCGCAAATCGCTTCTCGTGAGCCCCGGCGGCGAGGAGCACCGCTGCGGCGGATGCTGCTTGGCCGTAGCAGAAGGTCGAGACATCCGGCTTGATGTACTTCATCGTGTCGTAGATGGCGAACAAGGCGGTGATGTCTCCGCCAGGCGAGTTGATATAAAGCGAAATGTCTTTGTCGCTGTCCTCGTACTCCAAGAACAGCAGCTGCGAGCAGATGAGGTTGGCGATCGTGTCGTCGATCGGAGTGCCGAGAATGATGAGGCGTTCCTTGAGCAAGCGGGAGTACAGGTCGTAGCCGCGCTCTCCCCTGCTGGTCTGCTCGATGACCGTCGGTACTAGGTAGCCGCTGGCGCTCACCTGGCGGTCTCCATGTCGGCATCCTCCTTGTCGACGCTGTCGACCTCATCATCGGGCGAGGCGGGGGTAGGGGAATCACCGCCTTGGGCTTCGTTGCCCGTCCGTACCTGTAGTGCCGCGCGATCTATCGGGTTCCCGCTCTCGTCCACGAGCTCCACGTGATCGAGGAGCCAGGTGACGGCCTTTGCCTTGCGCTGTTCCGATCGTACCGCGGCCAACCTGCCATTGCGGTCGATGCGGTCCCGTACTTGGCGGGAATCAAGGCCGGCCTGCGCTGCCATGCCGGTCAGGTACCGATCGAGCTCGTCGTCTGTGATCTGAAGATCCTCGGCGTCCGCGAGGGCGCGAAGGGCTAGGTCGGCCTTGACGGACCGCTCCGCTCCAGCACGAAGCCCCTCCATGAGCCCTTGCTCGTCCTGCCCGGAGGCACGAAGGAATTGCTCGACGGTCATGTTCCGGTCCTCGAGCCTGTGTGCGAGGTCGTGCACCCGCTCTTGGACTTCGGATTCGACCAAGGCCTCAGGGGCATCTTCGTCTACGAGATCAACGAGCGCGGCGATCGCTCTCTCGTTCAATGCGAGTCTCGCCTGAGAAAGCCGGACCCGTGACACTTGGGCCCGCAGGTCGTCGCGAAGAGCGGAAAGCGTGTCGAATTCGGATGCCTCGGCCGCCCACTCGTCAGAAGGCTCGGGAAGCACCTTTTGCTTGACCTCTTTCACGAGGACCTTCACCGAAGACTCGGTCGGCGTTCCATCTGCGAGCGGAAGGGTCGTGTCGAACTCGAGGATGTCGCCTGTGACCGAACCGCGGAGTTGATCGTCCAGACCCGGAACGTCCGAGCCCGAGCCAACCTCGTACAGGTAATCCTCGACGTGAATGTCCTCGTCGCCGGGCCGCTTTCCGCGAAGGTCGATCGTCAGGTGATCGCCGTCGCGCGCAGGCCGATCGACACGCACGAGTTCACCGAACTGCTCACGCAACCTGTCGACTTGTGCATCGACGTCCTCGTCAGTCACCTCGATCGCGGGCAATGTGACGACGAGCCCTGCATATCCCGGGATAGCGACGGTCGGTCGAACCTCGACGACCGCGTCGAAGGCCACCGCACCTTTGTCGCTGCCCTTCAGTATGTCGATGTCCGGCGCCGCAATCGGGTCCAACTCTGTGTCGACGACCGCCTGCGCGTACATGTCCGGCAACGCATCGCGGATCGCTTGCTCTCGCAGGACCGACGACCCGCCGAGGCGCGCCTCGAGCACCTGGCGAGGGACCTTGCCGGGTCTGAACCCGGGTACGCGCAGTTCGCCAGCGAGACGTCGTGCGGTCTGGCGCACCGCCTTGTCGACATCCTCTTCGTCCATCTCGACAGAGAGGCGGACTCTGTTCCCCTCGACAGGCGAAGCGGTGGCTCGCATAGGAGTCACCACTGTACTGGTCCGCCTAGTGCGCCCGACGCGCTCGGGTCAGTGACGCATCTTCGGCCAACCGTCTCAAAAGATACGGTTTGAATAGGACGTCATTCCCGGCTGCCGCGCTCTTCCAGGCAGTACAGCCACTCAGCGCGGTTAGGATCGCCCAACCGATGCGGGTCGCCGATGGGGGAGGTGGCGGGCTCCGATGACCAGGGGATCCTCGAGGGCCGGAGCTGACGCGGGCCAGCTCGTCTCGGGAGCCGTCACGGGCATGGTGGTCAGGCACGTACGAGAGCACAAGGGCGAGGCCGGAGTGCGGCGCTTGCTCTACCAGGCCCGAGACCGGCGAAGACCGGACTCACTCGAGGACCCGACCGAGTGGTCCTCACAGGACCAGGTGGCTGCGCTGTTCAACGCCGCCTCGCGGGTCCTCGGAGATTCCGAGGTGGCGCGTCACGTCGGGGTCGAGATGCTGGAGCAGTACCTCGGCACCCCCATCGCAGAGATGTTGCGATCGACCGGGACGACGGGTGCGCTGGTTCGCGCCGCGGTGGTGGCACTGGGCCGATTGTCACCTTCGCTCGCTGTCGAGCTGGTCGACGTCGATGAGCACCACGCCGTGGTGAAAGTACGCACCCGCAAGGGCCACGTTCGACCTCTTTGCATGTGCGACATGACGAAGGGGTTTCTCGAGGAGGTTCCCGTCTTCTTCGGAGAAACTGGCGAGATAGAGGAATCCGAGTGTCAGGCCAGAGGAGGACGCTTCTGTCTCTACACGGTCAACTGGAGTATTCGAGCCGCAATCGAACCTGAACTGAGCGACGACGAAGCTGCCTCCGAAGCTCTGCCGCCTCCTGAACCCAGGCTCGAACCCGGGCTAGAACCCAGGTTCGACGAAGTTCAGGTAGCCAGACTCGAAGAACAGGTGAAGAGGCTGTCTGAGCGCCTCGAAGAGGCGTACCTGACTGCCGCCGATCTGCTCGCGACCGACAGCACTCACGGAGTGCTCGGAAGGATCGCTGCTCGAGCGGCGCGTGCTGTGAGCGCACCTCGCCACCTGCTCGTCGTCAGAACCTCAGAGAGTGCGGAAACCGAAGTCCATTCACGAGGGTTCAGCGAGCAGGAGAAAAACGAACTCGCGCCGCAACTGCTCTCAGCCGACGAGCACTCCCTCGGGACAGACGTTCTGGTGGTCGACATCGAGTCGTCGCGGAGTCACTACGGGCGCCTTGCCGCCTTCGCACCGAGTGAGGGCTTCGCAGAAGGTGACCGTCAGATCCTTGCTGCGTACGCGGCGTACGCCGCGGCTGCGCTCGACGTTGTCACGGCCCTTGAACAAGCGCGCCGGTCGAACGAGTCTGCGAGCGCACTTCTCGATTTCTCACGCGCTCTCGCCGGCATTTCGACCGTGGACGAGGTGGCACAGCGCCTGGCGGAGACTGTTCCTCTCGTGACGGGAAGCGATCGGAGCACAGTGATGCTCTGGGACCCGTCCGAGCAGGCGCTCACAGTGCGTGGGGCCACAGGACCCGGAGCCGAGGCTGCACGGGCCGACCACACAGAAGAAGAACGCCCGGGCTACAAGTTGTACCGGAACTCCACGTCGCTGTTCGAGAAGGTCATGAGATCTCACGATCTCGTCGTCGTCGACCTCGAAACCGATGACCCGACCCTGCGTTCCGTGCTCGAGGCCACCGGGACCGCATGCTCGGTGATCGCGCCGCTGTCTGCGTCCGACGAATTCTTCGGGATCGTGACAGCGAACTTCAACGCTGGACCGGCGACGGACCCCCGCGGCGATCTCGAATTGCAGACCCGTTTGATAAGTCTTGCCGACCACGCCGTAACGGCGATGCAGAACACCCGCCTGCTCGAGCAGGTCACGCATCTCGCATGGCACGACGCACTGACCGGTCTGCCGAACAGGAGGCTGCTCGAAGATCGCGTCAGTCAGGAGTTCGTCAGAGCAAGGCGAAACGGCGAGTCGATCTGCATGTTCTTCATAGACCTCGACCGCCTGAAGCAGGTGAACGACACATTCGGGCATGCGGCGGGCGACGAGCTGATACGTCACGTGGCAGAGCGGCTCGTGGACACGGTTAGACGCCAGGACACCGTCGCGCGTCTCGGAGGCGATGAGTTCGCGGTGTTGCTTCCCGGTCTCGCCGACCTCGGCGACATCGACACCCTGGCGCGCCGCACGCTCGAGGCGCTGAGGCGCCGCTACACGCTGGCCGGCAGTGAGGTGCACGTGTCGGGATCGATCGGGGTGGCCGTTGCCCCCGGGCACGGCGAGTCGTACGACGAACTGCTCTCGAACGCGGACGCTGCGATGTACAGGGCCAAGTCGCTCGGCCGGGACACTTACCAGCTCTACAGCGTGCCCGACGGCGGTGCCCGCCCGGACGTCCAGCTCGAGGTGGACCTGAAGCACGCGGTCGAACGCTCGGAGATGATCGTGCTTTACCAGCCGGTCGTAGACATGAGGACCTCCGACGTCGTCGCCGTCGAGGCACTCACGCGCTGGCAGCACCCGGTCCGGGGTATTCTCGACCCGGAGTCGTTCCTCACCCTCGCCCGGGACCCCGAGGTGATCGCCGGGATCGACACATGGGTCGTCTCGGAGGCCTGCCGCCAGATGGCCGCGTGGGCCGAGAACGGCGTCGATCCTCTGCCGGTCTCGGTCAACGTCGCGGTGCGGAGCCTGACAGTCGAGGGGTTCGCCGGTTCCGTCGAGACCGGGATCCGCACCTGGGGGATCGATCCCCCGATGATCGAGCTGGAGGTAACCGAACTCGGAGCGCTCGAGGCGGAGGGTACCGCCAGGCGTGCGGTCGATCGGCTCGTGGAAATCGGAGTTCATTTCGCCGTGGACGACGTCGGCACCGCCAGCGTCGCATCCTCACGACTCGGGTCGATCCCGGTGTCGACCTTGAAGCTCGACCGCTCGTTCGTCCAGTTGCTGGGCGAGGACGAAGAGACCGCTGCCCTGGTCGCCGCCATCGTCACCCTCACACAGAAACAAGGGATCAGATGCGTGGCAGAGGGTGTCGAGACCCAGGAACAGGCTCGGACGCTTCTCGCCCAGGGCTGCAGGTTCGGCCAGGGCTTCCTGTTCAGCCCGCCTCTCCTGCCGAGCGACGTGGAGCAGATGCTGATGGGCCCGAAGGGCCCGCCCGGCCTGCACGATGGCCAGGACCGGGCGCCGGCCAGCGGGCCGTGAAGCCCTGGGTATGACCACCATCCGCCCGCAGGCTAGGTATGAGCGCTACCTTCCATCGAGCCCCTAGGGGTGCCGTCCGGGTCGTGGGCGGGAACGAAGGAGGAGACGATCGTGGCAAGTTACGAGGGCTATTGCGTGAAGTGCCGTGAAAAACGCACGTTCGACGGTCAAGAGGTCGAGCTCGCGAACGGACGCAGAGCGGCCCAGGGCACGTGCCCGGTGTGCGGCACCAAGATGAACCGGATACTGGGCAAGAAGAAGTAGACCGAGGTCATACCCCGCCGAGGGCGTTCAGGATCGCGCCCTCACGGAGCCCCCACTCGCTCACCACGTACCTTTCGACACCGAGAACTGCCGCAGCGGCGGCGAGGATGGTCGCGCCGACGGGCAGCACTGCTGCACGGCGACGGTTCATTCCCGGCAGTGCCAGGCGATCGTTCAACGCCATAGGAGCGAGGCTCCTCGCTAGGTCTTCGAGTTGCTCTTTCGGAAGCTCCACCTGATTGACCACAGGCCCACCGTCAGCAAGGTCTCCACGACCGCGCGACGCGGCCAGTCGCGCGAGTGCCCTCGAGGTGCCCCCACTCAGCAGGGAGCGGCGTGCGGCTCCCGGTACAGAGCCCACGATGTGGGACACCTGGTCCACGATCTCGAAGGTCGTCTCCCAAATCTCGACGCGCTGGGCCTCGGTCATCGGATCGGCGGAGCCGAGCGACGCTCGAAGACGTGCCGCACCAACAGGGAGACTCGTCGCGAGGTCGAGTCCCTTGCCATCGCTCATGGCGACCTCGAGGCTTCCGCCGCCCAGGTCGAGCCCTACGACAGGTCCGGTGCCGGTCCACACGCTTGCCTTTTGACCGATCAGGCAGAGCCGAGCCTCTTCAGCACCATCGAGAACCTTGACGGCGAATCCGATGGCTCGCTCGAGCCTGCGCACGATCTCGGGCCCGTTGGTGGCCTCGCGCAGCGCCGCTGTCCCGAGGGCGACCACGACGTCGACATTGAAAGCGTCGAGCGCATGCCGAAGGCGCTTGGATGCCGCTACCGCCGCGGTCGCCCGGTCAGGAGGGATCGTGCCCGTGGCTCCGAGGGACGCTCCCAACTGCAGCACTGAGCGACGGCGCATCAAGGGCTCGAGCCTCACTCCACCGTCGTTGCAGACGTCGCAGACGAGAAGGTGGAAAGAACTACTGCCGAGGTCGAAGACGGCGGCTCGTGTCTTCACGGGGGGTGACCGTACCCCGGGCTCGCCATAAGAAGGCGAACGATCGAGATCGAAGCTTGTTCAGCCGTCCGCGAACAGGTTGCCGCCGCTCTCCGCTATCGAGATACCCGGAAGCGCCTGAACGGACGGACCCTGGATCACCTGACCGTTGGTCGCGTTGTAGATCGAGCCGTGACACGGACATACGAACTCGAGCGGCGATCCCTGCTGAAAACCCACTGTGCAACCCTGGTGGGTGCAGATAGCGCTGAAGGCGACGAACACGCCGCTCGACGGCTGAACCACGAACGCAGGTTCTCTCGTTGCCGGGTCGGTGAAGCTTGCGGCCCCACCAACGGGCACGGCCGAAGCCTTGCCGATCAATGTCCCCGAGTGGTGAGTCGATCCGTTTGTCGATGACGTCGAGCCCGGCGAGGTCGCGCTCGGACTCGTCGTGCCGGAACCGCTTCCACCTATCGGGGTGAGGCCCGTTGCCGTGCCCGTCCGCCGGTTGGCCGCGCGCCCTATCGCAGCGGTAACGCCGGCGAGGAACAATCCGACGGCAGCGACGACACCTGCTGCCCCGAGTTGACTTATCAAGGCCCTACGACCTAGATCGCCCGCAAGCGGGGCGTCCGGCGGCGCTCCCAACTTTCTCCGAGCCTGGTTGTGCATCGCGGCGTCGATGGACAGCGGGCCGCTTCCCGCGAGCACGAGTGGAGTCCAAGCGAAGAGGAACGCGATGTCGGACCCGTAGTAGTAGGGCCACGTGTTGAAGCTCACGGTCAAGAAGAAAAGGAGAGAGAGCAACATCCCTCCGACGGCCGCGACGCGACCGAAAATGCCTAACGTCACCCCGAGCCCGATGCCGATCTCGGCCAGTGCAATTGCCACACCGAATGCCACCGGATCGTGAAGCGCCAAGTTCACGAGAAAATGAACCGGACTCGTGTGAAGAGAGGCTTGCAGCTGCAGTTGGATCGAGCCCGGCGCCCCGGCAGTGAAGAACTGCCTGTCCGAAAGCTTCTGCAGCCCGGCGAAGACGAATGTGAACCCGAGGAACGCCCTCAGTGGAAAGAGTACCCAGACCGGGAGACTCTCGGACCGCGCTCGTTCTACGAGGGACGAAGTCGCGCTCGCGTCCGGCCTCACACGAGGCACTGTTCTCGAACCTTGCGCGCGCTTCTGGCGGCGGGCGTCGTAAACAGAATTTCGGGATTGCTCGAGATCGGAGGTCATTTGGACTCTTCTCGACCTTAACTTCCCGAAAAGGTGCCGCGATGGCAACCGCGGAGGCGAACTCCACTTGGTCGGTCTGCGATGCGCCGCAGACGTTGCTCGCCTAAGGTCAGCAGTCGATCAGCGCGCGTTTATGTAGTCGGTCAACTCCCTGCGGTCCTTCTCGAGGTCGTCGATTCGGGACTTGACCACGTCCCCGATGCTCACGATCCCTCGGAGAGAACCTTCCGTCGCTATCGGCACGTGCCTGATTCGACGGTCCGTCATCGCAGCCATCAACGAGTCGGTGTCGTCCTCGGGTGCGCCCGTGAAGACGGTCGACGTCATGATCGAACTGACCGGTTCGTCGAGCAGCTCGCCCTGACGGTCTGCGAGCGCCCTGACGATGTCGCGCTCCGACACGATGCCTTCGATGTGCTCACCGTCGGCAGATACAACGAGTGCTCCGATCCCGTGCGCACGCAACTCGGCAACGGCCTCGCGAACAGTGGCCTGGCCGGAGATGGTCGCAACCATGGTGCCCTTACGGGCGAGGAGAGTGGAGATCTTCATACTGTGTGCCTCCTGGTCGCAGCCCAGCTCCGCTGCGACTGGAATCAGCTTACGTAACCCGCACAACCGCAACCAGGGGTTTGTCCGAGCCTTGCGGGCTGCGCCGGAGCCCAGCTCGATCGTGCCACCCCGAAAACCTATGCAACCCAGGTGACGAGGCTCTAAGTTGCCCGGAGAGCACTTGCGAGCCATGAGAGCACTGACGAGCAGAGCATCCTGACAGAGGAGCGCGAATGACTCGAAAGGCGTCCGCCGAGCTTCTGGGAACCGCTTTGCTCGTGTACTTCGGTGTGGGGGCGGCGACGTTGTCGTTCGGCTCCGGATTCGCCGCAGCCGGCCAGAGCTTCTCGGCGGGTGTGGTCGCGACGGCGCTGACGTTCGGCCTAGTTCTCATGGCGCTGGCTTACGCGCTTGGACCGATATCGGGTTGCCACGTCAATCCGGCGGTGACGCTAGGCGCCCTTCTCGCCCGACGGATCTCGATCAACGACGCAGTCGTCTATTGGGTCGCGGAGTTCGTCGGAGGAATCGCGGGTGCGCTCGTCCTCTGGCTCACCTTCTCGTCGTCACCGCTGTACCACAGGAAGATCACGGGTCTGGGCACCGACGGTTGGGGGTCGCACAGCTTCATTCACGTCGGCGTGGGCGGAGCGTTCCTTGCAGAAGTGGTCCTCACCGCGATATTCGTGTTCGTCATCCTGGCGGTCACGAGCAAGGGTGCCCACGCTGCGACTGCGGGACTCGTAATCGGTCTTACCCTCACACTGGTGCACCTGGTCGGGATCCCGATCACAGGAACTTCGGTAAACCCCGCACGAAGTCTGGCTCCAGCGTTGATCGTGGGCGGCAGCGCGCTCAGCCAGGTCTGGCTCTTCATCGTCGCCCCGCTCGTCGGTGGAGCAGCGGCAGCAATCGTGCATCTCGGGCTGTATCCGAAAACGGCTGAAGGTAACTAGCAGGCAACTAGCACGGTCGGGAATCGATGAGATCATCCGTCCAGTAAGTTTCTCCCGGTTCGTCTATCTCAACCGGGGAGTAGCGCAGTGGTAGCGCACCTGCTTTGGGAGCAGGAGGTCGGGGGTTCAAGTCCCCCCTCCCCGACCCGAAATTTTCACTGAAGTCGGGTCTCGTGTTCACAACGACCGCGAAGGTCGTTAGAACCCGACCGTCGGACTTCGCTAGCCTCGGTCTGCTCCGCGGGCGTAGCTCAATGGCAGAGCCCCAGCCTTCCAAGCTGGTTATGCGGGTTCGATCCCCGTCGCCCGCTCTCACGTTATCCCAGGTCAGGGCAACCGAAATTAGTCCCGCGTCTAGTGAGTCAATTCGGCTGGGCGGGAACGGGCGCGAAGGACGTGCGTTTTTCCGGTTTTGCTGTCCTTCCAACGGCACGACGACTGCAGACTGAGAAAGCCCAGCGAGTGCGTCCGCGATCACTCGGTCTCGGTCAGTTGTCGCGTGCTGGTATCGCAGGGCTGCAGCCGGACTCGCGTGTCCGAGTCGAGCCATTAGCTCTTTCGTCGTCGCTCCAACGACAGCGGCCCAGGTTGCAGACGCATGCCTCAAGTCGTGCAAGTGCAGATCGGGTCGACCAACACTCCGTCGTGCTGCGTCCCACGCGGGTTGCAGTACACAGAGGCGTAGTGGACCACCCTTCTCGCCCGTGAACAGGAGCGAGTCAGCATCGCCCGCGACGTACCGAGCGAGATGATCGTTCAAGTCCGCAGCAATGGATGACGGATAGGCGATGGAACGAACGCCAGCTGCCGTCTTGGGCGGTCCGAACGAAACCGTGCCGCCACTGTGATCAGCGGTTCGCTCGAGTCGGATCAGTTGGTGGAGCTGGTCAACGTCCTTGCGTCGTAGTGCGTGTAACTCCCCACGTCGTAATCCACACCATGAAGCCAGCAACACGAGGAGACGCAGACGCTCGGGCATGGCGTCAGCAAGCACATGGGCTTCGCGGACCGTGACCGTAGGCCGTTCCGGCGCTCGCTCAGTTCCGGCGCCTTCAACGCGACACGGAGTCCGCACTATGAGTTCATCCGCCAGGGCGGTCCGGAAGATCGTGGAGAGCAACCCGTATGCCTTGCAGCTGTCGACGGGTGTTTCCTGGCGATCGCAGCGTGCCACGAGCGCACTGTCGAGGGTTTGACGTGGCCCCGTTATGAGCCAGGACATGGCGACACATGACGACATCGCAGCTGCCGGGATCCAGTGCGGTGGCGGTTGCCGAACCAACCCTGGCCCTTGCCTGCGCGAGCCCCTCGATCTCCTCAATGGCCTTCGACAACCGCCGCAGGGTCGGCGTCAACCCCGATCACGGACCTTTTGGTGCCGACATGCTCGGCCAACAGTCGAAATACGGCACCCGGGCCGCATCCGATGTCTGCGACTCGGGCACCCTCCCGAATGCCCGCTAACGACCATTTGGCGGCCTCATTCTCCTCAGCGCCCCTCGCCATCATGCGATATCGCAACATCGCTCTAGGGTCCCGACACGTGGTCGCTGACGGCTGGTGTCTCGGACCGCCCGCAGTCAGACCCTGGATATCTATAGAAGCGCCGATCAGCAATGGCCCCATCCCGGCGGTATGGGATGGCCGATAAGCAGTCGGATACTTCACCGGTCTTAGCCCCGGGGTGCGAAGAACTCAAGTGCGATGTTGTCGGGATCTCGAAACGACAATGCCGAGTAGTAAGGCGTGTCCACGATGCTACCGTTGGGGATGCCGAGTTCGTTAAGACGGATTTCCCATGCCTTTAACTCATCGCGGTTGGCACAGCCGAAAGCCAGATGATCGAGCCCCGGCCGCCGCTCGTTGAACGGCTCAGTGCTGTCCAAGTCAGGGAACTGAGTTACGCCAACGATTGTGCCGCCGGTAAGCCAAGCGACGCGCTGGAACGGACCTGTGTCCTCGTCAAGGATTGGGTCCGAGCCGAACAGATCCTTGTACCAAGGCACACTCCGTTCAAGGCTCGTAACCGTTAGCGCCACGTGAGTAATGGCAGGGAACTCAGGCATCTCTTTTCTCCCCTTCGCACCCTCGTGGTCGCAGGGAATGCTACCTCTTTGGCTGGCAACTCTCGGGGAGTAAAAGCTATCTGGCAGCACCCGCCGCCGTAGCAATCGCTTCATACTCCGGGGCTTACACCGTGCGGTTGTGTGTCGTTACGGCCTTTGAAACGAGCCGGGATCGTACTCGTGTCGTGTTGGTTCGTAGATGCGTCCACGAGACGCATCTACACTACGCGCCACCTGTCGGTGCTGCCGGGTTGCGGGCGCGATCTGGGCGCGAGCGGGCGGGCAAAACCGGTCCCTGTCGGTCAAAGGTAGACAACCCAATTGTGGGTTTTACCTGGGGGTACGTGGAACTGTCCTGGTCATCGCATCGTGCTCGCCCAGCCTTCCAAGCTGGTTATGCGGGTTCGATCCCCGTCGCCCGCTCGTTCGTTCACCCCGGTCAGGCACCTAAGGTCACAACGCCTCGAGGGCTCGGCTCAGAGCCGGACTCCGGCATTCGCCAGGTGATCGAACAAATCCGCGAGCAGCGATTGACCGTTCGCTGTCGTCATACCCGATCGTTCAACAGAGCGGACCACCACAGATGAGATCAGAGCGAGCGACCCGACGATGCCGAGCACGTATCCGACATCGTCCTCCGAGACTGTTCCCGCGACGTTCAACTCGCGCTTTAAGTCAGCGAGCAAGTCCATGTAGTCGGCGAGGTCTCCGTCCATCCTCGCGGTTACCAACGCCCGAGCGAACGAGTTGGCCCTCTCAACCGCTGGAGAATCGCGGTCGACGACATGCCACTTAGGTTCGTCATTAACCACGGCGTTCCTGACTCTCAATTTGCCAGTCTCGTCGGGGCCGGGACGGTGGACCAACTGGGTTTCGGGTCCGTCACCTTACGAGATTGCGAGCGTCGCTACCGCAGACCGATTCATCAGCGGGGGTACTCGATCTCGGCCCATACCGCTTTGCCTCCATCGTCCAACGGGCGTGTGCCCCACGATCGAGACAAGCGGTCGACTATCAGAAGACCCCTGCCGGCAATTGCATTAGCAGGACGAGGGACGAAGACCGGGGGATCTGAAACAGGATCCGCGACCTCGATGAGCACGGCGTCACGGGTTCGACTGAGTGCCACGGTGAATTCGCTTCGAGCGTGGCGGACCGCGTTGGCCGCCAGCTCGCCGACGACCAGGACAGCGTCGTCAGGAGCTTGTCCCCAACCACTTACCGTCTCCCAAGCGTAAAGGCGAGCCATCCTGACCTCGTCAACATCCGGGAGAAAGACCCGCTTGGTCTCTGTCACCCTTCGCGTATACCCCGAGATCGCGCGGTGACACTTGAACTCAGAACCAAGGCCATGGCGATATTCGTTTGCCTCTCATACGTCGTCACTGAAGGAGACTGGACACGACATTGATGACGAGAGCAACCATGACCGCGCCGAACAAGTACGAAAGCGCTGCATGAGATAGGGCAATTCGCCTTATTGCCTTGGACGTCAGGTTCGTGTCAGAGACCTGAAATGTCATGCCGACGGTCAACGCCAGGTAGGCGAAATCCAGATACGTAGGCAGGTCGCTCTCATTGAAATCGACGCCCCCCTGAGGCCTGGAGTAGTAGCTGCGGGCGTACCGCAAGGTGAATACCGTATGGATCATGCTCCACGACAGCGCCACGCTCAGTACCCCGAGTGCGATCAGGTAGGCCTTTGTTCCCCCCATCGCGTGGGCTGCCCTGATGAGAACGAGCCCGACAGCGGCCAGCAGGGCCACGCCGGCGACGAGCACAAGAAGTTCGGCCATGGGCGTACTGGGGTCTTCGCGACCCGCATGAGATTTGGTTTCGGGAATGCTCAGCTTCGAGATCGCAAGCCAGACCCATGACAATAGGCACACGACTCCGGCGTCCCAACCCCAGAGAATCGCCGCTTGCCAGAACGTGACAAGGGACGCGATCACACCGGCAATAGTGCCGATTGACGCTGAAGCAGCAACGCGAACGCCCGAAGACGTGTTCTGAATGCGATCGGGGATAGAAGCTGTGTTGGTCAAAGACCGACTCCTCCAGTTGCGAACATGGCGATAGCTGCGACGGCCATGAGCGTCGCAGTGGACCACCCGAGAATCTTGGCGGCCTTGCCATTCACGTAGTCCCCCATGATGCGCCGATTGCCGGAAACTCGCATGACCACAAAGAGAAATGGAGCCGCGGCAACGCCGTTGATCACAGCCACGAATACGAGCAACTTGATCGGGTTTACTTGTAGCAGGCTCAGCGCCGTGCCTCCGAGCGTGCCCAGGGCAACCAGGCCGTAGAAGACTGGGGCATTGCGGACGGTTCGCGAGAACCCCCAATGTTTCCCGAGGAGTCCGGCCATGCCGACCGAACCGGCGCCGGCGAGCACAGGAATCGCCAAGAGCCCGCTTCCGATGAAGCCGAGCGCAAAGATGGCCCCGGCGAAATGGCCGGCAAAGGGTGTGAGCGCCTGAGCTGCCTGAGCTGCGCTTTGGATGTTCGTCTTGTTGTGGGAGTTGAGGGTCTCGGCTGTCGCCACGATGATGGCGAACATGACCAGGTTGGAGAAGGTCATTCCGCAGAACACGTCGAGTCGGCTGGTGGCCTGCTTGCGCCTCGCGCGCTTAGGGCTTTGTTGCTCTAGTGGTTGTGCCTTAGCGCCTCCTTCCGGCTCATCGCGCATCTCTTCCAGACGGTGGGCGCTCTGCCAGAAGAACAGGTACGGCGAAATGGTTGTACCGAGCACCGCGACGAGCAACGCAAGGTAGGTCCTGTTCAGCTCGATATGGGGACTGAACGTGTGGCTCAACACACTGGCCCACTGATGGGTGACGAGCACCGCAACGACGAAATAAGACAGGAGTGCGGCACACAGCACTTTGAAGACGAACGAAATTCGGGCGAAAGAACCGAGCACCAAGAGCATGGTGATTACAGAGCCCGAGATGAGCGCCCAGATCCAAGTCGGTCCGGCGTGCAGGAGCTGCATTCCCGAACCGATGGCAACAAGATCGGCCGCGATGTTAAGACCGTTGGCGACGATGAGCGCCACCAGGAGCACCGCGAGAATTGACCGTCCTGCCCGGCCGAATCGTCTCACGGCCAGCTCGCCTAGGCCGGTGCCGGTCGCTAAAGCGGTCCGGTCACAAATCTCTTGAACCGCCGCCATTAACGGGAGAGTCAAAAGGGCGGCCCACAGGAATGACAGGCCGTATTGGGCGCCGGCCTGGGAGTAGGTTGCGATTCCAGAGGGATCGTCGTCCGACGCTCCTGTAACCAGACCCGGTCCCAACGCCCGCAGGTACTGACTCCAGACGGGTCCCGCAGTTTTCTTCGTGAGGTCGAACTCAGAGGTCCGGGGTCTCTCTGGTTCAACGACCTGTTCGCGAAATTCCGATCTGTTCTCTTCGTCAGGTTTGATCGCCATTGCGTCCGATCACAGGAAGTCATTTGCGCTTCAGTGCTTCCTGTCTCGCGTCTACCCGGCGTTCTTCACTTGAAACAGGCTCTTAACCTGACAATCACGTTCTCAAGATCGGTAAGAAAATGGCGGTGCCGCCGAGAAGGGCGGCACCGCCATCGTTAGTTGACGCACCTGCTGCCTGTCAGGCAGCAGTGAGGTCTCTTCGCTTAGTTATCAGGCGTGGATGAACTTCTCAGACCAGGCGTTGCCACCCGTGAGAGCGCTCGTCTTGATCTGGATCTGCGAGCCCGTGGAGTTCAAGTCGAAAGCCGTCGCGCCGGAAGCGCCAACCGTCACGCCGTCGATCTTCCCTGCGGTGAAGTGAACAATGCCGAAGTTAGGCACAGGAAGAGTGCCTCCCGTCCCCACCAGGGTGTCGACCCCGGCCAGGATCGCAGCGGGCGTCGCACCGGAGGTGGAACTGCCGGTGGCGGTCATGGCCTGCGTGACGTCCTTCAGTTTCACCGCGACCGTGGTCGCAGTCACCTTCGTCTTCGCCGCGATGACGTCCCCGGGCGCAGGTGTGAACGAGGTGGGTGTCTCGACACCGTTCACAATGGTCACGCCCTCATAAACAGGGGTACTGCTCACACATCCGAGAAGGACAGCCGCTCCGGACACAGTTGCGGTCGAACCCGAGCCTGTGAAGATGAAAGTCCCGAATCCGACTGCGGCTTCGGTCGCGGTGCAACCTGTGACGGTCGGGACCGTGAACGTGCCCTTTGCCTTTGACGTCGCAGGGGGCGTCAATTGAAAGTACCCGGCCTGTCCCGTGCTGGTGCCGTTGAACTTGACAAAATGCACGCCACCAAATCGCGCTCCACCAGCTGCGGCATTCGTGGACGAGATTGGCATCCACAGACCGATCACAGCGACTGCCGCACCGAGGGTAGCGAGCCGCGTCATCCAATGTTTCATTCATTTCCTCCTCTTGTAGTGGTCGAAGTGGCGGGACAGCCCTGGAAGTTCAGTGTTTCGCGACGTCGCCATGTCTCCGTATACCAGAGCATCGCGGCATCACCGATAGCTGAACAAGAGGGTCATCCGGCCGTTTCATGCGCCTGGTTCCAATAGACGGCAATCCGTCAGTCATCCGCACCCCCAAGGCGCAGCAAGCTGCGGCGCCGTCTAGACGCACTGGCATCATCACACCGTCCCGGGTGCGCCAGCAATCGTCAGATTTGATGATTGATGCAGGCGGATTTGGAGGTGGTGCTCGAGAGGTGCGATTGACTATTCAGTCCTGCCGACTTTCGTCAACGGGCGCTAAAGGTCTCCGGCGTTCTCCCCCGGTTGATCGATACGTCGCCTGTCCGACTCATAACGATCGACCGTTTCAGAGCGACCGACAGGAGGAGAACGTTTGCCTGCGATTTTCGTCAGGATCTGTCGATCGTGCTCCATTACCGCAGCGTCAACTGCGCGGTTGACGACCTGCCATACCGCATGGTCGAGCTCGTCGGCGAGCTCCTTCGCCTCGGAGCCGAGCGCGCTGATGGCGCACAGGACGTCGCGGTACCGCAGCTCTTGGGGAGATGCACTCTTGTAATAGTTGTCCACCGTTGCCGGTCCCTGGTAAGTGGCTCGAGCCTGGGCCTGTGCCTGGCCTTGCCTGCATGGCAGCTTTCGTCTACGTGCGAGGCGACATCAATAGGAACGACGTTATTTGTTTGCTTATTGAGCGCCCGGCTCGAACCACTTGATTTCCTTGACCGAGTCCGCGGAACCGGCGGGAGCTCCGTCATTGCGACGAAGCGACTACGAAGAGTGATATTGACGAAACCGGTTGGCCCACGGACGGTCATCGTGCCTACGGTAGGGAGCAGGGGGAACCCCGGGCGTCGGACCGCTTGAGCACTCCGCCGGTGCTCGCGGTCCGCAGCGCCCGTGGCACGGTCCGGCGGAATTGCTGCAGCAGCAGGTGGAGGAAGAGTCGTTGGTTGCTCAAAGACAGCTGTCACGACCTGAGCTGGCTGACGCGGCGAAGGCGCTCCGTCGTCTGCTCGAGGTCGTGAGAGCCCGCGAGGTATGCGCCCCCGCGGACGTCGTCGCCAGGCTGGAGGGTGCTGTCATCGCCCTCGAGGCGGTCGCGACGGGCAAGACCCCGGTCGCCCACGACCTGCTGGTGCCCGGGCCGTACACGATCTGAGAGAGCCGTACACGATCGAGAGAACGGACTCAAAGAGGTGAGTTGGCCTCGGCAACTGCCTTGACCTCTTCGGCGTCGGCGGGAAGGACGAAGCCGGCCTCGACCGCATCATCGGTAGCGGCTTCGAAGCGCTCCAGGTATTCCCGGCCCGACGCGTACAGCGTCCCGAGCCGGTCGGAGTCGAACGGAACCGTGCAACCGCACAAATACGCGATCGGGTGGCCGCCGTTGCCAAGTCCGGAGAGCACGCTCTTCGGGACGTCTACGTGCGGTGTTCGGATTCCCCCAAGGCGTTCCCTTGTTCGTCCACGACGAACGCGCCGTCACTCACCTTGAGCCGGTCCGAAGAAGGCGGGCGCGATCCTCCGCGTACCCAACCGTCGAGATGCGACACCGATGCATTCCTGACGTAATGCTGCGGACCCGAATTGACAAGTCGATCGAGACGCATGCCGAAGAACTCCGAGACGGGAGTCCACGCCTTCGCGAGCTCATCGACCGGCAGGTGCCCGTTGTCGATCGAGCCCGCGACCAACGTGTACACGTCCGCATGCGACGTGCCCGCCATCTCCCACGTGGTGAGCATCTCGGTATCCGGCTGGCGAGCGGCGAGGTAGCCGAGGTTGATGAGGTCGGTCTCTGCTTCCACGCACAGCACGGGAACCCGGAGTTCAGGGTGGAACGAAACAGGTTCGCCACTCACCGCAACCCCCGGATCTGCCTGGTCATCCAGAGGAGCTGCACCTCCTCCCCTGGCATGTACGAGAAACCCGTCGTGAACCCGTGTAAGGGGGTCGAAATCGTTGACGTACGTAGTCAGCCGAAATGCCGACTGCGAATCACCCATCGCGATGACGCGCACGATCTCCAGACCGTCGAGGATGGTCTCGCTCCCCTGGCGGACAGCGGAGCTCGCAGCCGAGTAGATGTCGTAAGAGAACCGGTCGCCCGGATGACGTAGCCCTCCGTAGCGGTCCGGGTCGAAACCGACAAGTCCTGCGCTCTGCATACCGAGCAGACTCGTCCCGCCCACTACACCTGTCTGCTGAGCCGACACACCGACCCATGCGGCACCGCTGCGGGTCAGCTCGGTGTGCGTGAAGATCCACCCCGGTGCGGCGTCGAGTCCTCCACTCACATTGAGCCACTCGACCCACACGGTCCCGTTGAAATCCGAGTCGGCGATCGGCCGGTAAACGAGGATCCTGGTGACGAATTCGGCTTCCTCGACAGGCCTCAAACCGCCCCGCTCAGCGGAGTAAGCCCTAGCACTGCCTGCCAACGCGTACTCGGCCTTCTTGTACCCCACGGAGGCGAGGTCGAATGTCGTACCTGCGACGAACGACTTTCCTTCGGTGAGCAAACTCAGCATCTGACCCAGGATCTAAAGGAGATCACGCACGATAACATCGCACCGTGTCCGATTACGAAGCCATCTTGTACGAGGAGACCGACGGCGTTGCGTGGGTCACGCTCAACCGTCCTGAGGTCTACAACGCCTTCAACTTTCAAATGCAGAAAGAGCTCAAGGATGTTTGGCGGAGCTTGCGCAACAACGACGACGTCAGGTGCGTAGTTCTCACCGGGGCCGGGGAGAAGGCGTTCTGTGTCGGTATCGACCGCAACGAGTCCATGGGGAACTGGGAGAGCGAGGACGATGTCCGCGCCGCCAGCACGACAGGAGTCGGCCATGCTTCTTCGAGCCCGTGGCACTTCGACGACCCCGGCGACAACATCGGGCCCAAGACCAACGATCTTTGGAAGCCCGTCATCGCGGCGGTCAACGGCATGGCCTGCGGCGGAGCTTTCTACATGCTGGGCGAGGTCGAGTTCATAATCGCCGCAGATCACGCCACGTTCTTCGATCCGCACGTCTCGTACGGAATGACCGCATGCTTCGAGTCGATCCACATGCTCCAAAAGATGCCTTTCGGCGAGATAATGCGTCTCGCCTTGCTCGGTGCGAGTGAGCGAATGACTGCGAATCGGGCACATCAGGTGGGACTCGTCTCGGAGGTCGTCCCGATCGAGGGACTCCGCGAAGCCGCGTCATGGGCCGCGACGGAGATCGCCAAATCGCCTCCGGTCGCGGTCCAGGGGACGGTCAGGGCCATATGGATGGCTCAGGAGCTGTCGAGACGACAGGCTCTCGATGCGGGACGCGTGTTGATCAGGCTCGGCAGCGACCCAAAGTCATTGTTCGAAGGACAGCAGTCGTTTGCCTCAGGAAAGAGGACCGAGCCGCACACGCGTTGACCGACCAGAGCGGCTCGGGGGATCAACCAATAGTGTTGCGATCATGCACGACTCTGTGACAGTTCACATTGACGCTCCGGCGCAGCAGATCTGGGAGCTGTTGAGCGATGTGACCCGGATCGGCAGCTACAGCCCCGAGACGTTCGAAGCGCAGTGGCTCGACGGGGCCACGGGTCCAGCGGTCGGAGCAAAGTTCCGAGGTCACGTCAAGCGCAACGGCAAGGGCCCCGTCTACTGGACCACGTGCACCGTCAGAGAGTGCGAGCCGGGTCGTGTCTTCTCCTTCGGAGTCGGCCCGAGCGCCGATCCGCTCAACATATGGAGCTACAGGCTCGAGGTGTCAGGCCAGGGCACGGACGTAACCGAGTCGTTCCAACTCGCGAACAGACCGTGGCTCCGTCTCTACTGGGCCTTGCTCGGTTGGGCCCGCGGCAAGACGAACCGCGAGGGGATGCGCACCACCTTGGAGCGAGTCAAGGCCGAGATCGAGCAGCCCGCAGCTTGAGCTGCGAGCTCGGTCGCACTCAGGGGATCAGAACGACCCGACCGAAAGCTTGCCGGCTCTCTATGAAGCGGTGAGCCTCTTCGGCTTCTGCGAGCGCGTATCTCCTGTCGATCACCACGCGCAGCCGTCCTGCAGCGACCTCGTCGAGAACCGAGGCGATCGCACCGTGGGTGGTGGGGTCGAGCAGGAGCTCTGCGCCCAAGAAATATCCGCAGAGCGTAAGGTTCTTCGGCCTCAGAGTCGCCACGTCGACCAGGGCGGGACCTCCTCTCCCCGCATCCCCGAGAGAGACGCATCGCCCTTTGTACGCAAGGCACTCCAAGCTGTTCACCAATCCCGGGCCTCCGACGGATTCGACCACCACGTTCACGCCGCGCCCTTCGGTGAGGGAGAGAACCTCCTCGACGACCGAACTCTCGGCGTAATTGATGCCGTCGTCCAAGCCGAATTCACGCAAACGCTCGAGCTTCGCGTCAGATGAGGCGGTTGCGAGCACCCGAGCTCCGATTCCCTTGGCTAGTTGGATCGCCGCGATCCCGACCCCGCTCGCCCCGGCTTGGATCAGCACCGACTCCCCGGACTTCAGGTGACCGAACTCGAACAAGCAGTCATGAGCGGTACCGAATGCGACGGGTACGCAGGCGGCCTCCTCGGTGGACAGGCCGTCTGGGATCTTCCAGCAGAAGGCTTCGGGAACGGCCCTCAACTCCGCGTGCGACCCGTCCAGTCCGACGGTGACCACTCTGTCGCCTGGGGCGAGACCCGAGACGCGCTCGCCGGCGGCTATCACGGTGCCGGCACACTGGTAGCCCACGACGGCCGGGACCGAACCAATTTCGCCGCCGGACCTGTGCAGGGTGTCTCCACCCTCGATGCTGATTACTTCGACCTTCACCAGAACCCCGTCGGCCGACGCGACCGGATCCGGAATCTCCTCGTACCTGAAGACCTCAGGTCCTCCGGTCTCGTAGTAGACGGCTGCCTTCATGTGGTTCGTCCTCCTGGTGTGCCTACCGCACCTGCCCGTTGGCCTGTTCCCGAGGATCATGCGCTGAGCCATCCCGGACGTCAACTGGCCGCCGACGCAAAGGTCGGTGCTACTTTCGCAGCGTCCCCGATGCGCAAGGAAAGACGAGGCCCTGACAACCGAACGCCTGCCAGTAGTCGGTCCGGAGTCGCTCGCACAGATATCGGAACTATGCGCTCGCGCCGTATCGCAAAAGCTGAGCACCGAAGAACTGCGTAAGGCGCTCTTCGCACGAGAACAGCCTTCGGTCGTCCGCTTCGCGCCGAGCGTCGGTGTCGTCGCAACTGTGCGCGAAGGCGACAGCGGCAGCCTGCGACTCCTGGCCGTGGACCCGGCGAACCGGGGCCGCGGCAACGGCCACGCGCTCATAGAGGCGGCCGAAGGTGATCTCGAGGGGGCGCCGGTCATAACGACGGGCGCCGACCCACCTTATTTCTTGTTCCCGGGCGTGCCATCCACCGAGACGGTTCTTTGCTACCTGCTCGAGCGGCACCATTTCGCGAGGGAGGAAAGCAACTACAACGTGATCGTCGAACTGGCCAAACTTCCCCCCGGTCCGGCCAGAGGCGAGGACCCTCTGCCGACCGAAAGGGACGTGATCGACGCCTGGGCGTGCGAGCACTGGCCGAATTGGCGTGCCGAGCTCTTGCGGGCGTTCGATCAGGGGTCACTTCTCGTGACACGGGACTCGCGTGGCATCGCCGCGGCATGCGCCTTTGACGTGAACCGTTCCGCCACACTCGGGCCTGTTGCGTCGCGTCCCGACCTAATCGGAAAAGGTGCAGCGAAATCGCTGTTGCTCGGCGCCTTGAGGCGGATGCGCCAGATCGGATACGAGAGAATCGAGGTCCTGTGGGTCGGTCCGCTCGTGCCCTACGTGCGGGTGGGTGGAACCATCGGACCGGTTTTCTTCGTGTACCGGAAGCGCCATCGGGCCTCGTAGCGCGCTCGAGCTCTCACGTGAGCCGGAGCGGCGCGATAGTACGGAGATGGCAAAGAAGGCGGGTCTTCCCGCCGCTGAGCACTGGAAGAGCGAGCCTGACAGCCACGACTACCCAGCCGCAGCCTCTTATCTCAGCCTGGTTCTCGGCGAAGCTGCCACAGACTCGGTGGTCGCGGACCTCGAAAAAGCGCCGATTGAGCATCACAAGGCAAAGGACCTGCTGCGCGCCAGCTCGCTCGCGCTACTCCCCGAAGACAACGCGCACGTCGCTGCGGACCTGAAGAAGGTGCACAGGGGCGAGCGCCTCTCTCCCGTCCTACTGGTACGCGGGACCATGACGTCGGGTGTCCCCCTCACGATCGCCGACGGGTACCACCGGGTGTGCGCGAGCTATCACCTCGACGAGAACGCCGACATACCTTGTCGGATGGCCGACATGCCGCCCGTCGCCGGAACCGGATAGCAGACGACCCGTAGCGGGCCCGTCCTCTCCGTGCGGATCCCATTGGCCTGATTTCACAGCGGGCTCTCAGCGGACGGAACGTCCACTGCCAGGTAGGCCCGGTGTGATCAGTGGAACCGATCGCACGCTGCTACCTCAGGAGAAGACGATGTCCCCAAGAGATCACGCCGAGAAGAGAACGGCTGCACTTCGCAAGGTCAGGCGCATGACGGGGATCGCCACCGGCGGCGCCGCTCTCACCGCGGTGCTCATCGGGGGCGTTGTGGCAACCGAGATCCCGGGCGCTTCGAGCACCACGATCGCCTCTGCACACTCGAGCGCCAGGTCCACGTCGTCGACCGCGACCAAAACCGGATCCGGTTCCGGCATCACACCGACCACGACAAGCCCGGCGACTGCGCCGACTACGACGACGACGTCACCGACCGTCGTTTCCGGCGGCACGAGCTGACCACACGTTCGGCTCATGCGAACCCTGAAGAGCGCATCACACAGAGAGGGGCGAAACATGGAATCGACGCGCTCGATCCGAGCATTCGGAACCACCGCGACCGTTGCAGTCACAGACCCGCAAGTGATGGACCATGCAGCTGTGTTGCTCGCCTACGAGGTCGAGGACATGGATCTCGCCGCGAGTCGATTCAGGGACGATTCTGAGGTATCGACGTTGAGGCGAGCCGGCGGATCACCTTTGCGGGTGAGCCCGCTCATGCTCGAGGCCGTGCTCGTAGCTCAGTCGGTCGCGCAATGGACCGACGGAGCAGTCGATCCGACCGTCGGCCGCGCGATGGAGGCGCTCGGTTACGACGACGACTTCGCAACCATCACTCAACTGGGCGCACGACCTGAGGACGCGCCGGCAACACACCGCCGGAAAGCGGAAGAACGTCGCGCTGCGGGATGGCGTTCGATAGAAGTGGATATCGACAAGCGAACAGTGCGCGTGCCGGAAGGCGTACTTCTCGATCTGGGCGCCTCCGCAAAGGCACTCGCGGCAGACCGCGCCGCCAATTCGATCGCACGCCGGACGGGATCCGGCGCCCTCGTGAGCATCGGAGGCGACCTCGCGGTCGCAGGGCCGTCTCCGGACGGGGGTTGGCCGATCGGTATCGCCCAGAGCTCGTCCGCCCGCCCCGACTCGGTCGACCAGGTGGTTGCGGTGACTTCGGGCGGTGTGGCGAGCTCGAGCACGACAATCCGCACATGGAATAGAGCGGGGAGAGCCGTTCACCACATCGTCGACCCGGTGACAGGCGAGAACGCCCGAGAATGCTGGAGCCTCGTCTCTGTGGCGGCATCGAGCTGCGTCGAGGCGAACGCAGCGAGCACCGCAGCGATCGTCTGGGGTCCGAGTGCGCCGAAGCGCCTGGCACTCGCCGGCTTACCGGCCAGGCTCGTGTCGGTCACCGGCAACGTCGAGACGGTCTGCGGCTGGCCTGAGTCCACGACTTCTCCTCAGATCCCGAAACGCGCCGCGTCATGAGCTCCCAGATGCTGTGGTACACGACCAGGGCCACCGGGCTCGTCGGCATGTTGTTGCTCACCGCGACGGTGGTTCTGGGACTTCTGACCGCGCGCCGGGTGTCGGGCCCAGGGTGGCCGCGTTTCGTCCAGCAGGACCTGCACAGGAGGATCTCGATCCTCGCGGTCTGCTTCTTGGGAATACACATCCTGACGAGCGTCGTCGACACCTACGTGCATATCGGTTGGATCGCAGTCGTGATTCCGTTCACGTCTTCGTACCAGCGTTTCTTCGTCGGGCTCGGCGCGATCTCGCTCGACCTTCTCCTCGCGGTCTTCGTGTCGAGCCTCGTGAGGTCCCGTATAGGGCCACGCACGTGGCGGGCGTTGCACTGGCTCGCGTACATCTCGTGGCCGGTGGCGATCGCGCACGGAATAGGTAGCGGCACGGATATCAAGCTCACTTGGGTGGACGGTCTGGTCGGCGCGTGCTGTTTGGCGGTCGTGGCAACGGCGGCCTGGCGGTTCGCCCCCCCGTTCTCACGCCGGAGGACGCATGCTCCCACGGCTCAGCTGGCCGCACGCGGGAGTGCGCGATGAGCGTATTGACTGCACCCCGGACGGCCCGACTGCTCGCCGTGAGGGGACCTGATCGCAGCTCTCTCGATTCCCACTTGGCCGCGCACGGTGCTGCGCACCTTGGCTCCCCCGGCGACTCGCGATGGGCCGCACACCACGCTGCCGAGATCCAAGCTTCCGGCCTGACCGGAAGAGGAGGCGCAGGATTTTCTGCGTGGCGAAAGCTCGACTCGGTGCGCAGGGCGCGAGGCGCCCCGATTGTCGTCGTCAACGCAATGGAGGGAGAGCCTGCAAGTGCGAAGGATCGCGTGCTCCTTACGCATGCGCCTCACCTCGTGCTGGATGGCGCGCAACTGACAGCTACGGCGCTCGACGCGAAGCAAGTAATTGTCTGCGTCGCAGACGATCAGCACGACGCGGCGGAGTCGGTGCTCTGGGCCATCGGTGAACGACGGGCGAGGGGTCTCGACCAAGTTCGCACAGAAGTCGCCCGCCCCCCCGGGCAATTCGTGACCGGAGAGGAGTCCGCGCTCGCGGCGTGGCTCGACGGGGGGCGTGCCGCCCCGATTCTCCGCACCGACAAGTCGATTCCACTTCGAGTGCAGAGGCGCCCGCTGCTACTCCACAACGCCGAGACGCTCGCTCACATGTCGCTCATCTCCCGCTACGGCGCCCGTTGGTTCCGCGAAGTCGGGACGCCGTCGGCTCCCGGTACGACTCTCGTCACCGTCTCGGGAGGCGTCGGGCACCCCGGTGTTCTCGAGGTCGCGATGGGCACTCCCCTCTCCGGGATAATCGACTTGTGCGAACCGGCGGGTCCTCCACCTGCTGTCGTCGTCGGTGGTTACGGCGGCAGCTTCGTGCCGTCGGACGCGCTACACGTCGGGTTCAGTCCCGAGCAGCTTGCGAACGTTGGAGCCACGACGGGCGCCGGAGTGATCGCTGTGCTCCCTCCCGGCTCGTGCGGGGTCGCGGAGACCGCGCGGGTAGCGCGATACATGGCGCAACAGAGCTCCGGACAATGCGGTCCTTGCCGCGTTCGGGCTCCCGGCGATCGCATCGTCGCTCGAGCAGGTATGGCGCGCGCACGTCGAACCCGGTGCGGCGGCGCTGCTCGAGCGTCGGATCCACCAGGTGACCGGGCGCGGTGCGTGCCGCCATCCGGATGGCGCGGCACGCCTCGTCTCGAGCGCTCTTCGAGTGTTCGCCGACGATTTCGCCGCGGACGCGGCCGGGCGACCTTGCCCGGGCGCTGACCGGCCATCGGTTCTCCCCTTCGGCGCACCGGATTCCCACGGAGCGCTCAGGTGAGCGCGCCTCGGGTCGGCCGGCGGAAGGCTCTCAGGCTTGCGGTCGACCCGATCGCATGCGAGGCCTACGGATACTGCGCCGAACTTCTCGGGGAGATCGTGTCCCTGGACGAATGGGGTTACCCGATCGTGCATGGAGCGGCCGTCCCGGCGAACCTGGTCGCGGTCGCAAAGAAGGCTGCCAGGGACTGCCCTCGACGCGCGCTGTTGCTGTCCGACGACGCGCGCCGCCGCTCAGGCCCGCCCTAGCGGTCGAACACGTCTCGACCGAACGTTGACGTCACCGTCGCCGCCTCGCCGAGACGAGAGACCCCGAAGATGTCTTCTTCCGTTGCGAGGACCGAGAAGTCGTTGTACGCGTTGTGACTCACCGTCCCCGGTCGCACGAACGGGGAGATGACGACCGCCCCGGTGATGCCACCCCCCGGACCGTTCACGCCGGGATTCGCCGCAGCCGGTCCAGGGTGCTCACCACAGCACGCGGCGTCAGCCTCGGCGCCGGTCTCGGCCTCGTCGAAGGTGACGACGAGCATGCCGTCAGCCTTGAATGCCGCAGAGCTCGTGATAAGCGGCACCCAGGTCCGCAGGAAGGCGTCGTAGTCGGCATAGGCACTCTGCTGACCCGTCTCGTTCACGCACGGGAAGTCGTGACCGTCCTCGCACAGGTTCGGAGTGATGAACGAAAAGTTCGGAGTAGACGCGACCGAACGAAGGTCGGCTGCGAGTCCCGTCTCTCCAGGCAATGCAGACGCGGGCATCTTGCCGCCGGAGGTGCCGAGAGCGACCACGTGTGCGTCGCAGGACGTCTGGTCATCGATGACGGACCTGAAATACACGAACGGGTCGTGGCGCGTGGCGTACCCGTCGCCTGTGACCGCTGCCTCGGTCAGGTCCGCCGACCCGATCGCGGGATGGCCGCACGCCGCTGATTCGCGGCTCGCGACGTTTCCCATGTCCTGCATGTACGCCTTCCAGGTGAAATGCGCCGAGTCGAGTTGCGTGCCGATCGTCTGCACATCCGGAGGGTAGATACAGCCATTCCCCGTCTCGATCCCTCCTGGTCCGAGTGATCCGGCGATGTCCACGAATTGACCGCAGTCGGCTTGCGTGTCTGTCGTCGGCGGCTGACCCGAGATCATTGCGACGTAGTTGTCGAGCGAGGCGTGACCGGTGCCGTAGAAATTCGGGAGCAACGCTCCTTCTCCGACAAGAGTCGACGCGAGATAAGGATCGTTGGACGGCGTGCCGAACGTGGCTGCGTAACTCTCGTTCTCGAGAACGATCACGAAGACGTGCCTTATGTCCGAGAGGTGGAACGCGTGTTGGGTCGACGTGGTCGGCGCCCCGACCGTTGACGAGGTTCCCGAGGACCCGACCGAAGTTGACGAACCGGCGGAGGCCGGGCGGGTCGAAGACGCGCATCCCCCGAGCACGACTGCGACGGTCACAACCACCGTTACGGCGAGGACGCACTTGGAATGGCGCAGCGAACTCTTCGGCGCAACAATCACGATTCAAGTCCTAGCTCTGAGTCGTTCGGCCCTTCAACCCGCGATCGCGCGCATCGCCAGGACTTCACCCTGCACCTGCAGTGAGACTGACTCGCCGACTGCCGGCACCTCTTGACCGTCGGTACGGACAACGAGCTCGCTGGGCATCCCGTCAGACGGCGGACCAGTCGAAACGTCTCCGTCAACTGATGCACGCCCGTTGATCGACTTTTTCGCGTACGCCGCATCACCCGGTCCGACCGAGTTCGGTGTAGTCAGGCGCACCCGGACGACGGCGTCGTGCCCGTAGTACTCCTGGTGCGTGACAACTCCCGCCAGGAGGCCCGGCTCACCGGGAGCGGAAAGTCGCAGTTGCTCGGGCCGGATGACGACCGTCACCGGTCCTTCGAGTCTCCCACCGGCGGCTATCGGGAGCGGACCGATGACGCTTCGCGCCACGCCGCCGCCTGCAATTGCTGGAAGCAGATTGGCCTGCCCGACGAACCCGGCCACCCCCACGTCGACAGGCCGCGTGTATATCTCCTCCGGTGCGGCAACCTGGACGATCTTCCCGTCTCGGAGCACGGCCACCTGGTCGGCGAACGACAGCGCCTCGTCCTGGTCGTGAGTGACGAGCACGGCGGTCGTCCCGGCGTGGCGCAGGACTTCTCCCACGTCGGCTCGGACGCTCGCGCGCAACCCTGCATCGAGCGAGTCAAACGGCTCGTCGAGCAACACGACACCTGGCTGGATCGCAAGGGCGCGGGCGAGCGCCACGCGCTGTTGCTGACCCCCCGACATCTGATGGGGGTAGCGACGTTCGAGCCCCTTCAAGCCGACCATCTCGAGCAGCTCTTGCACGCGGCCGTCGCGGCGCTCTTGTCTTCGCAGCCCGAAAGCAACGTTGCGCTCGGCGGACAGGTGGGGAAACAGTGCGCCTTCTTGAGGCACGTACCCGATGTTGCGCTCCTCGGGCGGAAGGTAGTGCGAGCCGTGGTCGACAACTCTTGTGCCGAGGGTTATACGGCCGGCATCCAGCCTCTCGAACCCGGCGAAGAGCCTGAGCAGCGTGGTCTTCCCGCTTCCCGAGGGCCCGAGAATGGCCACGAGGGATCCGTCTTCTATCTCGAGATCCACACCTTCGAGGACCGGCCGGGAACCGAACGCCTTATGAGCTCCGACTACGGAGAGACTCGTCATGCCGAACCTCCGGGCATGATCTAAGGTTAGGCTTACCTAAGTTATTCAGTCAACAAGCCCGGTCGGGGTTGCCCGGCCCTAGGTAGGATCCGAGCCGTGCCTATCGGGTACCACCCGCCCCTCGAGGAGTATCTCGAGACCATCCACGACCTGGCAGAAGCCGGGACGCCGGTCATCCAGGCACGGATAGCCGAACGGCTGGGCAAGGCGGCGCCCTCGGTTTCAGAGATGCTCGACCGCCTCCAGGCGGACGGCTACGTCGAGCGCGACGGCCGTCGCCTCGAGCTGACCGGCAAGGGCAGGACGATCGCCGAGGGCGTCGTGAGGAAGCACAGGCTCGCCGAGCGTCTGCTTGTCGACGTCATCGGCCTCGAATGGCACAAGGCGCATCTCGAGGCGGGCCGATGGGAGCACGTGATCTCCGACGAGGTCGAGACCAGGCTCGTGGAGTTGCTCGGTAACCCGAGCACGTGCCCGCACGGTAACCCGATCCCGGGAGCGGCGCCGCGCGCCGGCGAGATCCCCGCTCAGACCTGCTTGCTCGAATCGCCGATCGGCGAGGTGATTCGGCTCGAGAGGATCACAGAAGAGGTGGAGCTCGACACAGACAGCCTTGCGTACCTCTACGAGCATCACTTCATTCCCGGAAACGAGGCCACGGTCGTCGGCCGCGATCCCGACGGGTCTCTGTTATTGGACGTCCGAGGTTCGTCTCTCACTCTCGGAGCGGGCCTGTGCTCGCAGCTTTACGTTTCGAGCGTTCCAGCGACGTAGAAGTTCCTCCGCAATTTTCGCCCGGCTCTCGATGCTGACTGACCAAAGGGTCGAGCGAGGGTCGGAATCGCCTGTCCTGCCGGAGTTCGCATCGGCCCCCGTGCTCGCGATCGCGGCCGGGTTGGCTGTACTCCTGATCGTGTTCTCAGGACGCTACGGATATCACCGCGACGAGCTCTACTTCTTGGAGTGTGGCCGCCACCTGGCGTGGGGCTACCCCGACCAGCCGCCGCTCGTGCCGCTCATCGCTCGTCTCATGTCGGACCTCGCTCCAGGAAACCTCGTTGTCCTGCGGCTTCCTTCCGCATTCGCGTCCGCCTCGCTCGACGTTGTGACGGGCCTACTGGCGCGTGAATTTGGGAGCAGATCGCTCGGCGCAAAATCTGGCTGCGGCATCCATGGCCGTCGCATCTTTGACCATCGCGGCGGGGCACCTGCTCAGCACGACGACCTTCGACCTCCCGGTGTGGGCTCTTTTGTCTTGGATAGTTGTCCGCATTCTTCGTCAAGGCGACCAAAGGCTCTGGATTGTTGCCGGTTTCGTAACAGGAGTGGGTCTTTTCGACAGTGATCTGGTCGCGTTTCTCATGTTCGCGGTCGTCGCCGGCATTGCACTTGTCGGACCTCGTCGACACTTGACGTCCGGATGGCTGTACGTCGGAGGCGTCATAGCGTCGGTTCTCTGGACCCCTTATCTGATCTGGCAGGCGACGCACGGATGGCCTGAGTTTGCGATCTCGAGGTCGATAGCCAACGGTGGATCGGGAACTTCGGTTTCGCGTTGGGCGTTGCTGCCCGAGCAGATCGTGCTCCTCCCCTATCTGGCACCAGTTTGGATCGCCGGATTGATCCGGCTCCTGCGCGATCGCAAGATGCGATGGTGCAGGGCACTTGGCGTGAGCTACGTCGTGCTCGCCGTGATGTTCGTCGCTACGGGCGGCAAGACCTATTACCTGGGCGGCATGCTCCCGCTGCTCATTTCCGCCGGCGCGCAACCGACAGTGGACTGGACGAGAAGAGGTCGGGTAACAGCGCGCAGGTCTCTGCTGATCACCGCAGTGTTACTGAACCTCACAGCGCTCCCGGTCACTCTGCCGCTCCTGCCGGTCGGATCGTTGCGCCACACTCCGATCGTCTCGCTCAATTACGACGCGGGCGAGACGATCGGCTGGCCGACTTACGTGAGTGAGATCGCCATCGTGTACGCCTCTCTTCCGCCCGAAGAGCGAGGGTCCACCGTCGTGCTCGCAAGCAATTACGGAGAGGCGGGGGCGGTCGACTTCTACGGACCCGGCGACGGGTTGCCGGCCGTGTACAGCGGGCACAACGGCTTCTGGTACTGGGGACCACCCCCTCCGTCCGCGACGACCGCCGTCGGCGTCGGATTCGACCACTCGACCCTTGCCCCGATCTGCGGGACGCTCACCCTCGCGGGTCACTTGGACAACCACCTCGGCATAGACGACCAGGAGCAGGGGGCCCCCGTTTGGGTCTGCTCTCGACTCAGCTCATCTTGGAAGGCGATCTGGCCAGGCCTGCGCAACTTCGGCTGAGAGAGGTAACTCACCTTTTGCACACCCGGGTCGTAGCCTGGCGCAGATGCCGCTCCCTCTGCCGCGATCGCTTTCGCCGAGCAAGGTGAGCTCGTTCTGCAGCTGCCCACTTGCCTTCAAATTCTCGGTGATCGACCGGATACCGGAAGCTCCCTCGCCGGCAACCGTGAAGGGCACGCTCGTCCACAGGGCGCTCGAGCGGCTCTTCTGGCACCACGACAGCGGTCAACGCTCGAAGACCGTCGCTCTTACGGAGCTGGATCGAGCCTGGGAGGAGATGCAGTCAGACGACGAGTACCGGTCGCTCGGCCAAAACGATTCAGAATCCATGGACTTCCTCGATGATGCCGCGTTGCTCGTCGGGCGGTACTTCGAGCTCGAAGATCCCGACAGCGCATTGACGGTCGGTGTGGAGCTGATGCTCGAGGCGGATCTGGACGGCATGCTGCTCAGAGGCATCATCGACAGGCTCGACGTTGACGAGGCGGGCGGGCTGGTCGTGGTTGACTACAAAACCGGCCGGGCGCCGAGCGAAACCCAGGAGCACGGTCGCCTCAGCGTGGTCCATACCTATGCCCTCCTATGCGAACGTGTGCTCGGAAGACGTCCGTCTCGGGTGAAGCTTCTCTATCTTCGTGACCGTCTTACGATCGAGGCCGTTCCGTCCGAGCAATCGACGCGAGGTACGGGCATTCGCACGACGGCCGTTTGGAGCGCCATCTCTCGTGCTTGCGATAGAGACGACTTCCGGCCGAGTGTCTCGGGACTCTGCAGCTATTGCAGCTTCCGGCATCTCTGTCCCGCTGTGGGCGGAGACCTGAAGCTTGCGGTTTTCGAGCCGCGCAGGGAAGGCCCGGGATCGGTCCTCGAGGGGCAATCCAACCTGCCCGGGACCCTTCCTTTGCGAGCAGCCCAGCCTTCGTAGGGCTGTCGATTCGCATCAATATCAACGGCGGTGCCGGTTCCCGCCCCGAGCGGAATACCTCGTCGAGGCAAACCGACTTGCGCCTGCAACCTGCGATCTGTTTCGCGATCGGCGACTCGGGCAATCAATTGGGCAAGAAGCTTGTCCTGGTCACTGGAGAATTGATCCTGCGTAGATCGAAATTTCCGTGCACTGCGCACGGTGATTTGACAAGGTTCGGAGTGAAGGAGGGCCCATACGGTGACCACCGAGACTTGGCCAAGGCTGCCCGAGCTTGGCGGCGAGGTCGATCTCGACCGTGACAGGGAGCTGGTCGCGAGTGCCCAAATAGGCGACAGGGCCGCTTTCGACTCCCTCTATGAGTGCTACTCCAACCGGCTGGAGCGGTACTGCCTACGCAGGCTAGGAGATCCTCACGAAGCGCAGGACGTAACTCAAGAAGCGTTCCTACGGGCCTGGCGGGCGCTTCCGACCTTCGGAGGAGAACGACGGTTCTTCCCATGGTTGAGCGTGATCGCCTCCAACCTCTGCACCGACTCGGTGCGGAGGAAACAGCGATTCGGTCCGGTTCCGATGGCAGATCCATGTGAGCGCGACACGACGTCGGGAACGAGCGCCGAGGACTTCGCCATCGCGTCGGCAGATCTGGACTTCGCAGTCCAGGCGTACTCCCGTCTTTCTGACCGCCATCGCAGGGTGCTCGACCTTCGTGAAAAATCAGGGTTGTCCTATCAGGACATCGCCCAGCGCGAGGGCATCCGCGTCACCACAGTCGAGACCCTCATCTGGCGCGCACGCCAGGCCCTCAAACGAGAGTTTCGAGCGCTGTCGGGTTCCGACGGAAGCCTGGTAGGCATCCCCTTCGTGCTCCTCGGAGTGCGGATGTTGCACCGGATCTTGCGGGCGACCGGCCGCACTATGAGCTCGGTCCCTGCTCGCTTTTCCGCCCTCGGTCCCCAAGCCATCGTTGTCACAGTAGGAGGGGCGGTCGCAACCGCCGCGCTCGTGGTGGCGTCCGCTTCCGGCGGTCCACATCCCGTGCGTTCCGCCGCACCTCTCAACACAAAAGTCACGTTTGGAACGAACCTCGTTGCACCGCAGGCGCAGATGAGGACTTCCGGAACAGGACAGTCTTCGACCCAGAAGACAGCCCTTAGCGGCCGACACGCGCCGTCCCCCAACCGGAGCTTGGCCGTTGCGCCCGTCGTCTCAGTTCAGGGCGGCTCAGCGGGTTCGGCATCGACAGCAACAGTTCGTCCCGGCGCCAAACTGTCGACGAGCGGCAGCGGAGGAGACACGGGACAGAGACTGGTCCAGGATGTCGATGCGGCCGGCGCCGGCGCGAAGCAGCTCAGCGGACTGATCGGCGGTGCAACATCGGGAGTACTCCGCACAGCCGAGAAAGTCATATCGGACGTGGTAAACGTCGTCGGGCACGTGGCCAAGGACCTGGTCACCGTCGTGTCTAGAGCCACAAGGCTGTTGGGAGGAGGCATGAGCAAAGCGGTAGCCGCTCTCAAGAGCGCGACCTCGCTCCGTTCGGTGGCTCCGGTAGTTGCCTCGGTCGGATCTGTGGGGTCCGCGGTGTCGTCTGTCCTCGGTGGGAGCGGCACGTCTGCTCCTTCGAAATCCTCCGGAGGGCAGTCAGGGCTGCTCGGAAACCTCTTCGGCTGAGACCCGGCCCGAGGTTCACACCCCGGGTTGCTAATTCCGGAATGAGGACCCCTCTGATCTGGTTCTTCTTCTCATGACAACTTCTTTCGGAGTCACGTACGACTACCGGTGCCCTTTCGCAAGGAACGCCCACGAACACGTGATCACCGCCCTCAAGGCAGGGACCGACTGGGAAGTCGACTTCGTTCCGTTCTCTCTTTCGCAAGTACACGTAGAAGAGGGCGGTGTGCCTGTTTGGGAGGACGAGGACCGCTCACCCGAGCTTCTTGCCCTCGAGGCCAGCCTTGTAGTCGCTGACCGGTTCCCCGACCGTTTCCTGGACGTTCACGAAGCACTCTTTGCGGCTCGCCACGACTACGCCCGGGATCTGAGAGACCGCAAAGTGGTGATGGACGTCCTTCGTTCGAACGGCGTGGACGACACAGAGGTGTCGGCCATCTTGGAGGACGGGAGCATTCGCAAGGAGGTCAGGAGGCGACACGAGGCCTCGGTGACCATCACCAGGTCTTCGGAGTCCCCACATTCATCACCGGCGAAAGAGCAGCGTTCGTCCGGGTGATGAGCCGTCCAAAAGGAGATGCCGTCCTGGCGCTAGCCACCGTCGAACGGCTCTTGGACCTCGTCGACGGTCACCCGGACTTGAACGAGATCAAGCACACCACCGTCTCAATGTGACTCGTCAAGACTTTGCGAGCTGACCCAGCAGGGCATCCGTTCGTTCCCTTTCCTCGCTCGACCCGAACATGACACCAGACAGATCGGTGGCGCCGATCGACTCGAAGGACCGGATCTGCGAGGCAACGGCATCCTCGTCACCGACGATCGCAAGATCAGGCGGACCTGCCGCACCTTCCCTGTCGAGCATCGCTCTGTACGAAGGAAGCTGACCGTAGACGGCAAAGGTCTTGGCCGCAGCGTTTCGTGCACCGTCGGGATCCGCCGTGACACATATCGGCAGACAGACGACGACCCGCGGCGCCCGCCTTCCAGCTTTCTCTGCCGCCTCTGTGATCGTTGGTACGACGTGGTTCTCGATCGTGTCGTGTCCGGTCATCCAGGTGATCGTCCCGTCGGCCATCTCGCCGGTCAGTCGCAGCATCGCGGAACCAAGGGCGGCGACGATCACGGGCGGCGGGTCGCCCGTGGCGTTGTCGAGGGGTCCGATGGTGCTCGTCCGGATCAGCTCCCCCGAGAAAGAAACCTGCTCTCCGGCGAGCAGGGGAACCAGGACCGACAGGTACTCGCGCATGTAACGAACCGGCCGGTCGAAAGACAGTCCCCACACCCCCTCGACGACCAACTGGTGTGAGAGACCGATTCCGAGCACGAACCTCCCGCCGCAAGCATCCTGAACCGTCAGTGCCTGGTTTGCGAGCACCATCGGATGCCGAGGATGTACCGGGATCACCGCAGTTCCGAACTCGACATCGGGGACTTCGCGTCCTACGACTGTGAACACGCTGAGTGCGTCGTGTCCGAAGATCTGAGAAGACCACATGGACTTCACGCCCGTGGCGGCGAGCCGCTTGGCACGACTCACGATCGCCTCCACGGTCCCGCTCGTATCGAGACCAGCCCCGATTCGCACATCCACCTCCGAGTCTTGATTCCGGGAGCTCAACGAGGACGGGAAAACGGCGCGGCCACGTTCGCGACCGCGGGCCATTGGCGTCCCGATCCTCAAAGCTAAGGTCGCATCGTGACACCTGAACCACCCGTCTTGCACCCCGACCTGGCGGCATTGGGCTTCCTGGTCGGGAAATGGCGCGGTAGCGGGTCGGGAAGCTACCCGGGTTCGCGTCCATTCGAGTACGAGGAAGAGCTGACTTTCTCGCATGTAGGCAAGCCGGTCCTCGTCTACACGATGCGAACGTCACTCGGTCCCGGGGGTCCGGCGTCACACTCCGAACAGGGGTTCTGGCGGTGCCACGACGGCAACCGTCTCGACTGTGTAGCGGCCCATGCCACCGGACACGTGGAGGTTTCCACCGGCTCGGTCGATGGGACTTCGGTGAAACTCGCGAGCACCTCGGTCTCGGCGTGGCCCGACTCCAAGGAGGTAATCGCTCTCGGCAGGCAGGTTCTCGTAGAAGGCGATGTCCTCACCGACCGGCTCGAAATGCAGGCTGTCGGACAGACACTTCAGACTCACGTGCTCGCCAAGCTCGAAAGGGTGTGGCCAACAACAAGTGCCTGAGCCAGCTCCAGGTACTAAGCCAGATCCACGGATTAAGCCAGATCCACGGATTAAGGAGGGACAGTTGACCGTAGGGATAGTGATGGGCAGCTCATCGGACGCCGACGTCATGGACGGTGCGGTCCAGGCGCTCAAGGAGTTCGACGTCGAAACAGAGGTGCGGGTCCTGTCGGCGCACCGGACGCCGGATGACACGCTCGAATACGCCCGAAATGCCGTAGAGCGCGGACAGAAGGTCCTCATCGCAGGTGCGGGGGGCGCCGCTCACCTGGCCGGCGTGCTGGCAGCAGCCACTCCCCTTCCGGTCATCGGCGTACCGATTGCCCTCGCCAACCTGGGAGGTCTCGACTCGCTGCTTTCTATGGTCCAGATGCCCCGCGGGGTGCCTGTCGCAACTGTGGCTGTGAACGGAGCCCGCAATGCCGGTCTGCTCGCCGTCCGCATCCTCGCACTGTCCGACGAAGCGCTGGCTTCACGTCTCGAGTCCTTCCGCGACGAGATCGCCGAGCAGGTGCGGGCCCAGGATCAGGCATTGCGGGCGCGATACGAGCAGGGTTCCAGTTAGAGAATCTGTTCAGCGACTCGTCCGCTTGGGCGGTTGATCCTCCGCCACGGTGTTGAAGAGGGAGACCCTTTGCGGTTCGTCGTAAGCGGTGCGAGCGGACTCATCGGAAGATCGCTGGTCGAAAGGCTGCGTACCGAAGGCCACCTCGTGACCGTGCTGGTCAGAAGTGCAACTAGCCGACGAGGAGAACCCGGAGAGAATCGTCGCGACGAGGTGCCTTGGGATCCCGACCGCGGACAGCTGGATCCAGAGGCGCTCGACGGGTGTCAGGTGTTCGTGAACCTGTCAGGCGTGCCGATCGGCGAAGGCAGGTGGAACGAACGGAGGAGAGAAGAGATCATCCAGTCGAGGGTTCAGCCGACAGCAGTTCTTGCCGGCATCGCAGCAACGCTCGCTCCACCCGACGGAGTACTCGTGAACGCATCCGCTGTCGGCTGGTACGGCGACCGCGGAGACGAAGAGCTGACCGAGCAGAGCGCAACCGGCAGTGGATTCCTCGCCGATCTTTGCCGTCGATGGGAGCAGGCGACCGCACCAGCCGATCAGGCCCTGCGCGTCGTTCACCTTCGTTCAGGAGTGGTGATGACGCGCGAGGGAGGGGCCCTCAAGAAACAGTTGCCACTATTCCGCCTCGGCCTCGGCGGCAGGTTGGGAACGGGTCGTCAGTGGATCAGCTGGATCTCCCTTGAAGACGAGGTGGGTGCCATTCGTCATGCGGCTCTGACCCCGGAGCTCCGAGGACCGGTCAATGTTGTCGCTCCTCAACCAGTGACAAACGCAGAGCTCACTCGGGACCTCGCTCGTGCGGTCCACCGACCGGCGGTTTTGAGTGTGCCTTCACCTGTGCTGCGAGCTGCGTTCGGATCTGGTTTCGCGAGAGAGCTGCTGCTTGCGAGCCAGCGCGTTCGCCCGGTCCGTCTACTTGCCACGGGCTACGAGTTCGCAAGCCCTGACCTGGTGAGCGCGCTCGCCAAGACCATGCACCGGACGAGTTGAGCGAATGAGGAGTCAGGCCCCCGGCGCCAGCTGTCTGACGGAATCGCGCAGATCGACCCCGATCGGAAGTACGGCCAGCACGGGCACCGTGACTCCGTTGTCGACGTATCGCTGGACCGTCTCGCGACATTGCTTCGGCGAACCATGGACGATCAGGTCGTCAACGACCTCGTCAGGAATCGCGGCCAGAGCACCCTTGCGATCTCCCGACGCCCACGCCGCCCACATGCCTTCGAGCTGAGGTGCCCTGCCGAGCCAACGATGGAACTCCGCGTAGACCTCGACGTTCAAGTATGCGGCGATCACCATCCGCCCGATCGAGCGCACCTGTTCGGCGTCTTCTGAGGGACAGACGAAGATGCGTGCCACTACGGCCTTTCCTTCCCCCACCAGCGGAGCGACAGTCTTCACATCCTCGGGCGAGAGCCAGTTGATGATCGCCCCGTCAGCTTCGCGACCGGCGAGCTTGAGCATCCCGGAACGCAGCGCTGCCACATAGATCGGAGGTGGCACCTCGGGTCGCCTGTCGAGCCGGAATCCGTGCACTTCAAATGTGTCGTAGACGGCGTCAACCTTCTCTCCGGCGAGAGCACTTCTGAGGAACCGCACGGTGTCACGCACCCTCTTATACGGCTGCTCGAATGCAACGGCATTCCAACGCTCGACTATCACATCTGAAGATGTGCCCACCCCGAGCGCGAAACGCCCGGGAGCCAGCTCTGCGAGAGTCGCCGCCTGCATTGCAAGAAGCCCGGGGCCTCTCGTGTAGACCGGCACCACGGCCGTCCCGAGATTGAGAGTCGGAGCCCACGTGGCAGCAAGCGCGAGAGGGGTGAAGCCGTCCGCCGCATTGGCCTCACCCGTCCATGCGTCCGTATAACCGAGCTCCGGGAGTTCTTCGATCCATTCTCGGTGGGCTTCGAGCGTGACGCCGTCAAACGGGATCGTGATCCCGAACCTCTTCGTTGTAGGAGTGTTCACAACAGCAGTGTTACACCGGGGCGCGATGATCGGGACATGGAGGAACAGGCGAGGCTTCCGCTGGTCGAGGAGAAGACGGTTCCGGCCCAGCTAGTGAGGCGCAAAGGGTCGAACGCCCGGCCTTGGCACCTCGACGAGAAGACCAGGAGGGCCGCTCGGAAGGGCCTCGAAGACGCTCGGCGAGCTCTCGAACTCACGCGGCGTCCTGCCGACGCTGCCTGAGGCCACGACAAGTCGAGGCGCCCACCACCTCGGTTCGAACGAAGCTGCACCTGAGGGCGCTACCTTCTGCTCTGTGCCCTCACTCGCCGAGCGCCTGGGCTACCCGAAAGACGCACGGTTGCTCATCATCAATTGCGACGATCTCGGCTTCTGCCACGCCGCCAATGAGGGGGTCTACGAGTCTCTGCGCACCGGCCTCGCAACCAGCGCCAGCCTGATGGTTCCGTGCCCCTGGTCCCGAGGTGCTGCTGCCTCGTATCGGGGAGAGGACATAGGAGTCCACCTCACTGTCAACGCTGAGCACGACCTCTACAGATGGGGACCGATCACTCACGCACCGTCTCTACTTGACGGTGACGGTGGCTTTCCGCGGACGATCACAGACGTCTGGGACCACGCCGACCTCGACGAGGTGAGACGCGAGTGCCGTGCTCAAGTGGAGCGAGCGATCCTGTGGGGATTCGACGTGAGCCACCTCGACTCCCACATGGGCGCGGTGCAGATCAGGTCCGAGTTTTTCGACGTCTACCTTGGTCTGGCTGCTGAGTTCCGGCTCCCCTTGCGCCTGTCCGGTGCAAAGACCGAAGCGCAGATCGGGTTCCCGTTCAGGCGGCTTGCAGACGAGGAGGGAGTCCTCTATCCGGACAATTTCGTCTACGTACCGGGTGTGGGCAGTAGGCAGATCCTCCTCGACGCGATCAACCGATTGAAGCCCGGGGTGACAGAGGCGTACCTGCATCCGGCAGTGGACAGCCCCGAATTACGTGCTATGGCCGGCGACTGGGAAGCAAGGGTGGACGACCACGCTTTGCTCGTACCGGGGACGGAGCTTTCTGAGGCGATCGAACGACAGGGCGTAACTCTCATCGGCTACAGGCCGATAAGAGACCTGATGCGGTCCGAGGACTGATCGCCCCTCGAGCCACGAGCGACAGGTCAGGATCTTGTCGTAGCCCCAGATCGAGGCCGGGCTCAGAACTCCGTTATCGCGGCGATTTCTACCTGGAGCTGCTTGTACTCAGGCGAGTTCGTGATCGGCAGCAGAGACATGACCTTGGCCATGTTGCCCGTGACCTTTACTTTTCCCTGCATGAACGCCGCATTGGCGTCGAGCTCGCCCTTTTGGATCTTCACGGCGTCGTCGTAGCCGGTGGTCAGCGTCACCTCGGCGTCATCCAGCTTGCCGAGCTTCGCCTCGACGAGCTTCCCGTCCTGGAGCACCCAGTAGTAGTCGATGTCTCCATCGGGCCCAGCGGTTACGACGTACTGCATACGAGCCGTCGCTCCTGGGCGCTCCGGTTGGCCTTCGGACATCTTTCTGGTCTCGTCCAGCCACTCCTGGGTCAGCCACTTGGACATGAGTCTCTCCTCGTCGCGGTGCTCGGGTGTCTCAGCCAGGCCTTGCGGCCGGGCCGGTTCTCTGCTTGCCCGCTCGGAGATGTTACAGAGATTGGTGAGTCCGGCTCATCTGCTTTCGGCGGCTTCGCCTGCACGGATCCCTTCGAACAGGTCCGTCTCGACCGCGTCCTTGCCGGGCGGCGGATTTTCCCGGCTGAAAGCGAGGAGGTACTCGTCTACCGGGTGAACGCTGCTCAGCACCTCGGGAGGAAGTCCGAACCAGAACTTCGACGTGGGATCGACCTGTGTGGCATGGGCGAGCAGAGCCAACCGCCTCACGTCGGCGTAACCGGAGACGTTGACGACGGCATTGATGGGCGGGTCAGAAGAAGCCCGCTCGAGCCAGGCTTCATCGAACGGCGATTCCATCCCGAGCTCCAGGAACTTGGCGTGCATGGCACGGATCCTCGCTCCGGACCAGACGGTGTAATACACCTTGCTCACGTTCCATGGGTCACCGGCCTCGGGAAAACGCGCCGGATCCCCTGAGGCTTCATACGCGGCGACGGTGATCTCGTGAACCCTGAGGTGATCAGGGTGGGGATATCCCTGCTGGTCGTCACCGTAGGTGACGACCACCTGCGGTCGCTCCTCGCGGATCGCAGCGACCAGGCGCCCCACGGCCTCGTCGAGCGGGGCCTTTGCGAAGCATGTGGGGTCGTCGTTGGCTTTCGTCCCCGGCATCCCCGAATCGCGGTACCCGAGCATGACCACCCGGTCGTATCCGATGATCTCGGCCGCACGTTCGAGCTCTCGACGCCTGACGCCCGAGATGTCAGCTCGCACTTCAGGCGTGTCCATCGCCGGATTGAGGATGTCGCCCTCTTCCCCCCCGTGCAGCACACGAGGACGGTCCTGACCCCTTCGGCGTGGTATCGGGCAACGGTGCAGGCACCCTTGGACGCTTCGTCGTCAGGGTGGGCGTGCACTGTCAGTAGTCGGAGCCCGGCGCTCATCGCCGTCACCGTAGCGGGACCACCAGGGTCCCCGATCGGGGGCTAGATCTGCACTCGGGCGGGCTCAAATAAGCTCGCTACCGGAACGGGCCCGAAAGCAATCATCGAGGAAGGGCGCTTCATGAGCGTCTTCAGGCGGTTCGCAGACATCGTGCGAGCGAAGGTCAACAAGATCCTCGACCGTGCGGAGGATCCGCGCGACACGCTCGACCTGTCGTACTCCCAACAGATCGAGAACCTGCAGAACCTGAGGCGCAGCGTGGCGCAGGTGGCCACTGCGCGCAAACGGATCGAGATACAGGCCCGACAACTCCAGCAGCAGGCCTCCAAGCTTCAGACCCAGGCTCGGGCGGCACTGTCGCAGGATCACGAGGACCTCGCTCGCGAAGCATTGTCACGCAGATCAGCCGTCGGAGCAGAGCTCTCGGACCTGCAGGCTCAGCACGCACAGGTCCTCGAGCAGGAGCAGCGGCTCAAGACGACATTGAGTCGCCTCCAGACGCAGATCGAGCTGTTCCGCACGCGCAAAGAGACGCTGAAAGCTACGTACACCGCCGCAGAAGCGCAGACGCGTGTCGGCGAGGCGGTTTCGGGCATCTCCGACTCGATGGGCGACGCCGGATTGGTCATGCAGCGCGCTCAGGACAAGATCACCGCGATGCAAGCTCGCGCAGGGGCTATAGACGACCTGCTCGCGTCAGGGAGTCTCACGGACCTGACGACCGGGCACGACGACATCCAAGCGCAACTCGACAAAGTAGCGTCGAAGGGACAGGTAGAAGCGGAGCTGGCCCAGTTGAAAAGTGAGCTTTCCGCACAGTTGCCGGCTGCTCCGCTCGAGTCACAAAGCCCGGCGGCCGCAGCCCGCGGTGGCATGTGGTCAGTAGGCGAGCCTGGTGATCTTGAGCCAGGAGCAGGTTAGAAACAGGGGCACCCTGAACCTTTTGGCCCTCGCCCGCCCTTTAGACTGACGGCTAGAACAGCAATGGCAATCTCACGGCGAATACCACCGGACCATGGTCTGACAGCCCGCATGTTCGTGACGGGGCTTCTGCTCGTCGTACTTTTCGTCGGCTTGGGCGGAGTGCTCGCTGCTATCGGGCTTCCGATCTACCTGTTCATCGCGATTCCGGCGGTGCTGCTGTTCTGTCAGTACTGGTTCTCCGACAAGATCGCTCTTTTCGGTATGCACGCGCACGTGGTGACGCCGGAACAGGAGCCCGAGCTCCACGGAGTCGTCGACCGGTTGTGCGCTCTGGCGGACATGCCGAAACCCCGGGTAGCAGTCGCAGAAACCGACATCCCCAACGCATTTGCGACCGGGCGCAACCCGAAGAACGCCGTGATCTGCGCAACCAGGGGAATCATGAGGCGCCTGGACGAGCCAGAGCTCGAAGCCGTCCTGGCCCACGAGCTCTCGCATGTCGCTCACCGCGACGTTGCGGTGATGACAGTGGCGAGTGTGCTCGGAGTGGTCGCCGGGATGATCACCCGCATAAGCATCTACGCAGGCATGTTCGGCGGGGACCAGAACAACCAGGGAGGAGCCTTGGTCGAGTTGGTCGTGCTCCTTGTCTCGGTGCTTGTCTACGCCATCAGTTTCTTGCTAACGAGGGCGCTCTCGCGCTACCGCGAGCTGGCAGCCGACCGGTCGGGCGCCATCCTCATAGGTAGGCCTTCGCTTCTAGCCTCTGCTCTAGTCAAGGTGACGGGTGAGATGAGCAGGATCCCGACGAAAGACCTCCGCGCCGCAGAGCACTTCAATGCCTTCTTCTTCACTCCGGCCTTGTCAAGCGGTGCAAGCCTGTCCTCGCTGTTCTCGACTCATCCCAGCCTCGAGACTCGCCTTGCGCAGTTGGCCAAGCTCGAGGCCGAGATGAGCCGGGCTCAGTGAGCCACTGGCATTTCTGGTCTGGCATTAACCGTCTCCCCGCAGAGTGAAGATCTTCGACACGCTCCTCGGCCGCACCAAGCCGGTCAAGGCCAACCTCGATGCCCTGTTCTCCCTGCCGTCCGCGGCGGTGACTCTGCAGGTTTCGGCGGGACTGGTACCGACCGGGATGGCAGGTGTGTGCTTCAAGCCCCCCGCCGGTCAGCCCTTCGCGGACATTCAGGCCCAGATCGAGCAGCTCTTGAGCATGCCCGACGACGACGGCGCAAACTCGGCGGCGAACACGACGGCCCGCGTGCACGACGTCGCCGACAACTACGGCTATCGCTGGATTCTGGTGGAGGGAACCGGGATCGACGATCTGGTCACGAGGGTCCACGTGGTGCACTCCTCGCTGCAGGAGGCGGGATGGGAGTCCCAGTTGCTGTGTTCGGTCTTCGGGTTTTGTCACGGAGGAGACGAAACCGATCCCACGGCCGCAGCCGAGATACCACGCGGCGGTCCTTCAACGGTCTATCTCGTGTACCTGGCGAAGAGGGGCACGTTCTACCCGTTCGCTCCATCGGGCCATGAACAGCGCGACACCGAACTCGAGCTGAGGCTGCGAAGCACGATCGGATCCGATCTACCGATGGAGTCCGACCTGTCAAGGTGGTTTCCGCTTTGGAACCTTCCCGTTTCGTAAGCAACAACCTCTGATCGTCGCTAGAACGCCTCGGCATACGGGTCCCACGCAGGGGGTCCTGCGTCGAGCGCGACCAGATGTTCTACGAGACGTTCGACGAAGTGATCGGGTGCGATCCCACTCGGCTCGCCTCCGACCGTACGCAACACCGGACGGGTTGCATTGGCACCGTCGAACGACCATTTGACATCGCCCGGTTCGAGCTCGCCGAGCACTGATGCAAGCCCTTTCAGGTCCACCCTTGGTCTCGGACGACCACTCGCCAGCCGCACCCAGGACTCATACCTGAATCGCACCTCAAAACACGCGCCACATATCGTCGCGACCCGCAACCTCGCCGTGGAGGTGTTCACAGATGCCGGGTGAGCCACATGTTCGCCCCACATGAAGGATTGGGCGCCGCGCGCCGCGGGATCCACCCGCACGATCGCAAGATCATGATCGGGCAGCTCCTCGATACTCACCGATCTACCTAACGCCGCCGTGGTTGCGTCGAACGCCGCAGCCTCGTCGCGCCAGAGACTCTCGAATCTCTGCGGATCGCCTGAAAGTTCCTCGAGCAGAGACAATGCGTGCCGCGTGGCCCAACCGCACATCTCGAGAACGCCAGACTTAGGGTTGCGGGCGGAAATCGGAACCTCGAGCGGCGACCTCTTCGGGTCGGCGAGGGTGGCGAGGGCGAAGGCGATCAGGGCGCCGCGGCGATCGCGAACGACTCCGAAGTCGCCTACCCGTGCCGCCTCGACGAGAACGTCCGAGTGGCGCTCAGCAAGTCCTGGCACAAGCAGGAGCCCCAATGCCACGACGCCGTCCTCGTCGTAGTGGTCGATCGTCGCCAAGTCGGTGCCGGCACTGTTCGTGTACCCGTCCTCGAGAGCCCGCAGGACGATCTGAGCGGAAAGGTCTCTTCGGAGGTTGAGAGGGGTCGAGCTTCGCGGCCAGTGTGAAAGCGTCATCACGGTGCCAGGACGTGCAGCACCGTCGATCATCACATGAGGGCGGTCACCGATCTGATGAACGGGAATGTATTTGAAGGGGCCCTTTGAAGGACTAGACCCGGCTGCTCGCGTCGATCTCTTTAGCGTGAGTCGCCGCCTCGGTCCCAACAAGGCTCACCCGGGGGAGGGAAGAGCGTCTATCTGCCTTGCGAGATCCAGGTCGGCACCCGTGATGCCTCCTGCGGAATGCGTGCTCAACCTCAAGGTCACCTTATTCCATCGGATCTCGATGTCGGGATGGTGACTCGCGTGCTCGGCGAGCTCACCGACGCGGTTCACGTAGTCGAGAGCGCCTGCAAAATCGCTCTCTGTATGAACTTTTATGAGCTCGCGCCCATCCCGCTCCCAGGAAACCCCTTCTGCCAAAGCCTCGTCGACGGCGCCGGGATCGAGGACCTCCACGCCTTCACTCTAGATTGCGGTGGCGCCGCAAGGGTCCAAATCGAATGAGATCTGGCGCCGAGCGTTCATTGGGTAAGCCCCTTCCCCGCTGTTCCCATCAGATCGAGGAAGTTCTCGCAGTAGAAGCGGCGCCGGATCTCTGCAGACGCTTCACCCAAGGAGGCTTCGAAGCGCTCGATCGGTCGCCGGCCGCCTTCTACGTGAGGGAAGTCAGAGGAGAACATGCAGACCTGCGGTCCGGACTCGCGGATGATCCACCCGACGTCCTCAGTCGGATAAGGCGTTGCCCGGATTTGGCGGCGCACGTACTCAGAAGGTCGCAGGGAAAGAGTCCGCAAGCGTTCCTCGTGCCGGCCGAACGCATCGAGCGCGGACTCCATCTGACGCATCCATGAAGGCAGCCATACCGCCCCTTGCTCGATCACGCCGATCCGAAGTTCGCTGAAGCGCTCGAGAACCCCGTCGAAGATCATGGTGGCCAGTGTCTGCATGGGCGGGTGAGGTATCGCCATGTAGTCGACAGACCGGAAATTCTCCTCGCCACCATGGAAGTCCGGCGGCACGGGCAGGCCGTTACGGAAGTATCCATCGGCTATCAAATCGCCCGTTCCTCCGACGTGGAACACGACCGGGATTCCGGCTTCCTCTCCGCGGGCCCAAACGGGGTCGAGCGCGATATGGCTCGGTGAATGAGACCGTGGGCACCCAGAAGCCACGAGAAGCGCTGAGGCGCCTGCTTCGATGGCTTCTTCTGCCATCGCCGCGGCGAGGTCGAAGTCAGCAAGCGGCACGTAGCAGGTGGACAGGAGGCGGCGATCAGCCGAGCAGAATTCCAACATCCCACGGTTGTGGGCTCGGGCGACCCCGTGGGCCAATTCGAGATCCCCGCCGTGCTCCAGTCGCGCAGCCGCCGATTGTGAAATGTGTTGAACACGAGCTGACTCGAGAAGCCGAGCAGATCGAAGAGCGCGAGGACGATCCTCTGCAAGGAACGAACCGGTCGCGGCGAAATTCTTCCGGAACATGATCTCTTCTTGTTCGACCGCGCGGTACTCCTCCGATCGGTGGCGCGCTTCCATACGTTCGAATGCTGCAGCCAGGTCACGCTGCTGGTCTTCGGGATCTCCGGTCTGCCGCAGCTCATTGCCGCCGGGGTAGCTAAGCGGCTGGATCCTGTCCCTCACGTCCGGATCGGCATGGTCGCGCAACCACTCGGGTGTCTCCATCAGATCCGCGTCGGCATCGTGGATCACCCGATGTGGGTCACTGTTGTACGGTCTGCCAACGCGATTGGCGGTCGGTACTTTCACGGAGGCACCGTCAGCGTTCGCGCTCTGTTGAGCCGGGACGGGCGATGTTCGGATGGACCATTTGATCGGGTCGTACTGCAGCGTCGAACTCGTCAGCCGACAAGTACCCCAGCTCGAGACACGCCTCTTTGAGCGTCAAACCTTCGGCATAAGCCTTCTTCGCCACTTCGGCGGCTTTGTCGTATCCGATCAGGGGGTTGAGAGCAGTCACGAGCATCAAAGAGCTCGCGACGTGCTCTTCTATACGCCGGCGGTCCGGCTCGAGCCCCTCGACCACGAACACCCGGAACGTACGGCAGGCATCGGAGAGAAGTAGCACTGAATGCAGGAAGTTGTGGATGATGACCGGCTTGCAAACGTTGAGCTCGAGATTTCCACGACTGCCGGCCACTGCGATCGCGGCGTCGTTCCCCATGACCTGGATGCAGACCATGATCATTGCTTCGCACTGTGTCGGGTTCACTTTGCCTGGCATGATCGACGATCCCGGCTCGTTCGGGGGCAGGATGAGCTCACCTAGACCCGCCCGCGGCCCGGATCCGAGCCAGCGGATATCGTCGGCGATCTTCGTGAGCGATATCGCAAGGGTGCGAACCGTCGCACTCGCCTGCACGAGGGCATCGTGTGCAGCCAGCGAAGCGAACTTGTTCGGAGCCGAGACGAACGGCAGGCTCGTCAGCTCGCTTATTCGAGCTGCGGCGCGATCCGCAAACTCGGGAGGCGAGTTGAGTCCCGTCCCGACGGCGGTCCCACCGAGAGCGAGCTCATAGAGGCCCGGAAGGACCCCTTCTAACCGGGCGATGTCAGCGTCGAGTTGGGACACATATCCCGATATCTCCTGTCCCAGGGTGAGCGGGACGGCGTCCATGAGGTGGGTGCGCCCGATCTTCACGATCCCCGCAAACGCCTCCGACTTCGTAGACAGTGCGTCGCGCAACTCTCGGACCGCAGGGATCAGCCGGTGAACCAATTCTTCAGCGGCCGCGATGTGCATAGCGGTCGGGAACGTGTCGTTGGACGACTGGGACATGTTGACGTGGTCGTTCGGGTGAACTGGTGACTTAGAACCGAGTTTCCCTCCGGCGAACTCGATCGCTCGATTCGCGATGACTTCGTTGGCATTCATGTTGGTCTGTGTGCCGCTACCGGTTTGCCAGACGCTCAAGGGGAAGTTGTCATCGAGCCTTCCGTCGGTCACCTCGCGAGCTGCCTGTTCGATCAACTTTGCGATAGCCGGGTCGAGCTCCCCAAGGTCCGCGTTCGCGCTCGCGGAGGCCTCTTTCAGTATCCCGATGGCCCGAAGCAACGGTCGAGGCATTACGTCGTGCCCGATCGGGAAGTGCACGAGCGAGCGCGCGGTCTGGGCTCCCCAATACCGGTCTGCTGGAACTTCGATCGGACCCATCGAGTCGGTCTCGGTGCGAGTCCCGGTCATCGGTCACCTCCCTAGGCGCACCATCAAGACTAGGCGTGCCCTGGTCCATTTCGTGAATCCTGAGTAAATCAAGTTGAAAACTTGATTTCCGAGGAATAAGGTCTGCACGGCGTATCTCTCCGCCTCCCGACCGCGGCGGGGTTGGCTCGCCATTAGCCGGACGGCCTCCTGCCCCGTTACGTTCCCCCTTCCGGGGCAGGGGCCACCCGGCACGCTTCGAACTTGTTCGTTCGCTTTAACCGCCGCGCTGGTAGCTGCCGGTGAGCATTCGGATGACGCGACCAACTGCGTGCGCGTGACTACACGGCACGAGAACGCACTCGCGACAGACGCGCCTGAAGGCGCGCTTGCGGTGCGTACGGAAAGCGCCGGAGCGCTCTACCTCAGGAGGTGGCGCGAACCGACTTGGCTTGTGGACCCTTGCGTCCCTGCTCAGTCTCGAACTCTACGGTCTGGCCCTCGGACAGCTGCCTGTAACCGTTTCCTTCGATAGCGCTGAAGTGTACGAACACGTCAGCTCCGCCGTCGTCGGGCGCGATGAACCCGTAGCCCTTTTCGGCGTTGAACCATTTCACAGTACCTGTTGCCATTTTTCTCCTGGGTGCCTTTCACTGCACTCGGCCACGGATGCTCGGACCGAGGATCACGCACTCTAACCCCAATACCGTTGACGTACCGGAACTTCACGATCATAGGTGACATGCCAGGTCAAGGCACCAAGATGGGTCCGAACTGCGTGGCTCTTCAAGCAGCGCCGAAGAGCTCCAGGCATGGCTCAAGCCCTTCGAGGAGGATGTCGTTCCGGCGCCTGATCTCCCACGAATCGCGGACGAGTCGGAGACGGATCTGGCGTTCCGATCGTCCTCGCCTGAGGCCGACATCTTCGCCGTTGACTTCATAGCCGAGAGCCCTGGAAACGTTGAGCGAAGCGGTGTTGTCGTGCCACGCCCCGCTGTTCGCCTCGACAGCACCGAGACCTGCGAACGCGAGGTGAAGGATCGCCGCCCTCATCTCTTTGCCTATACCGCGGCCCTGGTGCCTCATTCCGAGCCACGAGCCGGTACGCACACTTCTGAGCGTTCCGAAGCTCTCGGCCGAGAGGTCCTGTACGCCGACGGGTCGCCCGTCGACAACGACCGCGCCGCTGAAAGTCCATTTCCCGGGAGACCACTCGGCTCGCTGACGCCAGAACCACTGCAGAGACTCGCGCTCACGCCTCGGGGACGGGACGTCGGTCCATTCGAAGGTGAAGGGCATCGTCAACGGGTCGTGCACGCCCTCGACGATCTCGTCAACCAAACCCCTCAGATCCTCGTCATCTGCGAAGCGAATCTCGAGACGAGGAGTGGTGATGCGCAATCCGAAGAGCGGCCAATACTCCGAAGGCGGCCACGTCACGGGACAAGACCAATTTGCCGACGGCTCGCCTCTCGAGGAGGTCGTCCATGACCCGCGTGGCGTCCTCCAAGGGGTGCTCCGCGGGCACCGCCGGATGCAGCTTCTGTTGGCTGACCATGGTCACCAACTCGTCGATCAGTTGCCGGTTCTGTTTTGGATCGCTTGCCGCCCATGCGCCCCAGTCGATGCCCATGACGATTCTGTTGCTGAGCAATACCTGATTGAGAGGCACAGAGCCGATTCCGGCCGTGAACCCGATCACGCAGAGTCTCCCGAAAGTCCGAAGCGCTCGGAGGGCCGCTTCTGACTTCTCGCCGCCCACGGGGTCAATGACGATATCCACCCCGCCTCCCGAGATCTCGCGAGCTCTCAACTTCAGGTCCTCTTCTTCGTAAGCGATCGTTCCCTCGGCTCCGACGGCAACCGCAGCCGCGAGCTTGGACTTGGTCAACGCTGCCGCTATGACATGAGCCCCCAAAGCGACCGCCAAGTCCACTGCAGCGAGCCCGATCCCTCCCCCTGCACCTAGCGCAAGAACGTTCTCCCCCGCCTTCAGCTGCGCAGCGTCGGAACGAGTAAAGCGCAGTGGCATAGCTCTGGATCATCGTCGCGCCCTGGGCGAAGCTCAACGCGTCGGGCATCTTGACGAGTGACGCGGAGGGAATGGCTATCTCCTCACAGAAAGCTCCGAAGCCGGTAAGCGCCATGACCCGGTCGCCCACCTCGAACGCCTCGTCAACGCCTCCACCGACCGCCATCACAACGCCGGCGATCTCACCACCGGGCACGTAAGGCGTTGGGAACTTGATCTGGTAACGGCCCTGGCACATCAATCCGTCGACGTAGTTGACGCCCGCGGCGCGCACGCCGACCAGCACCTGACCAGGACCCGCAGACGGCGAGTCGACCTGCTCGACCACGACATTTTCGAAAGGACCAAGCTCTTTACAGACTACGGCGCGCATGTCGGCCGACTGTACGACAGGGCACTGGCGGACCGCAGTCCTGAACGCTATGAGGGCGACCTGGACCGGCGTACTTCGACGATCTCATTCCAGGTCCGGAGCGCGATCCGTGCATAGCGCATCCAGATCCTTTAGGTCCCCCCGCTTTGTTCCGACAAGAACCGTGGAGGTTCGATGTCACCGGCCGTGAAGCGAAGGGCGTCTGGGGCAGGGACGGGATTCGGCATGATCGGTCTCGTCCTCTCGCTTGCCGTGGTCGCGGTGGGCGGGGCCATCGGCGGCACTTTTCTCCTAGGAGGCTCTGGAAGCAACAACGGTCTCAGCGCCAACGGGTCGCCGGCGAACAGGGCCTATGACATCGCAGCGGAGAGCACTCTCGAAACCGCCCAGAGCGCCGTGGAAACCGTTGTCACCACTGTCGGGTACTCGGGAATCACCGTTCAGTCGCTCGCGTTCGACGAGCCGTCGGTGGACTTCACGTCAGGTGCTTCCAATAGCAACACGACTGTTAGCGTTGCATCGTCTCAGGGAGGCTCCGCCAACGGCGGAGGGGGACTCGGTGACATGGGGACGACCTCAGGCGGAAGCGTCACATTGGCCACTTTCTCGAACAGCGCCTCAGGCTCGGGATCTTGCCTCTTCGTTTGGATGACGTCGGGCTCGACATGGTTCGGAGCGGAGGTAGACCAGACGAGCTGCACTGCTCCCTCGCTCTCACAGGCACCGCAGAGCGCAACACCCTCGTCGAGCAGTATCGGGTGGACACAAGGGTCCTTCCCGAATCCCTGATCCCGGCGAGACGTCAGCGACGCCCCTTTCGCCACCACCACCCGCGCTCACCTTCGACAAGGGAGAGCTCAGAAAGCTGCTCGAGCGCAGCCGCCACTTCACCGAGCGTCGACGCGCAGCGCTTTACGATCTGCTCGAGTGATGCCGGTTCCGCCTCGAGCGCGCTGAATACCCGCGCAGAAGTACCCCTCGGCTGTCTCGGGCGCGCGGATCCGGGATCTCTCTCACCACCTTTCGGCCAACTGGGCGGAGCAATTGATTCATCGCCCGTTATCGCAATCTCGACGGCTGTGAGGACGTCGGCGACATCACGTGCGGGGGGCATGCCATCTGCGAGCAACGCGTTGGTGCCTGCCGATGCGACACTTCGCACCGACCCCGGGACGGCCATCACTTCTGTGCCGCGTTGCTTCGCCGCTCTTACCGTGTACAAGGCGCCGCCTGACAGGTGGCATTCCACGACCACGACGACATGAGCGAACGCGGCCATGATCCGGTTGCGGTCTGCGAATCGCCAACGCTCTCCGGGCTCTCCGGGCGGCAGCTCGGAGACGACTGCTCCCTTCGCCGCAATCGAGTCTCGTAGGACGACATTCGAACGGGGGTAGGTGATGTCCACACCGGTGGCGATCACTGCAACGGGCGGAGCGCCGCCTGCGACGCCGACTGCTCCTGCGTGGGCGGCTGAGTCGATCCCGGCCGCAAGTCCTGATACGACGACGACACCTGACGCAGCAAGCCCCGCCCCCAGTTCTGACGCGACATCTACGCCGTAACGCGTGGCAGACCTTGTTCCGACTACTGCAACACGCGGCCTTCCGACCATTGCCTCTGGGCGACCGAGGCAAAACAAGATCTCCGGGGAGTCGATGTCGTCCACAAGAGGTCCGGGGTATCCGGGTCGGCCGCGTAAGAGGACCCGAGCACCACAATCCTCGAGACGCGACGCGAACACCCGGGGAGACTCTGCTCGCGTCTTAGAGGACAATTCGCCGGCTGGATCGGCCGGGTGGCGACGTTCGATGAGGGCCTCCCATGCTTCGCGCGGACCCATTCCTGTAAGTAACCGACGAAGGGTCGCCCTACCGACTCCGAGGGCAGCGATGGCCGCAGCGAAGGATTCGTCGCCAGACACTGGGCCGCAACGTTCCGTCAAACCTTCGTGAATTGGCGAGCTCACAGCGATCTACCCGGTAAAAGAACGGCGCGGGCGGACCTGAGGTGCATCGCCTCAGCGATGTGACACCTCGAGACCGTCCGGCTCTCTTCTAAGTCCGCAATTGTCCTGGCGACCTTGTGTATCCGGTGCAAGCCACGTGCCGAGATCTCTCCTTCACGCAACTTGCGCTCTAGAAGTTGCGCAGCCTCCGGCACGAGAGGAGCCACGTCGTCCAGTGTCGACGAATGCAATTCGGCATTGGACCTAACGCCTCTCAACCCGGCGAACCTGCGGGCGTGTGCAACCCGTTCGGCAACACGCGCCGTGGGCTCGCCCCGCTCCGGGCTCAAGAGCTCTTCGGGGCTCGGTCTCGACATTGGTACGGCCAGGTCGAACCTGTCGAGCAGGGGACCTGACAACCTGCGGGTATACCTTGCTCGAGCCTGCTCTGAGCATCTGCACTGTCCGCGCTGAAGGCCTTCGCCACAAGGGCACGGGTTCATCGCAGCGACAAGCTGGAATCGTGATGGCAGCGTGACCGTTCCCCGGGCGCGGCAAAGGCGGATCTCTCCTTCTTCGAGCGGCTGTCTCAAAACGTCGAGCACCGCAGCTGGGAACTCACCGAGCTCGTCCAAGAAAAGGACTCCGCCATGCGCCAAACTGATCTCGCCCGGACGCAGCCACGATGTCCCGCCTCCGACGATTGCGACCTCAGAGGCACCGTGGTGCGGGGCGCGGATGGGCGGGCGCTCTGGCCGGCCGCCGCCCGGCAGAGCCATGCCAGCCGCCGAGTAGATGCGGCTCACCTCGAGCGCCTCCTCATGATCGAGCGACGGAAGAAGACCGCACAATCGGGTCGCGAGCATCGTCTTGCCTGAGCCTGGCGGACCGACGAGAAGGATGTGATGTCCACCTGCAGCTGCGATCTCGAGCGCACGCCGCGCCACGACCTGTCCACTCACGTCAGCGAGGTCAGGTCCGCGACCTGCCAGTTCTGCGGGTGATCGCGATTCCTCGATCGGAGGCCAAGGGGCAACACCGCGAAGTGCAGCAACGAGCTCAGAGAGATTCCTCGCCCCACGGACGACGCAGCCACCTGCGAAAGCGGCCTCTGCCGCACACGCATGCGCGACTGCGACTCGGTCGTTGCCGGAATTCCCAATGGCCGCCACGAGAGGAATCACCCCGGGAACAGGTCTGAGAGAGCCGTCGAGCCCGAGTTCGCCCACGAACGCAGTCCGATCGACGGTGTCCGCAGAGAGCTCCCCGGACGCGACGAGCAACCCAATTGCGATTGGAAGATCGAGCCCTGCGCCGCTCTTTCTCACTCCGGACGGCGCCAAGTTGACGGTCACCCGCCTCAGGGGCCAGCTCAAACCGCTCGACAGAAGAGCGGCTCTGACGCGGTCGCGCGAACTCGCGCACTGCGGCGTCGGGCAAGCCAACGACCGTGAAGCCCGGGAGTCCGTTCGAGACGTGCACTTCGACAGACACGGATCTTCCGTCGACGCCCAGAAGCGTCGCAGACGGAATACAGGCAAGCATGACCAACCTCATTTCCAAAGTCCCGGTGTCACCGGATTGATTTTGAGGAGGGCCTAACCATCTTCGTCCGCAGATTGCAGACTCAGCTCATACGCGCGCAGGCCGACTCGATGCGCCGATCGCACGATAGACGGGGGGTGTGCCGTTCTGTTTAAGACGGCCGCCACAGGCGTGGCGACGTGAGCAACGTGAGAGATCAGGCACGCGGTGCCATCGTGGGTGGGGGGACTCATGGTCGAGCGAGCGACGACGCTCGGGGCCGACCACCGGGCGGTCTAAAAGTGTGGTGAGGAGATCCGCCTTGCCGTCTTGGAGCTAGCCGATTGCACTTGGGCGAGCAAAGTTGGTCGGCTAATGGGGATGGTCGGAGGAAAACATAGGATCGAAACATCAATTTCGATCACTTCGGAGGACAACGCAGCATATTTCCAGAACGCCCCGAGGGCATCGAGGGATTCGCCAACCATGGTGTCGTCTGACCACGTGACGAGGTCAGATAGAAATACGTCGGCACCGATAGCTCGCAAAACTCGATGACCACACTCTTATAGGGTAAATCTGTCTCTCCTGCTTTCTCCTACTTAAATTGCGGTAAAAACGTTCGGCATTGCGTCCTTCAACGATTGTCGTAATACAAATGCCGGCGATTCCTCTACAGCTGGCCCTGCTGGCCGCCGATGCTCAGTGACGTGCGAGTGTCTTTGGACAGTGCGTGATCATGAATTCTCAACGGTCGATTCGACCCAATAGTGTTGTGAGTTGTGATCAGGGACGATTACGTGTTCACAAGGTTTGCTCTCGATGAAAGCAACAGTACGGAAGAGCAGATCAAGACAGGAGAATTTAACTTGCTCCTCGTAGAGGACAGTCCCTCGGATGCGCTGCTGATCGAGGCGTATGTCATAGAGGGGCTTCTCGCAGCCATGAGTGTAGAACGAGAACAAGCGTCGAAGACAGAATTCAAGCGAGCATGACCACCCTCAGTTCCAAAGCCGGGTGTGACCGGATCGATTCTCGAGGAGGAACGTGAGAATCTTCGTCCACCGGCCGAAGACTCAGCTCACACATAGGCGAGGGCCGACCTAATCCCATGAGAAATGAGCTTCCCCTCGGACGACGTACCCAGTTGCGATCAAATTCACCAGTTGCGATCAATTCATTGGAGTACTCAGACTCGATGATTTTGGAAAGAAGAGGTGCGGCTATGGCTGCGAAAACCAGATATCGGACGCGGTTGTTGATCGCGAGTTCAGGAATTCTTGCCATTGGGGGCCTGGTGGTAGTGGCCTCGCCTGCGCGAGCCCAAGGCACCACCTTTGCGCAAGCGACGGAGGTCTCCACCCCGACCAATGCCTCGAGTAACCCCGGCGCCATCCTCGATGGCGTTTCATGTTCCTCTGCTGGAAACTGCACCGCCGCCGGGAACTACAACGACAACTCTGGAAACGTCCAAGCAATGGCGACCACCGAGACCGCTGGGACCTGGGCACGAGCGACCGAGGTCACCGCCCCGACCAATGCCGGAAGCAACTTTGCGTTCCTCAGGGAAGTTTCATGCTCATCTGCTGGGAACTGCACCGCCGCCGGGAACTACGACGACAGCTCTGGAAACTTCCAGGTCTCGGCGGCCACCGAGACCTCCGGGGTCTGGGCACGAGCGACCGAGGTGACCGCCCCGACCAATGCCGCGGGTAACCCCGGCGCCATCCTCTCTGGCGTTTCATGTTCCTCTGCTGGAAACTGCAGCGCTTCCGGGGACTACGCGGACACCGCTTCACGCATCCAGGCCATGGTGGCCAGAGAGACCTCCGGTACCTGGACACGAGCGACCGAGGTGATCGCCCCGGCCAATGCGGGGGGTAACCCCGGTGCATACCTCCGAGGAGTCTCGTGTTCCTCGGCGGGGAACTGCACCGCCACCGGGGCTTACAGCGACAACTCTGGAAACGGCCAAGCAATGGCGACCACCGAGACCTCCGGGACCTGGGCACGAGCGACCGAAGTCAACACACCAGCCAATGGCGCAAGCAGCCAAGGGTCTATCCTCGTTGGCGTCTCATGTTCCTCGGCAGGAAATTGCACCGCCGCCGGGGTATACATCGACAGCTCTTCACACGTCGAGGCCATGGCGGCCACCGAGACCTCCGGGACCTGGGCACGAGCGACCGAGGTGACCGCCCCGGCCAACGTGGGGAATAACCCCGTTGCAACCCTGCAGGGAATCTCGTGTTCCTCTGCGGGAAACTGCACCTCCGCCGGGTACTACCTCGACAGCTCTTCAAACTTCCAGGCCATGCTGGCCAGAGAGACCTCCGGTACCTGGACACGAGCGACCGAGGTGACCGCCCCGGCAAATGCCAGAAGCAACCCTGGCGCTGAGCTCTATGCCATCTCGTGTTCCTCGGCAGGGAACTGCACCGCCGCCGGCGACTACAACGACAGCGCCGGAAACCTGCAGGGGATGGTGGAGACTTCCACTTCCCCACTGACTCACTCCTCGGGTGGGGGGTACTGGCAAGTCGGAAACGACGGCGGCATGTTCGCCTTCGGCGACGCCCACTACTTCGGGTCGTTGCCGGGACACGCCATCCACGTGTCCAACATCGTCGGCATGGCCGCCACCCCCGACGGCGGCGGCTACTGGTTGGTGGGTGACGACGGCGGCATGTTCGCCTTCGGCGACGCCCACTACTTCGGGTCGTTGCCGGGACACGCCATCCACGTGTCCAACATCGTCGGCATGGCCGCCACCCCCGACGGCGGCGGCTACTGGTTGGTGGGTGACGACGGCGGCATGTTCGCCTTCGGCGACGCCCACTACTTCGGGTCGTTGCCGGGACACGCCATCCACGTGTCCAACATCGTCGGCATGGCCGCCACCCCCGACGGCGGCGGCTACTGGTTGGTGGGTGACGACGGCGGCATGTTCGCCTTCGGCGACGCCCACTACTTCGGGTCGTTGCCGGGACACGCCATCCACGTGTCCAACATCGTCGGCATGGCCGCCACCCCCGACGGCGGCGGCTACTGGTTGGTGGGTGACGACGGCGGCATGTTCGCCTTCGGCGACGCCCACTACTTCGGGTCGTTGCCGGGACACGCCGTCCACGTGTCCAACATCGTCGGCAGGGCCACCACCCCCGACGGCGGCGGTTACTGGTTGGTGGGTGACGACGGCGGCATGTTCGCCTTCGGCGACGCCCACTACTTCGGCTCACTGCCTGGGCTCGGCGTGCACGTGTCCAACATCGTGGGTATGAAGGGCAGCACCTGACCCTCAGCGGCTTGGCATCCCGCTTTGTCACCTGCGCAAGGCCCGGGGAGGTGAAGGCCTTCCCACCTGGAAAAGCAACCAAAGTCGTGGTGTGGCGGGCTCAATGTCGACCACGACCGAATACGTGGACGACAGACTGTGCCCTAATCCTTATCAAAGCCAAATCTTGATGTCGCAAGGGTTACAGCTATGCGCCGCAGAGGCCACGTCAGACCGCTGGAAAGCTAAGCGGCGCGTACACAGTCGCGCGACTGCCGCACTGCGGCTTCGGGCAAGTCGACAACGGTGAAGCCCTGAAGTCCGTTCGATACGTGCACTTCGACAGACACGGATCTTCCGTCGACACCCAGAAGCGTCGCGGAAGGGATGCAAGCGAGCATGGCCATCACCTTTCCTCTCCCGGTTGACACCGGGACTGAGTGGTAGGAGGACCTTCAGTGCGGTCGACGGCTGGACCGCGCGTCGCTTGCCGTTGGTGGCGCAGCCAACTGGAGGCGCCGATCGCACGATAGACGGGCGGGTGTGCCGTTTACTCCTGGACGGCCACGTGAACTTCGACCGAGACTGATGTGCCGTCGGCGTCATGGGGCGTTGCAAACGGAATGCAAACAAGCGTGGCCATCGCCTTCCTCTCCCGGTTGCTCCGCGACTGATCTGTACGAGGGCCATAGACACGATCGACACGTGCGACCACTCCGTCGCCTGTCGCGTAATAGCGCAGGCCAAATCGAGACGCCGATTACACGATAGAGGGGGGGGTGTGCCGATTTACTTCGGACACCGCGTCGCCGACATGGCCGAGCCACCTAATGGCCGCGATGGTCGCCTACGACGCTGCGTGTAGAGCCGCTTATTCGAGGAGGACCCGCCCACCAAGGGCACGGCTCTCGGCGTGATGGTCTCTGCTTCGCTATGGCGCCGCAAGGGATTGGTCCAGAACCCCGACGGCTGCGAGCTCCGCTCGGAGTTGGCGGGCTGAGCAGAAAAGGGCGGTCTGGATCCCCAACTGGCGGGCCGTCTCCAGGTTCTCCTTGTTGTCGTCAATCATCAACGTCGTGTTCGGCGTCAGACCGAAACGGTCGAACAGTCTTCTGAAGATGGCGGGCTCCGGCTTCGCCACGCCTTCTTGACCGGAGACGACGGTGCCGTCAAACCAACTGAGAAACGGAAATCGCTCGAGGCGGAGCGGATAAGTTTCCGCCTCCATGTTGGTGAGGGCGTAGCAGGGCAACCCAGTTTCTCTCACCGCTCTGAGGACCTCCACCGACCCGGCGACGACGCCACCCACCATCTCCTCGCTGCGATTCGACCATGCCCAGATCAGCTCGGAGAGCTCGGGATGCCTGGCCGTGAGCTCGGCGCACGATCCCGGGGTCGAGACGCCGCGGTCGTGGGGCGCATGCCAGGCCGGTGAACAGACCTCGGCGAGGAACCATTCCATCTCAGATTCGTCGACGAAGAGCTTGCGGTAGAGGTGCCGGGGATTCCAATCGAGCAAGACGCCGCCCACGTCGAACACCACTGCCTCTACTGGAGGTTGCTCCGCATCGCTGTGAGACCGCACATGAATTATGTTAGTTTAAACACCGTGGATGTGCACGCTCGCCACCAAACGATCCTGCAGGCGCTCCGCCAACGCAGTCCAGTACTGGTCGGGGAGATGGCCGATGCACTGGATTGCTCTGAGATGACCGTTCGTCGTGATCTCGAGTCGCTCGAGCGCAACGGGGCCTTGCGACGTGTGCATGGCGGGGCGACAAGCGTCTTCCTCAGCGCCGAGGAGACCCCGTACGGCATCCGGGCCATCGAGTCCCACGATGCCAAGGCCACGATAGGCGCCGCTGCCGCCGGCCTCTTGGCCGACGGGGAGACGGTCATCCTCGACGGCGGAACCACCGCCATGGAGGTGGCCCGAGGGCTGCGCAACCGACGGATGACCGTCATGCCGCTCGCCCTTAGGCCGGTCTTCGAGCTGCACGAATGTCCGGGCATCAAGCTCCTCCTCCCAGGCGGTGAAGTCCGTCCGGGCGAGCTGTCGTTGACTGGAAGTCTCACCGAGCCATCTTTTTCGCAACTCAGGTTCGACACGTGCGTGATCGGCCCGTGCGGCGTCGACCCCAAGGCCGGTGTCACGACGCACCTGCTCGCCGAGACGGTGGTGAAGCGCGCCGCCGCCAATGCATCGCAACGGGTCATCGCGGTGGCTGATTCCTCGAAGCTGGGCCGCGTGGCGTTCGGCCATGTCTGCGATCTCGTCGACATCGACATCCTGATCACTGATGGCGCAGCCGATCAGCAGATAGTGGAGGAGTTGCGGGCGGCGGGAGTCGACGTCCGCTGCGTTTGACGCTGATTCCGAGCTCAACCCGACAGAGGGCAACTGCGGTGCTCGACCGCTGGCCCCGCGTGGCCGTCATCGCCGTGTTCTTCGTGCACGGTTTCCTGTTCGCCTCCTGGACAGCCCACATACCGCAGCTGAAAGAGCACCTGGGTCTGAGCGACGGCCGGCTCGGCGTTGCCTTGCTCGGGGCGCCCATTGGCTCGGTCCTGGCATTGGCATTGGCTGCCCGCATCCTGCCGAGAGTGGGAAGCCGGGCAATGGTCCGTTTGGGACTGTTCGGTTACTGCGCCTCGGGACCGCTCATCGGGCTCACCGGTTCGTTCGGAACGTTCTTCGTCGCGTTCCTGCTCTGGGGCTACTTCCAAGGGCTGCTCGACGTGTCGATGAACACCCAAGCAATCGCAGTCGAGCGGTTCTCCGGTCGCGTGCTGATGCCTGGTTTCCATGGCTCCTGGAGTAGTGGCGCCCTCGTCGGTGCCGTTATCGGGGCGTCTGCGGTAGGAGTGGGCGTCTCTCTGAGCGAACAGCTGCTGGTCCTGGCGGTACCGTGCCTTCTGGTCGTCGGCTGGCTCACGACGCGGATGATCCCCGACCAGCGGGTGGGCCATGACCCGGCGTCTTGGAATGGCACTGGCGAGGGGCGCCACGGCGTGCTGCAAAGAGAACTCATTGTCCTTGGGGGCATCGCCTTCGCCGACATGCTCTGCGAGGGAGCCGCAGCCGATTGGGCCGCCGTGTATCTCCACAACTCATTGCACACCGTGCCACTTGTCGCCGGAATGGGGTTTGCGATCTATGCCCTTGCCATGCTGGCCGTTCGGCTCTCGGGCAATCGACTATTCACCCGGTTCGTCGCCCACCGTTTGCTCGCTTTGCTCGCCGTCATCGCCACCCTCGGGTTCGCCGGCGGTCTCGTCATCGCCCGTCCCGTGAGCGTGCTGGTTGGATTCGCCTTGCTCGGCGCCGGACTCGGAAGTGTCGTCCCGATGACCCTCAGGGCGGCCGGAGCGGTGGGGAACGTGAACACTGGAAGAGCGGTTGCCTCGGTGGCTGGTTGTGGCTGGGCCGGCTACGTGGTGGGACCGGTCTTGATCGGCGCGATCGCATCATCGACGACACTGCACACCGCCCTCTTCGTGATCCCAGTGCTCACTGGCACGGTGGCGGTGGGCACATGGACGGCGAAGGGAATGCGGCGTTCGGCCCTGCCCACTGGCGCGGTGCCGAGCGCATATACAAGCGAACCTGCGATCTGAATGTCACAAGGCGAACATCAATATCAACTGAGCTCGTCTTCGAACCGTTACGACCCGAAACTGCTCGCACGTCGGCCACTCAGCGCGCACGGCGTTCTTCGGACGACGAGGGAATTCCGGAAACGAATCCCGATCAGAGGTTCCGCCACTCGAGTGCACCTACTACGGCGCGATCGCGAATCGAGACCGTTTAATCCCGGGAAACGTTATCTCTGTTGGCTTGGACAACTCGGGCCCTATGGACCCACTATTCCATGCAACTCCTGTTGCGTTGTGGCTAGAGTCAATTGAGGGCCCGAAAAGGGGCCGCCATAGCCGTGACCGTTCGAATTGCGAAGCGGCGGAAAGGGGTCGGATATGCAATCGGGCCACAGAACTAGAGCTCTGCACAGCCGGCCTCTTGGCTTCCGCCGAGTGGGCTTGGCGGCATTGGCCGCTGTATTTGGACTGATAGCCGCGAGCTGCTCATCATCACCAAGTTCTACTGCGACGAGTGTCGCGCACGGCTCGAACACGATTCCAGCGGGCCTGAGCATCAGCTCGTTCACGCCAGATATCGCAGCGAACATGGCCGCGCTCAAACCGCTGACCGAATTCGCCACCAAGGGCGTCAACAGCCTGCAGGTAGGAGTGATCCTGCCTGACACCACGTCGTCTACGCGTTACGTGGACTTCGATCAGCCGTACCTCAACGATGCATTTGCCGACGCCGGGTACACCCAGCAGCAGTACCGCATCGACAACGCACAGGGTAGCGACGCGACCGAACTGGACGATGCCAACGCGGACATCAACCTCGGCGCCAAAGTCCTCGTCATGGACCCGCTGGACGGCCCGACCGGAGTCGCGATCGCGCAGTTGGCCGAGTCAAAGGGCGTGATCCTCATCAGCTACGACCGCGCCACCTTCCAGGGCTCGAACACCTACTACGTCAGCTTCAACAACGAACTAGTCGGTGAGCTAATCGGAAAGGGCCTCGAGTCCTGCGTATCGTCTTGGGGCATCTCCACTCCGAAGGTCTTCGTCCTGAACGGGGGCCAGGACACCGACCCCAACGCCATCTCGTTTGCCGACGGCTACAACAAGATCGTCTGGGGTCAGTCGGCCAAGACAGTCAGTGCGGGCGCGACCAACAGCCTCGGCTACTCCCTCGTCGGCGAGAACTTCGCCCCCGGATGGGACAACACCAAGGGCGGCACGATCTTCCAGCAGGAGTACACGGCTCACCCTGAGATCAACGCGACGATCGAGGCGAATGACGGACTCTCCAACGCCGTGATCACCGACCTCAAGACAGACGGTGTGAAGCCCGACAAAGTCCCGACCACCGGGCAGGACGCCACCGCCCAAGGGATGGCTTGGATCCTCGAGGGCTACCAGTGCGGCTCCGTCTACAAGGCGGTCTACAAGGAGGCTCAGGACACCGTGGCCCTCGCCACCATCCTGTTGGCGGGGGACAAACCACCTTCGGCGCTGTTGAACTCGACGACCGTCGACCCAGCCAACTCCAGCATCACCGAACCGGCGTCATTGCTGGTCCCGGTATGGGTCGACAAGACCAATATGGAGCAGACGGTGGTCAAGGAAGGCTTCGACACCGCCTCGCAAATCTGCACCATTGCGGGTATGAGCGTCTGCGCCGCAAACGGGATCTCGTGATCATCTGATCCCAACAGGGGCGGTCTTGGCCGAAGCGAGTATTCAACGGCGTTGGCCGGGATCTCCAGCAGAGGAGGTCTCGGCAACGCCGATGTCCCCTGCGCGATGGAACGTGTACGGCTCATCTTTGAGCCACTGACCGGTCGTAATCTACGTGACTGAGATGGAAGAGAGCCTCAGGGGCATGGCGGCGGATGGAGCGGAGCCCCTGCTGAAGCTGCGGGGTATCGACAAGCACTTCGGGCCGGTGCAGGCGCTCTACAACGTCGACTTCGACCTGCCTGCGGGCCAGGTGACGGGACTCTGCGGGGACAACGGTGCCGGGAAGTCGGTGCTCACCCGCTGTATCGCCGGGGTGCACGAGCCTGACCACGGACAGATCTACTTCGAGGGGCGGCCGGTTCACATTCGGAGTGCCCGGGACGCCGCCGCACTCGGGATCGAGACCGTCTACCAGGACTTGGCGTTGGCCGACAACCTGGACATCGTTCAGAACATGTTCCTCGGCCGAGAGCTGCTGCGCCGCCGCCTGCTCGACGAAGACGCAATGGAACAGGCTGCCGCCGAGACGCTGAGCGGCCTTCAGGTGACCACGGTGCGCTCGATCCGCCAGCCGGTGGCCTCCCTTTCGGGAGGTCAGCGCCAGGCCGTGGCCGTGGCCAAGGCCGTGATGTGGAACTCAAAGGTAGTGCTACTGGACGAGCCCACCGCCGCCCTCGGGGTGGTGCAGACCCAGAACGTGCTGGACCTCGTCGTACGGCTACGCGACAAAGGGCTCGCGGTGATGATCATCTCCCACAACCTGAACAACGTCTTCGAGGTCGCCGACCGGATCGCCGTCCTCTACCTGGGGCGGATGGTGGCTCAGGCACCAACAGCGGAGTTCGACCGACAGAGCGTGGTCGAGTTCATGACGACCGGCACATCCGGCAGGCAAACGACAGAGCCTGCAGATATCGCCAGCGGAGACTGAGCAATGGCCAGGATCGACGGCTCCCCGGTGGCCGAGGTCCCGGCAGACGACCCCAGGGTTACGGCGACTGACCTAACAGCCGCCCCAGATGTCACTGCAACCGAGGTCCCTCCCGAGATCCTCGCCGATTCGCTTGGACAGTACCTGCGCGGCTGGTGGCTCAGGGTCCGCAGCGGCAACAGCGGTGTCCTTCCGGTGGTGCTTGCCATGGTGGTGGTCGCTGTCGTCTTCGAGATCGTCACCCCCGAGCATGCCTTCCTGCGTCCGAGCAACCTCGTTTACATATTCGGGCTCAGCACGGTGTACATGGTGCTGGCGATGGGCGAGACGGTAGTCCTACTCCTCGCGGAGATCGACCTCTCGATTGGATCGGTCGCGCTTCTCGGAGGCGTCATCGCATTCAAGCTGGTCCAGCAGCCCTCACCGGCCTGGCCGTGGTGGGCGGCGATCCTCACAGCACTCGCCTGCTGCGGCGTTATCGGAGCCATCCAAGGGACGCTGGTCGCGCGCCTGAGAATTCCATCATTCGTCGTGACCCTCGCAGGGTTCCTTCTCTTTTCGGGCATCCTTACCCTGATCCTCGGCGGCGCGGACGGCTTCGTGGTCGTCAGCTCGTCAGTGCCCAACCAGAAGGTCATCTACTACCTGGTTCAGGGGCTAATGAGCCCCGTTGCCGGATGGGTGGTCTTGGCGGTTGTCGTCGGTGCAGTCGGCGTGTCCCTTTGGCTGAGCGCTGCGGCGAAGCGACGCCGCGGGCTGGCGGCTCCCCCAATTGGCTTGACCGCCATCAGGATCGCTCTGATCGCAGTGGTCGGCGTCGCCGTGGTGGCCATCTGCAACGTCAACCGCGGAACCACCCTCGTAACCGTGCAGGGGGTCCCGTGGGTGATCCCGATCGTCCTTGTCGTGCTCGGGGCCTGGACGCTGCTGCTACAGCGGACCCGCTTCGGCCGCTACGTCTACGCAATCGGTGGCAATCCAGAAGCAGCCCGCAGGGCAGGGGTAAGCCTTGTCGCCATCCGCACCTGGTCATTCGCCCTCTGCTCGGCGACCGCAGGCCTCGGCGGCATCTTGCTCGGTTCCTTCTTCTTCGGTCAGTACAGCACCAACACGCAAGACCCGGGTCAGCTCATCCTCTACTCGGTCGCCGCCGCGGTCATCGGCGGGACGAGCCTCTTCGGCGGCCGGGGCAAGGCAATCCACGGCGTTCTCGGCGGCTTCCTAATTGGCGGGATCGCGTACGGCGTGTCCCTTCTCGAGTTGGGAACGTTGGCTACGCCTCTCGAATACATCCTGCCGGGCGGCGTGCTGCTGATCGCGGTGATGGTCGACACTGTCTCGCGCCGCGGGGCCAGGACCGGGAGCGTGACTCGTGTCTGACGAAGATCGGGGGATCAAGCCGGCCAGCCGGCAGCGATATCAGATCGGGAACGCCGGATGACCGCGCCCCTGAGTGAAAAACCCAATGGGACAGTAGGCGCCGAGAAGGAGTTAGACCTCACTGCCGCGGGTGCGGTCGCTGCTGCCGAGGTGCCTCCGGACATCCTCGCCGACACGCTGGGCCAGTACCTGAAGGGCTCGTGGCTCCGGGTCCGCAGCGGCAACAGCGGCGTCCTTCCTGTGGTGCTTGCAATCGTGGTGGTCGCAGTCAGCTTCCAGATCACCAACTCGAAGTTCCTGTCGGCGCAGAACCTCGTCAACCTCTTCGAGCAAAGCACCGTGTACATGCTGCTAGCGATGGCTGAGATTTTCGCTCTGCTGCTGGGCGAGATCGACCTATCCGTGGGCCTCGTGATGGGGCTCAGCAGCGTTGTAGTCGCCGAGCTGGTGCAGCCGACCGGACCGAATTGGCCGTGGTGGGCCGCGATCATCGTCACGTTGCTTGCCTGCGCGGCGATCGGCGCCATCCAGGGGACACTCGTGGCCCGGCTGAAGATGCCATCTTTCATCGTGACGCTCGGTGGGCTGCTGATCCTGGAGGGGGTGGCGATCCTCGTCCTCGGTGGGACGCTCGTCGGCATCGGCAACTCGCGGTTCGCCAACGAGGCCGCGCTCTACGACATCTTCTGGGGAAGGTTCGACCCGGTGGCGGGCTGGGTCGTGCTGGTCGTGCTCGTTGTAGGTGCTGGCACGCTGCTCTGGATCCGCGACACCCGCAGGCGCCGAGGAGGCCTGGAGGTTCAGCCGCGGAGTCTCACCGTGATGAAAATCGTCCTCGTTGCGGTGGCGGGAACCGCAGTCGTCGCCATTTGCAACGTCAACCGTGCGCACTTCGGGACGATCGAGGGAGTTCCTTACATCATCCCGATCGTCCTCGTGGTGCTCGGCGCCTGGACGGTCCTGCTCCAGCGGACCCGGTTCGGCCGCTACGTATACGCGATCGGCGGCAACCCAGAGGCGGCGCGGCGAGCGGGGGTCAGCCTGCCGTCTGTCCGTACGTGGGGCTTCGTCCTCGCCTCCCTCACCTCTGGGATCGCCGGCTTGCTGTTCGCCTCGTGGCAGGTCTCTCTAACGACCAACATCATCAAGGCCGCCAACAGCTACGTGTTGTTGGCGGTGGCTGCGGCGGTCATCGGTGGCACCAGCCTCTTCGGCGGACGCGGCAAAACCATCCACGGCGTATTGGGCGGCCTGGTCATCGGTGCCATCTATAACGGCCTGTACCTATTGGGGGTGACAAGCGATTGGATCGACGTTGTGGTTGCAGGCGTCCTCCTCGCGGCGGCAACCATCGACGTCCTCTCCCGCCGAGGAGCGCCGCGCCCGGCATGACGTAGCCGACAACTCCCCGTTTTCGCTCTCCTCATTTCTGAGAAATGTGTAATTGGTGGCATTCGCTCGACGTAAACAGAACGGCGGATCCAGTGCGGCGACGTTGACGAATCCTGCCTCCTTCAGTACCCGGCCGTCAGGTCGACCAACCCGTGCATCGGCTCGCCGGCAAGATAGCGCCTGACATTCTCCGTCAATAGTTCCACGCTGCGGCGCGTGGTTTCCGGAGAGCTCCAACTGACGTGGGGACTTATCCGAACTCTGGGGTGCGAATAGAGAGGGTGTCTTGCAGGGAGCGGTTCCGGCTCGGTGACATCGAGCGTCGCCATTGAAAGTCTTCCGCTGTCGAGCGCGTTCAGGAGCTCTTCCTGGTCGACAAGGGTGCCTCGCGAAATATTGACCAGATGCGATCCTGGCTTCATGACGCCGAAGGATTTCGCATTCAACAAATGGTTGGTTGCCGCCGTGGCCGGCGCCGCGATCACCAGATGATCGACCTGTTCCAAGAGTTTCTCAAGTGAGACTTCGATCGTGACACCCGGCAAAGGAGAGGGTGTCGACGTTCTTCGATAGGCCAGAACTTCCATACCGAACGCCAATGCCCGGGAGGCGGTGGCGACACCGATCTCTCCGATGCCGATGAGGCCAAGTTTCTTGCCGAAAAGCTGATCCAGGGGTGCGTCGCGCCACAGTTCGGGTCCCGAGATCCACTGCTCAGGGAGTTGCTTCTCGAATGCCAACATGGCGCCGAGCACGAACTCGGAAATGGCGATCGCACTCGCTCCTCGCGAACACGTGAGCACACGGTCATCCATCAGTTCGAAGGGAAAGCCGTTGACTCCCGTACTGAGCACATGTACCCAGCGGATCTCGGGAGTCAGCACTTGCTCTAGGCGTTTGCGGTCGGGTCCCAATACGACCAGCGCGTCCGAGCCGTAGAGGTCGGTGTCCGACTCTGACAAGGTGACCAGCTCTTCCGGTGTCAGGCCGAGGGATCTTGTGAGCTCAGCAGAGAGCGTCTTGCCGAACGCACCGACATCGATCGCAATCATTGGACGGGCCGGCCCGTCGTCGTCATCATGTGCCCACCCGTCTGGCCGAAAACGCAGTTGTTCAGCATGATGCGGGCGCGTCCGTGCAACAGACTGTCTTCGATCACGTCTGCACCCGCACCGTGATCGTAGTGCGACTTTTTACCAGTTGATCTAGGTGGGTTGTTCCGATACCGTCGCCGCGACACGCATCGGGCAGGATCAAATCGTCGCAAGGCGGAAAGGTGGGCGACCATGGCACTCGGGCTCTACTTCGTGAACAAAGACTTCACTCCAGACAAGTATGAAGAAGCACTCAAGCAGCTCAAGGCCGCAGGACAGGCGGCTCCCAAGGGGCGCTCCTTTCACGTCGCCCTTGAGTCCGATGGTGGGATCCAGGTCTTCGATATCTGGGACTCGCAGGAGGAATTCGACGCATTCGGGACGGTGTTAATGCCGATCCTCTCCGCACTTGACGTTGAAGTGGCTGAGCCGATGGTGGCGCAGGTGCGCAACGTGATCAAGGGTTGAGATCAGAATCGGTAATCAAGGGCTGGGCTCAGGCTCGGACCCGAGCGCCCATCTGAGGAACAGTTAGCCGAATACGCCAAGTTGCTGAATCAGCGCGATCGAGTCTCCGAAACCCCACCGCTCGACCGCCTGACTTCCGGCGAATCGCAGCGCTCCCATGGCGTGCCACTGAGCGGTCCTCCCGGTTGGATCGATGCCCTGCAGCGGGCCTTGATGAGTGCCTGAACCAAGCACGAAGGACACGGCGACGTCCCCTTCACCTATAAGCCACAGGATCTCCTCACGGTAGTCCGGGAATGCATCTCGGATCTGTTTCACTGACGCTCTGTATCGCTCACGTCCGGTACCTTCGAGGCCCGGCATTTCGACGTGGTCGATGAAGTCCTCTGAAATAAGCTCGTCGCAAAGATCGAGCCGACCGCCGCTCCATATTTCATCGGTGATACGACGGAGCAACGCCTTTGACTCTTCTTCCCGGCTGACCATCACCCTCCCTCATCTCGTCGAGCGATCAGTATCGCAAGTTCGTCGTCATGCATCGGGTGTCACGGCAACTTCCAGGGGATACTGGGCCGTCGAAGGTGAGCCAACAAGTGTGCCGCGGTCGATGACCGTCGCGTCGCTGGAGGCGGCATTCGCGGAGTAAACCCATCTCGCCCGGAGATCCTCAACTTGTAAACGCGCCTGTTCCCTTATCCGCGATTTTCGTACCAAGACTCCTGCGAAGACCCGTCTCTTGTACCAAGACTTCGTTACGCGAAACCTGGAACTTGTCAGCGCCCCTTGAATTCCGGATCGCGCTTCTCGGCAAACGCTCGCATCGCTTCAGCCGTGTCCTCAGTCGCGAAGTTCACGGTCTGGCATCGCGCCTCGTTCTCGAGTGCCTCTGCCATGGTCAATCGAGATCCTTCGTGCAAGAGCCGTTTCGTCATCGACAAAGCGAGCGGCGGGCCTTTGGCGAGACGCGAAGCCCAGTCGTCTACGAACGCGTCGAGCTCTTCATCGGGCAGGACGCGGTTCACGAGACCCATTTCGAACGCCTCGGAGGCGGAGAGAATCTCCGCGAAGTAAGCGAGCTCCTTTGCTCGGTGAAGCCCGACGAGCCGAGGAAGCAACCAGGAAGACCCGCCGTCGATGGACAGGCCGCGTCGAGCGAAGATCTCCGAAAAGCGTGCGTCTGAACCCGCAACCACCAGGTCACATCCGAGCGCGAGGCTGAGACCCGCGCCTGCAGCTATCCCCCGAACCTTCGCTATCGTCGGCTTGGGCACCTCGTGCAGAGCGAGCATCACCTCGCCGAGAAACTCCATGCGAACGAGGTGAGGGTCCCCCGGATCACCCGAGACACCCTGAGGGTCCGAGATGTCTGCACCCGAGCAGAACGCCCCGCCGGCGCCGGTGACGACCAGCACCCTGTCCGTACGAGTGTGCGAAACCTCGTAGAAGAGGTCACGCAACTCCGTCCACATCTGGCCGTTTGCCGCGTTCTTGCGCTCTGGACGGTTGAGTGTGACGGTGACGATGCCTGCGTCGCGCTCCACCAGGATCGTTTCTGGCACAAGTCGAGACCCTACAGCGCCGGCAGAGCCGGCACGGCCTGCAGAGCCGGCACGGCCAACATCGACTCAGAAGGCGCCCTCGATCACCTCGACGACAAGCTCCCCGCGAGCGATCGTCACCGAGGCGACATCGAACCGAACGTCCACGCCACCGGACGAGCTCGACAGAAGACCCGAGGTCCGCGCATCGGACAGAAACGCACCCGCAAGACGCCGCAAACGACGAACCTTTGCGGAAGTGACGGCTTCCTGAGGGGCACCGAACCTGTCGGAGCTACGGGTTTTCACCTCGCACATCACGACGAGGTTGCCGAGACGAACGACGACGTCGATCTCTCCGGCCGAACAGCGCCAGTTCCGCGCTACGACCGAGAATCCCCGAGAGAGATACCACTCGGCTACAGCCTGCTCGCCGCGGTCTCCGAGAGCCTTGCGCCGGCTCTCCGTCAGGTGTCCCGCTCGGGGAGGCGTTCGATGTTCACGTCACGGAACGTGAGCACACGCACGTTCGGGACGAATCGCGCCGGGCGGTACATGTCCCAAACCCAGGCGTCCGAGAGCTCCAGTTCGAGACAGGTCGGCGACGACCCGTCGCGCACGCTCACCTTGACCTCGTTCGCCAGATAGAACCTGCGCTCGGTCTCGACGACGTACTGAAACAGGGGAAGAACTGTGCGGTACTCCTGAACAAGCGCCAGCTCGATGTCGGCTTCGTATCGCTCGAGGTCCTCTTCACTCATCAGCTACGCCGCTCTGAGCTCCTCAGGAGCGACCGCTTCGTCGTTCCCCCCACGATCCCCTCCAAATGTGCGTCAGCGCGCGGCACGCCTCTCCTTGACCTTGGCCGCCTTTCCGACCCGGTCACGAAGGTAATAGAGCTTGGCCCGCCGGACGTCGCCGCGGGTGAGGACCTCGATCTTTGCCAGGATCGGCGAGTGCACGGGGAAGGTGCGCTCGACGCCGACGCCGTAGCTGAGCTTCCGGACGGTGAAGGTCTCCCGCGCTCCTGTGCCCTGCCGGCGGATGACCACACCTTGGAACGGCTGGATCCGCTCCCGCGTCCCTTCGACGACCCTCACTTGGAGCTTCAGAGTGTCGCCTGAAGCAAAATCGGGGATGTCGTCGCGGAGGCTGTCGGCGTCGATGATGTCGGTCGGGTTCATGGCGCGCCTTTCGGCCGTTGTCTACAGGCAGCCACAAGCACCGGATCCCAATCCCGCCCCTACCGATCGCCTGCCAGCTCGCCTCGGGGCAGCCTTACGGCCAGCTCAGCCCCGTCGGATGGCACAGGATAGCCGTGGCCGGTCGGGGGCCGCGCCAGTCCCAGGAACAGACCCAGGCACCTTCGCCAGGTGCTCTCACCCCGACTGCCCCGACAGCCACGCAAGCAGGGCCTCGTCCTCCGAGCTGAGCCCTCCACGAGCCTCGAGCAGGTCAGGGCGCTTTTCGAGCGTCTGCTTGAGCGCCATCGCCCGCCTCCACTTGGCGACACGGCCGTGATCGCCGGAAAGCAGCACGTCAGGCACGTCCCAACCACGGAATGAAGCTGGACGTGTGTATTGCGGGTACTCGAGGAGTCCCTCGGCGAAGCTCTCCTCGACCCCCGAGTATTGGTTTCCCATCACCCCGGGGATCAGCCTTACAACGGCCTCGACGACCACGAGAGCCGCCGCCTCTCCCCCGGCAAGGACGACGTCACCCACCGAGAGCTCGCCGTCCACCAGGTGGTCGACGACCCGTTGGTCCACCCCTTCGTAGCGGCCGCAGACAAGTGAGAACCCCTCGAGGGCACGTAACTCCTCTGCGACCGACTGGTCGAGCCGTCTCCCGGCGGGCGAAAGCAGATAGATCGGCCGAGGCGGATTTGCCGATTCGACAGAGGCGAACAAAGGGCCCGGCGCAAGCACCATTCCCGGCCCTCCACCGAACGGAGCGTCGTCCACTGACCGGTGGGCGTCTTGTGCTGTCGTGCGAATGTCGTGAACCCGCAAGTCCACCGAGCCGGAGCGGCTTGCCTTGCCCAGAAGCGAGCCCTCGAAGAAGTGCTCGACGAGCTCGGGGAAGATCGTAAAGACGTCTATCCGCACGGGATCATGAGGTCACGGGAGGTCACTATGGTCGGGCTACTCGAGCAGCCCCGCCGGAATGTCGACGACGATCCGGTCCTCGGCCCGTTCGACCAGGAACACAAGAGGAATCAGCCCTCCACCCTCGAGCTCGAGCAGATCGCTCGCGGGGTTGGCGACGAGCGAGGCCACCGTGCCGAGGTGCCTGCCGTTCTGGTCGAACACAGCGGTACCGACGAGCTCGTCGACCCACAGTGCACCCGGTTCTTCGACCGGCTCGGCAAGAAGCGTCCAGCCCCTAACCTCCTCGGCCCCGGTGCGATCGACGATTCCGACGAAGTTGACGATCCACCGGCGACCGAATGGACGCGAGGCTTCGACGACAAGGGTGGGACCCGCCGAGGTCGCAAGGGTCGTTCCAGCCTCGAGGCGTTGCGACACGTTCGTAACCAGGTCGACGACCACCTGCCCGGCTAGACCGTGAGGCTTGGCGATCCGTCCTACCTCGAGGAGCGCGGGACGAGCCCGCTCTTCGGACGGGCGACTCCCCTGACCGGGCGGCGGACCGGGCTCAGTCGTCGACAAAGTCGACGTTTGTGTCCATCCCGTCGCGCGACCCGGCAACGCGCACGAGCGTGCGGATCGCCTGGGCGATCCTGCCCCGGCGCCCGATCATGCGTCCCATGTCCTCGGGAGCTACGTGGACGCGCATGCGGACCGTTCGGCCGGAGTCGTCGACCTCGATCACGACGCCGTCGGGATCGCTCGCCACCTCGCGGCAGATGTACGACAAGACCGCATGGGCGGTGCCACCGTCGACGCGGTTTCCCGCCATGTCGTCGACAGGCACGTCGGTCATGCTCCGGCCTCCCCGCCCTTCTTCCCGGCCTGGAACCGTTCCCAGGCGCCCGAGTGCTTGAGCAGCCGTTCGACGCGTTCGGTCGGCAGCGCACCCTGGCGCAGCCATCTGAGGACCTTGTCGTTGTCTATCTCGACGACCGCGTCCGGGTCGGCGGTCGAGCGGCCGCGGGGCGCATAAACGCCGAGCAGCTCGATGAAGCGCCCGTCACGTGGTGACCGGCTGTCGGCAGCCACGACCCGGTACGTCGGCTGCTTGGTCTTGCCCATCCGCATCAGGCGGATCTTTACTGCCACATCTGTCTCCCGTTCTGACCTGTCAGGCCGCTCAGCGCGCCCGGCCTCCTCCTTTTGGAGTAACCCGGCCGCCTCGCTTCTTCTTGGAGCCACCGGCTTTTGGCCTCGGTTGCTGAGCGCGGCCACCCGACGCATTGAGGCTCTGGGCGGCTCCTGCGGCGGGTAACGATAGCCCGTCCAGCCCGTCTACCCCGGAGTTCAGGTTCGCGACGGCCTGCTTCAGCTGGCCGCTTCCCATCCCGAGCATCCCCCCGAGAGCTCCTGGCGACTTGAGCATGGCCTGAGCCTCTTTAAACTGGCGCAAGAGCTGGTTCACGTCCTGAGTGTCGGTGCCGCTGCCCCGGGCGATGCGGAGGCGGCGCGATCCGTCCACGAGCGAGGGGTCGTTGCGCTCGAGAGGGGTCATCGACCGGATGATGGCTTCGATCTGCGCCACCTCCGAATCGTCGATCGAGTCGCGGGCCTGGCGCAGCTCCTTCGGCATCCCCGGGAGCAGCGAGAGTAGACCTCCGAGAGAGCCGAGCTTCTTCACCTGCTGGAGCTGTGTGAGGAAATCCTCGAGGGTGAAGCGGCCCTCGAGCAGCCTTGCGGCACCCTTCTTCGCGACGTCCTTGTCGAGCTCGCGATCGGCTTGCTCGATGAGGGTCATCACGTCGCCCATGCCGAGGATTCGGTCTGCCATCCGATCGGGATGGAACAAGTCGAAGTCGGCGAGACGTTCTCCGGTGGACGCAAATGCGATCGGTCGACCGACGACCTCCTTCACCGACAGCGCAGCGCCACCACGCGCGTCGCCGTCGAGCTTCGTGAGGATCACGGCGTCGAGGTCGAGTGTCTCGTGGAACGCCTGTGCGGTCGCAACCGCGTCCTGCCCTGTCATGGCGTCGATCACGAGGAACGTGTAGTGAGGCGAGATCGCCTCACTGACGCGCCGCACCTCGTCCATGAGATCGGCGTCGATGGCGAGTCGCCCGGCCGTGTCGACGATGAGCACGTCGCGCCCGATGCGCCGCGCTTCGGCCAACCCCTTGCCCGCGACTGCGACCGGGTCGGTCGGCTCGCTGAAGAGCGGAACGCCGGCCTGCTCGGCGAGAATCCGAAGCTGCTCCACGGCGGCGGGCCTCTGAAGGTCTGCGCCGACGAGCATGGGATTGCGGCCTTGCTGGCGAAACCATCGTGCGAGCTTGGCTGCCGCGGTCGTCTTGCCGGATCCCTGCAGCCCCGCGAGCAGCACCACAGTCGGGGGTTGAGAAGCGAAATGGAGCTTCAGGGCCTCGCCGCCGAGCGCCCTTCTCAGCTCCTCGTTGACCGCCTTCACGACCTGCTGGCCGGGGGTGAGGCTCTGCGCCAATGCCGAGCCTGCGGTCCTCGCCCTAATCCCGTCGATCAGCCCCCGCGCGACAGCGACGTTGACGTCTGCTTCGAGCAGCGCTGTCCGGATTTCGCGAAGCGCCTCGTCAAGGTCGGCGTCGGAGATCCGCCCGCGACCTCGCAGGCGGCCGAGAATCCCGTCGAGGCGGTTTCCGAGAGAGTCGAACATGAGCCTCCAAGGCTACCAACGAAGCTTCGGACAAAGTTCGAGACCGGGAGTGCTTCGAAGGAACCTCAGTCGAACAACGCGTCCACGAACCGTCCGGCGTCGAATTCGACCAGGTCGTCGGGTCCTTCTCCGAGACCGACCAATTTCACCGGGATCCCGAGCTCTCGTTCGATTGCGACGACGATGCCGCCTTTGGCGGTGCCGTCGAGCTTGGTGAGAACGACCCCGGTCACGTCGACCGCATCGGTGAACTGGCGCGCCTGGTTCAAACCGTTCTGACCGGTGGTGGCGTCGAGGACGAGGAGCACCTCGGCGACGTGACCAGGCGGGCGGTCCGCCACCCGGCGGATCTTCTTTAGCTCCTCGACGAGGTTCACCTTCGTGTGGAGTCGGCCGGCGGTGTCGGCGAGAACGAGATCGTGGTTGCGGGCGGCGGCGCGTTGGACGGCGTCGAACACCACCGCGCTCGGGTCTCCGCCTTCGATTCCGCGCACGACGGGAACGCCGGCCCTCTCCCCCCACAGCTCCAGTTGCTCGGAAGCTGCGGCCCGGAACGTGTCGCCCGCCGCCAGGATGACCGAACGGCCCTCCGCGAGTTGCCTGCGCGCGACCTTGCCGATCGTCGTCGTCTTTCCGACGCCGTTCACTCCGACGAACAACCACACATTCGGCGAGCCCTTTTCGAAACCGAGCGCCGTGCTCCCGGCCGCGTCGAGCGAGACGCGAAGATCCTCCTTCAACGCGTCGAGCACTGCCTCGGGCCCCTTCAGTTCCCCGGAGCGCACCCGCGCCCTGAGATCTTCGATCAACGCGGACGTTGTCTTCACACCGACGTCCGCGCGTAGGAGAGCCTCTTCCAGGTCGTCCCAGGTGGATTCGTCGACAGAGCCGCGCGCGCGCAGCGCCCTTATGTACCCAGAGAACGCTCCGCGCGTCTTGCCCATCCGCTCGCGTAGGTCGGGGGGCGCCGCCGGAGCCTCGACTTTCGCCGGAGCTTCGGGTGTGACCTGAGTCGGAGCTTCAGGCAGCGCCTCGGGCGGGACCTTGGGCGGGGCTTCAAGGGGCGCTTCAGGGGGCGCTTCAGGCGGTGCTTCGGGCGCGGCGACAGCAGTAGACGCAGACGCAGAAGCGCGCCGGCGGACCAAGAAGAGCGTCGAGCCGAGAAGAACGAGAACGCCGACGACGGCAATGACGATCCAGATTGCGAGCATTGCTGATCAGACCGGCTGGGAGATTGAGTGCCCGGTGGCCTCCAAGTCGACGGCTCTGTGCCCGTTCACCTTCTGGCTCACGACCTTAGAAGAGCCTCCCGGGGTCATCGTGACACCGTAGAGCGCATCGGCCGATTCCATCGTGCGCTTCTGATGGCTGACGACGATCAGCTGCGCCTCTTCGCGGAACTCGTGCAGCAATCCGAGGAAACGGTGGAGGTTGACGTCGTCGAGCGCGGCCTCGACCTCGTCCATGACGTAGAACGGGGAAGGTCGGCTCCGAAACACGGCGAACAGGAACGCCAAGGCGACGAGGGACCTCTCGCCGCCCGACAGCAGGGACAGCTTTCGCACCTGCTTGCCGGCCGGCCGCGCCTCGAGCTCGACACCCGTGCCGAGAGCGTCGGTCGGCTCGGTGAGCGAGAGACGACCTGCGCCTCCCGGGAACATCGCGCTGACCAGCACCTGGAAATGCCGGTCCACGTCTTCGAACGCCTCTGCGAAGAGCCGGGCGATCTCGTCGTCGACCGCCCGGATCACCTGCTGGAGGTCGCGCCGCGCGCGCCGGACGTCGTCCACCTCGCGCTCCAAGAACTCGTTGCGCTCCTCCAGCGCAGAAAGCTCTTCTGCGGCGAGCGGGTTAATCGGTCCCATCTTCTGAAGTTCGGCGTGAAGCTCGGCCGCTCTCTGCTCGGGCAGCTTGCCTTCGGGGAGCTCGGGACAAAGCGTCGCGATCGCCTCGTCCGGGCGGCAGTCGAGCTCGCGTTCCAATGCCTCGGTTGCCGCCTGATGCCTCGCACCGACTTCTGCCAGCTCGACATCGAACGCCTGGTGGCGGTCGCGTACCGCTGCGAGCCTGTCGTCTGTCAACACACGCTGACGGCGCAGGTCCTCGAGGCGCGCACCTCCCGCACGCAGCAGCTCGACCTGCCGATCGCGGAGCTCTTGGAGTTGCCCCGCGACGGACTCGACCCTCGACCTGTGAGACTCGACCACCGTCTGGAGCCTCTCCACAGCGAGACTGTCCGCGACGATCCTGCGCCTTCGCTCCTCGGCGAGGCGGCGTTCGGTCGCGTGACCCGAAAGCCTCTTTTCCACGTCGTCCAATCGGGCCCCTAGCACCTGTCGGCGTTCTGCGATCGCCCCCGCTCTCAGCTGGACCTGGTTCCGGCGATTCGCAACCTCCGCCCTTCGCGCCGCGTGATCGAGACGCGCGCGCTCGGCTTCTGCTGCGCGCACGGTTGCGGCCTCGGCTGTCTCTGTAAGTTCCGCGAGCTGTCTGCGTAGCTCGTCCAACTGTTCGTCGGCGACTTGCATGCGAGCCTCGAGCGCGGCTCGCTCGGGATCGGCCTCGCTCATCTCCTCTTGGATCGCTCTCGCAACCGCGTTCGCTTGATCGATCGACCGCTCGATCGTGCTGCGTCTCGCGGTCGCGTCCGACAACACCCTTTGAGTGTCCGCGACTCTCTTTGCTGCGATGTCCCTCTCGTCGCCGCGCACTCTCTACCTCCGCGACCAGAGCGCCTGCGTGCTTGGCCGCCGCCAGAGCCGCTGACCGCGCCTGGTCGACGACGGCCGGGGTCAGTCCACGTGCAGCGAGCCCGACGGTCCAACCGTCCGGCGAGAAGCGGTCGCCGTCGGTGGTCAGGAAAGTGAGCTCGGGTCGATCGAGCGCCATCTCGAGCGCCGGCTCCCACCCGCCGAGGACGACTGCGGTCCCGGCAAGAAGTCTGTCGAGCAGTTCGCGAACCTCAGGAACGAGCGTTCTCACGTGTGAACGAAGTGCCTCCGCGCCACGGGGCAAGATCGGCATTTGCTCGTGCGAAACCCCGCCATCGACCCGAAGCGCCACCGCCGGAAGCAGAGTGCCCGAAACGCTCTTCGAGCGAAGAAGTCCGACTGCGCCGGCCGCGTGCGACCCGTCGACAACAACCGACTCCAGGGCGCCGGAGACAGCCGCCTCGAATGCGACCTCGAAACCCGGGTCGACCTCGACAAGGTCGGCAAGGGCGCCGTGCACTCCTGCAGCACCCGAGAGCACCTGGCGACCCGCAGTGCCCTGCAAGACCCTGAGCGCACCGGCAAGACTCTCAGCTCGCGCATCGGCACGGTCGTGCTCTCGACCTGCCGCCTCCGCAGTGTCTTCGGCGTCGATGAGACGACTCTCTGACTGACGCATCGCGGCTTCGCTCTCTGAACGGCTCACCTCGAGCGTTTCGATCTGCGACGCGAGCAACTCGAGTTGAGCCTCGAGCTCTTCACGCTGAGCCTCGACCGCCCGAAGACGTCGCTTCGCCGCTTCCCTGTGCTCACGGAGCTGACCCAAATGCTCTCCGTCGATCTCCAAAGCCTTGAGTGCAGCCTCCAGGCGCGCTCCCGCAGTGAGCTGCGCATGGCGTGCGGCTCGGGCTTCGGTTTCGTCGCCGAGAGCCGCCAGCGAGCGGGCCTCGAGCGCCAGATCAGCCTCGTCGGCATCGATCGAGGCGATCTCCGGGACGAACTCTGCCGCCTCCGTCTCGGCTTGTTCGAGCTGCTCGCCGAGGCGCGCCGCGTCGGCCTCGAGCGACGACACGACGTTGACGTCAGCCGCAGCGACGAGCGCTCGCTCGAGCGAACGCCTGCGTTCGGCGAGAACTCCTGAAAGTCCGACGCATCGTTCCGCCAGGCCCTGGGTTCTGCCGAGTCCCACGACCAGATCCTCGTCGTCGCGCGACGAGAGCTCGGTTGTCGATCGTTCGATCGCCGCGTCTATGTCGCGCAACTGCTCTTTCAACTCGGTGGTCTCGTCGCGCAAGCTGTCGCGAGCCTCCGCCGCCCCCTGCAGCCTTTCTCTGAGAGAGACGAGCTCCCTCCCCGCGAGGTGCAACCGCAGCGCGCGCAATTCGTCTGCAATCCTGCCGTGCGACCGCGCGGCTGACGCCTGTCGTTCGAGCGGACGGATCTGCCGCCGCAGCTCGCGAAGCAGGTCACCGAGGCGCTCGAGATTCTCCTCCGCGGCGGCGAGACGTCTGTCGGCACGCTCTCGCCGGCGCCGGTGCTTCAGCACGCCGGCTGCCTCTTCGATCACCGCCCTGCGCTCTTCGGGCCTTGCGTTCAGGATCTGGTCCAGCTGGCCCTGCCCGACGATCACGTGCTGTGTGCGACCGACTCCTGAGTCACTCAACAGCTCCTGTATGTCAAGCAGACGGCACGCCTGTCCGTTCATCGCGTACTCGCTGTCGCCCGACCTGAAAAGCGTGCGCGTGATCGTTATCTCTGCGAGCCCTCCAGGAAGGCGACCGGCTCTGTTGTCGATGGTGAGCGTCACCTCGGCGCGGCCGAGCGCGGGTCGGTCAGACGAGCCGGCGAAGATGACGTCTTCCATCTTGGAGCCGCGAAGCGCCCGCGGGCCCTGAGCCCCGAGAACCCAGGCGACGGCGTCCACCACATTGGACTTTCCGCTCCCGTTGGGCCCGACCACGACCGTCACACCCGGTTCGAGGTGCAGGGTTATCGGGTCTGCGAAGGACTTGAAGCCCTTCATAGTCAGCGACTTCAGGAACACTTCGCCACCCTACCGGCCGCCATCGCGCAACTGGTGGTCCGGTAGGGCGACCGGTGGTTCAAGCTTTCTTCGTCTCCCAGAAGATCGTGTCGATCTCCTTGATCGAGTCGAGGAGACGGTCCGCTACGGCGGGATCGTTGCTCTTCTTCGCCTCACCTGCAGTCTTCGTCGCCTTCCAGAACAGGTCGTGGAGCTGGGGATGAGCCTGGAGATGCTCCGGCTTGAAGTAGTCGGTCCACAGGACCCACAGGTGATGCTTCACGAGGTCCGCCCGCTCTTCTTTTATGAAGGTGGCCCGGGTCCTGAACACGTCGTCGGACGATTCGTTGAACTTGGTGATGCAGTTCTTCACCGACTCGGCTTCGATTCGCGCCTGTGCCGGGTCGTAGACCCCGCAGGGCAGGTCGCAGTGCGCCCTCACAGTTGCCGGCGCGCTGAAGCGGTCAAGCGCGGCGAGCAGGCGATCAGCGATATGCATTTAGCGATGCTCCTTGTGTCGGATGCTTTCTCGTGATGACGTTGATTGCGGTCGTCCAGACTTTCTTCGCTTTGTGGTGGTCCTGGTGACCCGGCTTCACCTTACCGAGCGTCGCGGCGTGCTGGGCGCGGGCGCTTCCCTGGTCACGGCCCTGATCGCCGCGCTTGCGTGGGTGAGGCCCCGTAGGTTCGTCGTGTCGGGGGACAGCATGCTTCCCACCCTCAGACCCGGTGACCGGCTTCTCGTAGCGAGGATCGGTCGGGCGAAAGAGGGTGACATCGTCGTCGTGCGCGATCCCCGGTCTCCCTCGCGGCTCGTGTGCAAACGGGTCGTGAGCGCCGACGCCAGGCACATCGTCGTTCGCGGCGACAACCCCGACGCCAGCACCGACAGCAGGGCCTTCGGGCCGGTTCCCGTCGAATGGGTCGTGGGCCGCGTGCTCCGCCGCTACTGGCCTGCGAACGAGAGTCTCAGACCTGGCAGACCTCGCACATGAACGACGAGCGACCGCTCACCTTCACCCTCACGATCTCGTGGCGACAACGGCGACAGGCCTGTCCCTCTCGGTCGTAGACCTGATGCTGTCCCTGGTAGTCCCCCACCTCGCCGAACAGGTCGCGGTACTGCTCGTCGGCGAGCGACGACCCTCGGTGCTTTATGGCCTCAGAGAGAGTCTCGACCATCCCGCGGTAGAGACGTCGCACCTCTTGAGCGCTGAGTGAGTCCGACGGCCGGTCGTACCTGAGACCGGCGGCAAAGAGGATCTCGTCGGAGTAGATGTTGCCTATCCCGGCGACGAAACGTTGGTCCATGAGCAACGTCTTCAGCTGGGCGTGGCGGTCAGCGAGAAGAGCGCCGAAGCGAGTCCAGCTCATCACGTCGTCCACCGGGTCGAATCCGAGGTGCGCCAGCTCCGGGATCGCCTTTTCGAGGTCCCCCGCGCGCGTGACGAAGAGCTCGCCGAAGGTTCTGGGGTCGACGAACCGGAGCTGACCTGCCTGGGTGAAGGTGATCACCACGTGGGTGTGCTTGGCCATCGGCTCTTTGGGCGACTTGACCCGGAGCAGCTGTCCGCTCATCCCGAGGTGCATCACGAGCACGTCCTGGTCAGCGTCGAGTCCGATCAGCAGGTACTTGCCGGACCTCTTCACCGACATGACCTTGCGGCCCTCGAGCCGCTCGATGAACTCCTCGTCACTCTTGTGGCGGCGAACGGACCGCTTGCCGTGGACCTCGACCGACTTCACCTTCTTGGAGACGATCTCCTTCTCGAGGTCTCGTCGGATCGTTTCGACCTCGGGCAGCTCAGGCATCCCTCACCAGAGCCTCAGCTTCAGCCTCCTCGGGAGGGTCGGGGGGCCCGGCCGATTCCTTGGACTCGGCTTCCTTGGGCCGGTCCCCGTCGAGGACCTTCCACGCGGCTCGTGCCGCTGCCTGCTCGGCGTCCTTCTTGGAGCGGCCCGTGCCGTGACCGACCATGCTGCCTGCCACGTAGACGTTCGCCTTGAAACGCCTGTCGTGATCAGGTCCCGAGCCGACGACCTCGTAACGGGGCGCCTGACCGTGAAGGTGGACGACGAATTCCTGCAGCCTCGTCTTGTGGTCGCCTTCGCCCGGACCCGCCGCCGCGGTGCCGATGCGCTGGCCTAAGAACTCGAGCACGAAGGCGCGAGCAGCCTCCCAGCCACCGTCGAGATAGACCGCGCCGATCACCGCCTCGAAGGAGTCGGCGAGTATGGACGCCTTGCTTCTCCCGCCGGAAGACTCCTCGCCGCGTCCGAGACGAACAGCCGAACCCAGCTCGAGCTCGGCCGCCACCTCCGCTAGAACATTCGTGTTGACCACGGCCGACCTCACCTGCGCCATGTCGCCCTCGGACGACTCGGGGTAAGCGCGGTAGCAGTGGTCGGCGACCACGAATCCGAGCACCGCGTCGCCCAGGAACTCGAGGCGCTCGTTCGACGGGTGGCCGCCTGACTCGGCGCACCAAGAGCGATGCGATACCGCCTGGACGAGTAGCGTTGGATCGTCGAAGGTGCGACCCAGGCGGGTCATCAGCTCGACCAGCGGGGTGTCCAGGTGCCCGCCGGTGTCTTTCGGGTCCGCTTGCGTATCAGGTGACTCCGAGTTTGGCGACCACGTAGTCGACCGCGTCCCGCACGGTCCTCAGCTCTTCTAAGTCCTCGTCTTCGATGCGGAAGCCGACCGAACGCTCTCCGAGCTCCTCTTCTAAGGCTTCGACGAGCTCGATCAGGGCGAGCGAATCGGCATCGAGATCCTCGGCGAACGAGGCAGACTCGCTTATCGCTGTGGGCTCGATCTCCAAGATGTCCGCAAGCTGGTCCCTGATCAGCTCGAACACCTCTTGGCGGTCGGGCGGGCCCTTCTCGACGTGCGTCTCGGCCGGCACGGCTTCTCCTGTGGTCATTTTGAGGTTCGATCCTACCTGGGCGGCGGTCTTTAGGGCCGATTCCGATCCTGGCCCGGTGCCTGAGCGACCGCGGCCTGGAGTCGCCCGACCAGGTCGCCGGTAACCGCCTCGTGCGCAACGCGCACCGCATTGACTATTGCCCGTGCGTTCGACGACCCGTGGCTTATGACGCATACCCCCTTCACCCCGAGAAGAACTGCGCCCCCGGTCCCGTCGGGGTCCAGGTCTTCGGCAAGAGGGGTGAGATGCGGCATGAGCACCTCAGAGGCCCGTTTGGTCTCCTCGTTCATGGAGAAGACCTCGAGGAGCGATCCCATGAAGAACCGCAGGGACCCCTCGAGTGCCTTCAGTGCGACGTTTCCGGTGAACCCGTCGGTGACCACGACGTCAGCAGTGCCGGGTAGCAGGTCCCTGCCCTCGACGTTCCCGATGAAGTTGATCCCCGGGAGCTCGGCGAGCGCCGCGTGCGTCTCCTTCACGAGAGCGTTCCCCTTGGTGGGCTCCTCTCCGATCGAGAGCAGCGCCACCGTCGGCGAGTCGGTGTGGTACCGGGCCGACGCGTAGGCGGCGCCCATCTGTGCGAACTGCACGAGCATCGCAGAGGTGCATTCGGCGTTAGCGCCCGCGTCGATGAGGATGCTCGGGTGGGTACCCACACGTGGGATCGGGGTTGCGATCCCGGGGCGGGCGATCCCTTTCAGGCGCCCCATCCGCAGCAGTGCGCTCGCCATCGCGGCCCCGGTGTTGCCGGCCGAGACCATCGCGGAGGCTTTGCCATCGCGCACCGCTTCGGCCGCGAGAACGAGGGACGAATGCTTCTTTCGCCGTACGGCGGGTCCCGGGTCCTCGTCCATCCCGATGACCTCGGAGGCCTCGATTATCGGCAGGTCGAGTGGATCGCCGATCAGATCAGAGGACCCGACGAGGACGACGGGAACCCCGAGCGTGTCGCGGGCCTGGCGCGCACCGGCGACGATCTCGTCCGGTGCCTTGTCGCCCCCCATCGCGTCCACCGCCACCGGAAGGCCGGAGGCGGCGCCGCCAGGTGAGGCCACTAGTCGATCTCGACGGCCTGCCGGCCCTTGTACCACCCGCAATGAGGACACACGACGTGCGGAACCTTGGCCTGATGGCAGTGCGGGCAGACGCTTCGGCTCGGCCGGCGAAGCACCCAGTTCGACGCGCGTCTGGACCGGCTCTTGGCCTTCGAGGTCTTCTTCTTGGGTACGGCCATCTCGTGGGTCCTGGGCTCGGTGGAGATGCCACGTTACTCGGCCGGGTCGCCGCCCTTCAATACGTCGAGAACGGCGAACCGCGGATCGCTCGCCGGCTTGCAGTCGCACCGCTCGACGTTCTGGTCGGCCCCGCACGTCGAGCAAAGTCCGAGGCAACCCTCCCTGCACAGCGGGGCGGGCGGCAGCTCGAGCAGCAATGCGTCGTGCGCGAGCACCTCCAGGTCGACCGAGTCGTTCACGAGTGGATACGTCTCGTCGCCGTCGCCTGTCTCGGTGTACAGCTCGCGGACGGGGACCACGAGCCTTCCGGTCGCAACCGCGAGGCACCTCCTGCACTCGCCGGCCCACGTCGCCTCCACGGTGCCGTACGCCTCCACGCCGCCGAAAACCGACTCCAGGACGACGTCGACCACGACCTTCGAACCCTCGGGGACGCGGCTGCCCGTCACCTCGAGGCCGGCGATCGGTCCGGACCGATGCTCCCGGGAACGGCTGCCTATCGACCGCCTGAGCCGGGCGACGTGCACGACGAAAGGGCTCGCCGTCATCAGGACCCCCCTCCTCACTCGATGTCCTGGTCGAAGAAACGCTGTTCTGAGTCAGGCGCCAACAAGTCTGCGCTGCCCGGCCCACCGGATGCCTCTGCGCCCGCAACCACGCCCGTGAGCAGAGGCGTCACCGACAGTTTCGCGCGGCCGCCTTTCACCGTCTTGATCGTCCTGTCGAGAACTATCTCGAATGCGGCGAGCTTCTGGTCGCAGTAGTCCTCCGCCTCGTGGCGGAGCCTGCGAGCCTCCTCCCTCGCGTCTTCGAGGATGCGCTGGGCGACCTGGTTCGCCTGGCGGACGATCTCCGTGCGTTGCACCATGCGTTCTGCCTGAGCACGCACGTCGTCGAGGAGCTGATCCGCCTCGCGTTCGGCGCGCGGCCAAGAACTCGTCGCGCTCCTTCAGGAGCCAGCGAGCGTCGCGGAGCTCGCCCGGCATGCGGTCGAGAGCCTTCTCGAGCAGGTCGAGCAACTCGTCGCGGGCGACCATCACCGATGAAGAAAGGGGCAAGGGACGGGCCGCGCTTATGTGATCGTGCGCGCGCTGGATCAGGGTCTCGGTCGTATCCGGCGTCGTCGGCGACGAATGCGCCGCGTCCGAGGAGAACTCGTCGTCATCGTCGTAGAAGTCCGTCATCGCCCGAATCTCTGGTCGAGCCGGATCTTCACGGGCTTAGGCACGGCCCAGTCGACGTCACCGCCGAACATGGCGACCTCGCGCAGCAGGCGCGAGGCGATGAACGAGTTGGCGGAGCTGGTCGGGATGAACAGAGTAGGGATCCCCGACAGCTGCTTGTTCATCTGCGCCATCTGCAACTCGTTTTCGAAGTCGCTCACCGCTCGCAGGCCCCGGACGATCGCTGTTGCCCCGACATCGCTCGCCACGTTCACCACGAGAGTCGACACAGAAACGATGCGGACGTTGTCGAGGTGCTCGAGGGACTCGGCGAGCATGGCCTCGCGCTCTTCGCGGTCGAACATCGCATGGGATTTCTGGGGATTGCGCAGCGCGGCGACGACCAGTTCGTCGAAGATTCGCGCCGCCTGCTCGGCGACATCGAGGTGCCCGTTGTGGAACGGGTCGAACGAGCCCGGAAAAAGGGCGACTTTCACCCCGGGCCTCCTCGCGATTCGTCCTTGCAGCGCACCACCGTCACGAGCGTACCGCCGTATCGCCTGGACTTGAGGACCAACCAGGGGTCGGCGACGGTGAGAGGCGTACCGGACTCGAGCACCGCCATATCCGCTCGGAGGACCTCGAGCAGCTCGTCCCAGCGGTCGAAGCTGTAGGGCGGATCGCACAGAGCCAGGTCGAACGGAGTGGTACGGGACCTGAGAAAGTCGAGGACGTCCGACCTCGTCACGATCGCCTCCGGCCCGTCGAGGCCGGTCGAGAGGAGGTTCGCCCTCACCGATGCGACGGCGACCAAGTCTTCCTCGACGAACGTGACGGATCCCGCCCCACGCGACAAGGCCTCTATTCCCAACGCTCCGGTGCCGGCGAACAGGTCGGCTACCCGCATCCCGTTCAGGTCCACCAGGCTTCCGAGGATGTCGAAGATCGACTCACGGACTCGGTCCGACGTCGGCCTCACACCTTTGGCTACCGGCGCCGCGAGCCGACGGCCGCGGCTCGTTCCGCCGACGACACGCACTAGATCTTCATCTGGCTAGATCTTCATCTCGCTCGATCTTCATCTGGGACTGGTCAGCCTTTTTGGAGGAACGCAGCGTCCTCACCGAGGAAGAGCCGCAGCTCGTCGGCGAGCTCGGTGTTCTGCTCGAGCCTCGGGTCCTCTCCGAGCAGCGACTCTGCGACCTGCCGCGCGTCTTGAACGAGACGCCTGTCGGCGGGACGAAGTGTTGCGAGCTTCAAGTCGCTCCTGCCCTTCTGGCGAGATCCGAGGATGGTCCCCTCTCCGCGCAGGTCCAGGTCCACCTCTGCGAGCTCGAATCCGTCGGTCGACATCTCGAGCGCCCGGAGCCGCGTCGTGGCCTCCGGTGAAGAGTTGCGACTGAGCAGGTAGCACCAGGACTGCAGGTCGGAGCGCCCGACACGGCCGCGGAGTTGGTGGAGCTGAGCGATCCCGAATCGGTCGGCGTCCTCTATCACCATGACCGTTGCGTCAGGGATGTCCACTCCCACTTCGACGACGGTGGTGGCAACGAGCACATCGAGGTCCCCGCGACGGAACGCCGACATGACGGGCTCCTTCTCGGACGCTTTCAGCTGGCCGTGGAGCAAGCCGACCCGGAGCCCGAGGAGCACCGAGGAGCCCAGCTTTTCCATCTCCTCTGTCGCAGAGCGCGCCTGCACGCGCTCCGAGCCGTCCACGAGTGGGCAGACCACGAAGCAGCGATGGCCGGCCGCTGCCTCGGCACGCACCCGTTCCCAGACCCTTGCGTCGTCGTCGTCCGTGCGGGCCCAAACGGTTTCCACGGGTGTTCGCCCCGCGGGGAGCTCGTCGAGCAGAGTCATGTCGAGATCCCCGAAGACCACCATCGCAGCGGTGCGAGGTATCGGAGTCGCCGTCATCACGAGCACATCGGGATCGAACCCCTCACCTGATGCCGAGTCGCGGCCCTTGGAACGCAATGCGGCGCGCTGTTCGACCCCGAATCTGTGCTGCTCGTCTATCACCGCCACGCCGAGCTTCGAGAAACGGACGTCGTCGGTGAGCAACGCGTGAGTCCCGACGACCAGGTCGACGGACCCGTCGGCGAGGCCGTCACACGCCCTCGCGCGCTCGGCCGTGCTCGTACGGTTGGTGAGAAGTGCGACCCCGAGGGGGCGGTGGCCGCCGAGACGTCGGCTATCGGGAATCTCGATTCCGTCGAGCATCGAGCGGACCGAGATGTAGTGCTGCTCGGCGAGAACCTCGGTCGGTGCCATGAAAGCGCCCTGGTAGCCGCCCTGGATACCGGTAAGGAGGGCACACACGGCGACAACCGTCTTGCCCGAGCCGACGTCACCTTGTAGCAGCCGGTTCATCGGCAGCGGGCCAGCGAGGTCCCGCTCGATCTGCTCGACCGCCTGGCGCTGCGTCTTGGTCAGCTCGAAGCTGAGGTGGTCCCTGAACTCCGAGACGAGATCACCCGCACGGCCCTCGGTCCCGATCGAGTGCCTGATTCCCCGCGCGTCACGCTCGGCCTCGTGCCGGCGCATCACGACTTCGAGCTGCAACCGGAGAAGTTCGTCGAATGCGAGACGCTGTCGCGCCGCGGTCTTCTCGGCCCAAGTGCTCGGATGGTGGATCCCGGAAAGGGCATCGTGGCGCGACACCAGCCCGAGCTCGCCCAAGAAGCGAGAAGGGACCGGATCGTGAATGGGCCGGGCCCTGGCGAGCGCCTCCGAAACCCACTCCCCGTACTCCCAGCCTGCGATGCCCGAAGCCTCTGTCGTCGGGTAGATGGGCACGATCCGCCCCGTCCGGTTCCCGACGAGATCGACAACGGGGTTGGTGAGCTGGCGCTTCCCCCTGTAGGTGTCGAGCTTCCCGAAGAACAGGGCCTCCGTGCCGGCAGGAAGCTGCTTCGCACGCCAGCCCTGGTTGAAGAAGACAACTTTCAACGCTCCCGTCGAGTCGTGGACGTCGAGCTCAACGAGCGCTTTTCCCCCCCTCGTCCGGCGGTAACGGGCCGATCTGACCTCGGCGAGAACGACGGACTCCTCCCCCACGTTGAGGCCCGCCACCTCCGACTGCCTCGTCCTGTCGACATACCTGCGCGGGTAGTGCATCAACAGGTCGGCCACCGATTCGATCCCTACGCTCGTGAGCGCCTCGGCCCGCTTGACTCCGATTCGCCTCACTCGGTCGACCGTGACGTCGGCGAGCTGTACGAGAGTGCGGCCCTTGTCCGGCGTCTCGTGGGGCTCGGCGCCGGCCATCACTCGATGCTGATGAGGTACGGGTACAAGGGTTGGCCTCCGTGGTGGACCTCGACCGCTACGTCAGAGTGGTTCTCGTTCAACCACTCGGTGACCCTCCTCGTGTCCTGAGGTCTCGCACCGTCTCCCTCGATGAGGGTCACCAGTTCGTGACGCGGCTCTATGAGCTTGTCGAGAAGTGCGATGGTCGCCTCGTCGAGGGCCTTGGAAACCACTTCGATGCCCTCTCGCGACATGCCGAGCCAGTCGTCTTTCGCAATCGCGCCGAAGGAGCCTTGCGCGTCGCGCACTGATCGCGTGACCTCGCCGCTCACGACGCGCCTCGCCGACTCGGCCATCCCCGCCGCGTTGTCGTCGGCCCCGCTCTCGGGGTCGTACTCGAGAAGGGCGGCAAACCCCTCGACGATCCCGCTCGTCGGAACGACCCTCACCGGCTTGGTCGCGAGCTCGACCACCTGCATCGCGACGGGCTGAATGTTCTCGTTGTTCGGGAGTAGAACGACTTCAGGCGAAGCAACCGACTCGACCACTTCTAAGATCTGCGCCGTCGACGGGTTCATCGACTGCCCGCCCGGAACGAAGTGGTGCACACCGAGGGAACGGAAGATCCGGGCGATCCCGTCGCCGGTGGCCACCGCCACGACCGCCGTCCGCGGTACCGGGCCAGGGTCTTCTACGCGTGTCGCCGCGCCGCCCTCGCGCACCCAGCGCTCCTCTTCTATCTGTTCGCCCAGATCGGTCACGCGGATGTTCCGCGGCCGCCCGGCGTCCAATGCCGCCTCGATCGCGCCACCGACGTCGTCTGTGTGGATGTGGCAGTTCCACAACGCGCCGTCACCTACGACGACGATGGAATCGCCGAGCCCCGCCCACACGTCTTTGAAAGCTGGGACCGTGTCTTCGGGAGCCTCGAGGAGGTACATGACCTCGTAACGCAGGCCCTGGCCCACAACGTCCTGTGCCGTCCCGTCGCCGTGATCACCCGGTTCGCCCGGGTACCGAGACTGGTTCGCGCTCGACTCGAACGGAGAGATTCCGGAAGTCTCAGGCGGAGGGTCCGGAAGAGCGCGGCCGTCAGCCACGTTCAACAACGCGTCCAGCAGCAGCAGGTAACCCGCTCCGCCCGCGTCGACCACCCCGGCACGTGCGAGCACCGGAAGTTGCTCGGGAGTTCGAGCCAGGGCAGCTGCTCCCCGCTCGCGAGCCTGCTCGGCGACCACGATGAGGGGCGCCCCCGACTCCGCCGCGTCCATCGCCCCTTGCCCCGCCTCACGTGCCACGGTGAGGATCGTCCCTTCGACCGGACGGAGCACGGCCTTGCGGGCGGCGTCACTGGCGGCGACCAGGGCCTCGGCTAGGACCGCGCCGTCCGCTTTGTCCACGTCGGCCGGGCCGAGCACGCCCGAGATGCCGCGCAACAGCTGCGACAGGATCACCCCGGAATTCCCCCTCGCACCCATGAGCGACCCGTGTGCGATGGCCGAGCAGACCTCGGGAAGGCTGTGGGAGCTGTTCCCGTTGAACGCGTCCAGCTCCGACACGACCGACTCGAGTGTGAGTGCCATGTTCGTCCCGGTGTCCCCGTCGGGGACTGGATAGACGTTCAGCCTGTTGATCGACTCTTGGTGCGAGCGAAGGAGGTCCCGGTAGACCCGCATGACCGACGCGAGGTCGGCCGGGCGCAGTCGCCTCAATGCCTCCATGGGCGAGGATGCTAACCTTGACCCTTCGTCCCGGAGATCCTTTGGAGGAGGCGCGCGCCGTGGCAGCTGTCTGCGACATATGTGGCAAGCACCCCTCGTTCGGCATGCGCCTCAGTCACTCCCACAGGCGAACCAAGCGCCGCTGGAACCCGAACATCCAAAAGGTGCGCGCGCTCGTGAACGGGTCGCCTCGCCGCGTGCATGTGTGCACCTCTTGCATCCGCGCCGGAAAGATCACGAAGCCTCCGCGGCGCCAGAAGACCACAGAGACCGTCTGACCGACCGTCTTTAGTCGCTGACGGGGCGGGGTGGTACCGGACCTGAGTGATCAGGCACCGGTTGGCGAACTCGAGATCCTGGGTAACAGCCAGGGATGCTCCCAACCGCAGTCAGGAAGCGGGCCTTCTCGCAAGCGCAGCTCCGACGGGTCGGACGTGCAGATGCCGACGACAAGCGGCGCTCTCAACCCGGCGGCTTCGAATGCCCGTATCGCCTCAGCCGCATCGCGAATACTGAAAAGCAACACGTAGTCGTCGCCACCGCAAAGAGCCTCGTTCTCGGTGGCGCCGGTGGCGACCGGCAGGTCTTGCAGTCTCACTCCCACCCGAGATGCGGCGGCGATCCGTCGCACGTCAGACGCGATCCCGTCGGACACGTCGATCATCGCCGTCGCGCCGCACCTTCGAGCAACCTCCCCTTCGGCCAGGCGCGGCGACCGGACGCCGGTGAGCTTCGACCAGGCTCCGCTCGGACTCCATCTCCGTTCCGGTCGCCGGTCGCCGATCGCGCAAGATCCGGAAGCCTGCGGCGGCCGCTCCGAGAGGCCCCGTCACGAGGAGCACATCACCGGCGGTCGCCCCCGATCTGAGCGCGGGCTCGACTCCCGAAGGCACGTGGCCGACGACGGTGACCGCCACGGAGATGTAAGCAGCGGTCGACAGATCGCCTCCCACGACCGCTGCACCATGGTGGAGAGCCGACTCGGTGATGCCTCTGTAGATCCTTTCCAGGTCGGTGGTCGGTGGAGCAGCCACCGAGACAAGCAGCCGGTCCGCGAGACCTCCCATGGCGGCGATGTCGCTCACCGCCGCGGAGACCGACCTCCAACCGAGGTCCTCCAGGCTTACGAGCGCAAGGTCGGCGTGCACGCCCTCTACGACGACGTCGACAGTGAGAAGGAGGGGTCCCGCCGGCGGGGCTACGACGGCCGCGTCGTCGCCGATCCACACCTCTCCTGGCGGAGCCGGTGCGAGCAGTGCGGCAATACGTTCGAGCGCCTCGAGTTCTCCCCCGCCCCTCGCTTCGGGGGCCGCGCCGGCTTGTTCGGGCTCGGGGTCTGCGCCTGGCCAGGCCCGGTTCGTTCGACCCACGTTCCCATGCCTAGCATTGGGTCCCCACCTCCGGACCCCGTTGGCCCGGAGAGCGACCCGGAGACGAGGTTGTGACGCACGCGATCATGAGGTTGACACGGAGCGTTCGAAGAACCGCAGCAGAGCGGACGGTCAGGCCATGACGGCCCCGACCGCGCACCGGAGGCTCCTCGACTGGGTGAACGAGATGGCAGCGCTGACCAAGCCGGACCGGGTCGAGTGGTGCGACGGATCCTCCGAGGAGTACGACCGCCTCTGCGACCTCCTCGTCGCAGCTGGCACCTTTACCCGGCTTTCGGACGAGAAGCGGCCGGGGAGCTACTGGGCGAGATCCGATCCTGCCGACGTCGCAAGGGTGGAGGACCGGACTTTCATCTGTTGCAAGGACAAGGCCGACGCCGGCCCCACCAACAATTGGCAAGACCCGGTCGAGATGCGCGACACGCTCACAGCACTGTTCCGAGGTTGCATGCGCGGCCGCACGATGTACGTCGTGCCGTTTTCCATGGGCCCGCTCGGATCACCGATCGCTCACATCGGCGTGGAGATCACTGACTCCCCATACGTCGCGGTCTCGATGCGGACGATGACCCGCATGGGAACGCAAGCGCTCGAGGTGCTGGGTGACGACGGCGAATTCGTCCCGTGCATGCACTCTGTCGGCGCCCCCCTCGAACCCGGACAGGCCGACGTGGCCTGGCCGTGCAACTCGGACAACAAGTACATCGTGCACTTCCCCGAGTCGCGCGAGATCTGGTCGTTCGGATCTGGCTACGGCGGCAATGCGCTCCTCGGAAAGAAGTGCTTCGCACTCCGTATCGCATCGGTCATGGCGCGCGACGACGGCTGGCTCGCAGAGCACATGCTCATCCTGAAGCTCACGTCCCCTGCTGGGGAGGTTCGCTACGTGACCGGCGCGTTCCCCTCGGCGTGCGGGAAGACGAATCTGGCGATGCTCGTGCCGACGATCCCGGGTTGGAAGGTGGAAACGATCGGCGACGACATCTGCTGGATGAAGTTCGGGCCCGACGGGCGCCTGCGAGCAATCAATCCCGAGGCCGGCTTCTTCGGTGTCGCCCCGGGCACGAGTGTGAAGACGAACGAGAACGCTCTGAAGACGATGTCGCGAAACACGATCTTCACCAACACCGCCTACACGGCGGACGGCGACGTGTGGTGGGAGGGCATGACCGACGAGCCCCCCGAAGGACTCACCGACTGGCGCGGCGAGCCGTGGACTCCCGACAAGGGGACGCCTGCGGCGCACCCCAACGCGCGGTTCACCGTGAGGGCGGATCAGAATCCGGCTTGCGCGCCTGAGTGGGAGGACCCCGAAGGCGTTCCGATCTCCGCCGTCCTCTTCGGGGGCAGAAGGAGCTCGGTGGTGCCGCTCGTCACAGAGGCGCGCGACTGGGAGCACGGCGTGTTCCTCGGCTCGATCATGGCTTCGGAGACGACGGCGGCCGCCGCGGGTGCGGTGGGGAAACTCAGACGCGATCCGTTCGCGATGCTGCCTTTCTGCGGCTACAACATGGGCGACTATTTCTCTCACTGGCTCAGCATCGGAGCCTCGACCGACCCCGAGAAGCTGCCCCGTCTTTTCTACGTGAATTGGTTCCGCAAGGATTCGGATGGCCGATTCCTCTGGCCCGGATACGGTGAGAATTCCCGCGTTCTCGCATGGGTCGTGGAGAGGGTCTCCGGCCGAGGGGAAGCCGTCGAGACCCCGATCGGTTTCGTCCCAGCCGCAGGTGCCATCGATACCCGGGGCCTCGACATCTCAGAAGACGACATGGCCGCACTCTTGAAGGTCAACGACTCCGACTGGAGAGCCGAGGTTCCACTGATCCGCGAGCACCTTTCTCAGTTCGGTTCGCGCCTCCCGGCAGCGCTGCTCGATCAGATCAACCGACTCGAGAGCCGCCTCAGCTGAATCGGTGCCGGTTCCGCCGTTCTCATCGGAAGTCTCAGGTCCGACGGTGTGTGAGCGCCTGCCTGCCGGTCATGTAAGTCGCAGCAGCGACTGCGGCCACCGCTGCCACCACGATGTCGCCGGCGACAAACGGCATCGCAGCGATCACGGGTAACAAGGCTCCCGCCACCCAGACGAGCTGCAGGCAGCGTCTCGAAGCGCGCGAATGCTCTGCCCTGTGCCGCGGGAGGGACGTAGCGCTGGACCAGGGCATCGAATGCCGGCTTGGCCGCTGCCGCCGAAAGTCCGAGAACGAAGGCCAAGGCACCCTGTACCGTCCGGCCTCCAACGAACGCGGCGATTGCGGCCACGAGCGCCACGGCCCACACGGACAGGCCGAGCATCTGTGGTTCGCCCACCAACCTCCTTACTCGCGGAACCAACAGAACGCCCACTACGGCCCCGATGGTCGAGGCTGCGAGCATGTATCCGAACCACCAGGTGGCCGCCTTCTGCTCGCGGAGCTCGAACGCGAGCAGGAACGTCGTGAAGCCGACTAGCCCGCGAAGAAGCGACATGGCCGTGGCGGCCAGGACCACCTCGGGATGCCCTCTCGCCCCGAGCGCCTCGAGCGGAGTCGAGGGTTCCCATTGAACGTCGTCATCGGCCTGTGCCGCGTCTTCGGCTGTCCTGCGTTCGTTCCAATCACCTCGTCGCGCCACCCTGGAGCGCGCACCTGGATCCTGCAGAGTGTCCGGAGCGTTGACGGCGCCGGACGAGCGTCCTATCGGCAATCGTGATCCTGCGACGGCGGCCGCCGCGAACACGAAGATGTCCACGTACAGGACCCACGAGGCTCCACCGAGCTTCAAGATCAGCACTGCCGGCAGCGCGGCCGCGAATCCCGCGATCGAAGCGAGCAACCCGAGCTTGGCGTTCAGCACGGACAGCTCCACCGGCTCGTGAGCGCTCGGGGCAGCGTCCGATGCGGGCGCGCCCGCTTCGCCGGCATCGCCCCGCTCTGCCGCAGCTCCCCGGACGGGCTCGATCGGATCGCGGCTCGCCAGCACGGGCACGAGAGCGCCCTTGGTGACGAGATACACCTTCGAGAGGACGAGCATCGTGAAGGCGAGTGGGAACAGAAGAAGGCTCTTTATGTCTCCCGCCATCAACACGCACACGAGAGCGCGAAGAGATGTGGAGGCGACCACCAGCGCCCTCCTTGCCCCACGACTCCGGTCTATTACCGGTCCCATCAGGGGTGCGACGACGGCGAAAGGCGCCGCGGTGAGCAGGAGGTAGAGGATGACCTTCGACTTCGCGGCCTCGGGGGAGATCGAGAAGAAGAGGGACCCGGCCAGCGAGATCGTCACCATCGTGTCGCCCGCCGTGGAGAGAACGTGGGTGAGCGCCAGACGCCCGAACGGAGTGTTCTGGTCGAGCAGGTCCTTCAAGGCGTCCCGACCGAACTGGACCGCCAGAGCTTGGAGCTTGCGGCCAGCCGACGACACTGTGGAGCATGCTACGGCGGCCCTGTGGCAACCCCTTGCCACTGAGATCGGATGCCTCGGACACCACTACGATCGGCTGAGGTCCAGGCCGAGCGCGCCCTGGGCACATGCATAGGAGGTATCGATGTCTGTGACGGCGTACGTGCTCATCCAGACCGAAGTGGGCAAGGCGGCGCAGGTCGCCCAGCAGACGGCGGCTATTGACGGCGTCACCTCTGCGGAGGACGTGACGGGACCTTACGACGTGATCGTGCGTGCAGAGGCCCAGAGCGTCGACGACCTCGGGCGAATGGTCGTAAGCCACATACAGCTGATCGAAGGCATCACGCGCACGGTGACCTGCCCCGTCGTGAACCTCTGAGCAATAGTCCTTTTCCGCCGAAAATCGCTCTCCTCGCCCTCCTTCAGTAGATGGGAGCCGGTGCCGGCGGGACCGCGAACCAACGGCACGTCGCGCTGAGCGGCTGCTTCAACTTCCGGGACCTGGGCGGATATCCCACCCGCGACGGCGGACACCTCCGGTGGCGGCGGCTGTTCAGGGCAGACGGGCTTACCAAGCTGGACGAAACTGACTGTGCCGCATTGAGCGAGCTCGGACTCGTGACCGTGATCGACCTCCGCACTACGAGCGAAGTCGATCAAAGAGGACGATTCCCGGTCGAGACGGTCGAGGTGGACTATCACCACCTGCCGCTAACAGAATCGATCCCCGGCACAGAAGACGTTCCCGACTGGGGTACGGCGGAATTCGTCGCGGCGCGATACACACAGCTTCTCAGCGACGGTCGCGAATCGATAGCCCGTTCGATAGGTCTCCTCGCGACCGAGACCTCCTTGCCTGCGGTGTTCCACTGCAGCGCCGGCAAGGACCGCACTGGAGTGCTTGCAGCCATCGTGCTCGGCTGCCTGGGTGTGCCGGACGACGTCATCATCGACGACTATGCGCTCTCCGCTATCGGCACTGCGCGCCTGATGCAGTCGCTTCGCGAGGAGTACGCCGACGCCGTCGAGGAGGTCGAGAAGTACGCCACCGCCATACTCCGCGTGATTCCCGACGCGATGGCGGGGTTCATCGACCATGTCCGCGACGAGCACGGCGGGTTCGACGCGCTCGCGCGCGAACTCCAGGTTACGGCGGAGATCGAAGCTCTTTCAGAGTTGGTGGTGAGGCCGGCCTGAAGTCGAAGTTTCGACATTCCCGCGCCCCCTCGTGTATCTCCAGTCGTCGCTCAGCACCGCCCACCGCTCGTGGTCGCGCCAGTCCCCCGCCACGTACAGGTAACGAGGAGAGAAGCCCTCGAGCCGGAAACCGAGCCGTTGAACCAGCGCTCGCGACGGCCCGTTTCCGGGTTGGATGTTCGCCTCCAACCGGTGGAGCCCGAGCTCACCGAAACCGTGGTCGATTGCGAGCCTCACGGCCTCTGTCATGCGCCCCCCTCCGGTCGTGCTCTCGAATCCGTAATAGCCGAGAGATGCGGAGCGCAATGACCCGAGCACGATATCGTTCAGGTTCACCACCCCAACCACGCGTCGCGAGGAGATCTCGCGGGCGATGAAGCCCCGATGACTGGACAGATTGATGCGCCGGAGATAACGCGCGTACGCGTCAGAGTCAGCGGGTGGCTGAACCCAGCCCATGTGGAGATCGGCGCTCTCGGCGACCAGGGCGAGGAATTCGTCCTCGCACTCGGGCCCCGGGACAACGAGCTCGACGGCTGCGGGAGGATTCGAGGTCAACTCTGCGGTCAGCCGATCGCCCCGAGCTCGCGAAGGCCCGCGATTCGCTCGGCACCTATACCCCATTCCGAGAGTGCCTCGTCGGTGTCGGCACCGGGTCTCGACGGTGGACGGTTCACTCTGGCAGGTGTCCGACTGAAGCGTGGAGCCGGGCCCGGTTGGATCACTCCCTCGACCTCCACGAACGTGCCGCGAGCTCGGTTGTGCGCATGCTCGTGCGCCTCCCAAGGAGAAAGGACGGGAGCACCACAGCCGTCGGTCCCTTCGAACAGGTCGGCCCACTCGTCCCTGGTTTTCTGTTTGAAGATGGCCGCAAAACGCTCCTTCATGTCCGGCCACGTCGATCTGTCGTTCTCCGCAGGCAGGTCGGCAGCGTCGAGCCCGATCAGCTTGAGAAGAGTGTCGTAGAACTGAGGCTCGATGGCACCGACTGCGAACCACTTGCCGTCAGCGGTCTCGTATACCTCGTAGAAGTGCGCCCCCGAGTCGAGGGTGTTGCACCCGCGTCCGTCGGTCCACAGCCCCAGCTCGCGAAAGGCGAACGTCATCGTCATGAGCGACGCGGCACCGTCGACCATCGCGGCGTCCACGACCTGTCCTTCTCCCGAGCGCGCCGCCGCAAGGAGCGCGGCCACCATTCCGAAGGCGAGCATCATCCCCCCGCCACCGAAATCCCCGACGAGATTGAGCGGCGGCACGGGTGCCTCCCCTCCTCGGCCTATCGGCCAGAGGGCACCCGCCAAGGCGATGTAGTCGATGTCGTGTCCCGCGCTCTCCGCGAGCGGACCGTCCTGCCCCCATCCCGTCATTCGTCCGTAAACGAGCCGCCTGTTGCGCTCCATGCACAGATCCGGACCGAGGCCGAGTCTCTCGGCGACTCCCGGCCTGAATCCCTCCACGAGCGCGTCGGCGCCTGCGATCAGGTCGAGTACGACCTCCACTCCCTCGGGTCGCTTCAGGTCAACTGCCACCGACCGCCGGCTGCGATTCAACAGGTCCCAGTACGGCCCGGATTGCGGCGGATATGCCGCACGCACCGGACGGTCCACGCGCAGGATGTCCGCCCCAGCATCTGCAAGGAGCATGCACACGTAAGGGGCGGGTCCGATGCCCGCGAGCTCTACGACCTTGATTCCTTCGAGCGGTCCGCTCATGATCCAGTGACCGCGCGCGCATTGTGCACGATGGCCGCCACTACGTCGCTCCACACCTCGGTAGGAAGGTCATGACCCATGCCCGGCACTCGTACGAGGGTCGATCCTGGGACTGCGGCTGCCGTAGCGATTCCTCCGCTCAACTTCACCAACGGATCAGCCTCACCGTGGATCACCAGGGTCGGCATGCTGACCTGCCCGAGCGCCTTTGTACGGTCGGGTGACGAGAGGACCGCCAGCAGTTGGCGCCCAGTCCCCGCGGGCCGGAAACTCCGGTCGTATGCGGCGAGCGCCCTTCTCCTTGTGCGCGGCTCGTCGAAGGGGAACCCGGGAGAGCCGATGACCTTCTCGACCTCAACGTGGTGCTCGACGTATTCGTCTCTTGTCTCCGGGGGTGGTGTCAAAAGGACGCGGATGGCATCGCCGCTCGGGGGCTCAGCGTCCGGTGCGCCCGTCATGGACATGATCGAACAGAGGCTGAGCACTCGTTCGGGGTGAGAGATTGCGAGCTGCTGGGCGATCATGCCCCCCATGGACACCCCGACGACGTGCGCGGCGCCGATCCCGAGGGCGCCGAGCAGGCCCGCCGCGTCGGCGGCCATGTCCAGCAGGTTGTAGGGAGCCGATGCCGGATCCATCGAGGCGATCGAGGACAAGTCGAGCTTGGCTGTGCCGGCCGCATCGAACGACGTGGAAAGCCCTACGTCCCTGTTGTCGAACCGAAGTACCCCGAAACCCTCTTCGACCAACAGGTCGCAGAGACCCTCGTCCCACGAGATCAGCTGACTCCCGAGGCCGGAGATGAGCAGAATGACGGCTTCGTCGCCCTTCCGCCGCAGGTCGTAGCACAGCTCGACTTCGCCCACTTCAAGTGTCGCCATGGTTTGCGATGGTGGTCGCAAGCGACACCTGGGGTCAAGCCAAGAGCCCAGCTGGGATCACAGGAGGAATTGTCGAACGTCGGCTGACGTGTCTGCCTCCGCCCATGCCAAGCTTCGGTCCGTGTCAGGGTCCCGATCCGGTGCAAGCGTCACGCCGTTCGAGCCTTTCGAAGTATGACGGGCGAAGACGAGACCCATAGTCAGGTCCTCCGCGTGCCCCCACCGCGACACGCGCACTGCCCCGGGCGCGTCAACCTGATCGGCGACCACACCGACTACAACGGAGGCCTCGCCCTGCCGATGGCCATCAACCTCGGCACCGACGTGTTGTTCGAGCCTGATTCGAGCGAGCTCGTCGTGCTCCATTCCGACACCCAGGAGGAGCACGCCGAAGTGCATGTGAAAATCCCGCTCGACCACGAATTTCTCCGCTCGGTCCGACCGACGTGGGCTCGGTACATCGCCGGAATCGTCGCCGTCGTCCGCCCGCGGACCGGCGGATGGGGCCGGATAACGACAAACCTTCCTGTCGGTGCGGGGTTGTCGTCGAGTGCCGCGCTGTGCGTCTCTGTTGCTCTGGCTCTGGGATTGGAAGGGGCCGCGCCTCGGGTAGCTCGCGTCTGCCAGCGCGGTGAACAGGAAGCTACCGGAGTTCAGGGCGGCATCATGGACCAGCTCGTCACCACGAGCGCCATCGAAGGTGCCGCGTTGCTCATCGATTTTGCCGACCTGTCTGCACGACCGGTACCGGTACCGGAGGGAGCCGAGTTCGTGGTCGTCCATTCCGGGCAGGCCCGCAACTTGCCCGTTACTGCCTACGCTGCGCGGCGTGCGGAGTGCGAAGCCGCCTCGTTCCATCTAGGTCCCCTCGGCCACGTCGATCCGGAGGCGATCCTCGGAATTCCGGATGCAACGCTTCGCCGGCGAGCCAGACACGTGGTCACCGAGTGCGACAGAGTGCGTTGGTTCGCCAAGGCACTCGTCGCGGAAGATCTCGAAGAAGCAGGTCGCCTCATGACGGCGAGCCACCAGAGCTTGGCGACCGACTTCGACGTCTCGACACCGGCGCTCGACCAACTGGTTGGAAGGCTCCTACAGCTTCCCGGCGTGCACGGAGCAAGGCTCACCGGTGCCGGATTCGGTGGTTGCGTCGTCGCGCTCACAGAACCTGGTGCCTTGGATACGAACGACTTTCAATACGGCGCCTGGCGGGTGCGACCTTCGAAGGCTGCGCACGTCGAACGGCTCTGAGTCGAACAGCTCTGACCCGAAACCTGAAGTCAGAGCTCGCGGAGAAGCTCCATCTTCTTTGCCTGAAACTCGGATTCGGAGAGGATTCCGCGTTGACGCAGATCGTCGAGCTGTACCAGGCGGTCCGCCACTGTCGGGCCTACCTGGGCCGGTGCGGGGGGCGGCGGCATGGGAACCGGCGCCTGGTAGGTCACGCCTGGCGCGGTCGTGCTCGTCTGCATGGCCGGTCCCTGCCACGCGCCACGACGCAAGTTGTCTATCTGCTCGGTGACGAGGCTCTGGACGGCAGCCGGCTGGGGCAGATGGTTGAACAGCACGACTCCCGTCTCCCCCCCGACCTCGAGCACGAGCGAACCCGTCCGGACAATTCGCTCCAACAGAGTCTGGCGATAGGAGAGCTCGTTGATCCGGTCGAGCCGGATCTCTACGCCCTGCCTCGAAAGTACTCCTCGGCGCTCGAGTATCCGACGGTTGGTGAGAACGATGCTTGTCATGTGCCACCGCAGCGCCCTAACTGCGAGCCACCCGGCGGCTACCAGCAAGATGGCGAGCATCAAGTAGCCGACAGCCGACGGTGCCGTCGGGAAGCTGACGACGACAACGATCGCCAGCACCGCCGCACCTATGACGGCTACGAGGGGCCAGCCGAGCACCAACCATGTGGGACGAAGCTCGACTATTACCGTCTCGCCTTCCGTGAGGAGCTTCCTAGGAAGTGGCATGTTCGACCGAGCGTACTTCGGCCTTCAGCCGAGCTTTCCTTCAATCGAGCCGGCAAGTCGAAGGACCGTCCCGTCCGCGCCGGCAGCGCTCATATGCGACGCCGGAACCTGTTCGGCCTCTTCGATCATTCCTTCCAATAGACGCGCGAAAGGGACGGCAGGATCTACCCACAGGTATCGGGCCAGCGATCCCGGGATCGTGTTGATCTCGTTGAGCCAAAGCTCGCTCGATCCGTCAGAGAGGAAGTCGACGCGTGCAACCCCTCGAACTCCGATCAGCTTCGCAGCGCGTAAGGCAACGGCGCGCATCTGCTCCAGCAGCTCGTCCGGAATCCACGCGGGGAGCTCCCGTGGCGCGCTCGCCATTCCTTCGCCACCTGTGTACTTGTCGGAATAGCCCAGGATCTCCGCACCTGCGGAAGTGCGCTCGGGGCGTTCCGCAGCGGAGAGATCGAGCGTCGGCCACGTTCGCACTGCCATGTTGAGGTCGAACAGATCACTCCTGAAGGGCTCGACGACGGCTCCTGCATGAAAGTGGAGACTCGTGCGCAGCAGATCTTTCGCAGTTCCGAAATCGGCGGCGACGACGACACCGATCGAGGAACCCCCGAAGCGGGGCTTGACGATGAACGGCCCCTTGAATCCGAGTTGCTCTTCAGATGTGGTGTCGTCGATGAGCGCCCTTTGCAGGACGGGCAAGCCCGCCTCAGCAGCGAGCCCCGCGAAAGCGAGTTTGTCCATCCCGAGCGCAGCTCCGGCAACGCCCGGACCGGTGTAACGGAGACCGGCAAGATCGAACGCACCTTGCAAGGAACCGTCTTCGCCTGGGCCGCCGTGGCAGCAGTTGACAACTACCCCGACGTCGAGCGTCTTTGTGCGCGATGACCCGACGTCGAGCGTCTTTGTGCGCGATGACCCGCCGGCGAACACCCCCCGCCCGCGTCCGGACACGAAGCCGCCGCCGGGACCGGTCACCAGCCTGAGCGACTGGGCGCTCCTGGGCACTCCTTCGACGAACGAGGACGCTTCGAGCGAAGGATCGATTTCGTACCAATCCCCCGTCTTGGACCAGTAAAGCCCTGTCACCCTGCGCCCGGCACGGAGCAGCTCGTGTGCCGCCTGGAGTCCCGTGAGCACGCTGACGTCGTGCTCGGGGGACGGTCCGCCGAAGCAGACGCCGAGCGCCAGGTTCGCTCCGCCCGGCACAGATCCGCTCGACATTCGGGTCAAGGGTAGTGGTCTGGCAAGTCGTTCTCGTAGAGCACGACGTCTCCGGGCCCTACATTCGCCTTGACCCACGCAACCGCGTCCTGCCGGGTGGCAACTTCGATGACAGAGAATCCCGAATCTCGTGTCCCATCGCCGGAGGCCGCGCGGTGCACCTTCGAGCAGCGCGCGCCGGTTCGTGCGCCCGACCACGACGAGATCGGTTGCGACGGCAGCGGCGGATCGTCCGAGAGCCGCGTTCTCGCGCTGCTGGAGCCGGCCCAGCTCGACCATTCCCGGAGTCACGACAACCCTTCGCTCGGCGCGAGCTCCAACGTCGGCGAGCACCGAAAGCGCTACGGCGGAGCCTGCGGGATTCGAGTTGTACGTGTCGTCGAGCACGAGGGCGCCTCCGGAAACCCTCACGGACTCCAGACGATGTGCCGCGCTTGGAAGCCCGTCGAGACGGCCGAGAGCCGCTTCGACCGGTAATCCGAGAGCCGCGACCACACCGATCGCGGACGCGAGGTTGGACTCGCGCGCTGGACTGTTAAGGCCGTCTTTTACGACGCGGCCCCGGATCTTGACGCGCAGGGTTCCGTTGGCACCCGAGATTCGTTCGACAACCACATCTGCGGCGGCATCCTCAGATGAGCACCTCACGACGGCGCGACCCTCGGCGGTGAGGCGGTCGGCCAGCGCCGCCAACCGGGGATCATCTGTCGCGAGGACGGCCACCTTGCAGTTCGCCACTATCTCGGCCTTTGCCTGAAGGACGCGTTCCTCTGAACCGAATCGCTCGAGATGTACCGGACCGATCGCAGTGATCACGGAGACCTCCGGGTCGAGCCACTCGCAGAGCTCTGCGATCTCACCCGGGCCGTATGTACCCATCTCCGCGACAAAGACTTCGGTACCGTCGGCGAGGTGCTCGTTTACCGCGCGCGAGGCCGGCGCGGTTGTTGTAGCTCGCCGGGCTGGCGACCGTGTTGACGGTGCCCGACAGGATGTGAGCGATCGCCTGCTTTGTGCTGGTCTTGCCATAAGACCCTGTCACTGCGACCACGTGCGGATTCACGCGAGCGAGTCGAGCCTTCGCCTGCTCGATATACGGCCGGACCATTCGCTTTTCGATCGGTGCCGCGAAAGCGCACGCAAGGTCGAGTATCCGAGGAGAAGCGAGAAGCGCTAGGGCAGCCACGAACGGAGCCCGGAGAAGTGCTCCCAGAGCACCGACGATCGAAGCCTGCAGGACCACGAAAACTGCGGCCAGCCTCCAAAGTCGGGGGGTCCAGACAAGGGCGCCCGTTCTCGCGCGCAATCGCAAGCCGATCGGGCCCACCGCGCCCGCCACGGCCGTCCCTACCCCGGCGATCGGCCATTGCACTGAGATTCCGGCGCAAGCGACAGCTGCGATCCCGAGGGCGATGTTGGAGGGCCGTGATCCCCACCAGCGGAGAGCGAATCGCCAAACCGAACCCGGCAGGTAGTGCTCGCGCTGGGCTACGCGCAACCAGCGGATGGCCGCTGGGAAGGTTGCGAGCCCACACACCCCGACGACGACCCATCCCGTCGTTCCCCCGGAGACGCTCGGCAAACCTGCCCACGCCGCACAGACGAGTCCCGGCGTCGACTCCATCACTCCGTCACTCCGTCACTCCGTCACTCCGCGACTCACCGACGTTCCCATCGCCGGTGCCCGCGCTGCGCGGCGCCGCGAGCGCGCGATCCACGGCCTGACGAAGCGAGTCGGGCGCCGAGAGGGGCGTCAGGTGGCCCGCGCCATGGGAAACCGTGAGAACTGCACCCGGTACTGCCGACGCCACCGCCTCGGCGACCGAGAGCGGAACTTCCTTGTCGTCGTCTCCCCACACGAGCTCGACGGCGCAGCGAAGGGCAGACAGCGGCTCGTCGTATCGTTCGGCGAGAAGTCGCACGAGGACCTGACGCATAACGCCCTCCGCGGCGACGTAGTCGGGTGACCCGTATCTGTTGCGGGCGCGCTCGAGCGTGGATTCGGGAACGACGTGGATGCGCCTCATCGCTCGTACCAACCTGAACGGTGCAGGAGGTCTGCGCCTCGCGCCCGGGCGCGGGGCGACCGGCGCTCCGGTCAGCACGAGCGCGCTCACCAGGTCGGGTCGTGAAGCGGCGAGATGGACCGCCACGCGACCACCCAACGAGTGCGCTAGGACGACCACCGGGCCTTCGGGCGAACCCGGTCCGTCGGTGTCGAGCATCCTCGCAACGAGCGCTGCATAGTCCGCCGATCCCCAAGCCTCAGGCGGCGGCGGTGTGGCGCCGAATCCGGGAAGGTCCACAGCGATCCCGTCGCATGCACCGGCACTGGAACCGGGACCGATCACCCCGGAGAAGTCTTCGTGGGTTCGCCGCCAGCCGTGGAGGGCGAGCACGCGAGGCGGGGTCGACCCCCACACTTCGCCGAAGAGGTCGCCTCCTGCAAACGACCGCAGCATCGCGGGGCGAGGCTAATGCCCGTGAGCAGCCCTCCCGCCGATGCGGGTCTTTAATTTCGCAAACTTGTAGACACGGGTGTTCCCTAGAACGCCCCGCCCGCCAACACGACTGGGGCGGAAGCCTCGGCTGCCTGAGCGCAAGTGGTCCACCGCTGTGTCGCACCACCTCGGTACCGTGCCGTCGTGGACTCCGCGCTCGAAAGAGTGCTTTTTGGATTGACGGCCCCGCAGCTCGAAGCAGTGACTTCTCGAGCCGCCCCTCTCTGCGTGATCGCCGGCGCCGGGTCGGGCAAGACGCTGGTCCTGACACGCAGGGTTGCGCGACGGGTACTCGAAGGCACCTCCGACCCCGAGCGCACCCTCGTTCTCACGTTCACCCGGAAAGCGGCGGAAGAGCTTCGCAAACGGCTCGCGCACCTCGGAGTTGCGTCCGCAGTGAGCGCTGGAACATTTCACGCCTTGGCGTATGCCCAACTTCGGCGTCATTGGGCGGACCAAGGTCTCAAGTTCCCGGCGGTACTCGACTCGCCTGGCCGGCTCGTCGGCAGATTGCTGGCCGATTCCATCGGCACAAAGCCAGAGCCGGGCCTGGTCTCAACCGTCTGCGGCGAGATCTCATGGGCACGTGCGCGGGTGTTAGGCCCAGAGACGTACCGAGAGGAGGCGAGGCGCGCAGGGCGGAGCGGAACCGACCCGTGCGTCGTCGCCGACGTCTACAAGAGCTACCGCGAATTGAAGAAGCACCGCGGAGTCGTGGACTTGGACGACCTCGTCGAGTCTTGCGCCGAACTGCTCGAACACGACGAAGCATTCCGATCGGCTCAGCATTGGCGCTACAGACACTTGTTTGTGGACGAGCTCCAGGACCTCAATCCTGCGCAGTGGCGATTGCTTCGCGGTTGGCTCGGCGACAGATCCGACCTCTTTGTCGTCGGTGACCCTCTACAGGCGGTCTACTCGTGGAACGGGGCCGACCCGGGGCTATTGAGTCGGATAACCGAAGTCTTGCCTGGAACCACCGTTCTACGCCTCGACGACAACCATCGATGCGCCTCTCCGGTGCTCGACCTTGCCCGGGCAGCGCTCGGAAATCTCGCGGAATCGACGCAGATCCGCAGCGCTCGTGACGACCAGGAAGGCGTCGTGGTCATCAACGATTTCGCCGATGACTCAGACGAAGCGATGGCTCTGGCGCGCTGGCTGCGCGAACGCCACCGACCTGGTCGCGCGTGGTCGTCACTTGCAGTTTTGGCCCGGACGAACTCCCGGCTGGATCCGGTGGCAGATGCGCTCGAACGGTGCGGGATCCCGTTTCAACGACGAGGATTCTCTGCTCGCGGTCAAGAGGATTTGGCGATCGCGGCGCTTCGCGCGATGCCCCGGAGCACGCCGCTTCGCTCCGCTCTGGCGAATCTGGCATCGGAGATCGACGACCTCGGCTGGCTCGCCGACGAGGTCGACTCGATATGCGCGGAGTATCCCGACGCCGACGTCGGTCAGCTTCTTTGGTGGAGGGCCGCGGTGACGGGTCCGGAGGGCTTTGCTGCCGCGAATCGGCAAGCCGATGCAGTGCAACTGACCACTTTCCACCGCGCGAAGGGACTCGAGTGGACAACAGTGGCGCTCGTCGGCATCGAGGCCGGGATGGTCCCGATCGCTTATGCCACACGTGCGGCTTCTCTAGCGGAGGAACGAAGGCTCCTCTACGTGGCAATCACCCGTGCAGAGCAAGAGGTCTGGTGTTCTTGGGCTCGCCAGAGGACCGTCGGAGCCCAGACATGGAGCTGTGAACCTTCCCCGTATCTCGCCGCTATCAACCTCGCCGCGCAAACCGCAAGGCGAACAGATCCTGTTCCGGCGTCCGTGCGCATATCCGAGCTCCGCTCATTGCTCGAAACGGTCGGCTGAGCACGATCAGTCAAGGTCTACGAAGACCGGCGCATGATCCGAGGGTTGCTTTCCTTTACGGGCGTTGCGGTCCACGAGAACGAACGTGCTTCGTTCGGCGAGCACGGCTGACAGGAGGATGAGGTCGATACGCATTCCTTCGTGCTTGTGGAAGCTCCCTGCCCTGTAGTCCCACCACGAAAACAGACCGCCCTCGTCGTGGTGCATCCGAAAGACATCGGTCAAGCCCCAGTCGGTCAGATCCGCAAGAGCACGCCTCTCGGGTTCGGTGACGTGCGTCGAACCCGCCGTCGCGGTCGGGTCCCACACGTCGCGGTCCTCGGGCGCCACATTGAAGTCACCGCAGACAGCTACTGCTTCTTTGGGATCTGCGGTCGTCTCGAGATGCGCTCGCAACTCCGAAAGCCAAGCCAGTTTCGCCTCGTAGAACTCGCTGTCCACCATCCTTCCGTTCGGCACGTAAACGCTGTGAACTTTCACCCCGCCACAGACGGCCGAGACGATCCGGCAACCTTGTTCGTCAGCGCCACTCGCAAATCCCGCACGGACGTCTTCGAGCCCTACCCGGCTCAATATGGCGACGCCGTTCCATCGGCCGTCACCATGGGGTGCCGCTTCGTAGCCCGCGGCAGCGAAGGCAAGTCCCGGAAAAGAGCTGTCTGCAACCTTGGTCTCCTGCATGCAGAGCACATCGGGCTTTGCGTATTCGATCCACTCCTCGACACGAGCAAGGCGAGCACCCAAGGAGTTGACGTTCCACGTCGCGATCCGCATCGGGCTACTCCTGACTCACCTATTTGCGGTCGGCGCAGACGAACAGCAGGCGCGCCTCGCATGCAAGTTCCCCGTCTACAGTCGCACGGCCTTTTCCGTATCCCGCTCCGTGCGCAGACATCCGTTCGAGCGTGGTGGTCATCTCGAGACAGTCCCCCGGCACGACTTGACGCCTGAATCTCGCGCGGTCGACTCCGCCGAATAACACCAATCGACCGGCAAAGCGCTCGTCGGTCAGAACAGCAAGCGCTCCCGTTTGGGCCATTGCTTCGACGATGAGCACTCCAGGCAGCACAGGGTTCCCCGGGAAATGTCCGGCGAAAAATGCCTCCTTGCCGGTCAGATTCCAGCGCGCTCGGGCGCTCTGCCCGGGATCTAGCTCGAGCACCTCGTTGACGAAAAGAAAAGGAGCCCGATGGGGAAGGACGTCCTCGGGTTTGAGCACGGCTGCCGACCATAGACCGCGCCGCAGAGCCGATGCCGGGGTCCCGCACGCGCGCCGAGCTAGAAGTCAGATGTTCAGCGAAAGCCGCCCCACTGATCGTGTAGCACTTCGCGATGCCCGCTCGCCTCGCTCGCACGCCACGACTTCCGACCTGTGCGCGCGGCTTCGAGGACGATCCGGTCCTTGTTTCCGGCAGCTCGCCGGAACCTGAACGAGATCCTTCCGATCATTTCTTCTCCGAGCTCAAGACACGTGCCCGGCACGGTGCGCAGACCTCGGAAGGCCGATGCGAAGCGGCTCAATGCGTCTCATCGTCCAGGCCTCGCGATCAGCGCCGACCAGATGCATCGTGAATTTCGAACGACACTTCATTTGCAGATTATCGGACGCTCAGTGACCACCTTGAGCCAACTTGACCACTTTAAGTGATGTTGATCGTGCGGAGACCTGAGGTCGGGACTACCTTTTGCCTTGGGATTTGGCCTCTTGCGACTTAGCGGCAGCAACCTTCTTGCCGGCCGCCTTCTTACTCGGAGCCGCCTTTTTAAGCGGCGCCTTCTTGGCCGGCGCCTTCTTGACCTGCACCGACGCTTTCGCTGGAACAGCAGCCTTGGATGCCGCTTTTTTCGTCGGCGTGGCCTTCTTCGGGCCAGTGGGCTTCTTGGTGGCACACGTTTGGAGAGCTGTGGGAGCCCGCTTGCCAGCCGCCTTCTTCACCGGTGCAGTCTTCTCGGAGCGTTCAGCCTTACGTGCAGAGCCCTCCCGCTTTGAAGTCTTTGCGGCTTCTGCAGGCTTTGCTGCTTTTGCAGCTTTCGCAGCCTTCACGGCAGGTGCTTTGGCGGCCGTCGACGCCTTCTTGCGCCGGCCCCTCACCTCAGATGCCGCCTCTTCGGCTCCCTCTGCGATCTCGCCGTGAACCGCCACCATCTCGGGTAGCGCCAGTTGCGCTCCACGGCGCGCCGGATCGAGCGCGACCAACTCGAAGACCCGCTTATCCCCCAACCTCAGGACGTCTCTGGCCCGCCGTGGCGGCGGGTCGCCGAGCCCAGCCAAGGGCACGTAACAGAGCATGTCTTTTACCTGGGCCATCGCACCGTGCGACGTGAAGGAGACGACGGTTCCTTCGAACTGCGAACCCACAGGGTGCTCACTTGCGAACGTGATGAACGGGAGGGGGTCGTTCACCGCCTCCGGCGCTGCGGCCTTGCTGTCGCGTCGCTTTGAACCTGCCTTTTTCTTCGTCTCGCCCGGAACGAGCGCCTCTTCGGTCGCTTGCGCGATGGCTGCTTCGACGCTGCGATCCGTCCCTTTGCCGCGTGAAGGGCCACGCTTACGAGCCTTTGGCTTTCCCCCGTCGGCCAGAGCCGATCCGTCTTTCCCCCTCCCACTGGTAGCGGCCGACTTCTTGGTCTTCTGGGCCTTCTGGGCCCTCTTCGCCTTCGGAGCGGTGCCGTCTACGTCGATCGGCTCGTCGTCACCCGGCCTCTCGGCAGCTTTCTTGTCGCCCCGACGCGAGTTTCCTGACGCCCCAGGTGTCAGCGGACCTCGAACGGGACGACGCGGGGTGAAGATCCACCCGACGCCCGGGACCGGAGTCCCGCCCACGAGCCGGCCCTCGTCGAAAAGCCATGGGTGTTCACTGTGGAACTCCCGAAACGAGTCGTTCGAGAGCACCCGCGCTCCTATTCGTTCGGCGATACGCAGCAAGAAGGCGTCTCCTCTGCCGATAGCGCCGGCTGGCGGGGATACGAGCTCCCCGTGCGCGACGGCCTCCTCGAATGCCGGACGCTCCGAAGGATCGATCCGGTGGCCGAACGAAGCGTCGACGACGACAGTGACGCTCGTGCCTGGATGCTCCTCCAGGTACTGACGCACGGCCTGGTCGAGCTGTTCGAGGCTGGGGGTCGAACGTCCCTCGGTCGCGATGTTCGAGCCGTCGACGACGACATTCGTGGGCGGCATGACTGTTTCAAGTCAACCACCCCGAGAAACGGAGTGGACCGATGGTCGCGTGCGGATCGTAGGATCCGGTCCATGCCGATTGACCTGGGGTACGGGGTCCGTGCCGATTGACCTTGGGGGCGAAGTTGCCGAGCTGCTGCAGCAGCTCATTCGCAATTCGTGCGTAAACGACGGCAGCGTGGCCTCCGGCCACGAGGACCGGAGCGCGGCGACCATCCAGGCTGTACTAGAGGGTAAAGGGCTCGAGCTCGAGTCCTATGAGCCTTACCCCGGGCGCCGATCCCTGGTGGCCCGGATCGAGGGCAGCCGACCGGGTGCACCCTCCCTTGCCCTGGTCGGCCACACCGACGTGGTCCCGGCCGATCCCTCTGAGTGGCGGCACGACCCGTTCGGCGGAGAGTTGATCGACGGCGAGGTCTGGGGTCGCGGCGCCGTGGACATGCTCAACCTCACGTCATCGATGGCGGTTGCGGTGAGACACCTCGCGGACGAGGGATTCAGGCCCGAAGGCGACCTTGTCTTCATCGCGGTCGCCGACGAGGAGGCGCTCGGCGACCACGGTGCGGGGTGGTTGGTCGAGCACGCCGCGAGCGAGGTCCGAACCGACTACCTGATGACCGAGGCGGGTGGCTTTCCGATGCCGACCCCCGGAGGAATCCGCCTTCCCGTCGTCGTCGGGGAAAAAGGTTCCCATTGGTGCAAGCTCACGATCAGGGGAGAGCCCGGGCACGCGTCTCAGCCGCTGCGCACCGACAATGCTCTCGTGCGGGCGGCCGAGGTGGTACGCCGGATCGACGCGTACAGGCCCAAGGCGGACCTTCACTCGGCTTGGCGCCGCTTCATCGAGGAGCTCGGATTCCCTGAAGAGCTGACAACTGCCCTTTTGGATCCTGAGAAGATCGAAGAGTTCTGTGACACGTTCCCCGGCATCGGGCTTGCTCGCCAGGCGCACGCCTGCACGCACACGACCATTGCGCCCACCATGCTGCGCGCCGGATCCAAGATCAACGTGATCCCGGACAGGGTCGAACTCGAGCTCGACATCAGGACCCTTCCCGGATGGGGCACCCCAGAGGTGACGGCGATGCTCGAGGACGCGCTCGGCGACCTTTATGCCGAAGCAGAAGTCGAATTCATGTGCGAAGACCTCTCCACCACGTCGCCGGCCGACACACCGCTATGGGCCGCACTCGAGCGCGCCGCGTTCAGAGCCCTACCCGGGTTCGCGACTCGTGCCGTACCTCTCGGTTGGCGCAACCGATGCCCGCATCTTCCGGCGCCTCGGAACCGTCGCTTATGGATTCGGCCTGTTCAGCGAACGGCTGGGATTCGAGAGCTATTCCACGATGTTCCACGGTGTCGACGAGCGAGTGGACGTCGACTCGCTCAGGCTCTCTGCGGAGCTCTGGGGACACCTGACACGAGACACCCTTGCCGGCTGAAGCTGAGAGCTGACCGAATGACTGGGCGCGGGGTCTCGCCCGACATTGATGCGGTGATGTTCGACTTCGGCGGTGTCCTCGCAGAAGGGCCCTTCGACAGCGTTCGCCGCGTTACGAGCAGGAGCATGGGCTCCCGAGCGGATTCGTACGGACGCTCAATGCGACCGACCACGACACCAACGCCTGGGCACGCCTGGAGCGCAGTGAGGTCGGACTCGACGAGTTCTGCGAACTGTTCGAGCAGGAGGCCGAGCGCGCAGGCGGGACTGTCGACGCTCGTGCTCTCATCGCGTGTCTGGGTGGTGAGTTCAGGCCGGCCATGCTCGAGGCCGTCCGACGTTGCCGCGAGCATTTCCGGACCGGGCTCTTGACCAACAACTTCGTGCGCGTCGAAGCAGACGGTGCGCTTACACAGGTCCTCGAGATGTTCGACACCGTCGTGGAATCTTCGGTGGTCGGGGTGCGTAAGCCCGATCCCCGCTTCTACCTGATTGCGTGCGAACGACTAGGAGTGGAACCGGCCAGGTCGGTCTTCCTCGATGATCTCGGGATCAATCTGAAGCCCGCTCGTGACCTCGGTATGAAGACGATCAAGGTCACCGACCCCGACGAGGCACTTGCGGAGCTGGAGTCCATACTTGGAATCTCGCTTCGCTGAGATGGCTCGCTCGGTGTCGCCTGCTTATGACGAGACCTGCCTCACGGAATCGTCGAGCACCCGGTTATGGCTGTCGGGCAGAATCCCTTGCTCGAGCTCAGCGAACCGAGCACCCATGAGGAGGTACCTGGAGTCAGGTACTGCGGAGGCGAGAGGTACTCGAGGCGTGGGTCGTAGTTGTATTGCTTCGAATACCCACTCTGGATCTGGCTGCCCTGGAATGTGCCCACCGGACCGCGCCAGTCCTCGCTGAGCGACCCGTTTATGTCGAGATTTCCCAGCGGACCGCCTGTATCGAAGTAGTTCACCCAGAACTGGTGATTGAGCGCCAGGATCGCCGCATCTATATACGTGGTCCCTGTGTTCGGGTACGTTCCGGTGTTGCCTGGTTTCAGAGAACAATTCAACGATGTGCCCGGTCCCATCGGAGCCTCGTTGGAGGGGCATGCGGCAGCGTTGTTGCCGTTCCCAGAGACGGGGTGATTCACCTCGATGTAGTTGTACGCAATCAGACCCAGCACATCGGCCGTAGTCTGGGTCGCCGGTGCGGTACCGCAGTTGGTCCACGACTGGTAGCAGAGATTTCCTGCGATGATGACGTTGTTCTCGGCCGCGATCGTGAGTGGCCCCTGAACGGTTCCCTCTACGATGGCGTCGCCCTCGGTAGGGCCATACGTGCCGAACTCGTTGGCGTTGTTCGTGCCGTAGAAGCTCAGGGGATTGTATGCTCCAGAGCCGATGCAGGCCGCGTTGCTGCCGCTGCAGTTCTCGACGAACACGACACCGTTCGATGGATAGGGAACCCAACCACCGGCCGAGTCGGGGACACATTGGTTGGAGTTGCCATTGTTGTTATCCGCGTCGTTCGAACCCTTCCCTGGCGGATTGCCCCGGTTCGCCGTTCCGGGACTAGTGACGAACATTCCCCATTGGGTCGCCGGGTACAGGTTGTTGCTCGAACCGTTCTGGGCGAGCTGGATTTCCGTGGGGCCTTGGTAGAGACATCCCGCTTTCGCTGCAACTGCACCGAGCACGGCATCGTCATTGGGAATCGGCTGTACCTGTTGGCCCTTCACCTTCGTATACGTACCCGCAGGAACGGAGTTGCCGCAGCCATCGTCGACGAAGAATTTCGTAGGGTCACCCGTCGACGTGGCACCGTTTATCGTCGGTGTTCCACAGATGAATATCGAGTCGTTCGAGAAGATGTTCCCGGTCAGCGTCTCGCCCGTAATGAAGTCGACCGACGCGCAACCCGGCTTGAGGGCGTCGGCGTTTGCCCAGTAGTAGGTGCAGCTGATGTTGTTACCCAGGGACGCTGGGTCCTGTTGGTCGTAGTTCAACCACCACAGGTTGAGAAGAAAGCCGTTTTGCGGGTCGAACGTCACGGTGCCCGTGTCGTAGCTCATGTTGTTGGTGAACCCGGCGGCTCCTACAACCTGCATGCTCACCCACACTGTCGCAGGGCACTTGCTCGTCCCACCAGTGCAGTTGTAGATGCTCGGGCTGCCGTAGAGGAACCAGGCCGGCGGCCCCTTGACAGTTGCCAGGTTGGGAACAGACGTCCACGATCCGACCGCTGGTCCCGAGCAGAGTCCTGGCGGAAGATTCCGCGTCGACGGATTCCCTACTAAGGTCATGTTGTTGTTAGTGCTACTCGTGTAAGACGTCCCGGAGTAAATGTAGGCATTGCAAAGCACATAGTCGGGGTCGGCGTTCGCTTGCGACGTGTACTCGTTCACTCCGGCCTGCATCGCCCTGTATGCCTCGTGCTGGAGGACGTCCTGTTCTATGAGTGGGTAATGCGCGGTGACGTTCTGGAACATGACCATGGTCCCCAACCAGATCATCGTGACGAGCCCGATCACGATCACCAAAGCCTGTCCTGACTGGTCGCCGCCCCGGCCTCGTCGCAGCGTGTGCCCGAACGGCGGCCTCATCAGGTTCTTAATTCTCGTCTGGAACGGCGTGATGTTCATCCAACGCTCCCGTTGTACGAGCTCGCCAACGCGGAACGCGAGACTCTGGTAACCGGTCGGCTGCCCTCCGCGCAGATTGGCCTGGAAGCTGACGCATACCGCCAAGATCGAGCTGGCCGTTGGTGTGGTGGTGCCGGGGCAGGTGCTCGAACCGCTGGCTACGACGTACGAGAACATCGGGTTCGTCGTACTCGAGACGTTTGTGAGGTTGGGCACCGTGACGAGCAGATGTGACACGGTCGGGTAGCTGCAACCCGTGGTCACGGACCCATTGAATGGACACGTCCCTGCCGTAGGGTTGTAGACAGTTCCTGTCATCGTCGTGCCGGAAGTGGTGATAACGACCTGCACAGGCCCATTCGGGTTGCCGGTGTTCGCGTAGAACGTCAGGGACGTCGCGCTTGGTGCCGTGGTGCTCGAGAATGCAGTGGTCGAGCACTTGGTCGACCCCGTCGGACACGGGGCAACGGCTTCGTGGAGGTACTGAGTGAGACTTTCGGAAGCCAGCACCAACTGGTTGGTAGCGGAGAACGACTGTTGAACGACTCCGTTCACGTCGTAGAACGCAGTAACGACGGGAGTCGTTATTGCGAGAACGACGCCCAGGATAGCAATGGTGATCATTATCTCGACGAGCGTGAATCCTGATTCCGTGGACCCACCGTCATCTCGGTGCTTCCGCCACTTTTCTGCGCGAATCCGGCGAAGCTTCCAGCCGGATTGCTTCACACAGTCGTTGGAATGGGTGCGGATATGCGACCTCATGGGACAATCACCGGTACCGGGGTCGGCGTGCTCCCCTGGCTCGAGTAAAAGGCGCCGTTGTAGACAACTCCGCCGGGAGTCACCACCACAGTGACTGTCGTCTGTTTGTTGTCGGGAAGAGGTGATGTCACGGTCACGCTGTAGGTCTCGCTCACGACGCTCATCGAACTACCGGATGCGGTGGTCTTCAGTTGGGTCGCTGCCTTCTGGGAAGCGGCGATCGGCGTGGAATAGAGCTGGAACGTCGTTCCGCTTATCGATCCGATGTACGCATTGGCGGGTATTCCGCTCCCGAACACCTCTTTGCCTTGGTCCGCCGCGGTGACCGCCGGGTCGGTGACGCTAGAGCTGTTGTTGATCCATGTGGCCGTGGTGTCCTGGCGGTTCGTCTCGATCATTCCGGCTTCGGATAGACCCGTAGTACCTGTCGCCGGCGGTGACAGGCTGTCCGAAGGGCAACCGTCAGTCGACTGGTTCGGGTCTTTGATCGTGGCTGAGACCGACGCATTGCTCCATACGGGTCCCGTTGCAGTCTTTTCCGCCAGAATGGTCAGGTTGCCGAGTCCGGTCATCTGAACCGACGCATTTGCTCCCGGAGTTACGGCCACTGTCGGAGGAGTAGGTGGCTGCTCTGCGAGGCAATCGCCATACCAAACCGTGTACACGTTGGTGAACGGATACAGGTACGCGGAGATGGAAGACGACCCCGCCGGTATCGGGGTTTGCCAGTCCGTACCGGGAATGCCGCTGTTGAGCACTGATACCGGCGTGCCGCCGGCGACGGGGACCGAACCGTTGGGGGTAAAGGTGACATTGCCCGCCTGGTCGAATGTCCACGTAGAGACGGTCACGCTTCCGGCAGAGACCGTCAAATCTGTTCCCGCCGAGACGCTCGTAGCTGGTGATTGGCTCTCGGAGGTATTCAAAAATGGTGGGGAGGACGTGCTCCCGAGGGTCACGTTGTAGGTCCCCGGCACCTCTTGCGCGAAGACACATCCGCTCGTGTCCGGGGTATAGGACTGCGATGCGCTCCCTGAGCTTGTGTTTTGAATCTGAACGGTCACCGCGCTCACGTTCGAGGGTGCGCTGCCGCTCACTCCATTGACCTGTACCGCCAGATAACCCTCGTCAGGCAACGCCACTGGCGTGCCCACTGCGTAGTTGGCGTTCGCGGTGAAAGGGGTGACATTGACGGTCGTAGATCCGGCATCACCACCACTCGACACCTGTACTACCTGGGTCTGCGATGTGTCAGCGCCGATCGTCAGGGACGCGTTGCCGGCGATCGTCAAGCCGTTGCCCTGTGCGCTGAGCGAGCTGTAGGAGGTTCCGCTTTTCAGCTTTGAAGAAAGGTAGAAGACCGGTAGCCCGTAGGTGGGCGAGATCACCGACTGCTCGGCGAGTCTCTTCGAGATCCCGGGACCCCACGTCACGGTGGCGGACGCACTGATCGACACAGGCGGGCTGCCTGAACTGCATAGATCGGGAGAGCTTCCCACTCCCTGCCAAGTGAGGAATCCGGTCACCTTGTAAGTGACACCGGCAACCATCACGGTACTGAGCGGGACAACGGTGTTGAGCTCGCCTTCGAGTGTCGTGAGCGAGTCGTTGCCGAGCTGCTCCAGCGCCTGTTCCGCCAGTTCGGTAGCGGCCACCTTCTCCCTCGCCGACGCTGACTGCTGGACCGCCGAATCCATCATGTAAGCGGCCGGGACGAGGACGACGAGGAGAATCACGATCGCCACCAGGACCTCGACCATCCCGAATCCGGCTTCTTCCAGCACGATCCGCCCGGATAACCGCCTTTGGACGCGGCGAACGGCGGCGGTGACCGATAGCCGTCCGCGGTCGTCTCCAGTCACTGGTGACAATTCGACAGCCTCGGTTCGGGTCTTGAGCAGGAAGGAAGATGGCCTGTCAGGACTCGCTTACCGATTTCTCCCGATTTCGACAGCTGCTCCGACTTCACCGTCCGCATGCTCGATCTGACCTGCACGCGGCTCCCCTCCTCCTAGACGGAAACGTGTCCTACGACTGAGTGTCGGCGGAGACGAAACGCGTCTCAAGCAACAGGGTGACCAAAGGGACCGCGAGTCGGCATCATTGGGACCGCATTGGGTTTAATTAGCCCTGTGACCAGGTACTTCTTCGCCTTGGAGTAGGTGAAATCACCTGCGAACTCTCGATTCGGGCCTTTACGACGAGGGGCTCAGCCCAAGGCCCGGACCATAAGGTCGTCGTGCTCGATGTTGTGGAGGGCTCCACTTCCGGTCGCGGGACTAGCCGACTCGGGCCTGCTCACGTGACGAAGCGCATAACGGTCCCTCACGAGACGATGAAGGCGCTCGTGGGCGAACGGCCATGCGCCCATGTTCTCGGGCTCGTCTTGCAACCAGACCAGCTCCGTGGCGCCGGGGTATCGATCGAGAACCGCCGACAGCTCTGCTTCGGGCCACGGGTAGAGCTGCTCGACACGGACGACCGCAGCGAGAGCAGGAGCGGGGACGGATCCTTCGATCAGGCGTTCGCGCCACTTCATCGCATCAAACGCGATCTTTCCGGAACAAAGAACCACTCTGCCGACTTGTGAGGGGTCGATCTCTGTCAGCGAAGCAGGGTCGCTTTGCAGGCTCTCCGCGGCCGTCGTCGAGGGGTCGTCGACTACGACCCGAAAGCCGCCAGAAGTGAACTCTTCGATCCGCGAACGCGACGCCTCTGCGCGCAACAGTGACTTCGGGGTCATCACGACGAGCGGTTGACCGCCCGCCCCCCGCACCTGCGAACGAAGAAGGTGGAAGTACTGGGCCGCAGTTGTGGGCTGCGCAAGTCTCAGGTTCCCTCTCGCGCTAAGGGTGAGAAAGCGTTCGATTCGCGCAGAAGAGTGCTCCGGCCCCTGACCCTCGTACCCGTGGGGAAGGAGCATCACGAGGCCGCAGCACTGGCCCCACTTGTCCTCGGCGGCTACGAGGAAGTTGTCGATGATGACCTGGGCCCCGTTTGCGAAGTCGCCGAACTGAGCCTCCCAGCACACCAGAGCGTCGGGTGCCTCGACGGAGTACCCGTACTCGAAGCCGAGCGCCGCGTATTCGGAGAGCAGAGAGTCATGGACCGCGAAGCGCCCCAGATTCTCGCCATTCAGGTGAGCAAGGGGCACCCACTCCGCGCCGGTTTCGTGATCGACCAGTACGGCGTGTCGCTGGCTGAAGGTACCTCGACGAGTGTCTTGGCCTGTAAGCCTTACATCGGTTCCCTCGATCACTACCGAACCCAACGCGATCGCCTCACCGAGGGCCCAGTCCACCTCGTCGTTGTCGACCATCTTGGCGCGTTGTTCGAATTGGCGAGCGAGCTTCGGGTGCAGGTTGAACCCTTCGGGCACGCGCGTGGCGCTCAAAGCGAGCTCGATGACGGCGCTTCGCTCTATCCCGGTCGAAACCATCGGTCGAGCCGTGTCGTCGGGCGGAGGCAACCGCGACGCCGTCACCTTTGGCGGAATGGCCTGGCGGGTCTCGTCCAGCGCGGCTTGGAGTTTGCCGGCGAAGTCGTCCAGAGCCTGTTCGGCTTCGGCGAGCGTGATGTCGCCGCGCCTGACGAGGACCTCGGTATAACGCTTGCGCACGGACCGCTTCGACTCGATGATCGCGTACATCCTCGGCTGGGTGTAGCTGGGATCGTCCCCCTCGTTGTGTCCGAAGCGCCGGTAGCAGACGATGTCCACGACCACGTCTTTGTGGAACGCCTGACGGAACCCGAAGGCGAGATGTGCGGCGCGCAGGCAGGCTTCGGGGTCGTCGCCGTTCACGTGGATGATCGGGGCCTGCACGATCTTGGCGACGTCCGTCGGGTACACGGAGGACCGCGCAGATGCAGGCGCTGTGGTGAAGCCGAGCTGGTTGTTGATTACCACGTGAATCGTCCCGCCGGTCCTGTAGCCGGCGAGCTGTGAGAGCTCGAGGGTCTCAGCGACCACGCCTTGGCCCGCAAACGCAGCGTCCCCGTGGACGAGTAGGGACAGCACTCCGAACGGGTGAGCCGGCCACACCCGGTCCTGCCGGGCGCGAACCATTCCTTCGACGACGGGGTCCACCGCTTCGAGGTGCGACGGGTTCGATGCGACCGATACCTCGATCGATCGTCCCTGCCGGTTCACGAACACCCCGCTAGCACCTTTGTGGTACTTCACGTCACCCGACCCCTGTACGGATTCGGGGTCCAGATCTCCTTCGAACTCCTTGAATATCTCGCGGTAGGACTTGCCGACGATGTTGGCGAGGACGTTCAGCCGGCCTCGGTGCGCCATGCCCATTACCGCCGATTCGATGCCCTCCGTTGCCGCGGCGGACAACACCGCGTCGAGCAGGACGATCGTCGACTCGGCGCCTTCGAGGCCGAATCGCTTCTGGCCCACGTAACGCGTATGGAGGAACTTCTCGAAGGCCTCAGCCGCGTTCAGGCGGTCCAGAACGTGGCGCTGCTCTTCGGCCGAGAGTGTCGTAGGCACACCTTCGACGTGCTGCTGGATCCACTGCTTTTGCTCAGGGTCCTGCATGTGCATGTACTCGATTGCGAGCGTGCGGCAGTAGGCGTCGCGGAGCACCTCGACCGCGTTGCCCAGTGTCATCGTGCGCTTGCCTGCGAGACCGGCGACGACGAACTCACGGTCCAGGTCCCACAAGGTGAGCCCGTAAGTCGCGGGGTCGAGCTCGGGATGCAGATGAACCGGCTCAGCGGCAAGCGGATCGAGGTCTGCGATGAGATGCCCTCGCACGCGGTACATGTTGATGAGGCTTTGGACGTGGACCTGCTTCTCTAGGCGGTCGAGCTCGTCGTCGGCAGCGTTGCGGTCGGGCATGAACCGCACTGGCTCGAACGGCACGTCCATCGAGGCGAAGACCTCGTCGTAGAACCTGTGCTCGCCGCTCAAAGACGCTGCAATGTTTGCGAGGAACAGTCCGGATTCCGCCCCCTGGATGATCCGGTGGTCGTACGTCGAGGTGACGGTGACGACCGGGCCTACCCCTATCGCCGCCAGCTCTCGAGGATCGGCGGCCTGGAGCTCCGCCGGCATGCCGATGCTGCCGACTCCGACGATTACTCCTTGCCCGGGCATGAGGCGCGGCACGGACTGAACAGTCCCGAGCGTCCCCGGGTTCGTGAGCGTGGCGGTCACTCCCGCAAAGTCGTCGGGGCTGACGGTGCCGGCATGAACTTTTCGGACGAGCTCCTCGTAGGCGAGGACGAACGTGCGGAAGTCGAGTCTCTCGGCGTCACGGATCACCGGGACCATCAAAGTGCGTGATCCGTCCGGCTTGGCCACGTTGACTGCGAGACCGAGACCGACGTGTTCGTGACGGGCTACCCCGGGATGACCCTTTCCGTCGGCGTCGGATACGTACGAGGAGTTGAGGATCGGTTGCGAGGCGAGCGCGCGCACGACGGCGTATCCGATGATGTGGGTGAAACTCACCTTGGTCCCAGACGTCCGGGTCAGGTGTTGGTTCAGAAGCGTTCGGTTTACCTGAAGAAGCTTTGCGGGCACCGTCCGAACGCTGGTAGCCGTCGGCACCGATAAAGAGGCCTCCATGTTGGCGGCGATGCGCCGGGCGGCACCCGACAAGACGATCGGTTTGGGTTCTGGCTCGGCCACCGAGCTGGCAACTGCTGGCGCCGAGGCCAACGGAGCGACAGTTGCTGCCGGCTCGCCGGATGGAGTAGGTGGAGTCGCTGGCTCTGAAAATCCCGCGGCGGGAACGGCTCCTGCGGGCCGCGCATCTGCCGGAGTGGTAGCTGCAGCTCCGTTCGCCGGAGCCGGGGCTCCGTTGGCACCGGCTAGTCCGCCGCGACCGCCGGGCACGTAATCGGCGAAGAACTCGCGCCAGCTTTCGCTCACGGACTTCGGATCGCGCCTGAACTGCTCGTACATGTCGTCGACAAGCCAGGCGTTCGGCCCGAAAGCCCCGCCCGATACGGTTTCGCCGACGTTCAGCGGTTGGTCAGGCACGATGTTCGATCCTAATGTCGAGCGTCATCTAACAGGCTTGCCCGGAGCTACCGTGACCGTTCGTGGTAGACGCAACCGGAGTGCCCGGCGGACTTCACTTCGTGGAGCTCGAGGCTCACCGCGATCTTGCGGGGCACGACCCTCGACCACAAGGACGGCGAAGGGAAGCCGGCGGTCCGACCGTGGTTTTCGTCCACGGGTCGCTCGACCGCTCGACCAGCTTCATGCGGACCGCCCGGCGACTCGATGACCTAGCCGTAGTGATCTACGACCGGCGTGGCTACAGCCGCTCCGGACAAATGCGTCCGATTGCCACCGACTTGGACACCCACGTAGACGACCTGCTCGCCCTCATTGCGGGCAGAGAGGTCGTCGTCGTCGGTCACTCCCTGGGAGGACTCGTGGCGCTCTCCGCAGCCCAAAGAGAGCCAGACCACGTAAGAGCCGTGGGCGCATACGAGGCTCCTCTCCCGTGGAACGACTGGTGGCCGAATCGGTCCCGAGAGTTCATGACCGAGGATCCCGGCGATTTCGCGCAGGGTTTCTTCGATCGTGTTGCCGGCGCCGGGAGTTGGGCGAAGCTCACCGAAAAGGGACGGGAGGCCCGACGCGCGGACGGCCCGGCACTAGTCGCTGAGCTGGCGGCGATCCGCGCCGATCATCCCCTCGTCGACCTCGAGCTCATCCAGGTCCCGACGTTCGCCGGACGAGGTAGCGGGTCCCTCGCCCACCACCGCCGCGCCGCTGAGGTCGTCGCAGCGACTGTCCCCGGTGCTCAGCTGATCGAGATCGAAGGAGCCGCCCACGGCGCTCACCTCACTCACCCGGACGCCTTTTCCCGCCTGGTCCGTTCAGTAGTGGCGAGCTCGGGCCTCTAGTTCCCGGGTCGCGTTTGTCGATTCGGCCGCAGTCGCGACAGAAGTAGCTACCGCTTGGGGGACGAGTCGAGCGATTCGAAGCTTCTGCCGGCGTCGAGGTCCAGGTCGTGAGGAAGGCCGAGAACCCGCTCGGCGATGATGTTCCTCTGGACCTCTGAGGTGCCGCCTCCGATCGTGAGCGCCATCGAGAACAGATAACCCTTAGCCCAGAACGACTCGGGCCACCGGGCCGCCGCGCGGCTGCCGGCCGCGGAAACGTGAGCGGAGCCCGAGTCTGAAGAGCCCGCACGCTCGGACGGCCCCAACATCGCACGCGCTCCCACCAGATCGCGAGCAAGCTCCATGACCCTTTTGCCGTGATCGTCCGCCATGGCTTTCCTGATGGAGGCCTCGGGGCCCGGTTCGCGCCCAGCCAGGACCGCGCCGACCGTTCGCAGGCGCACCAAGCGCAGAACCTCGCCCTCGGTCCAGACGGACGCAACGCGCTGTCGCAAAACGGGATCGGAGACTCCGCCCGATTCTCTGAGGTCGTCGACGATGTCGCCGGCGGTCGGTCCCTGACCCCAAAGCGCTCCCTCGCCCGACAAGGAGACCCTCTCGTTCGAAAGCGTCACCTTCGCAAGCGTCCACCCCTGTCCCGGGCTACCGACAAGATGCTCGGGGCCGAGGTGAACATCGTCTAAGAACACCTCGTTGAATGCGTGATCGCCTGTCATGTCGACGATCGGACGCACCGTCACACCAGGAGCGTCCATCGGGCAGATGAAATAGGAGATGCCCGCGTGCTTCGCCACGCTCTGGTCCGTGCGGGCGAGCAGGATCCCGAGCGAGGCCATGTGCGCGTACGTTGTCCACACCTTCTGGCCGGACACGATCCACCCGTCGCCGTCCTTGGTCGCCCTCGTCCTGAGCCCGGCCAGGTCAGAACCCGCCGCGGGTTCGCTGAAGAGCTGGCACCACACCTCCTCACCGGAGAGAAGGGGCGAAAGATAACGATCCTTTTGCTCCGCGGTGCCGGCATGCACGAGGGTCGGTCCTGCCCATCCGATCCCGATCGGGTTGAACGGGCGCCGCACCCCCGCTGTTCGCAGCTCCTCGTCGATCACCAGTTGGTCGACCGGACCCGCGGCGAGGCCCCATGGACTCGGCCAGTGCGGCGCTACGTAGCCGGCATCCGCGAGCTCTCGCGGCGTCGGTTTCGGATATTTGTCGAGCCACGATCGGACGGCCACCCTCGCCGGGTGTTGGTCTCCAGGCAGGGCGAGGTCCACAGACGAGCAGCGTAGGCTGCCAGCCGTGACCGATTGGAACTATGCCGACGTGTGGGAGACAGTCGCCGAACAGATCCCCGAGGCGACGGCTCTCGTGCACGCCCGCAGGCGGGTCACGTGGAGCGAGATGGACCAGCGCGCCGACGGGATCGCACAGACGTTGCTCGACGCCGGGCTCGGGCATCAGGACAAGGTCGCCCACTACCTGACGAATTGCCCCGAGTACATCGAGTCGACCTTCGGGATCATGAAGGCGGGCATGGTCCCGGTCAACACGAACTACCGCTACGGCGAAGAGGAGCTCTATTACCTCTGGGACAACGCCGACGCCGCATGCATCCTGATCCACGGCGAATTCACCGAGCGCGTCGAGGCACTCCGATCACGCCTCACCAAGGTCCGCGCCTGGATCTGGGTCGACGACGGCACAGGGGACTGCCCCGATTGGGCGATCCCTTACGAGAAGGCAGCCTCGAGCGCGGCAGGAAGAACGCGACCGCCTTGGGGGCGGAGTGGCGACGACCTCTACATGCTTTACACGGGCGGGACGACGGGCGTTCCCAAGGGTGTCATGTGGCGGCAGGACGACCTGTTCGCCAGGTTGAACAGCGGGAACATCATGCGGGTCCCCGAAGACGAGGGATTGGACGGCGTACGCAAGACGGTGAAGGGCCCGGGTCCTGTCCACCTGCCCGCCTGCCCACTGATGCACGGGACCGGGGGCTTCAGTTCGATGAGCATGCTCGCTGTCGGGGGTTCGGTCGTGACACTTGCGTCACGCCGATTCGACGCAACCGAGCTTCTGGACGCGGTCGACCGCGAAAAGGTGAACACGATCGCGATCGTCGGTGACGCGTTCGCCAAGCCCATCTTGGAAGCGCTCGACAACGAGCCCAAGCGCTGGCACCTCTCGACGCTGCTCGGTGTCGTCTCTTCCGGCGTCATGTGGAGCGAGGAGACCAAGCGCGGGTTGTTGAGGCACAAACCGACTCTGATCCTCGTGGACGCATTCAGTTCCTCCGAGGCACTCGGCATGGGCGCGTCGGTCTCGAGCGGGACCGACGCGCAGCCGACAGCGAGCTTCGTGCTCGGGCCCGAGGTGCGGGTTCTCGACCCCGATACACACTCCGACGTCGTCCCGGGATCCGGACAACAAGGCGTGCTGGCGCTCGGAGGGCGAAATCCGCTCGGCTACTACAAGGACACGGAGAAGACCGACTCAACATTCATGATCGTCGACGGGGTACGGATGTCGATCCCGGGCGACCATGCCATTGTCGAGGCCGACGGATCGCTGCGCCTGTTGGGCCGTGGGTCTGTGTGCATCAACACTGGCGGGGAAAAGGTCTTCCCGGAAGAGGTGGAGGAGGTCTTGAAGCTCCACCCGGTGGTGCGCGACGCCGTGGCGGTCGGGATCCCCGACGACCGGTTCGGGCAGGCAGTCACCGCCGTGGTCGAGCTCTCAGAGGGTGCCGCGCTCGACGAGGACGATCTGATCGCGCACACCAAGACCCACCTTGCCGGATACAAGGCGCCACGGCGCGTCCGCTTCGTCGAATCGATCGGGCGTTCCCCTACTGGGAAAGTCGACTATTCGCGGCACGCAACCGAGACCGCCGAGTGGGCAAGGAAGAAGCCCTGCTGACGTCTTCTATCGGGCCTTGTTCACACCGCTCGATCGAACGAAGTCGTTGACCGCGTAGTAGGCGTCGATAGATTCGCCGGCGTCCCCCCAGAAGCCTTCGAGCACGTCGTACTCCATCGCGCCTGCATCGACGTACCAGTTGTTCACGTCGGTGATCTCGAGCTCGCCGCGACCCGAAGGTTCGAGGGTGTCGATCACCTTGTACACGTCGGGGTCGTAGCAGTAAATGCCGGTAACTGCGTAGTGGCTCGGAGGATCTTCAGGCTTCTCCACGATCCTCACGATTCGACCTTGTTCGTCGAGCTCGGGCACACCGAGATGCCGTAGGTGAGCAGCGTCATCCGGCTCGGTGAGAATGATCCGGGCACCGGTCTTCTGCTCGAGGAAACGCTCGACGGTTTTGGAGAAGGTGTACTCGACGAGATTGTCCGCGAGCATGACGAGCACCGGTTCCGACCCGCAGAATTTCCTCGTCAGCCCGAGAGCCTCGGCGATGCCTCCGGGCCTGTCCTGGTATGCGTACGACAGCCTTTCGAGGCCGTGCTCGTGTCCACTTCCGAGAAGCCTGAGGAACTCTCCAGCGTGGGTACCGCCGGTCACGAGCATCACCTCGTCGATCCCCGCGCGGACGAGCGCTTCGATCGAGTAGTTAATCATCGGGCGGTCGTAGATCGGCAGGAGGTGCTTGTTCGTGATCCGCGTGAGCGGGTGCAGCCGCGTTCCGGTCCCGCCCGCGAGGATGACTCCCTTCATTGCTCGGAGCTTACGGTCACCGCTCTGCTCCGCCGAATCCGGGGCCTTTCCCCGTCCAGGTTCTGAGCACGGCATCTGAGAACTTCGGCCACTGCTCGAGCGCCCAAGGACCGAACGGGGCTCCTCCCGCAGAAGCACAGGCCACGCCGGCGTCGGGGTCAACCCAGACGAACGCGCCTGAGCGCCCGAAATGCCCGAAGGTCCGAGGCGAACCCGTGGTCGCGGTCCAATGCGGGCGCTTGGAGGATTTGAGCTCGAAGCCGAGGCTCCAGTCGCATTCTCTGTAGCGGCCGACGCCCGGCACCACGCCTGGAAGCCCGGGAAATGCCACAAGGGTGGCGGTCCGGAACAGGCCGTCCGAGACGATGGTGGGCGAGAGCAGCTCACCGGCCATCGCGAGCAGATCGCGAAATTGAGCCTCGTGCTCCCCAAGCCGGAGACCCGTCTGGCGCGAACCCCGTCGTCCGCATTCCCAAGGGCCGCGTCACGTTGATCTCGAGATAGTCACCCCAGTCCATCTGGACACGTTGCTCGAGATGACCAGCCAGCACCTCGAACCCTGCGTTCGAGTAGATACGCCTGGTCCCGGGCGCAGTGAGAGGTTCCAGGCTGTCGGGTCCGAGTCCCGATGCGTGGGAAAGGAGATGCCTGACCGTCGCCCCGGGAGGCCCTGCTGGATCGTCCAGGTCGAGGGTGCCCAGGTCGGCCGCCGCTAGCACCGCCAGCGAGACAAGCGGTTTGGTAACGGACGCCCACTCTGCGACGTCGTTGACGTCCCCTCTCGTCGCGACGATCTCGACGCCCGTTCCGTCGCGAACCAAGACGCCCGCAGCTGCGTGTGGTTCGGGCCAATCGTCGATCAGCTCGAGAGCGCGCACGGCGCTCAGGTGTCCAAGAAGCGCCTTACGGCAAACGCGGATCCCGCCACCCCGATGACGATCCCGACGATGACGATGAACACGACGATCACCGTGAGCTCGCCTGTAGGTACGTCGAGGTTCGTCTGGTGATTGGGGTTATTGGTGTACGCGTGGAGCCATGCGTTCAAGGCGAAGACGGCCCCGAGCGAAAGGACGGCCCCAACGAGCCCCTGGACGAGTCCTTCGCACATGAACGGGATCCGGATGAACCAGTTGGTCGCGCCGACGAGCTTCATCACCGCGACCTCGCGTCTTCGGGCGAAGATCGCTAGACGGATCGTGTTCAGGATCAGGACCGTCGCAGACAACAACAGCACGAACGCGAGGACGAAGAGGACCCATTGAGAGACGTGCACGAACGTCTCGATATTCTTGATCGCCTGGGCGGGTGAACTGACGTCTTTGACGTTCGGCTGGTTGTGGAACTGCGCGACGATGCCAGCCGCCTCGCTCGGGCTGTCCAGAACGCAGCGGTAAGAAGATGGCGTCGTCTCGGCGCTCAGGGTGAAGCTGTAAACGGGCGACACGAGGCGCTTCGCTTCTGCGAAGTCGTAAGCCTGTGAACGGAAGATGCACGACTTCACGTACGGGATCTGAACGAGCTCCTGCTGGATCGTCTGGCTCTGGGCAGAGGTCGCTCCCGCGTCCACGAACACGATCACGCTCACGCCGTTCTGCCATTGGATCGTCGCAGTGGCGACCGCCTGGCGGAGCAGGAGCGCGGACCCGGCGAGCGCGAGCGTCACGAACACCGTGAGGATCGCGACAGAGGTCATCAGCCGGTTTCGCCAAAGGTTTGCTCCGGCCTCGCGTGCGACGTAGCGCGGCAGAAAGCGCCATCAGTAATTCACCGGCACCTGATCAGGTCCCGTATCCGTAGACACCCCGCCGCTGGTCGCGTACGAGTGACCCCTGGTCGAGCTGAATGACCCTCCGGCGCATCTGGTCGACGATGTTGGCGTCGTGCGTTGCGACCACGACGGTCGTCCCCGTTCGGCCGATGCGGTCGAGCAGACGCATGATCCCCTGACTCGTCCCGGGATCGAGGTTTCCTGTCGGCTCGTCCGCGAGCAGGATGAGCGGCCGGTTCACGAAAGCCCGCGCGACCGCAACGCGCTGTTGCTCACCCCCTGAGAGCTCGCTCGGTAGACGGTCGCGCTTCTTGCCGAGGCCCACCAGATCGAGGATCTGAGGGACTTGCGTCGTTATCACGTGTCTCGGGCGGCCGATCACCTCGAGGGCGAACGCCACGTTCTCGAACACTGTCTTGTTGGGTAGTAGCCGGAAGTCCTGGAACACGCAGCCGATGTTCCGCCTCAGATACGGCACGCGCCAGCTGCTCATCCCTCCGACGTCTTTGCCGGCCACCCAGATCTTGCCGGAATCCGGCAACTCGTCTCGGAGCAGCAGACGGATGAGGGTGGTCTTGCCCGAACCTGAGGGCCCAACCAGGAATACGAACTCACCCTTGTCGATCTCGATCGACACGTCGCGCACTGCGACGGACCCCGCCTTGTACGTCTTGGTGACGTTGTCGAAACGGATCATCGATTCAAGGACTGGACGCCGAAGCCGCGAGCGGGTCGCATGCGCAGTGCATACCGCGCTTTACACCGCATTACACCGAACGCTAGCAGCAGGACCGACCCTGCCAATGGACACTCTTCACCCATCTCCGAGTCTCCGCCGGCGCCTCAGCTCCGCTTCGATGAGCTCGTCGAGGTCACCGTCTAGGACCGCGTCGACGTTGCCGGTCTCGTAGTCGGTTCGGTGGTCCTTGACCATCCGGTAGGGCGCCATGACATACGAGCGGATCTGACTCCCCCAGGTCACCTCGAGTTTCGGCCCGGAGAGCGTTTCGAGCTCGGCCTTGCGCTCCTCTGCATCGCGGTCCGCCAGCTTGGCAGCCAGGATCTGCATCGCCTTCGCCTTGTTCTGATGCTGGCTGCGCTCGTTCTGCACGGAAACGACGATCCCGGTAGGCAGGTGCGTGAGGCGCACGGCCGAATCCGTCTTGTTGACGTGCTGGCCGCCCGCCCCCGACGAGCGGTACGTGTCTATCCGCAAATCCTTCTCGTCTATGTCCACCTCGGAGACGGCGTCTTCCAAGAACGGAATGACCGAGACGGTCGCGAAACTCGTCTGCCGGCGTTTCTGTGAATCGAACGGCGACATCCGGACAAGTCGGTGCACGCCGCGTTCAGCCGAGAGCAACCCGTAGGCGAACCGACCCTTTACGATCACCGTCGCAGACAGCAGTCCCGCCTCCTGGCCCTCCGTTGCCTCGTCCACCTCGGCTTCGAAACCTCTGCGCTCTGCCCACCTCAGGTACATGCGAAGGAGCATCTCGCACCAGTCCTGCGCGTCGGTACCGCCCGAGCCGGCGTGGAGCTCGACGATGGCATCGTTTGCGTCGTGCTCGCCGGAGAACAGCGATCTCAGCTCGAGATCCCCGATTCGGCGTCCAAGGTCGTCGATCTGCTGGTAGAGCTCGGACTCGACAGAGTCGTCGCCCTCTTCCACCATCAGCTCGTAAAGCACTTCGGCGTCGGACTGGCGCGAAGCAAGGTCTTCCAGCAGCGCGATGTCGTCGTTCAGGCCGCCTAGCTCGGTCGTGACTACCCCGGCGCGATCGGCGTCGTCCCAGAGATCCGGACGAGAAACCTCTTCTGCCAACTGATCTCTTCGCTCACGAAGGCGGTCGAGACCCAGATACGCCTCGGCTTCGGTCAGCCGCGACCGAAGATCTGCAAGCTCGGCCTTGGCGTCGCGAGGCGGCTCAGTACCCGGCACCAGCGTGCTGGTTAGGTGCGGCCATGACAGAGCTTGAATTTCTTGCCGCTCCCACAAAAGCACGGCTCGTTCCGGCCGATCTTTGCGTTCGGCTGCTTGAGTACTTGTCCGTTCACCGTGTCGGTCGCGATGCCGCCCGGGAGCCTATTGGCGTTGGCATTCTGCTGCTGCGGGATTGCACCGTTCGCGCCGTTCGATCCGGCAGCCAAGGATCCCTGGTCTGCTCCGAGCGGAACGGTCGCATACGAAGAAGCGTCCATGACGGGTTCCTCGGCGGCGACGTAGCTCGCTTTCGCAAGGTCGGGACCGCTCGCAGGCTCCTCGATGAGCTGCACGTGCATCACGTACCGCAGATAGTCGTCGTCGATCGCTTCCATCATGGCCCCGAACATGTCGAAGCCCTCTTTCTGCCAGGCAACGAGCGGATCCTGCTGGCCCATCGCCCTCAGGTTGATTCCTTCGCGCAGGTAGTCCATCTCGGCAAGGTGATCCCGCCAGCGCTGGTCGATTATCTGGAGCATGACCTCGCGCTCGATCTCGCGGGCTTGCGGCTCTCCTCCGGGGAATTGCTCGTCCCGAGCCCGGTACTGCTCCATCACCTCGTCCAACAAGCTCTCGCTCAACTGCACCTTGGTGGTCGCCTCGGCGAGCTCCTCGACTGTGAACTGCGTCGGGAAGTACTGGGTCACCTCTTGGAGGAGCTGTTCGAGATCCCAGTCCTCCGGGTAATCGGTCGGGCACATGGAAGCGACGAGCGCGTCGATCGTCTCCTCGAGCATCTGCTCGGTGCGCTCGCGCAGGTTCTCCCCGTCGATGATCTGAAGGCGCAACTCGTAGATCACCTTGCGCTGCTTGTCGAGAACCTCGTCGTACTTGAGGATGTCCTTGCGCTGCTCGGCGTTGCGCCCCTCGACGGTGTTCTGCGCGCGCTCGATCGCCTTGGTCACCATGCGCGCCTCTATCGGGACATCGTCGGGAAGCGTGCGACTCATAACCCATTGCATCGCACCGGTTGCGAACAGCCGCATCAGCTCGTCCTCGAGCGACAAGAAGAACCGGCTCTCGCCCAGGTCTCCCTGCCTGCCGGAGCGGCCGCGAAGCTGATTGTCGATGCGCCGGCTCTCGTGACGCTCGCTTCCGAGCACGTAGAGGCCACCGAGCTCGCGGATAAGTTGGCCTTCCTTCGCGCACACCGGCTCGAAGATCGCGAGCTGGCGCGCGTACTCGGCCTTGCCCTCTTCGGAATCGAGTTCGAAGCCGGCGGCCACGACCTCGCGTCGGGCGAGGCCCTCGGGGTTCCCGCCCAACAAGATGTCCACCCCTCGACCAGCCATGTTCGTCGCTACCGTCACACCGTGAAGGCGTCCGGCCTGGCTCACGATCTCAGCCTCGCGTGCGTGCTGCTTGGCGTTCAGGACCTCGTGCGGGATCCCGCGCTTTTCCAAGAGGCGAGACAGGTGCTCGGACTTCGCTACAGAAGCGGTCCCGATCAGCACGGGCTGCCCGCGCTCGTAGCGCTCGGCGATGTCCTCGACCACCGCAGCGAACTTCGCGTCTTCGCTCTTGTAGACAAGGTCAGCACAGTCTTCTCGGACCATTGGCTTGTTGGTCGGGATCGGGACGACAGGAACGTTGTAGGTGTTGGCGAATTCGGCCGCCTCGGTCTCGGCGGTACCCGTCATCCCTGACAGCTTCTCGTAGAGACGGAAGAAGTTCTGGAGGGTGACTGTCGCCCAGGTGTGATTCTCCTCGCGGATCTTCACACGTTCTTTGGCCTCCACCGCCTGGTGGAGCCCGTCGGACCACCGGCGTCCCTCGAGGGTCCTGCCGGTGAACTCGTCGATGATCTTCACCTCTCCACCGGCGACGAGATAGTCCTTGTCCCTGTGGTACAGCTCCTTCGCGAGCAGAGCCTTGGATAGCTGGTGCACGTAGTTGACCGCCACGAGGTCGTACATGTTGGTCACACCGAGCGCCCGCTCGACTTTCTCGATCCCAAGCTCGGTCGGAACGACGTGACGCTTCTCCTCGTCAACCTCGTAGTCGACGTCGCGACCAAGTGTCCTTGCGATTCCTGCGAACTGGTAATAGAGCCTGGCGGCGTCGTCGGACGGTCCGGAGATGATGAGCGGCGTGCGCGCCTCGTCAATGAGGATCGAGTCGACCTCGTCAACGATCGCGTAGACGTGGCCACGCTGGGTCATCGTCTCGCGTGGAACGCGCCATGTTGTCTCTCAGGTAGTCGAAACCGAACTCGGTGTTCGTTCCGTAAGTGACGTCAGCGGCATAAGCGGCGCGTTTGGTCTCCAGATCGTTGTCCTCGGCGTTCACGCTGCCGACTGACAGACCGAGGAAGTTGTAGACGCGGCCCATCCATTCCGCGTCACGTTGGACGAGGTACGGGTTCACGGTGACGACGTGGACCCCACGCCCGGAGAGCGCGTTCAGGTACACGGGCAACGTGGAGACGAGGGTCTTGCCCTCGCCAGTCTTCATCTCCGCGATCCAGCCGAAGTGAAGCGCCATCCCTCCCATCAGCTGAACGTCGAAGTGCCGCTGGCCGAGGATCCTCCATGCCGCCTCTCGCACCGTGGCGAACGCCTCGAGCAGCACGTCGTCGAGGCTGGCCCCGTTGGCTATGCGCTCGCGGAACAGGACGGTCGAGTGGGCCAGTTCCTCGTCGGAACGCCGCTCCATCTCGGGTTCGAGCTCGTTTATGAGCGGTACAAGCTCAGCGAGGCGGCGTACTTTCTTGCCCTCCCCGGCCTTGAGCGCGCGCGTAAGAAGGCTCATGGGGCAGCCATTCTACCGTCGGCAGACCCTCCTAAAGGCGTGCAGGCCGTCCAAATCCGTCAGCTGGAGCCCTCGTGTCTCGGGTGTGACCGAGCGATCAGCTTCCCTTTCAGGCGCTCGACCTGGCGCTCGAGCTTCTCCACGACGACGTCGACCGCCGTCAACGGATCCGTCGCCTCGGCGCGCCCGTGAAGCTCGTGTCCATGTCCTCGGAGCACCGCATGACATGCCCATTTGGTCGCCGCGGAGCGTTCCGAGTCGTGGGTCAGGCGTACCTCCGCACGCTCGAGCAGAGGAGCGAAGCGCCCGAGCCGACCGATCTTTGCGATTGCCCGCTCACGCAGGTCGTCCGAGAGGGATCTGTGGGACCCGAGGACTTCGACGTCCATGACGGCTCCTTCCGCTCCACACGCCGCACCAACTATCGGTGCTGGCCCGCACGTGACACGCGTTAAAAGAAGGTCGCGCCCGGCTGACCTGGTCTTTGGCCCCACACTCGCCTGCTGAGGAGTTCACGGGCCGGTGCCGGCGGCGCTGACGCCCTACGACACGCTGAGTGCCCGCTTGACTCCTTCTCCACCTGACACCGCTGGTCGGCGCCGGGCGGGCAGGCCTTACTTCTAAGCCGCACCATGCTCAGCAACCACGAGTTGCCTTACGTGGGTCGTTTCGCCTGCGGCTGGCATCGACTTGCAACCACAGACCCGGGCGCGACCCACCTTCGGTAGTCTACGACCCTCACCTCGAGGCCAGGCGAGCTGCTTTTTTTAGAGTTTCTTCGGCAGAGTCCGAGTGAGCGTCTCGATGGAAATGCGCCAGCGAGGAGGGCGATGCCGTCCGCAAGATCAGCCGACCATGCGTCATCGAGCAGGAAGCGTCGCTCTTTCCGCTCCCACGCGCCGGCGGCAGCGGCCCTCGTTCTCGCAGTAGCGGGCGCTCTCCTTGTTGGCGCTTCTGCGGCGCACGCGGCAGGTGACCCTACGCTCTCGCGTCTCATCATCCCTGATCCCGAGCCGGGATGGTCGAATCTGTCGACCACCGAGACGGACGACTTCCAGACGCAGTTGCAGACCGAACTTCAGACCCTTCAGTCACAGAATCAGACGTTCACCTCGGCCGTCGCAGGGTGGCAGTCGCCAAGCGGGAACTCCAGCGATTCCCTAGTGGTGTTCTTAGTGGAAGCCGTCGGCGGATCTACGCAGAACATCACGGCTGCAAACCTGGCATCGGGATTCTGCAGCGGCGCAACGAACACCAATTCGGTCGCAACCCCGCCGATACCGAACGTCCCTTCTTCTGCCATCGCCACTTGCTCGGACACCACCGAGAGCGTGACCGTGGGAACGGCGACGAAGAGCAACCTCATAGAGATGATCGCCTCCTTCGGCACGAGCCCCCTCGCCGTGTCCAACGTCGAACAAGTAGTCGGCGATCAGCTCGACGCACTTCCTTCGTCAACCTCCGGGACAACGACTGCTCCGGCGCCGAGCTCGAGCGGCGGGTCGAGCGGCGGCTCGAACACCGGGATCATCATCGGGGGCGCGGGAGGCGGGGGCGTCGTGGTCATCGGGGGTGTGCTCGCCTTCGTGCTTCTGCGCAGAAGGCGCTCCGCGCCGGCGACCGCCGGAGCAGCCCCGGTCGCGCCAACGTCGGGGCCACCTTCGCCACCCGGCGTGCCGGGCCACGATCCGTGGGGAGGAGCGGACCCCGGATGGGTGTCCTCCTTGGACGTGCCGCCGACGAGCGATCACCAGGCCGACGCCTTACCGGGCAGCGCTCCTGGCTGGTATCCCGAAGGCGGTGATCCGGAGACGATGCGGTACTGGGACGGAACCACGTTCACCGCACGCAAGCGGTGGAACGGCTCCGCGTGGGTCGACGCGTAGATGCCCGGATCCGGGCGACCTGAATTTACGAAGGGCGACTTGCCGACCAAAATTGGCGTTCTCAAGCGGTGCGCGCAAAACCTCGGCGGGTCAGGAAGCCTTTGGCCGACCCGGGAGGTTGCGATGGCACGTCGTCTTACGTTCGATCAGAAGCGCCGGATCCGCCGGCTGTGCAGGGAGGGGAGGCCTCTAAAGGAGGTGGCCGTCGAGGTCGGGTGTCATCTCTCGACCGTCATGATCCACTCCAGGCGAAAAGAACAGGCCGACTGGACGACGTGGTCGTCAAGGGGTGGGTTGAAGCTCGCTGATCGCGAGGAGATCTTTTTGGGGATCGCCCGCGGTGAGACCTACACCGAGATAGCGAGACGACTCGGGCGTTGCGTCTCGACCGTGACGAGGGAGGTGGCCAAAAACGGCGACCGCCACAGCTACCGGGCAACAGATGCCCAGCTCAAGGCCTACAAGTGCGCAAGACGTCCGAAGGGTTTCAAGTTCGAAGACCCGAGGCTCCAAAAGGTCGTCACTCACTACTTGCAGCGCTGGTGGTCCCCCGAGCAGATCTCCAAGCGCTTGCCAATCGAGTTCCCTGACGATCCGATGATGTGGGTGTCGCACGAGACGATCTACAAGAGCATCTACGTCCAGGGCAGAGGCGAGCTCAAAACAGAGCTCTACCGCTGTTTACGATCCGGGCGCGCGGAGCGAAGACAAAAGAACGCCCCCAGGGCCCACTGGGGCCCGGTGCCCGACAAGGTCATGATCTCAGAGCGCCCGCCAGAAGCCGCCGACAGAAGCGTCCCCGGACACTGGGAGGGGGACCTGATCATCGGAAAGGACCACGCATCTGCTGTCGGAACCCTGGTCGAGCGTTCGACCGGCTACCTGATGCTGCTTCACCTGCCCGACGGAAAGACAGCAGACAAGGTCAACCTCTCCATGAGAAACGCCGTCTCGAAGCTCCCCGGCCAACTCATGAAGACCGTCACCTGGGATCAGGGCGCAGAGATGGCGAGACACGCAGCCTTCACCGTCGACACGGGCATCGCGGTCTACTTCTGTGACCCTCACTCACCTTGGCAGCGCCCGAGCAACGAGAACACGAACGGCCTTCTGCGCCAGTACATGCCGAAGGGCACGGATCTCTCGAGGTTCTCAGAGTCCGATCTGGACGACATCGCCGAGAGCCTTAACGACAGACCTCGCAAACGACTCGGATTCATGAAACCATCGGAGCGATTCGCCGAGCTCCTTGCTCTGACCACTTGAATCCGCCATTCGCGAATAAAGCAACGACCGCGTTTACTTCGTTCGGAATTTACACAGAGCGAGTCGAGCTGCGACGAGAGCTAGCTGCCGCGTCTGCCCGTCGCGACATCGCTCAGTAGCGGTACGTGTCCGGCTTGTAGGGACCGTCTACCGGGACACCGATGTACTCGGCCTGAGAGTCCGTCAGCCTGGTGAGCTTGACGCCGAGGGCATCGAGATGGAGAGTCGCAACCTTTTCGTCGAGGTGCTTCGGGAGAACGTGCACATTGGTGTCGTACTGAGCCGACTTCGTAAACAGTTCGACCTGGGCCATGGTCTGGTTTGTGAACGAGTTCGACATCACGAAGCTCGGGTGGCCGGTTGCGTTTCCGAGGTTGAGGAGACGCCCTTCGGACAGGATGATGACGGCGTGGCCGTCCTCGAAGACCCAACAGTCGACCTGAGGCTTGATGTTCACCCTCTTGATCCCGGTCACCTCGGCAAGGCCCGCCATGTCGATCTCGTTGTCGAAGTGGCCGATGTTGCCGACGATGGCCTGGTGCTTCATCCTCCCCATGTGGTCCGCCGTGATCACGTCACGATTCCCGGTAGCGGAGACGAAGATGTCCGCGATCCCGACGACGTCGTCGATGGTCTTCACCTCGAATCCGTCCATCGCGGCCTGAAGCGCACAGATGGGATCGATCTCTGTTATGACCACTCGGGCGCCTTGACCTTTCAGGGACTCTGCACAACCCTTGCCGACGTCCCCGTAACCGCACACCACCGCGACTTTGCCGCCGATGAGCACATCGGTGGCGCGGTTTATGCCGTCGATCAGCGAGTGCCTGCACCCGTACTTGTTGTCGAACTTCGACTTCGTCACCGAGTCGTTCACGTTGATGGCCGGGAACAACAACTCGCCTCGCCTCTGCATCTCGTAAAGGCGGTGCACACCTGTCGTGGTCTCTTCGGTGACACCGATGATCCCGTTCGCGACCGACGTCCAACGCGAGGGCTCTGTTTCGAGGCTGCGCGCCAACAGGGAGAGAACGACTGCCATCTCCTCTGAGTCCGCGGCTTTCGGATCGGGGGCGATCCCCGACTTCTCGATCTCGACGCCCATGTGCACGAGCATCGTCGCGTCGCCGCCATCGTCGAGGATCATTGTCGGACCACCCTCAGGCCAACGCAGGGCCTGATCGGTGCACCACCAGTACTCCTCGAGAGACTCACCCTTCCACGCGAACACCGGCACACCGCGAGGATCGTCGGTGGTGCCGTCTGGGCCGACGACGGCAGCGGCGGCTGCGTGATCCTGAGTCGAGAAGATGTTGCAGCTGGCCCACCGGACATCCGCGCCGAGCGCCACGAGTGTCTCGATGAGCACTGCGGTCTGAACGGTCATGTGAAGCGAACCGGTGATTCGCGCCCCGCTGAGCGGCTTGGATTCACCGAACTCGGACCTCATGGCCATGAGCCCGGGCATCTCGTGTTCGGCAAGCTCGATCTCGAGACGCCCGAACGAAGCGAGCGACAGGTCTGCGACCTTGAAATCTTGCGCCGGTGCGGAATTGGTCATTCGAGGGCTCCTCGATCTGCGGATACGCGGCCTGAGGACGTCAGGCGGGTCCCAAAGGATACGTGCAGGTCCGTCAAGTATCGAAACGGTTCGGTCGAGGGCCGTTTTGTGCCCGCGCCCGCGCCTCGCTCATCCTGCCCTGAGACGGCGCTTCAGCTCGTCGAGCACCGGGATGGGGCCGGGATCAATGCCCTCGGAAGCAGCCAGGTGCAGGGATACGAAGTCCCCGATGAGGATCAGGTCGAGCAGCTGGGCCAGGTCGCCCTCGCCTTGTGCGCGCACCTCGATCACGTCTGCCACGACCTCGCGCAGCATCTCGGTCACGATCGGGAAGCGACGCGCAACCTGGGGGTGCTCGGCGTCGTGTCGCAAGTTGACGAGGGTGAGCACCTGGCGTGTCACGTCGCCGTGCTGCCCCCATCCGGCTACCTCGTTGTGGCCGAGCTCGGGGTACACCGAATAGAACGCGGGGCTCTTCGCGTTCTCGTTGACCTGGGTCTTCCACCTCATTGCGGCCGCCGCACCGACGGCTTGGGCGCCGTGGACCAAAGGAATCGTCCTGCCGATCTGGCGGGCGATGACCTCGGCTTCGCTACCAGGGAGCACGAGCCGATCGCGCCGGCGCGAGAGCTGCTCGACGGCGAGCTCGACCCATCCCGTGGCGCCGGGGAACAGGCCGATGTCTTCGAGCACGACGAGTGGAGGGACCGCCATCGCCCCGAGCGCGGCGCGTGGCTGGGGTATCGATCGCGGCACGTGAACGACCGGGGCACCCCACTCCTCTGCAAGTCTCTCGAGCTCTCCGCCGCCGGTGACAGCGACGAGGGAGGCGCCGGCCTCGAACGACTCTCCTGCGGCTTCGACGGTCTCCTCTGTGTCACCGGAGAACGAAACTGCGAACACGAGCGATTCGCGTCCTACGAAGTCCGGCAACTCGTACGACTTGACCACGGTGACAGGCACCGGCAGGAATGGACCCGCGACGGCGACGAGAACGTCGCCTGCGAGGCCGCTTCCTCCCATGCCGAGGACGACCACCTGCTCCACGTTCTCGCGGTCGGGCAGCCCGTCGAGACCGCGGCCCGCGTCGATCGCTGCAGCAACCTGCTCGGGCAGCGTTGCGGTCGCCTCGTGCATTCCGAGACTGTCGAGCGAGCCTGCTAGCGGCGAAGCTCCGGCGCCGGCAACCCCGGACGCGCCGTTCGTGCTCACCCTTCCCGACTCGCCATCGTGGTGCTCGCGCCTCCCTCGGCAGCTTTTGCCATGAGGCGTTCGTGCTCTTGGTCGTCCACGGTTGTTGCTTCGTCGATGAGCATGTTCGGAATGCCGTCTGTGACTGCGTAGCTCCTCTTGAGGCGCGCGTTGTACAAGCGATCCTCGTCGGCGAAGTAGAGCAGCGGGCCCTTGTCCTCGGGGCACGCCAGCACCTCCAGCAAAAGCGGGTCGAGTGCCATCGTCTTCCTTTCTGGTGGCGTTTTTGGTCTGGTGGAGTTCGGGCTAAGCGCTCAGCTCGGCGATTAGATCGAGAATTTCGCGGACGTGCATCGCGCACTCCGATTCGGTGCGTGCCTCGACGTTCAGCCGCAGCAACGGTTCGGTGTTCGAAGGGCGCAGGTTGAACCACCAGTCCGGGTGGTCAACGGTGACGCCGTCGGTCCTGTCCGTGCTCTCCCCTCTTGCATTCATCTCGGCTGCGACGGCCTCCACCGCTCCAGCGGGATCGGGGTGCTCGAGGTTGACCTCACCCGACTGGGCATAGCGCCTGTAAGGAGCGAGCAGCTTCGACAACGGAGAACCCGATCTGGACATCATTCCGAGCACGACCATCGCCGCGATGATCCCGGAGTCAGCGCGGAAATTGTCGCGGAAGTAGTAGTGGCCGGAATGCTCGCCGCCGAACACGGCGTCGGTCTCAGCCATGACCTGCTTTATGAAGGAATGGCCGACCCGGGTCCTGACCGGGACTCCCCCGCACTCGGAGATGGTCTCCGGGACCACCCGCGAGCAGATGAGGTTGTAAAGGATCGTTGCGCCAGGGTGCAGGGCGAGCATGGCCTTTGCGACGAGCGCCGTCGTGAGCGATCCGGACACCTCGCCTGCCTGCTCGTCAACGAGGAACACGCGATCAGCGTCCCCGTCGAAGGCCAACCCCACGTCTGCGCCGAGCTCGAGCACCGCGTTCTTCAGGTCGGCGAGGTTCTCCGGCTGTATCGGATCTGCGGGGTGATTCGGAAACGTGCCGTCCAGCTCTCCGAAGAGCACGTGGAGATCGAACGGGAGGCCTTCGAAGACCTTGGGCACGACGAGACCACCCATCCCGTTTGCGGTGTCGGCAACAACCTTGAGCGGTCGCATCTCGCCCGTTCCCAGAAACGTACGGACGTGACTGGCATATTCTTCGGTGAGACTCGTCTCTTCGAGTCCGGCGATCGGCGGTCCGAGATCCTCGCCCGACGACAGAGCCCTAATCGCCGCTTCTTTTACGTCCGCGAGACCGGTCTCGAGGCCGACAGGACGTGCTCCCGCCAAGCAGAGCTTCATTCCGTTGTACTGCGCCGGATTGTGCGAAGCGGTGAACATCGTCCCGGGCAGGTCCAAGCGACCGGAGGCGAAGTACAAGAGATCCGTCGACGCGAGGCCGATGTCTACGACTCCGACTCCTGCGGCGCGTGCGCCGGCCGAGAAAGCCTCGGAGAGCTCGACTCCCGAATCTCGCATGTCCCGGGCGACGATGATCCGTCCGGTCCCGACGAAACGGGCGAAACCCCAGCCGACCGCCCGGCATATCCGGGCGTCCAATTGATCGGGGACCGTGCCTCGAACGTCGTACGCCTTGAAGACATCGTCGAGGACGCCCATGGCGCGGGCCAGCCTACTGGGTGACGGCTCATCCGAGATGGGCCGCCTGTCACCGGGAACGGCTATTTGGAGCGTTGGAGAATTGCTGACGCCGAGCGCCGTCGCAACAGCGCAATCGAGCGCGATTACGCCAAAGGCCGTCAACACAGCCCCCAGGTCGCCCGGGCCGGATGACCCGTAGCTCAGCACCACGTTGTTGGACGTCGGGACCACGACCATCAGGTTCGGCTCTGACCGCCACGGGCCTTGTGCGCCGGAGGCGTGCCAGTCGGGGAAATAGGACATCTTGACGAGAACGGGTATCCCGGTCCTGTTGACGTGGAAGCTGATCCTGTCCCCTCCGTCTGACTGAGTGATATCGGTGACCTGTACGGGCGGGAGTGCCTTCTTCGGGGGGTCGGACACAGAAGCGGTGACCTTCGTCCAACTCGCAGGCCCACCTTCGGTCATCTGCGTGGTCCACGCCGACGGGTCGGCGTACCACTTCGTTGAGACCGGGAGCCATTGCGACTGCGAGTTGCCCACGCCTTTCAATACCACTGGCTGGTTGACGAGAGGGGTGACGATCTGGGAGTCGCGCACCAGGTAGATGTTCCAGGTCGTGTCTATGTACGAACCTTGATAAAGGGTGTGCCAAGGACCGCTCGTAGCCACTCGCACCAAAGCGGGGTCGGCGTTCGCCGCCTGTTTCACCACCACCGAGGACGCCATGAAGTACTTCACCCCGAGCAGTTGAAGGTGCTGGATGCCCAGTTGTACGTCGAGGCCGCCGTAGGTCAAGCCGTCACCTTGTGCCATCGCCTCGGAGGGTGCGACCGAGAGCTCTGCTTGGTTCAAGAAGTGGTAGGGGGTAGACGAAGCCGATTCGAAGAGCAGCCCCTCCATCGAGGCGATGCAACCGTTGGTCCACATCGGGATCACCATCAGCGATTCGGGCGTTCCGAAGCGGTCGAGTGACGAGTTGTACTCCCACATCGCTCTCCCGCACCCGTATCGAGCCCCTAGATCGCCCATCGTGGTCATGAGACCCGAGAACTCGGGCCATCCCGACTTTCCCTGGTAACCCGTGTAATTCCACTGGGCCCAATCGGTGACGATGTTGTGCCTGATGTGGATCGCAGGGATCACGGGGAACCCTGCGACGGTCCAAGCGATGTTCTCGTTCGAGTTGCTGTACGAGACGAGCAGCGAAGGAACGACGATCAAACACGAGATGATGGTCCCTGCGATCGGACCGCCGATCGCCGCGGGAGCGGACCTCCACAGCGGACGCTTTGGGAGAAGGGGGAGGGGGTCTTCGGCCGGCCAACCCTCGTCTGACTGAGACGACCTCCACGCCGGGGTCAGCCCGATCGTCGCCCGCCAAAGTGCGGTCCGCGAGGAGCGCCACAACTTCGCCAGGAGCACCAGGCCCTCGGCGACGGTGATGCCGGCGAGCAGGTAAATGCATAGGAACCACAGCGGCAGGAAACGTACGTTGTAGAGCTTCCCTTGAGGATCGAAAAGGACCGCAGCCAAAGAGGCGATCGCAAGCCCGACCAGTAAGAGCACCCCTCGCTGGCGACGGACTATCCCGATCACCACGGAAACCGCTGCAAGAACCAGGGCCCAGCGGTCGGGTTGCGGCAGGAGCGTGTCGACGAAGGTGCGCACGTTCGTGTATCCCATGCTCGTCGTGAACGACTGCTGGAGGCCGAACGGCACCCACCACCAAGCGCTGAGCAACGCCCCTGCGCCGACCGACGACACGATCCACCAAGCGCGACGCCAAGAAGGTGGGGCGAGGAAGAAGGCGATGACGACGCCGACGAGCGCGAACAAGACCGCGACGAGGTGGCACACGACGCATACCGCCAACAGGACCGCCGCCGCCCATCTGAGGCGTCCGGTCCTCAATCCGTAGAGCACGACACCGAGGAACAGCAACGCCACGGACAGCCCGAGCGAGTACGCGTACTCGCCCGCCATCGTGGAGAGCAGGTTGCCTCCGTAGATCTGATACGTCTGGTCGAACAAGAACGGCAGAGTGAACGCGGCGAGGAGAGCGGGCCTTGGTCTCGCAAGCCCTGCAAGCCTTCCGAAGGCCCACGCCGCGACCGGCAGGGTGACCGCTCCCAGAATCGTCACGAACTTGAACGCAATGTTCCCTGGGATCACGTAGCTCCCCAAAGCAGCGAGCAGGTCGGGGAACGGGAAGTAAAACGTGAACAGAGGAAAGCCGTCGTACCAGCCCGCGTCCCAACCTGTGAGGTGGAAATGGGGAAGCAGGTTGGTGCGCAAGAACGTGGCTAACGCAACGTGGGAGCCGGTGTCCCCCCCGGTGGTGGTCGAGTTGGTCAGAAGAAGCACCGGATGCATGGCGAGCACGACGACGACGATGACTGCCACCGGCGCCACGAGGGTGGCCAGAGTCAACAGATTGAACCGGCGCATCGCCCCATCGTGCCCGACGCGAGCCTCCCGTAGGGGGCAGGTGCCGTCAGACGAACGTGATGCGTCCCTGGAACGCGACGACCACGACCGCAAATCCGTTGAACGCGGCATGGGCGAACATGCACGCACCAAGGCGCCCGGTCCTGTAAGCGATCACGCTCAGCACGACGCCGAACAGAGCAAGGCCGGCGAGTTGGACCGGCTCGGCGTGTGCGAGCGCGAAGAGGATCCCGGTCGACACGATCGCGAGCGCCGGCCCCAGGCGCCTGCCGACTCCCCTGAACAATCTCACCAGGGACTGAAGGACAAGTCCACGGAAGAACAGCTCTTCTACCACCGGAACGACGACGACGGTCAACACGCCGATGACCGCCAGGTCAGCCCCGTGGAACCCTCCGGTCAGACGGTTGGCCGGAGCGTTCAGCTCGTGCTGGAGCCCGGGGACTATGTGCTCGAACGGGAGGTACAACAGGTCGACGGCCAGCTGGCCCGCTATGCCGATCACTATCCCTACTGGGGCGTCCCACCACGCGATGCGCAGCCCCATGTCCGAAGCCGGGTGCCCCGAACCACGCGTCCGGCTGGCGAGGAACACGGCACCCAGGAACCCCATCCACAGTCCGGCGAGACCCACGATCGTCACCCACCACGGAGGTACCGAAAGCCCCTCCAGATGAGAAAGATCTTTGAGATTCCCGCTCACGGCAGCAAAGACGGTCAGGAGCACCGCGCTCGCCAGGTATCCCGCCGCGAACCCGCCTACGGCTATCCCGAACCACGCCCGCGCTGCAGCCGCATCCGCGGGAGGACGACTGAAAAGAGGATCCGTCGGCTCGCCGGTCATGACTCCGCCAGGAGGCTCGAACGAGCCGTCGGCGGCGCACATCGCGCCCAGAGTACCGACGCGCCCGCCACGCGGACCGCAGGCAGACCCGACCTGGTGCCGAGAACAGGGCACCCGGCGCGTACCATGGAGCAATGAGCCCGCCCGGGACGGACAAGGACGCGCCCAGGTTCGGGCCTGGGATGCCAGGGGGGCGCGGCACGCCTGGACAGGGACCGCAGGGTCAGGGTCAAGGACCGGGCTCCGGACCTGGACAGACCCCGCCCACCGGGGACCGCAGCTGGAAGTTCGTCCTAGTTGCTGTGCTCGTGCTCCTGATCGTGTTCCTGTCGGTCCCGTCCCTTTTGTCCAAGCCTTCGGCGACCTCCATCGGCTGGTCGCAGTTTCTCGACAAGGTGAACGCAAAGCAGGTGGCGACCGCTCAGGTTGACAACACGACCGGAGTCGTGACGGGCAAGCTCTCCAACGGAGAGAGCTACACCACCGACGGCCCGCACCCCGCGTTCGACACGGAAGTTGGCGTCATGCAGTCGAAAGGCGTCGCCGTCACCTTCGAGAACTCGTCGCCGTCGCAATGGGGCTCGATCATTCTCTACCTGCTCCCGATCTTGGTGATCGTCGCGATCGCGTGGTTCTTCCTCCGGCGAACACAGGCCGGCATGTCGGGAATCATGTCGATCGGCCGTTCGAGGGCGCGCCTGTACTCGACAGAAAGGCCCAGAACCACGTTCGCGGACGTGGCGGGCTACAACGGCGTCAAACTCGAGATCAGCGAAGTCGTCGACTTCCTCAAATCCCCGCAGCGCTTCAAGGAGATGGGAGCCCGGATACCGAAAGGGATCCTGCTCGTAGGTCCGCCCGGGACAGGTAAAACGCTTCTCGCCCGCGCCGTCGCGGGAGAGGCGGGAGTGCCCTTCATGTCTGTCAGCGGATCTGACTTCATGGAGATGTTCGTCGGTGTCGGGGCGAGCCGGGTCCGCGACCTGTTTCAAACTGCCCGCAAACAGGCTCCCGCGATCATCTTCGTGGACGAGATCGATTCGATCGGCCGAAAGCGCGGTGCTGGGCTCGGCGGAGGTCACGACGAACGGGAGCAGACGCTCAACCAGATGCTCTCCGAGATGGACGGATTCGACCCCGCCGAAGGCGTGGTGATCATGGCGGCGACGAACCGTCCCGACATCCTCGATCCTGCCCTTCTGCGCCCCGGCCGTTTCGACCGCCAGATCGTCGTGCCGTTGCCCGACCTCGAAGAGCGGCTACCGATCCTTCGCGTGCACTGCAAGGACAAGCGCATCGGACAGGACGTGGACCTCGCTCTCGTTGCCCGCGGGACACCCGGGATGAGCGGTGCAGATCTCGCCAACCTCGTCAACGAGGCTGCGCTCTACGCAGTGCGGCGCGGCGCCAAGCAGGTCGAGATCCGCGACTTCGAAGAGGCACGCGACAGGGTTCTGATGGGACAGCGCCGCGAGAGCCTCATCCTTTCGGATGCCGAGAAAAGAGCGCGTCGCCTACCACGAGGGCGGCCATGCAGTTCTCGCCTACGTGCTGCCCAACGCCGACCCGGTACACAAGGTAACGATCTTCCCGACAGGGATGGCTCTCGGCGCAACGCAGCAGTTGCCGCTCGAGGAACGGCACATCTACCCGCGTGCCGTCATCGAGGACTCCGTCTGCGTCCGGATGGGCGGAAGGGCTGCCGAGCTCATCGTCTACGGCGACCTGTCGACCGGGGCCAACAACGACCTCGTTGGGAACACCGAGCTCGCGCGCAAGATGGTGAGGGAATGGGGCATGAGCGGTGAGCTCGGCCCGATGGCGTGGGGATCACAAGGCATGGTCTTCTTGGGCGAGGACCTCATGCACACCCGCGACTATTCCGAGGACACGAGCAGGGTGATCGACGCAGAGGTCGCAAAGATCCTGCGCGAACAGGAAGAACGTGCACTCGACGTCCTGACCCGTCACCGGCGCGGCCTCGAAGCCGTGGCAGAGGCATTGCTCAGGCAGGAGACGGTGGATGGCGCGAGCGTCGGCAGCCTCGTCAACGAGGCGTACGGTCGCCCCGTTCACACGGTGCCCAAGGGCCGATCCCAACCCCAGTTGCAAGGGGCAGCCGCACAGGCCGCAGACGCGGCCGCACAGACGCCAGACAAAGTAGAGCCCCAACCCGTGACCGCACCTGCCGGTGCCGAGACGGGTGCGGCACAACCTGAGACGGTGCCGGTCTCGACCCCGGGCGTCAGCGAGCGCACCCGTCGCTCCCGCTTCTCCGATACCCGGCCCGTTGGGCCCGGCAGGTGGGCAGCCGGTCGGCTGATCCCCGCGCACGTCGAACACTCGCGCGTCAAAGCAGGACGAACGCGGGAACGACGATGATGCCTGCTGATCCCGCAGGTCCGGCGTCGAGTTCCACTGCAACGGGTCCGTCCGCAACGACAAGGAGCGGGCCCGAATAGCCGGAAAGCGATCTCGGGTCCACGTGAGCTTCTTCGCCAGGTACGACCACCGCGGAATCGCGCCCGCCGGCGACCGCAGCCGTTCCCTTTTCAAATCTCGAGACGGTCACGTGCAATGGCTTCGCGCCTAGCGCCTCGATCGCGAGCGAGAGCACGTGTTCCTGCGGTGCAATACCCGGAACGAGCCACCTTTCGGCTCCGACTGCCACGCCCATCGTGTAACCCGAGCTCGGCGGGAGCGATTTCCCACGCGAGTTTGCACGTGAGTTTCCCCGTGAGTTTCCAGGTGAGTCGATGGCGCGACCCACCACTATTGGCGAGCTCGCCTGGATCACGATCGAGTAAGGCGTCACGGGGGCGAAACCCGGCTGGTTGCCGAGAACGATGCTGGACACGGATTGACCCTTGACCGAGACCGTCACGGGATGCACCGCGATACCGGACCCGTAAGTGGCTCCCAGCACCAACCTGCTCGGGTCGGTGCCCGGGTTGATCACGTTGATCGATACGGACCCGCCCATGGGCTCGACGGTGTATGGGAACGCCCACACACGGTTCGCCGCCGGAGCACCGAGCTGCTCGGAGATCCCGCGTCGGCCGCCCGTCGTGGTGACATCCAGCTCGCTTGCGACGACCGACCCAGATGCCGCTTCCACAACGGTTCCGAGAACGGCATCGCCGGTTGCATGCTTGTCGAGCTGCTCGGTCACGAGACCCCCGGCCGGCACTGCCAACCCCTGATATGCGGCAGGCAGTGTCTCGCCTGAAGCCGTGACGACGTCAATGTTCACAACTGCGGCAGTGACCGACGGGTCGTAGATGTTCAGTGTCACGGAGTTGCCCGCCACGGTCGACCCCTGAGGGAAATACCAAGTGCCGGACGCCGCAGAAGCGCATGCGGACACGCTCCAGCTGTCGGCGCTGCGCACTGACTCGGTCACGGCCACCCTCCCCCCGCCGAGAAGAACCGTCGCCCCCTGCGGGCCGGTGGCGTGCGAGGGTGGCGCGATCACGTCCCGACCACCCGCCGGAACGAATACGCCCGTCGCCGCGGCTCCAATCCAGGTGACGGTCCCCCGCACTGCTTTGTCCGAAAGGCTGGACAAGACAAGGGTGGGCGGCGCCCCCGCCGCGCAGTACCAGGCCGTCGACGAGACGTCGGCCGTCGCGACCGCGCTGACCCCGGCCGCGGGCGGGGTCGAAGGAGGCTCCTGGGACGGCGCCCCGGCTGCGACGTTCTCTGTGAGGTGAGCCGCGACCGTGACGCCGGTAAGGGCGGCGACGACCAAGGCTGTGAGCAGCACACGCCTGGCCTGTTCACCCATGGCCGGCTCCGGCTCCCGTGGACGCACCGACTGCTTCGGCAGGACGTTTCCGCGGGGCGCGAGGAACGCGGCCACCGCCAACCTTGGTCGACGTACGCGCAACGTGCCCCCCGTGCGCCGGCTTGAACCGGACCGGGAGGGTGAACCGGCGTCTTCCGAGCGCCACGATCAGTGCGGCGACAACGACCCAACCGAGGAGCTCCATTGCGATCTCGATCCCGTTGGCACGGGGCGCCCGAACCGGCCGAGCAGCGGACGAAGCGACAAATTCGGGATCGACGTAGATCTCGTATCCACCCTCGGTGGAGAGCCTGCGAAGGTCGGGTTGCGCGTCGAGGGCCGCGACAAGAGACGCCGGTGGTAAGTCGGGCTTGGGTTGCTGCAGCCCGGGAACGTCCGGGGCGAGCGCGCCGACGACCACGACATATCGGATCCCTTTGGCCGCTATCAGGTGGCCGAGCTCGACGGTCCGGCCTGCTGACGCAAGCTCTACGTCGGAGGCGACGCTTGCGTCACCGGCCGTCGGTGCGCCCTGCCACATGGAGGTGAGATCCGGCACGCCGCCAGCGAGGACTTCGTACCCGAGCCCGGAAGCCAACGGCCACGCTTTCCCGGGCACCACGGCGCTGTCGCCCAACCACAGAACGCCAGAGCTTGCGGAATGTGGGCCCGAAGACATCCAGGACAACGCCTGGTTGAATCCGCTGGGGGGCAGATCGAAGCGTCCCCCACCTGTCGCCGCGATGACGGGGATGGCGCCCGCGACGGCCCCACACGCGGCTACTGCGAGCGCGATCTGTCGCCAACCGAACCGCGTTACAGGCAGATCCTTCCGGAACGCCGAAACCCCGAGCGCTGTGCTCAATGCGATACCGCACGCCGCGATCGGTAAGAACTCTCCAGGCAACACGGCAAGCGAGCCGGTCCAACCGCGTTCTACGGCCAGTGCGAAGATCCAGGCAACAAGAGCACAGATCCAGGCGCAACCGGACCAGGACAGGCGCCAGCTGCGGCCGATCAGAAGCGGGAGCGCGGCGGCGCCGAGCAGTCCGAACACGAGCGGTGTCATCCCGATCGGCCCCGGTGACATGCGAAGCAGGTCTCCCCAACCGGCCGTTGCACCCGGACCGGGCCGGGCACCTGCGAGCACGTCGAGCGGCGAAACGCCCGCAAGGACAGAGATCGACCAAGGTGCGAGGAGCAGGATCGACACGGCGAGTGCGCCGAGCGTCGCGGCTGCGACCCGGCATGCGGCGCTGACGGCACCGGGACCTGCCGTCACGAGTACTCCGAGAGCGACCCCGACACCGAGTACCGCAAAGACGAGAGCGCCGGCAGGGTCGAAGGCAAGCAGGACCGCAAGGCCCGCCCCCAGCAGAAGTGCACGCCTCACCCGACGGCTACGCGTGCTCATGAGACTGAGCGGCCCTGCAGTATCTCGGGTTCCAGCTTCGCCGGAAGGTTCGAACGGCTTCATCTCAGAAGATCGAGCAAGACCGAGCATGAGCCAAGGCACCGCTGCGTATGCGAAGAGAGCGTCAAGACGGCCGGTTGCGATGTCGTCGTAGGGCAATGGGAACGCGAGATAACACGCCGCGCCGACCACAGAAGCCCACTGACTGCCGAAGCTCCGGGAAAGGCGGGCGACACCGATGGCGCCGAGGGGCAGGCACCCGAGGACGAGGATGGTCTGAAGCAGGCCCACCGAACCGAAAAGCACGTATCCCGCGATCCCGAGAAGAAGGGTCGCGGGCGTAGACGCCATCGCGGTGTGCGCCCCGAACGCTTGGTGCCCGTCGGCGAACTGCGCCATCAACGAGCCGGGGGCCGGGATTCGAAGCATCTGGCCGACGGTTGGCAGGCCGCCGCTCAAGAGCGATCGTGAGCCGAACGCAACTACGAGGAAGATCGCGATCCACGCCATCATCCGCGACGACGGACGCCGCAGGACCGGACGGCGGCCCGATTCGGCGACAGACTCGTCCGGTCCGATGTGCGCGGCGACCAGCCCCTGCGTCAATCCGCGCCTCAGATACCTGCGGACGCGGTCGCTGCCGCTCATCTGGAGTCGGCGAACTTCGGAGTCGCTCACACGTCGGTGGGCCTTGACCTCTACCCGCTCACGGCGAATCGCCTTGCGCAGTCCGAAGTTCCACTTCCAGGCGCGGGCGACCGCTCGAGCGCCGCGACCTGCGGCCCGAAACCAAAAAGACGAGGATCTCGGCCGCTGCGAGCAAGGCGACCTGCGGGATGACCCGGACCCGGTGCGCCGGTCCGTAACCCTTAAGCACCGCGTGGAGCTCTCCCCTCCTCTGCAGCTCTTGAAGGCTTACCGTCACGGCTTCATCGGGAACGGGCCTTTCTCCCGAAGCGAGCAGCTCGAGGTGCCTCACGCGGGCGTCGGGCGCGACGATCACCCTTGCTCCCGCGATCTGGGCACGCCAGCACAGGTCGAGGTCCTCCCCCATCACCACCAGGTGCGGGTCGAATCCTCCGAGCTCCACGAAAAGATCGCTGCGTACGAGGGTGAATCCTCCCGGTATGGAGAAGACGTCTCGGACCGCGTCGTGCTGGGCCTGGTCCACTTCGCCGCGCTCCACACGGTCGACCACCGCGCCGCTCTTGTCGACCTCGACGCCCACGTGCAGCAGCCGATCGGGATGGTCCCATTCGACGAGCTTCGGTCCCACAACACCGGCGTTAGACCGGTAAGCCTCTTCGACCATGTGTCTGAGCGCATCCGGCTCCGGTGCAACGTCGTCATGTGAGAAGACCAGGAAGTCGGCCCCCTCGACCATCGAGACCGCGAGGTTCGCCGTGGTACCGAATCCGGCGTTCGTGTCGAGCCTTCGCACGAACGCGTCGGGAAGGGCCGCCGCCACCCTTGCGGTCGGGTCCTCAGAGCTCGCCGCGTCTAGGACGAGCACCGACATCTCGGGGTAGTCCTGGCTGGAGATGGCCTCGAGAGCGGTCTCGAACCAGGGGCCGGGATCGTGCGTCACAACGACGACGACCACCGGTGGAGCCAGGGTCTCCATGAGGGTATGGAGGCTATCCAACGCGCCACCTTGGACCCCTGGTCTTCTCTGTTCTTCTCCTCCGGCTCAGAGGTCAGTGAACGCCGGGGCCATAAATTCCAAATAAATACACGCGCGCGTGTACTGAAGTGAAACATTCCGATACGCGTCGCTAGAGCGAGCGACGAATGAGTCAGGCAGCGTCCCCCGAGCTGATCGTGACGGAGTACCCGAGGGCTTCGAGTTGGTGGACCAGGCGCCGGGCGTGCTGCTGAGGACGCAGGCGGCCGAACCAATCGGGTCCGAGGTCTTGGTAGGGCACCTGGTTGCTCATGATGTGGAAGCAAGCGACCAGGATTGAGTGTCCGACGGCCTTCGTCGCTCGTGCTGGTCCTCTCCGTCCGCGCAAGCGTGCGTACTGGGCTTCAAGGTAGGTGCCTTTGGTGCGGCTGGCTGCCTTGGCGGCCTCTGTGAGGGATCGCTGGAGCACTTCGGTCCAGGTCTCGCCTTTCCGGAGCGCTGCTTGCCAGCCGACTCGTGGTGTCCGGGGCACATGCCGGCCCATGAGGCCAGCCGTTCTGCTGAACCGAAGCGGGCCATGTCCACCCCGATCTCGGCGATCAGCTCTTCTGCGGTGCGCCTTTCAACGCCTGGGATCGTTCTGAGTAGATCCACCTTCTCGACGAAAGGGGAGATGACCTCATCGATCTCGGCAGAGAGGTTGGCGATTGCCTCGTCTAGGAAGTCGATCTTGGCGAGGATCTGGCCGACCAACAAGGCGTGGTGAGGACCGAACCTGCCTTGGAGTGCCTCTTTGAGCGCTGGGATCTTCTGACGCATGCGACGCTTCGCGAGATCGGCGAGCACTTCTGGGTCACGGGTGCCAGAGATAAGGGCTTCTAGCATTGCCCTTCCCGAGGCCCCGAGCACCTGGCTCGCCACCGAGGAGAGCTTGATGCCTGCGTCTTGGAGGACCTTGTCCAAGCGCTGGGCTTCTCTCGATCGCTCCTCGATCTGGGCCCTGCGATAGCGGGTGAGATTCCTGAGCTCTCGAATCTCCTTGGGTGGCACGAACGATGGCCTCACCAGTCCGTGCTCGATGAGCTGGCAGATCCACTCGGCATCGGCGACGTCGGTCTTGCGGCCAGGGACGTTTCTCAGGTGCCTTGCGTTCAGCACCCAGCACTCCATGTCGTCTTCCAAGACGTAGTACACCGGCTTCCAATACACGCCGGTTGACTCCATCCCGACGAGAGTCACCCCGAGGGCAACGAGCCAGTCTCTTAGCCCGAGCAACTCGATCGTGGTGGCGCCGAAGCTCCTGGTCACCTGTTCGCGTTGTTTCCCAGGTCCAGGCGTGCGAACGCAAGCCACGACGATGTCCTTGTGGACGTCTAGGCCACAGCAGCACTCCACTACGACGTCCATAACCTCCTCCTCTCCCTAGATGGTCAAAGGAGTCGCCTGGGAGGACCTCATCATGAGGAATCTGAAGTTCGTGCTCGAAGCAACACTGTGTGGTGCCCGAGGTCCCCACGTCCGACTTATCCACGGGCTGAATGCACCAAGTAAAAACCCGACGTCGCCAGGCGACCCCGCACCATGTTTCACGCCTGCGTGGGGGGCGCGCGAGCGCCCAAAGGGACTTATCCGGAAAATATACGCCGCAAGTCGTCAGGTTCAGCCTCTGAGCGGGGTGGCGCTTGCAAAAGTTTGCACTTACGGCTACACTAGCTAGCAAGCGAGCTCTCACGTCGAGAGCACAGGAGGATGGGAAATGAGCGAGATCAAGGGTGTGACTGACGATGTGGTCGGAGCGGTCCGTGACGCGGCCTACGTGGCCGTTGGTCTTGGCGTACTCGCCGTCCAGCGCGCACAGGTTCGTCGCAACGAGCTGATGAAGGCGCTCGAAGGGCCTCGCGGCGAGATCGAAGAGCGCCTGAGCGAGGTACGCGGGGAGATCGGTCGCCGTTTCAAGGACATCGATGGTCGAGTCGAGCAGGTGCTCGACAGCCTCGAGGCTTCGATCGTTCCGATCGAGGAACGACTGCCTGAGCCGGCACGGGACCTGGTTCGGCAGGCCCGGACCCAGGCACGTGACGTGCGCCAGCAGATCCGGCACTTCCTCGCCGCAGCCTGAAGCTGTCAGACGTCAGACGCTCGACGGTCGGCCTCTCGTAGGACGTCTTCGAGCGTCTGACTCAGATCTATCTCAGGACGCCAACCGGTCTCCTTCTCGAGCTTGCTGGGATCACCGAGGAGCACCGGCACGTCTACCGGCCTGACGAGTTTCGGGTCGGGACGCAGCTCCAGGTCTGTCCCGGCCAGTTCGAGCAGCCGGTGGGCGACTTCGTCGATCCCAATAGCGCGGCCGGAGCAGACGTTGTAAACAGCGCCGGGCGTGCCGTCGCAGACAAGCATCCGGTAGGCACGAACCACGTCACGGACGTCGGTCAGGTCTCTCTTGGCGCCGAGATTGCCGACCGGGATACCGGTGGCACCTTTTCTGGTGGCGTCGACGACGCGCGCCGCAAGGGCAGGCACGGCGAAGTTCGTCGATTGCCCGGGTCCGACGTGATTGAAAGGCCGGACTCGCAACGTCTCGAGCCCGTAAGCGAGATGGGCCTGCACGGCCAGGTACTCGGCTGCGATCTTGCTCGCCGCATAAGGGCTCATCGGCGCAAGGGGCGATTCCTCGGTGAGAGGCAGCTCGTCCTCGTCGACCGCTCCGTAGACCTCGGCAGAGCTGATGACGAGAACTCTCGGCGTACGCCCACAAGCGCGTGCCGCCTCGAGCACCGACAATGTCCCCAGCGCGTTGACCCTCAAGACCGCAGAAGGATCCTCGTAGGACCTTCCGACGTGGGTGAGGGCGGCCAGGTGGTAAATCGCATCGGGTTCGGACGCGACGAGCGCTTCGCGTAGCGCAACCAAGTCGGTGACGTCGACCTCGTTGTCCGTCGCCACCACATGGTCGCCTTGATCGCGAAGATGAGCGACGAGCCAGGAGCCTACGAACCCTCCCGCCCCGGTCACGAAGGCCCGCACAGGCGCACCTTACCTTCAGCCGATCGAAGGCCCCGATCGTGCCCGTTCCACCGCCAACCTGTAAGCGTCGAGGTGCCCGCGGGCAGACGCCTCCCAGGTGTGTGACTCAGCCACTCGAAGCCCGGCCGCGATTCGGGATCCGACCCCGGGCCCACCTCGGACCGCCTCGTCTATCGCGTCGGCCAGGGCGCTCGCGTCACCGGCTTCGACGAGCAGCGCCGAGTCGCCCGAGACATCGGCCATCGCGGACCCAGAGGTCGTGACCAGAGGTGTCGCGGCACGCGAGCGCCTCCAACGCTGGAAGTCCGAAACCTTCCTCGAACGCCGGGTAGGCGACGACCTCGGCCCTTCGCATCAGGACGGCGACCGAGTCGTCGTCTACGTATCCGGTCCTGAGGATGCGGTCGCGGTGCTTCGCGGCCGTCACCGCCGCGTCGACGGCCGCAGCCCCCCAACCTCGACCGCCGGCAAGCACGAGCGAGAGCTCGCTGTGCGACGAGGCGACGCGATCGAACGCTTCGACCAGTTCGGGGATCGCCTTCCGCGGCTCCTGCGTCCCGACGAACAGGACGTAGGGACGGCGCGCGCCTGTTCGCCGCAACACCGCCTCGTCGACATCATCGTCGGCGGCGGTCGGCGGCCTGAAGCGGACGCGGTCGACACCGTGGGGGACGACGACGACTGAACCGCGGGGATCCATTCGCTCGGCAAGCCGTTCGGCCGTCGTGGCACTTACGCATACGAGCACCTCGGCGCGACGTGCCGCGACACGAATTGCTCGTCTGAAAACAAGGACCTTGCTCCGCTCGTGCCACTCGGGATGATCGACGAATGTCAGGTCATGGACCGTCACGACAACAGGAGTCCTGCAGCGCTCGGGCATCGTGTAGTGCGGCGAGTGGTGGACGTCGACGCCGAGCCTGTCGACCAAGCCCGGCAACATTGCCTGCTCCCAGACAAGCCGCGCCACGCGTGGACGTGGAGCCCTTGCGAGCAGTCGAGATCTACCACCGGTTGCCGCGTCGATGCGGGGTGCGTCGCCGGACCTGCACCAGATGCTGGCGTCAACGCCACCGAGCGAGCCGAGAGCGCGCGCCAAGTCGATCGTGTAGCGCCCGGCACCGACAGGTCGAGGAGGGACTGCTGTCGCGTCGAACGAGAGCTGCAGACGTTCGGTCGGCTCAGTCAATTCTCAGCTCCCTGAGACCGCTCGCCATAGATCCACGTGATGCGAAGCGCACTGCTTCCACGTGAGTTGGGAAGCCCGGGCCATCCCGTCGCGTACGAGCCTGTCTCGAAGAGCGGTGTCGGTCGAGACGCTAAGCAATCCGTTCGCGATGTCCTCGCGGTTGTGCGGGTCCACGACGAACGCCGCACCGCCCACGGAAGGCACAGCGCTCGCGACCACGGGCGTCCCCGCCAGCATGGCTTCGAGCGGCGGGAGCCCGAAGCCCTCGACCAGTGGCACGTAGGCCAAGAGCTCGGCGTTCTTGTAGAGAGCGGAAAGAACTCCCGTACTTACCCGTCCGGCGAGTTTCACTCCATCGCGCGTTTTGACGTCCGTGCCCCAGCCCTCGGGGCCGACCACCACGAGCGGCCATCGCCCGGGAAGAGAGTCCCGAACATCCGAGTACGCCGCAATCAGCATGTCCAGGTTCTTCCGGGGCTCTCGAGTCCCCACTGACAAGATGAACCGCTCACGGACCCCCAGCTCCTCGAGAATCCGTGTTGCGGCGGGGATGTCGGGATCGGGGAGGTGGTCCACGCCAGGTTCGATCACCGTGATCCGCCGAACGTCTACGCCGGCATCGCGAACTTCAAGAGCAACAGGCTCGGAGGGTACGACGAAGTCGCATGCCGAACCGAGCGCGCGGCGGAATGCTCGCTCGTGCCATTCGCGGCCGTGCTTCGGAAAGGCGAAAGGCACGTGCCGCCACGCCAGGTCGTGGACCGTTACGACCGTCCTCGCATCGGCAGCCCGCGGCACGGCAAGAGAAGCCGCGTGCACGACCGCGAACCCTCTGGGCGCGCGCAACAGTCCCACGTCCCACGCCCGGGTCATTATCGGTCCAGGCAGCCGAGACTCGATCAGCGGCAGATACGAAGCTGCGATCGGGTCGGCGCCCAAGTTGCGGTCGGCGTGTGCCCGGCTCGCCAGCAGTGCAACCTGCGGCAGGGACTCGCCCGAATCGGCCATCCGTGCAAGTCCCGTGAGAAGACCCGTCACGTATGTCCCGGCACCTCCGGGTACCCGGCGCCTCAATTGCTCGGCGACGAGGAGGACGCTTCCCCGGCGAACCTTGGTCACCTTTGGCTCCATGCTGCCTCGGTCACCTTTGGCTCCGTGCTGCCTCGGTCACCTTTGGCTCCGTGCTGCCTCGGTCACCTTTGGCTCCGTGCTGCCTCGGTCACCTTTGGCTCCGTGCTGCATCTTTGTAAAGGTCGGTCAATCCCTTCGCGCACGCCTCCCAAGTGAACATGCTCGCACGCCTGAAGCCGCGCTCGACGAGGGCGACGCGCTCGCCCTCGTCTGTGAGGACAACTTCGAGCGCGGCACCGAGCGCATCGGAGTCGCCGGGCTCGACGAGGATTGCGGCGTCGCCAACCACTTCGGGAAGCGCTCCCGCCGTTGTCGTTACCACAGGCACTCCTGCGGCCATGGCTTCGAGGGTGGGCAGGCCGAAACCCTCGTAGAGCGACGGGTATGCGAGGACCGACGCGTTGCGCAAAAGGCGTTCCAGATCACCGACGTACCCCGTGACGACGATGCGCGAACTGAAAGGAGACATTGCGACTGCCTCCGCGACTGCAGCGCTCCCCCACCCGGGCGGGCCCGCGAGGACGAGTACGACGTCTGGTAGACGAGATGCGATCGAGTCGAACGCCTTCACGAGAGAAGGCAGGTCCTTGCGGGGTTCTGCTGTACCGATCGCAAGCACGTAACGACCCGAGCCCTGCGGGAGCTCGCTCGGTGACGATTGCGACAATTGCGACGACTGCTCCGACGATGAGCGGTTCGTCCCGGCCTGCGGTCTCGGCGTGCCGTGGTGAATCGCTCGGACCCTTTCGGGATCAACGCCGAGCTCCGCCACGACCTCGTCGGCGACGTACTTCGACGGCGTGTGGACCCAAGCACCTCGGTCGACCGCCCTGCGGACGAGTGCGGGAAATCGGAGGGTCGGCGGATCGCACATCTCGGGAAACCGCACGGTTGTCAGGTCGTGGACAGTGACCACTCTCGCGGCTCTTCGCGCCGGAGGCACCACGAAGTTCGTCCCGTGAACCACGTCGACGCGGCCGAGAAACCACTCGATGTATGGGAAGTTGACGTGACGCCATGCCATATGCAGAGGTCTCGCCGGCATTGCCCGGCCCACCGCACGCGCTCCCGTCGGAACGCGCTCCGAGAGCATCTGCCGACGCCGCCAGGTGACTGCGAACGCCTCCACATCCAGTTCACCGGCGACCGCTAGGGCCTCGATCGCCTCGCGGCAGAAGACCCCGACCCCGGTCGGGACCCCGAGGAGCGGTGTCGCGTCGAGTGCGACGACGAGGGGATCGCCGTCTGCCAGGAGCCTCACCGGGGGGAGCCTTGCACAAGGTGACGCCGGCGCAGCAGGCTCTCTCGGCTGTTACAGCTAGCGTCTCGCGCCGTGATCACCGCACTTGCCGGAGGAGTCGGCGCGGCCAAGCTCCTGCGTGGCCTCGTTCCCGCCGTCGGTGCGGGCGAGGTCACTGCGATCGTCAACACGGGGGACGACACGATCATGCACGGGCTACACATAAGCCCGGATTTGGACACAGTTTCGTACACGCTGTCGGGCAGGTCGGACGAAGAACGCGGATGGGGACTCGCCGACGAGACGTGGACGGTGATGGATGCTCTCGAAAAACTGGGCGGCGACAGTTGGATGCGCCTCGGCGACCACGATCTCGCCACCCACCTGTATCGCACCAACCGCCTTACGCAAGGGGCGACGTTGAGCGAGGTGACGAGCGAGCTCTGCAGCGTCCTCGGAGTGCCGGCGCGCCTGATCCCGATGTCGGACGACCCGGTGAGAACGCGGATGCAGCTGTCCGGTGGCCCCGAGATCGCATTCCAGGACTACTTCGTCAGGCTCCGGCACTCGGTGCCCGTGAGCAGCGTCCGCTACGACGGAGCGGGCGATGCGGCGCCGGCACCGGGCGTCCTCGATGCGATTCGCGACGGAGATGCGGTGATCATCTGCCCTTCGAATCCGATCTTGTCGATCGGTCCGTTGCTAGCGGTCCCGGGGATCGCCGATGCGGTGCGCTCGAGCACGCGCTGAGACGGTAGCGATCTCTCCGATCGTCGCGGGGACCGCGTTGAAGGGCCCGGCCGACCGCTTGATGCGGGAGCTCGGCCACGAATCGAGTGTCGTCGGTGTCGCCCGCATCTACTGCGACCTCGCCGCCACGCTGGTCGTCGACGAGGCCGACGAGTCGTGGGCAGCCGACGTCGAGCGCACAGGTATGCACTGTGTGGTCACCAGCACCGTGATGTCCGATCATTCGCGGACAGTCGAGCTTGCGAGAACTGCGCTGGTCGAAGGCGCGGACACATGTGCCCTGATCAAAAACGCCCTGCACAACCTCCCCAAGTCGGCGGCCTGCTCGTCCTGCCCGTACACGGGGTAGGTGAGGTAACTCGCTCGGCCGACCTGGCCACGATGATCGCGAACGCCGTAACCCTTCTCGACGGTGACGTCGTAGTCGTGACCCAAAAGATCGTGTCGAAGGCAGAGGGACGCATAGTCGCAATCGACCCCGACGACCCCGCCGCCAAAGAGGCACTCGTCAGGAGCGAGTCCGTGCGAGTGCTGCGCCAGCACGGAGACCTCGTCATATCCGAGACGCGCCAGGGGTTCGTGTGCGCGAACGCGGGGGTCGAACCTGTCGAACGTGCCGTCCGGAACCGCCGCCCTTTTGCCGGTGGACGCCGACCGTTCTGCACGACGGCTCCGCGACCAGTTTCAGCTCGCGCTTCAGTGTCCGGGTAGCGGTGATCATCTCCGACACCTTCGGTAGGCCTTGGAGGCGTGGTGTGGTCGATGTGGCGATCGGCTGCGACGGAGTTGCCGCGGTCGTGGACCTGCGAGGGACCCCCGACGCAAACGGTCGCGAGCTCGTTGCGACCGAGTTGTGTATAGCCGACGAGATCGCTTCTGCGGCCGAGTTGGTGATGGGAAAGGACCGCGGCATTCCCGCAGCAGTTGTGCGGGGAATCGACCCTGCGTGGGCACGCAGATCGTCGGTCGCGGCCGAGATCATCCGCCCTCCGTCAGAGGACCTGTTCCGCTGAGCCGCTGACCCGTTGACCCGTTGAGCCGTGGAACATCGGGCCCATGGCAGAATGCGGGTTCGTGCGCCACAATCCGTTTCACGCCACAGAGGATCCCGAAGTGGTCCGTCGATTGATACGCGAGAACCCGTGGGGGATCTTGGTCAGTAACAACAACGGCTCGCTCGTCGCGTCGCACTACCCGGTTCTGCTCGACGAGGACGCCGAAGGATTGGCGGTGTTCACTCACGTGGGTCGTCCCGACGAGACGATTCATGGATTCGGAGATCGCGAAATTCTGCTGATAGTCCAGGGCCGACACGGGTACATCTCGCCCAGCTGGTACGCGCTCGGAGCAATACGCGCGCCGACTTGGAACTTCAGCGCCGTGCACTGCTACGGCGTGCCGGAGATCCTCGACGCAGAGGAGACCCTCGCGGTGCTCGCGAGGCTCGTCGCTCACTTCGAGCACAGAGTCGAAGACCCGATGCTGCTCGACCTGGATTGGGGCCGCCCGGTGGCCCTGGGCACGGTGGGTATCCGGCTGCCGATCACTCGCTTCGTCTGCAAGATCAAGATGAGTCAGGACAAGGATCCCGTCACCCAACTCCAGGTGATGGCCGCTCTCCGCGAGCCCGGAGCGTTCCAGAATCCCGAGCTTGCCGACGACATGCAACGAGCTCTCTCCGGGGACTGACCCACTGTCGCCTGACTGTCGACCGAGTGACGCCCGACTAACGAGCAGCGCCGAAGTGCTCGAGCACTGCAGCGATCCCCGTCTCGACCGGAGTGAACGGACGCCAGCCGAGGTGAATGGCCGCCCTGCTCGCGTCCAGTGAGCTGCGTCGGATCTCTCCCTGGCGTTCGGGAACGTGCACCGGTGGAATTTCGTTTCCGCAGAGGTCCGCCATGACGGCATGCAAGTGGTTGATGCTCACTTCTATACCCGTCCCGATGTTCAAGGTCAGTCCTCCGCCGCGTTCCGATGCTCGCACCATGGCGTCGACGGCATCGTCTACGTAGAGGAAGTCGCGCGTCTGGGCTCCGTCGCCGAAGATCGTGACCGGCTTTCCCGCGAGCATCCTCGCGGCGAAGATCGCGACGACGCCGGCCTCGCCGTGAGGATCCTGCCGTGGTCCGTAGATGTTCGCCAGCGCCAGCGCGCAGAACTCTATGGAGTGGAGCTCTCTGAAGGCCACCAGATAGTCGATCGCCGATTTCTTGGAGACTCCGTAAGGAGACAGCGGGCGCTGGGGAGCGGTCTCGCGCACCGGGAGATCGTCGCCGTCAGGTTCGCCGTAAAGGGTTCCTCCGCTCGCAGCGAACACGACCCGCCTCGTAGATGCCGCACGCGCACCTTCGAGCACTCGCAGCGTCCCCACGATGTTCACCTCGGCGTCGAACACGGGGCGATCGACGGAGATTCTGACGTCCGCCTGGGCGGCCAGGTGGAAGATCACTTCGGGGCTGCGCCTGCCGATCACCTCCACCAGCTCGGGCGACCGGACATCGAGCTGGTGAAAAGAGAACTCCGCCCTGCGCGCGGACCGGGCGTCCGCAAGGTTGTTGAGTCTTCCCGTCGACAGGTCGTCGACCACGTCCACCTGGTTCCCCTCGGCCAAGAGCCGGTCTACCAGGTTGGAACCGATGAAGCCCGCTCCGCCTGTGACCATCACGCGCATTGGGTCACCTGACCTCGGGCAATCGGGCGCCGGCCAACCGCGTCCCCGCTTCGACTACCACGTCGTCACCGACGATCGACATGGAAGTGAGATGACTGTCGCGCCCGACGACCGCACGGTTGCCGACTATCGACGAGTCCACCGTCGCCGCCTCGAGGACGTGGGACCCGGCGAGAAGGACCGACGAGGCAACGGTTGCCCCGCTCTCCACGAGACAGCCCGCTCCCACAACTGTTCCTGTCACCGTCGCCCCCGCGTGCACCTGTGCTCGCTCCGCAACGACACTACGGCGATCGACGGAACCGGAGATCGATGGATTCCCGAGCTCCCACGGGCCTTGTGCCGACCTTCTTGCACCAGCGGTGGGGGGCTCGCCGCGCAGGCCATCGAGAAGATCGCGATGTGCGCGCAGGTACGCCTCTGGGGTGCCAGTGTCGAGCCAGTACGCGTCGTCAGCCAGCGCGAACAAGGACCCGTCGCCTGCCAGGGAAGGGAACGTCTCGCGCTCTACCGAGACCCTTCTTCCCGCAGGTATCCGCTCGAGGACTTCGCGCTCGATGACGTAGATGCCGGCGTTGATGAGGTTCGTCGGTGCTTCTCCCGGAGGCGGCTTCTCGACGAATGCGAGGACTCTCCCGTCCCTGTCGGTGTCGACCACGCCGAATCGCGAGGGATCTTCGACCGGGCTCAGGTAGATGGTCGCCGAAGCCCCGACACGTGCGTGAAAGGCGACGAGAGCGCTCACGTCGCCGTCAGTGAGCACGTCCCCGTTCACCGCGACGAAGGTGTCGTCGATGCCCGCATGAAGTGCGGCGAAGCGAATGGCGCCCGCCGTGTCGAGCGGCTCGGGCTCCACCGCATACGTGACGCTCACACCCGCGACGATCCCGTCGGGGTACGCGCGTGTGAACGCTTCTGGCCTGTAGCCGAGCGACAGCACGGCCTGTTTGATCCCGTGCGTCGCAAGATGCCCGAGAACCCTCTCGAGCATCGGCGTCTCCACGATCGGCAACAACTGTTTCGGCGTCGTGTATGTGAGGGGCCGCAGTCGCGTTCCCTCGCCGCCGACGAGGACGACGGCTTTCACTTGGACGTAGAGGTGGTCCCTACGGGCTTGGTCGTCGTGGTCGAGCCCTTCGAGGTGGTCGACGTCGTCGAACTCTTCGCGGTTGTCGTTGTCGAGCCTGGCTTGGTGGTGGTCGTGATCAACGGCGTGGTGCTCGCCGTCGTGGGTGTGACGGCCGAGGCGGCCGCATCTTCAACGGCGACCGTGATCGTCTGGCTGGGCGCCGGTACGCTTGCGCCGCTCGGGAGGAACGCGACAACGACGATCTCGCCGTTGGTCGTGAAGCGCACGGAGCGAACGTCGCCGGTCTGGGTGGTGGGAGACGCGTTGCTCTGAGGGGGCGGAATGATCTTCGCCTGGATCTGACCCACCTTCCCCGCATCCGGAGTCCCCGACGGGCACGTCGAGCCGTCGGTGTAGACGTGCTGTTTCGAAAGGCCGACGGACGTCGCGGTGAGGGTGAGCCCGCTGTACTGCGACGCGAACCTCCCCAACGTCGCGTTCGTGCCGGTGTCAGCGGAGCTCTTGGGCTGGATCTGGATCACGCCGCTTCCGGACGAGTAGAGCCCGAGGGTCGCCTGCTGCGCGACCGGGCTCGCCGGAAGCGTCAGCTGAGTCTTGCCGCAGAGGTCGAACACGACGCCGGCCGCCCAGTGGGTGCTCGTGGTCGGTTGGATCGGTTGCGCCGGGTGCAGACGCTCGTAGCGGCTGTACGCCACGAGGAACACTCCGAGCACGACTATCAGGGCGAGGCCGCTGTACCAGCGGTAGGGAACGCGGGCGCGATAGGTCCGCCCTCCTCCCGTGGCGCCAGCTCGCGCCACCCATTTGCCAGCATCCTGCCTCGCCATGACCGGATCGCCACCCTAGCCGTCGGGGAGCGAGGCTCCCGTCGGCCTGCCGGCCGCAGAATGTGCCAACTCACGGGCGACCTCTGCGATCAGCCGCATCCCGAGAGCCAGAGCCACGGCCGGCAGCGCGAGCCGGCGAGGGCCAGTCAGGGTCCTGGCGGCGAAACGGAGTGCAGAGCGGTGATGAGAGGCGAGCATCCTGTAAGGGGCCCGCCTCGTCGTGATCCCGCCGAGGTGCGTGATGTGTGCCGAGGGCACGTAGGCGACCCCCCACCCGGCCATATGAGCCCGCCAACACAGGTCCACGTCTTCCCCGTACATGAAATACGCCTCGTCGAATCCGCCGAGATCCTCGAACACGCTGCGGCGCAACAACATGAACGATCCAGAGACCCAATCCACCTTCGCCGTCTCGGCCGGGTTCTCGTCCTCCATTCGGTACCTACGCGTGAAACGGTTGTTAGGCGCAAGCAACCCGGCGAGCGCGTGGCCCGCGCCGTCCAAGAGGGACGGGAAGCGCCGCGTGGACGGGTAGCGCGTCCCGTCGCGTTCGAGCACGAGCGGTCCGACCAGCCCTACGCCCCGATCCGAGTCGAGCGCGTCGACCAGGTGGACCAATGCTTCGCGGTCCACGACCACGTCCGGATTGCAGACGACGAGCAGTTCCGCCGTACACGCCCCGGCACCCCTGTTGGCGCCGGATCCGTATCCGAGATTCGTTCCTGGCTCCACGATCTCGACCCCTGGCTCTGCTCCGAGCACTCTTCTCGCTCGCCCGGGCGGGACGGCATTGTCGACGACGACGACGCGCCAAACACCCGCTTCGTGGAGGGACTCCACGCACCGCGCGAGAGCCTCCCCCGAGTCGAGGTTGACGACGACGGCATCGAGCCTGTCCGCCAGGGTCTCGCGAGCCGGTTCGTGAAGCTCCTGCAAAGTGCTCACCTGCGCCGCCTGAACCGGAAGCGCACCAGGGTCAACATCGCGCCGAAACCGTCTCGCCAAGTGATCTTCTTTCCTTCGGACATCTCGCGGCCCGCATACGAGATGGGCACCTCGTAGATGCGCTCGCCGCGCAACAGGACCTTTGCGGTGATCTCTGGCTCGAACTCGAAGCGGTCGGACTCGACGGTCAATCCCTCGAGGACCCTCCGGTCGAAGAGCTTGTAGCACGTCTCCATGTCCGAGAGCGTCGACTTGTACAGCAGATTGGTCACGAGCGTCAGCAACCGGTTGCCGATCCAGTGCGAAGGGAGCATGTTCTTGCGCTCGCCGGTGAACCGGCTGCCGTAGACGACGCGCGCCTTCCCCTTGAGCACCGGTGCGAGCAGGTTCGGCCAGTCGTCAGGGTCGTACTCGAGATCGGCGTCCTGGATGAGCAACAGGTCGCCTTTCGCCGCTTCGAGTCCCGTTCTCACCGCAGCGCCCTTTCCGCGGTTGTGGGGATGATGGATCACCCTCACCGTGGAGTCCGCAAGAGCGGCGAGCACCTTGTCGCTACCGTCCGAGGACCCGTCGTCCACCACCACGACCTCGAGCCGGACGGGAAGTTCCACCGCGCGCATACGCCTGATGATCTCGGCGACGGTGTTGCGCTCGTTGAAGACCGGAACGATCACCGACAACAGGCGGTATTCGGGGGGATCGTGGTCGGGGACACCCAGAGAGTCAGTCACGTCGTCACCCTTGAGAGCCCACGGAAGTGCCCGAACGAGCGGCCTCGAATCCGCGGATGGTCCGCATGAGCCCATCGTCGAGATCGATGCGGGGCTCCCATCCGAGCTCGCGCCTCGCCAACGAGATGTCGGGGCACCTCCTTGCCGGGTCGTCTGCCGGCAAAGGCCGCTGCTCGATACGAGACGTGGAGCCTGTGAGCGCCAGTACCCGGTTAGCCAGCTCGAGGATCGTCACCTCGTGGGGATTCCCGATGTTGACCGGCCCGACCACGTCGCTGTCCAGCAGCGCAAGAAGACCCCCGATCTCGTCGTCGACGTAACAAAGGCTCCGAGTCTGCGATCCGTCGCCGTACACGGTGAGCGGTGTGCGCTCCAACGCCTGGATGATGAAGTTCGAGACGACCCGACCGTCCCCCGGTCGCAGACGCGGCCCGAAGGTGTTGAAGATCCTCGCGATACCGATGTCGAGCTTGTGGGTGTTGTGCCATGCCATCGTGAGCGCTTCTGCAAATCGCTTCGCCTCGTCGTAGACGCTTCGCGGCCCGATCGGGTTGACGTTGCCCCAGTACGACTCGACCTGAGGGTGGACGGCAGGATCCCCGTAGATCTCGCTCGTCGAGGCGAGCACGAATCGCGCTCCGTTGTGCGCCGAGAGCTCGAGTGCACGACGTGTTCCCTCACTCCCTGTCACGAGTGTCTCAATTGGCCTCGCCAGATAGTCCTGAGGCGATGCGGCGCTCGCGAGGTGCATCACGGCGTCAACGTGACCCTTCACCTCGAGCTTGGCGCTCACGTCGCCGATGATCAACTCGAACGACGCCTCGCGCTCGAGCGGCTCGAGATTGGACAACCTTCCTGAGGACAGGTCGTCCACGCACACAACCGCGTCGCCCCGTTTTACGAGAGCCTCGCAGAGATGTGAGCCGAGGAATCCCGCCCCTCCCGTGACGACGACGCGGCTCACGGTCTTCCGATTCCCGTGTACGTGTACCCGAGCCGCCTGAGTGCCGAGGGGTCGAGCACGTTGCGGGCGTCGACGACGTAGGGACGAGCCATCAGCTCGCGCACTTTTTCGAAGTCGAGCCAGCGAAGCTCGTCCCACTCGGTGAGCACGACGAGGACGCGAGCACCGTCGCATGCGGCGTAAGGATCGACCGCGACGCTGATTCCCGGCAATTCGGGGATCGGCCCGCGAACCGTGGGGTCGTAGGCGGTCACCTGTGCGCCTTCGGACTCGAGACGCCTGATCACCTCCGTCGCCGGAGAGTCCCGCCTGTCGTCGGTTCCCGCCTTGAAGGTGAGACCCCATACCGCCGTCGAGCATCCGTCGAGACTCCCGCCCGCCGAGGCTCTGATTTTCCCGACCACCTCGTCGAGCTGTCGGTAGTTCGCCTCGATCACACCTTGCAACAGGTCGAATCGGTAGCCCGCATGCTCTGCCGAGTAGAGCAACGCCTTTGTGTCCTTCGGCAGGCACGATCCCCCCCAACCCGGGCCGGGTCGCAGGTAGTCGAAGCCGATCCGTTGGTCGTAGCCCATTCCGAGAAGGACGTCGCGTACGTCGGCACCCACAGCCTCGCAAAGGCATGCGATCGAGTTGACGTAGCTGAGCTTGGTCGCGAGGAAACCGTTGCTTGCGTACTTGATCGTCTCTGCCGTCGCGGCATCGGTGACGATGAGCGGGGCCTTCGTGCCTGCGAACAGTGCGCCGACGCGCGCAGCCGCTCCCTGGTCGTCTGCTCCGACGACAATCCTGTCCGGGTGAAGCGCATCGTGCACCGCGCTTCCCTCTCGCAGGAACTCCGGGTTGGACACCACCGAGAGATCCGCGCGACGAAGCAGCTTTTCCACGACGAGCGTCGAACCGACAGGAACAGTTGACTTGTTGACGACGATCGCTTCGTGCTCGATCACGTCGGCGATCTCCGTCACGACCTGCTCGAGAATCGCGGTGTCAGCGGAACCGTCTTCGCGCTGCGGCGTCGGCACACAGAGGAAGACGAAGTCAGAGCCTTTGGCGGCCTCTGCGGCTCCGACGACGAACGAGAGCCTTCCCGACGCGAGCTCTTCGCGGAGCAGCTCTTCGAGGCCGTCTTCTAAGATCGTCGGCCGACCCGACGACAGCGTCGCGACCTTGTCCGGATCGACGTCGCCTGCTCGGACGGTGTGCCCTAGATGAGAGAGGCAGACGGCGGTTGTGAGCCCCACGTAGCCCACTCCTATGACCCCGACTCTTGCGTGAGCGGCCGGTCTCATAAAAGGACCCTGACGAGACGCTCGAGTGCGTCCTCCCAGTGTGGGAGCGCCGGCAACCCGGAAAGTCGCATGGCGGCGTTGTCGAGCACCGAATAGGCCGGGCGTGTCGCTGGGCGCGGGGGGTCGAGCTGTGCGGTCGAGATCGGCTCGACTCGGCCGGGATCGCCGCCGGTTGCCGAGACGACCACGCGCACTAGATCGCACCACGTGGCCTCACCGTCGTTGGTCACGTGGAAGAGACCCGAAAGCCTGGAGTCTGCAAGCACGAGGATGGCCCCGGCGAGATCCGCGGTGAACGTCGGACGCCCACGTTGGTCGTCCACGAACCGCAGCGGGCCGTCAGATTGCGACATCGCGAGAGCTGTCTTCACCATGTTCTTTCCGTGGGCTCCGCTCACCCACGATGTGCGGACGATCGTCGCGCTCTCGCCGGCCTCGTGCTCTGTCCCGAGCTTGGAGAGCCCGTACACGGACAACGGTCGGGTCTGATCCCACTCGACGTACGGCCGCGACGCCGTGCCGTCGAAGACGTAGTCGGTGGACACCACGACCAGGTGCGCACCGTAGCGCCGCGCGGCCTCTGCGACGTGCCGTGTCCCGAGCGCGTTCACACTGAAAGCGCGGTCCGGGTCCAGCTCGCACCCGTCGACGTTCGTGAACGCGGCAGCGTGGATCACGATCTGAGGCCGGAGGGCGGAAATCGCGGCAAGCACGTCCTCGCGCCTCGTCACGTCCAGCACCTCTCTTGGCGCCGCGACGACGTCGACAGCCGGCCTGTCGCCCAGCCTGCCCGTGCACGCGTCACCTTTCAGCGCGCCGTCAGGGACCTCACCGGACAGCGCGACGACAAGGTCATGGCCCAGCTGCCCACCGGCCCCGGTGACCAGGACCCTCCTAGGCGCCACGCACTCTCCTCAGGCTCAACCTCTCTGCCGCACTGCTCGCGTCTTGTTCCCGGTGACGGGATCGCCCCAGGCGCTCTCGACGACAGGTGCGCGGTCCGACAGCGGCTCCCACCAGCTCCGGTTCGCCGCATACCACTCCACGGTGGTCGCAAGGCCCGGCCCGAACGGCACCTTCGGCTCCCAGCCGAGCTCGTCTCTGATCTTCGAGCTGTCGAGCAGGTACCTGCGGTCGTGCCCGGGCCGGTCCTCGACAATTGTCTTCAGGCTCTGCGGCTTTCCGAGCGTCTCTAAGACCGCGTCGGCGATCTGCTCGATCGTCGCTTCCTCGCCGCTGCCCACGTGATACGTCTCGCCGAGTCGCCCACGCTCCAAGACCAGCTCGATGGCCGAGCAGTGGTCGTCGACGTGCAGCCATTCCCGCTTGTTCTGCGTGGACGCGTAGAGCGGCAGCGGCTCGTCGTCCATCGCACGAGTTGTGAAGAGTGCGACCACCTTTTCAGGGAACTGGTAAGGCCCGTAATTGTTGCAGCAGTTGGTGATCGTTGCCGGAAGCCCGAACGTCTCGACATACGCACGCACCGCGTGGTCGGCCCCGGCTTTCGAAGCGTTGTACGGGGTTCGCGGCCTGTACGGATGCGACTCTGTGAAGGCGTCGGGCGAATCGAGAGCAAGATCGCCGTACACCTCGCACGTCGAGATGTGGTGGAACCTCTCGACCGACGCTCTGCGCGCCGCTTCGAGCAGCGTCTGAGTGCCGATCACGTTCGTCATGAAGAATCGGCCGGGGTCGAGCACGGCCAGGCTGTTGTGGGACTCGGCGGCGAAGTGGACGATCAGGTCGATCCTGTTCTCGTCGAGAGCCCGTCCGACCGCTTCGAGGTCGCATATGTCGCCTTGGACGAACACGATGCGCTTCTCGAGGTCAGAGAGGCTCTCCCTGTTCCCCGCGTAGGTCAGAGCGTCGTAGACAACGATCGTGTCGTCAGGGTGGGCGCCTGCCCAGTACCTCACGAAATTCGAGCCGATGAAGCCGGCGCCTCCCGTCACCAGCACACGCATGAGGCGCAATCCTACGGTGCCGGGCCGCGGTCCATGGACGGTGCGCCGTCCGAACGGTGACGGAGATGGACGACATCGCCGGCGGTGACGACGCGGCGACCCGACGCGGTTTCCACGACCAGGTGCCCCTCTTCCGAGATCTTGCTGGCGAGACCCGTGTACGACCCGGAGTGATCCTCGACCCTCACCTCCCTGCCGAGCGTGGCGGACCGTTTCCGGTACTCCTCGGCCTGCCGGGCGTGACCCTCCGGTCCTGACAAGTCGGTGATGCGACCGACAAGGTGCTCGAGAACGCCGTCAAGCAGAAGGTCCGGTTCGAACGACTCCCCCGTGAGCCTGGCGAGAGAGGTCGCCCCGGGCGCCTCGGCAGGGTCGGCAGACCCGGGTTCCGGCCACCCGACGTTCAGTCCGAGACCTACGACGACCGCGGGAGCGGCTCCGTGTGCAGCGACCGTCTCTGCCAAGACCCCGGCGAGCTTGCGGTCGTCCACAACCAGGTCGTTCGGCCATTTGAGGCCCGGGCCCACCCCCGCGACCGTTTTGCACGCATCGGCAGCCGAGAGCGCTACCGCCATCGTCAACGCATATGGAGATGCTTGCGGCCCCCCAGGATGCAACTGCCCGGGATGCAGCTCCCCTGGATACAGGAGAACGGACACGAGCAGATTGGCCCCGGGGGGAGCCTCCCAGCGCCGTCCGAGTCGTCCCCTTCCTGCGGTCTGGTGCTTCGCGACCGCGACGAGACCGTGCGCTCCTCCGGCTCGAGCCTCGTCGGCGAGGTACCTGTTGGTCGAGTCGATCTCGTCGAAGCGACGAACCGGTCCGAGGCTCCAAGACATGCGCCAACCCTACGGCCGTGCCAGTCTTGTCGACCGTGCTCGAAAAGGTTCTGATCGCCAACCGAGGAGAGATCGCAGTAAGGGTCATTCGCACCTGCCGCGAGCTCGGGATCGCGACCGTGGCTGTGTATTCCGACCTCGACCGCGAGGCGATGCACGTGAGGATGGCCGACGAGGCTTTTGCAATCGGCGGTCGCACCGCCGCGGAGAGCTACCTCAATACCGAAGCCATCCTTGAAGCCATCGCGCAGAGCGGCGCGGATGCCGTGCACCCGGGATACGGGTTCTTCTCGGAGAACGCCGATTTCGCGAGGACGCTCGGCGACCACGGCGCGGTCTTCATCGGTCCTCCGCCGAGCGCTATCGAGGTCATGGGCGACAAGATCAGCTCGAGGCGCGCAGCCGAAGCTGCGGGAGTGCGCTGCGTGCCGGGCTCGAGCGAGATCACGGAGGCGTCCGAAGTGATCGCCTTCGGCGAGGCGAACGGTTGGCCGGTCGCAATCAAGGCAGCTTTCGGTGGTGGCGGACGGGGCATGAAGGTCGTGGAAGGGCCTGACGCGGCGGCAGAGGCTCTCGAGTCCGCAAAGCGCGAAGCGGTCGCCTACTTCGGGCGCGGCGAGGTCTATCCGGAGAAGTACCTGGACTGGCCGCGCCACATCGAGATACAGCTGATCGCCGACACTCATGGATCTGTCGTCTGGCTGGGCGAGCGCGACTGCTCGTCTCAGCGCAGGCATCAGAAGTTGATAGAGGAATGTCCGGCACCGAAGCTCCCCGACGCAATACGCGAACAAATGGGTGAGGCCGCTGTCAGGGTGGCCCGCGAGTGCGGCTACGTGAACGCCGGCACCGTCGAGTTCATCTTCCAGGACGGGGAGTTCTACTTCCTCGAGATGAACACGCGCCTCCAGGTCGAGCATCCGGTGACAGAGCTCGTGACCGGACTCGACCTTGTCGAGTTGCAGCTCCGCGTCGCGTCCGGGGATCCCCTCGGCTTCACTCAGGCAGACGTCGTGCGCAACGGCCACGCGATCGAGGTACGGATCAACGCCGAGGATCCCGCGGGAGGGCGGTTCGTACCCACGCCCGGGACGATCACCCGGTTCGTCGAGCCCGGAGGCCCCGGCGTGCGCCTCGACGCGGGCTATTCGGCGGGCGACACGGTGAGCCAGTACTACGACAATCTGGTGGCGAAGCTGGTCGTGTGGGCCCCCGACCGCGAGAAGGCAAGACGAAGGATGCTGCGCGCGCTCGCAGAGACCGAGGTGTCAGGCGTGGCGACGACGATCCCCGCCGACATCGCCATCCTCTCGCACCCCGATTTCATCGCAGCCACCCACTCCACGGTCTGGGTGGAGAAGCGACTCGACCTCTCAGGGATCCAAAGCCCGATCGCCGCTGCGCCCGAAGCCGGCGGCGAAGACGGCTCGGAGCTTCGCGAGGTGACCGTCGAGGTCGACGGGCGGCGTTACGACGTGAAGCTCAGAGTTCCCGAGACGGCCGGCCCCCAGGGTCGCCAGTCACTCCCGCGTCAGCCCGGACGGCGAAGGGCGTCGGTGACCGGAACGGGGTCCGGGACCGTCATGGTCCCGATGCAGGGCACGATCGTAAAAGTCGTTGTCGCGGTCGGCGACGTCGTCGAGGTCGGTCAGACTATCTGCGTGCTCGAAGCAATGAAGATGGAGAACGCGGTGACCGCCGAGAAGGCCGGAACCGTGAAGGAGATCCGCGTTACGGCCGGAGACTCGGTCGGCCCTGGAGACGTGGTCGCGGTGATCGAATGAGCCTCGCCGCGCACCCGAACGCCGCCAAGGACAGCGCCAGGCACCTCGTCGAAAGTAGCGCTGACGAACTGATCGCTCTAGCAGACGACATACACGACCATCCCGAGTTGCTCTTCGCCGAACACCATGCGGCCGGAAAGGTTGCCGCCGCCCTCGAGTCGGCGGGGCTTCAGGTATCGGTGGGCGAATACGGCCTCGAGACGGCCGTGGTCGGTCGCAGCGGGACGGGGCCGCTTCACGTCGTGATCTGCGCCGAGTACGACGCTCTGCCGGGAGTCGGCCACGCGTGCGGCCACAACATCATCGCGGCGGCTGCCGTCGGAGCCGGCGCGGCGCTCGCGGCGGTGGCAGACGACGTCGGGCTCACGGTCAAGGTGCTCGGCACACCTGCAGAAGAGGGTGGCGGCGGCAAGATTCTCATGCTCGACGAGGGTGCGTTCGAGGGAGCGCACGCAGCGATGATGGTCCACCCCTGGCCCGAGGACCGCCTCGTCCCGCAATGCCTCGCCGTTGACCATGTCGAGGTCAGCTATACCGGCCGCAGCGCTCATGCGTCGGCCGCGCCGCACCAGGGCATCAACGCGGCGGACGCAATCACCATCGCCCAGGTGGCGATCGGGCTTTTGCGCCAGCACTTCGCCCCGGGAAACCAGGTCCACGGAATCGTCACCGAGGGCGGTGACGCTCCGAACGTCGTACCCTCACACTCACGGGGGCGTTTCATGATGCGCGCGCGATCGATCGAAGACCTGGCGGTGCTCCGCCCGCGGATCGAACGCTGCTTCGAGGCCGGAGCGCTGGCCACCGGCTCGGCACTCGCGATCTCCGACCTCTCCCCCACCTACTCGCACATGATCACGGACCCGACGCTGATCGGGTGCTGGCGCCGGAACGCCGAGGCTCTCGGTCGCACGTATCCGGCAGAGGATGCGGGCGCCCCTCCGCCGATGTTCTCGACCGACATGGCCAACGTTTCACTGGCGCTTCCCTCGATCCACCCGCTCGTCGGGATCGAGACGCACGGCGCAGTGAACCACCAACCTGAATTCACGGCTGCGTGTGTGGGTCCTTCGGCGGCGAGGGCCGTGCTGGACGGCGCCATATCGATGGCCTGGACCGCGATCGACGCGGCAACGGTGCCCGAGATCAGAGAAACCCTTCTTGCGGGGTCCCCCTAGCGGTACGAACCGCTCCTCGGGCCGTCAGTGGCCCGGCTGGTAGACGCCGAAATCTTCTCTGAGAACATCGGAGACCTCGCCCAGAGTCGCCATCCGCCCGAGTGCGACGCGCATCGGGTCGAGAAGATTCTGAGTTCCCCGCGCGGCCGCTGCAAGATCGGAGAGCGCAGCATCGACTGCGCTCTGGTCGCGATCGGCACGTACGCGCTTCGTGCGGTCGATCTGTCGGCTGGCGAGGTCCGGATCGAGGGGGAACACCTCGGCCGGCTGGGATTCGGGGTCCACGTACTTGTTCACTCCGACGACGATCTTCTCTTCGTCGTCGACGGCCTTGGCGAATGCGTAGGCGGCCTGCTCGATCTCGCCCTGCATGAAGCCGCTCTCGATGGCGGCGACAGCACCGCCCATGGCGTCCACCTGCTTCAGGTAGTCCCAAGCCGAAGTCTCGACCTGGTCGGTCAGCGACTCCACGAACCAGCTACCTGCGAGAGGGTCCACCGTGTCGGCGACGCCTGATTCGTTGGCGATGATCTGCTGGGTGCGCAACGCGATCCTTGCGGCATTGGTAGTCGGCAGACCGAGCGCCTCGTCGAAACCGTTCGTGTGAAGGCTCTGAGTACCGCCGAGCACGGCAGCAAGTGCTTGGGTGGTCACCCTCACGATGTTGTTCTCGGGCTGTTGCGCCGTGAGGGTTGACCCGCCGGTCTGGGTGTGGAACCTCAGGACCTTCGACCGATCGTCTTTGGCTCCGAAGCGATCGGTCATTATCCGGGCCCACATCCGCCGGGCCGCTCTGTATTTGGCCACCTCTTCGAACAGGTTGTTATGGGCGTTCCAAAAGAAGCTGAGCCTCGGTCCGAAGTCGTTGACCTCGAGACCCGCCGCAACTGCTGCCTCGACGTAGGCGATGCCGTTGGCAAGCGTGAACGCGATCTCCCTGGACTGCGGTGGAGCCCGCCTCGCGTATGTGGTAGCCCGAGATCGAGATCGTGTTCCACTGCGGCATGTTCTTCGCGGCACCACGAGAAGATGTCCGTGACGATCCGCATCGAGTGTCTCGGCGGGTAGATGTAGGTGCCCCGCGCCACGTACTCCTTCAGTATGTCGTTCTGAATGGTCCCGCCGAGTACCTCGAGCCCCACGCCGTTCTCCTCGGCCACTAAGGAGTACAAGAGAAGGAGGATCGCGGCGGTGGCGTTGATGGTCATCGACGTCGTGACCTCGCCGAGGGGGAGGTCTGCGAGCAGGAGGCGCATGTCTGCGAGAGAGTCGATCGCAACACCGACACGACCGACCTCGCCGTCGGCACGGGGGTGGTCGGAGTCGTAACCCATCTGGGTCGGGAGGTCGAAGGCGCACGAAAGGCCGGTCTGCCCCGCGCCAAGTAGGAACTTGAAGCGCTCGTTGGTGGACTCCGCACTGCCGAAGCCGGCGTACTGGCGCATCGTCCACAGACGGCCCCTGTACATCGTGGGGTGGATGCCGCGCGTATAAGGGAATGCGCCCGGCGCACCGAGTTGGGTCTCGGGGTCCCAACCGTCTAGATCCTCCGCCGTGTAGACGGGGAGCACCTCGATCCCGGAGTCGGTCAGCCGGACCTCCGCCTTGTCGGAATCGGCGTCGTTGTCACCTTTTCTGCTGCCCGCTGTCACACCGCAAGATTAGGGGCGTACGCAACGAGCGCCCGAATCGGGGCGATTATGACCCTGAGACCGCTCCTACAGAGTGCGGCATGCACAACTCGTCGTACTCGGCGATGACGATCTCGCCCGCGTCAGGCCCGCACGCAGGGCACGCGGGGTCGCGGCGCACCTTGAACGTCCTGAACGACTCCTCGAGTGCGTCGAAGGACAGAAGCCGCCCCACGAGAGGGTCGCCTAGACCGAGCAGGATCTTGATCGCCTCGAGGGCCTGAATCGAACCGATGATGCCCGGCAGCACGCCGAGCACGCCCGCCTCGGCGCACGACGGTGCGAGCTCGGAAGGTGGGGGCTCAGGTATCAAGCACCGGTAGCAGGGCCCGTTGTAGGGGTCGAACACCGTGACCTGCCCCTCGAAGCGGAAGATCGATCCGTGTACGACAGGGACGCGCGCCAGGAGCGACGCGTCGTTCACCAGGTAACGGGTCGGGAAGTTGTCCGTCCCGTCCACGATCACGTCGTATCCCGAGATGATGTCGAGCACGTTGTCTGCCCCGAGGCGGACGTCGTAGGTGACGACGTTTATGTCCGGGTTCATCGCGGTGAGCGTCTTCTTGGCGGAGTCGACCTTCCTGTCTCCGATTCGGTCCAGGTTGTGGAGGATCTGGCGCTGAAGGTTCGAAGAGTCGACGACATCCATGTCGATGATCCCGATCGTCCCGACGCCGGCGGCCGCCAGGTAAAGAGCGGCCGGAGACCCGAGTCCCCCGGCGCCGAGCAGCAGGACCTTCGAGTTCAACAGTTTCAGCTGCCCGGTCTCACCGACCTCGGGCAAGAGCAGGTGACGGTGGTATCGGATGCGCTGGTCGGGGGTGAGAGTGGCCGGCGTCTCCCATTCGCGACCCTCGTCCTTCCATCGGTTGAAACCGCCGATCATCGAGGCGACGTCCGTGTACCCGATCGCCTGCATCGTCTGCGCAGCGAACGCCGACCGGACGCCGCCGGCGCAATAGACGACGATCGGAGCCTGCTTGTCTGGGAGCTTTCCCTCGACCTGGAACTCGAGATTTCCGCGTGGGAGGTGGATGGCACCTGGGATCGCACCCTGCTCGTTCTCGTCGGGCTCGCGGACATCCAAGAGGGCGACCTTCCCCAACAGGGCCTCTACCTCTGCCGGGGTCGTCTCTTTGATTTGCGCCTTAGCCTGGGTGAGCAGGTCCCTCGGACTTGCCATTCTGCCGACCTCCTATGCCTCCAGTCAGTTAAAACCCTACCTGCGTCGTCAACATTCCCCGTTCGACCCTCCAGGGTCCGGCCCTTGCCTGCTCGCGTAGGGTCAACCGCATGGAGGTCCGCTCCGCGATCGAAGCGCGACGCATGGTCCGGAGCTTCTCTGGGGCCCCCGTGATGCGCGACGTCCTTGACGCCGTCATCGATCTCGCCATCCGCGCGCCGTCAGCAGGCAACTCTCCGGGAAGGGAGTTCGTCGTGCTCGAGGGATCGCAGACCGCTGTTTACTGGGATGCGACCACCACGCCTGGATGGCGTGAGAAGTCACGCAGGTGGCCGGGTCTCTCACGGGCGCCGGTGGTGATCATCGTCTTGGTCAGCCCCGACAGATATATGGAGAGGTACGCAAGACCTGACAAGGCGGATTCCGGTCTCGGGCCACAAGCCGGCGTCGGGGCGTGGCCCGTTCCCTACTGGTACGTCGACGCGGGCGCATCGGTGATGTCCCTCCTTCTCGGCGCGGTCGACGCCGGGCTCGGTGCGTGTTTCCTCGGGAACTTCAGGGGAGAGGCGGAACTGCTCGATGCGCTCGGCGTCCGCGGCTCGTGGCGCTCCGCTGGCGCAGTCCTCATCGGTGAGCCAGGCGGGTCCGACCCGCCGTCGGCGTCGCTCGGGCGTCCCCCTAGGTCGCAAATCGTCCATTACGGCACCTGGACTGCACACGACCGTCGGTAGAGCCGGTTCTTCAGAGAGGTCGGGGGCAAGGTCCCCGGCCACCGCGGGCGTCCAGATTTCGGGGATGGACCCATCGAGATCGCACGTACCGTCTCAATTGATTCCGGACCTCACGGACCGCCTGAGAGTCGTGCCCTGGCGCGACCCTGTCCTCGACCAACTCGGGCACGACCCGCGCTCGGCGTACGTCGAGCGGTTCTGGCTTTGCGTCCTCGGCCCGACGACCCTTTGGTTGCTGCGCCATTTCGCCGGCACACTCGAGGTCAACCCGGGCGGGCTGGAGCTCGACCTCGAGCACACCGCCAAGCAGATCGGCCTCGGCAGCCGCCGAGGCAGGCATGGCCCGTTCCAAAGGGCGATCGGACGGCTCGTCACCTTCGAGCTCGCCTGCTTCACGGCACCCCGCGAGCTGGCAGTGCGCCAATTCGTGCCTCCCCTCGCCAGGCGCCAACTGCAGCGCCTTGACCCGGAGTCCCAGGAGCAGCACCGGCTCTGGCTCTCAGGTGAGTCACGAACCGACCCGGCGATCACCCGCCTCAGGTGGCGAGCCAGGCGCCTGGCGCTCGGGCTCGTCGCGCTCGGTGACGACTACACGACCGTTGAGCTCGAGCTGCTCGGCTGGCACCTACACCCGGCACTCGCTTCGGATGCAGCCTCGTGGGCCTGGCACCGCTCCGGGCGGAGAGAGCCCGAAATGGTCGGTCCGTAACCTCGCCGTCGCTCTTCGGAAACGCACAGTTCATTTGGTGGTCGTAGCCTGGGCGGGTGGCCACATGCGTGCTGCGCGTCGGCATGCCTGATCGGCCGGGCGCGCTCGGGGCGGTTGCCAGCCGCATCGGGGCGGTGCGCGCAGACGTCGTTGCGATCGAGATCCTGACGCGCGCCGACGGACGCGCGATGGACGAGATCGCCGTCGAGGTGGACCGCGACCTGTTGCCTCTCTTGGTAGCGGAGATCGAAGAGGTGGACGGCGTCGTCGTTGAAGAGGTCAGAACTCTTCCGAACGGGATGCGCGACCGCCGGCTCGACGCGTACCGGACCGCTGCAGCCTTGCTCGAGGCTCGCACTCCGGAGGATCTGCTCGCCGCTCTCGCGTTGCGGGTAGCCGACGAGCTCGACTCGGGTTGGGTGGCGATCTTGGATACCGAGTCGGAGCTCCTGCTCGCGACCGGGGGCCGTCCCCCCGGGGCGGAGTGGCTGGCCGGCGCGTTCCGCCGCTCCCGGAGCGCGAAAGGCGAACGGGATCCCGAAGTCATCTGGGCGACGCTCGCCAGATTTGACGCCGCGCTCTGTGTCGGGCGGCCCGGGTGGGCATTCTCGGAGCACGACATGGAAAGGCTCGTGACGATGGGCCGCCTCGCCGATGCCCGGTGGTTGGAGGTGGGCAGTCGCGGCGCCCAGGCTGCGCGCGGCTAATCGCAGACTTCGGGTCGCGTCCTTTCGTGGTCGGTCACGGGCTCGCGCCGGGCCGTTTCTTAGCGAGCTCGTGCTCGCCTTCCTGCCAACGCGCCGCCGTCCAGATCAAGTCCGACAGTCTGTTCAGGTACTGCCCGACGTACGAACCCGGCGATTCGCTGTCTTCTCCATCGTGGCTCGTAGATTGACCGCTGCCGGCCGCGAAGACGAGACGTTCCGCTCGGCGCACGACAGTCCTGGCCTGATCGAGCAGAGCGGACAGGCGGTCCTGGCCCGGAACGACGAACTCGGCCGGAACCTCGGTGCGTTCTTTCAGGTCGTCGATTCGCACCTCGAGAGCCTCAACCATGTCCTTGGTCACGAGCGTCTTTCGCACCTCGAGCTTCGGCCGGTCCTCGGGCGCGGTAGCAAGCTCGGCCATGAGAACCCACAGGTCGCGCTCCAAACCGACGAGCATCTGGTCGAGCTCGGAACCTCGCTCGGTCTCAGCTCGGGCTACGCCGATGGCGGCCTGGGCCTCGTCCACAGCACCATTTGCCTCGATGGTCGGGTGGTCCTTCCGGACGCGCTTGCCGTATAGCAGCCCGGTGGTCCCGTCGTCTCCCGTTCGTGTGTAGATCCGGGGCACGCGGACGATCGTAACGTCGCAGGGATTCACAGACAGCGCTCACAGGTAGCCTGGACAGGTCATGCCGAAGCCTGAGGGCCCACTGGCGGCGAGCCCCGCAATCACCGTGAGCGCGATGCCTTTCTGCGACCGCGGCGACGCGTACCTCAAAGCCGTCCACGAACGAGTTGTCATATTCGACGGGGCTATGGGCACGTCTCTGCAGCTCGCCGGGCTGACCGACGACGATTTCGGCGGCAGGGCTCTCGAGGGATGCAACGAAGTGCTCACGGTGACCCGACCTGACGTGGTCGAAGGGGTGCACCGGTCCTTCCTCGAGGCCGGAGTCGACGTGATCGAGACCGACGCTTTCGGCGCCTTCAGTGTGGTGCTCGCGGAGTACGGCCTTGCGGAGCGCTCTTACGAGTTGAACGTGGCTGCAGCCACGATCGCGAGGCGGGCAGCGGACGCGTTCTCTACCCCCGACCGCCCTCGCTTCGTTGCCGGCAATCTCGGTCCCGGCACCAAGTTCCCGTCTCTCGGTCAGATCCGCTACGACGACCTGCGCGACGCGTACACCGAGCAGGCCTCCGGCTTGTTGGAAGGCGGCGTGGACCTGCTCGTGGTCGAGACCGTGTACGACCTGCTCCAGGCCAAGGCCGCGTTGAACGCGTGCAAGCGGGCGATGGTCGCGGCCGGAAGGCGCGTGCCTCTGCAGGTGCAGGTGACGATCGAGTTGACCGGGCGCATGCTCCCGGGAACGGAGATCGGCGCCGCTCTTTGCGCCCTGGACCCGATGCGCCCGGACGTGATCGGTTTGAACTGCGCCACTGGCCCGGCAGAGATGGGCGAAGCGGTCAGGCACCTCACCCAGCACAGTCGGATGCCCGTCGCCGTCCAGCCGAACGCTGGGCTTCCCTCGGTCGTCGACGGCGCGATGCATTACGACCTCACTCCGGAGCAACTCGCCGACTACCTCGAACGTTTCGTCAGCGAGTACGGCGTGAGCGTCATAGGTGGTTGTTGCGGGACGACGCCCGAGCACTTGTCGGCCGTCGTCGATCGCTGCAGAGACTTGGTGCCCGCGCACCGGGTACCGGAGTACGAGCCCGCTGCGTCGTCGATCTACACGTCGGTGAACTTCCACCAGGAGACGTCGTTCCTCGTCGTCGGCGAGCGGACGAACGCCAACGGATCGAAGGCGTTTCGCGACGCGATGCTCGGCGGCGACTGGGACTCGACTGTCGCCATGGCGGTCGAACAGGTGAAAGAGGGCGCCCACGTGATCGACGTGTGCGTCGACTACACCGGCGCCGACGGCGTCGCCGACATGGAGGAGGTGGCCAGCCGGTACGCAACCCTGGCGACCACGCCTCTCATGGTCGACTCGACAGAAGGTCCCGTGGTCCTGACGGCTCTCGAGTGGCTGGGCGGCCGACCGATCATGAACTCCGTCAACCTCGAAGAGGGAGACGGGCCCGGCACGCGGCTCGACACCTTCTTGACACTCGCCCGCGAGCACGGTGCGGCGGTCGTGTGCACGTGCATCGACACAGAAGGTCAAGCCAGGACGGCGGAATGGAAGCTGCGAGCGGCGCGGGCGATACACGACCTTGCGGTGGGACGCTACGGGCTCGAGCCCGAGGACCTGTTCTTCGACCCGCTCGCACTTCCCCTGTCCACCGGCATGGAAGAGAGCAGACGCGACGGCATAGAGACGATCGAGGGGATAAAGGCGATAAAGGCGGGGCTCCCCGGCGTCTCGACCATCCTCGGATTGTCGAACGTCTCTTTCGGGTTGAACCCCGCGGCCCGTCACGTCCTCAACTCGATGTTCCTCCACGAGTGCGTCGCAGCGGGTCTCGACGCGGCGATCGTTCACGCAGGGCGGATCATTCCGCTGTCACGAATCGACGAGCACGCCGCGAGGTCTGCCTCGACCTCATCTACGACAGGCGCCGGGCTGACTACGACCCGCTGTCCGAGCTACTTGCGATCTTCGAGGGAGCTACAGCCTCCACTCAAGAACGCGAGGACAGATCCGGATGGCCGGTCGAGCGCCGGCTCGAGATGCGCATTGTGGACGGCGACCGAAACGGGCTCGAGGACGACCTTTCCGAGGCGCTCGGCGGAGGCTTCGCGGCTCTCGAGATCGTGAACGACGTCCTGCTGGCCGGCATGAAGACTGTCGGGGACCTGTTCGCGTCCGGTGAGATGCAGCTCCCGTTCGTGTTGCAGTCCGCCGAGACGATGAAGGCCGCCGTGGCTTTCCTCGAACCGCACATGGAGAAATCGGATCAGGGGGGCAAAGGAACCGTCGTGCTCGCCACGGTGAGGGGAGACGTCCACGACATCGGGAAGAACCTCGTCGACATCATCCTCACCAACAACGGTTACAACGTCGTGAATCTCGGAATCAAGGTGCCGGTGGCCGACATGGTGGCGGCGGCGACCGAGCACAAGGCCGACGCGATCGGAATGAGCGGGTTGCTAGTCAAGTCCACTCTCATCATGCGCGAGAACCTCGAGGAGTTGAACGAGCGCGGCCTCGACAAGATTCCGGTGCTACTTGGTGGCGCCGCGCTCACTCGGTCGTACGTGGAACGCGATCTGCGCCAGGTCTACAAAGGTCGCCTCTTCTACGGGAAGGATGCGTTCGAAGGCCTGCGGACCCTCGACCGAGTTATGGAGTTGTCGCGAGGAGGTGAGGACGATCCTTCCTTCGGTCACGAGATCGGGCCCGAGCGAACGTCGCTTCGACGCAGCGAGCAGCAGGCTTCCGAGCCTGCAACCGACAAGCCGGCGAGATCTCCCGAGGTGGTCACGGACAACCGGGTCTTCGATCCTCCGTTTGTAGGAACGCGCGTTGCGAAGGGTCTCGCCCTTGACGACATCTCGTCATTTCTCAATCTGACTGCATTGTTCCGGAACCAATGGGGTTACCGGCCCGAAGCCGGCGAGGACGACGCCACGTTCAAAGAACGCGTCAGTGCCGTTCTCAGAGCCGAGCTCGACAAGGCGAAGGCGAGCGATCTGCTCATCCCGCAGGTGGTTTGGGGTTACTTCCCCGCAAACTCCGATGGGGACGACCTGGTCATCTACGAAGACGTGTCTCGCACCAAGGAGCGGGTCCGCTTCCACTTCCCACGTCAGAGCAAAGAGCCATGGCTCTGCATTGCTGATTTCTTCAGGCCCGTCGGTCAGGTCGACTGGGCGGCGTTCCATCTCGTGACCATGGGCTCAGAGGTGTCGCGTGAGACCGCTCGCTTGTTCTCGGAGGACAGGTATTCGGAATACCTGCATCTTCACGGGCTCGGGGTCGAGCTCGCCGAGGCTCTGGCGGAGTACTGGCATTTGAGGATCCGCCAGGAATGGGGGTTCGCCGACGAGGACGGTCCGACGCTCACCGGATTGTTCCGCCAGAAGTATCGCGGGGGTCGCTACTCATTCGGCTACCCCGCATGTCCGAACTTGGAGGACAACGGGACCGTCGCGGAACTTCTCGACGCTGCGCGCATCGGTGTGGAAGTGAGCGAAGGTTTCCAGCTCCACCCGGAGCAGACGACCTTGGCGCTCATCTGTCATCATCCCCAGGCGAAGTACTTCATAACCTGATGACCGGATGCATGCGCCGGTAGTCGGCAAGCACAGCCGGTTCTCACTCGGACGGCTGGCAGCGTTCGCTCTATTGGTTCCCGTCGTTTTGCTGTGGAGCTCCGCGGCATCCGCCGCCACGCGGACGGCGGGTGGGTCCTGGTCGAGCTCAGTTGCTCCCACACCCGCGGACAACGCTCTCGATGCGCTGATGTTGGCCACGCCACTGCCGGGGCTCACCGACTTCACACTGGTCGGTCCGGGAGCCACTAACGGAGTGCTCACCGCCGAGACCTTGGCCAGTTATTCGAACAATCCGACCCAGGTGGAGCACCTGTTCAACCAGTACTCCGCCGAGTCGGGCTTCGCCGGTTGGATCAAGACCTGGCAAGACCACACCGGTACCGACCGGGTGGTCGAGATCGCGATCCGGTTCCACGACAACGGTGAGGCAATTTCAAATGCCGCCGCGTTCGTCACGACACTTTCGCAAGGACAGCCCGGCGGCACCCGATCGACGGTACCGAGCATTCCTGGCGCCACCTCGTTCGTCATCGACGAGCCCGCGACCACGTCCGGAAGCACGAGCATCCCTTCCCAACAGGTCCAAGCCGTCGTCTACGCGAACGGCGACTACCTCGTCGTCCTCCACACCGATTCGACGAGTGGAGCCGCATCTGAACCGATCGCGGACGGAACGGCGGTCGCGCTCGCCCTTCAGCAGTACGAGGATCTGGCGGCGTCGGTCGTAACTCCCAAACACGCAGCGTCCAGCCCGGGCGTTGTCAAGCCCGTCACGAAGGGGGGATCCACGACCCGCACCGTCGGGGTTGTGATGTTGTGCGCTGTTGCGTTGGTACTGGTCGCTTTCGCTCTCTTCACCTGGCGCCGCCGGCGCACCAGGGCGACGGTTCGGCCCGCAACTAAGCGTTTGCCCAACTTGCCCGAGCCCGACACCGTGAAGTCAGGTACCAAGGACGTTGCACCTGGCGGCCCCGCGGAGCAGCGAATTGGCGCGCGCCTGAGAAGCCCCGCCCACTCCGCCTCGGGACAGCACGCTCACAAAGCCGACCCCGCCGGCAGAGCCGGCTCGCGCCGACGAGGGCGGGTCGGAACGAGACCGCAACGCGGGGTTGCCGACCGAGACGGGTTCGTGAGCGTCTCGGCCAGGAACGGGCGCGCCACACGGTCAGAGCGTCTGGAGACCTCGAGGAACAAGCATCCGAGTGCCGCCGTCGCTCTTGCACACGCTCGGCCGCCGGGGACCGCCGCTGGGTGGTACCAGGACCCGAGCGACGACGAACGGCGCCGCATTCGGTATTGGGACGGAGCCGGCTGGACCGCCCACGTCGCCGAGCCAGAAGCTTGACAACACAACTATTGTCGGGGGCTATTAAATCCGGTTGTATCCTGTTCGGGTGAGTTTGACCGCCTTCTCGCCTGCAGTGGTGACGGCTGTTGCTCAGACCGTCAGCGACGCCATAAACCGGCTCGAACGCGATCTGGGCGTCGACGGGACCGAGCTCACGCTCTTGTTCTGCCTAGCGGTCCTTGCCCTGATCGCGGTCTTGCTAGGCCTGAATAAACATTCGAAGCGCAAAGGTCTTCGCCTCGCTCATGCGGGCCGATTCATGGCGCCCGACCCCTTTGCTCGCAGTTTTCACCTGATGCGAGCCCCGCCGGCACAGCACACACCCGATCCGATGACCGACGGTCCGGCGCGTAACGCTTCGAATCCGCGGTTCCGTCCCGAGATACTCCTGCCTGACGTACCCGACCCGTTCTTTCCGTCGCTCGAAGATGTTCGGGCCGCGGCCGGAAACGCTTCCGCGTCCGGCCTTCGTCCTATCGACTGGGTGCCCGACGAGCCGTACGAGGCTCCGGGATCAGCACCGAGCAAGCCGCCTTCGCTCGGTCCACGGTCGGATGGCTCCGGCGACGCAGCTTCGTTGCCCGTCGCGGGTTGGTACGAAGACCCCGAGGGTAGGCCGGGCTCGCTGCGTTACTGGGACGGGAACGCCTGGACTCAACGCCGCCCGGCCTAGCCGCAGGGAGTCAGTCGGCCACCACCGCGAAACGAGGCGGCGTACCAACCAGCCTTTCGGGAATCGGGAGCTCGGAGCGCTCCGCCCACTCGATGTCGCGCAACCGTTCGAGCCGCGGACTGCGCCACCCGGTTTGACCGGCCATCTCGACAAGGCGCGTCGGTGAAGTCCCGCCGGCGAGCGGCAGGGTCCGGCGCAACGACTCCGAATAGCTCCCGTGATGGTCGGGTGGCTCTCGCCTCAGGCGCCTGAGTCCGTGCATGGCTCTGGCACGTATCTTCTCGAGCGGATCGACGCGTCCCCACAGGCTTTCGACCAGCACCAGACGCCCGGCAGGTGCCGCCCGTCGCCATGCGCCGAGAGCAGCTTCCGGATTCGGCAGCGTCCAGAGCAGATGCCGCTCCATCACCGCGTCGAATCCTTCTGCGCCGGATCCCTCTGCGGGGAATCCCTCTGGCGGCGTGTCCGCAGACCCGGTCACGACCTCGATGCGAAGTCCCTCGTGCCTAGCGTCGGCGTCGAGTCGTTCGAGCATCATCGGGGACAGGTCCAACGCTGTGACTTCGTGGCCGAGACGCGCCGCGATCAGACTCAGGAAACCGGTTCCCGCGCCGGCGTCGAGTATCCGGCTCGGGGCTGGCGGTAGCAGACGTTCGAGAGATGCGGTCCACGCAGCCAGCACCGCCGGGCTCCGAGGGCTGTGACCCCTCGAGTTGTTGTAGGTCGCTGCGTCGGCGTCCCAGAAGGTGCGGATCTCGTCGAGAGCCGGCACCGGGCCATTCTTTAGATCGTGTTCTTCAGACACCGAGTGCGACTATCGAATGATCCGCGATGTTCAGTCGCTCGCAGCCCGAGTCGGTGACGACGACTATGTCCTCGAGCCTCATCCCGAACCGGCCGGAAACGTATATCCCGGGCTCGACGGAGAAGCAGTGTCCGGGCCGGAGAGTGACGTCGTTCCCCTTCACGATGTAAGGGTCCTCGTGTTCCTCGATGCCTATGCCGTGTCCGGTGCGGTGTATGAACCGTGACCCGAGCCCCGCCTCCTCGATGACGCGTCGCGCCGCTTGATCGACCGACTCGGCAGTGACTCCCGGAGCGACCGCATCGACGCCGGCCTGCTGCGCGCGCCTAAGCACCTCGTAGCAATCGAGCGCCTCGGGGTCGACGGGCTCTCCGACCGACACGGTGCGGGTTATGTCCGAGCAGTACCCCACGTCGCCGTCGAGAGCCAGCGTTCCGCCGAAGTCGCAGACCACGATGTCACCGCGCTCGATCAGGCGGTTGCCCGCTTCGTGATGCGGGCTCGCACCGTTCGGCCCACTGCCGACGATCGCGAAATTCACCTCGGCGTGCCCTTCTGCGACCAGACGAGCTGAGATGTCGGCCGACACCTGTGCCTCGGTGCAACCGAGAAGGGGAACTTCGCCGACTTGGAGGCTGACCGCCACGCGATCAGCTGCGGCAGAAGCCGCACGCAGACACGCGATCTCCGTCTCGTCTTTCACGGCACGGAGACTCGAGGTGACACGCGACGCCGGAACCCACGACGCGTCCGGGAGACTCGCTTGTAACGCGAGCAGGTGTACGGCCCACGCCCTGTCCGAGATACCGACGACGGACGTGGCGTAACGCCCCAAGATCCCACATGCGATCGCCACAGGATCTTCGAGCTCGCTCCAAGGCCTCGTCTCGAAAAGATCAGCGGTGTCCGGGACTCGCGGTGCTTCCAGCTCTGGAACCAGCAAGACGGCGTCCCCGGAAACGGTGAGCACGAGAGCAGTTATCCGTTCGAGCGGCATCGCCCGATAGCCGGTCAGCCACGGAAGATCTGCGCCCAGCGACAAGACGAGGGCGTCGACACCCAGAGCAGACATCTGGCTTCTCACCGACGCCATGCGGTCTTTTCGCGAGGCGATAGCCGCAGATGACAAATCTGGAGTCACGCGATCGACTCCATCGCGCTTCGGGCGTGGTAGCTCGAGCGCGTGAGCGGCGATGATTCCACGTGATCGAATCCAAGGCGTCGGGCGAACGAACCGATCTCTTCGAATTCCTCCGGGGTCCACCAACGCGCAACGGGAATGTGCGCGACGCTCGGCCGGAGATACTGACCTAGTGTGACGATCTTCACGCCGACAGCGCGCAGGTCAGCCAAGGCGCCCCTCACCTCGTCTGTGTCTTCTCCCATACCGAGGATCATGCCCGACTTGGTGACGAGACCGGCCCTGTGGGCACTTGCGAGCACCGAGAGGCTCCGGGCGTAGCCGGCAGACGGTCTAACGGCCCTTTGCAGCCGCGGAACCGTCTCGAGGTTGTGATTGAGAACGTCGGGACGTGACGCGAAGATGACGTCGAGGGACTCGGGATTGCCTTTGCAGTCGGGTATGAGCAGTTCGACAGTCGTGCCGGGACAGCGGTCTCTTATGGCGCGAACCGCCGCTGCGAATCCTGTTGCTCCACCGTCGGCGACGTCGTCGCGCGCCACAGCGGTGACGACCGCATGTGCGAGTCCCATGCGCGATACCGCCTCAGCCACGCGTTCTGGCTCACCGGGATCGACAGGCAGTGGACGACGCGTGTCCACGAGGCAGAAACCGCAAGCCCGGGTGCACCGGTCCCCGTTGATCATGAATGTCGCCGTTCCGTCGGACCAGCACTCGTATATGTTCGGGCAACCGGCTTCCTCGCACACCGTCACGAGGTCGAGGTCTCTCATCGTGCGGCCGAGGCTCCGGTATCCCACTCCCATTACGACCGGTGCGCGGACCCATTCGGGCTTTCGGTCGCGCATAGGCACCCCGCGCTCCGGGTCGACACCCGCCTGGCGGAGCCGGATCCGCGCGCCCGATCCGGGAGCCCTCGGTGCGATTGCCTCCAGAACCGGTCGCGGTCTGAGACCCGCTGTGTCCTGGCGCTCGAATTGTCCGTCGTGAGCCCATTGCGCAACGGCACGGACAGCAAAGGCGTCGACCACTTCGTTCATCGAGCAATCGATTCCCTCGGCCGCGAGCGACGTCACCCCGAGGTCCGGGATACCGCAAGGGATGATGCGCGAGAACCAGTCCATGTCGGGATTCACGTTGAGAGCCAGCCCGTGCATGGAACGTCCCCTGCTGATCCTTATGCCGACTGAGCAGATCTTTCTGGGCGAGGGTCCGTCGGGATCGATCCAGACGCCCGGAAATGCGTCGAGCCGTCCGAGCCGGGCGGGGTCGAGCCCCAGGTCGGCGAGCGTATCGATGACCACTTGCTCCACGTTGTGGACGTAGCAGGGGATCGCGCGGCTACCCATCGCGATGGAGAGGATCGGGTAGACAACCAGCTGCCCGGGTCCGTGGTAGGTGACGTCGCCTCCCCTGTCGGTCCTCACGAGACTCGCCCCGAGCGCTTCGAGCTCTTCAGACTCCGCGAGCACGTGCGCCACGTCCCCCCGCAGGCCGAGCGTCACTACGTGCGGGTGCTCGAGCATGAGCAGGTAGTCGTCGCGCGTTTGATCGCGTAGTGCCCGCTGAAGGACATGTGCCTCATCGAAGGGGACCTGCCCCAACCACCTGACGCGCAGCACGCTCAGCTACAGCTCGGCGGCCCAGTCTCGGGTTGCGAGAATGTCCACGACCCGAGCGAGGAACGCCGCGGCGTACGCGCCGTCGACAGCGCGGTGGTCCCACGAAAGACAGAGCAACCCGATCGAGTGGATGGCGATGGCCTCGACGCCGTCTTCTCCGCTCACGACCACCGGACGGCGCTTCACCCCGTCTGTCGACAGGATCGCGACCTGCGGCTGGTTGATTATCGGCGCAGTCAGGAAGGTGCCGAACGGTCCTGCGTTGGTGATGGAGAACGTTCCGCCGCTTATGTCGTCCATGTTCAGTTGCTTCGAACGCGCACGAGTCGAGATGTCGCGTATGCGCCTTGCCATCCCACGAATGGTGAGCTCCTCGGCCCGGTGCACCACTGGCACGATCAGGCCTTGGTGGTCTAGATCCACTGCGAATCCGAGGTTGATCCCGTGGTGAACGATCAGAGAATCGTCGCCGACCGAGGAGTTGAGATTCGGCCACTCTTGGAGCGCCTCGACAGTGGCGCGGGCGACGAATGGTAGGTAGGTGAGCGAGAACCCCTCCTCCGCCTTGAAGCCGTTGCCCTCCTTGCGCCTCGTGCGCTCGACGTTCTCGTAATCGGCCTCGAGCACTACGAGCGTGTGTGGCGACGTCGCCTTGGACCGCACCATGTGTTCTGCCGTGCGACGGCGGATATTGGTGAACGGGATGACCTCGTCGGTACCCGCCCTGGCGCCGTCGACCTGCACCGCCGCAGCCTTCTGCGGGGTGGCCTGCGCCGCAGAGTCGTCCGCAACTGGTGCACCGCCCGCAACTGGTGCGGCGCCCGCACGCCGCGTCGATGACGTTAAGGACATCGGCGCGGGTGATCCGCCCGCCTGGCCCACTTCCGGCCAACGTGGCCGGGTCCATCTGGTTCTCGTTGATCAGGCGGCGCACCACCGGCGACAGGACTCGGTCCCAACCCTGACCCGAGGCTGACGCAGGTTGAGGGGGCGCCGCCGGCGCTCGAGCTGCAACCTGTGCAGGCGCAGGAGCGGGTGACGCGGGCGCAGGAGCCGGTGCAGGTGCAGGCGCAGGAGCCGACGGTGCGGGCGCCGCAGCCGATGGCGCGGGCGCCGGAGACGGTGGTTCAGGTGCCGGGGTTGCAACGGCAGCTGGCGCAGCTTCTGCAGACACCGAGCCGTCCGACACGACGGCGAGGACGGTGCCGACGTCCACGGTCTCTCCCTCCGGAACGCGGATCTCTGCCACCACTCCTCCCGCGGGAGAAGGGACTTCTGAGTCGACCTTGTCAGTCGATACCTCGAAGAGCGGCTCGTCGCGGTCGACTGTCTCGCCCACTTGCTTCAGCCAACGTGTGATCGTCCCCTCGGTCACCGTCTCGCCGAGCTGCGGCATGATCACGTCAGCCAACGTGCAGTCCCCTTCCGGTGAGAGCGAGGGCAGTCTCGCCGAACCCCTCAGACAGAGTCGGGTGCGGCTGCAGGAACTGAGCCACCTCGTCGACGGTCGCCTCCCAGTTCACCGCGAGGTATCCCTGCCCGAGCTGTTCGGTCACCCACGGCCCGACCATGTGAACTCCGAGGATCCGGCCGGCCCTGCCGTCCGGACCCCGCTCGGCGATGATCTTCACCAGTCCTTCGGTGTCGCCGAGGATCCTTGCTCTGCTGTTCCCGCCGAACGGATCCTTTTTCACGACGACGTCGTATCCGGCCTGGCGTGCGGCGGCTTCAGAGAGACCTGCGAAGGCGACCTCGGGGTGGCAGTAGATGCACCACGGGACTCGCGAGTAGTCGATCGGGACGACCGGCTCCGAAAGCATGTTCTTCACCGCGACGATTCCTTCGGCGAATCCGACATGAGCGAGCTGGGGGCTGTCTACGACATCGCCGACCGCCCAGACACCAGGCTCCCCCGTACGTTGGTGCTCGTCTGCGACCACGAAACCCCGATCGTCTATGACGACCGCCGTACTGGGCTCGACCAACTTTTCCGTGTAGGGCCGGCGTCCCACCGAAACGACGACCATCTCGACATCGAGAGCCTGGTCGTCGCCGTAGCTCACGGTCGTGCCCCCTCCTTTGGGGGAATGGCCCTTTACCTGAACGCCGGTGTGCACATCGATGCCGCGCTTGTTGAACGACCGCGAGAGCTGCTTCACCACGTCCTCGTCACAACCTGGCAGCAGATTCGGCAGCGCCTCGAGAATGGTCACCTTTGCGCCGAGGTCGGCGAACATCGAGGCGAACTCGCACCCGATGGCCCCGCCGCCGATGACGGCGACCGACGAAGGCAGGCGATCGAGGCTCAGGACCTCGTCGGAGGTGTGCACCAGCTCGCCGTCCACCTCGAAGCCAGGAATCGTGCGGGGCACAGATCCGGAGGCGAGCACGACATGCTCTCCCGAGATCTCCAACGCGCCGTCCCCACCGGTCACCTTGACGCGCCTGTCCGTCCCGAGGGTCCCGGTACCGGTGAACGTCGTGATCCCCCTGCCTTTCATGAGCCCCGCCAGGCCCTTGAAGAGCTGGTCGACAACCTGCTGCTTGCGTCGCTGGCTGACACTGAAGTCGACCTTGGGTTCGCCGGCCTCGACTCCGTATTGAGATGCGCCCGCGACGGCTCTGTTCACGGCGGCAGTCTCGAGGAACTCCTTCGCGGGGATGCACCCGCGATGAAGGCACGTTCCGCCGACCTTGTCGCGTTCGACGACCGCGACAGAAAGGCCCGCCGACGCTCCGTAGAGGGCTGTTGCGTATCCACCAGGTCCCCCGCCGATGACGACGACGTCGAACGACGAAGTCCCTTGTTGCGTCGAGCCGCTGGACTGGGTCGATTCCTGACCGGTGGTCATACGACCAGCCTAACGGTCACCACTTCGGCGGCAGAGGGAGCGGATGGCGGCCCGCGAACCCGTCGTCGGGGAAGTGCCACCAGCCGAGCTCGTCCTCGCCCAGTTGCCAGCACAGGTGAACCACTCGCCCTAGGTGCATCGCCGGGAAGTCGACGAGCCCCCTGGCGGGGTCACGAAGGATGATCCCGCTTCGCTGAAGCTCTTCGAGCACCGGCTGGATGTCTCCTGTCACCGCATCATCGCGACCCGATTGCAGTTGCTCCCCGGCGCGCCCGAGGGACGCGTGGCCGTTGGAGCGCACCTGTGTCGCGAGGGTGGCCGCACTCCTGAGACCTTGGAGGAGGTCGCGCAGCCTCGGGATTTCCGCGCGGGCTTCGTCGACCGTCCAGTAGCGCGGTGAGCTCACCGTCTCTGGCTGGACCCGTTCGCGACGCCCGAAGTGTTGTCGCTGCCACCTGATGCGCGATCCCGCACCCGTGACGCAAGCGCATGGAACCTGGAGGAAAGCGCGATCGAAACGGTCCTCGCCCTGTCGAGAGGTTTGTAGCCGTCCGACGCGCGTGTCAACGCAGCATCCTCGTCGTCGGTGAGCTCGATGTCTGCTGCTGCTGCGTTCGCTTCGACCTGAGCGACCGAGCTGGCACCGGGTATGGCGACGATGTTGGGCCTCTTGATCACCCACGCGAGTGCGATTTGCGCGGGCGTGACCGAGTGGGCCTTCGCGACCTGGCGCAGGACCTCCAACACGGGATTGACGCGCTCGAGGTTCTCGGCGGAGAACGCTGCAGAACCCGACCGCATGCTCCCCCGCGGACGGTTGTCCGCGTCGTAACGCCCCGAAAGAAGACCTTGGGCAACCGGGCTGTAAGCGATCACGATCCTGCCTCGATCCTGGGCCCAGCCGAGAATCTCGCGCTCGGGACGCCTGTCCAGGAGGTTGTACCTCACCTGATTCGACAGGACCGGCCGTCCGTACGCATCCTCGGCTGCTTGCCAGCGCGCCAGGGAGTAGTTCGACACTCCGGCGTGGAGAATCTTCTTCGCGTCCGCCAGCTTGGCGAATGCCGGCATCGTCTGGGTCAACGGCACGACCGGGTTCGGCTGGTGGAGTTGGTAGAGGTCGAGCCGGTCAGTACCGAGCCGACGCAGACTGCCGGCCGCACGGCGCTCGACGATAGGCCCGAGCGGAAGCACCGGCAGGATCTTGCTCGCGAGGAACGCCTCGTCGCGCCGGTCGCCCAGAGCCTTGCCGACGATCCTTTCGGATTTCCCGAATCCGTAGATCTCGGCGGTGTCGACGAGGTTCACTCCGAGATCGAGGGCACGCCTCACGATCAACCCCGCCTCGTGCGAGTCGTAAGTGGAGCCGTAACCCCACTCGGGTGAGCCGAACTGCCAAGTTCCGAGACCTATCGCGGAAATCCTCGCCCCGCCGATCTCGACGTAGCGCATGGACACGCACCTCCTTTACTTGGGCGGCATCCGGATTCCGCCGTTACTTGGGTGGCATCCGGATTCCGCCGTCGAGGCGGATGACCTCACCGTTCAAGTACGAGTTCTGGGCGATCTGGACAACGAGTTGACCGTATTGGTCGGGGTGCCCGAGCCGCTTCGGGAAGAGCACGGACTGCCCCAGCTGGTCGCGCTGTTCCTGCGGGAGCATGCCGAGAAGCGGAGTGTCGAACAGCCCCGGTGCGATCGTCACCACCCGGATCCCGACCACCGAAAGGTCACGCGCTGCGGGAAGCGTCATCCCGACCACTGCACCCTTGGACGCGGAGTACGCGAGCTGGCCGATCTGGCCGTCGAAGGCGGCGACAGAAGCGGTGTTCACGATCACGCCGCGCTCGCCGTCTTCGAGCGGATCAACGGTGGCGATCGCCGCGGCGGCTCTTGTCATCACATTGAAGGTGCCGATGGTGTTGATCTGGAGAATGGTCTGGAACGCATTCAGGTCATGGGGGGTGCCGTCCCGGTTGACCACGCGGCCCACCCATCCCGTGCCGGCGCAGTTGACCGCCATGCGAAGATTCCCGCCCTGCGAGGCCTCGTCAACGGCTCGCTGACAATCGGTGGGATCGGTCACGTCTCCTCCGACGCCGACACCGCCTACCTCGGCAGCGACCTCCTTTGCTCCTGCTTCGTTCCTGTCGAATACGAAACAGCGAACGCCGAGGGCAGAAAGCGCTCTCACCGTGCCGGCGCCGAGACCCGACGCACCACCTGTGACGATGGCTGAAGAACCGCTCAGATTCATGGCGCGCATGCTACGGCACCGTCAGCGTGCAGGTTCTTGGCCCGATCTCCGAGCCCGCTCATGGCGGCCTCGACGGCTAGCTCATCGACCAGATCGTTCATCTCGTCCCCTGAGTGCCCTTGGATCTTGCGGAACTTGACCGGCCTCGCCGGGTCGAGCGCGAGCCGCGAGCAGCGGTTCCCACAGGTCCTGGTTGGCCACCGGCGCGCCCTGACTGTTGCGCCATTGTCTGCGCTGCCATCCGGCCCACCATCGTTGCTCGAAGCAATTGACGACGTACGCAGAGTCGCTCACGACGAGCATCGGACCATCGAGGGTGCGAAGCGCCTCCAAGACGGCCGTCATCTCCATGCGCTGGTTGGTGGTCGCGGCGGCCGCGCCACTGGCGTAGGGGCCGCCTGGCACTGCCCAAGCCCAACCGCCGGGCCCGGGATTCCCCAGGCACGACCCATCTGTGTACACGGTGGTCTGGGGCTGCACACCTACAGCATGCCGTGAGATCGACCGCGCCCGACGCCAACCTTGGCTCCGCTGCGCCGCGGACTACCAGGTGGTACCACGGGGCCTTTCGGCGGTGGGAGCATGGATGTCGTGCTTTTCGACGGTGTATCCCATCAGCTTCCAGACATCGACCCGACCGAGACGGCCGAATGGCTCGACTCGTTCGACACTGTGATCTCCGAGCACGGACGACCTCGGGCGCGCTTTCTGCTCATGAAACTCATCGAGCGTGCGAGGGCCCAACAGGTGGGTTTCCCGGCAACCGTCTCCACGCCCTACGTGAACACTATTCCGCGCGATCAAGAGCCGTGGTTCGCGGGCGACGAATACGTCGAACGGCGCATCCGTGCGGTCATCAGATGGAACGCCGCCGTGATGGTGACGCGTGCTAATCACCGCAGCGAAGGAATCGGCGGCCACCTTTCGACCTACGCGAGCTCCGCCTCGTTGTACGAGGTCGGTTTCAATCACTTCTTCCGAGGAAAGTCCGACGGCGGACCCGGGGACCAGGTCTACTTCCAGGGCCACGCATCGCCCGGGATATACGCCAGAGCATTCGTCGAGGGCCGTCTTACAGAAGAGCAGCTCGACGGGTTCCGCCAGGAAGTTTCGGCCGGTGGACCGCCGAGCTATCCGCACCCTCGCTGCATGCCCGACTTCTGGGAGTACCCGACAGTATCGATGGGTCTGGGTCCTCTGAACGCGATCTACCAGGCACACGTCAACCGTTATCTCATGCACCGCGAGCTCGTCGACACGAGTGCCAGTCGTGTGTGGTGCTTCGTCGGCGACGGGGAGCTCGACGAACCGGAGGCGGTCGGTGCCCTGGCCGTTGCGGGCCGCGAGCACTTGGACAACCTGATCTTCGTCGTCAACTGCAACCTGCAGCGCCTCGACGGTCCGGTGCGGGGAAACGGGAAGATCATCCAGGAGTTCGAGGCGACGTTCAGGGGCGCCGGATGGAACGTCATAAAGGTGATCTGGGGATCGCGCTGGGACGAACTGCTCGCGCGCGACGTTGACGGAGTACTCCTCGACAAGATGAACAACACGGTCGACGGCGAGTTCCAGAAGTACGCGGTCGAGTCCGGCGCGTACATTCGCGAACACTTCTTCGGCCCGGACCCGAGGCTTCGCAAACTCGTAGAGGACCTGTCGGACGAGGAGTTGCAGGCGCTCCCTCGCGGGGGACACGACTATCGCAAGCTGTTCGCGGCCTACAAGTCGGCTACCGAGCACACCGGAGCACCGACTGCGATCCTGGCCAAGACCATCAAAGGGTGGACGCTCGGCCCCGAGATCGAGGCCAGGAACGCCACGCATCAGATCAAGAAGATGACCAAGGCTCAGTTGCTGGCCCTTCGAGACCGGCTCTACCTGAACGAGGAGATCCCCGACGAGGCGCTCGACGCAGACGAGCCGCCCTATTACCGGCCTGCGAAGGGATCTGCTTCGGACGAGTATCTCGTCGCGAGGCGCAAGGTCCTCGCCGGTCCTCTCCCGTCGCGAGTGGTCCTGCCGTCGCGGCCGGCGACCCCGGACCCCAAGGCGTTTGCAGACTTTCTCGCCGGGTCGAGGGGGCAAGCGGTCTCGACGACGATGGCGTTCGCCCGACTGCTCAGGAACCTCGTGAGGGACCGCGAAGTCGGACCGCTCGTCGTACCGATCGTCGCCGACGAGGCGCGCACCTTCGGCCTCGAGCCCATCATCGCCGAGTCGAAGATCTACGCACCTGAAGGGCAGCGCTACACGCCGGTTGACGTGGGCTTGCCTCTCTCGTACGCAGAAAGCCGGTCGGGCCAGCTGTTGGAAGAGGGGATCACCGAGGCGGGAGCCATGGCGGCGTTCACCGCGCTCTCCACGTCGTACGCCACGTGGGCGAAACCGATGCTTCCGGTCTACCTGTTCTATTCGATGTTCGGATTTCAAAGAGTCGGCGACCTGACCTGGTCACTTGGAGACGCACGCGGTCGCGGCATCCTGGCGGGGTGCACTGCGGGTCGCACGACCTTGCTCGGCGAGGGACTCCAGCACGCAGACGGGCACTCACCTCTTCTCGCGTCGGTCAACCCCGCATGCGTCATCTACGACCCGGCGTTCGCCTACGAGCTTGCGATCGTCCTCCAAGATGCAGTCACTCGGATCCTCGGTCCGAGCCCCGAGGATCTCTTCTGGTACATCACGCTCTACAACGAGAACTACCCCATGCCCCCTCTGCCGGGTGCCGCGGAAGGAAATGTCGAACTACAAGACGAGGTCCGTCGCGGGGTCCTCGCAGGCGCGTACCGGTACGCAGCGCCGGCGGACTCAGGAACCCCAGAGCCCAACGGTCGTCGCCGAGGAGGCCGCAACGGTCGCAATGGCGGGAGCAAAGAGCCGAGAGCCACTCTGCTCTTCTCCGGCAGCTCGTGGCGGGCCGTCGCGGACGCCCGCGACCTGCTCGCCGCCGATTGGGGGATAGAGACGGACTCGTGGTCGGTCACGTCCTACACGGAGTTGCGACGCGAGGCGTTGTCAGTCGAGCGTTGGAACCGGCTGCACCCTGCCGAGCCCGCACGCGTTCCGTACATCACGGCAGCACTCGGAGACGTTCGTGGTCCGGTGATCGCAGTGACCGACTACATCCGCGCCGTACCGGACCAGGTGTCTCGCTTCGTGGAGCGCAGGTTCGTCTCGCTCGGCACGGACGGGTTCGGGCGCTCCGACACCCGCGAGGCGCTGCGGAGTTATTTCGAGGTCGACGCTCCTCACATCGTGCTCGCCGTCCTCTCCGCGCTCGCAGAAGAGGGCGACGGCAAGCCGGACGAGGTCGCCGACACGATATCGCGCTACGGGCTCGAGACCGAACTGCCCGATCCCTGGTCTCTCTGAGCCCTGCTCAGTCGGTCGCGCCTTCGGCCCGCGATCAGAAAGAGGGTGAACGCTGACACCACGACGGCCCCGACCGTGCTTGACGCGAGCCCGAGGCTCAGTCCGGGCGGCCAGTAGGACCAGGCGATGCGCAACCTGCCTGCCGGGAGGCTGACGGCCTGTACGACCCCCAAGCGCGTCACGGGGACGGCTTCGGTCCTTCCGTTCGACGTGTCGAGCATCTGGACATGCCAACCCGGCGCGAACGCCTCACTCCGCGCGACGACGACCGGTCGATCGGCCACCACGTAATCGGTCTCGCCCCCGACGTTGTTCGTTGACTGCCGAGATACCGAGGCACCGCTACCGCCCCCGTCTACCCAGACCGTCGGTGCGGGGACGTCGAGGGTGTAGCGAGCGAAACCTGCGAGCCTTCCTGCGTAGTGCCAACCGCCCTTGTCGAGCGCGTCCTGAAGAGGGCCGTCGAGCGCGACGAGCACTCGCTGTCCGCTGACGGTCGAGGTGTCCGCGATGGCGCCGGCACCCTGTCCGGAAGCGACAAGGCCCGACGCTTCAACCGGCACGGCAAAGTGCACGGTCATTCCGCGGGGGGTCTCCGAACGTGTGGATACGGCGGGCCAGACCACCTTGCCTTCCGCGTCGATGACTCCGATGCGCAACGCTCCCGAGACTTCGCGGCCGGGAGCGGCGCCGGACGGGATCGAGAGATCTACGCGATCGATCTCCTGGTTCGTCTCGAACAACCACGTCCGGCTCGTCGCGTCGCGAGCCGGCCAGTCAATGCCACATCCGGCCGACCCCGGGGCCGGGGGAATCCCGGCGGCTGCCGGCGGGGCGACCGATCCGGGGATGGCGAGCAAGGTACGAAGACCGAGAGGAGCGAACGATCCCGACTCCAGCGCGCACGCAGAGAGCGTGCCGTCGAGGTGAGCGCCTGTTGCGTCGTTGTAGACGACGTCCACGGCTGATCCGTATCCCTGCACGCTCGCATGGTGAGTGAGCGCGTTCAGGTCGGATTCCCCCACCTTGATGAGCCCGGGAAAGTTCTCGACCAACGGGTCGTATATCGCGAACCGTCCCGTACCGAGGGACGCCGCGTCGGAAGCCACGGGGAAGAGAGGCACTCCCCCGCCTGTCACGAATCCGGTCGAGCACGCAATCGAGAAGAGCAGAAGGTCTCCCCCGACAACCACGACGAGCAATCTGCGTGCGCTTCTGAGACGCATCCTCGGCCACCGGATCACGAGCGCGATCACTGCGAGCGCCACGGCGAGTTGCAACAAGGCCCAGGGCCACAGACCGCGCGCAGACGAGGCCTGCGAGTCCGTCAAACCGAGAGCCGTCTCGAGACGCGTCGGAGCCGCGACGAGAGCGAGACACAGCGCCACCGAAACGAAGGCCGGCGCGAGTCCGACCGCGTCGTACCAGGGGGTGTGGCGTTGCAAATCTGTCCGTTCGGATCTCTCGCGCAATCGGAGGTCGACCCAGAACGCAAGGAGCATCGCGATACCGAAGTCGACGATGGTGAGGTTTCTGCTCTGGAGCCTCATCGCGCCGTAGAAAGGGATGTGAGACAGAGGTCCGCCGAGGGGGGTGTAGGTGCCGAAGCTGAGCAGCAGACCCGCGACGACCACGCCGACCCAAACGCTCCAATAACGCGAAAGTGGATGACGCTGCCTTCCTAATGATCGGGCCACGAGTGTGACCAGGGCCACGCACGCGACGAGGCCCACGTAACCCGTCACCTCCGGAAGGTTGTAACCCGCGAAGAACCGGGGCAGGTGCAGAACCCCGTCTCCCCCGAAGATCTCAGGCACGAGCAGGAGAACCGACCAACGAGGTTGGAGCGAACCCGATCCGAAGTACCACAGGCTCGCAGTCGAACGCTCACTCGTCTGTAAGAAGCGAATCCCTGGGAGCAGTTGCGCGCCGCCGATCGCAAGCGCGAGCACCGCGGCGCACGCGATGGCGGACAGAAAGGAGATTCTCCGCATTCGCGGCGGACGTGTCGGGCCGCGCCCTGCGCGAAACCCACCAAACAGCGCTCAGCGCGCCGATCCAAGCCGCGTCCGCCATGGAGCGCGGCTCACCGGCCAACAAGACGAGGCCGCCTGAGCAACCAGTGAGGAGGACCCAGGGCATCGCACTCCGCCACAGGGGCGCATTACGCGCGATCGTCGTCGACCGCCCGAGTTGAGGCTCCCGGCAAGAAGATCTGCGCGAGGCGCAGCTCGCCCGCCACGATCCAAGGGATCCACGCAGCTCCCTCGACGACGCCGAAGTGCACGATCTGGGCCGTCATCGAACCTGCGAAGCCGAAGCTCGCAGCCCCGATCACCGCTGCGAGTGGTCGGATGCCGTACATGCGGGCGAGGACGTACACACCAATGGCGGCGACCCAGTAGACGAAGACGAGATTCACCGTCCACGCCACGAGTCCCGGAAGCACGGCGTAGAGCCAGGTCCCCGGATAGAGAGCACCGGCGTTGAGCCCTCCGAGCAAGGCCGTGCCGGACCAGATCCACGGGTCCCACAACGGCATGTGACCCGAGCGGAGCATCTGGCCGGACAGGACGCGGAGCGGGTAGTTCTGTATCTGGTTGTCGCCCGCCACAGCAGGGTGGCCGAAAAGTGCCGGCAAAACGAACACGACGACGGGTAGAGCCAGCAAGAAGACGACCGGTCGGCGGTCTGTGGGGCTCGAGCGTTCCCAAATCGAAGTGAGACGCTTGAGCGACTTTTGGTCCGTCATGTCAAACGGGCGAGGCTACAGCGCGACCGGCGCCGGCCCCGGTCAAACCCGTTAGCGTTTCCGCCATGGTCCTATACCTGTCGGGCAACCAGAAAGCAGATGCGCTTCTTTCGAAGGACCCGTTCGCGCTTCTGGTTGGGATGGTCCTCGACCAGCAGGTTCCTTTGGAGTGGGCGTTTGCAGCACCCGCTGAGCTGAAGCGCCGGCTCGGAGGCAAGCTCGACGCGCGTTCGATCGCGGCTATGGATCCCGAAGAGCTGGCCGGGATCTTCTCCGAGCGTCCGGCTCTCCACCGCTACCCGGGCTCCATGGCGCGCCGTGTGCACGAGTTGTCCCGGCTCCTCGTCGACAGATACGGAGGCAAGGCGCAGAACGTCTGGTCGGGATCGGACGATGCGGCCGACCTTCTCCGACGCCTGAAGGAGCTTCCCGGGTTCGGAGACCAGAAGGCACGGATCTTCCTGGCCCTCCTGGGCAAGCAGCTCGGAACCCGTCCGACGGGATGGGAGGGCGCGTCTTCCCCCTACGGCGAGAGCGGCAGTTTCCGTTCGGTTGCAGACATCGTGGACGCGCCCAGCCTCGATCGCGTCAGAGCGACGAAGCAAGCAGCCAAGCAGGCCGCGAAAGCTGCCGCCGCGAACACCCCGGCGAAGGCGACGCGAAAGGCCACAAGAACGGGTTCGTGACGCGCGGTACCCGTACCGAGATGGCTGACCGCCATCTCTACCTCTGCACTCCTGATCGCGACGATCTCTTCGATTTCGTCGAATCGTGCATCGAGGGCGGCGTGGATGTGGTCCAGCTCCGCGAGAAAGAAGCGAGTGCACGGTGCATCGTGGAGCGGGGACGCCGCCTCGCTCTTTTGTGCAACAGATTCGGGGTGCCGTTCTTGATCAACGACCGACCGGATCTGGCACTAGAGGCGGGTGCGGACGGGGTGCACGTAGGCCAGGACGACGTGTCCCCGGAACTTGCTCGGCGCGTACTCGGAGACGACGCGGTGATCGGCTTGTCGACCCATGCGCCGGACGAGGTGATGGCGAGCAGACTCGAGCCCGTCGACTACGTCTCCGCCGGTCCGGTGGTCACGACACCGACCAAGCCGGGAAGGCCTGCCACGGGAATCGACTACATCGCGCACGCGGTCAGAGAGGCCTCCAGGCCCGTGTTCGTGACCGGCGGTGTGACCCCGGACACGGTCTTCGAGCTGGCCGCGGCCGGGGCGCGTCACTTCGTCGTCGTCCGGTATCTCACCGAGGCGGACGATCCGAGGCGCGCTGCGAGGCTCCTTCGCGACGCGATCGACAGTGCCCTTGAGCGATAGGACCTCAGATCCTCTGTCTCTCCAGCCAGCCGAGGAGCAGAGCGATCGCACGAGGATCCGAGTTGAGCCGGTGACCTGCGCCGGCGAGGATGCGAAGCTCCGCCGATTCGCCGACGGACTCGGCGATCATCCTGGCGTCGTCCACCGGTACGACGTCGTCGTCCGCGCCGTGCAGTACGAGAACTGGACGGCCGCTCAGGTGACTCGCGTCCACAGAAGGCCGAAATTGCGTGAACGGTGCGGCCCAACGTTCCAGATCCGAGGGCTCGCCGACGCTCGAGATCACACCAACCTCGCGTGCCGCGAACGGCGACGGTCGCTGGATCCGACGCCCAGTCCGAGAAGTTGGCTGGCGCCGCAAGGCAGGCGACTCCTCTCACTTTGGCGTCTTTGGCGGCGAGCGATATGGCGAGAGCCCCACTGGTGCCGGCGCCCACCACCCACGCGCCGCCGGCCGACGCCCCCGACGCCGACGTCACGACGAACTCCAGATCCTCGAGCCATCCCCCGAGTGAGAAGTCCCCTTCAGACTCCCCGACTCCTCTCAAGCAGCAAGCGATGACCCGCCACCCCGACCCCGAGGCGAGCCGGTCGGAAAGGGAGATCAGGCTCGCAGGTATGAGATCGGGGGGGCCTTTGTCCGTCGGAAAGTCGTGCGAAAGGACCAGTACGGCTCCGCTCGAGCCGGGCGGCCGGGGGGCGCTCGGTTCGTGGACAGCCAGGCGACCAGCGGGCCCCGACCACTGCTCCCACACCGGTGAACTGTTCACCGGCGTGTCGTTTCAGATGCCTCGGTGGTTTCGGTCCGAGGCAGTCGGCTCAGATCCCGATTCGCTGTGCCAGCAGCTCCCGGTGGTAGCTCGGATCTCCAAGGAGAAGCTCAGAGGATTTCGCGCGCTTGAAGTACAGGTGTGCGTCGTGTTCCCAGGTGAACCCGATCCCTCCATGGATCTGGATGTTCTCGGACGCCGCGTGGAAATACGCCTCTGAGCAATAGGACTTGGCGAGGCTCGCCACCACCGGCAGCTCGTCGGAGTCCTCTGCAGCGGCCCAACCGGCGTAGTAAGCGGCCGACTTCGCGGACTCGACCTCGAGAAGCATGTCCGCGCACTTGTGCTTGATCGCCTGGAACGAGCCGATCGGCCTGCCGAACTGGATCCTCGTCTTGGCATAGTCGACCGACATGTCGAGACAGCGCTGAGCGCCCCCTACCTGCTCGGCCGCGAGCGCCACCGCGGCAAGGTCGAGGGTGCGTGCGACCACGGGGGCTGCGGCTCCTTCGGCACCGATGAGCCTTGCAGGCGTGGAGGAAAACTCGAGGCGCGCCTGTTTGCGCGTCTGGTCCATTGTGGCGAGTGGCGTGCGCACGAGACCCGGAGCCCCGCCCTCCACCGCGAACAGGCTCACCCCCGCGTCGGTTCTGGCAACCACGACGAGGAGGTCCGCGGTGTGACCGTCTATGACGTACATCTTGTGGCCGTCGAGGGTCCATTGCGGCCCGCCGCTCGCGGCAAGCGTCACCGATTCGGCGTCCCACCGACCGCTGTCCTCGGTGAGTGCGAACGTGGCTTTGGTCGTGCCGTCTGCAATCCCAGGCAGCAGCTCGGTCTTCGCGGCTTCGTCTTCCGAGGACAACAAGGCGTTCGCCGCGAGACCGACCGTAGAGAAGTAAGGCGCGCACAAAAGCGCCGCACCCATCTCCTCGAACACGACGGTGAGCTCCACGCGCGTGAACCCAGCTCCGCCGTAAGCCTCGGGGATGGCGAGTGCCTGAAGACCCAACTGGTTGGCCATCTGGTCCCAGACCGCAGGGTCGAACCCGTCGGTGGTCTCCATCAGGCGGCGGACCTCGGTGCTCGGCGACTTCTCTTGGAGGAATCGGCGCACGGCGCTGCGGAGCTCCTCTTGCTCCTCGCTGAACGCGAAATTCATGTGATTCCCTCCTCGGTTGCCGAGACGGCTTTGTCTACCAGACCCGCGCACAGCCAGACCATCCCCGTTAACCTCGCTCACGTTCGGATCACCGCCCGGAAGAGCCGGACGAGCAGCGTGCGATCAACTAGGAGGCTTCGATGCCGCCCACCGTCGAGTACGAGGATTCCCTGGTAGAAGTCCACAAGGTCGTGGTCGGCCCGATGGACAACAACGTCTACGTGGTCAGATGCAGGCAGACCGGGGACGCTGTCCTGATCGACGCAGCCAACGAGCACGAGCAGCTTCTGGAGCTCTGCCGAAATCTGGGCGTGCGGCAGGTGCTCGAGACCCACGGGCACTGGGATCACATTCAGGCGGTCCCGGCTGTCCGCGACGCCGGTTACTCGGTGGGCGTGACGGCGGCCGACGCATCGATGCTTCCGGCTTACGACATGGTGATCGAGGACGACGTCGTGATCGAGGTGGGCGACCTGCGCCTGCGGACGGTGGCGACGCCCGGGCACACCCCGGGCTCGATCTGCTTCGCCGTAGAAGGAACCCCTCTGCTGCTGAGCGGGGACACGCTGTTCCCTGGTGGGCCCGGCGCTACGAATTTCGAGCTCGGCGACTTCCAGACGATCATCAAGTCGATCGACGAGCGGATATTCAAGAAGTTCGACGCATCCACGATCGTCTTACCCGGACACGGCGTTCGCACGACAATCGGAGCCGAGAGCCCTCATCTGCAGGAGTGGGTCGACAGGGGCTGGTGACGCCGGCACTACGCCTGGGTCATCTCATCCTGGCGGTCGGAGCACTCTGTTGCATCATCGCCGCGGTCCTCGACCCGGTAGGTGCCGAGTCGGCTGCAGCACAGGATTGGCCGGCGTTCGCCTTGGTGGCCGGCCTGATACTCGTCGGAGTGGTGGCGTCCGCGGCGGGCCTGTTCGAGGCTGCCGGCAGGCGCCTGGCTGCCATGCCGGTAGGCGAAGTTTCTCGTTTCGCGATGGCGGCCGCGTTGATCGGGCTGGTCTCGGCCCTGATGAACCTCGACACCGCCGCTTGTTTCCTAACCCCTGTCCTCGTACACATGGCGCGCACGCGCGGCCGTGGGGAAGCTCCGGTTCTCTACGGCGGCCTGCTTCTGACGAATGCCGGTTCGCTGCTGTTGCCCGGCTCGAACCTCACCAACATCATCGTCGCGGGGCATCTACACCTGTCTGGCGTCGTGTTCGCCTCGCACATGGCACCAGCGTGGGCGATCGCGCTCGTCGTCACCGCTCTCGTGATCGGGGTTGCACACAGAAAGGACCTGCGTCGCGTAACGACTCCAGCAGGAGTGAACGCAGCCGCGCCGCGTGCGCAACGTGATTCTGCTGAGACAACGTTCGGCGCGGTCGTCGTGATCGCAGCGACGGCAGCGGTCGTGGTGCTGAGAAATGCCGCTCTGCCGGTGCTCGTCATAGGAGTCGTGGCATCAACGGTCGCGATCTCGAGACGCCGCGTCGATCTCGCCACTATGACCGAAACGCTGGACGTGCCGACGCTCGCCGGATTGCTCGGGATCGCAGTTGCCCTCGGCACTCTCGGCCGCGCGTGGGACCTGCCGGCGAAGCTTCTGTCACATCTCGGGGCATTCGCAACGGCCGGAATAGCCGCGTTGGCGAGCGTCACATTCAACAACCTGCCGGCGGCTTCGCTGCTCGCTGCGAGGGTTCCGCCCCATCCCTACTCGCTTCTAGTGGGCCTAGATATAGGGCCTAACCTGTTCGTTACGGGATCGCTGTCGGCGTTCCTTTGGCTCCGCGCCGCTCGTCAGGCTGGTGCCGACCCGTCGATCCGCCACACTGCCGCGCTCGGCATCGTCGCGGCGCCGCTTGCGATGGCCGGAGCCGTCGGCGTCCTTGCGGTCGGTTCGCTGCACTAACTCGATCGGCCGCACTGAATCGATCGGCTGCACAGACTCGACCGGCTCTGGATCGGCGCCGGCCTCAGGGAAACAGGCCGCGTGCTGCGAACGCCTCTGCGACACGCTCGACCGCCAGAGCTCCCGCCGCCCTTCGCATCGAGACGCCCAGCTCGACCGATTTCCTCCAAACAGCGACGAAGGCGTTGTCCATGAAGGACGCGAGCCGCGTGGCTATGACTTCCTCCTCCCATGGAAACCCGCTTCGGCTCTGCGCCCACTCGAAGTAAGAGGCAGTCACCCCGCCCGCGTTCGCCAGGATGTCCGGGACGATCGTGACGCCTCTCTTCCCGAGAATCTCGTCTGCTTCGGGAGTAGTGGGCCCGTTTGCAGCCTCCACCACTACAGAAGCCGCAAGGGACTCCGCGTTCTCGGCGTCGATCGCTCCCTCTAGGGCGGCCGGAATCGCGAGCTCGCATTCCACCGACCAAAGCTCCGCGGGATCGAGGGCCTGCCCTCCCGGGAAGTTAGCTACCGAGCCCGTGTGCGAGACGTGGTCGGAGAGCTCACCGATTTCGAGACCGCCGGGATTGGCGACCGCCCCGTCCACGTCTGCGACAGCTACCACTCGCATCCCGAGCGACGAGAGCAGATAGGCGAGCGGGGCGCCCACCTTGCCGAAGCCCTGCACCACGACGCGTGCTCCCGCGAGAGGCATACCGAGCTCGGCGAACACCATGCGCACGCAACGCACCACCCCGCTTGCCGTAGCCCCTGTGTGAAGCCTCATCCCGCCGACAGACAGCGGCTTGCCGGTGACGGTTGCCGGCATCGCCTGGCGTCCGTGGAGGATGTCGACGGTGTCGAGGAGCCACGCCATCACACGCTCGTCCGTGTTCACGTCTGGCGCCGGGACGTCCAGGTCGGGGCCGAGCAAAGAAGAGATCCCGAAGGTGTAGCGCCTGGTCAATCTCTCGAGCTCGCCTGCAGAGAGTTTTCGGGGATCGCACGCCACTCCGCCCTTGCCGCCGCCGAACGGCAGGCCGACGACCGCGGACTTGAGGGTCATCTCCGCAGCGAGGGCGATCACCTCGTCGGCGGTGACGCCCGGGTGGAAACGGATCCCGCCCTTTGCGGGGCCGCGGATGGTCGAATGGTGCGCCCGCCATCCGGTGAAGACCTCCACCCGCCCGTCGTCCATGCGCACGGGCACAGCTACCTGAAGGATCCGCTCGGGGTGACACATGAGAGCCACCGCCGCCGGGTCGACCGACGTGAGCGAAGCGGCGTCTCTCATGCGGTCGAGGATCGCTCGCCACGCGTCGTAGTGCGCGCTCACGAGGTTGTCTCGTTGAGCGGGTCGCCCGACTTGGATGGCTGTTCAGCCCCGTTGCGGCGGTTTCTTCCTGAATGCTCCTCCGCGAGCGCAGCCGCATCGGCCGCTCCGAGCAGACCCGCAGTCGAGCGATGATGCGACCCTAAGAGGGGGTTCGAATTCTCGTCTTCGGACCTGACGGTCGCGACGAGCGGTGATCTCGCGAGGAAATAGACGCCGCCGAAAAGCACGATCAGGGCGAGACTCTCTAGCGGGCCGCGTGCTCCGGCGGTCTGGAGGTCGTCGTCGAACAGGCCGATCCCGATCAAAAGCGACACGAGTGGGTCCACGATCACGAGGGTCGACTGGGACGCGGTGACAGGCCCGGCGTGAAATGCGTTCTGTGTGAGGAACACCCCGAGAAGTCCCGCGAGCGCCATGCCCCAGATCTGCCAGCTCAAGAACGGCGAGTACCACTTGACGCCGATCTGCTCTGTCACCTCCTTGGCGAACGCTGCGGTGAACGCGTAAGAGATCGCTGCCGCAGTGCCGTACCACGCGGCGCGCCAGCCGGGACGCCCTTGGCGCGCCAGGCCGATACTGACTGCGATCGCCGCGATTCCCGCGGTCGCAGCGATCCCCCAGGTCCTGACGCTCGGAACTTGGTTGCCGCCCGTCGGGTTGGCACAGATGAGGAAAACCGTCAGGCCGCCTGCCGCAGCAATGGAACCGACGACCTCGTGCCACCCGATCTTCTGGCCGAACCAGAAGACGAGTATCAGTACGAGGATCGGCAGCTCCAAAGTCAAGACTGGCTGGACGACCGACAACCGTCCGCGCGACAAAGCGGTGGCCTGCATTCCGAAGGAAGCCACCATTAGGGCCATGCCGACCAGCCAGATGCGCTTGTGGATCGCGTGCGTGATCAGGCTCAGCCGCATCTCGGCTTCCCGGGGCGCCGTTTCGACGCCGATTCGTTGCAGGATCGTCGTCACGGCGTTAGCCAGTGCCGCTCCCACAGCTAACACATAGGCCATCGCTTCCTTTCTACCGCACGGCTACCCCGCGACCTCGACTTGGCGACGCGAAGTAGCCGGTCTGTACGCTTGGACGCCCAAGAAAAACAGGGAGACGGCTGATGGCGGACGTGATCTCCGAACGGGATTTCAAAGACGAGGCAGCTCGCTTCCTCGAGGCGAACGCGAAGCCCCGCGTCGAGATGAGCTCCGGCTGGGGCGAGGGATCCGACGAGGTATCAGTCCTGCCCGAGAAGGACGCCAGCCAGGAGATCGCCGAGCTCGATGCAGCCAGGGTCTGGGCCCGGACCAGGTACGACGCCGGTTTCGGTTGGATCACGGGTCCTGTCGAGCTCGGTGGCAGGGGCCTGACTCGCAGCCACCAACGGATCTACGACGGGCTCGAGGCAAGGTTCGACACTCCGCTCATGGCGCTCTACGGGATCGGACTCGGGATGGTCGCTCCCACGATCCTCGCTCACGCCACCGAGCAGGTCCGCAAGAAATACCTCCCGCAGATGTACCGGGGGGACATCGTCGGGTGCCAGCTCTTCAGCGAGCCCGGTGCCGGCAGCGATCTCGCATCGGTGCAGGCGCGAGCGACGCGGGACGGCGACGAATGGGTCGTCACCGGCCAGAAGGTCTGGACCTCGGGCGCGCATTTGGCGGACATCGGCGAGATCTTGTGCAGGACCGACCCTGACCTGCCCAAGCACAAGGGACTCACCGCTTTCGTCGTGGACATGCACGCACCGGGAGTAGAGGCTCGACCGTTGCGCCAGATGACAGGAGGAGCCTCGTTCAACGAGGTTTTCTTCACCGAGGTGAGGATCCCTGATTCCCACCGGCTCGGCGACGTGAACGGCGGGTGGACCGTCGCGCTCACGACGCTGATGAACGAGCGCGCGGCGATCGGCGGCGGGCAGGTCTCCGGCGGCGGTCAGACCGGTACGGAGCGACTGATCGAGCTAGCCCGCCACGAGGGCCGCAACACCGACCCGCTCGTACGCCAGCAGCTCGCCGACATCTACATTTCAGGACGCGTCGCCAACTACACGAACTTGAGGGCGATGGCGAAGATCGCAGCTGGTGGGCTCCCGGGGCCCGAGATGTCGATCGCGAAGCTGTCGCTCACCGCCAACATGCGCCGGACGAGCGCCCTGGTCTCTTCGGTGCTCGGACCCAAGCTGATCGCGGACAATGGCGAATGGGGCACCTACGCATGGTCCAGATACGTGCTCGGTGTACCGGGGATGCGCGTCGCCGGCGGCACGGACGAAGTCCTTCGGAACATCGTCTCCGAGCGGGTCCTCGGCATGCCCAAGGACCCGAGCCCGTCGCGCTAGAACATCCCGCTCTCGACGTCGTCCGCCTGCACCGCGTCGTCGCATTGCTCAGGATCGTCTGATCCTTCCGGTCCTTCCGGATAGCCCGGCGGCCAATCGGTTCGTTTGAGCCGCCAGTTGCTCCCGAGAGGAAGCCAGTCGACGAACGCCCACGATCTCCGGTGGATCGCAGTGAGCCCGTAACCGCGTAGCGCGACCTTGTGCGTGGGCGTCGGGTAGCCCTTGTTGTGCTCGAAGTCGAAGGGCGGGTAGCAGGCGGCGTCGGCGCGCATCATGCGGTCGCGCGTCACCTTTGCGAGTACAGACGCCGCAGCGACCGACGCACAGGCATCGTCTCCCTTTACGACGGTCTTTACCAAGGGGCTGCTCCCGTCGGGCATGGTCACGCCCAGGAGATCTCCGTACTTGCACCCGTATTCGTCGAATTCGTCGCACAGTGGATGTGAAGGCGCGGTGATGCGGGGATCGTCGGTGATCATCTCGTCTTGGTGGAACTCGGGCGGTTCCGTCGGCTCGGGCGCTACCGCACGCTGCGACAAGAAGTCGAACGAGCCGTCCAGGACCACCGCGTTCGGATGGGCGCCCGGCGGCAGTGCCGCAAACGCACGCCGTGCGGCGAGGCGAAGTGCTCGCGTCATGCCGAGGGCGTCACACTCCTGGGGAGTGGAATGACCCACCGCCCAGGCCGCGCACCACTTGCCGACGGGCGAGAACAGCTCCTCGCGCACGGGCTCCGCCAGTTGCTTCGAATCCCTGAGACCCCGCGGCACGCGCCTGATCCCCCGGGTCATCACCGCCACGCCGACGGTGAGCGGACCCGCCCACGCTCCTCTTCCGACTTCGTCCATGCCCGCCACGACTTCGTGCCCGGCGCGCCACAACCGGCGTTCGTGTGCCAGATCGGGACCGCTGCTGCGAGAGGCAGTTCCGTGCGCCTTGGGGCTCCCGCGGACGGGCGTCTGGCCAGATCGGCGGTGGGCCTTGCCGGAAACCGGCGCCGGACGCATCATGGTGTGACCATCTTCAATGCTCCTGCGAGCTTCTCGTAGAAAGGGAGCGCGTGGCTGAAGTTACGACCCGTGTGCTCGTCGTTACAGAACCCGAGGTCATTGCGGTCGGCACTCCGGTCGAGGTGCGCAGTCGGTTCGTCGGCTCCTGGTCTCGTGGGTTCGAGGTCGCGGGTCACACTGGGGGGCGCTACAAGATAAAGAGGCTCTCCGACGGGAGCGTCCTTCCGGACGAGTTCGATCCACAAGAGATCCGCCCCGAACGGCGCAAACGCGATTTCTGGTGGTACTGATCTGACCGTCTTCACGATCCCGGTCGGTTGAGAGGCAGTCGGCTCGAACCTCGTCAGCCGAGCAGATCGATGAACTCGTCGATCGGGATGGCCGAAAGCGTCCTGGTCTTCAAGGTCCCCCTGGCCCCGAGTGCGACCGCGACACGCGCCACGGCTTTGTCGTCCGGAGCCTCGAGCACGGTCGCAAAGTCGTAGTCGCCGAGCAGCGCCCACTGGGCCACCACCTGGCACCCCATCGCCTCGACCTCTGAGTTCACCTCGCGCAACCGCGCCGGATGGGTCTTCAAGGTCGCCATTCCCTCGGGTCCGAGCGTCGACAGCATCAAGAATGTGGGCACGGTCCGGCAGGCTACTTCAGGCTCTCATTGAGGCTCGACACGGGCGATCGCAGCGCGCTCGGTCTCGTCGACCTGAGTGGAGATGAAAGCGTCGAGCATCTCGGCGGCGACGACCTCAGATGCAAGACGCAGACCGACGGCGAGCACGTTCGAGTCGTTCCATCGGCGCGCTCCGGCTGCTGTGGACGCGTCCGTGCAGAGTGCCGCTCTCACACCCTTGACCTTGTTGGCGGCCATGGCCACCCCGGTCCCTGTGTAGCAGCACACGACACCGATGTCCGATGTCCGTTTCGCCACGGCCTCGCCTACCGCGCGCCCGACTTCGGGCCACTCTTCACCCTTCGCAACATCGACGACCTGGTGGCCCGCCTTCTCGAGGTGGGCGCGCATCGCGCCGGTGAGAGGTGTCTGTTCGTCCGTGCCGAATGCGATCCTCATCCGCCGAACGCTACCTACCATTGGTGACGATGCGCGTGCTGCTCACCGGGGTTTCCGGGACAGGTAAGTCGTCCCTTGTGAAGGAGCTTCGCAGCCGCGGATATGTCGCCTACGACGCCGACGACGACGGCTTCACCCAACCGGGCCCTGAGGGGAGGTGGGGGTGGCGACTTGACCTCATCCGAACCCTGTTCGACCAGCACAACGACCAGCTGTTGTTCTTCGCAGGCTGCTCCGACGAGCAGACCCAGTTGAAGTTCGGTTTCAAGGTGCTCCTGAGTGCACCGGTCGAAGTGATCCTCGAGCGGCTGCGGACGCGAACCACGAACTCCTTCGGCAAGTCGCAGAGCGACCGGGACTGCGTGCTGTCCGACATCGAGTGGGTGGTTCCCCTCCTACGCGACGCAGCGGACCTCATCGTCGATACGAAAACGCCGGTGAGCGTGGTGGCGGACGCTGTCGTCGACGCCGTCGCCGCCCGCCGTCGCCAAACCCAGTTGTGAGGCAGAACAACTGATCTGGGCGAGCGACCGATCGACGGCTCTGGGCTCAGTCCAGCGATCGGCGCATCACCTTGCCCATGGAGTTCCGAGGCAGGCTGTCGACCTGCCTCACGATCCTCGGCCTCTTGTAGGGCGCGAGCCCGGTGGCCGCGTGTGCGAGCAGCGCCTCGACGTCCAGCTTCCCCGAGGCCGGCACCACCCAAGCGGTCACGACCTCGCCCCACTCGTCCGAAGGAGTACCGGACACGGCCACCTCGGCTACGTCGGGATGCCGCAACAGGACGTCCTCCACCTCGGCCGGGTAGACGTTGTGCCCCCCCGAGATGACGACCTCGGTGACGCGTCCGAGAAGCCTTATGTACCCGTCTTCGACTACCCCGATGTCACCCGTCGTGAACCAGCCGCCGGTGAACCGTTCCTCGGTCTGCGCCGGCTTGTCGAAGTATCCCGAGAAAACTGTCGGTCCTCGGACAGCGAGCTCCGCGCCCCCATCGTCGAGCCCTGCGTCATCCAAACCTTCTGTTGAATCGCGCTGCACCTCTCCCACGACTACCTCCGTGCCAGGAAGGGGAAACCCAATTGCTCCAGGTCGCCTCTCGCCCACCAACGGGTTCGAGACCGTCAGCAGCGTCTCGGTCATCCCGTACCGCTCCAGCACCGCTAGTCCTGAAGCTCGCCCGATCTCGCGGTGGAGCTCGGCGGGCAGTGCGGCAGAACCCGACACGGCGAGCCGAAGGCGGCCGAGCTCAGAAGATCGTCCCGACGCCGCGAGACGGTGGTACATCGTCGGGACTCCGAAGAACAAGCTTGCCCCGTGCTCAGCCACCGCATCGACAACCGCTCCGGACTCGAAACCTCCGAGAAGCACTGCTGATCCACCTGCGTTCAAAGACCCGAACAGAGCGGCGCACAGCCCGTGTCCGTGGAACAGGGGCAGCGCGTGGACGATCCGGTCCTCGGGTGTCCAACCCCACGCCAATCGCAGGGACTCGGCGTTGGCGAGCAGGTTGGCGTGGGTCAACACCGCACCTTTGGGAGCCCCCGTCGTACCGGACGTGAAGCCGATGAGCGCGGGCGCGTCGGGTCCGGCGGTGTCGATTCCGTCGATGTCGCCCCTCACCGCGGCACCAGACGTCGGTCTGCTGTCCGAGCGTGCGCGAAGCGACGTGTCGAGCACCGACGCCGGTGCGCCCCCGCCTATTGGAATCCGACCGACGATGTCGGCGCGGCCCGGGTCGTCGACTATCGCAGCGGCGGGACGGACCTCGTCGACCACGTGTCGCAGCTCGCGCTCGGTCAGCTTCGGGTCAAGAGGGACGAGAACGAGCCCCGCGAAGCACCCCCAGACACGCAATCACAGATGCGAGAGACCTGTCAGCGTTCCAAAGGATCCGTGAGTGCTCGGCGAGGCCCAAGCGACACAGCTCCGACGCGGCGTCGCGAGATCTCGCGTCGAGCTCGCCGGCGTTCACCCATCTCCGGTTGTCAGCGGGGTCGCCGTCCACGGAGGCGACGAAAATGGTGTCTGCAGCCGGCTCCGACGCCCAACGATCCGCCCAGACCCGGGGAAGGGACCGCCCCGCCGTCACGTCGAGGACGACCTCAATAGCGTCGGGATCAGGGGATAGGTGTGCTCGCCATCCGAGAGGGCGCATGGTCGCCGAAGCTATCCGGGAATAGCCTGCAGCCCATGTCTCGACGCGTAGCGATCGTCCCGCACACCCACTGGGACCGGGAGTGGTACGAGCCCTACCAGAGCTTCAGGATGCGACTGGTGGAGATGCTCGACACCCTCGTCCCGATCCTGGAGAGAGACCCGTCTTACGCCAGGTTCCTTCTCGACGGTCAGATGGCGGTCGTCGACGATTACCTCGAGGTGCGTCCCGAGGCCGAGAGCCACCTGCGTGGTCTCGCCGCGACCGGCAGGCTCGCGATGGGGCCCTGGTACATCCTGATGGACGAGTTCCTCGTCTCGGGCGAGACCATCGTGAGAAACCTGCAGCTTGGGTTCGCGCGTGGCGCGGCATTCGGCGGAGTGATGGAGGTCGGATACCTCCCTGACATGTTCGGGCACATCGCTCAGATGCCGCAGATCCTTCGCCTCGCCGGATTCGAGCACGCGGTCGTGTGGCGAGGCGTCCCGTCGGCGGTGGACAAGAGCGCATTCAACTGGGAGGCGCCCGACGGCTCTCGGGTGCGTGCCGAGTACCTGATGACCGGCTATGGCAACGGTGCCGCAATCGGCGACGACGCCAAGGCCCTCGTGCGGAGGATCGACGATCACATCGGCGAGGTAGGCAGCTTCTTGCTCGACGGTCTGTTGTTCATGAACGGAACCGATCATCAAGAGCCGCAGTCGTGGCTCGGACGGGTGGTCGCTGAGGCGAACGACATCCAGGACGACTTCGAGCTCGAGATCACCTCTCTACCTGAGTACCTCGGCAGAGCCCCGAAAGACGGACTCACGACATGGACGGGCGAACTGCGTTCGGGTTCGAGAGCCAACGTGCTCATGGGAGTGGCTTCCAACCGTGTGGACGTCAAGTACGCCGCCGCCGTCACCGAACGCGAACTCGAACGGCGTGCCGAGCCGTATGCGGCACTGTTCCAATCTGCCTCGTCGTGGCCCGCTCGGCTTCTCGAGCTTGCGTGGCTCGGAGTCGTGAGGAATTCCGCTCACGACTCCATCTGCGCCTGCTCGGTTGACGATGTCGTCGACGCCGTGCTCTACCGGTTCGCGGAATCGCGGGTCATCGCAGAGGGGATCGCAGAGGGGGCGCTCAAGACCTTCTCGCGCAGCCTCCAGCAACCGGGTGCTTTCGTGGTGAACCCGTCTGCACGGCCGCGCGGCGGCGCAGTCGAAGCAGTGCTGCCGGGATCCGAGGCGCCGGCAGGGACGCAGATGCTCGAGGCACCTCCCGGTGCGTTCGGTATCCCGAGGGGTATGGGCGCGATGAGCCTCGACGCTCAAACGGTCAGGATGCTCATCGGGCTCCTGCCGAGCGGGAGCCAGATCGACGCGCATACGTGGATCCAGGACATCCAGGTGACGGAGGACGACACCGGAATCGACATCACGATCGAGTTCGGCCAAGAAGAGCGGTTCGACGTGCCGATCGCCACGATCAAACAGGACGTCTACACCCGGCTCGGGGCACGTCCAGACGCCCTAGTGAGAGTACGGATCGGTCAACCGGACGCGGTCCGGGTGCTCGCTCGCGTCGCGCCCGTACAGGGACTCGGTTGGTCCCGGTTCGAACCAGTCGAACCCGAGCACCCGGTCTCTGTGACCGACGGCGGCGACGAGGTCGCCGTGTCCAACGGGCTCGTCACCGTTTCGGTGGACAAGTCGGGCGGGACCTTCTCCCTCGACGGGATACCCGGGTTCGGGACGTTGACAGACGGCGGCGATCTCGGGGACTCCTACAACTACTCGCCTCCTCGAGACGACCGGCTCGTCAGCTCCCCCGACTCGGTCTCTGTGACCTCTCTTTCGACCGGACCGGTCGAGGCGACAACGAGGGTGGTCTCAGACTTCGTCTGGCCCGATCACGTAGACCCAATGACTCAAAAGAGGGTCGGTGAGCAACGCGTCGAGGTCACGACGACCCTCACGGTTCGAGCAGACGAGCCTTTCGTACGCGTCACCACCAGGTTCGTGAACCCGAGCCGCGACCATCGCCTTCGTGTGCACTTGCCGTTGCCCGATCCCGCCGATCACTCGCTGGCGGAATGCGCATTCGCAATCGTGCGCCGCGGCCTCACAGCAGAAGGGCGCGCCGACGAGTTCGGGCTGCCTACGTTCCCCTCCCGGCGGTTCGTGAGCGCCGGGCGCCTGACGGTGGCTCACACCGGGTTGCTCGAGTACGAGCTCGTTGACCTCGACAGGCCCGAGCCGTCCGACGAGACAAGGGCGAAGGCGATCGCCGTCACGCTGCTCAGGTCGACCGGCATGCTCTCGCGCCTCGGGATGGCCTACAGGCCGTTGCCGGCCGGGCCCCTCACGCCCGTCGAAGGATTGCAGATGGTCGGTAAGGCGGTAGAGGCCCACTACGCGCTCCAGATCGATTGCCCCGATCCTTATGCCCTCGTCGACGACGCCTTCTTGCCACTCGAGCTCGTCCACTCGCCTGGGTTGGGCACACGCCAGGACTCGGGTTCCATGCTTCGCGTCGAGGGAGCCGAGGTTTCTGCGATCAGGCGTGAGGCGGGCGCACTCGAGGTGCGGGTGTTCAACCCGACACAGTCGGATACGACGGTGATGCTCGCTTCGCGATCAGGTTGGCTGGTCGACCTGAGAGGCAGGCCTGTTGCCCCGTTCGAGGGCAGCTTCGTCCTGAGGCCCTTCGGCATCGCGACTCTGCGAATCACCGAGCCCTGAGGCCAGCAGCACGGCCGTATCTCCTGCGAGCAGGCGCTCCCCTTTCTCGCGGACGTCGTCGAGGTCCTTCAGCGCCTCGGACAGACGCTCCCATCGACTCGTTGCACGCTCCGCAGGAGACCCGTCGTGGACACCTGGGCGCTCCAGCACCCAGAGGGGTACCCAACCGAGCCCTTTCAGCCGCCGCGGCCTGAGAGCCCTCAACACGAAACCATCGTCTCCGGACGCGTTCTCCCCTCCGCTACCCGGCTCTGTCGCGTTTTCGATCTGTTCGACCTCCTTCGCGAGAGTTTCACGAAAAGAGCTCGTGACGATGACGCTGCCCGGGCGGGCGATGCCGACCGATCGGCTCGCGAGATTCACCGTGGGCCCGAAGTAGTCGCCGTCTCGCAGCAGCACGCTGCCGAACGCGAGCGAGACGCGGACGTCGGAGAGCATCTCGTCGTCCGCGTAGGCATCTGCGAGGCTCGTCGCTATGAGCGCCCCGTCCAGCGCCGTGTCGGCGACGAACATCGCCTCGTCCCCGATCATCTTCACCAGCCGCCCGCCGCGTGCGGTCACGGTGTCGTGTGCGATCTCCTCGAATCGTCCGACCATGATCGCGAGCTCGTCCTCGGATAGCTGCTGGCTGATCTCGGTGAACCCGACCATGTCGGCGAACCCGACGCACATGACCGGAAGTCCCCCGGCATCCCCTCTCAACCTGATCAGCATCGCCCTGCGCACTGCGGCCTGTGCGTGGCGTCGCCAGACGAAATCGAGGAGCTTCGCCGTCACCGGCACCGACATCGCGTGTTGGGCGGTGTAGCGCTCGGCGTCGGCGACGCTGTCGCCCGTATCGGGGATCGCGTGAAGTCCCGTCGCGACCGGAGCCATGATCGCATCTGCGATCCGGGCCATCGAAGCCCCGATCACCCTCGTCATGTGGATCGCCCGGTCGACATCGGTCATGCCGAGATCGATCATCGACTTCAACAGAACGATCGCTTCGACGTCCAGGTCGGTAAATGCTTCTTCTGACGCGACGACATCCGCGAAACCGAGCGCTCGCCAGAACGACCGCAGCACGTCTGCGTCCATGCCCGTAAGGCGCGAGACGTCGTCGATGGTGTACCGCCCTCCTTCGGGAATCAGAAGGCGGTCGGCAGCGAGAAGATCCAGCACGTTCTCGGCCTCCGCTCGGTCGATCTCGTCTTCTGTGGCGCCATGCTCGGCCAGGAATCTGCGCACGAGGGCGATCGCTGCGTCCTTCGGTTCCCCGGTGTCCACTCGGCTCTCTGCGCCTTCCGGCTCGTTCATGCCCTCTGTGGCCACCCGGCCACGATACGGCGATTGTCGTAGCCCAAAGGTCCTTACACTTCGCTGTGTGGCGAGCGCCCGCGGGACCGGTCCGGTGCCACCACTCCCGCGGCTGTCTGGTTGCGTGGCGCTGGTCCCGGTCAAGGGCTTTGGTGCGGCAAAACGGCGCCTCGCGCCTGCGTTGGACCCGTCCGAACGCGCCCTTCTCGCCCGCACGATGGCCGAGCACGTGCTCGGTGCAATCGCCCCTTTGACGTTCGCAGTCGTCTGCGACGACCGCGAGGTCGCGGCGTGGGCCTTGGCGCACGGAGCTCTGCTGCTAGAAGAGCCCGGCCTCGGCTTGAACGGAGCCGTCACCGCGGGTGTCGACGCACTTGCCGCCGCCGGTGCTGAAGAGGTCCTCGTGGTGCACGCCGACCTGCCACTTGCGTCAGGGCTTGCGCGTCTTGCCGGGCTCGGCGGGGTGACTCTCGTGCCCGACAGGCGCGACGACGGAACCAACGTCGCCTGTGTGCCTTCTCGAGCAGGGTTCCGGTTCAGTTACGGTCCGGGTTCGTTCGGCCGTCATTGCGACGAATCCCTCAGGTTGGGATTCGAGCCACGAATCGTGCGCGAGCCGGTCCTCGCATGGGATGTGGACGTCCCCGCCGACATTCCCGCGGTCTCGCTCCCGGGAACGACGCATGAGCTTCGGAACATTCCGCGGCGATTCCACGTGAGCCGCGGACCCAGCGTGGTGCCGGTAGGTGACCTTCCCGAGAATCGTGCAAAGCCCACGATCGACCTGCCGATTCCCGGAATCGCGCTAGCGGTCGCCGCACATCCCGACGACATCGAATTCGGCTGTGGAGGCACCCTCGCAAAGTGGGCAGCCGCTGGATGCCGCGTTCACCACTTGGTCCTCACCGACGGGTCCAAGGGGACTTGGGACGCGTCCGGCAGACTCGGCCGAGTTGACGAAAATACGCAAACGAGAGCAGCGCGAAGCCGCATCGATCTTGGGGGGTGACGACGTCTCGTTCTTCGACATTGTCGACGGCGAGCTCGATTCGGACATGCAAACGCGCCGGCGTGTCTGCGAGGTGATCCGTGCCGTCCAGCCGGACGTGCTAATCGGACACGATCCGTGGCGGCGATACCGATTGCATCCGGATCACCGTCACGCGGGCTGGCTCGTCACAGACGGGCTGGTGGCCGCACGTGACCAGAAGTTCTTCCCTGAGATCGGAAAGGCACACCGTCCGAGCCACCTGCTGCTCTTCGAGCCAGACGTCCCGAATCACGTAGAGGACGTCGCCGGATTTTCAGATACGAAGATCGCCGCGCTGATGGCGCACCGGAGTCAGCACCGGTCGACTATGGGAATCGAAGCAAGTACAGAAGACAAAACCCTTGCGGCAGAGGACTACGCATCGGAAGCTGACGCATTTGCCGAGCGTGTCCGCGCCCAGCTGGCCTTCCACGCGATGATGGCCGGACTCCAATTCGGTGAGGCCTTCCACCGGATCGACGACATCTGACAGGCACGATCTGAGTCGTTCGGTAAAGCAGACGAGGGGCCCTGAGGCCCCTCGTCTGTGACTACTCCAAGGCCGTCAGTATCGACAGCCTTTGTTTGTCTCAGCTTCCCTCAGCGCTTGGCGGCTGCCTTCCGGCCGGCCGTCTTGCGAGCCGGAGCTCGCTTTGCAGCTGATTTGCGTGCTGGAGCCCGCTTTGCTGTGGTCTTCCGAGCCGTCGTCTTGCGGGCGGCCGTCTTCCTTGCCCCGGTCTTGCGGGCCGTGGTCTTACGCGCCCCAGCCTTCTTGGCCGTGCGCTTGCGCGCCGTGGTCTTACGCGCAGTGGTCTTTCGGGCTGTGGTCTTGCGGGCCCCAGCCTTCTTGGCCGTGCGCTTGCGCGCCGTGGTCTTACGTGCCCCAGCCTTTTTGGCTGTGGTCTTGCGGGCAGTGGTCTTACGAGCAGTCGACTTACGAGCCGGAGCCCGCTTGGCGGTCGTCTTACGGGCTGCGGTCTTACGCGCTCCCGTCTTTCTGGCCGTCGACTTACGCGCAGTGGTCTTCCTTGCTGTTGTCTTGCGGGCCGTGCTCTTCTTAGCCGTGCTCTTCGCTGGCACTGTCACCGCCTTTCTGGCCGCTGGTTCGGCCTTTCCGTTCACGATGTCCTTAAGGGTGGAACTGGCGACGAACCGCACTCCTCTCGACGCCGGAATATCGACCGGCGCACCCGTCTGCGGATTGCGACCGGTACGCGCCGCCCTGCGGGTCGGATTGAAACTCCCGAACCCGACGAGAGAGACACGTCGCCCGGAGCGCACCTCGTCGACGATGTTCCCGATCACTGCACCGACAGTCGCCTCGGCTTCGCGCTTCGTCAGCGCCATCTCTCTGGCAACTGCGTCGATGAGCTCCGATCTGTTCACGCCACCTCCTGAAAGTGTCCCGGACCATCGTCCGTGATCACGGAATCACAACAATCAAAGGCGCGATTTAGCCGCAGGTCAAGCATTCTGCGTCCAGCACCGTCGAACGCGCCTCAGGGCGCGTCCGAGAATCCCGGCCTTCGAACCCTCGAAATCGAGTGCCCGTTCACGCAATGGTACTCGCGGCAAGTCATCATGTGGACGAAAAAACCTTTTGCTGCAAGGATATTCTCCTATGGCGATTCTTCCCGACGGGACGTACGACGCAATCGTCATCGAAGCCGAACCGGTCGACGAAACCGATTTTCGACTGGAACTGACGATCACGCTCGGACCTCACATCGGGCGCGTGATCGCGCTGCCGTGGACGCCATGTCGACACAAGCCGACACCCTGCAACCACAGATCCCGACCCGCTCCGGTTCCTCGGCATTCCGGGCACTCTGATCGTTCGCGGCGGGTTTCCGACCTTCAGACCGGAGTTCGCGTGACCCCTGCAATTGCGAGATCAACTGCTCTCTGCGTCGCACGGAACCGAACGCGTGACTCACGCAAGGTCGCGTTGTGACGGTTATGTCCGACCCGTTGGCACTCGTGCGCGCCATCTCGCGCGGACGGAGGAGGGATCTACCTCGGTGGTGGAACCGACGGGCCCCAATGGGGAGCGCCTGAAAGCTCGGTGCTCGTCTTGGGTCCTCCGCGCTCAGGGAAGACGACTTCGATAGTCATCCCTGCGATCCTCGCGGCGACCGGGCCGGTGGTGTCGACTTCCACCAAGCCCGAAGTGATGAGAGTGACCGCCGCATCGCGTGCAAGAGCAGGCGAGAACCTCCTCTACGACCCGAGTGGCACTGTGGAACCCCCGAAAGGGGTGGTCCCGTTGAGGTGGTCGCCACTTTCATCGTGCTCGACATGGGACGAGGCGCTTCTCGTCGCAAATCTCATGACGGTTGCATCGATCGGGGGCACGTCGAGCACGAGATCGTTCGCAAATGGGCCGGACGACCACTGGCACAAACGTTCTGAAGCGCTGCTCGCCACTCTCCTTCATGCCGCTTCTTTAGAAGGAGCTCCGATTTCGACGGTGCTCAAGTGGGTGGACAGGCACCAGGCAGGCCCGGCGCAGTCGATCCTTGACGGTTCGGGAAATGAGCTTGCCGCAGACTTCTTGGCGGGCATCGCAGCAACTGCCCCGAACGAGCAAAGCGGGATCTGGTCCACGGCGTCGGGGGTGCTCGGCGCCTATCACAGCCACGCTGCGATGGCGACGACGACCGGTGCGCAGTTCGACGTCCGGGAGTGGTGCGAGAGCGCCGGCACCATTTACATCTGCGCATCGGGGCGCCACCAGAACCTCGTTTCGCCTTTGGTCGTGGCCCTTGTCGAGGAGATCTGCACGGCTTCCAAAAAGCGCTCAGCGGACCGCGAGGCGAATCGTTTTCAGCGAATGCCGCTTGAAGGACGTCCCGGGTCACGAGGGGACTCGCCTTTGCTTCTCGCTCTCGACGAGGTGGCAAACGTGGCACCTCTCCCGAACCTCCCCCAATTGGTCTCAGAGGGAGGCGGGCAAGGGGTTCTCACGCTTGCCTGCCTTCAGGACCTGTCTCAGGCGCGGGCAAGATGGGGGCCTGACGCAGACGGTTGGCTGTCACTTTTCGGGTCCACGGTCATGCTTCGTGGGATCGAAGACGTGAAGACCCTCGAGGTGCTCTCCACCCTCGCAGGTGAAGAAGAGGTCGCCACCAGGGCCGTCTCCGCCCCCGTGGCCGGGCGCCACGAACGCTTGCGCTCGGTGCTCGGAGTTCTCGGCGGTCGCGGAATGCCTGCGCCGCCGGTGAGCCCAACGGTGACCACCTCCACGGTCCGGCGTCGCCGGATGCCTGTGGACGAGTTGTCGCGAGGGAAAGAGGGGATGGCCCTCGTCATAGACGAGCGCAGCGGGATGGGTTACGTGGAGCTCACCCCTTGGTTCAGCAACGAGCCCTGGCGGTCCGTGGTCGACCAGGGACGCAGCATCGATCCGCCGGCCCTCCCGACCCTCGGCAAGCAGGGACGGGACGGTCGACAAGCCCCACAGCCGGGATTCGAACTGGATCTCTGAACCTTGTCGCAGCCGGGTACGGCGAGCGACATCGCAGTGTAAATACGAACGTATGTTCGATAGTGTTCGGAGGATGGGGAGCGGACGTCCTTGTCTTCCGACCAAGTTGTCGGTGAGCGCCCTGCCGACCTCGGCGAGCCGTACCCAGCTCCTTCCCGTGGCGGACGCCCTTGCTCCTCTGCTGCCTGGCAGAGGCCTGCAACGCGGCACTGTGCTGCTCGTAGACACGGGGGCTGCCAGGAGCAGCCGGCCCGGCAGCGAGTCGGGGGGATCGGGACCGGGAGGGGCGACCACGTTGTCGATGGCGCTCATCGCGGCCGCCTCGGCGGCCGGATCCTGGTGCGTGGCCGTCGGGTTCGAAGACGCGGGGATAGTGGCAATGGCAGAGCTCGGGGTGGACCTGGACCACCTAGCGGTCGTCCCCCGTCCCGGACACAACTGGGCCGGCGTTGTCGCCACCGCCCTCGACGGGGTCGACGTCGTGCTGCTCCGTCTGCCCTTTCCGGCTCGCCCGGCCATGGCTCGAAACCTGACCGCCCGCGCACGCGAGAGGCGGGCGGTCCTCGTAGTCCTGGCGGGAGAAAGAGCGTGGGAGGGACCCGACCTTTTGTTCCGCGTGGAGGACGGTGCCTGGGCAGGTCTGGGCGAGGGCCACGGGCACCTGCGCACCAGGCGGGCAACGGTGATGGCGGTGGGCAGGCGGGCAGCGGCCAGGCCGGTGCGTTGCCGCCTGTGGCTCCCCGGGCCCACGGGAGCGGTGGTCCCTGAGGTTGCGCTCGACCCCGACGTACCAGAGGGAACGGTCGATCCGGCCGTTCACCATGGGGCCGTCAACCCGGCGGCCGCTCGTCATCCGGCCGCGATGGCTGTTCTATCCGGTGCTCTCAGCCTGCGTCCGGAACCCGCAGCGGTCCAGTACGCAGGTACGGCCGGCGCCACCTCCGGCAGGTGAGACATGGAGCGCTACCTGGTCATCTGGTGCCCCGGCCTGCTCGAGCAGAAATCCCAAGGCCGCGAGCAAAGGGCCTTCTGCCAGGTGGTGGAGGCGGTCTCGTCCCTCGCCACACGTGTAGAGGAAGTGCGTCCGGGCGTTTGTGCCGTGCCGACCCGCGGGCCGTCGCGGTATTTCGGGGGGGACCTGTCGCTCTGTGAAGAGGTGGCAGGCGTGGTTGAGAAAGCCCTCCCGGGCACGCGGGCAGGGGTGGGAGTGGCCGACGGGCTTTTTGCAGCGGTGCTCGCGGCCAGGACTGCCGCCCACAATCAGGACGCCGGCCCTGGTACCGCATTCGTCGTCCCTCCGGGAGGGACTCCCGCCTTCTTATCTTCTTGGCCTGTCGGCATCCTCGAGCGGGTCGAGCTCGCAGATCTGCTGCTGCGGCTCGGGATCCGGACACTGGGTCAGTTCGCAGCCCTTCCCGCAAGGCACGTCCTCGCCCGCTTCGGCACCGACGGCGCCGCCTGCCACCTGACGGCAGCCGGTCGCTCTGGAGAGCTGCCTGGTCTTCGGGACGTGTCCGTCGCCCTGGGCGATCGGACCCCTGTGGCCCCTGTGGTCCTTCAACCTGGCTTTTGGGGGGGTGCCGCCGAGTCCGACAAAAGAGCCTGGGCCGTTCTCGCGGCATACAGCGAGACCTCGGCCCAGAAGAGGTGCTCACCGCCCGCCTCCAGGGCGGGAGGGATCCTTCTGAGCGCGCCTTTCTGGTCCCCGTCGACAGCCGAGCCTTCGGAACCTCGAGCGAAGAACCCCGTGAGGGAGACGGCGAACCGTGGCCAGGCAGGCTCCCCCCGCCTTCGCCTGCAGCGGTGCTCGCCAAGCCGCTGCCGGTCGTGCTGGCAGACGCCGGTGGGGCTCCGGTTTTCGTGTCGGCCCGGGTCCTTCTTTCTGCGGCGCCGGCTCGGGTGTCGGTGGCGGGTGGTCCTTTCGCAGAAGTCGCCCTGTGGGCAGGACCATGGCCCGCCGACGACCGCTGGTGGTCCCCTAGCCACAGGCGAAGAGCGAGAGTCCAGGTGGTCACCGCATCCGGCGCTGCTCAACTTCTCGTAGCCGAAAGCGGCGGATGGTGGCTGGAGGGGGTCTACGACTGATGACCCTCCATCTGGAGGGGGTCTTATGACCCTCTATCTGGAGGGGGTCTGATGACCCCGTATGCAGAGCTGCACTGCCACTCCAATTTCAGCTTCTTGGATGGTGCCTCTCACCCTGAGCACCTGGTCGCAGAAGCAGTACGACTCGGGCTCTGTGCACTTGCGCTCACCGACCACGACGGGCTCTACGGGGTGGTGCGCTTCGCAGAGGCTGCCAGGATGGCCGGGCTCCGGTCGGCGTTCGGCGCCGAGCTCACGCTGGCACCGCGTGGTGCCGGCAAGAAGGCAGAGCGGACGGGTGCCCCCGATCCCCTTGGGGAGCACCTCGAGGTGATAGCGAGGGACCCGGACGGCTACGCCAGGTTGAGCAGGGCCATCGCGGAGGCGCACTTGGCCGGCCAGGAGAAGGGCCGTCCGGTGGTCGATCTGGAGGATCTTGCCGGTCGCCACGATGGGCACTGGCTCGTGCTCACCGGATGTCGCAAGGGAAGCGTCCCAGCTGCGCTCACCGCCTCGGGGCCGGCTGCCGCCTCCCACGCTCTGTACAGCCTGGTGGAGGCCTTCGGGCCCCAAAACGTCGCGGTGGAGCTCTGGGACCACGGCGACCCGCTCGACACAGCGCGAAACGACGCCCTCGCCCACCTTGCAGTCACGGCGGGCCTGCCGTTGGTGGCGACCAACAACGTCCACTATGCGACTCCTGCCGAGCGACCTCTCGCCACTGTCCTCGGCGCCGTCCGTGCGCGGCGGGCACTGCCTGACCTAGTCGGGTGGACCCCACCTGCCGCGACCGCCCACCTGCGCTCGGGCGCAGAGCAGGCCCGCCGGTTCGCCCGCTGGCCCGGAGCGGTCGAGACCGCCGCAGAGCTCGGCCTCGAATGCGCTTTCGACCTCCGACTCGTCGCTCCCGGGCTACCTGACTTCCCCGTCCCGGGGGGGCACACCGAGCAGACTTGGCTGGCAGAGCTTGTCCGCCAGGGCGCGGTCGCCCGTTACGGCCAGCGCAGTTCTGAACGCGTCAAAGGAGCCTGGGCCCAGCTCGACCACGAGCTAAGTGTCATCGGGGAGCTCGGGTACGCCGGGTACTTCCTGGTCGTGTGGGACATCGTCGAGTTCTGCCGTCGTAACGACATCTACTGCCAGGGACGCGGGTCTGCCGCCAACTCCGCTGTGTGCTTCGCCCTTGGCATCACGCGTGCCGGACGCGGTCGCGCTCGGCCTCCTGTTCGAGCGCTTCTTGTCCCCCGAGCGCGACGGGCCTCCTGATATCGACGTCGACATCGAATCAGGCAGGCGCGAAGAGGTCATCGCCTACGTCTATGAGCGCTACGGCCGCCACCACGCCGCCCAGGTCGCCAACGTGATCACCTACAGGGCCCGCTCTGCGATCCGTGACGTGGGAAAGGCGCTCGGTCACGACCAGGACAGCCTCGACGCCTGGGCAAAGGCGATCGACCGCGGCGACCCGCTCGACAGTGCGGGAGTTCCTCCTCTTTTAGCCCGTCTCGCTTCTGACGTTCTCGACTTCCCGCGCCATCTAGGCCTTCACTCTGGAGGGATGGTCATATGCGATCGGCCTGTGATCGAGGTCTGCCCGGTGGAGTGGGCCCGCATGCCGGGGCGGAGCGCTCTGCAGTGGGACAAGGAGGACTGTGCGGCCGTCGGGCTGGTGAAGTTCGACCTGCTTGGACTGCGGAATGCTCGAAGCACTTCACCGATGCGTCGACCTGGTGCGCGACGCACACGGGGTCCATGCGGACCTGGCGCTCGTACCCCAGGAGGACGCCGTCTACGACATGTTGTGCAAGGCGGACACGGTCGGGGTCTTCCAGGTGGAGAGCCGCGCGCAGATGGCGACCCTGCCGCGTATCGAGCCGCGCTGCTTCAGCGACCTGGTCGTCGAGGTGGCGATCATCCGTCCAGGCCCCATCCAGGGCGGGTCGGTGCATCCCTACATCCGCAGGCGGCGCGGTATCGAAGCTCCCGATCCCCCGCACCCCTTGCTCGAAAAGACCCTGCACAAGACGCTCGGCGTCCCGATCTACCAGGAGCAGTTGATGCAGATGGCCATAGACGCGGCGGGCTTCACGCCGGCAGAGGCGGACGAGTTGCGCCAGGCGATGGGCTCCAAGCGCTCGGGAGAGCGCATGGGAAAGCTCCGCGAACGCCTTTTCTCGGGCATGGCGGAGCACGGGATCACGGGTGAGGCGGCGGAGGAGATCTTCGCCAAACTGGCGGCCTTCGCCAACTTCGGGTTCCCGGAGAGCCACGCCGTTTCGTTCGCATACCTGGTGTACTCGAGCGCCTGGCTCAAGCTGCACTACCCGGCAGCGTTTTGCGCCGCTCTGCTCAATTCACAGCCCATGGGGTTCTGGTCTCCCCAGACCCTCGTCGCCGACGCCAAACGGCATGGCGTCGTCGTGAACCGTCCCCACGTGAACTCCTCTGAGGCAGGCGCCTCTCTCAACTGGGCCGGCAAAGGGCCGGCGGGGGGTCCACTCGGTGCTCCGGCAGGCCAGCCGTCGGTGCGTCTCGGTCTCGGATCGGTGCGCTCGGTGGGCACGGAGACCGCCGAACGGATCGCCGCAGGTCGCCCTTTCGACTCCGTCGAGGATCTCGTGCGACGCGCCAATGTGGCAAAGCAACAGCTGGAGGCACTAGCGACGTCGGGTGCGCTCGCCGGGTTGGAAGCTCGCCCGACTGCAGGTCCCGTACGGCGAACCGTCCGGGGAATCGTCCGGCAAAACAGTGACGACAGAAGGAGCCAGCTCTGGGCGGCGGGACCTGTCGCCCAAGCCACATCGGACCGTCTCCCCGGACTGGTCGTTGGTTCCGACGCCCCCCCGCTACCCGAATTGAGCGAGCTGGACGAGGCCGAGGCCGACCTGTGGGCAACGGGGCTCACTGTCGGGCCGACCGCGATCGAGCTTGCACGCCCGAAGCTCACAGCACTCGGGGTGGTCCCGGCTGCCGTGCTTGCGGGGTGGCAAGCGGGCCCAAGGGTGCTCGTGGCGGGTGTGGTCACCCACCGCCAGAGACCAGAGAGCGCAGGAGGCGCCGTCTTTTTGAATCTCGAGGACGAGACGGGGCTGGTGAACGTCATCTGCTCACCGGGGGCGTGGGTCCGCTGGCGCCAGGTTGCGCGCGGGTCTCCTGCGTTGCTCGTCAGAGGCCGCCTCGAACGTGTCGACGGGTCGATAAACGTGGTGGCTGAGACCTTCGCGCGGCTGGATCTCGGGGATTCGGCGCTTCCTCCTTCACGCGACTTCAGATAGATCGCCTAAAGGCCACGAGCGGTCGTCTGGTCACGATGTCCGTGGCGCGGCAAGATCGACCCAGTGTCACCAGGCCTTCTCGCACCCGGTCTCCTCACTTCTGTTCATGCGTCCGTCCATGCCTCGGTGCAGTCGATCGTGCAAACGCCTCCTGTACACCTCGGCAAACTGCTCACGGGATGGCAGACAGATCCCCTGTCGTTGGTCGTGCTCGTCGCCGACCTATGCATCGCCGCTGCGTATTTACAGGGTGTCCGCCGCCTTGCAGCCAAGAGCCGCAAATGGTCGCGATGGAGGACCGCCTCATTCCTCGGAGGGGCGCTCGTCGTAATCGTCGCGGTGAACTCCGGGCTGTCGGGCTATTCGAACTCGGTGTTCTACCTGCACGCGGTGCAGCACGTGCTTCTCATGAACGCGGCTCCCGTGCTTTTGGCGCTCGGCGCACCCATGACGCTCTGGCTTCAGGCGAGCGGACGTCGCGTTCAGAGCTTTCTTCTCCGCGTCCTGCACAGCAGGGTCTTCGAGACCCTGACCTTCCCGGTTCTCGTCGCGATCCTCTCGTACACGTTGATGCTCGTGTACTTCTTGTCGAGCTTCTACACATTCTCCGAGGAACACCCTCTCGTATTGGGAATGACGAATGTCGTGTTCCTCGTCGCCGGCTGCTTGTACTGGTGGCCCGTCGTCGGTCTCGACCCCTCCCGCTGGAAGCTTTCGTTTCCTGCCCGGCTCGGCTACCTGGCAACCGGAATACCGGTGACGACTTTTCTGGGGCTCGGGCTCGTGAGCGCCAGGTACTCGATCGACTCCGCGATCCACACCTTGGCCGACACGCATGCCGGTGGCGGAGCTCTTTGGGTCTTGAGCGAGCTGTTCACGCTCACCGCGATGGGAGCCGTGTTGGTCCAGCTATTGCATACAGAAGAACGCGCTGCCTCGCGTTACGACCGCAGGATGGCGCACGAACAGGCCAACCTCGAACGCGAAGCCCAACTCGCCGAAGAGCAAGCGGCTCGCGGCGCGTAGGGACCCGAAGCAAGGAGGACGAAATCCATGAGCCCCTTTCCATACGAGGATCGCTACGAGGTGAACCGCCGATTGCCCGCCGAGGGACGGTCGCGCGAAGAGGTCCTGTCGGAGTTGCACGAGATCGCCAAGTCCGAAGATGCGTTCTGGGAAACGGGCAAGTGCTCAGGCACGATGTACTGCGGCGATCACGAGCACTACAACTACCTGACCGAGGCCTTCGGCTTGTTCGCGCACGTGAATGCCCTGCAGCGCGACATGTGCCCGAGCGCCACAAAGTTCGAGGCCGAGATCATCTCGATGACCCTCGACCTCTTGCACTCCGAGTCTGTTTCCGGATCGGATCCTGCTGGCCTCGTGACGACCGGGGGTACCGGCAGCATCGCCCACGCCATGCTCGCCTATCGCGAGTACGGCCGGCAGGAAAGGGGGATCGAGCGTCCCAACGTTGTGAAGCCCGTGACCGCGCATCCGGCGTTCGACAAGGCTTGTCATCTGTTCGGGATCGAGTTGAGACGGGCACCGGTTGACCCCGTCACCACTCAGGTGGACGTGCAATGGGTCACCGACCACATCGACGGACAGACCGTCGCCGTCATCGGTTCGGCGTGCAACTACGGGTACGGCACGATCGACCCCATCGAAGCCCTCTCAGATGTCGCACAGGAGAAGGGTGTCGGACTTCACGTCGACGGATGCCTCGGTGGGTTCATCCTGCCGTTCGGTCAGGAGCTCGGCGAGCCCATACCGGTGTTCGACTTCCGACTCCCGGGGGTCACCACGATCTCGGCCGATACCCACAAATACGGTTACGCCTTGAAGGGAACATCGGTTCTCAGCTTCCGCGACAAGGCCCTACGCAACTCTCAGTACTTCTACCTGACCGACTGGAGCGGAGGTAAGTACTGCTCGCCTGGGATGGAGGGATCCAGATCTGCCGGCCTGATCGCGGCCACGTGGGCGTCGATGGTCTATTTGGGCCGGGCGGGCTACCTCAAGTACGCAGCCGAGATCTTCGCGACCGCGGCCAAGATGCTCGAGGCCGTCCGATCCCACCCGGAGCTGCGCGTGATCGGCGAGCCGACGTTCTTGTTCAGCTTCACGTCAGACGAGTTCGACGTGTACCACGTGAACGATTTCATGCGCGGACGCGGATCGGCGGTTCAACGGTCAGCAGTACCCGAACGCACTTCACATGGCCGTGACCCGGCCCCAGACACAGCCTGGTGTCACCGACGCCTTTGCCGCAGATCTCGACGAAGGGGTCGTCTACGCCTTGGAGCACGCGGGAGAGGCTCCAAAGTCCGGGGCGATCTACGGGGGCGTCATAGGCGGCATGACGTCAGAAGCGGATTCGTTCATCAAAATGGTGATGGCGGACATGATGGACGGCTACCAGTCGATTCCGTCCTGATCGGCCCGTATGCCGCCCAACCGGCCTTACGATCTGTGACGTGAGCTTCCTGCCGGACTGTGAGCCACCCGACGACGAGCTGATCGAGTTCCTGACTGAGCTCGGCGCGTCCCCGCAGGCTCTGGCCGACAGGATAAAGATGGGACACGTCGGCGGATTCGCCGGTGATCTCGTTCTCGCGCAGGGAGCAGAGATGACGGTCGGCGAGCTGGCCGACGCCGCAGGGGTCGAGGAGACCAAGGTCCTCTCACTGTGGCGCGAGCTCGGCCTGCTGCCGGAGCCGATCGAGGTCCGATTCGGTCCCCGCGACGTCGAGGTCGTCCGCCTTTTGGTGTCGGCGTCCGAGCTCGAGGTGAAGGGTGCCGAGCTACTGCGTGTCATCGGAGCCTCGCTGTCGCGGGTTGCGGATGCGGCGGTCGCCCTGTACGTGCAGAGCGTCGACACCCTCGATTCAACCGAGCTCGACCAGATGCAGAGAGCGCGTGACCTGGCGCGCACGATGGAGTTCGCGGTCCGGATCGGGGATACGGTCCTTGGCCCCGTCCTCGACCAGCATCTCCGCGAGGCGATCGCCCGCCAACGGACGACACAAGAAGGGGTGAGCGACCGCATCGTCGCCCGCATGGCCATCGGGTTCGTGGACCTTGTGGGCTCGACCCAGGCTGCCAACCGGCTCACCAGTCGCGAGCTTCTGGACAGGATCTCATCGCTCGAGTCGCGCGCGTTCGACGTGGCGATCGAACACGGCGGTCGCATCGTGAAGCACGTGGGTGACGAGGTCATGTTCATGGCGTTGAGCGGTGACGTCGGATGCGAAGTGGCCCTTGCAATGACCGAACAGTTCACGGCCTCCGGCGTGCAGCCCCGAGGCGGATTGGCCTTCGGCGAGGTGATCATGCACCACGGGGACTATTACGGTCCCGTCGTCAACCTGGCATCCCGGCTCACCGACCACGCCGTACCGGGCGAGGTCCTGGGAGATTCGGCGTTACGAGCGGACGCCATGGGTGGCGACGTGGTGTTCGAGCCGGCCGGGCGACGCCAGCTCAAGGGATTCGACGAGCCTGTCGCTGTGTACGCGCTTTCACGTTTCTCTCCCAGAACTGAGCAGCGGTCCAGAGGTCGAGTTTCAAGGGCCACGCTTTGAAGGTAAGAGTCGATGGTAGACACCGACCTTCCGGGCGTATTTTTCACTTTACGGATCGGCTCTTCACACAAACCTGCCGCAGAGAGGCCACTCGCTCAGGCCGAGACCGCCTCGGCCGCCTCGCGGTCGGCCAACTCGAGCAGATCGGCCGAGACACCGCGACGAGGTGCGATGATCTCGTCGATCAGGCCGTAGTCGCGCGCCTCGCTCGCCGTCATGAAGTAGTCGCGGTCGATGTCACGCTCCACCTGCTCGGCCGGCCTGCCGCTGTGGTGGGCGATTATCTGCACCATGCGCTTTGTCGTCGACATCACCTCGCGCAGGTGGATCTCCATGTCGCGCGGCGCCCCTCGAGTACCGGCAGAACCTTGATGGATCATGATCTTGGCGCTCGGCAGAGCGAGTCGTTTGCCGGGAGCCCCACCGCAAAGGATCATCGCCGCCGCAGACATGCCCATGCCGACACAGATGGTCGACACCTCCGGCTTGACGTGCTGGATCACGTCGTAGATGGCCATCCCTGCGTACGAGACGCCCCCTGGCGAGTTGATGTACAGATTGATGTCCTTGTCCGGGTCCTGCGACTCGAGGTAGAGGATCTCGGCCACGATCAAGTTCGCGATCTGGTCGTCGACCTCCTGGCCGAGAAACACAATGCGCTCCTTCAACAGAAGCGAGTAGATGTCGAACGCTCTTTCGCCCCGAGACGACTGCTCGAGGACAGTCGGGATCAGGGAATGGCGGATGTCTGGATTTTCTGTGGTGATCGTCACGTCATCAATGATATCTCGAGTTTGCGATACCATTTGCGCGATGGCAGCGACGGGCCCCCGCGGCGAGAGGCGTCACGAGCCGGTCTTCCCCGGCTTCAAGGAGATGGCTGACAGGCGCAGGGCCCTGGCCGACACACTCGCCGCACGCAGGACGGAGATGGGACTTTCCCAGACTGAAGTTGCGGCTCGCATGGGAACTTCGCAATCTGCCGTCGCGAGGCTCGAGTCAGGCGACGCAGACGTGCGGCTCTCGACACTCGAGCGATACGTGGCCGCGCTCGGGGAGCGACTGGACTGGGCGTTCGAGCGGCCGGCCGCAAAGATGACGGCCGCCCGGCGCAATGCGAAGGGGCGAACATGAGACACGACGAATGGGAGCTCCGATTGCGTGAGACCATGCTCTCCCGGCGAATCGTGTCGGTGCGCGGCGAGCTGAACGAGGCGCTAGCGGGTCAAGTTGCACTCGAGCTAATGAGCCTCGACGCGTCGGGCGACGAGCACGTGACGCTCTACGTGGACAGCGCTGGCGGCAACCTCGAATCAGCGTTCACGGTGATCGACGTGATCGACCTGCTCGGCGTTCCTGTGCACGCAACTTGCCTCGGCAGGTCAGAAGGCCCCGCCGCCGCAGTGGTTGCCGTGGCAGACCACCGATTCGCAGCCCCCCACGCGAGCTTCCGCCTGTGCGAACCGGTCTCCGAGGCCCAAGGAAACGCGAGTGACATGCGACGCTTTGCCGACCGGCAGCGGCTCCAGCTCGACCGGTTCGTCGCCAGGCTGGCCGATGCGACAGGCCGTCCGCGAGAGCACGTGGAGGCGGATGTTTGCGTCGGACGCTTCCTCGACGCCCAAGAGGCGCTGGAGTACGGGCTCGTGGACGAGATCTGGACCCCTACCCGGGGCGAGAAAGATACAGATCGCGGGCCACTGGGCTTCCAGCCCCCGAGCCGCCCTCACCTGTCTGCATATCGGGAGGGACCGCCGCACTCGAAGCCGTGACCACGCGAGAATCCGTGGGTGGACGCACGGCTGTCGGCACTCTCTTCAAAGCTCCCGCCCGGCGCACTCGTAGTTGATCCCGACGTCATCGACGGCTACCGCTTCGACAGGTCGAACGCGGACCGTGCAGGTACACCGCTTGCGGTGGTGCGAGCCGAATCGACCGGGGACGTTCAACAGACACTCCGCTGGGCGACCGAGCACCGGGTCCCGGTCGTCGCCAGAGGAGCGGGCACCGGTCTCTCCGGCGGGTCGCTCGCTGTCGACGGCTGCATCACGTTGTCGACCGAGCGGATGCGCAACATTGCGATCGATCCCTCGGCGTCTGTGGCGGTCGTCCAGCCGGGGGCGCTCAATGTCGAGGTCAAGCAGGCCGCCCAGTCGCACGGACTGTGGTATCCGCCCGACCCGTCCAGCTTCGAGATCTGTTCGATCGGAGGAAACGTCGCGACCAACGCCGGAGGGCTCTGCTGCGTGAAGTACGGCGTGACGACTGACCACGTGCTCGGGCTCGAGGTTGTGCTCGCCGACGGCAGAGCGATCCGGCTCGGAGGCCGGACGATCAAAGACGTCACCGGATACGACCTGAAACGTCTCTTCATCGGCAGCGAGGGAACCCTCGGCGTGGTGACAGAGGCAACCCTGCGCCTGCGTCCCCAGCCACCACCGTCGGTCACGATGGTCGCGACATTCGGCAGCATCGAGTCAGCGGGGCGAGCCATCGCGTCGATCGCGGCAAGCTGGCGCCCGGCGGCGCTCGAGCTAATGGATCGTACGGCGGTGCGTGCCGTGGAGGCGAGACTTCACATGGGTCTCGACGAGCATTGCGGTGCTCTCCTCATCGGTCGTTCGGACGCCGGAGGCAGCCGGGGAACCCAGGAGATGGAGGCGATGGTCGCCGCATGTGCAGACGAGAACGCGACCGAGGTTGCCTACACAGACGATGAAGAAGAGGGCGAACTGTTCATGACCGCTCGCCGGATGGCGATCCCGGCGGTCGAAAGATTGGGGAGCGTCTTGATCGAAGATGTCGGCGTGCCGATCTCGAGGGTCGCCGACCTGGTTCGCGGGATAGCCGGCATAGCAACAGACAACGAGACGCCGATCGCGACGATCGGTCACGCCGGCGATGGAAACTTCCATCCCCTCGTCGTTTTCGACCGTGACGACCAGAACGCGACGAAGAGAGCCGAGAACGCGTTCGGCGCCGTGATGGACCTCGCTCTCTCTCTAGGCGGCGTGGTCACGGGCGAGCACGGAGTCGGAACTCTGAAGCTGCCGTGGGTGGTTGAACAGCTCGGCGAAGACGTTGTCGAGCTTTCGAAGAAGATCAAGAACGCTCTCGACCCGCTTGGCATCCTCAATCCGGGAAAGGCCCTCTGATCGTCGTTCGGAAGGCTTGGAACACGGGCTACCGACAAGACCCTCTTCATCAGGAGACATGAAGAATCACATACGCAACACGTGTCACGCCTCCCTGCAGGATCCACCTCTTGTGAGTAACGTCTCCAAGAGGCGGATATCTCTGTGCTCACGCGCGGAGAAGAGGGGGGAAGTCATGAACAAGCCATCGATCGTGTTTGCACGTCTTCGCGCATTCGCACGATCCTGGTTGGAACGACGTCTTCGTCGAGGCGGGTTCAGTGTCATCCGACTCTCGGTGATAGGTCTCGTGATCGGGCTCTCGACACTGTCGGTGTCAGTTCTCCCAACTGAGATTGCCATTGCCGCCACCTCGCCGAACATCTCGGCACCCCCAAACGTCGTAGTCGGAGAGGCCGCAGGATCGGTAACTCTCCCCGTGATCCTGAGCGTCGCTAGCACGAGCACCGTAACGGTGAACTACGCGACGCCGAGCGGCGGAGGCTGCAACAGCCTCTTCCAGGGAAAGAGCGGGACGCTCACCTTCTCGCCAGGGGTAACGAGCCAATCAGTCACGATCACCCTCAATAACTGCGGCGTGTCGTACACGACGTTCCCGGACTTCACCTTCACGCTGTCGTCTGCGGTCAACGGCAACATCGTCAATCCCTTGACCCAGGTGGACATCATCAGTGATGCCACCACGGTCGCGACGCCTGGGCTCTACGTGCGAAACGCCGTGGTCGACAACACCGCGGGCAACGTCATGGTCCCGGTGCTCTTGGGTGGGCCAATAGGAACCATCTCGACCAGCACCGTCACGGTCAACTACACGACCGCCAACGGTTCGGCGATAGCCGGGACGGACTACACCACCACGAGCGGCACGCTCACCTTCGGTCCAGGACAGACGGCGCAGAACATTGTCGTTCCCATAATCGACCGATCGGGTGCTGCTGCATCGCGGAGCTTCAGCGTGAACCTTTCCAGCCCCACGAACTCCGTCATCACCAACGGGACCGGAGTCGTCACGATAGGAGCAAGCGGTGGGACTCCTGTCTCGTCGCCGAACATCTCGGCACCTGCGAACACGGTGGTGGGAGAAGCCAACGGTTACCTCGACCTGCCTGTCACCCTCAGTGCGCCAGGCACGAGCAACGTCACGGTGAACTACACGGCCCCGGGAGGTGGTGGCTGCAACGCCCTCTTCCAGTCGGAGAGCGGCACCCTCACCTTCGTCCCGGGCCAGACCCTCGAGTCGGTCCGAGTACCACTAAACAACTGCGGCGTGTCGTACACGACGTTCCCGGACTTCACCTTCACGCTGTCGTCTGCGGTCAACGGCAACATCGTCAATCCCTTGACCCAGGTGGACATCATCAGTGATGCCACCACGGTCGCGACGCCTGGGCTCTACGTGCGAAACGCCGTGGTCGACAACACCGCGGGCAACGTCATGGTCCCGGTGCTCTTGGGTGGGCCAATAGGAACCATCTCGACCAGCACCGTCACGGTCAACTACACGACCGCCAACGGTTCGGCGATAGCCGGGACGGACTACACCACCACGAGCGGCACGCTCACCTTCGGTCCAGGACAGACGGCGCAGAACATTGTCGTTCCCATAATCGACCGATCGGGTGCTGCTGCATCGCGGAGCTTCAGCGTGAACCTTTCCAGCCCCACGAACTCCGTCATCACCAACGGGACCGGAGTCGTCACGATAGGAGCAAGCGGTGGGACTCCTGTCTCGTCGCCGAACATCTCGGCACCTGCGAACACGGTGGTGGGAGAAGCCAACGGTTACCTCGACCTGCCTGTCACCCTCAGTGCGCCAGGCACGAGCAACGTCACGGTGAACTACACGGCCCCGGGAGGTGGTGGCTGCAACGCCCTCTTCCAGTCGGAGAGCGGCACCCTCACCTTCGTCCCGGGCCAGACCCTCGAGTCGGTCCGAGTACCACTCAACAACTGCGGCGTGTCGTACACGACGTTCCCGGACTTCACCTTCACGCTGTCGTCTGCGGTCAACGGCAACATCGTCAATCCCATCACCCAGGTGGACATCATCAGTGATGCCACCACTGTCGCGACGCCTGGGCTCTACGTGCGAAACGCCGTGGTCGACAACACCGCGGGCAACGTCATGGTCCCGGTGCTCTTGGGTGGGCCAATAGGAACCATCTCGACCAGCACCGTCACGGTCAACTACACGACCGCCAACGGTTCGGCGATAGCCGGGACGGACTACACCACCACGAGCGGCACGCTCACCTTCGGTCCAGGACAGACGGCGCAGAACATTGTCGTTCCCATAATCGACCGATCGGGTGCTGCTGCATCGCGGAGCTTCAGCGTGAACCTTTCCAGCCCCACGAACTCCGTCATCACCAACGGGACCGGAGTCGTCACGATAGGAGCAAGCGGTGGGACTCCTGTCTCGTCGCCGAACATCTCGGCACCTGCGAACACGGTGGTGGGAGAAGCCAACGGTTACCTCGACCTGCCTGTCACCCTCAGTGCGCCAGGCACGAGCAACGTCACGGTGAACTACACGGCCCCGGGAGGTGGTGGCTGCAACGCCCTCTTCCAGTCGGAGAGCGGCACCCTCACCTTCGTCCCGGGCCAGACCCTCGAGTCGGTCCGAGTACCACTCAACAACTGCGGCGTGTCGTACACGACGTTCCCGGACTTCACCTTCACGCTGTCGTCTGCGGTCAACGGCAACATCGTCAATCCCATCACCCAGGTGGACATCATCAGTGATGCCACCACTGTCGCGACGCCTGGGCTCTACGTGCGAAACGCCGTGGTCGACAACACCGCGGGCAACGTCATGGTCCCGGTGCTCTTGGGTGGGCCAATAGGAACCATCTCGACCAGCACCGTCACGGTCAACTACACGACCGCCAACGGTTCGGCGATAGCCGGGACGGACTACACCACCACGAGCGGCACGCTCACCTTCGGTCCAGGACAGACGGCGCAGAACATTGTCGTTCCCATAATCGACCGATCGGGTGCTGCTGCATCGCGGAGCTTCAGCGTGAACCTTTCCAGCCCCACGAACTCCGTCATCACCAACGGGACCGGAGTCGTCACGATAGGAGCAAGCGGTGGGACTCCTGTCTCGTCGCCGAACATCTCGGCACCTGCGAACACGGTGGTGGGAGAAGCCAACGGTTACCTCGACCTGCCTGTCACCCTCAGTGCGCCAGGCACGAGCAACGTCACGGTGAACTACACGGCCCCGGGAGGTGGTGGCTGCAACGCCCTCTTCCAGTCGGAGAGCGGCACCCTCACCTTCGTCCCGGGCCAGACCCTCGAGTCGGTCCGAGTACCACTCAACAACTGCGGCGTGTCGGCTGGGGGCTCGTTCACCTTCACATTGTCTTCCGCAGGGAATGGGACCATCTCCAATCCAAGCACCACGCTCACCATCGAGGGACCTCCCACGATCACGAAGTTCAACCCCACGTCAGGGCCTCCGGGCACAATCGTGACCATTAAGGGAACGAACCTCGAGGGGGCCATAAGCGTGACCTTCAATGGAAAGAAAGCCAAGATCAGTAGTGACACGGCTACCACATTGAAGGTGAAGGTTCCGGCCAAGGGCACCACCGGCAAGATCATTGTCACGACTCAAGACGGCTCAGTCACGAGCACAACCAACTTCCAAGTGACGTGAGAGGCCGCCTACCGGGATCGCCCAAAGAGCTCAGGACACAGGGAACGCGGCTCTTCTAATTCTTCAGTGCCCATCACCCCTGACAACAAGAGCTGGACATGGGTCCTCGAAAGGCAATGCCCAGAGTGCGGGTTCGATGCGTCGAATTTCTCGTGCCACGAGGTCGCTGGCTCCCTCAGAGAGAACGCGTCCGAATGGCCGCTGCTACTCCAATCTCCTTTGACCCGTGTTCGACCTTCGGATGAGCGGTGGTCGGCGCTCGAATACGCCTGCCACGTACGCGACGTCTTCAAGCTCTTCGACAGACGCCTCGTACTCATGATCGAATACGACGATCCCCTCTACGAGAATTGGGATCAAGACCGGACTGCCGTCGCAGACCGCTACAACGAGCAAGACCCCGTACAGGTAGCGCTGGATCTGCAAGCAGCGGGGGCGGTGCTCGCGGATCGACTCGACTCGCTTCCTGCCGACGCCTGGACGAGAACAGGACGACGCGGCGACGGTGCCGTATTCACGATCGACACGTTCTCGCGGTATTTGCTCCACGATCCCGTTCACCACGTTCATGACGCGAATTCGGGTTTCGAAGACCTCGAACGAACAGGCGGGCTTCTGGCACATCCCCCGGCTCCGGGCGTAGACTGACTGTATGGTCAATCAACCGGCCCCGCTCGACGCCGTCGGCCTCGCCTCGTCCCTCGCCCCATTCGGGGAGAGCACGATGCTCCCCCGCAAGGCCTATGTGAGCGACGAGGTCTTCGCATGGGAACAGCGAAACCTGCTCGAGGGCGGATGGATCTGTATAGGGCGGAGCGAGTCGATGGCCAATCCCAACGACCAGCGCGCTGTGTCTGTCGGTCGCTCTGGCGTATTTTTGATTCGCGACCAGCTGGGTGTCCTGCGGGCCTTCGCCAACGCCTGCAGGCACCGGGGCCACGAGCTCCTGCCGTGCGGCGCGGAGACGGTGAACCGCCCGATCGTCGTCTGCCCTTATCACGCGTGGTCCTACCAACTCGACGGGTCGTTGCGCATGACTCCGGGTTTCGAATCAGAGCACTTCGATCCCTCGACGCACGGACTCGTCCAGCTCCCATGCGAGGAGTGGCACGGCTGGATCTTCGTCGACGCCTCGGGAAGTGCGCCTCCCATCGAACGCCATTTGGCAGGGCTCGAAGCCGTGGTCGGACCGTACGAGCCCGAACGTCTCGTCACGAGAGGCCGGCACGAGTACGTGGTGAGCGCAAACTGGAAGATCCTGAACGAGAATTATCAGGAGTGCTACCACTGCCCGATGATCCACCCTGAGCTCTGCAACGCGAGCCCGCCCAAGAGCGGGGCTAACTACGTGCACCCCGGCGAGGGGGCCTGGGTGGGCGGATGGATGGAGTTGCGCGAGGACATGGAGACGATGTCGCTCGACGGCAGGTCATCCGCAACGGTGTTCAGGGGACTCACAGGCGAAGCCGTGCTGCACGTCGAGTATCTCGCCGTGTTCCCGAACCTGCTCATGAGCCTGCACCCCGACTACGTCATGACTCACCTCCTCACGCCCCTTGGACCCGACCGGACACACATCGAGTGCACGTGGGCCTTCGCACCGGAAGACGTCGAGCGCGAGAGTTTCGACCCTTCTTTCGCCGTCGACTTCTGGGACGTCACCAACCGCCAGGATTGGATGGCGTGCGAATCCGTTCAACGAGGACTTTCGTCGCCACGCGCCATACCCGGACCCATGTCGTCAGACGAAGACGGGGTGTACCAATTCGTGACGATGGTGGCCCGCGCCTACTCGGGGATGCCAGTGGAGACCGGGTCCCTCGCACCGCACTGAGATCCCGGGCACGGCACACAGGCGATGCCCCGCACACGTTCACACGAGATTCGTAGCTCCGCGCTTCGCGAGTTGCTCCGAGATGATGGTCCGCTGGATCTCGCTGGTCCCTTCCCAGATGCGCTCCACTCTGAGCTCCCGCCAGAAGCGTTCCGCGACGTTCTCGCGCATATAGCCGCGTCCGCCGAATATCTGTAGGGCGCGGTCGGCGACCCGTCCCGCCATCTCCGACGCGTAGAGCTTGGCCATCGAAGCGTGGGCGTGCTGCACCTTCGTATCAACGCCGTCGTCGACTGCCGTCGCTGCCGCGTAGAGCATCGAGCGAGCGGCGAACAACTCGGTCAGACTGTCGGCGAGCATCGCCTGGATGAGCTGGTGCTCGATGATCGGCCTTCCCGACGCGATGCGCTGCTTGGCAAATTCCGTCGCTTCCTCGATCAGCCGCTCCGCCGCACCGAGGCAACGTGCGGCAACCATGAAACGCTCGAACCGGAACCATTCGTAGGCGAAAGCCATCCCGCCCCCCTCGTCCCCTACCAGATGCGAAGCGGGCACGCGAACGCCTTCGAAGGCGAGGATCGGGTGGTGGTGGTTGATGGTGTGGGTGTATGCGGGCGTTCTGACGACGCGCAGACCGGGTGTCGGGATGTCGAATATGAACATCGTGTGCTCGCCGGCGTGAGGACCCTCGGTGAGCTTCGCCTGGAAAAATCCCCACGTCGCTTCGTTGTAAGACGTGACGTGCCACTTGATACCGTCAAGAAGGTATTCATCTCCCTCGCGACGAGCCGTAGCCTCGATGGCGTCGACGTCGCTGCCGGCGCTCTCCTCGGTGATCGCATAACACTCGACCCCGTCGCCTCGGACCGTCGGACGCAGCCATCTTTCGATCTGGTACTCGGTCGCCACGGGAGCGAACCACGACGGAGGCGTCGAGAGCATCCACGCGAGGGCATTCGTGACCCGGCCGACCTGTTCTTGCACGAGCACTTGTTGGAGCATCGTGCATCCGCCACCTCCCAGCTCCGCCGGCATGTTCGTGGCCGTCAGGCCCAGAGTCCGCGCCTCGGTACGAGACCTTCGGTCCACGTCCTCGGGAAGGTTCCCCCCGTTCATCTCCGCTTCCGCCTCGTACGGGATCAACTTCTCGACGAACCCGCGCGCCCGAGCCTGCAGCTCGAGGTCCTCCTTGGACAGCCCGTACATCCTCGGCCTCCCGTCGTCGCGCGTCCTGTTGTTTGACTGACTGTTCAGTTTATGCCAGGGTCGGGCCGTGCGCTTGGAGGACCACCCTCTATCGGGAGGTTGACATGAGCCCTGTTCCAAATGCTCCGGGCGAACGCGCCGACGTGGTCGTTGTCGGCGGAGGGACAGTCGGTGGATGGTGCGGCGCGTTCCTCGGACTCGCGAGAGCAGGCAAGGTGATCGTCATAGAGCGGTCGTTGCTCGGGCGCGGAGCGAGCAGTCGCGCCGCCGGGATGGTGCGGGCTCAGGGAGGGACGGAGGCCGCCGTCAAACTCGGCATGTGGTCCATCGACTTCTACCGTCGTCAGCACGAGGAGTTCGGCGTCGACTCGGGCTTCGTCGAGCAGGGCTACTTCATGCCGGCATTCGACGACGACGGGGTGACCGAGGGTCGTGCAAGAGTCGACATGCAGCGTTCGCTCGGCCTCGACGTCGAGTGGATCGGACCCGAGGAAGCCGAGGAGCGCAACCCCGGTCTTGCACCGGGCATATGCGCAGGAGGGAGCTTCGCGAGCGGCGACGGATACATCGACCCTCCGCGCAACGTCCTCGCGTACGCGTGCTGGTGCTCCAGCAGTCGGGAGTCGAGGTACGCGAAGGAGTCGGCTTCACGGGCCTGAAGGTTTCCGCAGGTCAGGTAACCGGGGTCGAGACGACGAACGGCGTCATTCACACCGAGCGAGTCGTCCTTACCGGCGGACCGGATCTTGCGGCCGTTGGGCGCCTGGCCGGCGTCGCGATCCCCGCAGGCGGAGTCCGTCATCAGGTCGCGGTCACAGCACCTTGCCCCGAGTTGTCTCCCGAAAACGACCCGATGGTCTTCGACGTGGGTGCCGGCCTGTATTGGAGACCCGAGGACGGCGGTCTGTTGTTCGGGATGAGCAACCCCGAAGAGATGCCGGGTGTGGCCCACTCCGTCGACTGGGGATATCTGGAACAAATGCGCGAGCGCCTCGGCTATCTGGTCCCGGGAACGCGAGGTCTGGCGTTGAGGCGAGTTTGGGCGGCCACGATCGATTTCACTCCTGATCATCTTCCGATCATCGGTCAGGCTGCGAACGTCGCTGATGTCGGTATACGAGGTGCCGTCGTCGCCTCGGCCGGCGGCCACGGGATGATGTGGGGACCTGCGGTTGCCCGGGCGGCCGCCGACCTGTGTTTAGGCGGTATCACGGACGTGCTCGACGTAGCGGATCTCGGGCTCGACCGCTTCGACGAGGAGGGCCGCAGCCGGTTGGCTCCCGACCCGATCGCGCTTCCTTTCCCGGAAATGGTCAATCGGGCGCGCTGATCTACCCTTGAGCGTTGACCTTCCCGAGGAACGCTACGAGTCGATCGAGGAAGGCGTTGTTGGGGTAGGCGCCAGCCGGGTCGTTGTGGGAATAGGTGCTTTGGTAGTTCGCCAGCGTGAGGTCGCTCATGGGGATGCCAGATTGTTCGGCCAAGATCTGTGCGTCCTGCGGCACGGACTCCCCACCTAGTCGTGCGCCAAATGCGTAGATCAGCAGGTTCTTTGGCAGGTTGTGTCCCATCGTGGCATCGACGTCGAGCACATTCTGGGCCGGGTTAGCGTTGCCGTTGTCAACAGCACCGGTGTCGTCGGTCAAGCGTTGGGGGAAGTACCACTCGGTGCCGTTTGCGTTCTGGATTCCTTCTCCCGAGAACATCGTCGCGAAGCGGTCGATCGGCGTGAGAGCTCCTGAGCCATTCCAGCCGTGAACCGGGCCTTGTGCCGCGATTCCCAGACCGAGATGTCCTTGAGCAGCGAGCAGACTTGACGGCGAAGTTGACGCATTGAGCGCGTAGCCGTACTGGCCCAGATTGGTGACAGGAACCGAAGGAACGATGTCGGCTGGCAACAGCCCCGAGGTCTGGCCCAGTGAACGCGCGTTCGGGTCCAAGAGGGCAGATGCCGCTCCTGCGGCCTCGAACAATCCTGCGTATGGCGCGACGATCCCGCCGAAGCTCAGCCAAGGGGAGGCGCTTCGGGCGTCGAGCGACTGCAACTGCTGGGTCGCTTTCCGGACGCTTTCAGGGGTCGGAGTGCTGCCGCCATCTATGTAGACCAACCCCGCCAGGTCGTCGGCTCCTGCGCGGCCCTCGAAGTCCCAGGTGGCATACGCGGTGACCACCGATCCGCCGAGCGAGTGTCCTCCGAGCACGACCTTGCCGCCAAGCTTCCTCGCGGCCGTTATCACCACGTGCAGGTCCTGGACCGCGACGTTCATTCCCCACTGCTTCGCGAACTCGACGGTCGAGTTTGCGATGGGCTGATAGTGATGGGTGACGCTCGGGTTCTTGAGGTAGCCGAGGTAGTAGTCGAACAACTGCGTCGTTGTGACCTTGTGATCCTTGTACAGGTTGAGCTCCGACTGGTCCTCGAGCAGGTTCTCACGGCGTTGTACCGCCCAGACTTGCCAGCCACTGGTCTTTGAGACGATCCATTCAGCGAGCGGCACGAAGTAGGCGGCGGCAGCAGACGTACCCGGTTCGAGCACCAAGACGTTCTTCGCACCGCTCGGTCCGACCTTTGTGACCCCGACCTTGTTGAACATTGCCGGGGTGCCCGGGGCAGCGAAGCCTTGCATCCATACGACTCTCAGCGGCGCGCTAACTGAATGAACGGATGACGTCGCAGATGGACTGGACCCACAACTCGAGAGCAGAGCTGCCACGCAGCCAAAAGCGACCGCCGCCGACAGAACTCGTTTCGAGGACCTGGCCCAACGTCTGATTGCGAACATAGTTCGCCAAAATACGATCTCCTTGCGCCGGACGCTGGTGGGGCCACCGGGACTACCGCGGGGCCGACGCAACTGCGAGCGCGTCGAGCGCTACGACTCCGACCGGGCCGCACCTGATCGGATTCACGTCGAGAGCGGCCAGTCCTTCGCCCAACTCGGTGGCGATCACCGATACCGACACAACCGCACGCGCCACCGCGTCGATGTCAGCAGCAGGGTTGCCTCTGAACCCGTCGAGCAATCGGCGTACCTTCAGCCGATCGAGCATTCGATGCGCGCCATCTAGGTTGACCGGCGGCAGCGCAACCGACCGGTCCTGTACGAGCTCGACCAGAAGTCCGCCCGCCCCCACCACGACGATCGGGCCGAGCCCGGGATCGTTGACGATCCCCAACGCCAATTCGACGCCGTCAGGAGCGGCCTCGGCCACGAGCACCCAGGGCCCGAGCCGCTCTGCGAGCTTGTGGTAAGCGACGGCTACCTCGTCCAGAGTCGTCAGGCCGAGCACCACTCCCCCGACATCGGACTTGTGCGCGACGTCCTCGGTATCCGTCTTAAGGACGATCGGGAAGCCCAGAGCCTCGGCGTGCTCGAGTGCCTCCTCCTCGTTCTTCGCCCGAGCGGCCGCAATAACGGGAATGCCGTACTCGGCCACGAGCGCGAGGGACTCGGCCCCTGACAAAGACGTTGCAGCCAAGCGCGTCAACCAGCGCTCTTTGCGTCGATCGTCGATCTCGTGGCGCGCTGGTGGCCGCCGTTCGGTCGCGTCGCGCCACTCGACCATGTGACGCAGGGCGAGCATCCCCGACCGCGTCCCTTCGAGCACCGGGATCCCTGCTCCTCTCAAACGATCGGCAGCGGCCGGGTCGATTGCGCAGTGCAGGTTGGAAAGAAGTGCCACCGGCTTGGCCGTGCTCCGGTGAGCCTCCAACAGCGCTTTCTCATAGGAATCGTCGCCGTCGTATTCGTACACCAGGTCCACACACAACGCGACCGCTTCTGTTTCGCCATCCTCGGCGAGCGCTATCAGGGAATTGCCGAACCTCTCTGCGGTATCAGTGCCCGAACCCCACAGATCGAGCGGGTTGGCAGGTTCGAGGCCGGGATCCAGCAGACCGACCAGTCGTTGTTCAGTCTCGGGCGAGATCGACGCGTAGCGCAGCGAGATGTCAGACGCAACGTTGACGGCGAGGGCCCTTTCACCACCCGAGTCGTGGACGGTGGCGATCCCTCCACCGCCCCGCGGCCGAGGCCCGAGCCTCCTGCCGGCGCAGAACAGCTCCAACGTGTCCGCCATCTCGTCCAGGTCGCGCGTCCTTATCACGCCGTGGGCGTCGAACAGCGCTTCCCACGAAGCGTCGTCGCCTGCGAGGGCCCCGGAATGGGCCGCGACCATCGACTTGCCGGCCTCGGACCGCCCGACCGTGAGGGCCACGACGGCGACGTCCCTCTCCGCTGCCCGTTCGAGCGCGTGACGCAGTGCCGTCGGCTCGCGCATGGTCTCCAGCACCAGGGCGACCACCTTCGTCCGGGGGATCCCCACCGCGTAGTCGAGATACGAAGCGGCCGACGTGACGAGCTCCTGGCCCGACGACACCGCGATCGTCCAACCGAAGTGTCGGTGCGTGCGGAGGAACGCGGAGAATGCGGATCCGGAGCAGCTGATGAGGGCGATCGGCCCGCGTGGAATCGGATCTGGCTCCACGTATCCGATTGCCCGCAGTCCGTGCGCGACGTTGACGAAACCCATGCATCCGGCACCGCAGACTGCCATTCCGGCATCGCCCGCGATCGATGCGATGCGACTCTTGAGCCTCATACGATCCGCCGAGCCAGGATCGAAAGCGCTGCCGAATATCACTGCAGAGCGGTCGCCGCGCTTGGCCGCTCTCGACATCTCGACCTCGAGCGCGGAGTCGGGCACTCCTAGGAGCACGAGGTCGACAGGACCGGGGATCTCGTCGAGCGAGCCCATGCAAGGGCGGTCCCCGATGCTCGAGTAGCGCGGGTTGACGAGATGTATGTCGGGATGGCTTGGACTCTTGGAGACCTCGTCGACCATCCTGCGGCCGAACGTGCCGGGGCGTGCGCTCGCTCCGACCAACGCGACGCTGTTCGCCTCGAGCATGGCCTCGACGGCCGGACGGTGCTCTTCGGCGGTCACCCGCGATGCAACAGCTGCCGAACGCGTGCGCTCCGGTCGGCACGAGCGCGGTCGGCGAGCGCGGCCCTAGCCGCCTGCCAACCCGGGATCCCGCAAACCCCGCCGCCGCCGTGGGTCGCAGAGCTCCCGTAGTAGAGACCGGCGACGGGGGTCCTGTAGTCGGCGAAGCCGGGGGCGGGCCTCATGTGGAAGAGCTGTTCCAAGGAGAGCTCCCCGTGGAAGATGTTTCCTCCGACCAGGCCGTACTCGTGCTCCATCTCGTAGGGCCCGACCACGTCGCGGTGCAGGATCGCCCCCTTCAAGTTCGGTGCGAGCTCGTTGTAACAGTCGATCATCCTGTCGGCGTAGGCCTCGAGCTCGTCTTGGTGCGGCTCTTCGTTCCAGTCGGACGGCACCCACTGAGTGAACAGCGACATGTTGTGGATCCCCTCCGGGCAGAGCGTCCGGTCGAACGTGGTGGGGATCACTCCGTCGCTGAAGGGCCGCAAGGCGGGACGCCCTTCGCGGGCGTCTTGGAACGCGCGCTCGATGTACTCCATCGAGGGTGCCATCTCGACCGATCCCGTGTGGTGCTCGGCGAGCTCGGTTCCCGGGTCTGCGATGAAATCGGGAAGTTCCCCGAGTGCGAGATTGATCTTGACGACACCGCTGCGGGTCTTCCAGTGCTCGATGTCGCGCACGAAGTCCGCCGGCAGTTCGTTCGCACCCACATGGTCCAAGAACGCGATCTTCGGGTGCAGCGTCGAGACCACTATCGGAGCGTGGATCTCCTCGCCGTTTTCGAGCACGGCCCCACGTACCTGCCCGCCGCGTACGAGAAGTTGGCTGACGCCTGACCCGGTGCGGATCTCTGCGCCGAAACCGAGAGCAGACCTCTTGATGGCGTCCGCGACCGCACCCATCCCACCTTCGGGAAAGCCCCAGTTGCCGAGGTGCCCGTCACCCACGTCTCCGATCGAGTGGTGCGCCATGACGTACGCAGTCCCAGGCTCGTAGGGTCCGGCCCACGTCCCGATGACACCGTTCACTGCCATCGCCGACTTCACCTGGGGCGACTCGAACCAGTCGTCGAGCAGGTCCGCAATGCTCATGGTCATGAGGCGCGTCACGTCGCCGACCGTCTTCACGTTGATGCCGCGGTTCTGCCAAACGAGCTTCAACAACTCGATCACGTCAGACGGGCGCCGGGACCCGAGGTTGGGCGGGACGGCGAGAAGCAGAGGACCCAACACGTCCGCGAGGCCGCTCAACCAAGCGTCCCACTTCGGCATCGCCTCTGCGTCAGCCTTCGACCACTTGGCGATCTCCTCGTAGTTCCTCTTTGCGTCGTCGGCGAAGATCTTGATCGAACCGCCGTCGGGGAATGCCTGGTAGTAAGGCCCCATCGGGAAGACCTTGTAGCCATGCCGCTCGAGGTCGAGGTCCTTGATGATCGTCGGCGGCATGAGGCTCATCACGTAAGACAGGCGTGTCACCTTTACGTCGGGCGCGTCTTCGAACGGCGACTCCGTCGTGGCAGCGCCGCCCGTCTTCGCACGCCGCTCCAGAACCACCGTGCGTGCACCCGCTCGCGCCAGGTAGGCCGCTGCGACCAGCCCGTTGTGGCCCCCGCCAACCACGATCGCGTCGTAGTCCGAGCTCATATGCAATCGCTCCCTCTCATCGGCGGACCTTCGGTCAGGCGCCCTCGCCCCCGACGAACATGTTTGACTGATCGTTCAGTCTATGTCCCTGATACGGTATCGACAACTGTTGAAACGGCTGCCGGCGGCTCGGCGATCGCCGGGCAATTACCGAGAGCATCGAGACGGGAGACGATGACCGGGTGAGCCTGCCGGACGGCGCACCAAACGACCAGGACGATCGGCGCGAGCAGATCCTCCGGTCCGCATTGGACGTGATCTCCGAGCGGGGCTTTCCCGATGCGCGCATCGCGGACGTGGCCGAGCGGGTGGGCGTAAGCCCGGCGCTGGTCATCTACTACTTCAAGACGAAGGACCGGCTCCTCACAGAAGCCATGCGCCACGCCGAGGATGCCTGGTACGAGAACGGATCGAGACGGCTCGCAGAACACGACACGGCTGCCGGAAAGTTGGAGGAGTTGGTCGCGATGTCCACACTCCCCGAGCTCGAGGACGAGTCAGGCGAAACGTGGGCAATCTGGCTCGATCTGTGGGCTCAATCGGTCCGCAACAAAGGGGTCGCCAAGGTCCGCCAGGAGTTCGACGAGCACTGGCGCGAGACGATCCGGTCCATAGTGCGAGAAGGATGCTCAGCGGATGAGTTCCAGCCGATCGACGTCGAAGAGTTCACGATCGGCCTCTCGGCGATGCTCGATGGCTTCGCCATTCAGATAGCCCTGTCGGACCCTGTCGTGGACGGCGGACTCGCGTTCCGGACGTCGATGCGGTTCTGCGCCGACCGGCTCGGCTTCGAATGGGCGCCGAAGCGCAAGCGGGCTCCTGGCGGCGGCGAGTCCCCGGTTCGGTCGGCGAAACGACGGTCATCGACAGATCGCGCCGGTCAATCTCGGGCCGGGCGTGCATAACCTGGACGTTTCGGACCAGCCCCCGCAAGCCGGTGAACCTCAAGGGAGGTCGAAAGTGCCGCCAGGCCAAGTACAGCTAGTCGGCCTAACGAAGCGGTTCACGGACCTCGTGGCGGTCGACAATCTGTCGCTCGAGATACACGCAGGAGAGTTCTTCTCGCTTCTCGGGCCTTCTGGTTGCGGCAAGACCACGACACTCCGGCTCGTGGCCGGCTTCGAGGAGCCCACAGCGGGGCGGATCATGCTCGACGGCGTCGACGTCGCGCGGCTTGCGCCGAACAAGCGCAACGTGAACACGGTCTTCCAGAGCTATGCCCTGTTCCCGTTCCTGGACGTTGCCGGAAACGTCGCATTCGGGCTCAGATACCAGTCCCTCGACAAGGCGGAGATGAAGAGGCGAGTTGGCGAGATGCTCGATCTGGTACAGCTGCCGGGGTACGAGAAGCGGCGAGTGAACCAGTTGTCCGGCGGCCAGCAACAGAGAGTCGCTCTCGCACGGGCTCTGGTGCTCAATCCCGCCGTCTTGCTTCTCGACGAGCCGTTGGGAGCACTCGACGCAAAGCTGAGGCGAACGCTCCAAGTGGAACTGAAGGCGATCCAAGAACGCGTGGGCATCACATTTCTCTACGTGACGCACGACCAGGAAGAGGCGCTCACCATGTCCGACCGTCTCGCGGTCATGACCGGCGGACGGTTCGCCCAGATCGGGACCCCCAGAGTCCTCTACGAGGAGCCGGCAGATGCCTACGTAGCCGACTTCTTGGGCGTGTCCAACCTGATGGATGCCGAGGTGGTGCGCGCTGGGGTCGCGGCAGCCGATTCCGCAGTGACCCCCGGAACGGGTCGTCCTTGCAGACTTCGCATAGGCGATTTCGAGATCGAGGCCGGCTGCGGGTCGGTGAACTCGGTCGGCGCGGTCCGCCTTGCGATAAGGCCCGAGCGCGTACACCTCGACGAATTCGGGACGACGGGTGAGAACCGCCTTCCCGCGATGGTCGAGCGTCTCGTCTTCCTCGGCTCGGCGACCCAGGTGTTCGTCCGGCTCGCGCCCGGCGCCCTGCTCCAAGCCCTCGTACAGAACGACGGGCACAAACCGCCTTATTCGCAGGGGACACCGGTAAGTGTGCAGTTGCCTTCCGACGCGCTGCGCGTTCTCGTGGCAGGCGATTCGAGAGTCAGCCAGGCAACGGGCGAGCTTCTCGAAGACGGCGATCGCGCCGGAACTCAACTTTCACCCGACGCTCCGGAGCACGGAACTGCCGCCTCCGATCAGATCAGAGCATCTTCGAACTGAAAAACGCGCATCGAGCAGTCGTCACATGCCGGCGATGCTCTCGAGGGCGGCGGTGTTGCCATTCCGCTCACCTCGAGTGAGGAACCTGTAGGCCAGGTATCCGAGCACCGCGACGACGAGCGAGAACACGAGCATCAACGTCGCGAGCGCGTTCAGGGCGGGGCCAGCAAGGCCGCCGTGCACGTTGGAGTAGATAAGCACGGACATCGGCTGGGTCCCGGCAGAAGAAGAGAGTTGCTCCACGATTACGAAGTCGTCGATCACCCCTGCAAAGACGAGAACTCCGCTTGCGAAGATCGCTGGCATCAGCATCGGGAGCAGAACGCGCCGGATCGCCCCTAGCCGTGAGCAGCCCAGGTCGGCGGCGGCCTCCTCGTACGATTTCCCGATGCCGACGAGTCGCGCCCGCACGATGATGGCCGGCCAGCTGATGTTCCAGACCACGAGTGCGGCGACCTCGGCGGTCGTTCCGAGGGTGACGAAAGTGAACAGCTGCGTGAACACGAACATGAGAGCGACCGCGAGCAGGAGCTCGGGAACGACGAACGAGAAGATCATCACGAAGTTGAGCCCGGACGCAGACCGTGTCCTCCAACGGTCAATGCCGATTGCGAACCCGACCCCGATGGGGACCGTGATGAGCGTCGTCAACACCGAAAGCCTGAGCGTCTGGATGACCGCAGAGTGAAGCTGAGGATCGTGCCAAACCGAATTGACAGGGTCGCTCACATACCAGCGCCACGAGAATCCCTGCCACGCGCTCTGCGACTTGCCGTTGTTGAACGAGAACAGCACCGCGATCCCGATGGGCAGGATCGACCAGGCGACGTAGAGCCAAGTAAAACCTTCGAGGAACCACGGATGGCGCCATGGCCTCCCCCGCCTGTCCATCAGGCGTTCGCCTTGCTCGCCCTGGCCGTCGAGACCACGTAGTAGATCATCGGGATGAGAAGCAGCACGAAGAGCAAGAGTGACAGCGCGGCACCTTCACCTTGTTGGCTTGCGGTCTCGAGCTGGCCCTCTATGACGTTTCCGATCATCGTGGTGTTCGGCGTCGCCGACAGGAGCTGGTTGGTGAAGTAGTCGCCAACCATCGGAAGTGCCGTGATGAACATCCCGGCGAGGATGGTCTGGCGGCTGAGCGGCAATGTCACCCTGAAGAAGGTGCGGATTCGCCCGAGACCGAGATCGCGCGCCGCTTCGAGCAGGCGCGAGTCGATGCGGTCGAGCCCCGCGTACAGGACGATGATCAGGTAAGGGATGTACCCGTAGACGAGCCCGAGGATGACCGTCGCCGCCTGTCCTCCGAGCCAGTCGACCGGATGACTCGTGATGTGCAGGTCCACGAGCACCCTGTCCACATAGCCGCCGGGTGACAACAGGTCGATCCAGGCGAGCATCCGCATCATGTAGCTGACCCAGAACGGCGCGATCAGAAGCACGAGAAACAGGGTCTTTCTCCGGCCTCCGAACCTCGTCACGAAGTAGGCCACCGGGTACGAGATGACCAGGCACAAGAAAGACGCGATGGCCGTGTACAACAGGGTGCGTAGAAGGGGTGGCCCTATGTACGATCCAGGCCCCACCACGTCGTGCCACGCCTGCAGGAAGTTGGCGTTCGACCACTGAAGCGGGTTCCAAACCGGTATTGGTGATTGGAAGATCGGATCGACGCGCCCGGCCGCAACCGCGAGGACGACGAAAAAGGGAAGTACGAACAAGAGGAGCAGCGAGAGCGCACCGGGCGCAGCCAACAAGGCCCAGAGCCAAGGATTTCGCTTACCTCTGCCCGTCTTGCGCCAGGTGCGAACCCAACGATTCCTGTTCGATCCCGACACGTCCCCGCCGGCCATGCCGGGCTCGCTACAGGCCGCCGGAGAATTCGCTCCAGGCCTTCTGCCAGACCGCATCGACCGCAGGCGCCAACTCGAGCTCGCTCACTCCGCGCTTGAAATACGACTCGAGCACAACGGTCGACTCCAGATTCGGAGGCAGGATCTGCTCAGCTACCAGCTTTTGCGGAGTGACACCATTGATCGGCTGCATGTAGCCGTTGAAGCTGATGTTCTCGATGACGTTGTTCAGGTCCAGCAAGTAGTTCAAGAACAGGTGAGCGAGCACCGGGTTGTGGCCCGACTTGAGCGCGACCATCGTGTCGTTGCCGACCGGTCCCTTGCCGTCAGACGGGAACCAATAGCTCACGGCCGTGACCGGGGTGCCCTTCGGCAGGTACGACGCGGCTGCAGCCATGTCGCCTGACCACGCGTAATGGATCCACGTCTTTCCGTCAGGGACATCGGTGTAGTCGTTGTTGTCGATCTTCACGTTGGTGAGGCTTTTCAGGTTCTCGAGGCTCTGTTTTGCGGCTGTGATCTGAGACGTTGAGGTCGTATTCAGGTCGAAAACGCCGTTCTTCATGAGCCCGAGGCTGAGACTCTCCCGGTAGTCGTCCAAGATGGCGACTCTTCCCTTGTACTGCGATTGCCAGGGAAAAGCCCACGGGTTCGTCATGTCGGTAGGGCTCCCCGAAACGTGGTCGTTACGCCACGCGATGCCCGACGTGTAGATCGTGTAGGGAACCGTGTACTGCCAACCCTGGTCGTAGAACGGGTTCGTGAATTCGGACCAGGCCTGCGAGATGTTCGGGATATAAGAGTGATTGAGCGGTCTCAAGAGCTTGGCCTCCACAAGCGGACCGATCACATCGATCGTCGGGAAGAAAACGTCGAACGGTATCTGCCCGGTCCTGATCTTGGAGATGGCCTCCGTCATCGTGTTGAACGTCGTGATCTGCACCTTGCACTTGTACTTCTTTGCAAAGTTGTCCACGACCTGCTGATTGATGTACGCCACCCAGTTGTAGAGCTGGAGCGTCGCTCCGGTCTCGGGCTGGAGGTTCGACGCGATAGCAGCGTCGCTGGTCAAGACCGGCCATTTCACCGGATTGTTCGGGCGAGGTAGGAGCAGCGAACTTCCCGGAGGGTGCGTACCCGCGGCGCCGCTCGAGCTGCACGCATCGAGCAGCCCTCCCAGTCCGCCGACGGCGAGCGCTCCACCCGCGCCTGCGAGGAACTGGCGTCTCGACACCCGTCGCCTCACGCCGGGTTCGATCCATCCCTCTCGTGGGTGCATGACCACCGGGCACCTTCCCCTCGAGCTATCGGGCCCCTTTGGCTGCCGGGCCACTACCTGTACGGATGCCTACTCGTGAACCTTGGTCGCTTCAGCCGTTCTGTCGCTGGTGGGCCGCCACCTGACTGAACATTCGTTCAGGGAGTCAAGCACTCTGCGGCGCGGGCCGCAAGGGATTGCGGGATTCAACGTCCGACCGCGGCGGCGAATCCTGCGAAGTTCTCGATGAACCGGTCCATGTCATCCCGGCGGTGCTGCACCGACATGAGCCACTGCTCGGTCTTCCCCCAAGGCGGCAGGAACACTCCCCCGTTGTGCTGCATCAACCAGTGGGCGTGGTTGTAGCGGTCGTCCACACCGAGGAAGTCGCGGTAGTGCCGTACCGGGCGAGTCGAGAACGTGACGCATCCCTTCGCCCCGACCGACACGACGTGTGCAGGTAGTCCGTGCTCGTCGATGAGTGCGCCGAGCTCTCTGTCGACGACGCTTCTCAGCTCCGCGAGCCTGTCGTACGCCTCGGGCGTCGCGATCTCGTAGACCATCGCGCGAGCCGCGCACAGAGAAAGCGGGTTGCCGTTGAAGGTGCCGACCATCTCGTAGTCGTCGTTGGCGACGTGCTCCATCACGTCTGCGGATCCCCCCAATGCTCCGAGCACCAAACCGCCCCCGACGGATTTTGCGAGGCAGGTGATATCGGGTGTCACACCGAGCGCCGCAGTCGCTCCGCCCGGCCCGACAGTGAATCCGGTCTTCACCTCGTCGAAGCAGAGCAGCGCTCCGTCGGCGTGGAGGAGGTCCGAAAGGCCCTGCAGGTAACCGGGATCCGGCCGGATGATCCCTGCGTTCATCATGATGGGCTCGACGATCATCCCGGCGACCTTGCCCTTGTTCTCCTCGAGCACCCGCGCCACGGCGCCGAGATCGTTGAAGCCGACGACGATCGTCAGTCCGCGAATCGCTTCTGGTATCCCGCTCGAGGCGGCTACCTGGTTCGGCCGGTCGGCCGGCCCGACATCGTCTGCATCGGGCTGCACCGATACCTGGACCGAGTCGTGATGCCCGTGGTAGCAGCCCTCCACCTTCACGATCAGGTCACGTCCTGTGATCGCTCGCATGAGGTGAACAGCGTCCATCGTGGACTCGGTCCCGGAGTTGGTGAAGCGCCACAGCGGAAGCGAGAAACGCCTGGAGAGCTCCTCGGCTACCAGGATCGCGTCCTCGGTCGGCTGCGCGAAGTGCGTACCCCGAGCGACCTGAGCTCGGACCGCCTCGACGATCGCCGGGTGTGCGTGGCCTGCGAGACCGGCCCCGTAGCCGCCGTGAAGGTCGACGTACTCCGTACCGTCGACGTCGTAGATCTTCGAACCTGAGCCGTGGCTGAGCCAGACTGCTTGAGGTCTCGTTATCTGCCAGCTCGAGGTCACGCCACCCGCGAGAGACCGGCGTGCCCTTTCAATGAACTCCTTCGACCGAGGCTGGCGAGCTAGGAACGCCTCCTCTTGCTTGGCGACGACCGAGTCGAGCATTCGGTCGATATCGGCTGTGCGGTCAGCGTGGATGGCCACGGTTGCTCCGATCAGGCAGGGTGCCTCGTTGGCCGAGATCTTGTGGGTTGACTGACTGTTCAGTCTATGTACTGCGAAGAGGCTCGGCAATCGGCCCGACGAGGACCGGAGCAAACCCTCGGAGGTATGCCAGAGTTGAGGGTCGAGACGACGATCGCGGCGATGAAAAGTCGGAGGGAAAGGTGGCAACACGCGAGGGTCGTGACGTAGAGAGCCTGGTCGCGGCCGAACGCGCGCGCGCGCGCCGCCGGAGAGGCTGCAGCCCGATGGTGGCGCGACATTGCAGGAACAGCGTCGAGCGCCCTAACCGATCGGGCTCTCGACGACCTCTTCCGGACGGCTCTGATCACGATCAAGTCGGCGCTCGGTGCCGACGCCGTATCCGTGTTGCAGGCCAACGACGACGGAGACGAGCTGGTGGCCAGAGCTTCGAGCGGCCTCAGCGAAGAGGTGACCCTCGGTCTCGGGATACACAAGGGTGAAGGAATGTCTGGACGCGTTCTGGCAACACGTCAGCCTCTGATCGTCGAAGACCTTTCGACCATCGACGTCGTTTCACCCGTCCTCAGAACGAGCGGCCTTCGATCCATTGTCGCCGTACCGATCCTGTTGGAGGATCGGTTGCTCGGCGTGCTGTACGCAGGTAGCCGGAGGCTGAACTATTTCGCAATGGTCGATGCGGAACTGTTGGAGCTGATCGCAGCCCGTTGGGCAGGCGCATTGGAGCGTGTGCAGGCCTTCGAGTCGGAGCGAAAGGCCAGAGCACAAGCCGAGCGCACGGCGGACTATCTCGCTCGATTGCAGCGAATTACTTCGAAGCTCCTGGCCGCGACCACGACGAACGAGATGGCAGCCACGTTGACGGAATCTCTCTCGACGGACGCTCTCGGAGTGGACATTGCGTGGAGCAGCGTTTGGCTCGTACAAGACGAGAACCTCGTGTTGGTCCCTACGCCGCGCAATCTGCCAATGAGCCAGTCGCACCTCGAGATCCCGCTCGACGACGAGGGCCCCATCGCCAGCACGGTTCGTGACAGGTGCGCAACCTACGCCCCGCAGAGCGACGAGGATCGGCCCGCAATTCTTCCGGAGGACGGCCGACTGCTGCACACCAGCTGGGCCGTCCTGCCTCTTTTGATCCGGCACGAGTCAATAGGTGCTGTCGTCGTTGCTTACCGTCAGGCGCACGAGTTCGAACAAGAAGAGCGCGACTTCTTGTCCGCAGTGGCGGACCAGGCGGCCCAAGGGATCGAAAGAGCTCGGCTCTACGCTGCGCAGGTCGCGCTCGCCGAGACCAACGCTTTCTTCGCACAATCGGCACGCGCCATTGCAGAGGGCGCGGACTATGCAGACACACTGGCGAGACTTGCGACACTGGCTCTACACGTCATGGGTGACATCTGTCTCATAGACGTGGTCGGGGAAAACGGGAACCCGACCAGGATGGTCGCACAACACAGGGATCCGGCGAGCCAGCACTTCGCCGACAAACTGCGCTCGGAATTCGCTCCCGACCCGTTGGGACAGCATCCGGCGGTTGACGTAATTCGCGCCGGCGAGACCAGGTGGTCCGAGGAGATGAGCGACACGTTCTTACGCGAGACCACCAGGGACGACGCCCACTACCTCTTGGTCAAAGCCCTTGACTTCCGCTCCTACATCACGGTCCCGCTCATGGGGCAGACCGGCGTCCTCGGTGCTCTCACGCTGGTGTCGTCCGGCCGTTCTTTCGGACCGGTAGACGTCTCTTTCGCAGAAAGGCTGGCTGAGCACGTCGCGGCGGTCGTGGACAACGCGCGTCGATACGAAGCCACGTTGCAGACCTCGCAGACTCTCCAGGAGAGACTGTTGCCCCAACGCCTCAGTCGCATACCGGACCTGCGGGTAGCGACGCGTTATCTGCCCGCGACGCGCGGGCTCGAGGTCGGCGGAGACTTCTACGATCTCATCGTTCTGCAAAGCGGTGCGGCCGTGTTCATGATCGGCGACGTCGCCGGACACGATCGAGAGGCTGCGGCGCTCATGGGACAGCTGCGCAGTGCAGCTCGTGCTCTTGCGGGACAGGTCGACAACCCGTCGGAGCTGATCGCGGTTCTCCAGCAAAGCTGGGACATGCTCGGTTTCGACCGCATCGCTACGGGACTCTTCTGCTGGTTGGAACCCAAGAACGGAGACCTGGTGGTCGGGTCTGCCGGGCACTATCCCCCGCTTGTCGTCGAACCCGGGTCTGCCGCTCGGTACGTCCCGGTCGTGCCGAGCGGTCCCCTCGGCTCGTCAGCGAGCCGCGACGCTGTCGACTGGCACGGACGTCTCGAGCCTGACCAAACCCTCCTCATGTTCACCGACGGCGTGATCGACGAACGCGAGGTCGGAGCCGAAGCGAGCATGGAGGATCTGGCCCAGGTGGCAGCCGGCGACGACTTGAGCCCCGAGGCACTCTGCGACCGCGTGGTCCGGATGCTCCCCGAGGACAGGATCGACGATGCGGCCCTGATGGCTATTCGCCTCGAAACCTGAGCACTTAGGCGGAACTGCGCGCCTTAAAGACTGCGATCCGCCGCCATATGCAGCCGCACCACCGTCGCGTCCGTCAGTATCCGGATCTGGACGAGGTCACACAGTTGATTGGCCATCCACAGCCCTCGCCCGCTCATTCCGTGCTCGGTCGGCTCGATCCGGCCGGCCATTGGCTCACCAAAATAACCCGTATCCCGCACTTCGCAGATCACGAACCCGCCTTCGAGCCACATCGAGACGTCACCCCGACCTCCTCCGTAGCGCAAGCTGTTGGCGATCACTTCGTGTGCGGCCAAGGCGAGATCGTCCGTGGCCCAACTCCCGAGCCCGAACGCGATGGCTTGATTGCGCAGCGCTTCGCGCGCCAAGGCGACGGTCGCCCCAGTCACGGAAAACCGCTCCGCATTCTCCGGAACCTGAGGCAAGTCTTCGCGACGGAGTGAGCCGAATGACCCTGCACCGGGGTACGACGCGCTCAGGTGCACCGCGTCGGCGCCCGAAGTCAGGTAGGGATGGGACCGCCGCGCCTCATCCAAGACTGTCGCGTCAAGCGAAAGCTCGTCGTACGGACACAACAACCACAACGGAGACCCATCATCGAACGCCAGATTGAGGAGCTCCTCATGGATCTGACATTCGACCAACTCCGCACCCAGTCGGTCCACGTTCACCGGCTCACCGACTCCCCGGCTTCGCTGACCCGGGTCCAGCGAATCGACGAAGGTACGCCACAGGGGGATGATCCGAGCCGGGTTGGCTCCTACCTCGCCCATGTCGGCGAATTGCACCGCCCGCGCGTCTGTTCCGAGCGAGGCTCGCAGTAGATCCAGCTTGGGCATGCTCAAGACCACCAGCACCTGCTCGTCCGAGGCGAGGCCTTCGCGCACGAATCCCTCGATGGCGCATATCAGGTCGTCATCGCCCTTGTAGAACAGAGCGTGGTGGCAGAACGGAGCGCCAACAGGGGGCGCCGACCACGTGTCGGAAGACTGGCTGACAGACGCGACCTTCTGAGATGTCACGGCGGCGATACTCGTTTTGTGAGGATATCCCTCATGACATCAATGCTAGCGAGCGCGGAACGGAAGTCACCGATCAAGACGCGCGTTGGTCGATAGAAATCGACAGAATTTTGCGGCCAAACGAGACGTCCGATAGACGCGTCAGTGGGCTCCTACCCGTTCCTCACGACCAGCAAACAGCTCTCATCAGACGTAATAATTGATGCTTCCGGGTCAGGTCGCGTGCCGCGGCTGACACCGGAGAACTGTATCCCAGAGCATTGACGGAGGAACGAGTGGACCCGCAATCCAAACGAAGATCTGAGCTCGAGGCGGACGTACCCGTTGTGGCCTTGACCGGGGAGATTGACCTCGCCGTCGCGCCAAGCCTGCAACAACGCCTCGATCAGCTCTTGTCGCGGGGATCGACCACGATCGTGGTCGATCTTCTTGGCGCGACCTTCCTGGATTCGATCGCGCTCGGAGTGCTCGTGGGCACCTTGGACCGGTGCCGTGAAGCGGGAGGCGATCTCCACCTGGTCGTGACCGAGCCGAGGATCTTGAAGGTCCTCCAGATCACTGGCCTGTCAGATACGTTCCCGATCCATTCCACCAGGCAGGGCTCCACGGATGCGCAAGGCCCGACCGGTGAAGAAGGGAAGCAATGACCAAATCTACGCAGGCGCCAATGAAGACAGGGCAACGTGAGCTCGTCGAATTGTCCTTTCCTGCCAACGTTGACCTTGTCGTGCTGGCACGTTTCACTGCCGCGACGGTCGCGGCACGAGCGGGATTCGACGTCGAGGAGATCGAGGACCTGCGACTTGCCGTAGACGAGCTCTGCGTGTCCTTCGGGCCGATTGAAGCCAGCTTGGGTGTCCGATTGCAGTTCATGAGGACCGATCACCGCGTGAGAATCGTCTGTCACTTCGAGCCTCGAGATCTGCCTTCGGGCAATTCGACTGCGGTCGATTCACAAAGCCTGAATTCGCCGCGAGCCGACGAACTGTCCAGACAGCTTCTTGACGCCTTGGTTGACGAGCACGGCCGCGAGAACCGAGATGGTCTCCCATGCGCCTGGTTGGAGAAGCAAGGGGGCGTCTTCGAGGTATGACGGATCAGCTGGCATCCACCCAAGACGAAGAAGAGCAGTGTTTCTTAGAGTTCGCGAGCACGCGCGACCCGGCGCTACGCGACAAACTCGTGGCTTCCCACCTCGGGCTTGCTCATCAGCTCGCCCGTCGCTTCGCGAACCGAGGCGAACCGCACGACGATCTCGTTCAGGTTGCCTCGATTGCTCTGATCAAAGCGGTGGATCGCTTCGAACCTGAACGGGGCATCAGATTCAGCACCTTTGCCGTGAAGTGCATCGTCGGCGAGTTGAAGCGCCACTTCCGCGACCGTGGATGGGCCGTCAAAGCCCCGCGCCGAATCCAAGAGCTCTATCTGGAGCTGGGCTATTACATCGACCGACTCGTTCAGGAGCTCGGCCGCGCTCCGACGGTGGCCGAGCTCGCCGAGGCGGTAGGGACGTCAGAGGCGGCGGTGCTCGAAGCGATCGAAGCGGGCAGGGGTTACCGCTCCTCTTCTCTCGATGCTCCGGACCAAGAGGGCCAGCCTCTGGTGGATCAGCTCGGAGGGGAAGACCAGGAGATCGGAAGCGTCGAGAACCGCTCCGTGCTCTCCATGGCTCTAGCCCAGTTGAGCGCACGAGATCAGCTCGTAGTGCGTCTGCGTTTCGTCGACGGATTGACCCAGTCTGATATCGCGGTGCGACTCGGCGTGAGCCAGATGCAGGTAAGCCGGCTTCTCGCAGCAAGCCTTCAGCGCCTGCGTGCGAGCTTCGGCGAAGAAACCGAAACGCCGGTTCCTTAGCCGCCTCAGCTTGTGAAGTCCGGAAGGCCCAGTCGAGCATTCTCGACGCGGCCCTTCGGCTCCTCCCATTCCTCCTGCCGCCCGAGTGCGGTCAGATCGAGGAAGTAGTAAGAGCCGCCTGTCATCTCGGTGCCTCGTGCGTACGTCGAATATGTGTGGAAAACCGAATCGCCATCGCGGAGGAACATGCTGAATCCAGGCTGCTCCGAGGAGCCCTCTCCGAGCCAGCCCATACCCACCTGCTCGAGCTCGTGCATGGACCGGTAGTTCCACATGACAGGAGCGACGGTCGAATCGATGGTCACGTTGAAGTCGTAGTTGAAATCGCTGCCGTACGAGGAATACCAGGGAAAGCTCCATCCCTTGCTTGCTTTGTACCTGGCGATCTTGTCGAGCGGTGCTCGCGAGACGGCAGCGAAGCTCGTGGCACGGGAATGAAGGTGCTCGAGCAAACCTGCTGAGATTTCGTCGGCACCGGCCGAGCAACTGGAGCAACCTTCGTCCCAGGACGGGTCGAACATGAAGTGTTGAACGATCAGTTGACGACGGCCATCGAACAGGTCGGCAAGGCTCGCTTTACCCTCGGGGCCTTCGAAGACGTAATCCTTCTTCACTTCGACCATCGGAAGTTCACGACGCCTGGCGTTCAACTTGTCACGGGCCCTCGTGAACTCCTTCTCCTCGTCCAAGAACCGCCTTCGGGCTTCGATCCACTCCTCCTGCGAAACGATGCTTGGAAGGCTCATGTTCGTTCCTCCTTGTTCACAATGGGTAGACGTTGCGTGGAGGCAGGACTCATCGGCAGAGCCGATCGTCGGAGGGGTAGCCTCAGAGGATGCGGATCCCGCGCTTGGCGCTCCTTGGATTGGTAGTGGTCGCTGCCGCCGGCACCATAACGGCCGTGACCTGGCGCTCCTCAGCTGCCAAAGAGTCAAAGCCCGGAAACCACGTCCAGACGAGCCAGTCCGCGCACCCGATCACGACCCTCTCGCTCACGATGTCGACGCCCTACACACCGAAGGCGCCCCCCGGAGCTACGGACGACTACCACTGCACCTTGCTCAACCCCCATGTCACGAGCGACTCCTACATCATCTCGAGTCAGTTCTTCGCTGGTAGCGCCGAGGATCACCACGCCATCCTCTTTCTCGTACCGGCGTCGCTCGCCGCGGTAGCCGAGCGTGACAATGTCGACGGGAAGGGCTGGACGTGCTTCGGGGAAGCTCCGCTTCCCAACACCTCGCTCGCCGACATTTCGAACACGCCCTGGTTGAGCGCCTGGGCTCCTGGGCACGGGGCCGACGACCTGCCTAATGGAACCGGAATCCTTCTGCCGGCCGGGAGTCTCGTGATCATGCAGGTGCACTACAACCTCCTACTCGGCGACAAGCCCGTGAAGAACTCGCTGGTGCTCCACACGGTCCCCGCGACGACTCCGCTCCTCCCGTTGAAACTCGATCTGATGCCAGCACCTCCTGACGTCCCGTGCGCCGCCAGCGTCACAGGCCCCCTTTGCAACCGTTCGGCATCGCTCACCAACCTCGGGGATCGATTCGGCCAGAGCGCCGTCGGGTTCGTGAACCTTCTCGAATCGGTGTGCGGGAGAAATGCCGCCGACCCTCCGGCGGGCGACTCCACGTCGTGCATCTGGCCGATCTACGACAGTGGCTACATCGTCCGGGTCGGGGCGCACATGCACCTTCTGGGAGCCACTTTCAAGATGGTGCTCAATCCCGGAACCGCGGGTGCCAAGACGATCCTCGATGTGCCCAACTACAACTTCCACTATCAGCGGTCGTACAACCTGTCGCACCCCGTAGCCGTGTCGCCGGGAGACAAGGTGCAGGTGACCTGTAGTTACGACCCCAAGCTCGCTCAGGAGTTGCCGGCGTTGCGAAGCGTTGCTCCCCACTTCGTCACTTGGGGCGACGGCTCCTCGGACGAGATGTGCCTGGGTCTGATGTGGACGTCTGCTTCCCTGCCGAATTCGAACTATCCGGTCTGATCGCCGCCGCTCGTTAGAGGCGCCCTTAGAGTCCGAGGATCTCGGCGGCCGCCCGCTCGCCGGACCGCACCGCGCCGTCGATCGCTCCGTGCGACGTCGTGGACGTCTCGGTCCCGGCCCAGTGCACTCTGCCGACGGTTTCACGGAGCATCCATCCGTATCGCGTGAGAACGGTCGGGGCGAAATGTGCCATCGAGCAACCGCGCGACCACTCTTCTTTCCACCATGCCGTTTCTATGAATTCTCCAGGAGAGGCCGCACGTGTTCCGAACCTGGCTGTGAGCGCTCGGAGCACCGCGCTTCGCCGCTCCGATTCGTCCATCGTGGCTAAGTGCTCGGCGACGCGTCCGAAGGTGAATGACGCCAGGACTCCGGGGACACCCGATAGCGGCGCCGAGTCGATGGTCACCTCGGACGCGGATCCGGGCTCAGCGGTCTGACCGCTCAGACCATCTGCTCGCCAGAAGGGTTCGTCGTAGACGACGAGCGTCTTTGTCTCCGGACCGGCGACGGCTCCGCGGTACAGAGCCAACCGGTCGTCTGGCAGTGCCGGATCGAAAGTGATCTCGAGGACGAGCGCGGGCGGGATGGTCACAACCGCGTGGTGGGCCGCGACGGCGAGATCGCCTGCCTCTACACGCACGTGATCGTGCCCTTGTGTGATCTTCTGAACGGGCGCTCCTGTGCGAACGTCGGTGCCCAGTTCGTCCGCAATCCTTTGTGCGATCGATCCGGCACCTCCATCGAACAGGTTCTCCTGCGCTCCGCGTTCGATCGAGAAAAGGGTTTCGATGCTTCCGTCCGCGCGGACCAAGTACAAGAGATGGAGAAGGGACGCGTCGTTCAGGTCACCAGTCATCAAACCGCGAACCGCCATTTCGAACAGGTCGCGCCCAATGCCTTTCCTGATACCCGAATGCTCCAGCCAGGAGGCCACTGAGCGCGAATCCCAATCCGCAGCGCGAGTCGCCTTCCATGGCGCTTCGATCGGAACGCGCTTGGCCATCCGATCGATACGAAATTGAGCCAGGGCGATCGTGAGAACTGCGAGGGGACTGATATTTGGAATCAGGCCCTTGTAGCGGCGAGTCCTTCCTCCGTCGACAAGGAGGTGCGATCCCTTGACCCAGGTCTTGTAGGTCGATACCCCAACTTGTCGCGCCAGGCCGTGAATTGCGTCGTGCTTGGGACCCATCCAGGCGCCCCCTCTGTCGACCGGCGTTCCATCGGAGAGCCGTTGCATCCACACCCTCCCGCCGACACGATCCCGAGCCTCCAAGACAATCACTGTCTTGCCGCTCTGGCGGAGCCGCCTTGCAACGGTGAGTCCTGCGAATCCTGCGCCCACGATGCAGACGTCTGCGTCCAATAACTGCGCCATCGGGATGACACTAACCTTCAACTCGTAACACCCTTCCGCACCCGACCGATAGTGGCAATCGCCATCGTGTCCTGGTTAGTGGCGGGCGCGTACATGTTCTGGTTCGCTGCTCGGTGGCAACTCGACCTTCAGGTCTACCGTTCTGCAGGCCGCATGTTGTTCGCAGGGGGAAACCCTTTCGATTCGCTGTTCACGCGAATCCGACTCCCCTTCACGTACCCGCCATTCGCGCTCTTGGTCTTGAGCCCGTTCTCCTTCGGTTCGATCGGCGTAATCGAGACTATTTGGTGGCTCCTAGGCGCGGCCGCAATAGTCACCGCGCTCTTCGTACTTGTCGAGACTGAGCGCAGACGGAGGCAACCGGCACTTTTGGCATCGGATGAGACCGCTGCACGCGGACGGTCCTTCGTGGTCGCTGCGGCCATCGGCGGCATAGCCGTCCTCGTACTCGAACCCCTGCGAACCAACATCGACTACGGCCAAGTGAACTTCGGTCTGATGTTGCTCGTCTCTCTCGACGCGACCCGCCGTGAGTCGCGATGGCGTGGTTCGCTGATCGGCTTGGCCGCAGCCATCCGACTGACCCCGCTGATATATCTCGGACTCTTCTTGTTTCGCAAGGACTGGAAATCGCTCTTTCGAGGGGTTGTGGTCTTCGTCTCGGCCACCTTGCTCGCGTGGGCGGTGTTGCCGTCCGAGTCGTCCCTTTACTGGTTTCACGAAGCCGGCAACGCCGGGCGAACCGGAGGCGTCAGCAGCCGCTCCAATCAATCCTGGTACGGGATGCTGCACCGCCCACCGTTCCACGGAAGCTTCTGGGGATGGGCTGCACTCGGGATCCTCACGTTGGCGTGCGGACTGTTCATCGCGTATCGGTCGTCGCGAGAAGACCGAGTATCAGAAGCGGTCATGGCACTCGCCCTGACCGAGCTGATAGTGAGCCCGGTGTCATGGTCACATCACTGGTCATGGCTCGCGATCGCGCCGATCGTCGTCACATCGTTGTGGCGCCGGCGACGCCCCGTTGCTTGGGCACTGATCGCGCTACTTGTCACCGCAGCCGCGGCACCGTACTGGTGGTTCAGGCCCCGCGGTCCACTTACCGATCTGGCGTGTGACGCCCTTGTTCTTTGCGGAGCCACCGTCCTCATTGTCTGGACGATTGCAGAGTACCGAGCTGAACCACCTCATCTCAGGAAGCCGGAGTCCTCGCCGACGACGGTTGCCGACTCCAAGCAAGGTTCATCACGCCTTCCCCGAAACGTCACAAATTCGTCCGCCTACCAGCTGTAACGTTTCCATCGAGCAGAAGAGCATGACTCTACGGAGAAGAGGGGGCACCAAATGTTGCGCAAGCTCGTAATGACAATGGCGGTCTTGGCCCCGATCGGTCTGCTGGCAACGTCCGCCATCCCGGCAGCCGCTCAGACGCGCACGAGCATGACGTCGTCCGGGTGCTCGGGAACGGTCGAGATCACGAATCTCGTATTCAAACCCCCCTCAATTGCTCCGGGCGACACGTTGACGGCGCACCTGACAGCGCGCAATTGCTCGGCAGAGTCTCTGCAGGCAAGCAGCACATGGATCGGGAGCTTCACCGGCAATACCGGCTCTTGCCCGGCGATAGACCCCCTCAGCCAACCAGCAGACTTCTCCCCTCACGGCACGGTCAGGTCCAAGGTCGGTTATGAGGTGCCGTCGGGTTGTTCGGCGACGAACCTTCGGCTGACGGTGAGGATCTCCGAAGGTGGAACCCTGTTGGCGCAGAAGACCGCTGAACTGGCGATAATCAGGCCGACGGCAACTTCCAACTGACGACTACGCCCCCGGCTGGGGGCCTTGACTGAGACCGATATCCGTATGATCATACGGATATGAGTAGAAAAGCTTCAGACTCACCTGCTGGTCACGAGCATCCTGTCGACCCCACGAGACTGCTAGCCGCCAAAACGACGCTGATCTCGGCCGACGACGCCGGCCGCCTGGCTGGCCTGCTGGGACTCCTCGCGGATCCGGTGCGCTCTCGGATTCTGTTTGCGCTTTCCACGGTCGATCGCCTCTGCGTCGGTGACCTGGCATTGGCGCTTGGCGCTACCGAAGACGCAGTTTCCTACGGACTGCGCATGTTGAGAACTGCAGGATTGGTGACCTTCCGGAAGGAAGGCCGCGTGGTGTTCTATTCGCTAGCTCCTGCCTTCCCGCATCCGCTGCTCGAGCACTGCCTCCGTGAATTGCTTCGCATCGCCGCACCCAAGGGGGACGAGTCATGAGGGCGCTGAAGGCCCTCGGTCATGCCTTGGACATCAGCGGATCGATGACGTGGGAGATCTTGTGGGCCCTGATCTTTGGATTTGCTCTGTCATCGGTAATTCAGGCAGTCGTCAGACGAAGCACGATCATCCGGCTGCTAGGCGACGATCGGCCGCGCACTTTGGCGATCGCAGCGGGTTTCGGAGCGGCGTCGTCGTCGTGTTCCTACGCAGCGGTGGCACTTGCTCGCACACTTTTTCGAAAAGGTGCCAGCTTCACAGCCGCAATGGTGTTCGAAATCGCCTCGACGAATTTGGTTGTCGAGCTCGGCCTCATCCTGGCCCTGATAATCGGATGGCAGTTCACGCTCGCGGAATTCGTCGGCGGCCCAATCATGATCGTGCTTCTGGCAGTGATCTTTCGACTGTTTCTGCGCAAGCGGTTAATCGATGCCGCCCTGAGCCAGGCGAACAAGGGCCTCGCCGGGTCGATGGAGGGCCATGCCGCAATGGACATGTCGATCTCCGAGGGAGGAAGCGTTTTTCGCCGCCTCCGCTCTAGAAAAGGCCTGACATCGATCTCTCACATATTCATCATGGAGTGGACTGCGGTCATCCGGGACGTCGTCGCCGGCCTGCTGATCGCTGGAGGTGTGGCTGCCTGGGTGCCCAACTCTTTCTGGCGGCACTTCTTTGCGGTCGGTCACCCGCTTTTGTCCAAGGTCTGGGGACCCCTCATCGGACCGGTCGTCAGTTTGCTCAGCTTTGTCTGCTCGATCGGCAATGTGCCCTTGGCGGCCGTGCTCTGGAACGGGGGCATCAGCTTCGGTGGCGTGGTGTCGTTCATCTTCGCCGACCTGATCATCCTTCCGATCCTCGTGATCTACCGGAAGTACTACGGGACGCGGATGATGCTTTTCGTCTTGGGCAGCTTCTACGTCACTATAGTGCTGGCCGGCTATCTCGTCGAAGTTCTCTTCGACGGGTTTGGCCTCGTACCGACGGCGCGAAACGCCAAGGTGACCGAGATAGCCATCCAGTGGAACTACACGACCATTCTCAACATCATTGCGCTGGTAATGGCCGCAGGCCTCATTTACCGGTTCGTGCGGACAGGCGGGATTCCCATGCTGAAGATGATGGGAGGTTCACCAGACGTTTCGCACGAAAGCAAGCATCACGACTCCGAACGCGGTGTGACGACTCGGTGAGGACGTAGTGGCGCGCGCTCTATCAGGCCGACATCCGACGCACAGGGCTCTGGCGTAAAATGGGGCGGCGCGGAGCCATACTTCGTCGCAAAAGTGTCCCGGGTCACCCGCCCCCCCGAGTGCCCGGGACACTTCGCGCAGACCGTTTCGCACGACAACCGGAACCCGCATCCCACGACCTGGACCTGGACCACGAGCGCCACATAGAAATCACAATGTCCATTCAAATCGTATTTGAGACCCACGCCACGACTGAGGACAACGAGAGGGGCTTCGCCACCGGGTGGCTGCCAGGTCGACTGTCAGATGCCGGCAGGGAACAAGCCGCCGCACTCGGCCGGCGCAGGCGAGACGACGGCCTTGCCTGTGTGTTCACCTCCGATCTAGGTCGGGCAGTGGAGACCGCCAACATCGCCTTCTCGGATTCTCCTTTGCCGATCCTGCACGATTGGAGGCTTCGTGAATGCGACTACGGGGAACTGAACGGGGCGCCGTCCGCAGACGTCCATGGCGATCGCAGCCTCTACCTGAATCATGCCTACCCGGGCGGAGAGAGCTGGAACGACGCAACCGTGCGAGTGGGTCGTTTTCTCGCTGACTTGCCTACCCGGTGGGACGGTCTCCGGATCCTGGTTGTCGGACACGTTGCGACGCGATGGGGTCTGGAACGCTTCATTGACGGTAACGATCTCCGTGATCTCGCAACCGGTGAGTTCGCCTGGCAGGAGGGCTGGGAGTACAGGCTCGGTTGACGTCGTCCGGAAGGTATGTCGCAAACGCGGCCCGCCGGAACGAGATCCCCACCGACCTGTGAATGACGCACCCAGCCGATACTCTTACCGCTACTTATCCAGAGCACCTGAGGGACCTGGCCCATTGAAGGTGCGCCAACCGACCGAGAGGCACGGTGGCAACGCCAGGACCGATGAGAGGGGAAATCATGGCTAGGTCCAAGGCACGCGCGGCACTCGACTCCTGGCTCGCCGCGGCCGAAGGGCTTCTCTACGAGCAGCGGTCGCGCTCCATCTCGCCGTCCAGCTATACCGGCTCGTGGTCCGACGGCGTCCACGAGAGCACGTCGACAGTGCGCGAAGTAGGGGCTGGGCTAGAAGACCTCCTAAGACAACTGACTCAGGCTCCGGGGCGTTGGATCTTCGTCATCAGGGACGCGCGAACTCCGGCCCATTACATCCAGTTCCTCTCCTACGAGGACGGCTCGTTCTTGGCCGAGGTGGTCTCCAACTACTTCCTCGACCAGCTTCAGGACACGCGCCCACGTTGGGACGAGGCGCAGGAGAAGAAGCTTGCCGCTCTCGGATGGCAAGCACCTGCACCCACCTGGCTTCCGAACTGGACCGAAATCTGGCCCGTATACGCGCCAAAAGTCGATGTAGTTGCAGCTCGCGGCGCGCCGGACCCTTGCGGAGGTCTTCGGGTTGAGCGACGACGATGCCGTCGTCGTGAGAATGTTCAGTTCTCCGAATCGCGGAAAAACACCGGCGAGCGAGGTTGTCGACCCGTCAGAAGCCGAGAGCGCCGCTAAGACGCACCCGAGGCCAGCGTGACGTCTACACCTGCTTCCGGTCGCCGCGACGCCAGAGACTGCCCTGAGTGCGGAGCGAAGGGCGTCCTGCCGTTGCACCAGGAACCGGGCGACGACGCGGTCCCCGGCACCATCGAGAATCCGGTGATGTTTTGCCCGGTTTGCTCTGCGGAGTATCGCGCGACCGGTATGACGTGGATGGGAGCATGGTCGCTCAGAGATATGACGGACGCGGAGTTGCACGAGTTCGCAAAAGCCCTTACCGCGCAGATGGTCGAGATGGCGCGTAAGCGGGGCCTCGGCTGATTTTCAGGCGGTCAAGACGTTGCACACCCGCCCACGTCGCCTCGGTTGACGCCTATACCTCCACCGTCTCCCTTCGTTAGCTCAGTCCGCCGGCAGCCGAGTAGCTGTCGGTCCACGCTGCATGATGTGCATGCAGAACCAGGGGGGCACTGCACGATGTCGGTGATGAGCCAACTGGACTCCTGGCGTAGAAGACCCCCGCTTTCACTCGCGCGTTCGGACTGTTGCTCGAGGACCTGAGAGCGGACGCGTCGTTCGGGACCACCACCGGAGTCGTCTCAATATCTATTGCGTACCAGCACGTCGAGGACTTGGAGCTGTACGTTGCCAGTGCGACGCCCTGGGCGTCGTGGTCGGCACTGACGTCCATGACCTGGAACGAGACGCAGTTCGCTGTCGCCGCGCTACACGAACCGGTAGTCCAGGCGAACTCTGGAGCCTGCATCGTGAACGTGGAGACGCCGTAGGGCGGTCCGTTCGTCGACGAGTACGACTGGCTGACTTGATACAACGCCTTCGCCTCGGTTGTGGCGTTAGTGAGGTTGGACTCGGCGGCCCGGTCGGCAACCGAAGCTGCCAGTTCCGCCAGGACACTCTTACCTTCACGAACGACGAGCGCGTCGAACTGGGCAAGCGTTCCCCGTTTGAAAACGACACTGACACCTTGTCCGAAGTCGAACGTCAATGAAGTCGGCGAAAAACTTCCTGTCACGGAGGACGCCTGTCCATTGATCCGGTCGGCGAGTGTCAACTTCGACCCCTTCACGGTGCCGGTCACCTTGGTTGAGGTATTCGTCAAGCTCGTAAAAGAAGCTGTGGGGATGCTCGCGGTAAGGGTCCCAGAAAGGGAGCTGCCGGACTGGACCAATGTCAAGAACAGGGGCAGTGGCTGCGGACCTGTCGGATTACCGACATATGACCCCGTCAGGCCCGTGTTCACGCCGGCCGGGTGCGTGGTCGTGGAAGTCGTCTTGGGTGCTCCGCCTACCGTGAGCGGCAACACAATGGCGAGAGCCAAGCCTCCAGCGATGACCGGCACCGCCAGGGCCCACCAGCGTCGGGGCACCTTCGCCGCGGATAGCTGTCGAGGACCGATGACCATCGCTTCGGGCACTTGTGTCGCGGTCGGAGAAGGGGTTCGCGTAACGACCGGGGCTGTTTGCGTAGTGACGGGGGGCAATGGAGGCGTGATCCCGGGAGGTCCAACAACCGGTGCCGGTGGGACGAAGTTTGGATGCCGCTCGGGTGCGTACCACTTGCCGTCTGACGCCTGCCACCAGCCTGGTCCTTGTGATTGGTCGCTCATCGGTCGCCTCTCCCAACGCTGTTCTAGGCGGAGGTATCGGCTGCCGTTTGCGTCGGCCTGAGCGACATCACGCTAAGTGACCCATTGACAAGGTGGAGGGTATTTCCGCCATTACGATTCGTCCGATCACCGTTTTTTGGGGTGTGCGCTCGTCGTCAGGTACATGCGCATCGAGAACGAGCAACAGCGACCTGACCAACCACCGCCCGATCGCGCTGAAGGCGGACGAGGCAAATACCCCCGCCCGACGACAGAGACGGTTCAATCGCTGCTTCAACGGGACATCCACTCGTTATCGCACCAAAGGTGAACCATGAGGATGTCCGACCGTCTGCAACGACACTCGGAGCCTCGTACCTCACGAATCGGACCGGCCTTTGGATCAGGAGGTTGGGGCCTAGCCCTCCCCCGCCAGCGAGCAAGCAAGGACCCTAACGAGCTTCGTCAGACACCATGACGGCACGGGAGTCCAGCACTCCTGTGCTGACATCGCGCTGACAAGTAGGTGCTTGCAAAACGTCCCACAATGCGTCGGGTGCGATCGCTACCGTTCTCGCCGGTGCGGTTTCACCGTGAGCTCTCCTTTACCTCGGCTCGTTGTTCCGGACCATCGGCGCTCCGACGTAGCCGGGGGGGTCGAACGTGGGTGGGCGGCGCTCGCCGCCCACCCAAGTCCTGTGTACAACCTGTCCTTATTGTCGATGCCGACTGACCTACGAAGCGAACGGCGGGATCTTCCCAGGGTTCGGGGAGAAGGTGACCGTCGTCGTCGTTGAGGCGGCGGTCGCCGTGCAACCCTTTCCCTTGACGGCTATCGGCGCGCCACTGACCGTGTCCGTACCGTTGGTGCTGCTGTAGGTGCCTGTCACACTCACCGCGGCGGTCGGTGCTGCGATAATCGTGCAGCCGGGCAGGATGTTCGATGAGAACGTGGCGCCCTTCTGGGGGATGATGAGCTTCATCTTCGTGCCCGTGCTGTTGATCTTGAGCTTCCAGCTCCCGAGTGTGTCGTTGGTCTTGATGGTGTCGGTGCCTCCGAGACTGTCGGTGCACCCGTTGATCGTCACCGGCGGAATGGTGAGGGAATTGGTCGCGCCTGCCGGAACCTGAACGCTGTCGGTGAAGTTGGTGCAGGTGACGGTGATGGCCGACCCGTCGATCGTGCCTTTGAACACCGTATGGCCTGAGGTTCCGGTGATGGTGGTGCCCGGTGCCACACTTGCGTAGACGGTCGTTTGCGTCCCGAGCACCATGGCTGCCGCGCTCACCGCGACGATCACCGTCTTTTTGGATCGTGAGATCTTCTTGGATCGTGAGATCATTTTCTTTCCTACCCCCTCTGGAGTGGATGGTCGGAAACTTGCAGTGGCCGGACCCGACGGCCCGGCCACTGCACTGAACGTTTCGATGGTCGCTGATCTTGCCTGGCTAGCTACTCACTTGAGCCCGTAACTCCGGGCCAAGCGGGCGACCTTCTGACCGTTGCTCGGATTGGTGGACTGTGCCGTTCCCGAGCTCGCCTCGATTGCGTTGAGCAGGATCTTCGCCTGGTTGGTGCTGTTGAAGCAGTCGGCGAGGTAGAAGTTGCCGCTGAGCGACAGGCTGTTGCTCCCCGACGCCGCGGGCAGCCCGGCGTACGAGTCCATCTGATTTTCGACGGGGATGTCCTTACTACCTCCCGGGCCGCAGTCCGTGACCGCGGGTGCCGCGAACGTGTTGTCGACGGCCGTGGTGTTTTGGTCCTCGAGGACCGCCGTGTTCGGGTGCGCTGTCGGGTTAGGGTCAACTTTCTCGATGAGGGTCCCGCCCTGGAGATTTGGATTGACCGTGATCGGGTTGTCGTTGGTCCCGATGTAGCAGTCGGACCCGAGCAGCGGGTTGACCAGTTGGATCTTGATCGGCTGGGTCCACGAGAAGACGGCAAAGTTCGTGATCGGGAGGGCCTCTTGGGCCAGCACGTAAATTTGGTTGTAGCTTCCCCCGAAATTCGCAGCCTCCTGGCACATCTTCTCGATCACCCTGTTCGTGCTGGGGCAGCCCAGCATCTGTTCCAGTGAGACCGGTACCAATTCCTCCCCGGTGGTCAGCTCCGCGGAGACCCCGTCCGGTGGCGGGAGCGTACAGCCGCTAAATTGCGTGGGAGAGGCGTTCGGCGGGCTGCAGGCGCCAAACTGCGCGGTCACCGGGTGCACGACTGGTGTCGTGATGTTGCCGATTTTGATCGTGCCGCTGTTGGCGTCACCGGCGACACAAGCTACCGCATCACCGCTTACGGTCGCCTGCATGAAGGCGTTGTCTAGCGCGATTGGGCAGTCGGTGAACGGTTTATATATACCCTTTGGCGGCGGGTACCCAGGCCCGTTCTTGATGGAACTGGCGTGCGAGGCTGCCAACGCAGGCGTCATCACCATCGCCACGAGCCCCACGACCAAGCCGACGCTCAACCACAACGCTGACCGGATGGGTCGATTGAATCGCTTCACTGATCCTCCCCTTGTTCTCTAAGTTTTGTTCTCTAAGTTGCTCCTGGTTGGTTTATTCATCAATCGGTGTTAACAAGGCGCCCTAAATCAACTTGAAGGGCCGCCCAAGGCCACACGTGACTCGGACCATCCTTGAGAAAAATGTGTCAAGCCGCATATGCCCTGGGGCACGTCCGTCTTGCTGAAAGAACCCCCCTCCAGTTATTAGACGCCTGTCGTCAGCTTGTTGATTTCCCTCGGGCTTCCTGTCCAGCCCAATTCTTGTAGGAGAGCTCATCGACGCCCTCAGCGTCTGGCGGTACTCTCACCCCCGCAAGCTATCCGCCGATATCAAAACACTCATGTACTCATATGTCAAGAAAAAAGGGCAGAGCTCATCCACCGACAGTCCCGGGCGGCGAGAGCCCAGGTTCGCCGTCGCGTCTTCGAGTACATCGACGTCTTGTTTTTATAAGCGGGTGGTCCACCACCTTTGGCAGCTCTACTGCGAGGATCGCTGAAGTGGCGTTCACTCCCGCTCGCGTCCAGTTGGAACAAGACGAGCAAAGGAGCGCTCTTGTCCGCCTCCGGCATCCCCTCGTCGACGCCTATTTCGAGCTTGTCGGTGCCCGTGCCACCTGAACACGCTGCTCGCGACGGCGTACGACCTGAAGGTGTCCTTGACGGTTGCCGCGAAGGACCCTGTCGAGGTCACTCCAGCCGACGTGCTCGCGTTCGTCGCCGCGCAGCGTGCACCGCGACGGTGGACCAAAGTCGTGCGGATCGAGGAAGGCGGCGGCGGCGATCCGACGGCGCCCGCGGCGCGTCACCGAGTGAGCGACGAGACTCACGCCAGCGACATCATCGACCGCGAGTGCGGCGCTTTATCCCGGAGAACCCGGCGAGAGAGGCGCCGGCTTGCTCGTAGCCCGTGCAGCAGGCGAGGTGGAACTGGACGAGGAGGTCGGTCATCGCCGGCAGCTCGCTCGTGCGGCCGGCGCGGATCTCCGCCTGGATGATCGCCGCGACACCGCCGACCAGGCCGAGGATGACCGCGCGAGGTACGGCTGGCACGGCGCCGTCCTCCAACATGTCCTTTTCGACGACGAGGACGAGCGCGCTGATCACGGCCTGGTAGCGGGCGTTGACCGCCGGTCCCGCGGCCAACGCCTCCACCATGCACACCTGTGCTAGGTGCGGGTGCTCGGCGAAGGTGGCGGTGACTGCCTGGTACCCCCTGCGGACGCGTTGCCACCAGGGCCCCCCATCTGCCAGCGCCCCCATGATGGCATCGGACAAAAGGCCGGTGCCGCGGTCGTAACAAGCGAGAAAGCAATCCTCTTTGTCCCGGAACAGCTCGTAGAAAGCGCTTCGCGACACGCGGGCGAGGGCGAGCGCGTCGGCGATCGATGCGGCTTGGTAGCCCTTGGCGTTGACCACTTCGACCATCGCGCTGATGAGGCGTTCGCGCTGATGGGCCTGCACGAACTGCCGGGATCTGCCGTGCCGGCCCGGCGGTAGCCTCGGGTCTCCCGATAGCAGATCCTCCATGCCGCGAAGAGTAGCAACGTGGCGGGCGGGACCCCGTTCGGAGCTCTCCTTCGCCCCAAGCGCGCGCAACAGTCAGCGGAGCGGCTTGCAGCAGGCCCTGCGTACTCTGACAACGGCTACGTCATCGCCGACGAACTCGGACGTCCGAGCTATCCCGACTTCCTCTCTGATCGGTACGACAAGTTGACAGTGGCGGCGGCCCTACGTCGACTTCACGACTTCACGACTTCACGACTGCCGGCATACGGCCGCAAGTCTCATGCTTGCCTCGAGTGTTCCGGTGAAGGTTGTCTCGGAGCGCCTGGGACACTCGTCGCCAACGATCACGCTGTCGATCTACGCGCACACACTGCCTGGGACGGCGCAGGAAGCCGGAGCGGCACTAAGCGCATCGTTGCTTGGCTGAAACAGTCGCTAAGTACGGGCAACGCATTGACGACTCCGACGGTCAAGGTCGACCGAAGCAGAATGTTGACGCAGGACCTGAGACAACGCACCCCGGTAGACGTCGGAACGACTTTCAGGAGATCAAGCTGAACGTGGTGGTGGCGACGTCAAGCGAGAACGTCTCCTTCGCAATGACGGAATGGACGCCGTCAGGTCCGGCGTCCTTCAAACTGGGAATCCGTCCCGTGCAGGAGAACGCTCCATCAGCCCCGACTACCGCCGTACACAGGATGACCGTAGCCGGCTGGGGATTAGACAGTTCGGTCTCGTAACGAACCGTGACGTGCCCTCCAGGGCCGAAATGTCTGCCACTGACGGTTACGGCGGTCATCGCCGGGCCAGACGACGGCGAAATAACTGTGCTGGGTTGAGGTGCGATTCGTCCAACTGAGGCGTTGCCGAAGTTCGTGAACCAGACGGCGCCATCGGGACCTTCTGTGATGCCGAGCGGTTCACTCACGGTCGAATCCGAGTACAAGAGAATCCTCCCGTGCAGCGACACTCGGCCGACAGAGACGTTGGTCGAGTTGTTACCGAAGTTCGTGAACCACATCGCACTATTCGAGGCTGCTATCGAAAGAGGTTCGTCCAATCCCGGACTGGAGTAGCTGGTTATGTCGCCTTCCATGGTTATCCGGCCGATCGAGTTGTTGTACGCATTTGTGAACCACATCGCACCGTCAGGGCCAGCAGCGATACCAGCAGGCCCATCGATCTCGGTACTTGAATAGTCGCTCACGATGCCTGATGTCGTGATCCGCCCGATGAAGTGCTCTACCAAGTTGGTGAACCAAAGTGCGCCATCGGGACCGGCGGCGATGTCGTAGGGGCCACCGATTCCACCCCCTGAATAGTTGCTCACCACACCGCCCGTCGTTATGCGGCCGATCGAGCTGTTGCAGTAGTTGGCGAACCACAGAGCTCCATCCGAGCCCAACGCGATTCCAACTGGATTGTCGATACCCGGTCCGGTGAAGTTCGTCACGGCGCCGGCAGTTGTGATCCGACCGATGGTGCCGGTGTTGTAGTTAGTAAACCAAAGGGCATTGTCCGAACCGACCACAATGCCCTCGGGCTGGCTAATACCTGGACCCGTAAAGTTCGTGACCTTCCCTTTGACGGTTATACGGCCGATCGAGTTGCTCGCGGAGTTTGTGAACCAGAGCGCTCCGTCGGGTCCGGTGACGATGCCAAACGGTTCGGAAACACCGAGGCCGGTGTAGTTGGTGATGCCCTCGTTCGCATGAGCCGGCGTCGCAGCGAAAGAATTCCCCGACGACAGCGCAAGGAGGGAACTTCCCAACAGCGAGCTCGCGATGACAATCGCAAGGCGACGATGTGCGCGCGCTGACATATGACAGTGATCGAGAACCGCTCATGAAGGCACGCAACTCCCTTACCTGCACTTCTCCTCGCTGGCGGGGGAGGGCTCGAACCTCCAACCTCCTGATCCAAAGTCAGGCGTTCTGCCGGTTGAACTACCCGCCAAGGGCCTCGGGGTCACGCGCGGGACCCCTCGAATTCTCGATGAGCTCGATGCGATTGCCGAACGGGTCGTCGACGTAGCAACGACGGACTCCCGGTATCTCGTCGTCGAATCGTACCTCGTGACCTGCGGCTCTCAGCGCCTGGCTCAGCTCATCGAGGTTCTCGGCGATCGACGCTGGATGGGCCTTTCGTGCGGGTCGAAACCCCTCTTCGACCCCCAGATGCAGCGTGACAGTTCCGTTCGAGAACCAGCAGCCGCCTCGTGCTGCGAGCGCCGGGGGCTTTTCTCGGCGGTCGAGACCGAGAAGATCCTGGTAGAAGGCGGCCGCGACCTCCTCTTTCCCAGACGGCATTGCAAGCTGCACGTGGTCGATTCCGATCAAGCGGGATCCCACGAGGCCCCCTTCAGCCGGCTACGCCGGCAGGTCATTCGCTGCAACAGATCCTTCGCTCTTGGCGCCAAGGCCTCTACAGCCACTAACGTGCGGTCCGACATGGGCTCGCTCATAAAGAAGCGCCGCAAGCGGATGCGCAAGAAGAAGCACAAGAAAATGCTGAAAGCCACTCGTTGGCAAAGGCGCGCCGCCGGAAAGTAACGCAACAGCTCGAACGAGTTCGGTTTCGGGTGTTCACGACAAAGTCACCTGAACATTCGGAAGCATCGCCTTTGTGGTCCTTACGGCAACGAGCGGTGCCCTGAGGTTTCCGAGCACCAGCGACGATCGCTTCCCGAGGTCCAACTCCTGGGGGGATCCCTCGACGAACCATGCGGATCCACTTCCAGCCAGACGTGGTCGCCTTCCTGTTATACCTGCAAATGTTTCGCGCCAGTGCCTCAGTTGCGGGGCAACCGTGAGCGCCGCTTCCTCCAGGTCGTTTCCCGAGTCCTCTCTTTCGTTCGAAACGGCGTTCTCCTCGCGTCGCAAATAGTCCCACGCCCGGTAAACCGCCCCGGTGTCGACGGAGATCGGTGGCAACAACAGCACGAATCGCCGGTCTTCGTACGGCAGGGCTTCCACCCGCTCTCCTACACCCGAGACCATGGCTCTTCCGCCTGCGAGGCAAAAGGGGACATCCGAACCGAGCTGCGCTGCCACCGCTGGGTTCGTCACGCCAGCCCACCGAAGGACCGCTGCAGCATCCGCAGATCCCCCGCCCAGACCGGCCCCGACCGGTATGCGCTTCGCCAGTCGGACCGCAGCGCGCTTGTTGACGAGCTCGAGTGCCCTTTCGACCAGATTGTCGTCTGTCAGCGCACCAAGACCGAGGTCTCCCACGACTCCGTCGATCACGGTCAGGCCCGAACCGTCAGTGAACGTGAGCGTGTCCGCCAAGTCGATGGAGACCATCTCTGCGCTGAGCTCGTGCAGGCCGTCAGACCGAACTCCGGTCACTCTCAGCGACAACGTCAGCTTCGCCGGAGCCGACTCCGTCGCCAACCAGCCTCCGCGCTCGGACTCGTCTCCTCGGTGCCCGCTCATCGCTGGATCTGACTCCCGTGAGACTTCTTCGCCGGGCCCCGCCATCCGGCCAGTCTGCCCCACGCGGCCACGTCCAGATCCTCGGCCCGCAAGGTTGAACTGACGCCGGCTCCTTCGAACGCGGCGGGGTCAACGACTCCCATGAGCGAGCGGCGCAGCATCTTGCGGCGATGTGAGAATCCCGCCCTCACCACCTCGAAAAGCCGCTGGTGGCCAACTACTGAAGGGTCCACGGCCGGAGCGTCACGTCGGTCAATACCGACGATAACCGATGCCACGTTTGGTCGAGGCATGAAGACGGTAGGGGGCACATGCCCGAGCATCCTTGCCGTCGCGTGGTATGCAACCTTCACCGACACCGCTCCGTATGCAGGGTCGCCGACACCGGCTGCCAGTCGCTCCCCGACCTCGCGCTGGACCATGACCACCAGCCGTTTCACGTCTTGGACTTCATCGAGCACTTTGGCGACGACCGGAGTCGCCACGTTGTAAGGCAAATTCGATACAAGAGCCCACGCAGTACGAGGGCGTGGTCCCGGGTCGAGAAGCTCTTCCCAGTCAAGGGTAAGTGCGTCGCCGTGAACTACGCGGACCCCTTCTGGTTCCACCACGGACCGCAACAACGGCATCAGGCCACTGTCGATCTCCACTGCGGTCACGTCCGCACCGGTCTCTGCAAGCGCGAGCGTCAGCGATCCGAGCCCTGCGCCGACTTCCACGACGGCGCTTCCAGGGCCTACTCCTGAAAGCCGTGCGATACGCCGTACGGTGTTCGGGTCGACCACGAAGTTCTGTCCGAGTGCTCTGCTCGGGTGCAGACCATGCGAAGCCAGCATTCTTCGGACTTCGGGGCGGCTGAGCGTCATCGCTGCCTACGGTGCCGGACTCCCGAGGTCAATCCCGAAGGCATTGAACGCGGCCTCACTGGACGACATTGCGAGAGCGGTCGGATCTTCGCTGCGTGCCTCAGCGACCGCCTCTCCGACGATTGCCACCCAAGCCGGACGGTTGGGCTTACCTCGGAACGGGACAGGAGCGAGGAATGGCGCATCGGTCTCGACGAGCAGACGTTCGCTCGGGCACAGGATGGCGGCCTCGCGAACTTCCGGTGCACCTTTGAAGGTGACGATGCCGCTGAAGGAAAGGTATGCCCCCAGATCGAGACAGCGTCGAGCTTCTTCAGGACCGCCTGTGAAACAGTGAATGACGACACGCTCCGGCATGCCACTCGATCGCAGAATGTCGATCGTGTCATCCCAGGCGGCTCTCGTGTGGACGACGATGGTAAGACGACGGGCCGACGCGAGAGCGATCTGTGCCTCGAAGGCCTCTCGCTGCTCGGCTCGAGGTGAGTGGTCGTAGTGATAGTCCAGGCCGCACTCCCCCACTGCAACTACGACCCCAGGGTGCTCGCGATTGGCCGCGTCGATGACAGCTTCCACTTCCTCCAGCGCCCGTGGCCCCGCAGAGGCATCGTGCGGATGAAGTCCTGCGGTCGCCCATGATCCGAAACCGTCTGACCTTTCACGCAAACCTGCCACCAGGTCGACCGCCTGGCGCGACGACTCAGGGTCGGTACCGATGCAGATCAGGCCTGCCACCCCGGCCTCGACCGCATCTTCGATCGCGTGGTCCGCGTCGAGATCCTCCGGTCGATAGCGCTCTTGGATGTGGCAGTGCGAGTCGATCCACCCGCCAACGCCCCCGATCACGCCTTTCGCCGCGGGAAGAGCGCGTCGCCCTTCTCCACCTGGACCCCGCCGGGATAGCCGCCCCACGCGGCGTCGGATGGCAGCCGCCGTTCACCGGGTGTCCCCGAAAGCCCGATGCGCCTCCAGATCTCGGCGCTCGTGCTCGGCATCGCTGGCAGGATCAGCAATGCGATGATCCGCAAAGCTTCGAGGGCGCTTCCCAAAACTGCGTCCGTGGCCGGCCCAGGTTCGGCTTTCCATGGTTCTTTCGCTTCGAGTTCGGCGTTCGTTTCGCGGATGAGCCGCCACGTCGCTTCGAGCGCGTCGTGGGGCGCAAACCGATTCCAGGCGTCGGCCGACTCCTCCACGATGGTTGCGGCCACCGCAGCGAGCGGGCTGTCCGGATCAGGAGCCGGCCCAGTGCCACCGCACTTGGAGGCGACAACTGTCGCCACGCGGGAGACCAGATTGCCCAGGTTGTTAGCCAAGTCCGAGTTGTAGCGCGACGTGATGCCCTCATAAGAGAACTCTCCGTCGGTGCCGAGCGGAACGGCTCTGAGCAGGTGGTAACGGATCGCGTCCACGCCAAAGTCATCGGTTAGCGCATCGGGGCTGATCTCGGTCAGATCGACGGCCGACGAAACAGGATCGTTTGCCTGCTCGCGGATCCGCGTCTTCGACAGTCTCGACCCCCCGACCAGCAACCAACCGTGGACTTGCACGTGGGCAGGTGGGTCGATTCCTGCCGCGAGACACATCGCTGGCCACCACACACAGTGGAAGCGGATGATCTCCTTTCCGATCAAATGGTGGACCGCCGGCCACCAATATTCGAAGCGGGCTTCGTCGTCGCCATAGCCGATCGCGGTCAGGATAATTGATAAGCGCGTCGTACCAGACATAAAAGACGTGACGGTCATCCCATGGAACCGGCACGCCCCATTTCGTCGAGGTCCGCGTGATCGATATGTCGTTGAGACCGCCTTTTATGAAGCTGAGCGCCTCGTTGCGCTTGGACGAAGGCGCCACGGCTCGAGGTTGTGCTTCGTACCACTCGATGAGACGGTCTTGGAACGCGCTGAGCTTGAAGAAGTAGTTGTCCTCTTCGAGCCACTCGACGGGTCGGTGATGGTCCCGGCAGATGTTGCCAGGGAGGAGCTCCGACTCGTCTTTGTACGCCTCACATCCGACGCAGTACCAGCCCGCATAGGTGCCGAGCTCGATGAAACCGTTGTCATATATGCGTTGAAGGAACTTCTGGACGGCAACGTGGTGACGGGGCTCGGTCGTGCGGATGAAATCGTCGTTCGAAATGTCGAGGCTCCGCCACGCCTCGGCAAACCGCGCAGAGGTACGGTCGGTCCAGTCCTGAGGATCTGTCCCGTTCTCGGCGGCTGCCCTCGCAACCTTGTCCCCGTGCTCGTCGGTCCCGGTGAGGAAAAAGACGTCGTCGCCCGCTTGGCGGTGCCAGCGCGCTCAGCGCGTCGGCATTGACCGTCGCATACGCGTGGCCGACGTGGGGAGCGTCGTTGACGTAATAGATAGGTGTCGTTATGTAGAAGGGGGCCACGCACAAAGAGTACAGACCGTTCCAATTGCTTCAGACGGTCACTCGGTCGATGCGCTGCGGCTTTCCAAAAGGTGGGTTGCCCGGCCGGCGTAATTCGGGGCCGGTGCTACCAGTTCGCCACGTGGCACGAGGCTCTTCCCGTCCGCTCGACGTACCGCTGGTGGTACGCCTCGGCGGGCCAGAAGGTGACCGCCGGGACGACCTCCGTGACGATCGGACGTGAGAAGCGAGTTGAGTAGGCGTCGAGCGATTCCTTGGCCATGCGCTCCTGCTCGGCGTTGTGAGCGAATATCGCGGACCGGTATTGAGTGCCGACGTCGGGGCCCTGCCTGTTGGGGGTGGTCGGATCGTGGTGCCTGAAGAACTCCTCGAGCAGCTTTTCGTAGGAGACGAGCGAAGGGTCGTAGGTGACCAGAACCGCCTCGGCGTGGCCCGTCCTTCCAGAGCACACCTGGCCGTAACGGGGCGCTCGGACGCTCCCACCTGTGTAGCCGCTCACCACGTTGACGACCCCGGGAACGTGCAAGAAGAAGTCCTCCACCCCCCAGAAGCACCCGGCTGCGAAGGTGGCCAGAGCCAGCCCCTCGGGAGCGTCGTCCGGCTCGACCGGACCTGCCTGGGTGTCGTCGCTCCTCGAGAAGACCGTGCGAGTGCTCCCTTCCAGCCTGTCCAGCAATTTCCGTGCGATTCCCATCACCGGGGCAAAACCTCTGGATCCTCCCGGACATTCCTTTTGAGCTCGAGGGCCTTTTCGTATGCCGCGCCTTCGTGGAACGCCGAGCCGGGTCGATACCGCGATCGCAGAACCGCGCACGCCGGTTCCTGAGGCGAGCTCTTTGAGCAGCGCTGCCTCGAGCTCTCCCTCGTTGATATCCGGGGCTCCTGGCGGCGCCCCGCCGAGTACGAGCACAACCTCGCCGCGCACCGCGCGGTCCGAATACCACGCCACCGCTTCGGCGAGCGATCCCCTCCAAACCTCCTCGTGGATCTTGGTGAGCTCCCTTGCCACCGCTACCTGGCGTTCCTCCCCGCACGCAAAAGCCAGATCTGTGAGGGTTGCGGCGAGGCGCTGGGGTGATTCGTGGAGGAGCACGGTGCGCTCCTCGTCGCCGATTGCCGCAAGACGCCGATGTCGCTCAGAACCTCGTCTCGGCAGGAACCCCTCGAAGCAGAACCTTTCCATCGGCAACCCACTCACGATTAAAGCGGTGAGCGCCGCGTTGGCGCCGGGCACAGCCTCTACGGACAGGCCCGCGCCTACGGCAGCCGCGACGAGGCGGCCTCCCGGATCCGACACTCCTGGAGTGCCGGCATCGCTGACGACCGCCACCTGTTCTCCGATGCGGACTCGGGCGAGCACGCCGGGGATCCGTTCCGCCTCGTTGTGCTCGTTCAAAGAAAGCAGCCTCTTCTGGGTAATGCCTGCGTGCGTAAGAAGCTCACGGGTGCGTCGGGTGTCCTCGCAGCAGATCACGTCTGCCGCCTCGAGCGTCCGCACCGCGCGTGGCGACAGGTCTCCGAGATTGCCGATCGGGGTCGCCACCAACACCAGACGGCCGCTTCCGTGAGTCGCAGACTGTGGCTTGGTGGTGCTCATTTCCCGCACCTGAGCTCGAGACGGTCGCCTTTGCGCAAACCCCACCGTTCGAACGCACCGGTCTCTGCTTCGAGCACGCTCCGTCCATGCAGGCGCGGGAGCGTCATCCTCCACGGCCGCAGATGGGTGATGTCCACGACCACTAGCTTTCGGTCCAAGAAAGCGACATCCAGGGCAAAGCGCATGCCGAACGAGTGGACCGCTCGGGTGTGGTGCAGGACAAGCGCCCCGTCATAGCCCTTGCGCCCAAGCAGTCCCTTCGATCGCTCGCCAAGCGATCTCGCAACTTCCGCTGCGCACAGGACGTCGCCGTCGCGAAGCAGCCACCAGCCGTCCGCATCCGTTCGGTGTTTCGCACTCTCGCCCACGAGCGCCCCGGCGTCAGACGTTGAACCGGATCTCGAGTACGTCGCCGTCTTCGACCACGTACTGGCTGCCCTCAACCCGTATCCTGCCTGCCGCCTTGGCAGCCGCCCACGAGCCGAGCTCGATCAGTTGGTCCCAATGGATCACCTCGGCCCTGATGAATCCCCGCTGCAGGTCCGAATGGATGACCCCCGCGCACTCCGGCGCCGTCGCTCCCGCTCGGAAGCTCCAGGCTCGCGACTCCTTGTCTCCCGTGGTGAGGAACGTGCGCAACCCGAGCAGGTGGTACGCGGAGCGCGCGACGCGAGCAAGCGCTCCTTCACCCAGCCCGAGGCCTTCTGACATCTCGGCGCGCTCCGCGTCCGAGAGCTGAGCAGCTTCCGCTTCGAGTTGCGCGCAAGCTGCAAGCACCTCGCCGTGTCCGTCGAGCTCGTCAGACACGGGTTTCACGAGGGAATCGGCGCGGTCGAGCTGATCCTCTCCGATATTGACGACGGCAAGAACAGGCTTGTCCGTAAGGAAGAACTGCCCCCGGCGGAGGAGCCTCTGTTCCTCGCTGTTGATGAAGCTGTCGGTCGACCGGTAAAGAGGCACCCCCTGCTCGAGAACTTTGCGCGCTGCTTCCATAGCCTCGACCTCGGCCAACAAGCTCCGATCGGAACGAGCCGCCTTGCGTTTGCGCTCGATCTGCGACTCCACCGAAGCAACGTCGGCGAGGACCAACTCGAGCTCGAGCGTCTGGAGAGAGCCGAGCGGATCCGCATCACCCGGTACCTCCGGGTCCTCGAACGCCCGCACGACGAGCAGGAGGGCGTCTACCTCGCGGATACCGCCCAGGAAGCGATTGCCCAGTCCCTCTCCGGTCGACGAACCCGCGACGAGTCCGGCGATGTCCACCATCTCGACGCCGGCGCGCACCACCTTCCGGCTCTTGCTCATCTCGGCAAGCGCGTCGAGGCGGTGGTCGGGCAGAACGGCGATGCCGACCGACGTCTCGGTTGTCGTGAACGGATGCGGAGCGACAGGTGCAGACCGGCCGGTGAGGGCGTTGAAAAGCGAGGTCTTGCCGGAATTCGGCAGCCCGACCAGCCCTATGTGCTCCACTAACCCGACGCTACTCGGAGGTCCCGCCCAGCCATATAGCCTGGGCAGCTATGTCGAAAAAGACCGTCAAGCGCAAGCTGCGATCCAAGAAGAAGGCCAACCACGGAAAGCGGCCCAACACCGGACGGGGCTAGAGAGCAGCTCGGCTTTGGATTTCAGGGCGAGCCGAGATCCTTGGACGAGGATCTAGGCGCCGAAGGTTTCCAAAAGACGCCTCGTGCGGAGAGCACGGCGCACAGGTCGCTAGGCAGGTCCGAGATGATGCCGTCCACTCCGAGATCCAAGAGCCGCTCCATCTCGGTCGTCTGGTTGACGGTCCAAACGTGTACCGCGATTCCCGCGTTCGTGAGCCGCCGAGAGCAGTACCTCGTCCACGACCTCCAAGCCCGCGTGAGACGCCGGAACTTGCAGCGCTAGGTAAGGAACACTCGGGATGTCCTCGCCCGCGTGCGCGGCGCGCCAGAACTCGGCTGTCTGAAGTGTGCCGGCCGATGTCGCAACCTTGTCGGCGAAGGTCCGAAATGCCTCGGTCGCCTTGTCGTTGAACGATGCGACTATCACGTCGTCTGAGTGGCCGAGCTCGGCGAGCTCGCTGGCGAGATGCGCCTCGTAAGGCTTCACCTGAGGAGCCGTTGCCTTGATGTCCAGATTCACGACCACGCCCGGGAACTCCTCTATGACGGCGAGAGCCTCTGCGAGGGTGGCGATCCCGAAGTCACGGTCCTCGGGTGCCCTGCCGCGGTACGGGTACGCCGCAGGCTCGAGCCCATGCGTCACGTCCGCTCCCGGGACGAACCAATAGGCGTTGTCCAGGTTGCGAACCTCTGCGAGGGTCAGATCCGCAATCTCGCCTGTCCCGTCGGTGGTCCGGTCGACGCTCGAGTCATGACATACGACCAGCTCGTCGTCGGAGGTGGAGTGCACGTCGAGCTCGATACCCGTCGCCCCCGCCACGAGCGCCCGACGGATCGCAAAACACGTGGAGGACGGTGATTCCCAAGCCCCGCCTTGGTGTGCGTAAGCGATCACTCGGCGGTCCATCCAAGGAGACCCGCGCAAAGCGTTCACCTCTCAGACCGTAGTGCCGCGGCTCAGAGCAATCGCAGGTGGGACGTATTCACGAGGGCCGAGATGTCCGACTGTGGTCTCGCGCCGAGATGCGAGATCACCTCGGCGGCACATGCAGCGCCGAGTCGTGCGCAAGACGCGGGGTCCTGCCCGTGGGTCAGCCCGTAGAGGAATCCTGCGGCGTAAAGATCCCCGGCACCCGTCGTGTCTACGACCTTTTCCACGGGCTCGGCCGGCACTTCCACGGGCCCTTCGGACATGACCACGACAGATCCACGAGGGCCGCAGGTGACGGCGGCGAGGAGACCTGTCTCGCCAACGGCATCGAGCGCCTCTCCGAGATCATCGGCGCCGAACAAGAGCTTCGCCTCCTCCTCGTTGCAGAACAGCAGGTCGACGTCGCCTTGGAGCAGTGACAGAAGCTCCAGGCGGTGCCGCTCGACACAGAACGGGTCGGAGAGCGAAAGCGCCACGAGGCCGTCAGACGAGTGGGTGATCGAAATGGCGAGCCTGACAGCTTCTTTCGCTGGCTCTGTGTCCCACAGGTAGCCCTCGAAGTACACGATCTCGGCGCGCGCCACGAGCTCCTGATCGAGATCCTCCGGCGCGAGGGTCGAGGCAACCCCAAGATGAGTCGCCATCGTTCGCTCGCCGTCCGGCGTTACCAGGACCAGCGAACGTCCTGTCGCCGCATCGTCATTGGTGCTGGCGTGCTCGTCCGCCTCCACCAGGCCGGAGGGCGCCGAACGAAGCTTCCTCGACCCGATTTCGCTCGTACGAGAACCGAGCTCGACGCCGAGGACAGACATGTCGTGGACGAAGATCTCTCCCAGAGCGTCGTCAGCGACCTTTCCTATGTAGCCGGCTCTGCCCCCGAGAGCGGCGACGCCGGCCGTGGTGTTTGCCGCCGACCCCCCCGATACCTCGATGGTGTTGTGCATCTCCGCATAGATCTGAGCGGCCCTCGCCAGGTCGACCAGAGCCATCGAGCCTTTGTTGAGCTCCAGACGTGCGAGGTCTGCGTCTTTCGTGTACGCGAGCACGTCGACCAGAGCATTTCCGAGACAGACGACGTCGAGTTGATCGGCGTCGTCGTCCGTGTCGTCTGTCGCGGGCACGGCCGCCCACGCTAATGGGTCCGGGTCGCCGGCCAGGTAACTTCCTTCCCATGACCATCCGAACCCCGCCGCTCAGCCAGGTGTCGGCCGATGAGGCCCGATGGCGGTTGCCGACCGCCGTGAGGCCGATCCGATACGAGTTGCTTCTTGCTCCCGATGTGAACACCTCGACGTTCACCGGGACCGTTCGAATCGAATGCAGCGTCATCGAGCCGACGAGCCAGATCGTGCTCAACGCAGCAGACCTCCAGGTGGACCGCGCCGCCGTCGAGGTCGGTAGCCGCCCCTTGGAGGTAGCTGACGTATCGGTCGACGAGCCGGCGGAGCAGGTGACCGTGCGACTCGCAGAACCGTTGTCGGGCGGTGAGGACCTCCGTGTAGAGCTCGGCTTCACCGGGATCCTGAACGACCAGCTCCGCGGGTTTTACCGATCGACGTTCACCTCGGTCGGAGCGCCGGAAGGGACCTCTGAGGTCATCGCCACCACCCATTTCGAGCCCACCGACGCCCGCCGCGCATTCCCGTGCTTCGACGAGCCCGACCTGAAGGCCGTGTTCTCGATCACGGTCGACGTGCCGAAGGGTCTCGGCGTCTGGTCGAACTGGTCCGTTCTCTCGGAGGAACCGATCGGGTCCGGCGTTCGTCGCGTTCGCTTCGGCGACACGATGATCATGTCGACCTACCTCGTTGCGGTCGTCGTCGGACCGCTCATCCAGTCTGAAGCCGTCGTGGAAGACGGAGTACCGATCACCGTCGTCCACGTGCCGGGTAAAGAGCACCTGACCCAGTTCGCCCTCGAAGCCGCTGCTCACTCGATCCGGTTCTTCACGGAGTGGTTCGAGATCCCGTACCCCGCTTCGAAACTCGACCTGATCGCGCTACCTGACTTCGCCATGGGAGCGATGGAAAATCTCGGCTGCGTCACGTTCCGGGAGTCTGCTCTTTTGGTGGATCCGGCTCTCGCATCCCTCTCCGAGATGCTCCGGGTGGCTCAGGTCGTCGCTCACGAGATCGCCCATATGTGGTTCGGAGACCTCGTGACGATGCGCTGGTGGGACGGAATATGGCTGAACGAGGCGTTTGCCACTCTCATGGAGTTGATGTGCGTGGACGACTTCCGTCCCAAGTGGGACTCGTGGACGGTCTTCGGCACCATGCGCGAGCGTGCGATGGCGATCGACGCGCTTCACAACACACGTCCCATCGAGTTCGCGGTCGGCAAGCCGGAGGAAGCCGAGGGAATGTTCGACCCTCTCACGTACGAGAAGGGTGCAGGAGTGCTCAGGATGCTCGAGCGTTACATCGGAGCCGAGCAGTTCCGTGAAGGGATACGCCTGTACCTGAAGCGCCACAGTTACGGGAACACCGACACTGCTGACCTGTGGACGGCCATCGAAGAGTCGAGCGGCGAGCCGGTCAGTCTGATCATGGATTCGTGGCTGCACCAAGGGGGTTTTCCATTCGTGCAGGTACAGGTGCAACAGAGCGCCGACCTCGGTGCTTCTGCAGTTGCGCTCACACAGGTGCCGTTCACCTTCACTCCGACCGACGATCAGCCGAGCGCCATCGGAAACATCTGGAAGGTGCCGACCTTGTTGCGCACCGTCGGCGACGGAAAGACCGGCGGCGACTCGAAGGACACCGCATTCACAAGAGCGCTGCTCGAAAGCGGTGAGCTCGTCGTCGAACTCGACGGAAGCGGCCCCGCTGTCGTCAATGCCGGCGGTTCGGGTGTCTACAGGGTTCAATACCCTGCCGAGCACCTCGTCCGGCTGGCCTCGCGATCGGAAGAGCTCACCACCCTCGAGCGCTTCTATCTTCTGTCTGATACTTGGGCGGGAGTGCTGGCGGACCGAAGCTCGCTCGCGGACTTCTTGTCACTCGCGGAAGCGCTCGCGGCAGAGCCGGCCAGCGAGCGCGACCCCGACGTCTGGGGTCAGGTGACAGGACCCATCTCCTTGATGGCAAGAGCCGTCCCCGACGATCTTCTACCCGGTCTCGCTGCGTACACGCGTGCCCTGGTGGGACCGGTCTTCGAGCACCTCGGGTGGGAGCACGATGCTTCCGACTCCGAACGGATCAGATCGCTTCGCGCACAGCTGCTCGCCACGCTCGGGACTGCGGGAGCCGATCCGTACTTGCGTGAGACGTGTGCACGATTGCATCGGGACTTCTTAGAAGGCATAAGCCCGCTCGACCCGGAGCTCGCTCCTGCGATCGTGGCAACGGTTGCCGCGTCCGGGGGGCCTGCCGAGTACGACGCCTTTCTCGCTCGCTTCAAGCAAGCTGTCACTCCTCAAGAAGAGGTGCGATACCTCAATGCTCTGGCGGGATTCGAGGATCCTGCTCTCGCCGAACGGAGCTTCGAGCTCGCTCTGACCGAGGTTCGGGTTCAGAACGCGCCATTGCTGATCGCGTTGCTGCTGGCGAACAGGGTCGCGGGTCCCTCGACATGGGCTCGGGTGATCGGACACTGGGACGAGCTGTTGGCGAGATTCCCCAGCACGTTGGTGACGCGGATGCTCGAGGGCGTCCGTCTTCTGTGCAAGGACAACGGACTGGCTGTTGAGATAAGAGAGTTCCTGGGAGCACACCCGGTGCCGACCGGCGAGAAGGCACTTGCCCAGACGAGCGAGCGACTCGGGGTCAACGCCGCCCTCGCTGTCCGTCTGGGAGCCGGAGCAGGGCCGGTGCTATCCGCGGGCACCTCGCGGCTCACGTCGCCGCCTGCCAGTAAATGAGACCCGGTAATGAGACTCAGTAAATGAGCCGGCGAGGTCCGCTGTATCGCAGGGGCCGACGTTGACGGCCGCCACGAAACGGACCAACGATCTGTTGGGCCGCGCGGCGGACGGCGAAGGGGTTCATGCCCGACGACGAAGGAGAGGCTCTCTTCGCCGCGGCACTCGAGGCGGGTCATTCTCGGGCCTCTGGCGCGACGGTCGTCGAGATCGGGGCATGGTGCGGCAAGTCCACCGTCTATCTGGGTGCCGCTTGCGAAGCGAGCGGTTCCGTGCTGTTCAGTATCGACCACCACCACGGCTCCGAAGAGAACCAGGCGGGCTGGGACCACCATGATCTCGAGGTCGTGGACCCTGTCACGGGGAAGATCGACACGCTGCCGTTCTGGCGCCGGACGATCGTGGACGCCGGCCTCGGAGCGTCGGTAGTCGGATTGGTGGGCGACTCCGCCACGATCGCGTCGAGGTGGAACACACCCGTCGACTTCTGCTTCATCGACGGGGGGCACGGGAGTGAACCGGCGTGGGCCGACTTCTTCGGGTGGGCGCCGAAGGTCGTGACCGGAGGAGTCCTCGCGATCCACGACGTCTTTCCCGACCCGGCGGACGGAGGGAGGCCGCCCTACGAACTGTGGAGCACGGCGCTCGAGTCGGGCGAGTTTGAAGAGGCCGGGGCGAAGGGGTCCCTGCGCCTGCTCAAGAGGATTGGCGGGACCGGGCCCTTCCCACGTTCGAGTCGTTGAAGACCAAGCCCGCAACGGCGATCGCCGCCACGATGCATCCCGCTGCGACGAGATAACCGAGGTGGTATCCCGCGACGAGTGCTGATGCGCGGCCAGACCCGTGGGCGAGCAAGGCGTTGCTCCGCGAAGTTGAGATGCTTGCCAGAACCGCTACTCCTATTGCGGCCCCGAGTTGGAGCGACACGTTTGCAAGGCCCGAAGCAAGACCCACGTCAGCGGGAGCCGCGTCGGCCATCGCGAGTGCGACGGACGGTGCGAATCCGAGCCCCGCTCCCGCGCCGAAGAGGAGCATTCCCGGCAACACGTTGACGGCGAACGAGCCGTGCACCGGTACCCGACTCAGAACGACAAGACCGAAGAAAATGAGCACTAAGCCCGGGATGAGGGTCAACTTGGCCCCCACGCGGGTCATCAGCCGGGTGGAGATGAAGAGCGAGAAGATGCTGATCATCGCGCTCATCGGCAAGAACGCGAGCCCTGTCACCAGGGGCCCGTAACCGAGCACGTGCTGCAGATAGAGGGCTCCGAGAAAGAACTGGCCGAACATCCCCACCGGGAAGAGGATCCGCACAGCCACCGCGCCCGAGACGTTGCGGGAGCGAAAAATTTCGGAGCGGGACGATTGGCCGCTTCAGGTGCCGCTCCAGCCACAAGAAGAGCGCAAAGAGTAGAACCGCAACGAGTCCGACGCCGACAGTGCTCGTTGAAAGCCATCCGCGGCTGCTCGCCTCGACGATGGCGTACACGAAAAGCATCACAGACGCCGTGACGAGCAGGGCACCAAACACGTCGACACCGTCACGAACGCCGGCTCCGGGTCGTTCGTCGATCAATGACAGGCCGAGCAACAACGCAGCGACACCGATCGGCACGTTGATGAAGAAGATCCAGTGCCAGCTGACTGCCTGCGTCAAGGCACCCCCCACGAGCAGGCCGATTGCTCCTCCCGAAGAGGCGACGAAGGCGTAGACCCCCATCGCCTTCGCCCGTTCGCGTGGTTCCGGGAAGGTCGTCACGAGCAACCCGAGGATCGTGGCGGCCATGGTCGCCGCAGCGGCACCCTGTACGAACCGAGCTGCGATCAACTCACCCTGGTTCTGTGCGAACCCGCAGACCGCAGACGAGATCGTGAAAGCAGACAGTCCGCTTACGAATACCTTCTTCGGGCCCACAAGGTCTCCGAATCGACCCGCCAAGAGCAGAAACCCACCAAAGGTTATGAGATACGCATTAATCACCCAAGCCAGTGAGGCTTGGGAGAAGTGCAGCTCACGCTGAATCGTCGGGAGCGCGACGTTCACGACCGTGGCGTCGAGCACGATCATCAGCTGGCCCACGCACAACACGACCAGGGCGATCCAGCGCCGCCGATTCATTTTGGCGACGGCCGCAATCTCCTCTGTCTCGGAGGGGCGCGCGACGGCTGCGCCGGGACTCAGGGCCATGTGGGGCCCAACGCCGACAGGGGGCTCATATTCCGCTCTGATAGCGCCACCTTGACGTGACCCACCTCGAAGTACGAATGTTGATGCTGTTGACAAATAGTTGACCACGAGAGCGATTGATTACCAAGAGGGGGTTCCTGTGAGAAGAAAGGCCTTGGGTCTCACCGCGATGGTGGTGATTTCCGCAACGGTTATGAGCGGGGCTTTGACTGTCGGAGCCGGCGCGGCGACATCGGCGGCCACAGGCGGATCACCGATGATCCGCGCGACGGGGACTGGCTTCGGGCTCCCGACGATCAGCCTGAACTGGTCCGGTTATGCGGCGACATCGTCGACGCCGTTCACGTACGCCGCCACCAAGTTCGTCCAGCCGGCCGTCACCTGCAACAGCAATACCCCCGATTTTGTGTACACGTCCAACTGGGTAGGCCTCGACGGCTTCAACGACAGCACCGTCGAGCAGGACGGGACTTCGGGCCACTGCAACCGGTTCTCCGGCTTGCCGAATTACTACGCATGGATCGAGATGTACCCGCTACCCACGGTGAAGGAGTTCAGCGTCACTCCCGGCGACGTGATCGAGGCCTCGGTCGCCTACTCGACCGGTGGGAACTTCAAGCTCACGGTGTCCGATGTGACCTCCGGGGTGACCAAGTCGGTCACAGACACGTGCACCACTTGTGCGCGTGCCTCGGCGGAGTGGATCGTCGAACGGCCTGCAGGGTGCAACCCATTCCCCACCCACTGCTTCTTGTTCGCACTTGCGAAGTTCGGTACGGCCACGATGTTCGACAACTTCGCCACGGTCCAGGGCGGGTCGCGCGAAGGCCTGAGCAGCTTGTCTCACCTCCACCAGATCTTCATGGTGCAGACAACCAAGAACGGTGGTTTCTACGACCTCGACAACGTCTCTTCCGTGAACGCTACGAACACGTTCACGGTGACGTGGCTGCGCTACGGCAAGAAGACACCGATCCAGCTCTAAGAACTGAACTGCGCTGCGGACCCCACGCCCGGTCTCGATCAGGGACCGTGCGTGGGGTTTGCTTCGCTCCGCACCCTGTCGAGCGAAACCGGCGCTTCTGGCTTCGGCTCGGTGAGATCGAGCCCTGAAGGCAATGCTTCGCCGCGAAAGATTCCAGATGCGGGCGTGGCCAATGAAAGCGCGTCGGCCGCGAGGACGATGGCTGCAGCGGTGTAGGTCGTCCGTTCTTCGAACGGGAAGGTCGTCTGCTCGGGAAACACCATTCCGGTCCAGTACGACCCGTCCGGGCAACGCAGCATCTGCGCCCACGAGAGGAGATCGAGCGCCCTGTCGCGGCGCCCGATGACATCGAGAGCCAGGGCACATTCGGCGGTCTCGGCAGCCGTAACCCAAGGGCCCGTGGACACGCAGCGAACTCCCAGGCCTTCCATGACGAACGTGTCCCACCAGGAGTCGATTCGCAGGTCCGCCTTCTCGCCCTCGAGCGCACCGGTGAGAACCGGGTAGTACCAATCCATCGCGAATTCGTCTTTGGGCTCGAAGCGATGTGGGGTGTGGGCCACGGCGTGAGCGATTCGGCCCGCGGCGAGCTCCCAATCGGGCCGCTCTTTCCCGAGTACCTCGGCGCACGCCACTCCGCAACGCAACGCGTGGTAGATCGAAGATGACCCGGTCAACAGCGCGTAGTCCTGTGGCCGTCCGTCCGGGTCGACCGACCAGAGCACGGTCCCGTCGGATTTCTGCCACCGCAGCACGAATCCGAGGGCGCGGTCCACGACCGGCCAAAGCTCCTCCAAGAAACCCAGATCGCCGGTCGACACGTAGTGGTGCCAAGCCCCGGTCGCCACGTACGCGGAGACGTTCGTATCGAGACGAGGATCCTTCACGCCCGTTTCGGCCAGGTAGTAGTTGAACCAGCAACCCTCCGGGAGTTGCGTACTGGCAAGCCATAGGTAGCCGAGAGAAGCCTCGTCGTCGAATCCGACGACGCTCAGGGCCATCGCCGACTCGACGTGGTTCCACGGGTCGCAATGGCCACCTTCGAACCACGGGATCATCCCGTCCGAGCGCTGGACGGCGGCGATTGAGTGAGCCGTCTCGAGCACCTCGTGAGCAGAAAGGATCCCGGGCACTTCGGGCACAGCGCGATCGGTCGCACCCTGAATCCCCGGTCGTCCGGCAACCTGCAGGCCGGTCCCCCGGGATCCGACCTGCCAGGTCTGGTCGGTGGTCGTCACGATGGTTTCCTCGCATAGACGACCAGGCTCTTGCCCAGCACGGGATTCAGAATGCGGTCGGCGGTGCGCGTGACCCACGGAGCTTTGGTGATGTCCCAGACGAGCATGCGGTGGTACGCGTTCACGAAGGGGTTGTCCTCTCTTCTCGGCCCCACCGCGCACCGCAGCCACCAATAGGGAGAATGCAAGGAGTGCGCGTGATGGCTCCCAACGAGCCGAAGCCCGGCGCGCTCGAGGCGGCCGACGAGCTCAGACCGCCGGTAGATGCGCACGTGACCGCCGGGCACGTTGTGGTACTCGTCGGAAAGAGCCCAGTTGAGCAGTTCGGGTCCGAAGCGAGGGACCGTAACGGCCATGAGCCCTCCCGGACGAAGGACCCTCACGAGCTCCGACATCGCGTCGGTGTCGTGCGGGATGTGCTCGAGCACCTCGGCTGCAATGACGCGATCGAACGAGGCGTCCGGGAACGGAAGCCGCAGCGCATCGCCTTGGACCGCGCCCGTACCCCTCGGATCGCCGATCTCTCCGGCATCGAACATCGCTCCGAGGGTGTCTCTGACCCTGGCGACCTCGTCGGTTCCCGCGTCGAGTGCCACCACTCTTGCTCCGCGCCGGGCCGCCTCGAACGCGTGACGGCCACCCCCGCAGCCGAGGTCGAGAACGCGCTCGCCTTGCTGCATCTCGAGCTTGCGGTAGTCGACGGTCAGCACGGATGTGACCTCGCGTGACCCACGTACTGGTCGCCCCGCAGGCGCTTCGGGCGTCCTGGGTGGCGCTTGTGGTCATCGAGCGCGATCCGGTACTGCTCTGCGGTGCCTTCGGCGGTGGCGCGCCACGTGAATCGGCCGAGCACTCGCTCGCGCCCTCCCCGACCTAGCCGGTCGGCGAGCTCGGGTTCGTCGAGAATGCGACCGATAGCCGAAGCGAGAGCGCCCGGGTCGTCCGGCGTCACGAGAAGCCCGGTCTCGCCGTCCTTGCCGACTACCTCGGGCAACGCGCCGCCCGTCGTGGCTACGAGCGGAACGCCGCACGCCATCGCTTCGATCGCCGGCAGGGAAAACCCCTCGTAAAGAGAAGGAACAACCGCCACCTGCGCCTCCGCATAGAGCCCGGCGAGCTCGTTGTCGTCCATACCGCTCACACACCGGACACTGGACTCGAGCCCGAGGCGTTCGATCGACCTGGCGACCCTTCCGCCTTCGCGTGGGCGGCCGATGACGAGCAGCTCGACATCGCGCTCCGTGCGCAGCTTGGCCACCGCCTCCAAGAGCGGGACGAGGCCCTTCATCGGGACATCGCTCGACGACGTCACCATGATGCGCCCTGCCACCGTCGGCCGATCAGGCCGTGGCCGGAAGACCTTGTGGTCGACACCTACGGGAACGACCGACATTCGCGAAGGGTGAACACCCATCTGGGCGGAGATGTCCCTTTTCGAAGACTCGGACACCGTGATCACATTCGGCAGCTGCTGGGCGACCCGGATCTGCATTCGAAGGAATCCGAACCAGCGTCTTTGCGTCAGGCCCTTCCACGGTGTCTCGGCGTGGGAGAGAGCGAGCTGGCGGTCGACCGTGATCGGATGGTGGAGAGTCACGAGAAGCGGCCAGCCGTCGTCGAGCATCCCGAGCAATCCCGAACCGAGCGACTGGTTGTCGTGCACGATGTCCAGGTCCCCCCGCCGGCCAGCGAGGAGTCGTCGTGCCCTCAAGGAGAAGGTGAGCGGCTCGGGGAAGCCTGCGACGCACATGATCGCGAGCTCGGACAGGTCGTGCAGGTCGCCTAACTCAGTCGGGTGGGGAACCCGGAAGGGGTCCGGGTCGCGGTAAAGGTCGAGGCTCGGAACCGGCGTGAATCCGACCCCGTCGTCGACGACGGGCCACGGCTGGCCGGCGAACACCTCGACGCTGTGGCCGAGCTCTACGAGCTCGCGTGCAACGTGCCTGGTGTAGACCCCCTGTCCTCCGCAACGGGGATTGCCGCGGTATACGAGAAGGGCGATCCTGAGCCCGTCAGGACGGGGGGGAGCTGCCACTTTGGATGCCGGCGGGGCGATGTGGAGACTTCGCTCCCAAGACAGCCGCAGGTCGTTCCAGCGTTGCCTCGGGGACCTACGCAACCGGGGTCCCGGGGGGGAAGACCTCCAACATGACCGCTCAGCCTCCCCCGGTCCGCCCGTCTGACGCAAACGGCCCAGGCCGGCCTCACTCCCCCGACAGGCCTTTGCAAGCACTACCTTCGTGTCCGATGGACCTGACGTACCCGCCCGAGGCAGAAGAATTTCGTGCCGAGATCCGTGCGTGGCTGGAGGAGAACCTTCCCGAGGGCTGGGGAGAGCCGAACTTCTCGATGGACCCAGAGGACCGTAAGACCTTCAACAAGCAATGGGTGAAGAAGCTTCACGCAGGCGGCTGGATATGTGCCTCGTGGCCGAAGGAATACGGCGGCAAGGGCCTGTCTCTGATGGACCAGGTCGTGCTGAACGAAGAGTTCGCGAAGGCGAAGGCACCACTGCGGGCGGACTTCTTCGGCGACACCCTCGTCGGGCCCACGATCCTGCAATGGGGATCAGAAGACCAGAAGCAGAAATTCATCCCCCGGATACTCGACGGGACGATCTCATGGTGTCAGGGCTTCTCAGAACCCGATTCGGGAAGCGACCTCGCCTCGCTCAAGACGAGAGCCGAGCTCGACGGCGACGAGTGGGTGATAAGCGGTCAGAAGGTATGGACGACCCAGGCGCAGTTCGCCGACTACATATTCCTGCTCGCAAGAACCGACCCTGACGCCCCGAAGCATGCGGGAATCTCGTACCTGTTGGTCCCGATGCAGCAAGAGGGCATAGAGGTGCGCCCGATCGAGCAGATCGACAGCTCGAGCGAGTTCAACGAGGTCTTCTTCTCGGGGGCGCGATGTCCACGCGAGAACGTCGTCGGCGGGGTGAACAACGGCTGGAAAGTGGCCATGACCACGCTCGGCTTCGAGCGCGGGGCCTCGGCGACCACCGGATTTCGTCGCTTCGCCCGCGAGCTCGACGGGATCATCGCCCAAGCCAGGCGCCTCGGTCGCTCCCAGGATCCCATCGTTCGCCAGCGCCTGGCACGCGCCTGGTCGAAAGTGAAGATCATGGAGGTGAACGGCTACCGGAGCCTGACGGACTCGCTCAACGGCACGCACGCCGCCGCCGCTCTGGGCGCGGTCAACAAGATGTTCTGGTCCGAGTTCCACCGCGAGACCATGGAGCTGGCCATCTCGATCCTGGGGATGGAGGGCCAGATCCTCACGGGATCGGGGGGCGTCGGTGAATCCGGCGGCGTGGACGACCCTTCCGACGGACCGCTGGGCAGGCGCGGTACTGCGGGATATCCGGTCAGCACTTTGCAGGCCTCTTACTTCTTCTCGGTGTCCGAGACCATCTGGGGCGGGACGGCAGAGATTCAGCGCAACATCGTCGGAGAGAGGGTGCTCGGCCTTCCGAAAGAGCCGAAGCCCTAGAGGTTCAGGCAGCCCTAGAGGTTCAGGCGACCCCGAGCTCGGCTCGTTGCGTCTCTGCGTCTTCTGTCACAGCCACCTTTGAGGGCGCAACCTGGGCTCTCTTCGTCCGGTGGTGCGCGAGCAGCACGGCGCTCGACCCGATGGCCGAGGCTGCTCCCACGGCGAGGGCGACCCGAGGGCTGGCCGCCTGGGAGATCCACCCGACGAGCGGCCCGCCGAGCGGCGCTGTTCCGAGAAAGCCGATCGCGTACAGAGCCATGACGCGTCCACGCATCGCAGGGTCAACGCGCATCTGGATCGTCGAGTTGGCTGTCGCAATGAAGGCGATCGAAAGCGCCCCCATCGGGACGATCACGATCGATGCCACGAGAACGCTCGGCGCCAACGCGAGCGCCAGGATGAACACGCCGAACCCGATCCCGACCATGCCGAGCCGGGCGAGATCCGGACGGCCCCTGCTCGCGACGACGAGTCCTCCTATCACCGCTCCTGTAGCCATGAGCGACGTGAGCAGCGAATACACACCTGCTCCCGAGTGGAACGTCAGCTTGGCGAAAAGCGGGAGCATGACCGTGAAGTTGTAGGCCAGGGTCCCCACGACGAACACCACGAGCAGAACGTCGCGCAGGTCCCGAGTCCTCCACGCATACTGCAGCCCTTCTCGCAGTTGACCCTTTGCGCGAGGAGTCAGCTCGGTAGTGAAGAGTTCACTGCGGTGCATCAGCGCAAGGGCGACGATTACGGCGATGTACGAAGCCGCATTCACCTCGAAACACACGGCGAGACCAACCGTCGCGATGAGAGCGCCACCAATGGCTGGTCCGATTACCCGCGCGCCGTTCATGACGATGCTGTTCAGGCTCACTGCGTTCGGCAGGTCCTCCCGACCGACCATCTCCACCACGAACGCTTGCCGTGTCGGGTTGTCGAACAGGTTCACGAACCCGAGAAGCAATGCGAGCAGGAACACGTGCCAGAGGCGGACCGTTCCCGTCACCGTCAGGATCGCAAGCACTGCAGCAAGAACGCCGGCGGTGGCCTGTGTCGCGTAGAGGATCCGTCGCTTGTCGAAACGATCGGCGATCAGGCCGCCCCACGCCCCGAGCAACAGCATGGGCAGGAACTGCAAAGCGATGTTGAGCCCCAAGTCGAGACCCTGATCGGCGCGCGGAGCGAGCCGTAGTACCAACCAGGCGAGCGCGATGCTCTGCATCCAGGTGCCGCTGACCGAGATCGTCTGGCCGATGAACCACAAGCGGTAGTTGCGCGTCCGCATAGATTTGAACGTGGTGCTCGCGACGCGCCGAAAGCGTGTCATCGCTCTTCCACCAGACGCTCGAGCAATCCGACGAGCTCCTCGAGCCGGGCTCGTTCGGCCGCAGGCAGGCGCTTCAGCCGCGCGGCCACGAAGGCCGTACGCACCGAGCGGTTTCTCTGCAACGTCCGCTCGCCCCCCGCCGTCAGCCTGACCCTCACGATGCGACGGTCTGCCGGAAGCACCTCGCGCTCGAGCAGGCCGGCCGAGACGAGGGCGTCCACCTGGCGAGTCATGCTCGGCGGCTGCACCTTCTCGGACGCAGCGAGCTCGCCGAGCGTCGGCGACCCGAGGCGCTCCACCGACGAGAGCACAGAGACCTGGGACTGGGTCACGCCTCCGACCAGCTGCTGGCGAAGCTGGCGCGACAACCTCAACACCGCGAGCCTCAGCCGTGCGGCAAGCTCACCTTCTGCCACGCTGCCCTGGGAACCCGTCGGTTCTGTCGGGCTCTTCGCGTCGACCTGGGTCATGTTCGCTGGGTCACAATCGTTACCATACCTAATTAGCTTTCCTAAGTATAGCTCCCAGGCTCCCGTCTCGCACGGGCGTGGCAGCGTCTTCGATCCGTTCCTCATCTCGGCACGCTGATCGCCTGGTCGTAGGATCGGAGGCATGCTTCCCGACTACGCCGACCTCGAACAGGCCGCAGGCACCGACTGGTACCAGTTGGACCCGAATCTGAGTGACCTCCTGGACCTCCACCTCCCGGACACCGAAGAGCGAAAGCTCGCCGAAGAGCACGTAGCCCGTTTCGGTGAGCTCGTCGGGAAGGTCGTCGCTCCGCGCGCCGAGGAGACCGACAAGCACGGGCCAGAGCTCCGCCGCTACGACAAGTGGGGCAACGAGACCGACGAGGTGGTCCACAACGCGACGTGGACGGACACGAAGGCCGACCTCGTCCGCAATGGCTTCACTTCGCTCGAGACGTACACGGGCAGACCAGTGCCTGCGGTGCTCAGCGCCTCTGTCGCTTACATCGTCAACCAGGCGGAGACGGCGGTCCACTGCGGGCTCGGGATGACGGGAGCTGCCGCCGACATAGTCGAGCGCTACGGACCTGAGGCCGCGCGCAAGCAATTCGTGCCGCGGCTGCGCAGCCTCGATCCCGACTTCGCCTGGGAGGGCGGGATGTTCCTGACCGAGCGCCAGGGCGGGAGCGATGTCGGTGCCAATACCACCATCGCCGTCCAGGACGGCGACGAATGGCGCCTCACCGGCGAGAAGCACTTCTGCTCGAACGTCGACGCAGAGGTCTTCATCGTGCTCGCTCGTCCGGAAGGCGCGCCGCAAGGGAGCAGAGGCTTGGGCACGTTCATCGTGCCCCGCCTCAATGACGACGGTTCACCGAACGGGTTCACGATCAAACGGTTGAAGCCGAAACTCGGCACGCGGGGTGTGCCGACGGCCGAGGTCTCGCTCGATCACGCGGTCGCATGGCTCGCCGGCCCCCAAGGAGGACTGGACGCCGAAGGCGTCAACGCAGCTCGCGACGGACGCGGCATCAACCGCATGATGGAGATGGTCAACGGCTCACGATTCGGCGTGGCGCTGATGGGCCTCGGAATACACCGCCGCTCGTTCCTCGAAGCCGCCATCTATGCGGGCCGAAGGGTCCAGTTCGGTCAACGGATAGACCACTACCCGCTCGTGCGCGAGACCCTCGTCGACCTGGCCGTGGACCTCGAGGCGGGACTCGGCGCGGTCTTCGAGTGCGCATCTGCAGTACGCGGAGCCTCCGATCCCGAGTCCGGACGCCTCGTACGTCGCATCTTGATCCCCCTGGCCAAGCTCCGATGCACCCGGGTTGCGCTCCAGTCCGCCACCACGGCGCTCGAGGTCCTTGGCGGCAACGGCTACATGGAGGACTGGCCGATGGCCCGACAACTGCGTGACGCGCAGTGCCACACGATCTGGGAGGGCACCGAGAACATCCTGTGCATCGACGTCAGACGCGCGATGCGCGGAGAGCAAGCGCACGTCGCCTTGTTGGAGCGCGTCGAGCGCGCTCTCGACTCTGCGTCCGGCGTCGGCGTCCTTGCGCGTCCTGTCGACGCTGTGGCGGTTGCCCTCGCCGATACCCGCACGGCGGTGGACCACCTGGCAACGATCGACGACGATCTCGGGTTGCTGCACTCGCGGCGCTTCGCAGAGCTTCTTGCGGACCTCACCGAGGGCGCGCTACTTGTCGAACACGCCGCATGGGCGCTCGAACGTGATGGCAACGCCCGCAAGGCCGCTGTCGCCCGTCGCTTCTGCGCGCGGCGACTGGCTTCTACTCCGGTGAGGGGAATCCTCGACACCGATCGTTCGGTGCTGGACTTGTTCGAACCTCTCGTCAGATACGGCAGGATCGAAGCGTCTGACCTGGTCGCCTGAACGCCAGGTCAGAGGACCGACTCGGCCAGGCTCACCTATCGCCGCGAAGAGCGCGCGGATCGACCGCGCCCGGGAGGTCCTCGAGCTCGACGGCCAGCTCGGGCGAGATCGTCCGGTGCTTTCCGTCCGGCGAAGAGACAGCAGTGCCGATGGCCAGGAACTCGATTATGTGGCTCCCCCATGCGTGGCTGCGCTCCTGGACGTTCACCCCGACGACGCCGTGGGCGCCGAGGGACAGCGCGTCGTCTTGCATCCGGCCCATTGCCAGCTCGCGGAGTCGTAAAGGGCAGTGGTCACGAGAGCGAGCTCCACGTTCTGATTCTGGTTCCGCAACCACGTGGTGACGCTCTGCCTGGCGACGTGGTAGACGCAGACCCCCATCACCAGACCCAACACGCCGTAACCGGCGGCGGTCAGAAGAGCGAACTCCTTGCCGCTCAGGTCGCTCGTGAACACACCCTCGGATTTCACAGCGCTTCCGGCGCTGTGGTGGTCCGCGCGGCGCGAGATCGCGGTCCCGACGGCGGTGAAACGAAACTCGCGGGCGCTCGACTCGACCGAGAGTCGCACGCCGACGACCCCCTCCGCGTCCACCCTGCTCGCCTGTGAGCGAAGTCGCCGCATTGCAATGGTGCGCGCCTCGTGCATCGCACCCGACATGGCCGTGAGCTCCGTGCTCTGGGACATCGGTGCCCATGACCCGAATGCGTACGGCCTGAAGATGCACGTGCCGGTGACGAGCCCCCTCGGCTCGTAGCCGGACTGGTGCACGAGGATCGCCTCGTCCACGGACAGGTCGGACGAAGTTGCACCGTGTCTTCCGCCGGCGTGTCCGGCGGGTTTCCCCCGGAGCGCGTCAAGAGCGCGGTCGGCGTCTTCTGGTTCGAGTCGCTGTGTGCTCATCGCGTGTCACTCAGGCGAAGAAGAACCTTGGGCACAGGAGAGTCTTCGTGGGCCCGGAAGCGCCGGACCGCAGTACCGATCGCGCGCATCGACACCATGGCGGCCTCGGCACCTTCTCTGATGGACAGCGAAACATCCACACCGACGACCTGCTCGCCGAAAGCGTTCGCCTGGTCCTCGATCGCGTCCACCGCGATGCGCTGAGCCTGTTGCACGGCTTCGCTCCGCTGGACGAACTCGGCGCCGGACCACGTAGCCGCGCTCGACATCCCGATGCAACCGCCCGTCGACCTGACCGCCCCGGCTCCGAAGACGAGTGCCGCGGGCACGTGCCCGGTGTCGAGGAGCTTTGCGAAGTCCTGGCCGGACAAATGAGAGGTGAACGGCTGCTTCAAAGGAGGGGCGCTCGGGCGGCTTATGGCGGTTCCCACCATCTTCAGCTCCACTATCGGAGCAGAAGAGGCCACCTGCAGATCCGACAGGGTGTGGCGAACCCCCACCACCCCGTGCGCCCCTAAGGCGGCGGCTTCCTCCCTGAGCCGATCGTGGGCGAGCCGGAACGTGTCGGTCAGCGCCTGCTCGTAGTACAGGTCCTCGTAGTTGACCCCGTATCCGTGGCCCAGCCCGTAGACAGCATGGGTGCACGGATAGCCCTTGAAGTGTCCGCGGAACCCCGACGGAGCCCAGCCGGCTCCCATGCCCTGCGCACCCAACGAACCCCACCCGCCCGCGGGAAGGCCGAAGTAGGCAGGCCCGATCCCCTGCACGGCGATCTGGTAAACACTCATCCCGACCACCATTCCGACCGGCCGGAATCCAACCCTCCTCACCGCGGAAAGCTCGGCAACGGAGAGATCGCTGGTCCAGCTCCCACCGGCGGCTGCGCTGCTTCGGAGCCTCGACATCGCCGCTTCTGGCAGGTCTGCCCCCGCGGTCGGCAACGGGCCGGGCTCCATGCGTGGATCGGTGTTCACGTGTCGTGTCCTGACGAGGCGCGTCAGTGGTCGAGCGTCAAGACCATGAGCGGCGGCTGAATGACATGGTCAGCCCTTATCGGGCGCACCGCCGTTCCGATCGCGAGGAACTCGATCACGTGGCTACCCCAGAAGTGGGACTTCTCGATGAGCTGCACCCCGACGATCCCCTCAGCGCCGAGCTCCGTGGCTTCGTGCTGCATCCGGTCCATTGCAAGCTCGCGGGCTTCGTACAGGGCCTGAGTGAAGTGGGGCAGCTCGGTATTCCGCATCGACGTCGCGAGCGTCGCACCGAGTCCTCTGTACCCGACGTGATAAACGCACGTACCCATCACGAGTCCGAGGGGCGCGTAGCCGGCTCGCACGAGCGTCCAGAAATCCTGACCCGAAAGGTCGCTCGTGAACGGAACCCCTGCTCGAGTGCGCCAGCTGCCGCCCGCGATCGCCGAGGGGTCGGCGGCGGAGACCGCTGTCCCGATCGCGATGAACTCTGCCGAGTGCCGGCCCCAGTCGTAGAAGTTCACATCCAGGCGCACTCCGACGATTCCGTCGGATCCGAGCACGTCTGCTTCGGACTCCATTCGGTTCATCGCCAGTTGCCGAGCCGTGTACATGGCCTGGCTCAACGACTCGAGCTCCCTGCTTCCCAGACGTCCGCGCCGCTGAAGGCCGATGTGGTAGATCGAGCTGCCGAACACGAGGCCGCGCGGGTGGAAGCCGGCCTCCTTCACGAGAAGAAACTCGTTCACCGACAGGTCGGAGGTGAAGAACCCCCCTCCCTCCGAGTCCTCTTTGAGCTCACTCAGGCGCCGAGCTGCGTCGGGGGGGAGCCCGCTCGGATCGAGGGCCGTCACGTGCCGATCTGCCAGTCACTCAAGCTCATGGTTTGACCTCAAAGGTGGCGAGCCGTGCAGGTGTGCACGGAGGGAGGGTCACCAACGAGGAACGTAGCCACCCTGGCCGAGCGCCGCACTCTCGAACGGGTCGGCCGACTCGTCGACACCGCCGCGAACCTCGGTCACCCAGTCGAGGCGACCCTTCAAGATCCGCTCGACGCCCCCTTGAAGCGTCGCCCCGGAAATGGCACAAGAGCTGCACGCCCCCCGCAATTGAACCTCGACGACGCCGGTCTCGACGTCGGCCGACACGAGGGCCAGATCGCCGCCGTCGGCCTGGACCGACGGACGCATCAGCTCGAGCAGGCCGTTCAGGTCCTCTTCACGCTTGGAGCGCTCTTCATCGCTCAGCAATTCCGACGTCACCCACCCATTCTGCCGTGTCCGGAGCAGAACCGAAGCGCGGCCACCCCGACCGGGACCCGCCAGGCACGCATCGCGGCAAGTCCGGTCGCCCGACAGCCCGGCTCGGGTACCATGCAGCCCGTGCTCAGCGCGAGCGGCTTTCGGGCGTGACGCCAACATGAAGCACTCCGTAAGCGTTATCGGGATCGGCATGACACCGATGTCGCGGCGCGACCTTTCGCCGGAAGATCTGACGTCGATGGCGGCGGGCGCGGCGCTCGCCGATGCTGGCCTTTCGGCGTCAGAGGTCGGACTCGTCCTCATGGCCAACGCTCTCGGGGGTTGTCTCAACGACCAGGCCTGCATCCGGGGACAGACCTGGTTGAAGCCCGTCGGTCTCGACGGGGTCGGAGTTATCAACATCGACAACTCCTGCGCCGGAGGAGCCTCGGCGTTCCATCTCGGAGTCATGGCGGCGAGCGCGGGAGAGTCGCCGGTGCTCGTCGTCGGTACGGAGAAGATGTGGACCGGGTCGCGCGAGGACACGATCGCCGGCATCGAAGAGGGACTCCCCGCTAGAGAGCGTGAGACGTTGCGCGGTACGTACAGCGACGCGGGCAGCACTTTGATGGGCATGAACGCTGTCTGGGTCAACCACCAGGTCGACACGCGAGGAACCACCATCGAGCAGATCGCGGCGACCGCCGTGAAGGCCCGACGCTTCGGCGCGATGAACCCGCTGGCCCAATTCCAAAGGCCGGTGAGTGTCGAGGAGGTGCTCGCCTCCCCCGTCGTCGCGTCTCCTCTCCGACGACTCATGTGTTCGTCGTTCACCGACGGCGCAGCCGCAGTCGTGCTCGCATCCGGCACCGCTTCCGATGCTCCCAAGGTGCTCGGCAGCATCGTCCGCTCGGGAACCGGAGACACCGAGTACCACGAAAGGCTCGGCCAGGTCGCAGAAGAGGGATGGAAAGCTGCGGGGGTGGGCCCTCGCGACGTCGACCTGATCGAGCTCCACGACGCCACGAGCGCCGAGGAGCTCTACGCGCTCGAGGCAATGGGTTTCTTCGCACCTGGGGACGCGGGTGTAGCGACGATGCAAGGCGCGACAGGGCCCGGCGGCAACTCCGTGTGCGTGAATCCGAGCGGCGGCCTGGTCTCGAGGGGGCACCCGATCGGGGCCACGGGTCTGTGCCAGATCGTCGAGGTGGCGCAGCACCTGCGCGGACAGGCGGGCGAGCGGCAGGTACCCGGTGCGCGCCTCGGCGCGGCGGTGAACACCGGCGGGCTCATCAACGCAGATCCAGCGCTCGTGAGCATCACCGTGCTCGGAAAGTAGCTGGCCGACAAAATGACCGGTGCAGTCGTAACGGGGTGGGGCATCTCGGTGCCCGACAAGGTGGTCACGAACGAAGATCTCTCCGCGACCCTCGACACGAGCGACGAGTGGATCACCGAGCGAACCGGGATAAAGCAGCGTCACATCGGCGGTCTCACATCTGAGCTCGCCGTGGACGCCGGCAGGAAAGCGCTCGCCGACGCAGGTGTCGACCCATCCGAGGTGGACATCCTCGTTCTCGCGACGACGACTCCCGACGACGTGGTGCCGGCGACCTCGGCGGCGGTGCAGCACGGGATCGGCCTCAGCAATGCGGGGGCGTTCGACCTCAACGCGGCGTGTTCGGGGTTCGTCTACGGACTGGTCGTCTCGCACGGACTGATCTCGACTGGCGCACGTTGCATCCTTCTCATAGGCGCAGAGACGCTCTCTCGGATCACCGACTGGGACGAAAGGAGTGTCGCGATCCTCGTCGGCGACGGCGCGGGCGCGGTCGTCATCCAGGCGACCGACGGTCCCGGCCAGCTCCTCGGGTGGGACCTGGGCGCCGACGGTGCGCTGAAGCGCCTCCTTTACTGCGAGCACGGCGGATTCATGGTGATGGACGGCAAGGAGATCTTCAGACGAGCCGTGAGGACGGTCGTCGACTCGTCGCTGACAGCGCTTCACCACGCGGGCCTCGAGACGGCAGACGTTGACCTGTTCGTGCCCCACCAGGCGAACGCAAGGATCATCCAGGCGGCTGGTCAGCGGCTGGGGATCCCCGAGGATCGTTGGGTCGTGACGATCGACCGTTACGGCAACACGTCGTCTGCGTCGATCCCGCTCGCCCTGGGAGATGCCCTCGCAACTGGTCGGCTGAATGCCGGGCAAATCGTGCTGCTCTCGGGTTTCGGGGGGGGCATGACATGGGCGAGCGCCGCCTTGCGCTGGGGTGGCTGACCCGGGGGGCCCCGGAGGATCGGGACCAAACAAGTCCGGCCCGACCCTGGTCATGCTCGCTGCCGGAATGGCGAAGCGGTATGGCGGGTGCAAGCCGCTAGCGCCACTCGGCGTCCACGGCGAAGCGATCATCGACCTGACGGCCTCTGACGCCCTGACCGCAGGGTTCGGCCGCATCGTTGTGGTGGTCGGGCCCGGCACCTCTCCCGCTCTCAGGTACCACGTCGGACGCAGCTGGCCTGCTTGGGCCGACACCGCGTTCGCGGAGCAACCCGTCGCCCTCGGAACGGCGCACGCAGTCCTTTGCCGCGCGGGAGGTCGTGGGCGAAGGGCCGTTCGCCGTCGTCAACTCAGACGACGTCTACGGGGTGGCTCCGCTATCGCTCCTGGCAAAGACGCTTGCCGGAGGGGTTAACGCCCTTGTCGCGTTCGGTCTCGCAGAAACCGTGCTTTCCGGGGAGCCGGTAACGAGGGGCGTCTGCATGACCGATGGAGCCGGAAAGCTCACCGGACTGGCGGAACGTCGCAAGGTGACACGTCACGAAGACGGGACGTTCACGGCCGGCGACGGGCTCGAACCGGCGCAACTCGACGCCGAGGTTCTCGTGTCGATGAACCTGTGGGGCTTCCAACCCTCGATGTGGGCGCTTTTCCAGGAAGCCGTGACGAGCGCGCACCCAGAGGTTTCACACGACGGCAGCATCGAAACCGGAAGGGTGCTCGCAAACGAAGACGAGACGTTGCTCCCCGAGGTGGTCAACCAAGGGGTCAGGTCGGGCTCGCTCGAGGTCTCGTTGAATGCCGCACAAGGTCGTTGTGTCGGCGTCACTCACGGCGACGACCTGCCCGTCGCCAGAGCAGCGATCGCGAGGATGGTAGGGCGCGGCGAGAGAGCCGAGTGGCTGTGGGCGAACCCGCACTGAGCGCGTCCGGCGGTACCTCGGCTCCTCTGCTGCTGCCGAAGCCGCGCTCTGTCGTGTCGACTGGTCAACGAGTTCGCGATTCGAGTGCCGCCGAGTCGAACGGGAAGTTCGCTACCTCCCCAGGGATATCGGCTCGTCACCGGACCTGGTGGTGTCACGATCGATGCGAGCGACGCTGACGGACTGCGCTACGGCCGTGCGACGCTCGCGCAGCTCCGCAACAGGTCGAACGCTCGGGTTCCTTGGGGCGACCCCGACGGCACCATTCCCGAGTGCGAGATCACCGACTGGCCGGACCACCTGGTGCGCGGTGTGATGATCGACGTCTCCAGGGACAAAGTTCCCACTCTCGAAACCATGGAGGCGCTCATCGAGCGCTTGGCGGGGTGGAAGTACAACCACCTGGAGCTGTACATGGAGCACACGTTCGCCTACGTCGGGCACGAGGAGGTGTGGCGCGACGCCGACCCTTTCACGGCCGCGGACCTCGCCCACCTCGAACGGCTCTGCCGCTCACTCGGCGTCAACCTGATACCTAACCAGAACACCCTCGGGCATTTCGACCGCTGGCTGCGCCACGCCCGTTACCGGCCGCTCGCCGTTGCACCCGACGGCTTCGAATGGATGTTCGGGATACGGCGATCGCCCACGACCATCGACCCGGCAAAACCGGGATCGCTCGATCTCGTCTCCGATCTCCTCGCACAGCTCACGTCCGCGCTGGACAAGCCACAGATCCACATCGGGCTGGACGAGCCATGGGAGCTGTCGGGAAAGCGCTCAGGTGAGTGGGCCGGATGGTTGGAACGCCTCGTCCGGCTCGACTCTCTCGAGGACCGCGAGTTGCTCGTGTGGGGAGACGTACCCGCCGGCCACCCCGTGCTCATGTCGGGCATCGCCGAGTTGTCCGACTCTGACATAACGATCTGCGAATGGGGTTACGAGGGCAACCATCCGTTCGCCGATCGGCTCTCTTCGCTCGAAGAGGCGGGGATCCCACGCTGGGTCTGCCCGGGCACGTCAAGCTGGATGTCGATCACGGGCCGGGCGGTAGACATGCTCGAGAACGTGAGAAACGCGGCCCGGGCAGGCGAGTCGCACGGCGCGACCGGATACCTCGTGACCGACTGGGGCGACTTCGGGCACCACCAATACCTGCCCGTTAGTGAAACGGGGCTCGCGGCGGCAGCCGCGTTCTCGTGGTGCTCGTCCTCCCACAGCGACCTGGACCTCGACGAAATGGCAATCCTGCTCGACGCCCACGCCTTCGACGATCCCTCCGGTCGAATCGGCGAGGCGCTCGTGACACTGGGATCCGTCCACCGGCTCGTCACCCCGCAGACCCCGAACATGTCTCCACTTGTCGGCCACCTCCTGTTCCCGCAGTGGCCGGTCGGCAAGGGCCCGACGAAAGGACTCACCCAATCCGAGCTCGACGCAGTCGAGGACTCGCTCGAATCTGCAAGAAACATGGTCTCTGCGTCGCTCCCTGGCCGTCCCGACGGTGAGCTGGTCAAAGACGAGCTCCGCGTCGCCTCATCGTGGCTCGAGCTCGCTTGCGCTGACGCCAGAGAACGTCTCCGCGGCGACGGATCGCTCGGCTCTGTCCCGCAGCGGGTGCGAGACGCGCTGGCCGCACGATGCGAGGACCTCACTCAGGAGCACAGGCGCTTGTGGCTCGAGCGCAACAGACCTGGCGGCCTCGACGACAGCGCCGCGTGGCTCGATCACCTGAAGGCTTGTTATTCGTCAGGACACCCCGACCGCGCCTGGTTCGGCCCGTACGGCTGAAAGCTTCGCCCCGAGCAAATGGACCCGAGGGACGTACCAGCAACTTCGGCGCAAACGCCGGCTGTCTCGCGGCGGCGGTTACTCGTGGACGGAGACGTCCAGGGTGTCGGCTATCGCGTGTCGTGCGCGCGACGAGCGCGTGGAGCGGGACTCGCCGGATGGGTACGAAATCTCGCGGACGGTCGCGTCGAGGTCGTCATCCAAGGTCCACCCGACTTGGTGCGGGAGATCGAGACTTGGTGCAGTCGAGGACCGCAGATGGCGGTGGTCACCTCCGTGGAAGCGAGCGACGAGGCGCCCGCCGCCGAGATCGGCTTCAACATAAGGTGATACGCGTGACACGCGTGTTGCAGGCGGTTGTGGACTAAGCCCTTACACGGCGAAGCCCCGAGTAGCCGGTGCGACCGGAGTCGCCCGTACTTCTCGGGGCCACGCTCACGGCGGCTCTGCCTCCCCCGGGGTCGGACGACCCCCTGGTTCGGACTCCCTTGCAAGTTGGTCCCAGGGAACCTTCCTGCTCGGTGCTGAACTGCCTGCAGGTGAGTCCGCTTCCTCAGTGGATCCCTCACCGTCATCGCCTTGCGGCGCTCCGGTCAGGTTCACTGCGGTTTGGATCACCCGACTAGCGACACTTTGCGACGCGCGCGCTGCAATGGTCAAGGGGTAGCGACGAAATCCCTATGTTCTCCATAGGAATTTTCCCGTTATCCCCAATTGGCCGCTGTTGATCCCCAGCCGGGAACCCCTTCGTCCCCAGGTCGGGTGTCCGGACTCTCTGCGAAGAGCTATCCGATCCCGTGCATCGGACGACCGCGTTCACCCGACTCGAGCAACCGTGCAATCTCTGCGACTTCGAGCTCGACGGATCTTGCGAACCACTTCCCCGCAACCAAATCGTGGAGACGGCCGAGGACTCCGTGACCCATCTCGATCTCCTCGACGTGGCGCATCCGGGTCCCGTCAGCAACCGCGTCTATCTCGAACCATGCGTGAAGGCTCTGCGGGACGCCGTGCTCGAGCGTCACGTCAATGCTCCCCGGCCGCTTCCACCGGTAGCGCGTTATGACAGAGCCGGGGAATTTGCCCAGGAAGCGACCGTCTTCGCGCGCGACCATCCCGTCAGGGGTGTCTGCGAGTTTCGTCACCCAGACCATTTTTGTGTCGGCCTTCGTGTACTGAGCGGGGTCGAGAACGAAATCGAAGACTTCGTCGGGTGTGACGCCCCTTACGGTCGCCGTCCCTTCGCCTCTGATCATTGCAAGACACTCCCTATCCGGCTATCTCGGCTACGTCCAGATCGCTGAGCACGAGCCCTGAACGCGAGAACTCCGCCACGCATGCGTCCAGGCCGAACGCCTCTACGGGGCCGACGGCCCCGGCCGACTTTTGAAGCCCGGCCCGAAGAGACGCAGCACCCCAGGCGAGTAGCTGCCCGGTCAGTGTGTACCCGTCGACAGGCCCTTCTAGACGTACCCCGGACAGCGGTCGGCCATCCCCGCTGCGACAAGTGGCAACCACCAGCGAGCCCGACCGACCCCTTGCCTCGGCGGACGGCCCACCGCCGGTGCGTTTCGCCGCGGCTTTCACGCCGGCCTCGATCGCGTTTCTCCCGTGCGGGATTCGACCGAGAGCTCGAGCCGCAACTGAGAACCCGAGTGCGACTCCACGCGTCACTTGAGCCGGACCCGGGAACTCCATGTAGACCTCGACTTCGTCCAAACCCGGATAGGTCCTCGGCAAGGCCAGAGGCTCGCTGCCCCCGATCGACGAGGTCCACCTGACCCGCCCGTCGACAGAGAAGGCCTTCATCCGGCGTGCGCACAACTCGAGCGACAGCCGCCCGTTCTGGCGGGAATGCTGCGGGGCGGCGCCGACGGCAAGAAGGCTCGCCCTCGTGCCCGTGCTGATCACCGGCTCGCGAGGACCTTTCGCGCGGACGATCTGCGGTAGGAGGTATCCCACGTCCAGTCGTCTGGCGTCGAGTCCGGCGCTCTCGACGGCGGCCGCCCCGGCAACGTTCCCGGGCACGTAGTCGTAGCCGAACGCCGTCAGCAGCGTCGCCCCTCGTTGCTCTGCGACGGGTCCTGCCACAGAGAACACCTCGCGCATGAAGGCAGGCTCACCGGTCGAGTCGAGGTAGTGGGCTCCTGAGTCGACGGCCGCATCGAGTGCGGCCTTCCCGTAGAGAGTGAACGGTCCCACGGTCGAGACGAGTACGTCGCCCTGTTCCAACAGCTTGCGGATGCTTTCTGAGCTCTCGACGTCTGCGACGGCCGTCTCCAGACCGTCGTGGGAGTCCGACAGTTGTCGCAGGCGAGACAGGTCCCTGCCTGCGAGCACGGGCCGTTCGCCTATCCGGACGAGGGCGTCGGTGACGAGCCGACCCGTATATCCCGTCGCGCCCCAGAGCACCACGCGTCCCGACATGACGGCGCGAAGGCTAACGGATTGCGCCGTTTGCGGCGCCCGTCTCAGGGTCGCGAGCACTGTTGACGGCGGAGATCGGCGCGAGCGCTACCGTCGTCGCTCTAGGCACTCTCGGTTTTCGGAGGTAACCAGCATGGAGTTGCGCAACCTCGGCGACGGTCTCCAGGTTTCTGCCATCGGCCTCGGCTGCATGGGGATGAGTCAGTCGTACGGACCTGGTGACGACGTCGAGTCGATCGCCACCATCCACCGTGCCCTCGAGCTCGGGGTCACCTTCTTAGACACCGCCGACATGTACGGGCCATTCGTGAACGAGGAGTTGGTCGGCCGCGCCATCGCCGGGCACCACGACGAATTCGTCCTTGCCACGAAGTTCGGCAACGAGCGCCGGGCGGACGGCAGCTGGATCGGGGTGAACGGCCGGCCCGAGTACGTGAGGTCGTGCTGCGACGCCTCCCTCATGAGACTTCAGGTCGACCACATCGACCTCTACTACCAGCATCGGGTCGACAACACGCTGCCGATCGAAGAGACCTGGGGCGCCATGCACGAGCTGGTCGACAAGGGAAAGGTCCTGCACCTGGGTATCTCGGAAGCTGCGCCGTCGACGGTGCGCAGAGCGCACGCCGTCCACCCGATGGCCGCCGCGCAGAACGAGTATTCGTTGTTCACCAGGGATCCCGAGGACGGGCTCCTCGAGACTCTTCGCGAGCTCGGCATCGCACTCGTCGCCTACAGCCCGATCGTTCGGGGCATGTTGTCGGGGACTGTCACCGGGACCGACGAGCTCCATCCGAACGACTTCCGGCGCACCTCGCCGCGCTTCAGCGAGGAGAACCTCGACGCCAATCTCGAGGTTGTGCGCCGGCTCGAGGAAATGGCGTCCCGACTCGGGATCACATCGGCCCAACTCGCCCTGGCGTGGGTGCTTTCGCGTGGAGACGACGTCGTCCCGATTCCCGGAACGAAACGCCGTGCATACATCGAGCAGAATGCCGCCGCCGTCAACCTGGTGCTGAGCGCGGAGGACCTCGAGGAGATCGAGGACATCGCGCCGAAGGGCGTGGCCGCGGGCGACCGTTACCCGCCCGAGCACATGGCGCGAATCGGGTTGTGACCTCGATGATGTCGATGTACGAGCGCGTCGGAGGCAGCGACTGGTTCTTCGCACTCGTCGATCGGTTCTACGACCGCGTCGCAGAGGACCCGGTTCTGCGGCCGATGTATCCCGATGACCTGGCTCCGGCCAGCAGGCACCTGAGCTTGTTTCTCGTCCAGTACTGGGGCGGGCCCGACGACTACAACACCGAACGCGGGCACCCGCGCCTCAGGATGCGTCATCAGCCGTTCGCGATCGGGGATGCCGAGCGGCTCGCCTGGTTCCGGCACATGTCTGCTGCGGTGAAAGAGGGTGGTCTTTCAGAGGCCGACGAGGAGGAGATGATCGACTACTTCGCGTCCACGACCAGCTCTCTCATGAACACGGGACGCTCAGGGGACGGTCTTCGTATCGCGCTTCAGTGAGAGTCGCCGTCTCCGATCTGCAGCACCGCTGCACCCGAGACGCGATCGTTCTTCAGGTCGAGGAGCGCCCGGTCCGCGTCCTCGAACCTGTAAGGCTGCGCCGAGACCTGCACCCCGATGCGTGCGGCCACCTCGAGGAACTCCTCTCCGTCCGAACGCGTATTTGCGGTAACGCTTCTCAGCTTGCGCTCCTCGAAGAGGTCATCCTCGTAGCTGAGCACCGGGATGTCGCTCAGATAGATGCCGGCGATCGCAAGCGTGCCGCCCCGGTCGAGAGCACGGAGCGCGACAGGAACGAGGTCGCCCACAGGTGCGAAGAGGACCGACCCGTCGAGCGGCTCTGGTGTGGGGTCACTGGATCCGCTTGCTGACGCGGAACCGAGACTCAGCGCAAGCTGCCTCGCTTCCTCCGATCTCGTGAACACGTGGACCGTGGTGCCCTCGGCGATAGCGACTTGAGCGGCCAGGTGCGCCGACCCGCCGAAGCCGTAGATGCCGAGTCGACCTCCCGGCGCTACACCCGAAGCGCGCAGTGCGCGGTAACCGATGATCCCTGCGCAAAGAAGCGGGGCCGCATCCAGGTCGGAGAACACGGAGGGAATCCGGTAGGCGTAGTCCTCTGGGACGACCGCCAAGTCCGCGTACCCTCCGTCTTCGTCCCAACCCGTGAAGAGCGGCTCGACGCAAAGGTTCTCGCGGCCGCTCACGCAGAATCGGCACTTCCCGTCGGTCCACCTGAGCCACGGGACCCCTATGCGTTCACCAGCAGCGAACCGGCCGGCGCCCGGGCCGAGCAAGTCCACGACGCCCACTACCTCGTGTCCCGGCACCACGGCGTCGTGCTTGGGGGCCAGGTCGCCTTCGGCCAGATGAAGATCCGTCCTGCACACTCCGCAGGTGATCACCCGCACCCGCACCTCGCCCGGGCCCGGGACGGGGTCCGCGCGTTCCAGCAGACGCAGGGGATGTTGGTCGGCCGGAGCGGGGTGCTCCACCACCCATGCCCTCACGGGTCAGACCCGCTCGGCCAGCGTGATCCCGTCTCCGAGCGGCAACATAACGGTGCGGACGCGTTCGTCGTCCGCGATTCGGTCGTTCAACCTGCGCACCGCCGCTGTGGATTCGTCGTCTGCACCGGGATCGAGCACGCGACCGCTCTGGAGGGTGTTGTCGACGAGCAGCAATCCCCCTTCACGAAGCCGAGGGACGATCTCCTCGTAGTAGTCCGGATAGGTGACCTTGTCGGCGTCGAGGAACGCGATGTCGAAACGGTCGGACTCGGGGAGATCTCGCAGCGTCTGGAGCGCCGGGCCGATCCTCAGTTCGATACGGTCCGAGACGCCGGCTCTCTCCCAGTACTCGCGGGCAATTGACGTCCATTCCTCGCTCACGTCGCAGCAGAGAAGCCGCCCGTGAGCTCCCATGCCCCTCGCGAGCGCCAGCGCCGAGTAACCGGTGAAGGTGCCGACCTCGAGACCCCGGCGCGCCCCCATCGACCTGGCAAGGATCTCCATGAAGACACCTTGGTCGTCGCCGATCTGCATGCCGGCGGCGGCCCCGGTCCTTTCGCGTGTGACCTCCCGGAGCTCCCGCTGCAGCTGATCAGGCGGGCTCGTGTGGTCGCACGCATACTCGACGACCTTCTCGTCGACGAACCTGCTCCGGCTCCCTGCAACCGCCATGTGCTTCTACTCCTTGCCTCTTCTACTTCTTGTCGGATTCGGACTCTAGTGTTGGCCGAGATGTCGTCGACCCGCACAGAGACGATCGCTGCGCCCGGGGGCGGTGAGCTCGACGGATATGTCTGGGCACCCGAGGAAGGATCGGGAGCGGGCATCTTGCTACTGCAGGAGATCTTCGGCGTCGGCAGCTATCTGAGGGCTGTCGCCGAGCGCCTCTGCTCGCTCGGCTACACCGTGCTCGCGCCTGATCTGTTCTGGCGCATAGAGCGCAATGTCGCTCTCGACCACGACGAGGCTGGTCTGACGAGGGGTATCGAGCTCGTGTCCGCGTTCGATTTCGAGCTGGGACTGGCTGACTGCGCGGCGGCGCTGGCCCACCTGAGATCACTCCCTGAGACGAACGGCCGTGCGGGCGTTCTCGGGTTCTGCCTCGGGGGAAGGCTCGCGTACTCCGTCGCGAACCGCTACAGCCCCGACGCCGCTGTGTCCTATTACGGCTCGGGGATCGCGGACGCTCTCGAAGAGGCGGACGGTCTCGGCTGTCCGATCCTCCTTCACTTCGGCACCGAAGACGCCTACATCCCGATCGAGCAGGTCGACAAGATCGAGCAGACCCTGGGAAGCCGTGATGGTGTCGAGATACACCTTCATCGCGCCGGGCACGCGTTCGACAACCACGAAGCGCCGATGTTCTACGACGCGGATGCGGCTCGCGTGGCATGGACCGTGACGACGGCGTTCTTGGAACGGGTACTGCCGCCTGTAGAGGAACACCCTTGAGCGACTCGGCACCACGCGGAAAGGTAAGGACCGAACCGGGTTACAAGCGCGTACGCGCCTACCTCGCCGGGCAGTTGGTGGCGGAGACCGCGAACCCATTGCTCGTGTGGGAGGTTCCTTACTACCCGTCCTACTACTTCCCGCTCTCCGGTGTGGTTGCCGAGCTGCTCCCGAACGGCGCGACCGAGCACTCGCCGAGCCGGGGTGAAGCAGACGTCTACGACGTGAGAATCGGGGAGTCAGTCGCCAAGAGCGCAGCGCGGCGTTACGCCTCTTCACCGATCGAGCAACTTCGGGACCGGGTCAAACTCGAGTGGGATCTCATGGACGAATGGATGGAGGAGGACGAACCCGTCTACACGCACGCCCGCAACCCCAACACTCGAGTCGACATCTTGGCGAGCTCGCGCCACATCCGAGTCGAGTTGGACGGTGTGACACTCGCCGATTCCACCCGGCCGCGGGCGCTGTTCGAGACCGGGCTGCCTACGAGGTGGTACGTCCCTTTGACCGACATGAGGATGGACCTGCTGGTGCCGTCAGAGACAGTGAGTCACTGCCCCTACAAGGGAACGGCTACTTACTGGTCCATCGAAATCGCAGGGAAACACCACGCCGACTTGGTGTGGTGTTACCGCGCACCGTTACCCGAGTCCCAGAAGATCGCGGGACTCGCGTGCCTTTACAACGAGCGGGTCGATCTCTACTTGGACGGGACACTCCAGGAGCGCCCAAGGACGAAGTTCAGCTGACACCCGTTTGCCGGGTGGACGCGGCTACGTACGGGTGGAGACGAAACCTTGCTTGTCGGTCACCACGCAGAATGACGGGGTCGTGCAGGACACGGCGGTGAAGGCGTGCCCAGGGGCCACCGACACGGGCGCCGACCATGAACGGCCGGACCACGTGAACACCCTTCCGCCGCCGTCGACCGCCATACAGAAAGACGCGCCCGTGCACGACACCCCCGTCAGCGATGGTCCGCTGAAGGCGGTCGAGCCGGACTCGAGGTGCGAGGCGGCCGACCAGCGGCTCCCGTTCCAGACGATCGCTTCGCCCGTCGAGTCGACGGCCGCGGAGAAGGACGCGAGCGGGCAGGAGACGTCGGTCAACGTGGACGTCGTGCCGTAAACCTGAGGCTGCGTCCACGAGCTGCCGTTCCAGACGGAGACGCCGCCTTTCACCGAGACGCAGAAGGCGGCAGTGGGACACGAGATCGCGACGACACTCCCCCAGTCGTTCGGCTGTGCGGACCACCCTGACCCGTTGAAATAGAAGCCGTCCCCGACGCCGTCGACTGCGACGCAGAAAGTCGACGATGCACACCCCACCGCCTGCAGCACCTGCGCGCCGGCGATCGACATCGGAGCAGACCACGACGTCCCGTTCCAAGGCACTGCGTCATCGGTCCCGGCCCACACCGCCATGCAGAACCGCGGGCCTGCACAAGAAAGCGACGGCGGCCCGGTTGCACCCGATGCGCCTCCGGTCTGTGTCGCACCGCTCCACCTTCCGGACACATAGCGGTACGCCTGACCCCCGTCACCCAGAGCGACGCAGGACGTGACCTCGGGACACTTGACGGCTCCGAGCGCGATGCCGTGGGCGATGCTCTCGGGCGCGGACCAGCCGGGCGGCCGAGAAGCTGGACGGGTCGTGGAGGTCGAACCTCGAGTGGACGAGGATGAGGAAGTCGAAGTTGAGGTCGTACCTCCGCCCGTTCCCTTGGTCGTCGCGCAACCGGACGCGAGCACGATCATGGCGATCAGGATCGTTGCGAGCGTCGCCGAGGCTGGTGCTCGCCGCGACCCGGTGGAAGGCATTAATGCTCGCCCCGACCCTGGAGCAAGGGATCTTCGGGACGGCGGGTCGCCTCGCCCGACCGTGCGCGACGACGCCAAGCGATTCCGGAGAGCGCTTCGAGGACGATCCTGTTGGCGAGGAACGCAGTCACCTCCGCGTGGTCGTAAGGAGGAGAGACCTCGACAACGTCCAGACCGAGAACAGGGAGCTCACAAGCGATCCTGCGTACTGCGTCCAGGAGCTGGCGACCCGTCAGCCCACCGGGCTCGGGTGTGCCTGTGCCCGGCGCCATGCCTGGATCCACGACGTCGACGTCGACCGACAGAAACACTCCGTCGCACTCGTCGAGGGCGATCGCGAAGGCCTCGGTGAGGCAGGCGTCGAGACCTCGTCTGACCACCTCACTCATCTCGTAGCTGCGCATCCGGCGGTCCGCCATCCAGTCGAGCGTCTCGGGCTCCGGCCAGTAACCGCGAAGACCGATCTGTATGAAACGGTCCCCCCTCGTGGCTCCCGACTCGATGAGGCGGCGCATGGGGGTTCCGTGACCGTAGAGCGAACCGAATTGGGTGTCCCCGGTATCAGCGTGAGCGTCGAAGTGGAGAACCGAGACCCGCCCCCATCCCTTCGAGCGGGCCACCCCCCTCACGTCGGGGAGAGCGATCGTGTGGTCTCCACCCAAGACGACAGGCACCGCCCCTGACGCGGAGATCCTCGCAACCGCATCCTCGAGGCGCTTCAGACCGAGCTCGGTGTCGCCCGGCGGCATCACGACGTCGCCGGCGTCGACAACGCCGAGCTCGACCAGTGGATCGACTCCGAGCGCAAGGTGAGGACGGCTGCCATCGTGCGCCAGATAGTCGGTCAGCCGTATCGCCTGTGGGCCGAAGCGGCAGCCGGGCCGGTGCGAAGTCCCTCCGTCGAACGGTGCGCCGAGAACCACGGCCGCCGCGTTCGCATAACTCGGATCGTCCTCGAGATCAGCTCGCGGCACACCCAGGAACGTTGCGTCGGGCCCGAACATGTTTCCGGTGCGCATCGGCCCCATTGTGCCGGTCATGGTCACAGCAAGCGAGTGTCGTGACCCTCCCAGTACTTGTCTTTCAAGAGCCTCTTGTAGAGCTTGCCGTTCGGATCCCTCGGCAAGGCGTCTGTGAAGTCGACACTCCGCGGACATTTGTACTTAGCCAGCTGGTCCTGACAGAAGGCGATCAGCTCTTCCTCGAGATCCGGTCCTCCTGAATCGGGATCCCGGAGCTCAACGACGGCCTTTACCGACTCGCCCATCTCTGCATCCGGCACTCCAATGACTGCGACGTCGGCTACCAGAGGATGGGCTCCGAGTACGTTCTCCGCCTCGCGGGGGTAGATGTTCACACCCCCCGAGATGATCATGTCGGCGCTGCGGTCGGTCAGGTACAGATAACCGTCGTCGTCCAGTCGTCCGATGTCGCCGAGGGTTCGCCATCCCCTGGTGTCGGTCATCGACGCAGTCGCGTCCGGGTTGTTGTGGTACTGGAATGCGCGGCCGCCCTCGAAATAAACGACCCCTTCTTGTCCGACGGGGAGCTCAGAGCCGTCGGGACCGACGATGTGAGCCGGTTCCATCGGCTTACCTACAGAGCCAGGGTGCGCCAACCATTCCGCGGCCGTAATCCAAGTTGAGCCGATGTCCTCCGTTCCCCCGTAGTACTCGTGGATGATCGGGCCCCACCAATCGAGCATTCGCCGCTTCACCTCCACCGGACACGGCGCAGCCGCGTGCACCACGTACCTGAGGCTCGAGATGTCGTGACGTAGGCGCTCGTGAAGCGGAAGCGCCAGAAGGCGCGTGAACATCGTGGGGACGAACTGGGCGTGCGTGACCCGATGCTCGGCAATCAGCTCGAGGCACCGGATCGGGTCGAATCTCTCCATCACCACGACAGACGCACCCAAGCGGGTCATCGACATGGAGTAGACGAGTGGCGCGGAGTGGTAGAGCGGAGCAGGCGAGAGATACACGGCGCCCGGGCCGGCACCCGAGAGCGCCATGCGGGATGCAATGACCACCGGGACCGCCGAGGGGTCGCCGAGCGGCGTCAGAGGCAGTTGCTTCAAGACGCCCTTCGGCCTTCCTGTCGTGCCCGACGAGTAGAGCATCTCCCGACCCTCGCACTCGTCTTCCACCGGCGTCGGCGGCTGCGAGGCGGTCGACGACTCGTAAGAGGCGAATCCCCGCAGATCTCCGCCGACACAAAGACGGACGCGCACCTTCGAAAGGTCGAGTTGCTCGATGGAGGCTTTCATGGCAGACGACGTGACGAGTGCCTTTGCGCCGCAGTCGTCGAGGATGTACTGAACCTCGTTGCGGCGGAGGTGGCTGTTCGCGGCGGTGTAGTACAAGCCCGAGCGCTGAGCTGCCCAGGCGACCTCGAGATATCGAAGATTGTTTTCCATGAGTATCGCGATGTGATCTCCCGGGACGAGACCTTCCGCGCGCAGCAACCGCGCAAGCCGGTTCGAACCGTCGTCCAGTTCCGTGTACGACATTGACTCGCCGCCGCCCATGATCACTGCAGGTGCGTCGCCCAGCACTCGGGCCTGGCTGGGCAGGTCCAGAGAAATAGGTTCCCCTGTCATCTGAGAGCGCGCTTCGAGGTTCTCAACGGGCGAACTTCGGGATGACTTCTTTGCCCATCAGCTCGATCGTCTCCATCACCGCGTCGTGGGGTATCCGATAGGGGTTGACCAGGCACAGCAGGGTGTCGATACCTGCCTCCTCGTAAAGACGGCAGGTTTCTTCGCATTCGGACGGAGTCCCGAGAACGCACGCATTCGAGTCAACGAGGTACTCGAGCGACAAAAGGTCGAGCATCCCCTGGTCGTCGATCGACTTCATGTCGGCTGCGTACGAGTAGCTGCCCAGATCCTGTTTCCTCTCGGTCATCCAGTCCGTCAGAGATGCAATAAGTCGCGCACCTTTCGCTGGGTACCACTCGAAAGATTCACGTGCCAGGTCGAGCGCGCGTTGCCTGTCATTGCTGCAAAGAGTCATCGTGAATGTGGCCGCATCGCGGTTGACGAAGGCTCCGATCGGCTCCGTGCAGGTCGCGAGCGCCTCGCGGTAGATGTCTACTTTCTGCTTCACCTCGTCCGGGGAGACTCCGACAGCAAACGAACAGAGCCCGAGACCCAACTTGCCAACCTCGCGGTGTCCGTCTTCGCTGCTCGTTGCGCCCCAAATGGGAGGGTGCGGCTTCTGCATCGGCTTCGGGTGCACCCGTCGTTTCGGCATCTGCCAGAAGTCGCCCGAGAACTCGTATTCGTCGTGGGTCCAGATCCCGACGACGTGCCCGATCGCCTCTTTCCACATTTGGCGGGTCTTCGACGGGTCGACACCGAATCCTTCGAGCTCTGCACGTGTGGCGGATCGTCCGGTGCCGAAGTCGACTCGACCGTTCGAGATGAGGTCGAGCACCGCGACCGACTCTGCCGTGCGCACGGGATGGTTGTAGGGCTGAGGCATCAACCTCACCCCGTAGCCGAGGCGTATGCGTTCGGTCCGCGCGGCGATCGCGCCGTAGAGGATCTCCGGATTGGAGCAATGCGAGTACTCGTCGAGGAAGTGGTGTTCGACCGTCCAGATGGCGTCCCATCCGAAACGCTCTCCTGCCACCGCTTGCTCGAGGACGTTCTGGTAGGCGCGGCGCTCAGAGTCGGGATCCCAGGGCCGAGCGACCGGGATCTCATAGAAAAGAGCGAATCTCACAGGGCGATTCTCCTCCTAGTGTTCCCGGACTCTTATCATCCGGTCGGCACACCGACAACCGGACCGCCCCCTAGTCAGACGAGCAGAGCGCGAAAGGCAGGAAACGATGAGCTCACAGACCACCAGGACGATCATCGTCACCGGCTCGTCTTCGGGTATAGGGCGCGCCTGTGTCGAGCGCCTTCTCGCCGACGGGGCATCGGTCGTCGGAGCGGACCGCGTCGCGCCCTCGGAACAACCCGACAACGCATCGCCACGTTGGTCGTTCGGCCTTACCGATGTGACCGACGAGCGATCGGTTGTTGCGCTCGTCGATCAAGCCAAGAACGTCTCCGGGCGGATCGACGGAGTCGTAAACGCCGCGGGCGTCGCAGGTGGAGGACCTGTCCATCTCCTGGACTCCAAGGAATGGAACCGGGTGATATCGGTCAACCTGACAGGGACCTTCTTCGTGGCGAAACACGTCATCACGCAGATGCTCACCCAGGAACGCATCTCAGGCGAGCGCGGCTCGGTGGTGACCATCGCGAGCATCGAGGGCATCGAGGGAACTGCCGGGGGCAGTGTCTACAGCGCGTCGAAGGGAGGCGTGGTCATCCTCACCAAGAACATGGCGATCGACTACGCAAGAGTCGGGATCCGGGTGAACACGATCTGCCCCGGCTTCATAGACACGCCGATGACGCGGCCTGGCATATTCGGTCCGGGCATGGAGGACTTTGAAGCGGAGATCACTCGCGAGCACAAGCTTGGACGAATCGGTGCACCGGAAGAGATCGCCGCCGCTGCATCGTTCCTGTTGTCTGCCGACGCCTCGTTCGTCACAGGTCATGCGCTCGTCGTGGACGGCGGCTACACGGCCGGGCGGGACCATGGTGTCACCACGCTTCTCGGGTTGGCCGGACCGTAACGCAGCATCTGTACACCAAGAGGTGTATCATGGTGTGCATGGCACGAACGAACATCGAGATCGATGACGACCTCGTTGGTGAAGCGATGCGACGCTACCGACTGCACTCGAAGCGTGCCGCGGTAGATCTGGCGCTGCGACGGCTGGTCGGCGAGCCGATGACGGCCGAAGAGGCGCTGAAGATGGAGGGCGGCGGCTGGGAAGGCGATCTCAACGAGATGCGTCGGGATCGCCGGCTGGCCGAGTGAGTCTGGTCGACACCTCGGCGTGGGTGGAGTTCCTTCGAGGCACCGGCAGCCACACACATCTAACTGTCCGTCGCCTCTTAGAGGACAATGCACCGGTCCATACGACGGACGTTGTTGTGATGGAGGTCTTGGCCGGTGCTCGCGATGAGGGCCACGAGCAGCAGCTCCGACGGTTGCTGGCGCGCTGCGACTACTTGCCAGTAGATGGACTAGCGGGCTACGAGGCCGCCGCAGGCTTGTACCGCGTGCCGACAAGCGGGAGAGACGGTCAGAGCGCTGACCGATTGCCTGATCGGGGCAGTGGCGCTCCGGGCCGGCGTTTCAGTGCTGCACAACGATCACGATTTCGACGTTCTCGCTCGACACGCCGGTGTCCCCGCGGAACGGGCCGAACCCCGAAAGCCCGGAAGCGATGACATCTAAGGCACCAAACTTCTCGGCTTTGCACAGGTGCTACCGACTCACCCCGGTTCCTGTGAGTCGGACCGTGATCCAACCCTGACCGCTATCACTGTTCAGGCGGTACTCGCCGGTGAAGCTGCCGGTTTGCGGAGGTCGGAACGTGACCGACTGCGTCACTCCCGTTCCCGGATCGAGCGTGATCCCTTCGGGCATCGGGACGGTCGCCGAAAAGGCGCCGGCAGGAGACGCGGCTCTCGTGATTATCAGGAAGATGCTGCCGGTGTTGGTGACTCGGAACGTTCGCGTCGCCGACGATCCCACTTGCACCCGTCCGAAGTTCAGCGCGCCGGGACTTACGAGCATGTGGGCCTGTCCTGTCACCGCCTTTCCGCTGATCGGGATCGTTACCGAACCGTTTTCGGCCGAAACGGTGACAAAGGAATTGTAGAGCCCTGCCTTAGACGGGTTGAAGGTGACGCTCGCGGTTACCGCCTGTTGCGGTGCCAGGACCGTTCCATCCTTGGGCAGGCCCGCTACTTGGAACGGTGTCGACGGAAGATCGGTTCCACGGATCGTCTCGGGCTGGTCCCACGAATTGCTGACCGTGAACGTGAGCGTTCTTCCGCCGGCGCCGGTCTTAACGGTCCCGAACGTCATCGGCGGAGCAGACACGAGCAGACCCGGCGACGTGCCGTAACCCGACAGCGAGACCGACGGAGTTCCGACTGATGTGCTCAGGTCGACCTGCCCGACCACCGGCCCGGCGGAGTGCGGGGAGAAGGTGACCGTGAACTTGAAGGTGTCGCCTCCCTTCAGCGTCACAGGACCCTGGGGGGCACTCACCGAGAAGGGTTGTACCGATCCTCCGATCTGCCGGGTACCCGATACGCCTGTAGAACCCTGTACGCCCTTCACCGTCTTGGTCGGGCGTCGCCCTGTCGGGCCTTCCACACCCAGGACACCGCTAGGGGCCGCGACGCCGGTGATGGTTAGGGCGCGGTGCGCGGTGAGGGTCACGGTTTCCGTTTTGCTCGTGCCGACACCGACGCGCCCGAAGTTGACTGGGGTGACCGAGTACGGGGCATTGGCAACCGTGCCGAACGCCTTCAACTTCCCATCCCTGTTGCCGACGTAGATCATTCCGTTGTAACTGGTCGGCGTCGTGAACTTCGAGGCAGTGCCGACGCCCGCCGACCAGAGCAACGGAAGTGTTCCCCCCGTCGGGATCGCTGAATACGCCTGAAGCCGGGCGTTCAAGCCGTTGCTCCCTGTCGCGTACACGACCCAGACGACGGCGCTTCCAGCAGTCGTCCCGTTACTCGTCACGACCGGCGAACCCGAGGTGTAACCGAACGACTGTGTGCTCGTTCCCGCAGACGTGAGCTGAGGCACTCCGCTTCCATTCACCCCGTAACTCAGCGCTCGAAGATAACCGCCACCCGAGCTCTCGAGCACGTAGACCCAGCCTCCCTGACCGCCGTATGCGGCGGGATGACCCCAGACCCCGTTGTAGGGACCGAGCGTCTCGAGTGCGTCGTCGGTACCTCCCGGACCCTGCTCGCGTCCTCCGAGGTTGTTTCTGTTGAGCAGAAAGATCCTGCCGTCTTTTCCAACCTGGACGAGCAGGTTCGGATAGGTGCTGTTGCCGAAGTACTGGGGAGGAAGAGCCACCGGGCCACCTGAACCGAGGTCCGTGTCGTTCTGGTCGAGCGTCGGAGCGTCGCTCGGTGAGAAGTAATCGGTGGGGGTCAACTGGCCGTTGGAACCGACGACGAGCCTTACTACCGACTCAGAAAGGGTGCTCGGCGGGGTGTTCCCGGGTGACGCCGGTGGGGCGATGCCGTTTCCCGTCGAGAACAGGATCTGATTGGCACCATCCGATACGAGGCCACCCCCGCCCTGCCAGATGCCGGCTTGTGAGTTGGCGTCGGTCCCGACACCCGACTCGTCGCTCCACATCGTGATCGCGTGCGTCGTCTCCGATACACCGACCACGATGCCCCGGTACGGGGTGAGGTCGCAGTCGGAAGCGAACCCCATGTAGACCACGCCGCCAAGAAGGAGAAGCCCGGGCCGCTGCATCTGGTAGTTGTCGTCGAACGGAACTCCGGGAGTGTTGCTCGGAGTTCCCTGGATCTCGACTGGGAACCCTGACAACTCAGTACCCGTCGTCGCCGACAGTGCCTGCAGCCACCAGTGACCGTTGGTGATGCCGGCGCCGCTCTGCAGCCTCGTCGTGAGGTACACAGTTCCGGTAGCTGGGTCGATCACCGGGGTCGACGTCGAGCCGAGGTTGGGAGTCAGGTCGCCACAACCGATCTCGCTCGACTTGAACTGGGTTCCGAATTTGCGCTGCCAGACGATGGCTCCCGTGGTGGAGTTGATCCCGTACGCGAGTGCCTTCTCGGTCGTCACGATCACGGTGCCGCCGTACACGAGCGGTTGCGCATAGATAGAGCCGTTGAGCTGAATGTCGAAGATCTTTCCGAACGTTCCAGATTGCACAATCGAAGGCGAGAGGTTGGGCTCGTTCGGGTCCCAGTCAGTGCGCATGTTGTTGAACGCCGCCGTCGTGACGTTCGGAGGCGAGCTCGCCGGCGCCACCACGGCTCTGGCGATCAGGGCACCAGCGACGAGCGCAAGGACAACGAAGACTGGTAAGAAGCGCCGGCGACGCAATCGAGCCACTCATCCCCCCTATTGGAACCGGTCGTCCGACGGACGCCGCCGCACGTCTTCGCCCGGTCCTCTCACGTGCAACCTTTGCACGAACCACCAGCTTTGCAAACCCTGCACGCTGCTACAACCCTTACCTCTGGCCGGATAGGCGGGAAACAGGTTTCTCAGCCCTCAGACTCCGAGACTCGTTCTCGCAGCCCTCTCGAACACTCGGTGCGGCAGCAGACGCTTGCCGAGCACCCCGATCCGCTCGTCGAACTTGCCGGCCGACACGCGTCTAGGAGGGCGTTTGGCGTCGAGCACCCGCTCGACCACCCGGGCCACCACCTCGGCCGGCGCACCGTTGGCTTCGTCACGCTCCATCACTCCGACGGCCTTGGCTGTCGCCGCCGAGTACGGGTCGTCCCGCTCGGGGGCGACAACGTCGCGTCGGGCCGACGTGAATTCGGTTCTTATATTCCCGGGCTCCACGAGCGTCACGTGCACCCCGAAAGGCGCCACCTCGTAAGCCAACGCCTCCCCGTATCCCTCCAATGCGAACTTGCTGGCGCTGTAAAAGGCCTGGAAGGGCAGCCCGATCAGCCCTCCGAGGGAAGAGACCAACACAATCCTGCCCCCGCATTGGGACCGCATGACCGGGAGCGACGCTTGAACCAAACGCACGGCCCCCCAGAAATTCGTCTCGATCTGCTCCTTGGCTTCGGCCAGTGGAGTGTGCTCGACCGGTCCCGCCAGTCCCCAACCGGCGCACGCAATAACCGCGTCGAGGCGACCTTGTTCCTCGAGCACCCTGGTCACTCCGTCCGTCACCGCAGCATCGTCGTCGACGTCCATCGTCAAGGGGGTCCATCCGCCAGACGACGTACCGCGGCGACTCGCTCCGAACACCGTCCAGCCGCTCTTGTGGAGGCGATCGGCACAGGCTCTTCCGATCCCCGCCGAGGCACCGGTCACAACTATGACCTTGGGCAATGGCCGACCTCCTCCAGGGCCCTACGAAGGGGTCATCTTGACAGGCTTGACAGTGCCCCCGGGGTGGACGGGTAGGCTGTCCTGCCCGCCGAAGGCGCGGGCGAACAGCCAGGAAAGCGAGCCGTGGCAAATCCGAGGAACAAGCGAGCGAGGACCAAGCCCGCCGACGCACGAGGCCGGCTCCGTCGCGGACGGCCCAAGGTGTGCCTTGTGTGCACCGAGCGAATGGACTACGTGGACTACAAGAACTCCGCGTTCCTGCGCCGCTTCATGAGCGACCGCGGAAAGATCAAGTCGAGGGCCAACACCGGGACGTGCGTCCAGCACCAGCACGAGGTCGCAATCGCAATCAAGAACGCCCGAGAGGTGGCGCTCCTTCCCTACGCCGTGCGGACCATGGCGGCCGACAAGGCCGGTGGGCGTCGTGGCAGGGGATCCGGTCCTGGTCGCACCGGAGATCGACCGACACAGGGTCGCCCACCGCGTTCAGCGGCGCCTGACGATTCAGGCACCCCGAGCGAAGGCGACGGCGCCGAAGACGTTCCCGAGATCGACGAAGCAGAAGTGGTCGGTGTGTACGACGACGCGCCGGTTGAAATCGCCGACTGACAGAACACCACGCGTGTGGCGTTCTGTTACGTCAATCGAATTCGTCAGTCTGAACCTTCAGTAGCGGGGTCTCGACTCAAGGGTTTTCCCGACTTTCGTCAGTTACGGCGATCAAAATCACGTGAGTCTTCGAATTAATAGTTGCTAACAGCAAGCAGTTCCGGGAAACACAGGTATTTCTCACAATCGAGCGCAATTTCGCGCCGTCCGAACAGAATGCCGTTCGGCATTTCCATAAATACCCAATGCTGACGATGCGAACCATGCACGATCTTTGTATGGTTGCCCGTTGAACCTGGCGGAATCTGTGAGCGCGGGCTCGAACGAGAAACAGAGCAAGAAAACGCAGAAGGCTTTTGCTGGGGGAACAATCCACGACTAGTTGGGAGAATTAATGAACTTCAATTTCCTTCGTCGGGCCTCGGTCCGGGCAGTTGTGGTTGCGGCCATGACGTTCGGGGTCCTAGGAACCGCCGCAACCGTCGCATCTGCGTCAGGTGGCAACAACTTCTACGTCGCCACCACCGGCACCAACACTGGCAACAACTGCTCCAGTGCGACCAACCCGTGCCAAACGATCTCGTACGCGCTGTCGAAGCAGGCTGCAGAGAACGTGTCGGGCACGATCCACGTTGCAGCCGGTACGTACGTCGAGCAGATAACTGCGACCACGGCCAACAACAACGTGACGATCCTCGGAGCGACTGAGGCCACCACCATCATCGAGCCTCCGGCCTCGGGACTCTTGAGCGACACGGACACCGACGGGAGCCAGCCTCAGTACTACGTCGTGGACGTCCAGCCCGGCACCACCGGGTTCAACCTGAAGAAGCTCACCGTGAACGGCCTGAACGCGTCCTCCTTCTTGGACACCGACGGGTTGGGGTGCGCACAGGACTACGTCGGCGTCTACTACCACGCCTCTTCCGGAACTATGAAGAAGGTCGCGGTAACAGGCATCGACATGCCCGCCGACCTGTTCGGTTGCCAGGGTGGCCTCGGGGTGTACGTGAACAGCACGAACACCAACTCGGCGGTCGTGACGATGACGAAGCTGTCCCTGACGGCTCCTCAGTCGAGCACGCTCACCAAGGCGGACCTTCCTGCGAACACGTACAACAGCGACATTCTCCCCGTCAAGAGTGTTCCCGGAAGCTTCACCGGCGGATCCATCACGGTGAACGGGTACAAAGTGCAGGCCACTCCGGACGGCCCGAAGAACCTCTTCATCACGGGCACCACAAGCACGGACTCGCCGTCCGGTTCGGTCGTGAACTACAACGCGTTCACTCCGGCCTACGACAAGAACGGCATCACCTGTGACGACAACGAGACCACGTGCACCATCACCGGTTCGACGATCCAGGGTTCTGGGCCGACGAACGCGATAGCTCAGAACGGCATTCAGGCCTTCGGTGCGGCTTCCACCACGATCGGTGGAACGGCCACGGGCCAGGGCAACACCGTCTCTGGAAACAGCTACTCGGGTGGCGGTGGCGCGGGTAACGCGGCCACAGGCATCCTGCTTCTGAACAACGGGCCGACCAGTGTCGTCGACAACTCCGTGTCGACCAGTGACGTCAACATCTATGCCGGCGAGGTCCAGGTCTTCGGCCTGGTGTACCCATCTCCGGGGACGTGGACGATCTCTGGCAACACGGTCTCCAACGCCACCGTGACCGGCGCTTCTGCCGGTGAAGGCGGCTACGGGGAAGGGATCCAAGTCGACGGCACGACCAACACCGTCAACGTGCAAGGCAACGCCATAAGCGGAAGCCCCCAGGCGAACATCCTGATGCTCGGGGCGCAGAACGCGAACATCGGTGGATCCGTCGCCGGGCAGGGAAATACGAGCACGGCGAGTGCAGGAGCGGGCATGGTGGTCGGTGGTCCGAGCACGGAGTGCGCAGCCCTTGCGGGCGGAAACATCCCGGGCCCGAACTGCAACTTCGGCTCTGGTGCGCCAGGGACCGAGAGCCCCGGATGGGCGAGCCACGGCAACACTGTGGCGGGCAACACGTTCGCCGGTAACGCTGCAGGCGTTGTCGTAGAGGGCGCGTTCGCTCCGACCTTCATGGGCCTGAGCCCGGACCCGAACGCCGCTTACAGCAACGTCTTCGGCGGCAACACGTGGTCCGGGAACGGGCTTGCAGGTGTCGCGGACTTCAGCGGGAACGCAAACTCACCGCCGGCTGAGAACGCATACGGATCCGGAAGTGCGGACTCGTGTGAACCGACGCCTGGTGGCGATCCGACGGCGAATGCCCTCTTCGGGCCTTCAGCAACCGTCGCCAACGTCGCTTTGGTGAGTGGCAGCCCGACCGCAACGGACACCGGCGGTAACTTCCCCGCCAGCGTCCTCGCAGGTGCACTGATCCAAGACGCGACGACCGGAACTAACGTGTCGCCGCTCACCTACGTGGGATCGGTAACCGGCCCATCGTTGACCATGTCGCTTGCGGCCGCTGGCACCGGTGCGATGGACACCTTGAAGTTCTACAACACCTGGGCCTGCTAGCACGGCTCGCAATCAGAAGTAGGCCGGGGTCAAGAACAGACCTGCGCCAGAAGTAGAAGAACGAAAGAAGCGGGGCCGCAAGGCCCCGCTTCTTCGTCTGTCTGGGCCTATTTGGCTGTCTAGGCTTATTTGGCCTCGCCCCTAGATCCCGGCTGCTAGTCCGGGCATCGCAAGGCGAGCTACCGCGTTGTGCAATGCAGCAACCGCATCAGAGTCGCCGGACGCAGCGTGAGCTCTCAGCACCAGCACGTCGCTGACGCTCTGCGGCTCGGCAGGCGCCTCAGGTAGGTCAGCGGAGTCGCCGGTGATCTCTGCAAGAAGCGCGATCGCAACCGATGAGGTAGGCGCCGCATCGAGAGCCTTCGCGGCACGGGCAGAACGTTCGACCCAAGGCTGGGCCTCTTTGCTGCGTCCGGATACCACGAGGGCAATCGCGTGGAAGACACCGCCCAAATCCCCGATAGGACCGAGGTCGGGTCGGCTGGTGTTCTCGAATCGCGACACCGCTTCTTCTACGCGGCCTGCCATCGTCAACTCGGCTTCAACGATGAGCGCGGCCATTGCGGAGACCGGATCCGGCGACGTTTCTGGTGGGAACGGCGGAGTCACGCCCCACTCGCCTCTTGCGACTGTGACGGAGAACGTCGCCGCCCACGCAAGCCACCGGTCGCTTGCTTTCAGACCGCTCATCACCCTTTCGAGCGCGGCTACGGAGCACGCTGCCTGATCGATGCGTCCACTCATCCTTTCCATGATCGCGAGAAGACTCCAGCCGTGGATCGCCAGGTCGTTGGCACCGAGCTCCTCGGCCAATTCGGCCATGCGTCTTGCTGATTTCGACGCATCCACGATCTGATCAGGTCGACCGCAGAACGAGCGGAAGAACCTGTGCCACGCGAGCGTCGTGAGGACGGTCAACTCCCTCGACCGGTCGCCAACCTGCTCAGCGAACTCGAGAGCGTCCGTCAACCAACCAGGCACGCGTCTGTCGGTAGGTTTGGCGAGGCATAGGAACGAGGACGTGGCAACTGCGCCGCTTCGGTCGCCGATCCGTTCGAAGAGCTCGAGTGCGATCAGGAGCTCCGCCGCTGACTCCTCCATACGGCTCACGTAGAAGTAGGCGACGCCCGCATTGGCGCGGGCCCAAGCCTCCTTCTCGGTGTTTCCGAGCTCGTGCCAGCGCTCGGCCGCCTCTCTGAGCCTGGGTAGCGCCCAAGCCGGCTCTGTGAAGATCTTCGAGCCGGCGGCGGTGTGATCCCTCTCCACAGCCACAGAAGGGTCGGATGGATCGTCGTCGATCAGGGCGAGCGTCGCGAGCGCGTCCTCGACCCGGCCGCATAATGCCTGCATTCGGGCGAGTCCGAGGAGTGTCGAGTTGCGGGTGCATCCGCGCTCTACCGCGCGCTCCAGAAGCCTGATGGCATCGAGATGTCGCGAAGCCTCGATGAGTGCTTCGCCGGCATCGGCGAGCGCCTCGGCGGCTTCCGCCACTGCTGACTCGTCGTCAGCGAGGTAGCTGGCTGCGCGATCGAGGTGGCGCGCTCGTTCTTCCGAGCCCGAGGTGCTTCGCGCGGCTCGGCGATGGAGCTCGCCGCGAAGATGGCGAGGGAGTGTCTCGTACGCGACCTCGCGGAGCAGGGGGTCGACTGTGTCGTAGTGACCGTCGGCACTTTGCCTCAGCAAGCCGGTGTCTGCCAAGGCCTTCAGAGCTGTTGCGGCTTCGGGTGATCCGAGCATGCTTATCTGCTCGGCGGTGGCTGCCTCGCCCATCACCGCCACGTGCTGGATCACGAGCTTCCGCGCGGGCTCGAGGGCGTCGAGTCGTGCCGCCAAGAGGGCCTGCAATGTCGCCGGAACAGTTGCGGGGAGCGTCAAGCGCGAGTCGGCTTGACTCGGCCTCCGGTCGATCGTAAGGGCGGCGTCGTGGGCTTCGGGACCGGTCTCCTCGACGACGTCTTCCACGTCGGCGTCACCGCCGGACCAAGATTCCCGGTCGTACTGGGCGCGAAGACCCTTCGCGCCACTCAGAGCGAGCCCGTCAGCGACCGCGCCGGGCTCGCCGAGCCGGTAAACATCCCCGTCGTCAACGAGCAGACTCCTTTGGCGGGCCATGACGACGAGCTCCCTCAGGTAGAGGGGGTTGCCGTTCGCCCTGTCCACCAAGAAGTCGGTGGCTTCGGTGGTGATCGGTTTCTCCCCTACGAACGCGCCCGCCAGGACCGCCGAATCGGCTCTACTGAGTGGTGCGAGAGGAACCCTCGTCGCCGTAGGAAACCTCGTCAGCCAGTCGCCTGGTTCCGTACGCCCGGCAAGCACGGTGAGTAGAGGCACGTCGTCGACTCTGCCCGAGAGCTCACTCAACAAGGACAGCGTTTGGTCCCCGCTGCGATGCATGTCGTCGATCACCACCAGCAATGCCTGATCCATCGACTTGTCGTGGAGCAGCCGGCGAAAAGCCCACAGTTGCTCCTGGCGAATGCCGGCCGGGTCGACCGACTGAAGAGACGGGTCGATCTCTCCTGCTGCGGATCGCAACCGCGCGTTCACCTCCGGGTCATCCAAGGGACCAAGCTGCCGGATGATCTCTGCAGCGACTCGCGGCCCACCCATCGCGCCGTACGCGGGATACGCGGCCCTGACAACGGTGCCGTCGCGCTCCGCCGAGCGGGCAAGCTCTCCAAGGAGACGGGTCTTGCCAGAGCCGGCATCCCCGCAGATGACGACTACTTGAGCGCGTCTGTCGCGACACACCCGGCGCCACTGAGACTCCAAGAAAGCCAGCTCGTCGGAGCGACCGATCAAAGGTGGGCCCACCGACTGAGGATCCGCTTCTCCCCTTAGCCCGTCCATCTTCCGGAGGTCGACGGCTTCCCAAACCTCGACGCGCTCTCGTTTGCCTTTGAGCAGCACCGGCTGCCTCTCGCGGAAGACGGCTCCCCTACCCGCGAGATCAACGGTCAGCCTGCCGCACAGCACCTCACCTGCTGAGGCGACCTTTTCCAGGCGGGCCGCGACGTTGACGGTGTCTCCGATGACCGTGAAGTCGCCGGCGCGGCCGACGGTCGCCGCCGTCACCTCGCCCGAGTTGATCCCGATGGAGAATGCGAGATCGCCGCCCAATTCCCTCATGGCGAGTCCCGCGGCGACTGCACGCTCGGCATCGTCGTCGTGAGCCACAGGAACGCCGAAAACCGCCATCACCGAGTCACCCATGTACTTGTCGACGGTGCCCCCGTGCTCGGTCACGACTTCACTCAGCCGCCTGAACGCCGCGTCGACCATCCGGGCGACGACCTCGTGGTCCGTGCTGTCGGCGAGCGACGTGAACCCCACCACGTCGGCGAAGAGAACGGTGGCGAGCTTTCGCTCCTCCAGCTCCGCCGATTCCTCAATCGACTGGACCTCAGGATCGAAGCTGATTCCGGTATCGGGCGCGCCGAGCGAGAAGCCGCACCGACCGCAGAACGCCTGGCCTGCGGGGTTCTGCCTTCCGCACGAGGGGCAATCCGCCGTGGCAAGGCTGGAACCGCACTGGCCACAGAACCTGAAGCCGTCGGGGTTCCCGGCGCCGCACGTGCCACAGGCAGCCATGACTTGTCAGCGTAGCGAGTCCGGACCTCCGACTTCCCAGCTGACTCGCTCGGACTACTCGGACGGGTGACGCTCAGCCGGATACTCGAATTCGATTGCGTGACGGAATTCGATGCCGTCCGAGGAGGTCGTCTCGACGCCTGGTTTCGATCGCCGGACCTGCTCTACGAAGTTCCGGTGAAAAGCCACCATGTCCATCCCGCAGCGTTGATAGAAGGCGATTGCACCGAGGTTGTCGTTGGTCGTTATGAGCCAGAGCCGCAGTCGTCTTGCTCGGGCAAATTCGTGCGCCTCCGCCAGGAGGGCAGAGCCGATCCCACTTCGCTCGACCACGCTGTTTAGCGTCACGACCTCGACTGCGTTTGCGTCCTGCCGATAGGTGAGCGCGCCCAGAAGTTCGCCCTGCTGTTCGGCTACGAAACCTCCGAGTTGCCTCGGATCGTGAACGCCCGAGATGCTCACTACGGGTAGGCCCCATTCGGTCTCCACCAGGTCAGAGAGCCACTCTCGGTCTTCATCTTCCAATGCGCGAACCTCGAATGAGATCGGTTCTCGCCACAGCTCGAATATCCGGATCCCGAAAGAGCCAAGCATCCGACGAAACAAAGGAAGCGACAGCCCGAGAACGTTGCTCGCGTCGCCTTCGATCCCGTCGAACGAATGGCGCCCCGAGCCCGTCGATACTGAAGGCACCCGCCAACGCCTGGGGCTCACCGCTCTTCACGTATGCGTCGCCCTCCTCTGTTGTCGGGGAGCCGAAACGAATTGCTGTCTCTGCGATCTCCGTCACCGATTCGCCCGTCACGTCGATCAGGCAATGCCCCGTGTACAACGACGCCTTGCGTCCGGCGAGCCGCGTCCACATCTCCTTCGCCTCATCGCTGGAGGCCGGCTTGCCGAGCGCCGTCCCGTCGAGGTCGAGGAGTGAGTCACAACCGAGAACGAGGCGCCCGGGAAGGGTACGCGCGACCGCCGATGCTTTGCGCTCAGCCAGCACCGCGACGGCGGTCGGCGTGCTGAGGTCGGCGACGCTCTCGTCCACCCCGCTCACGACCACCTCGGGATCGATCCCGGCGCGACGAAGGACGCGCAGACGGGCCTCCGACGCCGAGGCGAGAACGAGCCGCCGGCGGCGGGACGAAATCGACGCCCTCATGAAGGCCAGAGGCTGCGGATCGTAGAGGCGAGCGCATTGATGTCGACCGGTTTGGTCGTCAGCACTTCGAGCAACGGCCCGTCGAGAGAGAGCGGCTCAGGCTCGGTCTCACGCCAGCTTCTCGTGACCTCTTCGGACTGGTGCTCGGCAAGATGGCCAGGATGCCGTTCGGGTGACGACACCCGGCGTCGGTAACGCTCGGCGGCCAACTCTGTCGGGCAACGGCAGTAGACCTGTATGAGCGGGCGACCGAGAGCACGGAGATCGTTCTCGGCAACACCGCGCCAGAAATGTGATTCCAAGACAGCAGATCGCGTTTCTCTCGCGATGCTGTACATCACTTCGTGAGCCGCTCTTCCCAGTCTCTGCGACCACTCCAGGTCACCGGTCCCGAGTACGTCGAACAACGCCTCCTTGACGGTGTCCTTCGCGATGAGCGAGAGATCGAGCTCCGACGCGAGCGCCCTCGCTAGTGTCGTCTTTCCACTCCCGGGTAGACCTGCGACAACCACGAACCCGTCACGGTCCACGAAGGGATTCTGACATGCCTCCTGACTACGACCTCGAAGCAGAGCGGTACCAGCTCGGCAGGCAGTTGTCGGCGGACCAGCTCTCCGAATGGCCTGATGTCATCGCCAGATTCGGTCCATCAGGCTCCGGGCCGATTCTCGACCTCGGTGCGGGCACAGGAATCTGGATGCGCGCGTTCGCCCATTGGTTCTCGAACCCCGTGATAGGGGTTGAGCCGTCATCAGGCATGCGACGGGTGGCCGTCGCACAGGGCCTCGATCCCGACAGTTGGCTGCTGGCTGGCCGGGGCGAAGCCATTCCCATAGCCGCCGGGACATGCTCGATGGCGTGGCTCTCCACTGTGGTCCATCACCTTCGTGATCGCGCCTCGTGTGCCGCCGAACTGCGGCGCGTGCTCTCCGCCGGAGCGCCTGTGCTGATCCGCAACTCCTTCCCGACCCGTCACGAGGAGATCATGCTTTTCCGCTTCTTCGAGGGCGCCCGCCGGCTGGCGAACGCGTGGCCGTCTGTCGAGCAGGTAGGCGCTGACTTCTCTGATGCCGGGTTCGAGATGATCGACCTGGTCCGGGTCCATGAATCGGCGCCTCCTAGCTTGGCGGCGAGCCGTGACTGGGCTGTCTTGATGCGCCACACAGACTCGGCTCTCGCTCCGCTTTCAGACGAAGAGTTCGCAGACGGACTCGCTGAGATCGATCGCGCAATCGCCGCAGGAGAACTCCCGATCCGTATGGGGGTCGATCTTCTGGTTCTGAAATAAGGAGCTACGAAGCTAGGGAGCTTCGGAGCTACCGGGGACGAAGCTTCCGGCATTTTTTTCGAATTCGGCAACAGCCGCGTGTACTAGTTCTCGATTTTTTAACCGGGACGCCGTCCCCGCCGGTCCTTTAATCGAGGCGCCAGGCGAGTCCTTTAGGCGAGGCGCCAGGCTGAAGTCTGAGCTGCCAGATCGCAATCGTGAGCTGAGGCGCTGCCGCTCAGCGATGCAGTGCACACGCCTTGCGGCAGTCAACCTCAGTTACTCGTCCGCCCGAGACGGTTGCCTCTCGACAAGGTTTCCCGTCCTCACCCAGCACGTCGTACTCGCCTCCGGTCAACGCGGGGAAGACGGCTGCGAAGACGAGACCAACCGGCGCCCTGCGCGCCCGGACGACGTTGTGGACCCTCGTGTCCAGTCGACCAGGCCTGCATATCTCGATCTCCTCGCCCACCATGTCTTCGTCGGCGAAGATGATCAGGGCTCCGGTGTCCCCCCCGATTTCGAGCACGGCCGTTTCGCATACGTCGGATTGATGCCTCTCACGACGGGGTTCGTCGAGCATTCTCATGCAGCTGGGTTCTCGAATCCGCTGTGCGGAAGCCCGAGGAACGGGAAGGAGGAAAGGTAGTGCTCCGTTCCGTCGGCCGTCGTATCGGTGGGGCTCGACGTGAGCCCGTCGGTAACCAGTCCGGCGGCGCCGTCCGGCGTGTAGCTCGGGTCAACCAAGGGGAGGGTGACGCCGGCGATGGCGCGCACCTCGATCGTCACCACGTCGTCGAACACACGGCGCCCGTTCGGGAAGCCTGCCGCGTCGCCACCGATCAAGCCGAGATTGCTGGGCTTGGCCGTCGCGGGAATTGCCATGTTGAGTCGCAGTAGGTCGGACTGAGTCGGGCCCGTGTAGTTCTGGAACCCGGGGACGACTCCGGGAGGGATACCCGTCAGCAAGATGGCGGCCAGGTCCGCTCTGGGCTTGCCAGATGAGACGTACGCCGCCAAATTGGGGAAGACGCCCGGATACAGCACGTTGAGAAGTCCTGCAAGCTCGGGGTTTACGACGTAGGTCGCAAACTGGCTGTCGCCCGCCGGCGACTGCATGTTCCAGATGTCCTTCTTCCCGAGTGGAATGATGACCTCGTTCACGAGCGGGTTACCGAGCCGGGACACCTGCACGAAAGGACCCGCACAGACCAAGGCGCCGTCTTCCTCGCTCCTCACTCGCGCCTGCTGACGGCTCGCGGTGGTCCATACACCGATGGTCGACAAGGGATTGGTGGGGTCGGTCGGGTTCATGCCGTTGGCGGTGAGAGACCGGGAGGGCACCTGGATCGCAATCGAGTGCACGTTCACGCTCTTCGTGGCGTTCACTCCGGGAGCCGGTTTGGACAACCCAGGAAGGCTGAGACCGAACGTGTTGTGCAGCTGTTCGAACGGCCGTAGGTCGCCCAGGTCGAATATCGCTCCAAGGTCCACATAGAACCCTTCGGCGCGCTGACCCGCAAAAACCGTTATCCCTCCGTCTAATTCATGGACCGAAGCGTTCGCGAGGTCCACATAGTTGTGAGTCGAAAGGGGCCCGATCCGGCAGGGAGGGCAGGCGAGACCGCTCGCGATCTGCTGGGCAGATCCGTGCCTCACCATCGTCACCGAGTAGAACTGGCGCTTGTTCCAATTCGGGGAATCGAGAGACTCGATCGGCCCGGTGTTGTAGAGGAACGTGTTCGGGTTGTTCAGAACGCTGTTGAACCTGAACTGGAACGTGATGTCCGCGTCAGCGTCGCCATCGTTGTCGACGTGGATCTCGTAGAGGACGTCGTCACCGAACTCGTAGAAGTTGGGACCGCCGTCGGGAGCCTGAAGGGGGATGTAGTTCGCGATCAGAGTGACGGTGTCGGGGTGATCTGTGCTCACGAAGGCATACAGGTCGGTGCTGTCGGCAACCGGGTCCTTCGATATCTCGGGAGCTTCGCGATGGGACGACATGGGAGTACCTCGTGGGTTCGTTGGGACGATCTACGTTTGTGCCGACCCGCGTCAGCGGGCGGCCTTGAGAATGCGATTCGCCAGACCTCTGTCCTCCAGGCTGAAGTGCCTGGTGCCGACGAACAGGTCGATCTGGCCTTTCTTTGCGTCACGCACGTGCGCGACGACGTTCTCGCCGCTGTCAACGGTCGACTCGAGATGCTCGTCCTCGTGGAGACTCGAGTTGCCGGGCGCAGCCTGTGTGGACTTCGCCAGTGCAGGAATCGCCCCTGGCACGACCGTCATGGCCCCCGCCAGTCCTACCGCAACCGACGAACCCTTCAGGAACTTACGCCGATCGAAACCTTCCATCTCGTCTCCTCTCGAGTTGACGATCTGCCGCTCACACGTACTACGGCGCCGGTATGCGAATCGGATTGCGGATCGGCAGATTCCTTCTGGGCCGAGCCGATTGGCCCAGTGCGATTAGCGTGTGCACCGATGCGGGGGACCAGCGGTGACCACGTCGCGTGCCGTAGACGTACGAGATGTACGAGATGTACGAGATGTACGGGACGTACAAGATGACTGACAACCTGTCCGAGGCGAGCGACACCGTCCTCGTCCTGGCGATCGGCCGCTGGAACGAGGAGGCTCTTGCCGAGGCGTTCCGCCGTCATTCGGGTTCTGTGTTCGCTGTAGCCAACCAGGTGCTGAGAGACGAGGGCGCAGCTCGCGAGATAACTCACGACGCGTTCGTCCAGCTTTGGTACCGCCCGGAGAGCTACGACCCCGAACGGGGGACCCTTCGAGCGTTCCTCCTCAACTTCTCGCACAGCAGGGCTATCGACCGGCTGCGCGCTGCCCGCCGGCGGGAACGACGCGAAGAGCATGAAGCGAGGACCAGCGCAACGGCTGAGTACGACCTCGAGCACGAAGTAATGCGCCTCGCTCTCGCGGACTCGCTTCGCGAAGCCGTGGACGAACTTCCTTCCAACGAGCGCCGGGCTATCGAGCTCGCCTACTTCGGCGGATACACATACAGAGAGACGGCGGTGCTTCTAGGCGAGCCCGAAGGAACGGTGAAAAGCAGGATAAAGAGCGCGCTGCGGCGGATGCATGAGAATCTGGCTTCGGGGGGGATATTGGGAGCCGACCTATGACGCTTTCTCACGACGAACTGCGATCGCTGCTGGCTGCGTCAGCTCTTAATGCCCTGCCCTCCGAAGAGGCCGAGCAACTCGACCGGCATCTCAAGCGGTGCTCACACTGCAGGACCGAGCTGTTCGAGTTCGAGACGACCGCTTCGCTGCTCGTCGAGCCGGCGAACGAGGCCCCACCCGGACTCTGGGAAGAGATTGTGGCAACGATCGGGCACACGGGACCCGAAGCCATGCCTCAATCTCTTCGGCGAATCGTAAAGAGGCGCAAGTGGTGGGTTCAGGGCTGGGCGATCGCGGCCGCAGCGGCGGCGGTCGCGGTGGTGGTACTCACCGTGTCGGTGGCGAACCTGCAGGGTGATGTCTCCCACCTGCAGAATCAGGCCTTCGGTGGAGTGCTCCCGAGTGCGGTTGCGAAAGCCCTTTCGTCGCCTCGACACCAGGTGGTGGAGCTTCGCTCCACGTCAGGTGTCGACCTCGCCAGCGCCGTCATCACCACGAGCGGGGACGCATTTTTGGTTCCCAAAGCTCTGCGTGCCCTAGGGACCGGGCAGACCTACCAACTCTGGGCCGAATCACGAGGAAAGGCGGTCTCTCTTGGGGTCCTCGGTCCGATTCCCGGGATTTCGGTGTTCAGAGTCGAGTCCGGCATGACCGCATTGATGCTCACAGCCGAGCCGCGGGGTGGGGTCCCTGCGCCCACGTCGGCAGTGCTCGCCGCGGGCGGTGTGCCGACTACAGCTTGAGCGGTCGGGATGGTCAACTTCGTACCTCCATCCAATTGCCGGCCGAGGGCGCAAAGCCGAAACGGCTGTAGAGACCTTGGGCGTCGCGCGTGCCGAGCAGCAGAAGTCTCAGCCCCTGCACGGCAGGATGCGCCATGGCGGACTCAACGAGGAACACCCCGAGACCCTTGCCCCGTTCGTCGGAATCTACGAAAACGTCGCACAGCCACGCGAACGTCGCACTGTCCGTGACCCAGCGGCAGACAGCGACCTGCTCGCCGTTGGACGCGTAGCAGCCCAGCGTGACCGATCCGTCGATCGACCGCCGGACCACTTCTATCGGTCGCCCCGTGGCCCAGTAGCTCTCTTTGGACAGCCATGCATGGACGAGGTCGACGTCTACGAGATTCCGGTCGTCAGATACGAAGTAGCCGTCGGCTCCATTCCATTGCATGCGGGAGAGATTAGAACCGGGACCGCCTTCACCCCCGTTTCAGGCGGGAATTACCCGCGCTCGATGATCCCGCGGACAAAAGCGGCTTGTCCCGCGTGTTGCAGATCGTCAGCGATGACGCTCACCAGACGGACACCCAGGGTCACCGGTGGGTTGAAGCGCTCGTCCACAACCCGGTCGAGATCGGCATCGGTCAGTTGCTGCAGGAATGCGAGCGTCGCGCCGTGTACGGCGTCGTAATAAGCGAGAAGGAGTTCCCCTGCTGTCCGGACCGCAGCGACCTGTGTCGACACGTGTCCGTACCCGGTATCTGCGATTTCGAAGGGCAATGCGAACCCGGAGGACCAGCGCGCGGCCGTCCACACCTGAGCGCTGCCTGCTACGCCGGCAACGTGGTCGTCCTGGATCCGCGTCAGGTGCCATATCAGCCACGCGATGGAATTGGCATCGCTGTCGACCCGGAATACGAGCTCGTCGGCGGTCAGGCCTTCCACCACCTGGTGAACCACTTCCCGGACGCGCCCGAACGCATCCGCCATCAGCTCCGCACTTGTCATTTGAATCCCTTCGTCGCCATTTTCGTGTTGCAGGCAGGTGACGGCTTCTCGCATCCACACAAGCCTGAGGTCTGTGCCATCCGACTACGCCCAGCCGAGCTCGCTCAGACGTTCGTCGCTGATTCCGAAGTGATGTGCCAGCTCGTGGATGACGGTCTTGCGGACCTGTTGGCGCACCTCCTGATCGTTGTTGCAATACCTGCAGATGGCACCCTGATAGAGCGTTATGCGATCGGGAAGCACGCCTGAATAGCTCATAGGGCCCCGTTTGGTGAGAGGTATTCCCTCGAACAGACCGAAGAGTTGCCGACCTTCGGCCTCGTCCTCGACGATGATCGCTACGTTGTCGATCTCCTTGGCAAGTTCAGGTGGAAGCGTGCCCAGCGCGTCTGCGACGAGCTGGTCGAAATGTTCATTGGACACAGCGAACACAGCTAGAAAATCTAATAGCGGCCGACCGATCGGCGTCACGACCCTCCTCTCGCTATCTAGTCTTGATCGATGAGCGGCGAGAGGCTGGATACGGCTCATGAGTACTGGGATGTCTGGTGGCGCCAGGCGAAGCAACAGCCGCACTGGAGCGAACCCGAGCCGGCGGTCACGAGCTTCACCGACCGGATGCGTGCGAGAGGGGCGGAGCAAGTCCTCGACGTCGGTACCGGTATTGGGCGACATGCTCTCGCGTACGCGCGCCTCGGATTCCAAGTGTCTGCGACCGATGCCAGCGCCGCAGGCCTCGAGGAAGTCAGACGCTCGGCCGACACCGAAGATCTCGAGATCGACGTACGACTCGCGCCCTTCACTGAGTTGCCGTTCGGAGATGCAAGCGTGGACCACGTTCTGGCTTGGAACGTGCTCTACCACGGGGACGGTGAGGTGGTCGCCAGCGCCCTAGCCGAGTGCCGACGGGTATTGCGCCCGAACGGGACATTTCAGCTGACGATGCTGTCCAAGCGTCACCGGGCATTCGGGATCGGGCACGAGATACGCCCTGACACATTCGTGGACGAGGCGAGTCTTGGTGACAAGGACCATCCGCATTTCTACGTCGACGCGTCGGGTCTGACGAGAATGCTCGAAAAGGCGGGATTCGAACCAGTCTTGCTCGCCGATGTGGATCAGGACGCTGAGGCGGGTTTTCACTGGGAAGTGCTTGCGGAGGTATCCAGCCAGGACGTCCAATGTGCCTGAAGCGACTGGATCTGATCAGATCGCGTCCATGACGGTCATAAAGATCAATGCCATCACCGTGCCGGAGAACTCAGGAGACGAGCTGGCCCGGCGCTTCGCAGCTCGGGCCGGCGCAGTGGACGGTCAGGACGGCTTCGAGGGATTCGAGCTGCTCAGACCGACCGATGGTCGCAACCAATGGCTCGTCGTAACCCGGTGGCGCGACGAGGATTCGTTCAAGGCGTGGGTCGCCTCCCCCGCTTTCGCTCACGGCCATGCTGGAGCCGGCCGCCCGGCCCCCGACGGCGCCCCGGTCTCGGTTGCGTCCGAGCTCTGGTCGTACGACGTCGCCGGAGGATCTCAAACAGGAGGAGCCTGACTGACATGCTCCGGAACAGATCGACCTTCATCTCCATAGCCAAAATCGGCGCCATGTTGGTTCTCACCGCTGTCTTCGTCTCGGCTTGTTCGAACAACCCGTCGACGACCAAGCCGACCGGCAATCCCAACGGAAGCACCGTGCACGTCTTGCTCGTGGGCAGCTTCCACGGCAAGAAGGGGACGTACAGCACCATCCAGGCCGCGGTGAACGCAGCCCGTCCCGGGGATTGGATCCTCGTCGCCCCAGGCGACTACCACGAGGCAGCCGACCAGGCATCACTTACCTCGATCGAGGAGCAACAAGGTGGAGTCGCAGGAGTCCTCATAACCAAATCGGACATCCACCTTCGCGGCATGGATCGCAACGCTGTGATAGTCGACGGCGACAAGTCGGGAGCCCCGACGTCGTGTGATCCGGGTTCGGCCTGGCAGAACTTCGGCGTCACCGTGCCTGGGAGCACAAAACCATATGGACGAAACGGCATCGTGGTGTTCAAAGCTGACAACGTGTCGATCGAGAACCTGACGGTCTGCAACTTCTTGAACGGCTCTGGCTCCGCGGGCAACGAGGTCTGGTGGAACGGAGGAGCCGGCACCGGTCAGATCGGTATTCATTCCTACACGGGCAACTACCTCACGGCAACGTCGACGTACTTCGGCGGCGAGTCGACCGCAGCCGCATACGGGATCTTTTCTTCGAACGCTTCAGGCCCGAGCTCTTGGAACCAGCTGTACGCCAGCAACTTCAACGATTCCGGCATGTACGTCGGAGCGTGCCAGCAGGTCTGCAACGTCACCATCGACAATGCCTGGATGGAATACAGCGCGCTTGGGTACTCCGGTACGAACTCGGGTGGGGCGGTCGTGATCGAGAACTCGCAGTTCGACAACAACGAGGATGGTGTCGATACCAACACCCAGATTGGCGGAGACCCTCCTGCGCCACAGGACGGCGCGTGCCCGAACGGGGCGACAAGTCCCATAACGCACACACACTCCTGCTGGGTCTTCATGCACAACTATGTCCACGACAACAACAATCCCGACTCTCCCGCCTCGGGGAGTGCTGCGGCGGGGCCTTATGGAACCGGCATGACGGTGTCAGGTGCCCGCAACGTGACCGTGATGGACAACCGGTTCGTCAACAATGGCGCATGGGGAATTCTCTTTGTCCCGTACCCCGACAGCAGCAAACCGGTGGACGGCCAGACGTGCGTGGGAACTGGTGGGGTTGAGAACGCCGCTCTCGGGTGCATCTACGACCCCGAAGGCGACGCTCTGCTGAACAACACCTTCGTCCACGACGGGTACTTTGGTAACCCGAGCAACAGCGATTTCGGGCAGATAGTGGTCAATGCCGGGCAACCTCAGAACTGCTTCGCCGGCAACACCGATCCTCAAGGGAGCGCCCCGGCGAACCTCGAACGGGTCCAGGCCACGTGTGGGTCCATCACGAAGGCGAACAACACGGGTGGCGCTCTGCTGAACCAGGTTCTGTGCGACACGGGATTCGGAACGTGTCCGGCCGGAGCCCACTACCCGAAGCCTTCTCGAGTCATCATCAGGCCTCTGCCGGCCAACTTGGCGACGATGCCTAATCCCTGTGCAGGAGTTCCCGCCAACCCCTGGTGTCCTGCCGGCTGACGCCGATTGCCGGCGGCATTCGAGTCAAGGGTGTGACGGTGCCGGGGGCCATCCTTCGAGGTCGAAAGCCAAATCGTCGGCGTAGCAATACCACCAGTCTTCGCCTGGCTCGTACGACCTGACGATCGGATGATCCGGCAGCGCGTGGAAGTGGGCGGTGGCGTGGCGGTTAGGCGAGCTGTCACAGCACCCGACGTGACCGCACGCCATGCACATCCGCAGGTGCAACCAGCGATCCCCGGTGCGCAAGCAGTCCTCACATCCGGTGCTCGACGGCTCGACTTCGCGGATCGTCTCGAGATGTGTGCAGGTGTCGGCCAAGGTAACCCTCGCTCTCAGTTGTCGTGCCGCTCCAGAGCGGCCCGGTCCCAGGCTGCGGTCGCCGCCGCCGCCTCATAGGTGCTTTGGAGGAAGTCCAGTAGAACGCCATCCGGATCCGTCGCCGTCCTCACGATCGAGTACGGCAGGACGAATTCGGCGAATTGCTCGTCGAAGGTTGCGCCCTCTGGCCGGACCTTCGTATCCCGGTAGCCGGTCGGCTCGGGGTACGCGTACGAGTAGAACATGCCTTCGCCGTCGCCTCCCGGCCAGTAGCCGCAGCTGCTGACCTCGTGAGAGTAACCCTCGAGCATGACCTGGGGTCCGAGATTGGGCACTTTGCGCAGATAGGGCGGGGCCGGCCGTCCCGAGAACCGGGTCGTGGCGAGGTCGAGACCTCCCCAGAACAGATGCACTGGGCTCGCCTTTCCGAGAAACCTGCTGCGGAACTGGGTGAAGACGCGCACCATCTGAACTAGGGCGAGCCAGAACCTCTCCGCCTGATCGGGGTTGTACGCGGAGTGGACTTCGTCGTCCGGGAACGGAATAGCCGACTCGACCTCCACCGGCACCGGCCAGATAGCGGTGGGGACACCGAGCTCGTCGAGGAGCTTCATCGTGCTTCGGTAGAACTGCGAAACGGGGCCGGCCTCGAGCGCGAATGCCTTGCGGGACCCTGAAGAGGTCATGACCTCGAGCTGACGGGCACGGAAGTCGAAGTCGATCTGGAAGCCTTGCCCGCTCGGATGGGATATGAGGCTGGTCGTCAAACCGCGCGCCGTCACGTAGAGAGGAACGTTCCACCAGTGGTTCACGAGAGGCTCGTTCGCCATGCGGATCTTGCCCACGATCTGGGTCCAAAGTTGCAGCGTGTCGCGTGTGTCACTCCACTCGGCCACCGGTAGCCAAGGCCACAGATCTCCGGGGACCTGTACTCGTCCACGCGTGGTCGCCGGGCTCACTCGAGCGTCGCTCCTCGCTACTGTTGTCGACATCGTCCCAACTGTTATAGCGGGCTGTGGGCGAATGCGCGCCAACCAAAGGAGGAGCCTTGGCGGTGACGGGCTTGGCCAACCTTGCCATCAAGGTCGCCGACCTCGACGTTGCGTGCGCGTTTTACGAGGGCGCGGGCGCCACGATCCGCGACCGCATGTACTGGGGAGACGGCGAGCGAGCGGACGTCTACCTCGGCCCGGTCATGATCACCCTGTTCACCCGGGCGATCTACGAGGATTGCGTCGAGCTGCCCGCTGAGGGCTTCCTCCACCCCGCACTCTTCACCGACAATCTCGATGACGAGCTAAGAGGCCACTCGGTAATTTGGGGCCCGGGCATCGTCGAGGGGACGTTCGGGAAACGGCGCATCGCCTTCGTCGAGGCGCCTGGCGGCATTCGGCTCGAGTTCATGGAGCAGCTGGAGCCGCCAGCGACGGCCGAGGGCTAACCGAAGGTTCCGAAGACTCCTTTTGCTCGGAGTGCTTCCCAGAATTTCTGGCTCGTACGTGTGCTCCGGATCGGCGCGTACGTCGGCGTCGAGCGTCTCGGCGTCGTCGCCGACGAGTATGCGCCAGCGGTTCTCGCGGACCCCATTCAAGATGGTGGTCGCAGCCTGCGCGGCAGTCGTTGGAGCCGAGTCGCGGAACTGCTCCGCCATCATCTGCATGCCTTTTCGCAGATCCTCGTCCGAGACACCGTCGAGCGGCAATCCCCCCGCGGCAAGCTGACGCCGTACCAACGAGAGACGATCCACGTCCATGGACTCGAACTCTTGTCCGTGGAACTTGCCGGAATTGATGACGATCGACGTGCCGATGTGTCCTGGCATCACGACCGAGGCTCGCAGATGCGGAGCATTTACGCGAAAATCGGTGATCAACGCTTCGGTGAATCCGCGGACGGCGAACTTGGCAGAGCTGTAAGCGGTGTGCGGAGTGGTCGGGCCGATCGACGCCCAGAGTCCGTTCACGCTGCTCGTGTTCACGACGTGACCTTCGTCGGCGGCGAGCAGCATCGGGAGGAAGGCGCGGGTGCAGTAGTAGACACCACCCCAGTCGACCCCGAACGTCTTGTCCCACTCGGCACGGTCGTCGGTCACGAAACTTCCACCCCCGCCGACGCCCGCGTTGTTGAACAGCAGGTTGACGTGCTCGGTGGCGAGAGCGGCGCGGACCGCCTCTCGAAAGGCGACGACATCGGACTCAACAGAAACATCGGCCACGAACGTCGTCACCCTCGTGCCCGGTGGCGCTTCGGACAGCGCAAGTGACTTCGTCTCTTCCACGCTGTCTGCGAACACGTCGCACGTAGCGACGTCACAGCCTTCGGTGGCGAGCTGTCGTACGAGCTCTCTGCCCATGCCGGTACCGCCGCCCGTAACGACGGCGATCCGGCCTTTGAACTGTTCCATGTCTTCCCCCTTTAAAAGAGACCTTGCCGTCGAGGTCAGCGGTCGGTGCCGTCGGGTGACTTCACGAGCTCGCCCGCCTTCCAGACGTGAGTCACGTTCGCGGGGTCTGCAAGAACGGCGACGTTGTCGAGCGGGTTTAGCTCGAGGGCGATGATGTCTGCGTCGAAGCCTTCAGCCAGCAGTCCCGACTTCGGGGCTTGGGGGCCGAGGGTGGGCGGACCGTTGGCGGTCCCTGCCTCGATCGCCTCGAGCGGAGTCAAACCCGCGTCGACCAGATGAACGAACTCGCGCCCGTTCGTGCCCCACGCCATGCCCGTGGCCGGGCCTGTCGCGAAGATGTCCGTGCCGAGCGCGATCGATACCCCGGCCTCGTGAGCGATCTTGATCGCCTGTAGGTGGCTGTCGGCTATCGCGACCATTTTTTGATAGGCGTAGTCCGGCATGCGGTCCTTCGAACGCAGGCCCTGCTCGACTATGAACCGAGTAGGCACGAGAGTCGCTCCGGTCTCGCGGATCGCGACGGCGGCCTCCTCGTCGAGATAGCTCCCGTGTTCGATGGTCTGCACCCCGGCTTCCAGGGCGGCCATGATTCCCGGCTTGCCGTGGCAGTGGGCCATGACAGCCCGCTCGGCGCGCCCCGCCTCCTCCACGATGGCCCGGAGCTCTTCGTTGCTGAACTGCTGATGGACGGGGTGGTCGACCTCGCTCATCACCCCTCCAGACGCGCATATCTTGATGACCCTTGCGCCCAGGCGGAGCTGCGAACGCACAGCCTTCAGGCACTCGGGCACGCCGTCGCACAGGTAGCTGAACCCAAGTCGGTCGCTCATGTCGTGGACCCAGCCGATCGGAAAGGCGTGGATGTCTCCGTGCCCGCCCGTCTGGCTCAGAATTGCGCCGGGCGCGTAGACGCTCGGACCTGCAAGGATGCCTTCTTCCACCAGACGCGCCATGTAGACCCCGAGACCTCCGGCCTCGCGGACGCTCGTGAATCCGGCGCCCAGAGCCGACTCGACGTCCTTCGAGGCTCTGACGGCCGCAACCGGTACCGGAAGGTGCATCAGCTCTTGGATGTCGAGAGTGCCCATGCCGAAGAAGTGCCCGTGGCACTCCCATAGTCCCGGCATCGCCACTGGCACACGCAGTGCCGGCATCGCAGGTGCGTCCGTACGAGGACCGACGTAGACGATCGTGCCGGCTTCGGTCACCACCGAGGCGTCTGCGATCGGCTCGCCTCGCCCGGGGATCAGAACGTCGGCATCGATTCGATCCATACCGCCGAGGCTACTTGCCCCCTACGACCTCGTCTTGGTCCGTGAGCCCGGCGAAAGGCAGAGCTTTTCGACTCCGGTTAGCGTCTCGCGGCGATGCCTGCACGACTTGCGTTTGTCTGCGCCATGCCGATGGAGCTCACTCCGCTAAAGAAGAAGCTCGCCCTCGAGAAGACCAAGGTGGGACCGGTCGAGGTCTTCCAAGGCTCCCTCGACCAGCGCGAGGTGGTGGCGATCGTCACGGGAATGGGGACCAAATTGGCCACCGAAGGGCTCCAAAGACTTTTGGACCAAGTCGAAGTCGATCAGGTGGTGGTCGTAGGTATTACCGGCGCAGTCGAGAACGACACCCCTATCGGCACACTCGTCCTTCCCGAAGTCGTGGTCGACAGCGCCACTGGTGAGGAGTACCGGCCGAATCAGATCGCCGAGGGCGTCGCGAGCGGGAAGATGTGGACGACGGACGTGCTCATCACGGACCTCGATGTCATCGCGGGCCTCCGGGCAAAGGGCGTGGTCTCGCTCGACATGGAGACCGCAGCAATCGCCCGGGTCTGTGCGCGCCACCGGATCCCGTGGTCGGTCTTCCGGGCCATAAGCGACAGGGCGACTGACGGCAGCCTCGACGAGGAGGTGTTCCGACTGAGCAATCAGGACGGCACCTTCAATGCGAGAGCAGTCGCCTCGTATTTCTTGCGGCATCCGAACCGGCTGCCCGCGATGGCCCGCTTGGCCAAAGGGGCCAAGGCCGCAACCGAGATAGCCGCCGCGGCCGCGATCCAGGCAGTGTCCCGATTGTCGCGATCCGAAAGCAAAACTTCCGAATAGCCGAACTTGCGTACAGCAGAACCGCGAACAGCCGAAGGGAAGGTTCAAATCGTGACTGTGATCTTGAACGAGACGGACGCGACGCTAGATGCCCTCGCCGGCCAACGGGTGGCCGTGGTCGGGTACGGCAATCAAGGTCGGTCTTGGGCCCTCAATCTGCGGGACTCGGGGCTCGACGTGGGCGTCTATGCGCGTGCCGACCCGAGCAGGGACACGGCGCAGGCAGACGGATTCGAGGCGCACGACCTCGAGGGAGCGAACGATGCAGACGTGATCTGCGTGCTCGTCCCCGACGACGTGATCCCCACGCTGCCGCTCGCTCCGACCGACGATGCGTTGGTGATCGTGGCGAGCGGGTACACGCTCGCCTTCGGGCGACTGGAGCTCGCGTGCGACGTCGGTATGGTCGCTCCACGGATGCTCGGACCCGAGGTTCGCCGTTGCTACCTCGAGAAGATCGGTTTCATTACCGCAGTCGGGGTCCACCGTGACGTCACCGGCACGGCGAGGCCCCGCACTCTGGCAATAGCCAAGGCGATTGGCGGGCTGCGCCAGGGCGCGATCGAGCTCACCCCCGAGCAAGAGGCGGTGCTCGACCTCGGCGTGGAGCAGGCTCTCTCCCCCGCGTCAGACGCGTGAGCGAGTCCTTCGTGCAGGTCATGCTCGAACGCGGAGTGCCCATCGAGGCGATCGTCACCGAGCTCGTACTGTCCGGCGAGGTCGAACGGACGTACCGGATCGTGAGACTGGAAGGCGGTGCGGCACAGACGACGTACCACTCGCCGACGAGCCAGTACGGCCAACTCTCGCGAGCCGACGCGTTCGCGCACCTCGACATCGCCGCCACCATGCGCGAGCTCGTCGACGAGATCGACTCAGGACGCTTCGCAGACGAATGGGACGCAGAACGCGACGCCGGCTACCCGCGACTCGAGGCTCTCAGGGCGAAGGCGATGGCACCGGAGATCCTGGCGTTCGAAGAAGATCTGAGGACCAAGCTCGGCGAGCGCGCTGTGGCGAAGTGAGCCCGCGGCTCGCAGATGCAAAGTTCCAACCGAAGCCGGGCGCTCAGCCCGCCGTCTGGTTCGACATGAGGGCGTAAGCCCGGCAAGGCTCCCCACGCAACGCGCCGCACGCGGGCATCGCCGGAGTGGGTGTGACGCCGGAGACGACGTTCACCACGAGTGACGAACTGCCGAGCTCGATCGTGTCGGTGACCGTTCCGTGGGTCGCGGGGGTGCCGAACGCCCAAGAGGGACGGTCGCCACCCGGGGCGGATATCACGATGCGCAACCGGGTTCCCGCTCGGAACGTGTGCGCGATCGGGTCGATGGGGATCCGCACGAGCGTGAACTGTCCCGCAATCAGGTTCCGGCGGTCGGAGTCGAGATAGTCGGGGATCGGGTCGAGACCTGTGGACGCGGAGGTCAAGGTCCGGTTGGAGCTCCGCAAGAAGCCCGACGTCACGTACTCCTCGTGTTTCTGACCCGGGCGGACCTCTGTGACCGTCACCTGAAGATCTGTAACCGGAGCGCTCGACTCGAGCTGCAGGTCGAGGCTGGCGGGCCCCACGATCGTCGTGTCGGTGGAAAGGACAGGCGTCTCGAATGCGACCCCGTTGGCCCCTGGCACGACCGTCCAGTCGTAGGGCGGCTGCGCTGCCCACGCGTTCCCTGACGGAAGGTCCGCAGAGGGCCTGACCGAAGGGTCTGGTTTGAAAGAAACGGTCTGTCCGGTCGAGGCGCTCGTCGAAAGGTCCCCCCGCGACTCGAGGAAGTATCTGGTGACAGTCCCATTCGGCGGCCACGTAGGGAATGCGCCCTCGAATGCCGCCTGGAGAGCTCCTGGTCCGAGACTGCCTCCCCCGTAGTCGAACAACACTCGAATTCGCGGGTCAAGTGCTGCGAACGCGGCCTCTGCCGCCGCGACCGTCGGCTGGTTCGTGAATCGCACCGGAGGTATCGCGATCTCCGGCGCTCCACCTGTCGCGTTCGCGTAAACCAGAGGCGCAAGCCCGTCTAAGACCGGGGATGGTGACGGGACACGATTGGCCACGAAGATGTCGAGGAACTCCAACCATCGCGTGATCGTCTCGGGGCCGAGGGAGTCGATGTGCGTCCCGTTCATCATCGTCACGTAGACGTTCTTGTCACCTTGAAGTGCATCTATCAGCGCCGGCCACTGGGGCCCGACCTGCTCGTCCTCGAGGGCACCCGCCAAGAAGACGGGAACATGTATGTGACTCGCCCAGACCACGGGTGAGCGTTGGTCGAACAGAGACGGGGTACGAGCCAGGTCGGGATTGATGATCGACTCGAGCGTTGCTGCTTCTGGATGGAGCACCTGGTTCGACAGACAGGTCTTGTCTCCCGTCGCAATCTCGGCGGTCGTCCATGGCTGGCCTCCTCCCGGAGCAGCCTCCGCATCGACGATGCGCTGGTTTATCCAGCTCTTTGCAAACCCGTTGTTGTAGATGCCCCCTGGGTACCCGGTCGAATACAGGTCGTCTGTGGGACTGAGAGGAGTGATTGCAGCGAGATCAGGCGGGTCGGTCCCCGCGACGACCAATTGGGAAATCCCTGAATACGAGATCCCGACCATGCCGACCTTGTGGTTGAGCACCCATGGCTGCGCCCCGACGGCCTGGACCATGTCGTATCCGTCGTAGTCGGACGGGAGCCCGAATAGATCGAACGCCCCGCCCGAGCAACCGGTCCCGCGCATCTGGACGCTCACGGTGACAAAGCCGAGAAGTGGGGCGATGACCGCTCCGACGATGGTGCTCGAATCGGGGACCAACGGATCCTTCGAGGATGCTTTTCCTTCCAAGGCATTGATCAGACTGTGCGGAGGAGCCACCGCGTAGCCCGAGTACTCGATCACCGTCGGAAAAGGCCCGTTTGCGAGAGTCTTTCCCGGAGGTAGCCGAACCGTCGCGGCCAATGTGATCCCGTCGCGCATCTCGACGTAGTTGAGGCCCGCGTGCAGACTCTGGCCGGCGTAGAACGCGGGCGCCGGCGTCGAGGACGTCGACAGCACCGGGAACGAAGCGGTTGCCAAGGTCTTCGAACCGGTGCTCGCTTCGAACCGGTAGCCCGGGCCCGGCGTGAGATTGGTGACTATCAGGCCGCCCAGCTTGTCGACGACCCCGGAGCCCACCGTCTTGCCCCCTCCGTTCAACGACCCTCAGGTGCTCCCCTGGCGTCGCCCCCAAGACGTACGCCTCGTCAATGGATCCGTGGCCATTGAACGGCGCGGGCGAAAGTGCCGGTTGGCCGGATACTCCGCTTTGGCTCGAGGTCGTTCCACACCCGCCGGTCGCGATGACGCACAACGCTGCCAACGCGACCGAGACGGGCAAGCTCGCTTTGGGCAGTCTCGTCACTGCTCAGGCCAGTCGATCGCCACGCCCTTTGCAGCTTGCGGGTTCTTGTGTAGCCAAAAGGCAGCGAACGGACACTCCGGAACGATCGTGTACCCGTTTTCGACCGCTTTCTTCACTGCCGCGGCGACGAGCTTCCCACCAATTCCACGACGACTGACCGACTCGGGGACCCCGGTGTGAACGATCGTCATACGGTCACCGCTCAAGTGGTAGACGAGCGCGGCTCGGTGTCCCTCGACAAGGGTCTCCAGTCGGTTTTTCGCCTCATTGTCGACGATCGCCTCGGCCTCACCCATCTCGGACAGTCTTGATGCGACAAAGGTCGAGCGCAGACGCTCTAGCGCGCAGCTGCCGTCTCGCGTTCGTCGAGGAAGGACCACCACGCGTCGGCTCCGCGCCGGAATGCGGGCGAGACCTGGTCGTTCGCAACTTGATCGGGCGACGGTGACAGCTCTCCGAGAGCGCGGATTGCCCATTCGCTGTGCCGGGCGTCGACCCGGGCGTGGTGCTCCCAGAACGACACTGCGAAATCGTCTAGGCCGTAGTGTCCGCGCAACCCGTCAGCCTTGGTCCGGGCAACCTCGCTGGCCTGGCACTCGTATGCGACGAAGCCGGCCAGAGCTGCAACGGGACCGTCTCGAAGAGACGAGGCGTAGGTGTCTACCAGCGCCCGCGTGGCGGGACTCGGTGGCGTCTCATCGACACCGGCCGCGCCGACTGCCGTCGCAAATCGCTCGAACAACTCCACGTGGGCGACCGGGTCGCCCTCTTCGTCTGCCAGGTTGGCCGCGACAAGTTGTCTGGCCGGACCCTCGGGCAGCTCGGCTACTAGCTCACTCAGGAAGGCCGGGAGATACGACTCGAAATGACGGTACTGAGCGGCGTATTGCGACAGCTCGTCGATCGAGACCTCGCCGCGTTCCCATCGCCGGTAGAAAGGGTGTTCCAGGAGCCGTCTGCCGGCTAGAGCCGCAGACAGATCGATCTGATTTAGAGGGTTGAGTCGCATGAGCCGATGGTAGCCGGGCGCCATCGGGAAGGACGGCTCCGCTCCCCCGCCAAGTGTGCAGTGGCTGATCAGGGGGACCGCAGCCCGATCGGATTGTTTGCCGGTATCTCGCCGGCGGAGAAGATGGCCCCTGAGAGCGGCACGAGCAGCTCCGCGAGGCGCTGGGTCCGTTCTGTACCCAGCTTTGCCCAGGGTTCCGCCGCCATTCGATCGGTGTCATGCTCGACTTGCCGCCGAGCCTTACGACCCGCTGCGGTCAGCTGCTCTTGTTCGTTGACCCAGCCGTGCGCCCGAAGACGGTCGGACGCATGTGACCATTCCTCGTCCGTCCAGCCGCGGTTGGATTGAAGCGTCGAGCGGTTGACTGCGCCGGACGCCGACATCGTGACGTGCGCTTCGCACCCGTCGAGCCCGGCGTGCAGCAGAGCGGCGACGTGCCCGTCTCCCCGGTGCTCGCGCAAGCACGTAAGAGCCCACCAAAGTCGCAGATGTGGTTCTTGCGGGACACCCACATCGGTGTTGGCGGCGAAGAGAGGTCGGCCGCACGGATCGGTGGCACGGACGGCGGACTCTGCCAGGGACGCGGCTTCGGCAACTTCGGGTTGGAGCAGGCGATCTCCGAGAATCCGGGTGAGCGCTTCGTGGACGCCTTTGATTCGGGCTCCGAGAACGTCTTCGACCGACGCGAACGTCCAGGCGTCCGGTAGCGATCGTGCGACCATCGCCGGAGCGAAGTTGTAGAAGGTGCCGGTCACAGCGCCGGGACCGACCTGCCCCATGGGAGCGGCCCTGCCGGCGAAATATCCCATCCAGAACCCCCGCAAGCCCGCGTCTTTGAAAGAGATTCGCGGCTCGGGAGCGAAATACGTGATCGCGTGATAGGGCTCGAAGAGCTGCCACATCCGTCGCGCCGGCGATTCGAGTTCTCCCATCCCGCGCACTCACTAGTCCGCTGGGGTGCCCGACGGCAAGGCCGTAGTCTGCCCAGGATGCGCGCCCAGACGGTCCGCGGCGCTCCGGCCGCAAAGTCGTTCCCGGCCGTCATCGCCGTCGCCGCAGCTCTGTCGGTGATGATCACCGGCTGCACCGAGACGAAGTCGTCGCAACCCGCACGATCCTCGTCTCACGAGAACACTTCGCCGAACAACGCGAAGGCGATCCTCATAGGGCATGCGGGAAGGTGGCTGACCAACGGCGACGGTCAGGTCGTGATCCTTCATGGGTTGAACATGGTGAACAAGCAACTGCCTTACGAGCCGGCAGCCGTCGGTTTCGCATCGGCCGCCGCAAGCACTCTCGCTGACAACGGCCTCGACGTTGTCCGCCTCGGCGTCGTCTACACGGCGGTCGAGCCGGAGCCCGGGGCGTTTTCCGGCGCGTACCTGAATTCGATCGCGGGCACCGTCGCCCAGCTCGCTCGGCGGGGCTTGTACTCGCTCCTCGACTTTCACCAGGACCAGATGAGCGTCGGTTTCGGAGGAGAAGGATTCCCGGAGTGGTCGGTCGACACCGGGGGGTTGCCGGAGCGTCGTTACGTCTTCCCGCTCGGGTACACGGCCAGCTCGGCTCTCGCTGCCGCTTACGACAATTTCTGGGCGAACCGTCCCGGACCCGGTGGTATCGGTCTCCAGCAGCGGTACTCGGCCGCGTGGCAATACGTAGCGCGGCGATTCGCAAACGACGCGTGGGTGATCGGGTACGACCTGTTCAACGAACCTTGGCCCGCGCACTCGTCGGACTCGGAGCTCGGAGCCTTCTACAAGAGTGTGATCGAGGCGATCCGATCGGTCGATCGTGTCCACCTGATCTTCTACGAGCCTTACGTCCTGTTCGACTTCGGCACGCCCACCTCGCTTCCAGCCTTGGGCGATTCCGATCTCGGCATGTCGTTCCACGACTACTGCCTGCAGAGCGCCTCCGCGCACGCCGCCGCCTGCGGCGCCGGCGAGGAACACGTCTTGGCGAACGCGCTCTCCAGGTCGAGGTCCACAGGCGACGCTCTCGTCTTGAGCGAATTCGGCGCGACGAGCGACCTGTCCTATCTCGGACGGCTGGTCGCCGAAGCAGACTCGAACCAAATGTCGTGGATCGAATGGGCGTATTGCGGGTGCGGGGACCCGACCGGCACGATCCCGCCTTCGATCGAGGGACTCGTGTCGGACCCGCGACTTCCCGGAACCGGTTCCAATGTGGACACGGCGAAACTGGCCGTTCTGGCGGAGCCGTACCCGCGGGTCACCTCTGGAACCCCGGCGTCGTACTCGTTCGACCCGAGGTCGCACACGTTCGTTCTCCACTTCACGACAAGGTCACCAACCGGGAAAGTGTTCGCACCCGGCTCGTGCACTGCGTTAGTCGTTCCGCCGATTCAATTTCCGCACGGGTACGTGGTCACTGTGACAGGAGGACTGGTGACTTCGAGCCAGAACGCCGGCGTACTCACCGTCTCGCAGTCGGGAGGCGCCGTTCACACGGTCACGGTCGTGCTCCGGCCGGGATCAGATGGTGCGACCACCATTCCCGATCCCGCGGCTCTGACCGCTTGTACCTGAGCGCCGCGCCGAATTGGGAGTCACTCGGCGCCAGAGGATCCTGCGCCGCCCGCAGATCCGTACAGATCGCAAAGCTCGCTTCCGATGCCCGCCAGGAACTCGCGGATCTCCGCGGGTTCCACCACGTCGACAATGCTTCCGAAACCCGCAATCTCTCCAGCTAGCGCCCGGATACCGGCACTTCGGAGCTCGACTTCCACTCTCCCGTCGGATTGAGGTGGCCCGATGACGAGCCGCCGCCCGAAGACCCAGCGGAGAAGAGACAGGCTGTCGGACGCGACGAACGCTCGGGCTCGCGGGGGGTACGCAGCTCGTCGACGTCGGCGGCTATCGATTGCCACGCACTGGCAAGGTCGAAACCTTCGGGTCGCATCGCTGCATCTGCAGAGACCTCCACCGACCGGATCCGGTCCACCCGGAACGTGCGCTGACCCCGTTCGGTGCCGGCGACGAGATACCAGCGAGAGCCCTTCAATGCGAGCCCGAGTGGATGCACCGTGCGCGTCGTAGCGGCGCCGTCGCCGGCGACGTAGCCGATGGCCGCCTGCCGCCCCTCTACGACGGCCTTCTGCACGGCGTCCAGATGAGGGGGGTCGGGCCGCTGTCGGCTGCTCCCGTCCCAACCCGTTCGGTCGACGACTACCGCTTTCGAGGCGGCTTCGGCCGTCTTGCGGAAGGGTTCGGGAAGTGCACGCACCAGCTTTCTGAGCGCCGCACGCAGCTCCGGGGTGGCAGACGACGACGGTCCGGCAAGAAGGAAAAGGGTCCGCACCTCGGCTTCGGTGAGGCCGCTCAGGTCCGTGCGCCCTCCTCCGGCAAGCGCCCACCCGCCGTTTCTCCCCTTGGTCGAGTAGACCGGCAGGCCCGCCATGCCGAGAGCCTCAAGGTCGCGCCTGGCTGTGCGCTCCGAGACCTCGAGCTCGGCGGCCGCCTCCGCAGCCGTGACATGTCGGCGCCGCTGAAGAAGAAGGAGCATGGCCACGAGCCGGTCCGCGCGGATGCTCAGATCTTTTCATTTAAATAGGTCAAGAGATGACCGGTTTTGCGGTGATACTGAGAGGAACCTGATATATCCCGGGCCGGATATCCCGGACCTGAGAGAACAAGGAGGCTCAAGATGCCAGGAAACGTTGCGCCGGTAGCTGACGAACGCCAGGGACTTCTCGGCTTCCTCGAGCAGCAGCGGTACGTGGCGCGCATCGCCGCATACGGGCTGACCGACGAGCAGGCGCGGGCGACACCGACCCCTAGCACCCTCAGCGTCGGCGGGATCATCAAGCACCTGGCTGCCGTGGAACGATCCTGGATGGACACGGTGATGCAGAGGACCAGGCGAGTCGGTTCTCCTGACGACTACCTGGCAGGCTTCCGTCTCGGCTCGGACGAATCCCTGAGATCGGTCCTCGACGACTACGCCGAGGCGGCGCGCGAGACGACGGAAGTGGTCGACTCGATCGCGGATCTCGGACAGGCCGTTCCGGTGCCGAAGAACGTGCCCTGGTTCCCGAAGGACGTAGACGCCTGGTCGGTGCGATGGGTGCTCCTCCACCTCGTGACCGAGACTGCGCGCCATGCAGGGCATGCGGACATCGTCCGCGAGGCGATCGACGGGGCGACCGGCTTCCCGCTGATGGCGGCGGTCGAGGGATGGCCGTTGACCCCTTGGCTCAAGCCGTGGGACCCGGATGCGGACGTGACCCGCGTTTGACGAGTTGTGCCACAGTGAGATCGTGAGCGGTTCCTCATTCGATCTCTCGAGCACCTACGTGCACCTCGGCCGCGGAGCTCGGGCCGAGCCGATCGCCGACTTCGAATGGACCAGCGAATTCTTAGATCGCTACGAAGCCGATCATGCCTCCGACGGCGACGAGGGCCGGCTCGTCATGATCGCGCCGAGTGACGAGACGTGGAATTTCTGGGAGCGCCATCCGGCGGGCGAGGAGCTGGTTGCGGTTATCTCGGGTCGGATCACCCTGATCCAGGAGGTCGACGGATCGCAACGCCGAATCAAGTTGTCTGCTGGTGAAGCCACGATCAACCCTCGCGGAGTTTGGCACACGACCGACGTGCACGAGCCGGGCAAGGTGCTCTTCGTTACGCCTGGGCTCGGGACCGAACACCGGCCCAGGTGAGTTGAACCGTGCGGATTCTTTCGCTCCTTCCTTCCGCCACGGAGATCGTCTACGCGCTCGGCCTCGAAGACGACTTGGTCGGCGTCACCCACGAGTGCGACTGGCCTCCCGAAGCACGCTCGAAGCGCTCGGTGTCCTATTCGTCTCTCCCTCCTGCTACCGAGCCGGCCGAAGTGGACCGAATTGTCAGTGCAAGTGTCGTTGTGGGCGAGCCCATCTACCGTCTCGACACCGAAGCTGTCCGCGAGCTCAAGCCCGACCTCGTGCTTTCGCAGGACCTGTGCGCGGTCTGTGCCGTCCCGTCGGGATACGTGAACGAGGCGCTCGACGTATTGGGATGTCGTGCGGACGTCATCTCTTTGGACCCGGGATCGATCGACGAGGTGTTGGGCTGTGTGCTCCGGATCGGTGATGCGACGGGGACCGCGAGTCGTGCTCAGGCACTCGTGGCTGATCTTCGCGACCGGCTGAGCGCGGTAGCGGACGCGGTCAGGTCTTCGGACCGGCCCCGCACGTTCGCGCTCGAATGGTCCGATCCTCCTTTCAACGCCGGTCACTGGGTTCCCGGGATGATCGACATTGCCGGTGGCGAGCCGGTGCTCGGATGCCCCGGCTCTCCTTCTGTACGGGTGACATGGCAACAGATTGCGTCGAGCGCACCGGAGGTCGTCGTGTTCATGCCGTGCGGTTACGACCTGCAATCGGCCGTTGCCGAGGCTTCGGCTCACCTGTCGGACAAACAAGAGCTTGCGGCGGCACGGGCGTTCTTCGCCGTTGACGCGAGCTCTTACTTCTCGCGTCCCGGGCCGCGACTCGTAGACGGCGTGGAGATACTCGCGGGTGCGCTCCATCCGGGCGCTGTACCCGAGCGTCTACCGGGCGCGATACAACGCATTCGCTAACTGCGTGAAACACATCGTGACGACGCCCCGCCTCGGATGCTAGAGCTCGACCTCGCGGGATCGAGAGCGCTCGTCGCGGGTTGCGGCCCCGGACTCGGGCGGTCGTGCGCGCTCGGGCTCGCGGAGGCTGGAGCCGTAGTCGCCTGCGCGGACATCGACGGCGGGCGCGCGGGTGCCGTTGCGGACGAGATTCGCTCTCTTGGAGGCCGCGCGCTTTCCATCGAGGCGGACCTCCGGCAATCGGCAGACGCAGAACGCACGGCTGAAAGGGTCGTCTCGGATCTGGGCGGGATCGACGTAGTCGTCGACGTCATCGGCGAGATCCGCTGGGGCAGCGTCACCGATCTCACTGACGAAGACTGGGACTACAGCCTCGATGCGGTTCTGAGGCACGCCTTCAATCTCGGGCGCGCCGCAGGTCGTCGGATGGTCGAACAATCCACCGGCGGCAGCATCGTCTGGGTATCGTCGGTGAGCGGCTTCGCGTCCGCGCCGTTTCACGCCCCGTACGGCGCGGCCAAAGCCGGGCTCATGTCGTTCACCAGGTCGCTGGCGATCGAACTGGCTCCGTCGGGCATCCGGGTGAATTGCGTCGCGCCTGGATCGATCGCGACTCCACGCGTGGCGGCGCGTGTCGCATCGGCGGCCGACGACTCTGCTTCTGGGAGCATCCAGCGCAGCCGAGCTCCGCTCGGAAGAATGGGCGAGCCCGACGAGGTCGCGAAGGTCGTGGTGTTCCTTGCGTCCGACCTTGCGAGCTACGTGAGCGGCGAGACCGTCGTCGTCGACGGCGCAGCGACTGCACAGTTCGCGCTCGGCCGGATCAGCGGAGATCAGATACCGGACAACGCGACGCTCGAGCAGCCGCCGCCCCGGCGTGACACCTCTTCAGGCTGACTCCTCATCTCGTTCTTGCTGAGCTGTCCGCCGGCGGTGCTCACGAGCCCGGGATCGCAGCTGCGAGCTCGCGGTATTCGGCGATGGGAAAAGTGCCTCGCGATCCGGCGGCCACGACCTGGACGCACACGTGGTCTGCCCCCGCCTCGTAGTGCTCACGGACCTTCGTCGCAACGGTCTCTGCGTCGCCCCAGCACACGATCGCGTCGACCAGGCGGTCAGACCCCCCGCCCGCGACGTCCTCCTCGTCGTAGCCGAGTGAAAGCAGGTTGAGCGCGGTAATTCGGCAACCCCAAGTAGCCGGTGGTGAATGCGCGCGCGACGTCGCGTGCCTTCGTCGGATCGCGTTCGAGCACCACCGTCACCTCAGGTGCGAGAAGGCGTTCGGGCCCGAGGATGGTGCGCGCCCTCTCAGTATGCGCCGCCGGAACGAAATACGGGTGCGCTCCTGATGCGCGAAGCCTTGCAAGCTCGAGCATCTTGGGCTTGAGCGCCGCAAGGACGCGGCGGTCCTTCGTCACGGGGCGGGGTGCTGCATCAAGTCCGTCGAGATATCGGACCATCTGACTGTAGGGACACGTGTAATTCTCGACCAACGGCGCGTGGCTCGCACCGAGACCCAGAAGGAATCGCCCCGGAAAGCGTTCGTCCAGGTCGGCGACAGCCGCCGACACCTCGTCCGGGGTGGAATGCCAGACAGTCACGATCCCGCTCGCGACGACGATGCTCGTGGTCGCCGCCAAAAGTCGTTCGAAGTGATGGGACAGTCCTTGCTCGAACCGACCCGAGGACCACAGAGCGCCATATCCGAGGGCTTCGAGCTCTGCCGGAACATCGGGTGAGCCGTCTTCGGATCGCCAAGAACCGCTCCACCAGACACCTAATTTGCCGAGTTCCATATTTCCCAGCGTACGGGCCCGCCTTGCTCAGCCGAAGCGGACCTTCGGCACCGGTTGACCCCGCCGCGCCGCCTCGGCCGCGAGCCGCGGAGCGAGTGCACGCCCCGCGGAGAGGAACGACATCGTCACGCTCGCCCGGTTGCCGGCGAGGCTCCAGTCCGCCAACGCCCGCTCGATCCTGAAGCGCGGCGAACCGTTCGCCGCCTCGAATGTCCCCATCAGCGTGTGGTTCTCCTGTCCCGTGAAGTGCGCTGCGTGCCCGTGCAGAGTGAGGCATGCGGGACCATCGGTGAGAGGAGGGGAACCCTCGCCGAGCAACAGATCGACGATCCCGTCCGACAGTCCGCGTGCAGAGACCGGAAGACAGAGAGGAATGCCCTCGTCGTCGACGGTCGTCAGGTCGGCGAGGGGCAAGTTGGCGAGCGCGTGTTCTGTCAAGGACAGCCAGTCCGACGGCGGCTCCCGCCATCCCGGCGGATCAGAGCCGCGCGGAGCGGGATCCGATTCGGGCATCGCCGTACCCGGCGGAGCTCGCCATTCGTGTGACGGTCCCGCCAATGACCGGTCCGACCACCACCGGATGCGAAGAGGAGTGATCTCGATCCATATCCGCGCGTAATAGAACGTCATCCGCCTGAGAACGAACTTGGGCTGGCCCTTGGTCGCTTCGGGCAGCTTGATGACCGACTCGCGCGCGTAGCGGTCGGTGTTGGCCTGGAGATCGGCGTCGCGAACGGCGGCATGGCCCTGGACGACGGCAACCGGGGCATTCTCCAGGCCGGCCGTCAGCGGGTCGGCGAACAGGAGACACACTCGGGGATTACGCCTCGCCCGTTCGGCCTTCGCCGGATAGGCGAGGCCTGTCGACACGTCGATCGTCCGGCTCGACCCGAGATACGGGGTGACGGGCACCGTCACCGGCGCACCTGACCGGGTGAGGCTCGCGTACTCGGCGGTGGCGGCGCCGGCGAACAGAGCGAGGAGCTCTTCGGGCCATTCGATGTCCGGGATGGAGCGATCGTACTGATTTGCGCCCCGGAGCGTCCGGGCCTATGTTTGAGCAGTTGCTTAAAGCGGGTGCTCAAAGTGACTTGTGGCCCGTAGCCCGAGGGAGTGGGATGTCACCGAGAACCGGGAGTGCGAGCAGACCGGTGGAGCGCTCCGCCGGCACCAGGCGGGCGCTCGTGAATGCGGCAGTCGACATCTTGCGTCGAGAGGGCTTCGCGGCAGCCACTGCACGGGCCATCGCGGCCCGAGCCGGATGCAACCAGGGCCTGGTCTTCTACCACTTCGGTTCGGTAACGAACGTCCTGTTGGCTGCGCTCGACGAGGTCAGTGCAGAACGAAGGGCGCGCTACGAGAAGGCGCTCGCCGGCATCCACCGCCCGAGCGAGCTGGTGGACCTGGCCGCCCGGGTCTTCACCGAGGACATCGACTCCGGAGACGCAGCCCTGCTAGTCGAGATGATCGCCGGCTCCGTGTCGACACCGGGGCTCGGTGCCGAGGTCATGGCCCGGGTGGAGCCATGGACCGGGTTTGCCGCAACTGCACTCGACAGGGTGCTCGGCGGCTTCTTGCAATCCGGGGTGGTGACCCCAGCCGAGATCGCGCACGCGGTGGTGGCCCTCTACCTCGGGCTCGAGCTCCTGTCGCACCTCGACGGGGACCGGACTCCTGCGCTTCGGCTCTTCGAACGGGCGAGGCAGCTTGCAGCCCTTGCAGACCTGATCACCGGCACGGCCGCGCGAGTTCCCGAGGCCACCGAAGAAGAGGAAGAAGCGGAGGAGAAGAAATGACTCAGACAGACACCGGCGTCGACGTCGTCACCGGGGCGTTCAGCTACTCGGGGGCGGCGATCGCCCGCCACCTGCTGTCGGCGGGCCGAGCAGTTCGCACGCTCACCGGTCACCCCGAGCGCGCCCCGCGAGGATCTGTGATCGAGGCGCGTCCTCTCGACTTCGGCGACCCGGCCGGATTGGTGGAGTCACTCGACGGGGCGACGACGCTGTACAACACGTACTGGGTGCGCTTCGCGCACGGGAGAATCGACCACTCCCTGGCGGTGGAGAATTCGAGAACGCTATTTCGAGCAGCCGAGCGCGCGGGGATCCGCAAGATCGTCCACGTCTCGATACTCCATCCTTCGGAGTCGTCCCCGTACCCCTATTTCCGGGGAAAGGCGCTCGTCGAACGAGCACTCACAGAGTCCGGGCTCCGTCATGCGTCCCTGCGGCCCTCGGTCTTGTTCGACGACCGCGGTGTCCTGCTCAACAACATCGCGTGGCTGTTGCGCCGGCTCCCTGTCTTCTTCGTCGGAGGAAGGGGCGGCTACCGAGTGCGCCCCACCCACGTGGACGACCTAGCCCTGCTCGCTCTAGAAGCGGCTTCGTGGCCCGACGACCGCGTCGTCGACGCAGTGGGCCCGGAACGACCCACCTTCGCCGAACTGGTCGGACAGATCCGCGAAGCGGTCGGAAGCAAGGCCCGCGTCGTCAGTGTCCCGGAGCCCGTGCTTCTCGGCATGTCGAAGCTCCTGGGCGTGGTCTTGCACGACGTGCTTCTGACCCGCGACGAGTACAGGTCCATGGCCGAGGGTCTGGCGGATTCGGACGCGCCGGCGACGGGGAGCACCCGTTTGTCACGATGGCTCTCCGAGCACGGAGACACCCTGGGAACGAGCTATGCAAACGAGCTGGACATCCATTTCGGACGTTCCCACGCGGCCTCATCTTGACCACGACAGAATCTGGAGATGCACCCGTGGCGACGCACCGCCTTAGTAGCGGCGTCGGTCCTGGCACTGTCGGCCTTGTGCGCAAGTTGCGGGACAAGCTCGCGCTCCACGACGCCCACAACTCACAAACAGACGACTGAGACCACGACGACCAGCATTGCGGGATGTGCTCCCGACTGCGGTGGTCCCCCGCCGAACGTGACGCTGTCTGCGGGGACGGGTCCTGCCAAGCAGTACGACTGCACCTTCAATCTCGTCACGGACGCGTTCACCGGTGCGTTCGGCACTGCGTCTGCGATCGGTTGGGAAGGAAACCACCAGGGTGTGGTTACCTGCTTGGGCGGAACGTTCTTCGTTCAAAACGGCATCTTGAAGGACTTCGGCTTCGGGATCTACAACGGTGCTCCGACCACCTGGGTTGACGCCGGCGGCTACCTCCCCGCGCAGGTCACATCCTTCGAACGATCGGGAGCCGACGTATCGATCACGGAATTCGCGGACGAGCTGACGCTGGGTTCCCGCGGATACGTGGCGGTGTACTCGCGGGTCGCGATCCGGAACACCACCGACACCACGATCGAGGCGAACCCTGAACCCTCTCCGGGAATGGTGCTTCTGAATGTGGCGCCGAACGAGGTCACACCACATGCAACGGCGGTGCACGACTACGTGGTTGCAGTTGACCGCTTCGGCAACGACTATCCGTGGCCGGGCGCCGGAGCCCTGGCGGCGGCAGGAAGCGTCGACCGACACTTCGAGCACATGAGCGCGTTTTGGAATGGGCAGCTGGCGAAGATCGCAACGGTGAATGTCCCCGAACCTGCGCTCGACGACACCTACAAGAGCGGGTTCATATATACGCAGATCGCCCGCAGCGGCAACAACCTGAATACGGGCGTCAACGGTTACGAATCCGAGTTCAGCCACGACGTCGTCGGGATTCTCGCCAACCTCTTCACGCAGGGATACTTCTCGGACGCCCACGCGCTGCTGCTCGAGGCGCGAAATGTCGTCGGGTCAGCCGGACAGTACGACGACGGCATCTGGTCGTACGCATGGCCGTGGGCGATCTACCTCTTGAAATCCGGGGACCTCGACTTCGTCAAGCAGAACTTCGCAACCGAAGGGCCGAAGGGATCCTCACAGCCGAGCATCAAGGACACGGTCCACGACATCGCCTCGGCGCGAACCGGGCCAAGCGGCATCATGAAGGCCACCGACGACATCGACACAAACGGCTACTGGACGGTAGACGACTACGAGGCCCTGATGGGTCTCGCGGCCTATCGATACCTCGCCCAACGCGTGGGCGATCAGGCGGAAGCGCAGTGGGCGGCAAGCCAGTACGACGCGTTGCTCGCTGCTACCGACGGCACGCTCGAAGCGACGATCCGTCGATACAAGCTTGGATACCTGCCGTGCTCGATGGTGCAACCCAACACTTCCAACCGGTGCAAGAACCCACAGGATGCGAACTGGGCTGCGCCGTTCCAGTTCGGAAAATGGGCTTGGGACGGACAGCTTTTCGGCGCCCAGGTGACCGGGCCCGGCTTGTCGCTAATCGACGCTACGTACTCCTACGGATTCGGCCGGCTGAAGGGAACGCTCCCGCCGGATACCTTCGGCGGCTATCCGTCGGACTACTACTCGACCGGGTACAACGCCGGCTATGGCAGCTGGGGGCTCGCGAGCGTGGACCACCGCGACCAAGGAATCCTCAGCTACGAGTTCATGATCGAAAACGACCAGAGCGGGCCCTTTTCTTGGTGGGAGAGCTCGTCGGAACCGTCCGGCGGCACGCCATGGATCGGGATGCACCCGCAAGCAGGTCAGGGAGCCTCGCCGCACGCATGGGGAATGGCAGAGGGCAACAAGATCCTTCTCGATTCGCTGGTCGCACAGGCGTCTGACGGCACGCTGTTGGTCGGACGAGGAGTTCCTGCTAAGTGGTTGGGCAACGGGATGTCCGTGTCGGTGACGAACTTTCCGACGACGGACGGACGGAGGCTCAACGTCAAGATCTCTTCGAGCGGGCGCTCGGTGACACTCAGCTTGAGCGGTCAGACCCCGTCCGGGGGCGTCTTGTTCGAGCTCCCGTCGTTCGTCAACGACATCGCGAGCACGTCGTCGGGAAGCATCGACCAACGGACCGGTACCGTGACGCTGACACCGGCCAGCACGAGCGTCACCGTCGAGCTCGTGCGCGCTCCGGGACAGTGACGACCGGTCATCGTCAGGTACGCGAGCCCACCGCCGAAGACTTGCTTCGGGCCGCGGAGGTCGTCGCCAGGTACCTGTCGCCCACCCCTCTGATCGCAAGTCCGCTCCTCGGAGACCGAGTGCTTCTCAAGTTGGAGACCTTCCAGCCGACCGGATCGTTCAAGGTGCGCGGCGGTCTTGCCGCGGTGGCGAACGCCTATGCCGACGAACCCGGTGGGCGGGTCGTGACCGCTTCGGCGGGCAATCACGGCTTGGGAGTGGCTTTCGCGGCGCGGACTCTCGGGTTGGCGGCGACGATCGTGCTGCCCGACAACGCCTCTTCAGCGAAGCGTTCGGCTCTGGAACGGTTCGGGCCGGAAGTCGAGGTCGTCGTCCACGGCCCCACTTACGACGAAGCAGAGGCGTACGCGCTGGCTCTCGCCACCGAAGGTGCCCGTTTCGTCTCGGCGTACAACGACACCGATGTGATCGCGGGTCAGGGAACGATCGCCCTCGAGCTGTTCGACCAGGTCTCCGGTTTGACCGAGATCGTCGCCCCGGTCGGGGGCGGCGGACTTGTTGCGGGACTCGCCATCGCGGCCGCGCAACACCAAGGCGTAGACGTCACGGGCGTCGAGGCGGACGCCTCTCCCGCGGTGAGCGCGTCGGTTGCGGCCGGCCATGTCGTGGAGATCCCCGAGGAACCGACCATCGCAGACGGGCTTGCGGGAAACGTCGAACCCGGATCGGTGACCATCCCTTTGATAGGACGGCACGTCCATCAGCTCCTGCGCGTCGACGAGCGCACGATCCGAGACGCTGTCAGGTTCCTGGCCTCCGAACACGGATTGATCGTGGAACCGTCGGGCGCCGTCGGAGTCGGAGCCGTCTTGAGTGGACTCGTCGACGCCGTGAGCGGTGACACCGTCATCGTCTTGACAGGGCGAAACGTGTCACCTGGTTTGATGGCCGAAATTCTTTCCGGTGAGTCATGATGTCCAGATGCCCGTACTGAACCTCGAAGACGTCACCATCGCGTTCGAGACGTTCGGTCCACCGGCCGGTGATCCGGTAGTACTTGTCTGCGGTCTAGGCCAGCCCGCACTGTCATGGGAGCTCGGCATGGTGCCCGTGCTCACAGAAGCCGGCTTTCGCGTCGTGACTTTCGACAATCGCGGGATGGGTCCCTCCTCGTCGCCACCCGCGCCCTACACGATCGACCAGATGGTGGGTGACACAATCGCCCTGCTCGATCATCTCGGCCTGCAGAAGTTCAGCGTCGTCGGATATTCCATGGGTGGCTGGGTCGCGGAGACGTTGGCGTTCCGATACCCGGACCGCGTCGAGCGCGGCGTTTTCATCGGCAGCTGCAACCTCGGGACGTCATGGGAGAAGGCGATCACCACCGTCGAGCGGGACCTCGCCCTTATCGATCCCGAGCTGCCGAAATGGTTCAACGCGATCGAGACGATGCGCTACCTTCCAAACCACGAGCTTCAGCAGAACGAGGTAGTCGACTTCTGGCTGGCGCTGATCGGCGACATGCCGCCGTGGCCGAATCCCGGGCGTCTCGGTCAGTACGAGGCAGCCCTTGCCTGGTCGCTCGACGTGGAACGAACCAACCGATGGCCGTCCATCTCGATGCCTTGCATGGTGCTCTCATTCGAGCACGACGTCGACTCCCCTCCCGCGCACGCGCGCGAAGCCGCATCCCAGATTCCTGCTTGCGGATTCGTGGAGATCTCGGGAGCGAGCCATCTCGGCGTGTTCACGCACGCGGAAGAAGTTGGTAACGAGGTGTTGCGCTTCTTGAAGGTTCTCCCGAGGTGACGAGCGAGCCGACGGCGAGGGTCGACCAGTGGCTGTGGTCGGTGCGTGTGTTCCGCACCCGATCGGCAGCAACCGAAGCTTGCCGCGGGGGTCACGTGAGAGTGAACCGCTCTCCCGCCAAACCGGCGACACCGGTACGAGTCGGAGACCGAATCTCCGTGCGGGCCGCCGACCGGGACCGGGTGTTCGAAGTCGCCCAAGTGATCAAACGTCGCGTCGGTGCGCCGATTGCCGCTCAATGCTTCGTCAACCACAGTCCCCTCCAGCCCCCTCGGAGCGATACCAGGCCGCTTTTCGAGCGAGATCAGGGAACAGGGCGTCCCACCAAGCAGGACCGGCGCGCCATAGACCGGCTTCGGCAGGGCTGAAGCCAGCTGAACCGCGTCGCTCGCTATGCGAGCTTCTCGTTGAACCAATCGAGGATTAGCTCGGCCCGCGCAATCCGATGGCGGGGTGCCCCCGAACGGGAAAGCTCATGGCTCTCTCCCGGAAATCGCACGAGGACAGGATCGCGGCCTAAGAGGCGCAATGCGACGAACAGCTCCTCTGCCTGGCCGATCGGGCAGCGCAGATCTTCCTCGGAGTGAAGCATTAGAACAGGTGTGTTCATGTCCTGCACGTACGTGATGGGAGATTGACGCATGTACACGCCGGGATCGTCGAGATGGCTCCGGCCCACGTAGGTCCGAAATCCGGTGGCCGCGTCCGAAGTGGTCTCGAGGGCCAGCAGATTGTTGCAAGCCCTCTCCGATATGGCGGCTTTGAAGCGGTCGGTGTGACCAATAGCCCACGAGGCCATGTAGCCGCCGTAGGACCCACCGATTATCCCGATTCGCTCGGGGTCTACCCATCCGAACCGCTTGCACCCTTCCTCGACGCAGGCCATGACGTCTTCGAAGTCGACGCCACCCCAGCCCGACCCGGGGTCCGACTCGGCTTCGGGGAAGCGCGTGGCTCGGCCCCAAGCCTCTGAATAGCCCGAGCTCCCACGGGGATTGCAGAAGAGCACGCCGAACCCACCGCCCGCCTGGAGCTGGAACTCGTCGAAGAAACGGTTGCCGTAAGAGGTGAAAGGGCCGCCGTGGACGTTGAGGAGTGTCGGATAACGCCGACCAGGCTCGGCGCCCACGGGAGCGATGGCCCAGCACGGCACCTCCGTGCCGTCGTCGGACATCGCAACGAACTGCTCGGAGACTCCGATCTTGACCTTGGCTGCAAACGAGCGGGTCAGGTCGGTGAGCTTTCGTTCGTCTCCGCCACCGCTCGTTCCGTCAAATCCGGACTTCCTGACTACAAGCTCGGGAAATGTGTCGGGTGTGCTGACCGCAATTGACAGTGTCCCTCCGGCCCAGTCCCAACCGCTCACCCATCGTTCACCCTCGGAAACCGGCTCAGCCTTGCCGTCACCATCGGCTTGTACCGAATAGACGTGGACGTTCCCACCATCCTCGACGCTGAAAAGAAGCCGATCCCCGGCCCAAACAGGCGCCCGGCCTCCTCCGAACGGGTAGCAGTTGCGGTCGAGATCCGTGGTCAGCTCCGTCCGCCTGCCGCTCGACAGTTCGAGCACTCCGACCTGGAAGTGCCGGGGCTCGTCGAGGGGTGTCGGGAACCGGAGGAACGCGATGCGAGACCCGTCGGGAGACCAGGCCGGGGCGGAGTAGAGCCCCTCGTGCTCGGTCAGGCGCTCCGGCTCGCCTTCACCTGAAGCCTGGACGCTCCACAGGTCGACGATCCCGTCGAGGTCCCAGGTGTCGTGCCGAGCTGAGGCGAACGCGATCCGCGTACCGTCAGGCGACCAGGTGATCCCCTCTGCCTGATACGGCCCCGGAGTGACGACGCTGGGCAAGGTGGAACCGTCCGAAGCGACGACAATGACCCGGGACGGGCGGTCGGCCACCCATCCTTCTGTGTCGAGGCGAGAGAACAGACGGGTGATCCTGCGCGGCGGGATGTCCTTGGGCTTCCTGTCTTCGCCGGGCTTGCCATAGATAGCGGGATCGGGTTCCCTTGCCACGAATGCGATCTGGGAACCGTCGGGCGACCATGCGAGGTCGCTGACACCCGACGACCAGGTGGCGATGGTCACTCTTTCTCCACCGTGAGCCACAGGCAGCAAGCAGATTTGTGCAGTGCCGTCGGTCTGGTTGACCGCGATCGCCAGCGTGCTCCCGTCGGGTGACCATCTGGCCAAACCGTCGTCGGGACCTTGTGTGAATGGACGTGCGCGTTCGGAGCCATCGACAGCAGCCAACCAGACACGGCTGGCGTACCGGTTCTCCTCCTTGTCGACGCTGACGACGTTGAACGCGACCAGCTTCCCGTCTGGAGACACCCTCGGGTCGCCCACCTGACGCAGAGACACAATGTCTTCTGGTTGCATACCCGCTGTTGCGTTCTCGTTCACTGTCGCTCGACTCTCCTAGGCGTACGAATGGTCCTCCGATCGTAGGGCAGCCTCACTCTCGGCACGTCAACTGGCACCTGGTTAGGAGTTGACCTGGTGAATAGTTGACCTGGTGGGGAATCGAACGTGCCGGCCGGAATCCGGCCGGCACGTTCGATTGACTGGTTTCAACCGACTGACTTCAACCGACTGGGCTCAGCCGGCTGCGCGATCACATTCGCCGCGCGTTTAGCTGAAGTGGATCAACTCCGTCGCAACCGCGTTGGGGTTGGCGGAACCCGCCTGGGCGACCGACACCAGGCAACCAGGCGCGCTGGTGCAGACAATGTGGTTCGCGCCGAAGGGCCCGAGCACCACCGGGTAGTGCGCCGAGACGGTCCCTGCTGCCGTAGCGGTCGTGATCTTGATGCCGCCGAGGTTGCAGTCCCCCGCCCCGGTCTGGGCGCCCTTGTTTGCGCACTCGGTGATCCCGAGCGACTCGTTTGCCGGGTACCCCGTTCCCGTGATCGTCACGACCTGATTGTTCGTCAAGCCGGTGTTAGGCGTGATCGTGATGCTCTGCGCCGGTTTGGTCGTGGTGGTCGTCGGGGCCGCCGTAGTCGTAGTCGTCCCGGCCGCTTGCGTGGTTGTGGTGGTCCCCGAACTCGAGCTCGTGCTGCATGCCGCCAGGGCAACCGCCATCCCGAGCACCGCACCCGCCACTTGCAGTTTCCTCTTCATGTTTCCTTCCTCTCCTTTTATTGAGGTCTGTGATTGGGAACTCTGTCTGGAATGCACCTATCTCGTGATTCTTGTGGATGAGAAGTTGACCGGGGCTCCTGCAAGCTCCGGCCCGGCCGTGTGCAAGTGACACCACACCGTGGTCCCGTCACCGGTGGTGAACGGCGCGGGATCCTCCACCGCGCACACCTCCATTGCGTAGGGGCATCGCGTGTGAAACCGGCACCCCGAAGGAGGGTTGAAGGGGCTGGGGATGTCGCCGTTGAGGACGATCCGTTCTCTCCTGCGCTGCTCGATCGGATCGGGCACCGGAATGGCCGACAGCAGCGCCTCCGTGTACGGATGGGTCGGGCGGGTGTAGACCTGCTCTGCAGCGCCGATCTCGACGACGCGACCTAGGTACATAACGGCGATCCGGTCGCTTATGTGCCGGACGACCGACAGGTCGTGAGCGATGAAGAGGACCGTCAAACCCAATCGGTCCTGAAGCTCGTCGAGGAGGTTGATCACCTGGGACTGGGTGGAGACATCCAGAGAGCTGACGGGCTCGTCGCATATGAGTAATTCCGGTCGGAGCGCGAGTGCTCTGGCGACCGCGATCCGCTGACGTTGGCCACCCGAGAACTCATGGGGATAGCGCGAGACGTAACGCCGATCGAGCCCGACCTCGCCCAAAAGCTCCTTCACCTTTTCGTCGCGTGCACGCCCGTGGAGTCCCTCGTGGACCTCCAACGGCTCGCCCACGCTTTCTGCGATCGTGGACCTCGGGTCCAATGAGGAGTAGGGGTCCTGGAACACGATCTGCATGTTGCGTCTGGCCCTGCGCAGCTCTGCCTTGCTGAGTTTCGTCACTTCGACACCGTCAAGGACCACACTGCCTGAGTTCGGCTCGATGAGCCGCAGGACCAATCTCGCAGTCGTGGACTTGCCAGAACCGCTCTCGCCGACGAGTCCGAGGGTCTGGCCCTTGGAGATGGAGAAGTTGATCCCATCCACGGCTTTGACATGACCTATCACGCGCCGCAAGACCTTTGAGTGGACCGGGAAGTGAATGACGAGATCGCGGACGTCGAGCAGCACTGGCGGCTCGGCCCGCGCCGCTCCGTTCGATGCCGCAACACTTGCTCCGGACCTAAAAGCCGTTCCCGACAAGACGAGCTCGTCGCGCCGGACACACCGCGAACCATGCAGCAGAGGCGGTGCAGCAGCAGTGCAAGATTCGACGGCGTATCTGCACCGCGGGTGGAAGCGACATCCCCCAGGGAACTCCCCGGGACGGGGGACCTGGCCTGGTATCACGGTAAGGGGCCGGCCCACGGCCGCCACTTGAGGCATGGATGCCAAGAGCGCTTCGCTGTACGGATGGTGAGGCTGCCTGAACAACTCGTCGACCGTCGCCTCCTCGGCGGTCTGCCCCGCATAGAGGACCGTGACACGGTCGGCGATCTCGGCGACCACCCCGAGATCGTGGGTGACGAAGAGGATCGCCATTCCGAGCTCTGACTGCAAGCGGCTCAAAAGGTCGAGCACCTGGGCCTGGATCGTGACGTCGAGGGCGGTCGTCGGCTCGTCTGCGATAAGGAGCTTCGGGTCGCACGCGAGAGCCATCGCGATCATGACCCTCTGACGCGTGCCACCAGAGAGTGCGTGAGGGTAATCGGCCAAGCGCCGGCGAGCGTCGGCGACCCCGACCAGATCGAGCACTTCCAACGCACGCTCGCGCGCCTTTGCCTTGGAAACGGATCGGTGGACTCGGACCGCCTCGACGATCTGATTGCCGATGGTGAAACTGGGGTTCAGACTCGTCATCGGTTCCTGGAAGATCATCGAGATCTCGTTGCCGCGCATGCGCCGCTTTTCTTCCGCTCCGAGGGACAACAGATCACGGCCATCGAACCGCATCTCCTTCGCCCGGACGCGGCTCGACCGGGAAGGGAGGAGGCCCATGATCGAGAGCGCGGAGACCGTCTTGCCCGAACCGCTCTCGCCGACGAGAGCGAGAGTCTCGCGGTGGGCCACCTCGAAGCTGACGTCCTCGACGACGTTCAGGTACCCCTTCGCCGTGGCGAAGTCGATGCTCAGTCCTGACACGTTCAGCAGCGCCTGAGCTGCGACGCGGTCCTGGCGGAGAGCGCCATTGCCGTCGGGAGTGGTCATGCTTCGCTCTTGACGACGAACGTCTCCCTGCCGAGCGAGTCGCGCAGTCCGTCACCTACGAGGTTGAACGCGAGCACGGTGATAGCAATCGCTATGCCCGCTGGGAACAGGCCCCAGGGGTCGCTCAATATGTAGGAGAACGCGGACTCGAGCATGGTCCCCCAGCTGGCGTTCGGCGGCTGAACTCCGAGCCCTAGGAAGCTGAGCCCGGCTTCTGCCAGCAACGCGTACCCGAAGCTCACGGCCACCTGAACGATGAGCGGTGCAGCGACGTTGGGAAGGATATGCCGGCGGATCATGCGGAACTGGCTTACTCCTACTGAACGCGAGGCTTCGACATAGGCCTCCTCGCGGACTGCGAGGGCCTGCCCTCGCACCAACCGGACGAATCCGGGGACGAAGCCGATCGCGATGGCGACGGAGGTGTGGAACACGCTCGGCCCCAGGAGCGCCGCTACTGCAAGGGCAAGGGCAAGCGTGGGGAGGGTGAACATCGCGTCCATCACCCTCATGATCAAGCCGTCCACCCATCCGCCCACGTAACCCGAGATCAACCCGATCGGGAGGGCTACTGCAATCGCGAGCAGCACCACTCCCAGGCATACCTGCATGGAGACGCGCGCGCCTTGGATCAGACGGCTGAACACGTCCCTACCGAGAAAGTCGGTGCCTAACCAGTGGGCGCGCGACGGGGTCTGGTTGAGCGAATCCAGGTGTTGTGCGATCGGGCTCTGCGGCCAGATCCACGGGGCGAAAACGGCCGTCACCACGACCAGGACTATGACCACGAGCCCCGTCATAGCGACGCGGTCGTGGAGGAAGCGGCCGGCGGCCCGACGCCAGAGGGATATCGACTTGACCGAAAGACCGAAATCCTCGTCGGGCGGAGGAGTGGCGAAAGGCCGGTCGAACCGGCGGCTCGATCATCCGAGCCGGATCTTCGGGTTGATGTATCCGTACACGACATCGACGATCAGGTTCATTATGACGAAGGTCAGCGCGTACACCAACGTGACGCCCTGGATCACTGGAAGGTCCTTCGCGTTCAGCGCCTGGAAGAAGTACTGGCCCAGTCCCGGCATCGAGAAGATGTTCTCCAAGATGATCGTCCCGCCGAGAAGGTAGGCGAACTGCAACCCGATGAGCGTCACCGGCACCATGGCCGCGTTCTTCAATGCGTGCTTCAGGATGATCTTGCTGCGTCGGAGCCCTTTCGCCTCTGCGGTGCGCATGTACTCCTGATCGAGCACGTCAATGAGCGAACTTCGCAGTTGTCGGGCGAGTGTGGCCCCGCCGCTGATCCCGAGCGCAATCCAAGGCAGGTACAGGTGGGTGGCCCACTGGATCGGAGACGCCGTGATCCCGACGTACCCGATGGAAGGAAGAAGGTGGAGTTTCACGGCGAACAGGACGACGAGGACCATTGCAAGCCAGAAATCCGGGACCGCGATCCCGGCGCTCGAGCCGACGGTCAAGATCCTGTCAATTATCGTCCCCGGCCTGGTACCTGCGAGCAGACCGGCAGGCACCCCGATCAGGATGATCACGACCAGCCCGCCGATCGCCATCGAAAGGGTCACGGGGAACCGCTCACGGAGCTGGCTCGCGACGGTGCTGTTCGCAACGAGCGACGTGCCGAGGTTCCCGTGCAGTGCGTGTTCGAGCCAGTTCCAGTATTGGACCACGAGGGGCTTGTCGAGCCCGAGCTGGTGGCGGATCTTGATCACATTCGACTCCGGCGCGTTCAGACCGGCGAGGGCGCGCGCAGGGTCACCTGGGATGATGACCGACAGCCCGAAGATGATGATCGAGATGATGAGCAGAAGCGGTGGAAGTGCGAGCAGCCTCCGGCCGATGTAAGCCGCCATCGGGCCTTACCGCTCAGCCCGACACAGAGGTGATGCCAGTCAGGTCCGGCGGATTGCAGATGTCGGTCTGTGCGTGCACCACGCCGTGCACCCGGGCTGTCGAGTAGGCCATGAATTTGGGGAGCGAATGCGATCGGGGCATCGAGGGCGTTCTGCATCACGTAGTCGTCGACCTGCTTGGTGAGCGCCCAGGTCTGCGGCGTTGCGCCGTCCGCAAAAGCCGCGAGCAGCTTGTTGGTCAGCATCTGATTCTGTCCGTCGCTGTAGATGGCCACGAACTGGAACTCGCCATAGAGCCCGTAGAGCTGGTCGGGGGGATAAGCATCCCCAAGGTGCTCGGCGGCGAAGGCGTTACCGGTGCGCGAGATGTAGTAGCCGGCTTCAATGTTGCTCCCGAGTACACGGGTGATCGTCACCCTGAAACCGACAGCATTGAGCTCAGCCTGAAGGATCGAGCCCTCCTGTTCCATCGCCGTGATGTTCCCGCCGGGGATGACCATGTTCACGGACGGGCCGGCGCCGGGCTTGTAACCAGCCTGGGCGAGAAGCTGCTTCGCCTTCGCAGGGTCATAGGGGTAGAGACCTGCGATCGACGGGTCGTAGCCCGGCGAAGCCTTCGGGAAAGGCTGGGTGGCCACCTCGCCTTGACCTTCGTTCACGACCTTGTTCACCGACGAGCGGTCGATGGCGTATTCGACTGCCTGACGGACCTTCACGTTGTTGAAAGGAGCGGTGAACCGGTACTGGAACTCGAGGTAGGCGGTGGACTGGGCCACGTTGATCCCCAAGCCCGAAGTGCTCTTCACCACGGGGTACGAGGCGGCGAGCACCGGGACCATGTCGATGGAGCCGGACTCGACTGCCGTCACCCCTGGTGGGCCGACCCCGACCTCGTCGAAGTTGATGCCGCTCAGGTGGTATGCGCTCTTGTCCCAGTAGGTCGGGTTGGCTTTCAAGACGAGCTTTGAACCCGCCTGGTACGAGACGAACGTGAAAGGCCCCGCACCCACTGGATCGGAGTTGGCCTTGCCGAGATCGCTCGGCGCGGGGATCATGCCGTCGCGGCCTGTAATCCCGTAGAGCAATTGGATGCCCGTGTTGTTGGCGTAGTTGATCTTGATCGTGAGCGGATCGACGACGGTGATCGAGTTGATGAGGGCGAGTTCGTTCAAGGTCGTGTTGAGCTTGTTGTGCAGCAAACCGGCCTTCACGGCGTTCGCGTCGAAGGGCTGACCGTTCGAGAACTTCACTCCCGATCGAAGGTGAAGCGTGATGACGTCGCCCTGGACCGACCAGCTCGTAGCGAGGCCCGGCTCCAGTGCACCACCCGCGCTGAGGTGAATGAGCGTGTCGTATATGGGTGCAGTGACGATCCCGTCGCAGTTGCCCGAGCTCTTGGCGGGGTCGAAGGTGTTGGTGAATTGTGACGCGAAGTCGTAACCGATTCGCAGGGTCCCCGAACTCCCCCCGCTTCCCGCGCCGCTGCATGCGCCTAACGTCACGCTGGTTGTCACTGCAAGGATTCCCCAGAACGCCGCCTTGCGTGAACGAAGCACCCTGAGCAAATGCATCCCCTTCGCCTCCTCGCGGTACCAGCCACCCCCGAAAGGCTTGCCGTTCAGAGTATGACACCAACGTCATGCGCGGTGTTGCCTTCTGCTCTACCCTGACGGCCGATGACCTGGAACCCTCCTGACCGCGCGCCTTGGGTCGAGAAGCTGGTGGCATTCGGCCGCGGCCTCGGAGACGACGGCCGGTCGATCGTGTCGTTGCGAGCCGACGACCTCATAACTGCGGCGCGCTCTGCCACGGGGCTCGAGGACGTCGGAGACAGCTGGTTCAAAGAACCTCTCGAGCGTCTCTGCACCGCCCTCGACGACGAGGCCGAACTTCACCTCGCAGGCCGGATCCGTGCCCGGGCAGAACTGCAGTTGATCCTTCAGAACCGGCTCCGGCTCATCGACCTTTGGACGAAGGAGCCTGGGATCGAAGACGAGATCGTGCGGAGCCCGATCGTCGTCACGGGACTCGGAAGATCTGGCACCACCCTTCTTCACGAGCTGCTCGCCTGCGACCCAGCCAACAGACCGCCGCTTCTATGGGAGCTGGTTCATACCGTGCCGGGAGCCGCCGCACCGACATCCGCGCGGTCAGACCCGTCCGGTAGGGACTGGGTCGCTACGACGCACGCTGAGATAACGCTCATGGACGCGATGGTCCCCGCATTCACTGCGATGCACGAGAACGGAGGTCATCTGCCGACCGAGTGCATCTTCGCCTTCGCACATCAGTTCTCGAGCGATCAGTTCATCGGCATCTACAACGTGCCCAGCTACATGATCTGGAAGAGCGATGTCGATCAGACGCCCATATACGAATGGCACAAGCGCATGCTCCAGACCCTTCAATGGGCGACACCGACGGCGCACTGGGTGGTGAAGGCACCGTCGCACCTCTCGGCACTGCCCCTGGTCTTTTCCACGTACCCCGACGCACGCGTAGTCATCACCCATCGCGACCCGCTCCGCGTCGTCGGTTCTCTGGCCGACACGATGGCAACGCTTCACTGGATGCATTCGGATCTGGTCGCCCACGAAATTCTGATCGAGTTCCTCTGCATGGGTCTCGAACTCCAGATGAACGCCGTCACGAAAGAGCGCGATTCGGGCACCCTTCCCGTCGACCAGATCGCTGACGTCGGTTACCTCGAGCTCGTCCGCGATCCGATCGGCACGATAAGGCGCCTCTACGAAGTATGGGACATGGAGCTGTCCGCCGGGGCGCTCTCTGCGATGCAGAAGTACGTCCAGGACCGCCACGCCAACCGCGCGGGAGGCGCTGGAAGCGATCACCGTTACCGATTCGCCGACACGGGCCTAGATCTGGCCGAGCACCGTGCGCTCGTTGCGGACTACCAGCAGCGCTTCGGCGTGCCGTCTGAAGTATGAGGCCCCGGGGGTATGAGGCTCAGGACCTGAGGCTCTTGATCGGTACGAGCTCGCACGTCGGGTGCGGGGGATGGTCGGCGAGCACCCAGCGCACGATCATGTAGCCCTCGCGCCTCCCACCCGTGTCGATCCAATTACGGCACGCCCGGATCTTCCGGCGAGATCACGAGGCGCCAGTCGCCGCCAGCTGAGCGCTCGGCGGTGTGGTTGTTCAGGTTGGTCGTGGTGTAGCGGTAGTCGAGGCTCTCCATCCATGCAGTCGTAGTGGTAAGGCCCCAGTAGAGGAAATCGTTCGGCGGGTCGTGGACCGTCACGACGAGCGCCTCTCCGTCGCCCAGGACCCACCGGCCGCCGTGATAGGTCATCTCCGGATTGCTGTGAGAGCGGACCTCGTCGTCTTGAGCCTCTACGTGATCGGACCCGGCTGTCCCGCCGAACGTGTTGAGGTGAGACGCGGTGTCGGCCCACATGCTCATCGCAGTCGCTGCGACGAATTGAACGAACAAGCCTGCGAATTCGATCTTGGAGGCAATCTCCTCGACGCCCAGAACCGGCGGGGCAACCTCGCCAACGAGCTCTATACGCAGATCAGAGAGTTGGTCGTGCCAGCGGTCGAAGAACGTCTCGCGTACAGCAACTTGACCCGTGCCCGGCAACAGCAGGATCGAGTTCTTCGGGCGAGGATCGGGCATCTTGTCGGTCGGCGCGATCAGGATGTCCACCTCGCCGTTCGGGCCGAGCTCGAACTCGTCGATATGAGCCTGCGTTGTCGTACCGGTGCGGCCTCCCACCGGCCCCTTACCGACCGGTGTGCCGAAGGTGAGCCCGATGTAAGCAGCTTTGCCCCGTGTACCGGTCAGTCGGTAGCTCATCGTCTCGTCGAGCGCACAGAAGGCATAACGAACGTCCGGGTTGTCGACGAGGAGCTTGCGATACTCGGTCTGGGACTGGAAGAGCTGCGGATGCAGAGGGTCCGACTTCTCGATGAACCATTCTTGAGCGAGCGAGCTGAGTCCGCGTTATCCAGCGGTACCCTTCCGCCAAGTCGGTGTCCGTTCGTGGGACCCCAACTGCTGTACGGACTGTCTCGATCGCAGCCTGTTGGGAGTCGATCCATGTCTTCCAGGCCGCGTCGAGGCGATTCAGCGTGTCGTCAGTCATCGAAAGAACGATATAGGACCGCTACGTGCGACGCCCTGACGCAACGGACCCTTTCCGAGACCTGTTTAATGTGACTCAGGTCGGTCGACCACAGCGAGGAGAACGGCGTGACGCCGAACAACGGGGAGACGAAGCAGCGTTGGAAGGTCCTCGTGACCGGAGCAACGGGTCGGATCGGCTTTCCCTTGGCGAGAGAGCTGGCGCGGCGAACATACCGTTTACGGCCTGGCACGCTGTAGCAATCCTGACGACCTGGACTGCCTGAGGCGCGCCGGTATAGAGCCCATAGTCGGCGACATAGCGGACATCGACCGGCTTTTGGTTCCGAGCGACTTGTCTCACGTCTTTCATGCCGCTGCGCGGATCGGAAGAGACGCCGACTCGGACTGGCAAAAGACGTTCGAAGTGAACAGCCAAGTGACCGGGAGACTGATCGCTCGTTGCAAAGGGGTCCGCGGCTTCGTCTTCTGCTCGTCCGGCTCGACCTACGCATATCAGGGCAAGAGGCCTTTCCGCGAGGACGATCCGCCCGGTGTCCACCTCGGCGTCTACAGCCTGTCGAAGATCGCCGGAGAGTCTGTTGCACGCTTCAGTGCGGTCGAGCACGAAGTACCGCTGACGATAATCCGCATATTCTCGACGTACGGACCGCTCGGCGGCGCTCCCGCGGATCGCCTGGAGCGGATCCGGTCCGGAAAAGAGATCGTCCTTCATCCCGACTCCCCCAACAACTACAACCCGATCTACGAAGACGACTACGTGCGGCTCGGCATCAGAGCGATGCTCGCCGCGTCCACGCCTCCGCTGACAGTCAACTGGGCCGGTAGCGAAACGGTCAGCGCCGAGGATTACTGCAACTACCTGGGGGAGTTGATCGGCAAAGAAGTCAGGTTCCGATACGACGAGCGGGCACCATGGCCGATTTGGCCCGACATGACACTGATGCACGAGGTGCTGGGCGAAACACGAGTTCCGTGGCAGCGAAGGCATGCGCAGAATGGTCGCGGCTCGAACACCTACCGGGGAACCGTGATCATCTTCCGCTCTTCTTGCTCCTGGCGCGACCCCTGATAGCGCCGTCGAGGACAACCTTGCGAAGCCTGACGCTCGAAGGCGTCACTTCGACGCACTCGTCCTCGGCGATGAATTCGAGCGCCTGCTCCAACGACAGCAACAAAGGGGGCGTGAGCCTCTCGAGGACTTCGGCGGTGGAAGATCGCACGTTGGTGAGCTTCCGGTCCTTGGTCGGGTTCACATCCATCTCCTCTGCACGTGCATTCTCGCCGACCACCATGCCCTCGTACACCTCGGTTCCGGGCCCGAGAAGCAGGGTGCCGCGTTCTTGCAGGTTCATGAGCGCATACGTAGTCGTGACGCCGCGACGATCCGCGACCATCGAGCCGTTGCGGTGGGTCCGAAGCTCCCCGCTCCACGGCGCCCACCCGTCGAACAGGTGGTGCAGCAAGCCGGTCCCCCGCGTCTCGGTGAGGAATTCCGTGCGGAAACCTACGAGTCCCCTTGCAGGAACCCTGTAGTCAAGCCGCACCCAGCCCGTACCGTGGTTCACCATCTCCACCATGGCGCCCTTGCGTAGAGCGAGCAACTGGGTGACGACGCCCAGATAATCGTCCGGAACGTCGATCGTCACCATCTCCATCGGCTCGTGTAGCTTGCCGTCGATCTCGCGCGTTAGAACTTGCGGCTTGCCCACAGTGAGCTCGAAGCCCTCCCGCCGCATCGTCTCCACCAGCACCGCCAGCTGGAGCTCGCCGCGACCCTGCACCTGCCACATGTCTGAGCGATCGCTCGGCTCGACGCGCAGGGACACGTTGCCTATGACCTCCGCGTCGAGTCGGCTCTTCAAGAGCCGGGCCGTGACCTTGGTGCCGTCGGTTCCGGCCAGAGGAGAAGTGTTGATTCCGATGGTCATCGTCAGACTTGGCTCGTCGACCGTGATGGCCGGCAGCGGCCTCGGGTCGTCGGGGTCGGCAAGCGTCTCGCCGATTGTGATGTCCGCAAAGCCGGCGACCGCCGCTATCTCCCCGGGCCCGGCCTGTTCGGTGGTGACTCTTTCGAGCGCCTCTGAAACATAGAGATCCGTTATCTTCTGGCGCTCGATCGTCCCGTCGAGCTTGCACCAAGCCACGACCTCGCCTTTCCGCAGATGTCCGTTGTGGACTCTGCAGACCGCCAACCGCCCAACGTACGGGCTCGCGTCGAGGTTGCAGACGAGTGCCTGGGTGGGTGAGTCGGGGTCGAAGACTGGTGCGGGCACGTGCTCGAGGATGCTCTCGAAAAGCGGGGTGAGATCGGATCCGGTCGCACCGCGCTCGCTCGAGGCCCAGCCCGCCCTGGCGTTCGAGTAGAGGATGGGGAAGCTGATCTGGTCCTCGTCGGCATCGAGATCCAAGAAGAGCTCTTCGACCTCTTTCACCACTTCTTCGACTCTGGCGTCGGACCGGTCGACCTTGTTCACGACGAGCACCACCGGGAGCCTCGCTTCTAAGGCTTTGCGCAACACGAAGCGAGTCTGCGGAAGCGGCCCTTCTGACGCATCAACGAGAAGAAGGACTCCGTCGGCCATCGTGAGGCCGCGCTCGACCTCTCCTCCGAAATCCGCATGCCCTGGAGTGTCGACAATGTTGATCTTCACCCCGCCGTAACGAACCGAGGTGTTCTTCGCGAGGATCGTGATGCCTTTCTCGCGTTCGAGGTCGCCTGAGTCGAGAACCCGGTCGGTCAGCTTCTCGTTCGCCCTGAATGCACCCGTTTGGCGGAGCATGGCGTCGACGAGTGTGGTCTTGCCGTGGTCGACATGGGCAACGATGGCCACGTTGCGAATGTCGTCTCGGGTCTGCACGCGGCGAAGCTACTACCTGCCGGGAGGACTACAGCCAGAACCCATCGAGTGGCTGGGGCCCGCATTTTCTTTTGCCGTTGTCCACCCATCGAGCTGTCGGTAGGGTCCTTCGCGTGCCCCCGGCCACCGAGGAGAGCCCGGCCGACCGCGGCAGCAAGGTCGATGCTCTGAGAAGGCTTCTCGCCCGCAAGGCCGCCGAGATCATCAGAAGCGACCCGGAGGAAGCCGCCGCCGCTCTCGAGATAGGGCTCATCGACAGACGATGGTTGGACGACCCGGTCAACAGGCCGATATCCACGAGCAAGCCGACCGAGATCGTCGAGCAATTCCTGGAGCGTTCGGTGGAGCGTAAGCCGTTGCTGCTTTCCAAAGTGGGCCTGAGCGCGGTCCAGCTCCTGGCGGCACACCGGAGCCCCGAGAGTGGCGAGGTCAAGGTCGTGACCGTGGCATTCACGGACCTGGAGGGCTTCACTGCATTCACCGACACACACGGGGACGCCGCGGCGGTTGAGCTGGTCAACGAGCAGCACCGCGCCGCCAAGCCCGTCGTACGTCAAATTCGGGGGGCGTGTGGTGAAACAGTTGGGTGACGGGCTGTTGTGCACCTTCAACGACGCCAACGGCGGCGTCCGGGCGGCACTCGAGTTGCTCGAGACGTCCCCATCGCCGCTCAGATTCCGCGCCGGCTTGCACGTGGGAGAAGCAGTAGTTAGCCGTGACGACGTTGTCGGCCACGTCGTGAACATGGCTGCCAGGATCACCGAGGCCGCCAAAGGAAATCAGGTAGTGGTCACAGCAGAGACCGCAGAAGCGGCCGGTCATATCCCTGGAGTGGATTTCCGAAAGTTACGCTCGAGGCGCCTCAAGGGAATCTCCGAGCGCGCGCAGTTGCTGGAGGCCGTCCGCCTCCAGTGAGCGTCAACTCGATCCCGCGTACATCTCCGTCTTCGTCGGTGAGCACGCTCGCGTCGACATATCCGAGAAGTGTCAGGTCTTCAGCAAGCGCGTCCGCCTGCTCGCCGCCCAGCTCCAGCAAAAGTGCTCCCCCGCTTTTGAGAAAGCGGCGGGCTTCGCGCAGGACGCGGCGCAGGATGAGCGTGCCGTCCGGACCGCCGTCATACGACAGTGTCGACTCGAACTCAAAGGTGTCACGTGACAGCAAGTGGAGCTTTCCGGTTGGCACGTAGGGGACCACTCCGACGACGACGTCCACTCGGCCTTCCAAAGAACTCGGCAGCGGTGCGAACAGTTCGCCCAGGTAGCACTCGACGCCGTTTGCCACCGCGCACGCGACAGCACGTTCGTCGACGTCCGAGGCGACGATACGGGCTTGGGGATGCCCTTCGGCCAACGTCGCGGCAATGGCTCCCGTCCCTGTGCACACGTCGACAGCTACCCCGGCGGGTGGTAGCCGATCGGCGGCCCGTCGCGCCAGCGGCTCGCTCTGCCACCGTGGGACGTAGACACCGTGGTCGACCTGGATCTGCAGTCCGCAGAACGATGACCTCCCAGTGATCCAGGCGAGTGGCTCCCCGGTCAGGCGACGCCTCACGAGGCCATCCAGGAGTTCTACATCGCCACCGGCCCGGCGGATCAGCTCCTGCGCCTCTTCGTCCGCGGCGACGAATCCAGCGCCGGAAAGTAGTGCTACAAGCGGATGTTGGTGGCTCGTCACCAGCGTTTTCGTAACACGTGTTGCGATCGTCCCGTAGGCTCACACCGTAAGCCGCGCTGCGGGGGAGACTCGATGACATCCGTTGGTTTGGTGCTCGGGGCGGGCGGCGTGGTCGGTCAGGCGTACCACGCCGGCGCTCTGGCAGCCCTCGAACGACAGCACGGGTGGGATCCTCGCTCCGCGTCGATCATCGTCGGCTCTTCCGCCGGCTCGATCACGGCCACGCTTCTCCGGCTCGGTGTGCCGGCTTCCGACCTCGCGGCACCGACTTTCGCCTGGCGCGTGTCTGCTGACGGGGACCGTCTGATTCGCAAGATCATGCCCGAGACGGACGATCCCCTCCCGCAACCAACGACACGCGACCTGTTCCGCCCTTGGCGCGCCCCCACGGCCGCGCTGATCGCGCGGACCATGCGGCGCCCGTGGGCGTTCCGGCCAGAAGTGGCGGCAATGACGATGTTGCCGCGGGGCTCGGTCGAGATCACCGATCGGGCTGCCCGACTGGACGCCTACGTGGGATCCTGGTGGCCGGAGGGTCTGTGGATCTGTGTGGCGCGGCGAGAAGACGGCGCCAGGGTGGTTCTCGGACGAGAGGGGTCCCCGAAGGCAACCCTCGCTTCCGCGGTACTTGCCTCGTGCGCGATCCCTGCGTACTTCGCGCCGGTCGCGATCGGAGGTGTGGAGTACTTCGACGGGGGCGTCCACTCCCCGACGAACGCCGACGTATTGCGCAACTCAGATCTGGACGTGATCTTGGTGGTCTCTCCCATGACTGCCGCCCCAGGACATCTACGAGGAGCCGACGCGATGATTAGGTGGGCCGCTCAGCGACGCCTGGACCACGAGGTGAACCGGCTCGAGGCGTCGGGCTCGAGGGTGATTCGGATCGAGCCCGGCATAGCAGCACGGAACGCAATGGGACTGAGAGCGATGGCAGAGGACCGGAGCGATCGGGTGGTGCGCGCCGCGTACGCCGAGGTGTCCGGTTCTGACCTGCGGGAGCTGCACGCGAACACACGCGTGGGCCAGACACGCACTTGAAACGAAAGATAAGAACTAAAGAGAAAACTGAGGAAGGAGGAGCCTCGTGAGCGTGGACAGGATGAGCCCACAGGACGCGCTGTTCCTACACGTCGAAGACGGTGTGAGCCACATGCACATTGCGTCGGTTGCGATCTTCGAGGGTCCGCCTCCTGCATTCGAAGACATCGTCTCGATGATCAACGCGAAGTTGGCCCTCGTTGCCCGCTACCGTCAGGTGGTCCGGTTCGTCCCCTTCGACATAGGGCGGCCGGTTTGGGTCGATGACCCTCATTTCAATATCGAATACCACGTCAGGCATACCGCGCTCCCGGCGCCCGGCGGAGAAGGCGAACTTCGCAAGCTTGTTGGGCGTGTCATGTCCCAGCAACTTGACCGCTCCAAGCCACTCTGGGAGATCTGGGTCGTCGAAGGACTCGAGGACGGGCAATGGGCGGTGCTCTCGAAGACTCACCATGCCATGGTTGACGGAGTGGCCGGAACCGACCTGTTGGCCGTGATCATGGACATCTCCCCGGATCCGGCGCCGTACGAATCCGCGGAATGGAAGCCCGAGCCTTCTCCTTCGGGGGCGCGACTGGTAACTCAGGCCGCAATCGATCTGGCACGCAGCCCCTACGAACAGTTACGAGCGTTGCGCGGAGCACCCGCGTCGCTAGGCACGCCCTCGGCAACGCGGTGGCAGGTGGTAACGGGGATGACAGCTCTGATGGGGATCGTCCGGCCCACGCCGCCGTCCAGCCTGAACGGCCCGATCGGGCCTCATCGCCGCTACTCCTGGGCCTCCACGAGTGTCGACGAGATCAAAGCCATCCGAAAGGTCCTCGGCGGAACGTTCAACGACGTCGTCCTGGCTGCGATCACCAACGGCTTTCGCGAGCTCCTGCTCGCCAGAGGCGAGTCGGTCGATCGGGTCGTGCGGACGCTGGTTCCAGTGTCGGTCCGTCCACGCGATGTGAGCGGCCGCGCTATCGGCGATGGGACCCTCGAGAACAGAGTCTCTGCGATGTTTGCGGAGTTGCCCATCCACATCGAGGATCCGACAGTCAGGTTGCGCGAGGTCACCGCACAGATGGAGGGGCTGAAGGAGTCCAAGCAGGCTCTCGCAGGAGAAGCGCTCACCTCTATGTCCGGCTTCGCCCCTCCGATGCTGCTCTCGCTCGGGATGCGACTCGCCACGCGGCATGGCTCAGCGCAACGTGAATACGGTGACTACAAATGTCCCGGGACCGCAATTCCCGCTTTACATAGTCGGTCGTCGAATGACGAAGGCATTCCCGTACGTCCCTTTGGGCGGCCAGATCCGAATCGGTATCGCAATCTTTTCGTACGACGGACAGGTCAACTTCGGGATAACAGGCGACTACGACTCCACAGAGGACCTCGACGTGCTTTCCCGCGGGATCGAAGACGGAATGGCTCAGCTCACCAAATTGAGTGCTTGACTGATTTTGGTGTCAACGTGAGGCGATCGCCGCCCGCACCGCGGAACGGCACGACCGCAGCAGCTCACGCGTAGCTGCCGCGTCCTTCGGGACTCCCAAGTGGTAACCCTGCGCGAGCCGACAACCGAATCTGCGAAGATGCTCGACCTGTGAAGGGATCTCGACACCCTCCGCGATCGGCGTGTAACCCAAGGTCCGGGCGAGCTGCACGATAGCCGGAGTCAAGCCAACCTCGCCTTGATCGTCGGCCATCGCACTCACGAACGTCTTGTCGATCTTGAGGATGTCGATTGGCAGACGCCCGAGATGAGAGAGCGAAGAATAGCCCGTTCCGAAATCGTCAAGAGCGATACGGATTCCGTATGACCTGAGAATCTCGAGATTGCGGGCTGCCACTTCGGTATCGCGCATCACCCCGCTCTCTGTTATCTCGAGTATGAGGGTCGAAGGGTCGAGGCTCACCTTCTCGAGCAGGATTTCGACGTCGCGTGCCAGATTCACCTCGACAAGGCGCCTCGAAGAGACGTTGACACTGATTGCCAGGTCGCGTCCGTTCTCCAGCTGCCATTGACGGGCACGGGAGCACGCCTCAGCAAGGACGAACGTGTCGATCTTACAAATCAGGTCGGACTCTTCGGCGAACGGGATGAACGAGATTGGAGCAAGCAGTCCGCGCGTCGGGTGACGCCATCGGGCGAGTGCTTCGAACCCGACTATCGCATCGGTGTGCAGATCGACGATGGGCTGGTAGTGAACCACCAACTCACGACCTTTGAGTGCGCGGTTGAGGTGAGCTTCGACTTCGAGCCGTTCGACGACCGTCGCGTGCATCTCGCTCTCGAACTCTTCAAATCTGTTCTTTCCACGCTCCTTGGCCGTGTACATCGCCAAGTCGGCGTTGCGAAGGAGCTGATCGCTGGTTATACCGGGACTGTCGAAGGTGACGCCGATGCTCACTGTCGCGGACACATCCTTGCCTCCGGCTGTCACGGGTTGCCGAAGAGCCGCAAGTATCCTCTCCGCAAGCTTGACGATGTCGTCCTTCTCCCCGATGTCCTCGACGAGCACGGCGAATTCGTCCCCGCCAAGTCGCGCAGCTGTATCGACTCTTCGGAGGCAACCGACGAGAACTTCGGCCACTCTTCTCAGCATCTCGTCACCGGCTGCATGACCGAGGCTGTCGTTCACCGTCTTGAAGTTGTCCAAATCGATGAAGAGCACTGCGAGATGTCCCCGGGTGCGCTCGAGGCGGGCGGCCGCGTGCTGCAAGCGGTCTTGAAACAGTGCCTTGTTCGCCAGGCCTGTGAGCGAGTCGTGGAAGGCCTGATATGAAAGCTCATCCTCGAGCCTCTTACGGTCGGTGACGTCGCGGAAACTCCACACGCGTCCCACCACCGTGCCGTCAACGCGCTGAGGTCTCGAGTGTCTCTCGAAGACGCGCCCGTCTCTAAACTCAATGATGTCGTCGCTCTCCGACTCCGGCTGGGAGTAAAGCTCTTCGATCTTCTCTATGAACGCATCCGGCCGTTCCAACTGATCCAGCACGAACGCAATCGCCTCGGAGTCCTCCCCGGCTTCGAGGAGAGAGTCGGGAAGTCTCCACATCTCCGTCAGTTGACGATTGAAGCTCGTTATCCGGCCTCCGTCGTTGACGACCAATATTCCGTCGGCTGTCGAGTCCAGCGTGGCGGTCAGCAGGGAAAGGGCATCGCGCAACCGGTGTTCGGCGACCGAACGGTCCGTGATGTCGTGTGCGGAGATGACAAAGCCGCCGACGGTCGGGTCGTCGATGAGATTCACGATCGTGAGCTCGAATGGAACTGCCTCCCCGCCGGAGTGACGTAGAAGACCCAGCTCGACGGTCACAGGGCTCGCAGCCGACGCTCCCGACAAGGCGCGTTCGAGAGACGACGCGAGGGCGTCGCGGTCGGACTCTCGTACGAGGTCCGCGAGGGGCCGTTGCTCGACAAGCTCCGGATCGTGCCCGAGCAGCCTGGTCAGCGCTCCAGATACCGACTCGACCAGTCCCGCTGGAGACAGGAACATCGTGACCGCCGCCGAATTCTGAACGAGCGACCGGAAACGAGCCTCTTCGCCGTGCGCAAGCTCAAAACGTCGCCGCTCGGTGACATCACGCACGCACAGCAGGACCGCCCCGTCCTCCAACCACGGAACTGGTGCCCCCAGGACCTCGACCAGCCGCCAACCCGTCGGGGTGTTGACCCGAACTTCGATCGTGGTGCCCACCTCTTTGTCCTGGACGCTCACCAAGGAGCGCAGGACGAGCTCTAGATCCTCGGGGTGCACAAGCTCCAAACCCGATATGCCTTCCGAGTCTTCGAGGGTGCGGCCGAAGAGCCGCTCGGCCGCACGATTCACCCACTGCACTCGGCATTGCGAATCGATGACGATGGCGGTGTCGGGAAGCTCGCACAGCAACCTGGTGACGACGGGGTCGTCGAATCGTTCTCCCTTCCGGGCGTGTTGCACGGGACCGTGTTCGGGCATGCGCAATTCATCGTCTCGATCGTGTGGCAGCTTGACCCTGGCGGCAGAAGCAGCGAGGCGCTTCAGCTGGGCTTTTGAGGGTTCGAGACCGTTCTCGTCGGTCGGAAAGGCGGTTGGATCAACGGGTCACAAACTCAGACGCTCAATGTGAGAATTTTCATCGCTCAATGTGAACATCGGATGTCCCATCGCCAGTTGATCGATAGAGCCAAGTTGATTGATAGAGTTCGACTCCCGGGGAGGCAAGCAAAGTGAGCATTGACCCTTACATCATTGTCGGGAGCGCAGTCGTCGGGTTCCTAGTAGGGATGACAGGCGCCGGCGGAGGCGCGCTCGATGACCCCGATGCTGATCTTGCTTTTCGGGGTCAAGCCGTTGACCGCCATCTCGAGCGATCTGGTCGCGGCCGTCGTGATGCGACCGGTGGGTGCGGCCGTACACCTCCGCAAGGGAACCGTGAACCTCAACCTGGTGAAATGGATGGTCCTCGGATCCGTGCCGATGGCCTTCTTGGGCTCCTATCTGCTTCACGTCCTCACCAACGCGAAAACGGCGCAGAACAACATCGAGAGGGCACTCGGTGCTGCCCTTCTGGTAGGAGCGGCGGCGATGGTCGTTCGCTTCGTCCTCGACCGACGACAGGGCAACACGCGACAAGGAGTCGTCCACGACCTGACCACACGCCCTGTACCTACTGTCTTCATCGGAATGGTCGGCGGTTTCATCGTCGGCATGACCTCAGTGGGCTCCGGTTCACTGATGATCGTGCTTCTGCTCTTCGTATACCCGATGCTCGGAGCCAATCAACTGGTCGGTACAGATCTGGCGCAAGCAGTCCCGCTCACACTTGCCGCTGCGCTCGGCGCTCTGACATTCGGCCACATCGCTCTACCCGTGACGACGTCGATCGTGATCGGAAGCGTGCCGGCGGTCCTGGTGGGTTCGTTCCTCTCGTCGCGTGCTCCTGATCGGTACGTTCGGCCGGCGATCACGTTCGTGATCTTCGCTTCGGGACTGAAGTACGTCGGTGTGGGGACGACCACGCTCGGTTGGATCATGTGCGCGACGCTGCTCGCAATCGGCGCGGCTTGGTTCGCCAGCGCGCAGCCGTGGAACAACCGCACCGACAAGGTCGGCGACCCACAACCTGCGGCCACTCGCGCCGTGGCCGAAGCCAAGGGGCCCGACTAGCCGGACCTTTACCAGAAGCGTTTCTGGCCGGGAATCGTCTCCAGATCTGCCAACACGATCTTGCGTTCCTCGTCTTGTTTGATCTCCTCAGCTGCCTCGAGTGCCCGCTCGGTCATCGCCCGGGCGGCTTCCGGTTCTCCGGCGACCGCATGGGCTCGAGCGAGCGCCTCGTACGCGAACGCGATGTCCCAGTCTCCGATCACGTTCTCGATGCAGACGTCCAGGACGCGTTGGGCGTGATAGAGGCACGGCTCGGGACGCTGCAGGACCGCATAGACCCGCGAAACCTGCCACTCACCGCGAGCGACGTTCTCGGGCTTGCCGATCTGGCCCCAGTGGTATCGAGAGGCGTGGGCCATGTGAACCATGAGGTCGTCGTCGTTGGTCGTACGGTCCTCCTTCTCCATAAGGTCCCACACGGAATTGAAGCAACGGATGGCAAGTTTGCGCTCGTCCTCGCTCGAGAGCAGATCGTCGCCGGGATGGCCGTCGGTCATGATTTCTCCTTAGAGTGATCGTATGACCCTAGAAGGTGTATACGAACCAAGTCCCGCCGGGTGGGTGAGAGATCAGGTAGCCGAATACGAGAGCTCCAAGGGCGAAAGAGCGAACACCCTGCGTGATACGGGATGGCCGATCATCGTCCTTACGACCCGAGGAAACAAGAGTGGGAAGATCCGCAAGACGCCGTTGATGAGGGTCGAGCACGGAGACGAGTACGCGTTGATCGCCTCCAAGGGCGGTGCACCCACGAACCCCGTCTGGTACTACAACCTCGTCGCCGATCCGACGGCGGTCACCCTCCAGGACGGACCCGAGCCGTTCGATGCCGTTGTCCGGCAGGTAAGCGGCGAGGAGAGAGCTACCTGGTGGGCGCGTGCGGTTGCCGCATACCCGCCATATGCCGAGTATCAAGCCGCCACTACACGCGAGATCCCGGTGTTCGTGGTCTCGAGGCGGCCTTCCTAATAGAAGCGCGGGGATGTTGTTTCGAGGCCGTGCGACGAAGGGTTCGCTTGACGAGGCGATCCTGATGCCTTGTCACACCATCTATGTGCACTGGGGGTTCGGATCGCCTGCCGACACCTTGGAGTGGGACCTTACGATAAACGTCGATCCCGGATCTTCGGTCGGCGAGTATCTCGCGCTGTTCAGCGGCTCGATCGACGGCTCGCCGTGCTATTTGGGCCTGCAGACCAACGTCAGTCATCCCGCAACAGGACGAGGGATCGGGAAAGGGCTCATCTTCTCGACTTGGTCGTCGTTCGACGAGTCGGACACTCGACTCGCGGCGGACGGCTTTCGGGAACTCGGGACCCACGAAGGCACTTTCATAGGCGTTCGCAAGCCTTATCGGTGGTCAACAGGGGACTACAGGATCACGTTGTCGCGTTCCGATACCGAGATGGTCGGACGTCGCGCGATGGACTGGTTCGACCTGTCGATCCGACACCTCGGTGAAAACGTCATCGCTGGGGTGGATGCTCCGGAGTCAGGTCGTGGCGATTCGATAGGTGGGCTGCGGTTCTGTCGCAGAAATCCTGCCGAGGCTGCAAAGATCGATCCCGGGGGGCTCTTGTTCCTCGAGGTGTACTCCGGGGCTCGCACGTGGGCGGATGTTGCTCCCTGGCATTTGGATGTGATGGCCTACGCGGACGGCGCTCGATGTCCCGCCGGACGTTTCGAGTACCCGCGTTATCCCCACGGACAGCAAATGCCCAATGCCAATGCGCGATACGACGTTTCGCGAGGCCGGGCAGAACTGAAGTTCGGGACAGGAGTGGTGAAAGAGGACCCACCGCGACGGTGGCCGTGAGTCCTGCGCCTGCGTGGCCGTCTCCGTAGGGGCAAGCTGTCTGCCATGCCCAATAGATCCGAACGGCGACAGGTCGTAATCCTTGCGCCCATGCCCCTCGAAATGAACGCAATCGTCACCGCCTTCGGACTCAGCCCTTCGAGCGAGGCTGACGACGCCCCCTGTACGGGCCAGCTGGGGAATTCGGACGTGACGGCGATACACACCGGAATGGGTCCGTCCCTGACGCGGAAGGCCACGGCTCGATTGCTCGACGAGTCTGGGCACGACCGGAAGCTCGTCGACCACGTGATGGTCGCCGGGATCTGCGGGGGCCTCGACCCGAAGTTGCCTGTCGGAACCTTGATCAATCCGGAGTTCATCGTCGAATTTGCAAGCGGCGCGACCTACAGGCATACGCCGCCCGGCGACGAACCTCTAGTAGGGAAGCTCGTCACGACCGAGAATGCCACTCTCGATGTCAGCCGCAGCAAGCAATTCTTCGAGGAAGGCTTCATCGGTGTGGACATGGAGTCCTCGGCCGTGGCAGAGGTCTGTGATGCCCACTTTTGTCCGTGGTCGGTCTACCGGTGCATTGGCGACCGGTACTTCGACGGTTTGCTCGACCAAAGGCTCTTGGATGCCACCAACCCCGACGGTTCGGGCAATCCGGCCGAGATCAAACGCCTCTTGGCCGCCGAGCCCGAGTTGGCTGCAAAGCTGAAACAACTCAGCCGCGACACCGCCCTCGCGGCCCGTCTGGCTGCCGAAGCTGCAGCTCGCGGGTGCATCGCCCTCGACGGTTAGAAGACTTCACTCTGGAAGGATCCCGTCGACGACCGTCGCGGGAAAGTAACGGTGATGACGTGCTCCCGTGATCTCGAAAATGCCGGTTCCGTCCCGACCGTCATCCGCCCGAACTCGCATCTGGCTCAACCCGCCGCGGTAGAACGGCTCGTAGGGCCGGTCGAATGTTCCCGAGGCCTCGATCTGGATCGTCCTTCCCCCGGCCAGCGTGAATGAGCACTGTCCTTCAAGGGATCGCACGCCGTCGCCCGATGTCCCGTACCCGACAGGTGATCCGTCGGGACCGGTCCAGGTCATCGAGTGAGCAAAGCCGACCAGGGGGACCGGCGAGCTGCCGTTGACGTCCGCCCAGCAACCGTCCGTATAGACATGAGCCCCGTTGGCTAACTCCCAATGCCACACCCCTAGGAACCCGTCATCGAATTGGATCTGGAACCAAAGCCACAGAGGGCAACGACCGTGGTCACGGACTCCCCACGAATGATCTCTCTGGCCGACCCATCCGTCGACCTGGTGTTGCACCCCCCAGTGGGTGTAACTGCCGTTATAGATCCCTGATTGCAGGATGTGGCACTGATCCCACACGATGCCGTCGGTCGCCCTAATCGTGCCGCGGCGAAGCCCATAAGGTTGGGTTCGAGCTCGAAACACGAGGTCGCAACCGAATGCCGCGCGCTCGGGGTCGGCGATGAGACGCAATTTATCGAAGGCTCTTATCAGCTCGACGCGCGCGCCTCCAACATCTGTGGTGTGAGGATCGTCGTCGGTCGGTCGACTCAGCACTCCGAGAACCTGTTCACCGCCGATCCTTCCCATCTGGATCGAGTCCATGAGACGGCGATTGGGATGGAGTGCCATAGTGAAGAACAAGACATCGCCGAGGGCGTCCGGACGGTGCAATTCGAAGAAGTAACTTTCCCGCCAAAATGGGCTTGGCCAAATCGGAGTCGCCAAGAATTCCGGGATCTGGTGGATGAACTGTTCATCTCGAGCGTCAGGTCGAACCATCTCGGACACCCTCCTTTTTTCGCGCTTTACCATAAACGCGCTCCCGATCAGCAGATTGCGAGGTATTACAAGAGGACCCGCGCGGAGCTCAATCGCTCGTAGTACGGCCGGCTCCGCTCGACTATCTCCCGAGCTGGTCCCGACAGTTCGACGGATCGTCGGCGGTATGGTTCAAAACCCGTAGAGGCGCGCACCGCGTCGTACCAGTAGCGAGCCCACAGCCCGTCCGAATCGCGCTGTCCCGCCGGCCATCGGAGCATCGACTCGGTGAACTCGATCTGGACGTGCGTGCAAAGCCACCGCAAATAGCCTTCGGGGTCCCGCAGGAAGTCCGCTGCGTCGATAACCGGCACGGAACCGCCTAGCTGCTCGTAAATCTCGTTCAGCTGGACAAGGCCGATGTCCTTCTCGGCGATCTCATCACGCGACCGCAGATAGGAGGCCACGACTTCTGCCGGGTCGCGGATGAACAGGACATTGGTCAACGAGTTGATCCACTCGCGCGGTAGTTGCGGGATGAGGTGATGGGCCATTTGCTTCTGGTAGTAGACGCCTCTGACCGGGCCCGTCAGATCTGCCACCACGGCCTCCCACGAGGTCTGACCCGCCGCGATCACTTCCTCACGACCCGGGTGTTCTGTTCCCGTCTTAAACAGGTAGTAGGCGTAGAGAGGCTCGTCGACCACCTTGCAGTCAGGTCGGTTCTCCCACGAGCGCATCAGTGCCGTGGAGATACTGCGCGGTCCCGACCAGACGGCGAGGCGCACTCCGGCCGTCATATCGCCGCTCGTCGCGCGACGTCGTCGCGTACCAACTCGCCGTAGAGTGACTGAAGCCGCTCCACTATCGGGCCACGGAGGCCGGTCCCGATTCGCCGACCGTCGACCGTATGCACATGCACCAACCCGGCGAAAGTCCCGGTTACGAATGCCTCGTCAGCGCCATAGACCTCGGTGAGACTGAACCTTTTCTCGAGTGCCGGTATCCGGGCCCGTGAACAAATTCGGAGGACATTCGATCTGGTGATCCCGGCCAGGCAGTAATCACCCGTCAACGTCCAGACCTCGCCGTTGCGGACGATGAAGAAGTGAGTGGAGTTGCAGCTCGCGACAAAGCCGTCGGGGTCGAGCATCAGAGCCTCGTCAGCGCCGGCGGTGTAGGCCTGGATGCACGCAATGATGTCGTTCAACTTGCTGTGGCTGTTGAGCTTCGGGTCCAACGTGTCTGGAGATGCTCGTCGCACGTGGACAGTGAATAACGACAGGCCGCGGTCCAGAGTCGAAGGCAGCGGGTCCTTGTACTCGGCGATGATGACGACCGTTGGCGGCCCTGCCGACATCCGAGGGTCCTGGTATGGCGTGGATTTCGGCCCACGCGTGACCATGAGACGGATGTGGACCCCGTCGCCTGTCATGTCGTTCGCCGAAAGCGTCCGGTACAAGTGATCAGTCATTCCCTCTTTTGAAAGGCCGACGTCCAGCCCGATCGCTGCTGCCCCTTCCCAGAGACGGTCCAGGTGCTGTTCGAGGAACGTCGGATGACCGTCCTTGACGCGAAGTCCCTCCCACACTCCGTCACCAAGAACAAAACCCGCATCGAAGACGCTCACGACCGCTTCGGATCGCGGGACGAGCCGACCATTAACCGAGATCAAGATCTCCGCATTACGCGGGTCGTCCTGGTGGTCGTGCGTGCCGTGCGCCGAGGTCATGTCGCGATCATCGCAGTATTGCGTCCTCGGAGACGCCCAATACGCTTGACGAACGTGGTCGTGCGACGCGAGCTGCTGCGGGGTCCAGAGCGGATGGGCGCGACGACCACGGTGCTGCAGCGCGCCCGCCTGGCAGATCCGCTCGCCGGCATGTGGGAGGCCGCCGACGTGCAGTGGTGGTGGCGTCGCCCCCGGGCGACCGACGAGCTAGCGCTGCCGGTCTGGTTCGACGAAGTCGGCCCCGTGGCAGCCGCAGGGCTGACGGCCTGGGACGACACCTGGCAAGCAGACGTCTTCACAGTGCGGTCGATCGTCAAGGACGAAGACGTCTGGGCCGCGACGTTGGAAGCAACCGCCCGACATCCTGGCGTGGCACTCCAGGTGCTCGTGCGCCAGGACGACGTGCTGCTGACAGACCTCGCCATTCAGAGCGGATTCGAGCTGACCGACGAGTTGTCGGGCACCGCTTGGATGGTTGCCGACCATCGCACTCCGGTCGCGCAGGTCGATGGGTTCGCCATCGTCGATCGCGTGGCACGCGGGGATCGTCCGCACCCAATGATCGCTCGCAACGGTGAAGTGGTCGACCTGCGGCTAAGACAGTGCTCGCTTTACGATCCGGCGCTCGATCTGGCGGTCGAGGACGCTTATGGCAGGGTCGCCGGCTACGCGCTGTTCTGGTTCGACCACACGACGCTCGTCGGGCTCCTGGAGCCGATGCGAGTCGAAGACGAATACCAGCGACGCGGCATTGCGCGGATGTTGCTGACGAACGGCCTCGATCGGCTCGCACGCAAAGGTTCGCGCCGCCTGAAGGTCGGCTTCGAGACCGAGGCCGCCCGCAACCTCTATCTCGATGCCGGGTTCGTTCAGACGTCTGTAGATCGGCTTCTAACTCGACCGGCGCCGCAGAGCGCTGGATGATCGAAGGCTTAAGTCAGCGCGTAGGGGCGCGCTCTGTGAGCCTTGGCGAAGCGCATGTGCAACGTAATCCCGCCACTGGTAAGTGCGGCGTAGAAACACCAAAGCGAAGCGAACCCATCGGCAGTGAGTCTCGCAAGGATGATGACGACCACGACGTTGGCCAACCCGAAGACGAAGATGTCCCTGTATCCCGAAATAAGCAAGGACCCGCATGTCGCGACGACGTAGAGCCCGACAATGATTAGTCCGTTGTGCAGTCCGATGCTGTAAGCGAGATGGTACGTACCGAGCTCGACCGTGACAGGGCCGCGCAGCATGGTGACGAACAGCAGGGCGCCGACGATCAAGCCCAGCGCAACAAACGGAGCGAGGATCCATCGACGGCGCGCAGTCGGTTCGAGTCTGAAGATTGCGGACGGCACAAGAATCGGAACGACGACGAGGGCGATGAGCAGGTAGATCCACATTGCGATCCGTCCAACCGAGTGCGGAACGTGACCTTGGAGGCCCCACCACACCAACGCCTCGTCGATCTGGTGGATTCCGAGCAGAAGAGGTGTCGCCGCGAACAGCAGCATGTTGCTCCGCCCACGCAGGTGACGACAAGCATCAATGCCGATGGCGCTTACTACAAGGCCACCGGCCAGGTCACCTTCCGGGGAGAAACACATCCGGCCCCGTTATCGATGCGAACCCACCGGACTGCGATCGCAGAACGGCTCGCTGGGCTCGACGGTCAAGGGGGGATGCAACGGCGCTTTGACTGCAAGACCGGCGATTTGAGCTGAGGACGGCCAACGGACCTTAGTGGCCCATCCTGCCTTCTCGAAGAAGCGGATGAGTCCAGCGGCGAGATCGACCTGACGGGGAAGCACGCCGTGTCGCGCAGAAGCCGGAGCGCTGTGGTGGAAATTGTGCCAACTCTCGCCGAACGACACCAGGGCCAGCGGACCCACATTGCCGCTCAGGTCGCTTGTGACGAATGGCCTCCTGCCCCAGAGATGGCACACGGAGTTGATGCTCCACGTGACGTGGTGCAGCAACGCCATGCGAACCAGACCCGCCCAGAAGAACGCACCGAACGCCCCAGCCAAGGTCCCGAAAATGAGCCAACCAACCAAAAAGGGAATCGCTAGCGAGCTCACAGCCAGCGCGGGAAAGAGCTTGTCCACGGCGACCAGGCTGCGGTCGCGGAGAAGGTCGGGCGCAAAGCGTCGCGTGTCTGTCGGATCAGCGGCGAACAGCCATCCAACGTGCGCCCACAAGAAGCCTCGAAGCGTCCCAAAGGAGCCCGAGGCGTAGCGATAGGGCGAATGGGGATCACCTGGTTGGTCGCTGAACACGTGGTGTCGACGATGGATCGCCACCCAGCTGATCAGGGATCCTTCGAGTGCCATCGACCCTGCGACCGCGAGGACAACCTTCAGGACCGGATTCGCCTTGAAGCTGCGATGGGCGAACAGGCGATGGAGACCGGCAGCGACACCGAAACCGGTGAAGAGATACAACGCGATCCCCAGAATCACGTCACCCAGATGAATGGGAAGACCCCATCCGAGTAGGGGAACCATTGCGAGCGCAATCAACGGCCCGAAAACGAGGAGGGCCGTTATTACTCGTCCCTCGGTCGCTGGTGAGGCTGGTGTGGAAGGATCCTCAACTATCGGAGCACCCGGACGGCGCTCGGCATTTGTCAAGGCACCAGGCACGTCCATCACGATTCCAGGCATGGTGATCCATCTCCAAACCCTCCGGGAACCGCGATTGCCGCGGCGCAGTCGGGGTCTTAGTGGGTCACCGAAGTCTGGGGCGACGTCCGCAGTTTACACGCACCTGCGTGCTTGAAGCTTCGAGAACTGATGGGCTTACTCGAGCCCGGGGTCAGACGGACGCAGGAGTCATTCCCACCTGGCGTCGACCGAGTCCGCGTCCCCGAGCAGCTTGTCCCGGCACGAGGGACAGAGCCACCAGTCCCCTTCTGTTGGTTGAGATTCCGAAGCCGGGCCAATAGGGAATACGAGGCGGCACCGCCCGCATTTGTGCGAGGGAGCGCTCGGAGCCGGCATCAGCGTGCCACCCGAGTCTGAAGCCATGAGCGTCAGTGCCTGAGCAACGCCAAGCGGCGCTCTATGAGACTTGCCCGCGCCTGGCGGTCTAGCCAGTCGTTCGATCGAGCGATTTGTCGTTCGTCAGGCACGTGCCGGGTGCCCTCGGGGCTGTCGGTAAGAGCACCGCACCGTCGGCATACAGCCATTCGACCGTTGGTCTCGGGGGCATGGTGTTCATCGAGCCGGGATCCGAGGTCCGAAGCCTCAGCTGAAATCATGTCGCTCTCCTCGCCCCGCGCCTGATCAAGTGCGTGGCGCCGAGCAGGATGGACGCAGTCCGCTCGAGATAAGCGGATCCGCCCTCCACACGTACCCTACTGCGACATCGTGTTCACCCACGCCACCGGGGCATTTGGGCATCCGTAGTGCTTCTGACCTCCACTCGAACGCTGATTGCGTGAATTGGACAAACAGGTCAGCCGGTCAGTAGGTCGCGCGCACCCGCATCCACCACAGGATTCCGCAGCTTCAACAATGCCCGGGTCTCGATCTGTCGGATCCGCTCGCGAGATACGTTCAGGCGCTCACCGATCTGCTCCAGTGTCCTCGGCTCGTCGTGGTCAAGACCGAAACGAAGTCGCAGTATCTCTCCTTCGCGCTCTGTGAGGGGTGCCAACAACCGGTCGATCTCGCCAGGCAGCAACGATGTCGCAACTTCGTCGAAGGGCAAGCAAGCGCTGGGATCTTCGACCAAGTCTCCAAGCTCAGCAGCGCCATCGTCGACGAGCGGGTGCGACAAAGACAAGGGCTCGGAACGGTATCCCATCATCTCTACGACCTTCTCTCGCGAGAGTCCGACCTCAACACCTATCTCGGACATCGTGGGCTGGCGATGGAGCGTTGATTCGAGAAGGGCCTGAGCCTGCTGAACGGTTCCGAGCATGTCGGAAACGTTGACGGGCAGACGAACCGCGCGACTTGAGTTCGCGATGCCACGAGAGACTGCTTGGCGTATCCACCATGTCGCGTACGTGGAGAACTTGAATCCCTTTCGCCAATCGAACTTCTGAACTGCGTGAATGAGCCCGAGGTTTCCCTCTTGAACGAGATCGAGTAGCGGCACACCCGAAGACTGATAGCGCTTCGCGATGAAGACAACGAGGCGAAGGTTCGACGAGACGAAGGTCAGCTCCGCACTGGTTGCGCGGATCGCGATCCTGCGGAGCTCGCGCATCTCACCCGATGTCAAATTGGAGTCGGTGAGATCCACAGCGGCTGCTTCCCGGCCAGCTTCTATGGATTGGGCCAACCGGATCTCGTCTTCTTTCGTCAGCAACGGGTACTGGCCCACATCCCTCAGATACAGCCTGAGAGAATCGGTGTGCTCACTGTCCGAACGCCTCGTCACAGTTTCTCCTTCTGGTCGGATCGCATCAGCTGACCCTCAGGGTCAGAACTCAGCGTTCCGGCCGTCAGCGTGGGAAATCGCGCACGCCTACGACACGCAGTGACGAAGTGGAAGAAATCAGGCTGCGAAGTTGCATATTGCGAATCGTCGAGAGGATCACAACCAAAAGCACACCGAATAGGGCCGCGATCCCACCAGACATCGAACTCACTTGGGTTCCCACAAGGAAACGACCGATCATCCCCCGAGAGCGGGGGCGCATTCGCTCGCATTGAACGAAATCTCAGAGTAGCACTTTGCGTGAAGAATCGCATACTTTTTGCTCAGACCTCTCTTCGAAGGACCCGGCGATTCTCGAGCATTTCTCGTGCTACGCTTAAGACCGCTAAAGGGTCCCGGACCCCGCCTCTTTCGCACCTGGCCAACTGCCAGGGCCGCGAAATGGAGAAAGATCAGTGCAGACGGGTCCGCCCAAAGAACGCCTCCCTCCGCCGAAAATGGCGACGACGACACGTTGGCGGATCTGGCTTGTAGCGGTCGGCGCCCTGATCACTTTGGTTCTGGTCTTGGAATTGGGCGCCAAAACGACTCATACACAGAACTTCACATACACCAGTTTCGTGAGAGAGGTGACGACAGACAAGATCTCGACAGCTGCCATCACCTCCACGGGGGCGGTCAGCGGAAAGCTGCGCAGTGGTGCCGACTACACGTCTCAGATTCCCACGGCATTGAGCAACACTTCGCTGTCTTCCATCCTCCTCCAGCACAACGTTCAGGTCACGGGTACAAACCCGAGCTCGACATCGGCCTGGACCATCCTTGTGGACCTTTTGCCGTTCGTCGTGATAATCGGATTCTTCGTCTGGATCGCTCGACGCAGTCGCAAACATCTCGCCGGAGGACTCGGTGGGATCATGGGTATGGGGGGATCAAAGGTCAAGGTTTACGACGAAGAAAGACCGGTCACCCGCTTCGGGGATATCGCGGGTTACGAGGGATCGAAGGCCGAGGTCATGGAAGTCGTTGACTTCTTGAAGTATCCGGCGCGCTATGTGCGAGCCGGTGCGGTCGGCCCCAAGGGTGTGCTGATGGTCGGTCCACCCGGAACGGGAAAGACCCTCCTTGCCAGAGCCGTCGCCGGCGAGGCCGGCGTACCATTCTTAGCCCTCAGTGGCTCGAGCTTCGTCGAGATGTTCGTAGGTGTCGGCGCATCGAGGGTGAGAGATCTCTTCAGCGATGCCCGGAAGCGTGCACCGGCGATCATCTTCATAGACGAGATAGACGCCATCGGTGGACGACGCGGTCCTGGTGGATTCGGCTCTAACGATGAACGCGAGCAGACGCTCAACCAACTGTTGTCGGAGATGGACGGGTTCGAACCGGACGCAAGCGTTGTGGTCATGGGCGCTACGAACAGAGCCGAGATCCTCGACTCGGCGCTTTTGCGGCCAGGCCGCTTTGATCGAACGGTGGAGATTCCTCTGCCCAACCAAAAGGAACGAACTGCGATCCTGGCCATACATGGGCGAGGCAAACAGCTAGCCGCGGATGTCAACCTCGACGCAGTGTCGCGGGGTACGCCAGGGTTCTCGGGCGCCGATCTCGCCAACCTTGTGAACGAGGCCGCGATCAATGCCGTCCGAGGCAATCGGCACATCATCAGGGCAATAGATTTCGACGCGGCGCGCGATCGTCTGCTCATCGGTTGACGAGACGCGTCCAACGCACTTCTTCCCCAGGAAAAGCAATCCGTCGCCGTCCACGAGGCTGGACACGCGCTCGTGGCCCTTCTGTCAGAGCATGCAGATCCCGTAGCGAAGGTAACGATCCTCCCTAGAGGAGCGGCACTTGGTGTTACCGAACAGTTGCCAGAATCCGAACGACATCTGTACCCACGGAGCTATCTCACTGACTCGCTCGCGGTACGGCTCGCCGGACGTGCAGCTGAGATCCTCGTCCTGGGCGAACCGTCGACCGGGGCGTCCAACGACCTCGCAGGAGCTACGGACCTGGCCACTCGCATGGTGCGCGAATGGGGGTTTTCGATGGAGGTCGGACCTATTGGCTACGGTCCGGAAGGACCCAGCCGCGACAATCCGTTCGCCGGCCGGCCCTACTCGGAAGAGACTCAGCGTTCGATCGACCAAGAAGTCGCGAGGCTGCTAAGGGAAGCCGAAGTCTCTGCGACGCAGTTGCTGCGCGATCATCTCGAGATGTTGCACCAGGTCGTCGACCTGCTGCTCGAGCGCGAGACCGTCGACGGCTCGGACCTGGCGGCAATCGTTGGCGTAAAGGGCCACGTCGCAGAGAAGAAGGACTCGGTGCTGGCTCCCTTGGCGGTCGCAATGGCTCCGTGCGTCGTCAGCTGGTACCCCTCTGCCTCGCTTCCTGAGGACTCTGGGCTCGAGCCTCCGACAGGTCGTTAACGGTCAGACTCCCCCCGATGACGCTCGCAGCCACCTCGCTCAGCCGACGTCTCTGACCACGGGCGTAACCGCGGATCAGGTCGAATGCTTCGTCCATTCCGATCTGAAGCCGCTCGGCCACGACTCCTTTTCCTTGCTCGACGACGATGCGTGAATTCAAGGCTCCTTGGAGTTGGCCTGCGAGCTCGACTCCCTGCCTGACGGCGCGCTCTTGAAGGATTCCGATCGTGGCTGCATCGGCCAGCGCCTGAGCAAGGTTCAACTCCTGGGACGTCAATTCGATCAGATTCGCGTTGAAGATATTCATCGCCCCGATCGTTTCGGTTCTCAGCCGAAGTGGAAGGGCGTGCACCATCTGGAAGCCGGCTGAGCTTGCCTCAGCAGCGAACATGGGCCAGCGGTCACCTGCTTCGTCCAGGCGCTGATTGACAACTCGCTCGCCGATGCGAAAACAGTCCCGGCAAGGACCCTCATCGTTTTGAATCTCGATGAGCTCGAGCACCCTCATGCGCTCGCTCGATGATGCGAGGACCCGGAGCTGGCCCTGCGCGTCCGCCAGGGCCAAGCCGACCTCGCTCGATTCGAGCAGCTCGGCGCACCTGTCGACCAGGGTGGACATCAGATCTATGACGTCGAAGTCTGCGACCAGCGTGTCGGCTAGCTCAATAAATGTACGGGCCAACCATTCCTCTCGCCCTTGCATCGTCACTCCTTTGGTAAAGGGGTGGTCCGACCCCTCGGAGTCAGCCAGCCCGATCCCAATGACACTCATTCTCGCGCCATATCGGACGGGGGGTCACCCATTTGACAAGCGGGTGACAGGTCACCGGTTGTCGAACCTGATCTGGCCTGCGAGCACCTGTTCGGCAATCTCGTCTATAGGACGTTCTGCCGCGAAGGCGTACCCGGGAGGCGCACGAGCGCCTCTTCGACGCTGCAGTCGAGCTGAGCCGAGACCATCCCCGTCGCCTGGTGGACGACGGCTCGATAGTCCGAGATGTCGAGAGCGAATGCGACCGACTCCGATGCTGTCTCAGACTGCAGCCCGATGACGAGATGAGTGACGAGATCTGCCACGAGGAGAGCGTCGGATAACTGCGCGAGTGCAATGGCCGAGGGTGTGCCCCCGTACAGAGAGAGGACGCCAAGGCGGATCGACCCTACCTGCAGAGGCAGTGCGCACACGGACCGAATACCTAGCCCTACAGCCGTGGCACTAAACAGAGGCCAACGACCGTCGAAGGACAAGTCCTTAACCAGAACCACCATGCCGTCGGCATACGCATCGACCCCCGGTCCTTGACCGAGTGTGAATTCCAGATCCTGGCCCGCCAGGGCAGATTCCCCGAACGCTCCGGCCAACCCTTGGCCGTGGCCGCGACTCATCAACACGATCGAGGCACCCGCCGCTGGCAGCAACTCGAGCGTACGAGCGCAAATCGAGGTCAGCGTGAGCGGCTCTCCGTCAGGGTCGCCTCTGAGGACGGCTAAAAACCCTTTGGCGCCCTGTGCGTTCATCTCTCCCGCCTAAGCGAACTTGTCCGTGCAGCTCGAAGAAACGTGTGATGACCCGATCGGCCGGGACCCATCCGCGATCAATACCCCCGTCATTGTGACCACTCTTTGCAACACGCCTGAAGCGCGACCGGGGTCCGGGGTGACGCTCACGGAACCTGTCAAAGTCCAGACAGACTCCGGAACCGCAGAAATCAACCGCAATTCACCGCGAATGATACCACTCCGTCGGCCTTAGCCAAGGCCTCGCGGACTACAAGTTCTTGAAGTATCCCATTGAATGCAAACTCCTACACAACCTGAACTTCGACGATCTCGCGGATGCCCGTGACGGCGAAGTAGCACTCGCAACGCGGGCAGATCATGATCGAGTCGTAAGTGCGTCCTTGTTTGTCAACACCGTGTTTTCCGTTCACCCTGGGGCCCTCGACGATCAGGGCGCCGTGGGCATAAGGGCATCTTTCGTCGGCCACGCGGTAAGCCTAACGGGATCGGTGACGTCACCCCCGGCCTCATCGGCAAGACTGCTGGCCGTGGCGTTCGGTCAACAGTCCGGTCCACCCGCGTCGATGAGGCAGATTCAGGAGTTGCTGACGTTGCTCAAGGACGCCGGCCATACCGACTTCCGCGACGCCCGTGGGCCGATGGGATTCACGCAGCGTCAGGCCGCCGGCAAGTTCACCCGCGACGAAGCTACGGGCTTCATCGACCAGCTGCAGGAAACCCAGCTGCAGGAAACCCAACTGGAGGATTCGCCGCAGGTATCGGCAGAGGAGCAGATAATCCGCGGGATGCCCGCCGAAAAGCTCGCCGCCGAGCTAGAACGTCGCGGTTGGACCGTTGTGGCGCCTTAGTCCATTTGACTCTGGCACCCCTCATGCCATGCAGCGCAGGGGCCGACCACCGTTCAACGCGATCATGTCCGCAAAGGCCGCCTGAATGTCGATGGGCTCCCCCACCCCGCCCCTCGGCACTCGGCGAAAGCCCGGTGGAGGTTGCCTACCAGTCGTTCAGGATCGGTCAAACGCGGCAAAATCACCGAGGTCGAGCTCCCGCGCAGCCTCCAGAGGTGTGAGCCCTGACGCCACAGCCTCCTCGGCGCTCTGCTGGAGCCAGCGGAGATAGGCACCGCAGGCAACGACCGTCTCGATCCCGCCGGGTGCGCCGTGGCCCGGGACGATTACGTCGGGTGCGATCTCCATGATCATGCTGAGAGCCTCGAGCGAACCCGCTACGGAGCCCATGACCACGAACGGCGTACCACCATTGAAGACAAGGTCACCGGCGAAGAGCACCCGGTGCTCGGGTATCCAGGCGACCACGTCGTTGGTTGTGTGAGCTGCCGACGTCACATGGATGAGTTCGATCTTGAGATCGTCGACGTAGACGTTCAACCGGTGCTCGAAGGTGACGAATGGCGGTGCCGGGGAGAGATTTCCCCATTCGATCGGCTCGAAGATCCCTTCGGTCCGCATGATTCCCGACTTCAACATCTCTTCTCTGCAGCGCTCATGGCCAATCACCGTCGCGAAAGGCAAGAAACAATTGCCGTTCGTGTGGTCCCCGTGGTGGTGCGTGTTCACAAGGACATTGGGAATCTTTCCGGCGAGCTCCTCCACCTTGGCAAGGTAAGCGCGCGTACGCCGTTCGGTAGAACAGGTGTCGATGGAAAGAACCGTGCGCTCGCCCCGGATGAAACCAGTGTTGTTGATCCACCAACTGCCGTCAGGCTGTATGTACGCGAACACCCCGTCCGCGACCTCACTCGCAAATGGCAACGGCAGGTCAGGATGATCGAGATGGGAGCTCGACATCCTATTGATCCAGCTGCTCAGTTACGGGATACGGCAATTCTGGGAGTCCGGGCATGGGATTGTCCCACCACAATGTGTGTTCGATCCTTCTTGCGATCTTCCAATCATCGGAGCTGTAAACGAGTCGGTCGTGGTACCGGCCGCCGACCGTAAACAGCCACGGCTTTCCCTCAATTTCCAAGCGGTTCACGTTCAGGAAACTTGATCTAGCGTGGACTTGACCGCCGTGGCGCTCGTATTCTCGATTCACGACGAGGTGCTGTGTCATTTCAAAGATCGGCAGTACCTTCGCGAGCCATTGCCGGACCTCCGGGTAGTCGCCTTCGACGCCGCCTGCTGACCGGTAATCAAGATGGGCATCCGCGGTGAAGACGGTGTCGAGCATCTCCCAGTCGAGACCGTCGATAGCTGTGGCGTAACGGGTAAGAAGGTCATCCATTGCGAGCCGCTCCACCACGGTGATGTCTTCGGTTGCCACGACGATCACGTTACATTCACCTCATGAAAAGCGCGGAGCGGATTGTTCGCACCGGGCGGGTCCCCTCCCTCGCCCTGGCGACCCTCCTGTTCGTCCTCTTCCTGACGTTCCTCGACAACACGATTGTCACCGTTGTCCTGGCCAACGTGCAGAGCGAGCTGCACGCTTCGATCAGTCAGTTGCAATGGGTGGTCAATGGCTACGCACTGACCTTCGCCGGCCTGATGCTCAGCTTCGGCACCATCGGCGACCTGCTCGGACGCAAGAAGGTGATGCTGACCGGGGTGGCGATCTTTTGCGCAGGCTCGGTCATCGCAGCGGTAGCACCGGATACCGACGTCCTGATCGCAGGACGTGTCGTCATGGGCATCGGTGCGGCCGCGTCCGAACCCGGCACGCTTTCGATGATCCGCCACCTTTACCCCGGTCGATCAGAAAGGGCTCGTGCACTCGGTATCTGGGTGGCGGTATCGAGTCTCGGGCTCGCCCTCGGCCCCCTTATCGGCGGCCTCTTGGTGTACGGGTGGTCTTGGCGGGCCATTTTTTGGTTCAACGTGTTCTTCGGGGTGCTGGCCTTCACTAGTGCCGTCGTCGCGCTGCGCGAGAGTTCGGACCCGGTTCGAGCTCGATTCGACTTCATGGGATTCTTTCTCGGAGCTCTTGCTCTCGGATCGCTCACGTTCGGCATAATTCTCGGCGAAACCGCCGGGTACAGAACGTGGTGGATCGATCTGCTCTTCTTCTTCGCGCTCGCGGCCGCGATCTCCTTTGTCCTGGCCGAGTTGAAAGTGACGAATCCGGTGCTCGACGTCAGGTACTTCCGGAAGGGCGCCTTTGCGGGAGCCAACATCATCGCCTTCACGGCCTATTTCGGGACCTTCGCCATCTTTTTCATGGTTGCCCTTTACCTGCAAGTGGTGGGATCGAATTCGTCACTTGGCCTCGCCTTGAACTTCATACCCTTAGCCGTTGGAATGGTGGCTGCCTCGCTTCTGACCGGTCGATGGGTCGCGGCATGGGGGCCTCGCATACCCATGGCTACGGGTTGCTTGCTCGCCGGGACCGGAATTCTCCTTACGAATGCCAACATCTCTCCCCACGCAGGTATCGGCGATATCGGATGGACGATGTTCTTGGCCGGCGTCGGTGTCGGTATGGCCATGGTGCCGGTGACCTCGGCAGCACTGGGTTCGGCTCCGCCGGAGCACTCGGGGATGGCCGCATCCACGACCAATACCTTCCGCGAGCTTGGAGCTGTCGTAGGTGTAGCCACCTTGGGCTCCATCGTAAACGGGCAGCTGACAGTCAACCTGGTTCGGCGGCTCACGGAAATCGGTATTCCTAAAGCATTTCAGTCGCTAGTTGTGTCAGCGGTCACAACCGGCACGTACCAGGGCGAGGCGAAGACAGCAGCCTCAAAGAACCACGCAATTGCGCACATCGTGAACGAGGTCGTCTCGGCTGCCTACGGTGCATTCGGACACGGCCTCACGATCTCGCTCAACATCGCGGGGGTTCTCCTGCTGGCGTCGTCAGCGCTGGCCTTAGCCACCGTGTACGGCCGCCGCATCCACCTGGAGCGCGTCAACTCCCACAATGGGCACCTCCTCCACTTTTCAGTGGAAGCCTCGCCCGAAGCCGGAGAGATGACCGACACTTGAGGTCTGCACCTCCACATCCAATGGAAAATCGGGTCCCCTGGTGGACTGTCGTTTCGGCATCGGCCGCTCCCCTGTTCCTCGGCAGCGGCCTTGCGTTGGCGGAAGCGCTGCAGCCACCCAGGTACGACCCGGTGCGCGACACGATCAGCGCTCTCGCGGGTTACGGGGCCACCGATCGTTGGGTGATGACGTCCGCACTGGCGGGCTTAGGGGTCTGCCATTTCCTTACCTCGGTCGGCTTACGACCTGCATGGGTCGCCGGCCGGGTCCTGCTCGCTATCGGAGGGGTGGCAACGGTGATGGTCGCGACGTTCCCCCAGCCCGTTTCCGGGAACTCGCGAGCGCACACCGTCGCTGCCACCATCGCGTTCATCGCCCTGGGCGTCTGGCCCGCGTTCGCCGCGCACCGTCGCGCTTCGGCGCCCCTGCTGACACGCTCAATATCCTTCGCCGCCACGGCGATCCTGCTCGGGCTCGTGGCGTGGTTCGCAATCGAGCTCCACGGCGGTCAGCGTGGACTCGCCGAGCGGGCAGCTGCCGGTGCGCAGGCTCTCTGGCCACTCGCCGTCGTCGTGACCACGCGGCGAGCTCTCAGAAGGAAGTTGTAGGAGTAACGATCCGGCTGGCCAGTCAAATTTGCAGGTGACTCTTCACGATGTCCTCGAGTTGTTGCGCGATGAGAGCCCAACCTCGCTGGTGACCGTCGGCCAAGTCCGCCGGCAGCCGTTCGTGGCGGATCGTCATCAAGGTTTCGTCTTCTCCATGAGGCTCCAGATAGACACTGACGATGCTCTCGGGATCGCTCGCCTTCCACGTCGTACAGGTCCAGGTGAAGCTGAGGCGATGCGGACGGTCGATCACTAGATATTCGCCGGTCACTGACAGCTCGAACCCCTCGTCGTCGATGTCTATCCGGTAACGGCCGCCGATGCGCGTGTCCAACTCCACCCTGGTAGGTATTGCCGGGCGAGGACACATCCATTCAGCCATCGAGTCCGCGTCCACCCATGCCTCAAAGACCACCGTGGGCGGAGCCGGTATGACGTGCCGAACGACGGCAACCGGTGGAAACTCGTCGGTCATTTCCGCGTTCTTCGTTCAAGGTGAGCAGACAATTTCTCGGCTCTTCGCGACCAAAACGACTTCTGTTCACTTATCCACCGCTCGGCTTCGAGAAGCGCGTCGGGCTTGACCGACAACCAATGTTCACGACCTCGGACCTCGCGATGGACCAACCCGGCAGCTTCGAGCACTCCGACATGACGCGAGACGCCGGCGAAGGTCATCGGTATCGGTTGAGCAAGGTCGGTGATTCTTGCCCCACCGTCGCGCAGCGCCACGAGAAGAGCCCGCCGAGTCGGATCGGCCAATGCAGAATAAGTACGATCCAGTACGTGATCTTCAACCATCTTGTTGACCTTATCAAGCCTACGTGATAGTAAACGGGTTTGTTTAACGATTACGGATGACGAAATGAGGTCTCGGAGTGGAACAGCATGCCGTCGTCTCGAGCGAGGAGTGGCTCGAGGCCCGCAAGGCGCTTCTTACCAAGGAAAAGGATTTTGCGCGCGGCACGAGAGAACCTGGCCCAATTGCGACGCGATCTGCCCTGGGAGGCCCTAACGAAGGAGTATGTGTTCGACGGCCAGGGTGGTAAGCGAACTCTGTCCGATCTGTTCGAAGGTCGCAGCCAGCTGATCGTCTACCACTTCATGTTCGACCCGAACTGGGAAGAGGGTTGTCCCCACTGTTCTTATTGGGCAGATCACTTCGACGGTTCGCTGGAACACCTCGCTGCACACGACGTCGCGTTGACAGCGGTGTCGCGAGCCCCTATTCAGAAACTCGTTGACTACAAGCGTCGAATGAGCTGGGAATTCCCATGGGTATCCTCGTTCGAGTCTGACTTCAACTACGACTTCGGGGCGTCGTTCGCGGCGGGTGCCGTCGCCAATCACTCGGCGGCCTACAACTACGGCTCTTCAGAGCCGGGCATGGAGGATCGAGAGGGCATAAGCGTCTTTCTCACGAATGAGAAAGGGGACCTGTTCCATACCTACTCGACGTATGCCCGCGGCATCGACATGGTGAACAGCACCTACCAGTTTCTCGATCTGGTGCCCAAAGGTCGCGATGAACCGGAGGCAGACCGCCAGTACTGGGTTCGCCGACATGACGAGTACGGCGAGTAGCAAAGCCGCCGACTTCACGAACGATTGACACGGCGACCACTCTCAGCTACGAGAACGGCAGTAAGCGAAGAAAAGACCGCATGCCGCTACCGACCCCGGCGCAGCACCCCGTGTTGTTCGCCTTCACCTGGAGGTCCACATGAACAAGAACCCTCAACTCTGTCACGTGCGTGGGTGAGGACAAGATCAGCTACGTGACCTACACGGGGAATTTGGTGGGAGGCGAAACCCAGATGCTCCCTGACCCGACGGACTACAACCTCACAGGCTCCTTGGCGATCAGCAACATCCAATGGACGATAAACACGCAAACGGGAAGGGGTGTTCTGACAGGCAAGGCAACCCTTACCAACGCCGCGGGCCCCGTGTATTCGGGCAAGTTGATCCTCGTCACTCAGGGCCAACCCGCGGCTGGGTCAGCGGTTCCGGGACCCGGTTGGATCAACGCCAAGATGAGCCTGCCTGACGAGGGCATAAGCCCAGGCGACGACAACCTGATCGCCAATGTCGAATTCGCGATCAACATCAACGGGGCAAACGGGCTCGGTGACCAACCAGGATCATTGGGGATCCCCGACTTCTCGGCAGTGACGAACGTGGCCCCGACCGCTCTAGACGGCGTGTGCTGACCCGTTCGACGAGCGGGATGGGACGCTCGGACGACGACCCTAGGTAGACGACTCTAGGTATTGGTGTCGTCGGTCGGGACGACATCGGGACTTGGGAGAGGTGCCGCGGCTTTTTACGAGATGTCACAGGTACTCCGATGTCGGCGTCGAGCGTAAAGGCAGTCATCGACAACGATCCGTAGGCGTAGCCCTGCACCAGCACCTCTGTGACCGACCCAATCGCATCAGCAAGTCCGGCGAGATACAGGAGCGGGAGAAAATGGTCTGGCGTAGGGACTGCGCTGCGGAAGTCGCTGTGTTCGCTGAGGCAGATCACATTGCCCGGTGAATGAGTCATCTGCTCCACGGCCGCCTCATCGAAGCGGTGTGCCCAGTCGAAACCGCCGTCGGTTTGGCTCCAGTCAACGCGCCGGAGGTTGTGGACGACGTTGCCGCTGGCGATGATGAGGATTCCGTGTCGGCGCAAGGGCGCGAGTTTCGCTCCGAGATCAAGGTGGTACTCGAAGGGCCTCTCAGCGTTGATGGACAACTGCACGACGGGAATGTCGGCGTCAGGAAATGCGTGTACGAGCACCGACCAGGTCCCGTGATCGATGCCCCAGCTGTCGTGGTCAAGGCCGACCCAGGTCGGCTTTACGATGTCCGCCACCTCCTCTGCAACTGCGGGAGCGCCCGGAGCGGGGTACTGCACCGCGAACAGTTCGTCAGGAAAACCGTAGAAGTCATGGATCGTCTTCGGTTGGGACATCGCCGTGACCGCCGACGCGTCGATGTACCAATGGGCAGAGACCGCCAGGATGGCACAAGGGCGCGGCACGGACGCCCCGAAGGGATCTGCCCTCTGCATCCCAAGCGACACGGCGCTTGCGCGTGACAATCGACTTCATGAACGAATAGAACAAGGGCATGTCCACTTCGATGACCCGTTCTGAGCGCGAGGCCTTCCTCGCCGGAGTTCATGTTGGGATACTGAGCGTCCAACAGGAAGGACGAGGACCACTCAGTGTGCCTGTTTGGTACAGCTATGAACCGGGCGGCCACGTCAGTGTGATGACTGGTGAGCAGACCAGGAAGGGCTTGTTGATCACGGCAAGCGGACGTTTCAACCTCTGCGCCCAGACGGAGACGCCGCCCTACAAGTACGTCAGCGTAGAGGGGCCGGTCGTCGCGTGCGACAAGCAAGTAGACCCTGTCGAGCGCCGTGCAATGGCGCACCGATACCTGGGCGAGGAGTTCGGGGATCTCTACATTCAAGCCACAGAATCCGATGAAGCAGGAAACGTGGTGTTTCGCATGCGACCCGAATCGTGGTTGACCGCTGACTTCGCTAAGGAACTCACATAGGGGCGAGCACCAGTTGCAGAAATTCGCCGGTGTCCGATGGATTCTCGACCCTCCCCTCGTCTTAGGCACCAGGAAACGAAGCAGGAGGGTGTTCGCAAGCAAGGTGGCAGACGCCCGACGAAGCTTGGAGGTGTGATCATGAGAAGGATTGTCGTGACGGAGTTCGTATCGCTCGATGGCGTAATGGACGAACCCCGGTGGACTTTTGAGTTCGATCGCGGGAAAGAGGGAGATCAGTTCAAAATGGACGAGCTGTTCGCAGCAGAGGCTCTTCTGCTCGGACGGGTCACTTACCAGGGATTCGCGGCGGCATGGCCGTCCATGGGCCACGACGAGTTCGGCAAGCGAATGAACAGCATCCAAAAGTACGTGGTCTCGGCCACCCTGACTGACTCCGAGGCGTCCTGGACCAATACGAAGGTCGTGCGAGGCGACGTGGTAGCCGAAGTGACAGCTCTGAAAAACCAGCCGGGGGGTGACTTGCTCGTCGAAGGGAGCGCCCGACTAGTCCAGACGTTGACCCAGCATGGCCTGGTCAACGAGTACCGTCTGATGGTATTCCCGATTCTCCTCGGAGGAGGCAAGCGCCTCTTCCCTGACGAAATGCCCGAGGCAGCCAAGCTGACGCTCACAGACAGCAAGACGGCAGGTTCGGGTGTTTTGATGCTGACCTTTCATCCGGGCTGAATTAACCGGAGCGCATCGAATCGACCAGTTTGCCAACTGAGCCTTCAAGCGGCGGCAATCCGCAATTCTGGGGTCAGCTGATCAGGATTATCGTCTTCACGTGGACCGGTTCCTCGAACGCAAGCGCCTGCTCGTTCGACTGGGCGACCGCCATCACCTTGCAGTCATTGCGATCGTGGCGCCGGCGGGGTTCGGCAAGAGCGTCCTACTCGGCCAAGCGCTCTCTGAAGGACCGAGCCGGGTGGGTGACCGCGACGTGTCCTATGCCTGTGGCTCGGAGGACGAGCTCGAGGTCTCGAACGCTCTCGCCGCGGCGGTTGCCGAGGCCCTGCAATCGAGCAGGATCCCGGGCAGGCACGTCGCGCTGATGATCGACAACGTGGAGCGGATCGGTTCCGATGGGGAAGACCTTCTGCGAGACCTATTGGACCGGTCGCCTCCGCGTTGTCATTTGGTGATCGCAGGCCGTCGCCTGCCACGCATCGGGCTTGCGAGCCGAGTGGCCGACGGAACGGGCGTCATCATCGATATGCGCGAACTCGCATTTGCTCCCGACGAACTGTCGACTCTCGGTGAGATGTCTGCATCACAGAACTTGTCCAGTCGGGAACTTGCAACCTGGCCGGCCCTTGCCAGTTTGATACTGAAGGGACGCGAGAACTGGTGGTTGACTACATCGACGAGACAGTGCTGGCTCATACCGACCCGGCCGTTGTAAACGCGATCGCCGCGATCTCGAGCGTCGCTGGATGCCAAGACGCCTCACTCGAGGCGGTGATCAGTGCGGCCCTGGAAGACGGCGTTCCGCAAGGCCCGTCGCTGAGCGAGAACTCAGTGCACGTTGGTTTCGTTATGGACAGAGTCAGACGACTACCCCTCGTGGACATACGAGAGGGCATTTGGCCGCATCCGATCTGGTCCGCGGTCACCGATCAGATCTTGACGCCACGGCAACGTGAGCGGATAGCGGTAGCGAAGGTCCGAGGCCTGTTAGAAGCCGGGGCCATCCACGAAGCGGGCCATCAAGCGACTATCAGCAAAAGCCACGCAGCCCTGTCCCTTGTCGTCCGGTCGGCTCTCTCGTCACAGCCCCCGAGGGCGTCTGTTGCCGACCTGCGCGCCTGGGCATGCAGTGACCTGATGTCGAGGAACTCGACCGAAGCAGAGTGGCTTCGGACCGTCGTTGACCTGCAACTCGGCGATTCAGACGCCACCGGCCGTCGCCGCCTTGAGCAGGTTCGCCAGGCATTCGAGGCGGCCGGAGACGAGGAAGCGGAGATCAGCGTCCTTTTTCATTTGGGCATCATCGCCCGGGCGAACAGTGACACGGCTGCACTCTCCCTCCTCCTCGAGCGAGGCGCGGTTCTTGCAACCGGAGGCAATCCGCTCATAAAGGGACTCGTTGCGCTCGGACATGCAGTGGCGGCTCAGTTGGCCGGCGATCCGAGAAGCGCCATTGCTCGCCTTGAACAGATTCCACCGGGGCTGTTGACCGGAGAATGGGCGAGTCAAGCACTGATGATGCGCGGCACAAACCTGCTGCTGGCCGGACGCGTTCAAGAAGCTCTCAACGCCCTCCACAACAGCACGGGAGAGGGTTCCGATGCGACACGCAGTATCGCCCACGACCTCTTGTCTACCGCCAAGTGGTACAGCGGTGACTGGCTCGGGGCGATAGAGGACGCAGAAATCTCCGAGAGCCTTGCCCTAAGTTCCGGTACGACGCGGGTAGTTCAACAGCGCCGAGCTTGGAAGGCATGCCTACTCGCCGCAACAAACCAGATTCGACGAGCCAGACACGTCCTCGAACAGCTTGACGCCGCAGCATTGGATCTGGACGACGAGGAGACGCGGGCTCTGACGGCCATCACACAGATCCTGCTTCTAATTGCAGACGAGCAACTTGATGAGGCACGAAAGACTCTCGAGGCGACCAAAACTGCGTCTCGCGCCACTCGCTCGTCGATGTGGAAAAAGTCGATCGAAGTCGCACTCGACCCGGGTTCGGTCGCAGCTCCGCAGACAGGGATCCAAGGCGTTCCCGCCGCACACGCGGCCGTTGCTGCGGGCGTGGCAGCAGGCCAGCACCTTGCCGGCGCAGCTCCGGCCAGCAGGTTACATCGGGCCTATCTGCCGGCATGTTGGATTGAACCGACGAACACAGTCGCAATAAAACTGGCCGGTGCGTGCGGGGTGTCGAGAAACGGCTCGCCGATCGACCATCCGGCGTGGGGACGAATTCGGGTTCGCGAACTGTGCCTACACCTGTCGCTGACAGAGAATCAGAGTCGCTCGCTGGTGGCATCGGCGCTTTGGCCTGATCTACCCGATCGGGACGCCGGTCGTAACCTTCGGGTGACGCTGACACATCTTCTCGATGTCCTCGATCCGGATCGACGGAAGTCCGCGGGTTCACGTTTCATCGTGGAGACAGACGGGTCGCTCGTGCTGAACAGGAAGATCGATCTTCGTCTCGATGTCTGGGACTTCGAACGTCACGCCAACGCCGTTCTCACTCTCCCCGATCACGAGCGGCCAGCTCTGTTGGCTCACGCTCGTCGCATGGTCTCCATCGATCATGGTCCTTTGCTCGCGGGTGCAGTGATCGGTGAATGGGTCGAGCCCTACCGGCGTCGTCGGGACGAACTAAGGGTCAATGCGTCGCTTCGCGCAGGTCGCCACGCTCTGGCGGCAGCCGACAATCGACTCGCCGAAACCTTGGGGCTTTCCGCACTCGAAGTCGATCCCTGGTCGGAGCAGGCTCACAGCCTTGTGATCGAGTCCCGTATTTACGCCGGCGACGTTGACGGTGCACGAAGGGCGTTCAAACAGGCACTGGCCGCTTTCGACGACCTCGGCGTCACTTCCAGACTGGCAACGAGCGCGCTGTCCTTCCGACTCGGGCTCTGACTGGCCCAGGCGGAGGGCATCGTCGTCGTCTAGGCACGTCGGTCCGAGCCCGCATCTCCAACCGCAAGACCACGAACTCCCGGGCTGTGCCGGGCGTCCGCGGTCTCGGGCCCGCCGCTTTCAGCATTCTGAAGAGAGATTGCTAACAGAGCGCTAACCGGGGTTCCTCAGGGCTTCAATGCGAGCATGACCACAGAGTCGAGCGGAGCAGTGGGGTCTGCGAGCTCGCCGCCCAACAGCCACGCTTTTCCGTCGGCGGCATAGACCCCTGAGTCTGCTCGGGGCCCCGGCAAGAGGCCGGCGCTCGTCACGATCCCGGTTTCCGGATCGATTCGGTAAACCTGGCTCTGCGGTTGACCATTCACCTTGCCGCCTGCAACGTACAACTGACCCTGGAGAACGAACGCCGCAGCGTGCGCCAAGGCGACCGGCAATTTGCCGACGATCGCGGTGCGCCCGGTCGCCGGATCGAACCTCTGCACATCGGCCGTCTGCGCTCCGGCGTTGGTCTCGGTGGCGCCGAGGAGTCCCCCGACCACCCACACCTTTCCGTTCAGCACCGTGACGGCCGGGTATCGAACCGCTTGCGCCAACTGGCCTGCTGTGCTGAATCCAGTGCCGTCGGTGGTGGCGAGCACGGTCCCGACCAATTGGCTGCCGTCGAAGCCTCCGAGAAGATAAGTCGTCGAGCCGACAGTCGCACTAGCCAAATCAGATCGCGGTCCCGGCAAGCTTCCCGCAATCGCTCCCGTACCCGCTTGCCAGGTCTGCACGCTCGAAACGCTGCTCTGGGCGCCTCCGCCGAAGACGAATGCCCGTCCGTCGATCCACGCCCCGGCGGCATCGTGGACGGCCACGGCAAGCTGCCCTGCCACCTGTGATTGTCCTGTGAGCAGGTTGACCGACACAGCGGCATTCGAGGAGATGTCCCCAACGCCGAGACCGCCGAGTAGCAGGACATTCGAACCGTCATTTACGGCCACCGGCCGTGAAACGCCTTGCGGAAGGCGCCAGGGTTCGAGAATGCTCACCACCCTTGTCGGAGTCGCAGTCGCGATAGTCGTTGCTGTCCCTCGTGGCTTCGGAGGATTCGATCCCGCGGATGTGGTTGAACACGCAGCGGCACATACCGCGACGATCGCTAGGAGAGACAGACGGACGATTGTTCGCATCAGTTCAGGAATGCACGATTGGCAGCCGCAATGTCACCCGGCCGGCGTGTGCAAAGTACAAAGTCACGGACAGGCTCGCACCAGGTTTCATCGTGTGGACGGGCCAAACGGTCATCGTTGCCTCTGCCTGCGGAGAGGGACCACTTGATCGTCCGGGCACGAGCAGAGGCCCGTAGTGCAGCCAATGATCCACGATCACTGGAGACGGATTTTCACCGTCGCAGCCGGCGAGGTCGGATATCTCACCAACACTCACGTGACCGTGATACAACGCGACGGGAGCACCTCCGCTGCCGATGGCCGCGTCGAGCTGATCGGAGAGTTGCCCGGTCGTGCTCACTTGCAGGCTGCCGGTCAAGACCCCTGATGGGCCAACCCTCAGCGCGCTCGCTTGCACCGAGATGCTTCCCACCCGTCCGACAACCTCTCCCGAGCTTGCAACCGCCGTCGCACGCGCCGCCCCCGCGATCAGTGCCAGTCCGGCTAGCAACGTCAGTATCGGCAACTTCCGAGCAGCGTTGGACCTGCCGCGATCCAGACCTGTCGCAAGGGGGAACCTCAACGCTTTCACCGGGTGATACCTGTGTGACCGAGGGAGTAACGACCCGGCTGTGGCCACACGCAGAGCCCGTGCGGCTGGACGCCGACCGGTATCTCGGCAAGTAAGCGGCCGGTGACGGTGGAGACTGCGTAGACAACGGAGTTGTAGCGGCCTGACACCCAGAAAACGCTCCCGTCCGGCGACAGGCCTCCCATGTCTGGACTCCCACCATCGGGGAATCGCCACGTCGTGACGACCTTCTGTGTTGCAAAATTGATGACCGTGATCGATCCGTTGCCGCGATTGGTGACGTACAGATATTTGCCGTTGCGACTTGGATACAAGCCGTGCGCGTCTGGTCCAGTTGGAATGAAGCCAGCCGCCCGAAAAGTGGCTGCGTCGATCAGCCACACTCCCGCCAGGTTCTTGTCAGCCACATAGAAGGTACGACCTGTCGGGTCGAGCTTGATGTCCTGCGGCGACGAACCCGGCAGATTCAGATAGTCGACGACCTTCAAGGTATGCAGGTCAACCCGAACAAGTCGGCCCGAGAACTCACACGTGGCTATGAGGTAAGCACCATTGGCGGCGAAGTCGATGTGGTCGACCCCAGGACATGCGACGGAAACTCGATGTTCCAATGCAAACGTGTGCGGGTTTCGGAAGTCCAGGTGTTGACGCGCTTCCGCCACGACGATCGCATAGAGCCCGTCGGGAGTGAAGTACATGTTGTAGGGATCGTCGACAGCGATGTTTGGACCCCCAATCTTTCCCGTGCGGGGATCGATCGGAGTGAGGCTGTTGCCGGCGTCGTTCGTCACGTACAGCGTCTTCATGTCATAGGCCGGCACAACGTGCTGGGGGTTGGGCCCTGTCTCGTAGGTCCCGATTACTCGAAAGGTCGTCGGGTCGATCACGGTCACCGTGGAGCCGCCACTGTTCGGAACGTAGATCAGGTACGGCATTCCCCGGACCGCCGGGCTGAGCATGTTGGGGCCGGCGTCCGCGTAAATGTCCGTGTCACTCGCCACCGGAGGCATTCCTGGTAGCGGTACGGACAGGTCCGCGACCGGGCTGAAGACGTGCCAGAGGGCAGTCGGAAGTGACGTTGCCACGCTCGAAGACGTTGTCGAGGATGCTGAGTGCTGCTTGGTCAACGCCGGACCGTCACTGTCTGCAACGGCCAAGACGGATATCGAGCAGACCGTGACCGCAACCGTGATGGTTACGGACAGGCGTCTCAGGCGCCTCCTGCGCCTGGCTTTGCGATCAGGTCGCACGCCTGTCTCGTTCATCCACAACCTCTCTGCGTTTCTGTCCCCGACACGCCCCAGAATGCCACCACCCGCCTGAGATCAAGCGGAGACTCCCTCTTGGAAATCGCCACGGCGGTCGGAGGGGCGCCGTCAAACCGTCCGTGAGAACGAGCCGCGGACCTGGCGAGGTCCAACTATGAGAGCGGGAGTTACAGGATGGCCCGGTCGACAGCAACTGGGTCTGGTCCCTCATTTCGGTCGGGCTGGTCGGCGAAGGATTTGATCAGATCCGGTAGTGCCAGTCGAATCTCCTGCCAGCATCACGTCGGCGGGCTCGGCAACCGAGTTACTCGAGCGGCCCCGGAAACGCGGCCTCGGCCAGGTCGCCGAGCTTGTCGACCTGCTTCCGGACGACGACGAACACGATCACGATGGCGACGACTGCGACCAAGCCGACTATCAGATCGATCGTGCCGGACAGGCGGCTGAGGGTGTGGCCAGCCAGATAGGCCACCCAGGTATAGATGCCCGCCCAGACGATCCCACCCGATGCGTTCGCGGGCAGAAACTTTCGCCACCGCATCTTGCTCGTTCCGGCAAGGAACGCCGCGTAGGTACGCAGGATCGAGACGAATCGTCCGAAGAACACGACCTTCGGTCCGTGAAGTGCGAACAGATAGCGCGCCACCTTCAACTTGCGCTCGTCAAGACGAACACGATGTCCGTAACGACGTGCGAGGCGGTAGCCACCTTTGTCGCCGATCCAAAAGCCGATGTTGTCGCCGATGATCGCAGCCGCAGACGCGACCGCGAATATCACCCAAGGGGACAGTCGATGGGTCTGACCTGCGTACGTCCCGGCGACGATGAGAGCTGTCTCACCTGGCAGGGGTATCCCGAGACTCTCCAGGCCCACCAGGGCGAAGACGGCGCCGTAACCGTAGGTCTGGATGAGATGGCTGATGCTTACGGCAAGCACTGTCGAGCATCTTCGTCTTCGCGACGATCCGTAGCCGGGCGGACGGACATCTCGGACACATTATTCCCGCTGCCACGTGATGTGGCTCACCGCCAGGCAATTCAGCGAGTCATCTACACGGCCTCGCGAGATGCCTTGGTCGGTCAGTCGGCCGCAAGAACGCCGGTGCTCGCCAAGCCAGCTTTACAACCACTTCGGCGGAGTCGGTGGCGACTCGCAGCGGCGAGGGCGAGGACGAAGAGCCCGGTCCCCTCCGCAAACAACGAAAGGCCGGCATACGGGGCGCTCAGACTTTCATGGAAGCCGAAGATTCCATGCCACGAGCTCAGCAGAAGTCCGCCTGAGGTTCCGGCGAGCAGCGCCATGCCTGCCAATGCTGTGGTTACCGACCTCCATGCCGCGACAGCCAGAGCCACGACAAATGCGGAAAGCGCTTGAGCAATGAAGAGTGGCCCGACGATGTGGATGTATCGGTACCCACTCATCCACAAATGAAGGTGGAAGGCGCCTGATCCGGCCACCAGGGCGGCGCCGAGGATCATTGCGCCGTCGACGACGCGATAGTGGTATGAGGAGGACATCCGCGGTCGAGCTTCCGCGCCCGGTGGACCTGCGACTCGACTGTTTTGTGTATCGGTCGTAGTCACACTCGTCCTCGAAGGACTGGCATCGCACTCCGCGAGCCGTTGGCGTGCACCGGTACAAGGTTGGGCACCGCCGCGGGAGAACCATTGAGTGTCTCTAGTCCGCTAGCCCCCCGATACCGCCCCGAAGTCAAGGACATGGCGTAGGCACTTAGGGCAACCAAGAGCCCTTCAACAAAGACCGCGGCGACTCCCAACATGCATGCCCAGTTGCCGAGGTCCTGGTTGTCGAAGGGTGTCCGAAGAAGGCGAGTGAACACGTAACCGCCTATGGCAGCGATCGCCAGGGCGCCGACCGGCAACCACAATTGGGTACTCGACAACTTGCTGCTGATCAGTCGAGCTCCGACAAACAAACTTGCTCCAATCAGAGCGAGAAACGCCACTCCTAGGAGTGGTGTGGCCTGGAAGGTTGGGATCAGCTGGACCAAGTGGATGACGGCGATTCCCATTAGTGCGAGGATCCCGGTTGCTCTCATCACGGCTTCTGCAACTGATGCCGACACTTGGTTCGAACGGTCCGCGCGATTGCCACTGGACGCGATTAGTACTGCCATCTCTCTGCGATCCTTTCGTTGAAGGGAATGGTGTGGGTCGTAATACGAAGAGGAGTTACACGAGGGAACTTGGACCACCGACACCTTCGGAAGCGGCTTCCGGAACGATCGCTCGATCGTGGCGTAGCAACAAGAGGACGACCCAGCCGGCTCCCGCGACGATCCAGAAGCTGATCAACCGATATAGCAAAACGGATGCGAGCGCTACTTCGACATGGACCCCGGCCGCTACGAGGCCTACGCAGAGTGTGCCTTCCACCAGGCCAAGTCCCCCCGGCGTGAGGCCAATACTTCGCACGAATACTCCGGATCCATACACCAACAGCAGAGCCCGCCAAGGGACCGGAGCACCGACGGCATAGATGCTCGCCGCAAGAACCGCTGCGTCTGTCAACCAGTTCGCCAAAGCAAGAGCAGTTACCGAGATCCAGACCGAAGCATTTGGACGCAGCGAAGAAAGGCGATCTGCCCACGTACGAACCTCCATGGTGGGGTCGCCTCCCGATCGGTGCAAGATCCGTCGTCCGCGTCGAATAATTCGAGCCGCCGCAGGTTCGATTGCGCTACGTAGTCGAGAGTTCCGGCTCGCGGCATAGATCACGACCATGACGGCCACACCAAGCGCGCCGGCGAGAAGACCCGAGAGAGCAAGTAGATCATTGCCGGAGAGCAGAGCTCCAACCATAAATACGAACATCCCGGCGACAGGTGAGACGACTCCGCCCACCATGAGTGACCACGCAGCAAGTGGCGAGTTGACGCCCTGTCGCTTGAAGCGTCGGAACGTGAATGCCGCCCCCAACTCCGGTCCGGCCAAAGGCACGGAAGTGGAGAGCGCGTTGGCGGCGTAGACGGTCGCGAGCATGGAGCCCGCCGCCACGATTGCACCACCGGCCTCGAGCAGTTGACGCTGGAAGCGCGCGAAACTGAAAGCGACCACCACTCGAAGGCGAGGGCGACCGGAACCCATATCCAGCGGAGGTGCCCAAGGCGAGCGATCGACTCCGCAAGGGCCGTCCTCCTGGTGAGACCTATCGTCCCGAATGCAGCGACTCCCAGGAGTAGGAATGCTGCTCGGATCCAACGGCTCTTGGATCGATCCGACGGAGGGTAGGACACCCGAGGGCCGATGTCGCCGGCGCGTGTGTCAAACGCGGCTCCAAACTCCCAGGCGTCCGTCCCTTCGTCGGTTGAGGGCGTTGTCACCGTGCTCGCGGTGACGTCCATCTCAATAGCCGTAGGAGGTCCCAGACCCCGGTGCCGAAGCCGGGTTGGTCGCCGATGTCGAAGCGCCTCCGATCACAGCGAGCGCCGGAGTGGCCACAAAGAAGTTCTGAACGCCCTGACCTGAGACGTGCCCGCTGCCGTCGTCGACGAACGTATAGAGAAAGTGTCCGTTATAGGCAACTTGGTCACCGTTCGCGTCGTGGGTTACCGAGACTTTCCCGGATGCACCTGTGATGGTCGGCCTTGAAGAGACCAGCGGCGGCCACAGCGCCGCCAACGTCCCACTCACGAAAGACTTCGTGGGAGTGTCGGGCTTGTAGTAGTAGAGAGGCAACCCTTCGGTGTCGACCAGGATGGTCTCTGCCTTACCGTTGACCGTCGCGGTCACTGCGTGGATGGTCGCAGTCTTGGAGCTCTGAGACGTTGCCGCCGAACTGCCTGTGCTTACTGCCGCAGCGATCCCGGAGATGCCGGCTGCTGCGGCGATGGCGATCGCGGCGATCATTACTTTGGGGTATCGCATGGTTTCCTCCATTTGGTTTGGTCACTTCCAAATACGAGGAGGGTTACAGGGATTCACTGAAGTTGGCGGTCGCGAGCGCAGAGCCTCGCGAGGAGATCAATGTCGCTCCTCGCAATTTCGCAATATCTACGGAGACGGGACGGGACCACTCCCCCACTCCGTTGTGCATCACGAACGTGCCCGTCGGTCCTACGTCTCCGTTGTCCATCTCTATCTGACAGAGGAGGGTGCCGTTCATTCCCGGAGCACGGACGGTCATGAAAACCCACGATGGGTCCCCGCGGTAGGCGACTATTTCTCCGACCGTTTTCCCGTCGTTGGATTCGAAGGCACCTGTCCGAAGAATCTGGCGATACGTGTCACTCGTAGCGGGGGCAGCCGCCACCGCACGGTCCAAGCCTGCTGTGGCAGCCGCTGTGCCCCCGACCATCGTGACGACCGCCGCCGTCCCCAACAGAAGCCGTGAGCGCCGTGTGAGTACGCGTCGTACCGCCGGCGCATCTACCCCGGAAACTTCGAGGGCAAGATCTTTTCGCAAGGTGTCGACGAACTCAGCCTCGGGTGCCGCTCCTCCAGGCCGAACGGCTCGTATAGCTATGGCCGTACGCAGAACCTCCGCGTCAAGCTGGTCGGCCTTGAATTTGCGCGGATGCCTTCCAGACACCAAGTCGTCAATAGAGGAGGTAACTCGGCGAGCGCTCATAGCTCTGGCGCCCCCAAGTTCGCTGCCATGCGCAGAGCACGGTGTTGGAGCGTGCTGAGCCGCAATGGGCCGAGGGCTGACTTGAACACTTCCGCTGTGAGGTCTTCCGCATCCGGCCGATTGCCGACCCTCGAGTACATGAGGCGGTAGAGGCGGCCGACGTTGTCGAGGTATGCAGCTTCCCAATCGGCGTACGTGTCGCCTTCGACCAACTTCAGGTACGGGACAGCCTCTCTCATGGTGCCGGCGGGATGGAAATCCCTCCCGTGAGATGGATATGCAGAATTGAACATTCACAGATACATATGCACAGGGGTTACGTGGCCCAGTCTGGTTCCAGAACTGCAAACCCCGTAGTTCAGACCGATCGAGATCGGGCGCTTCTAATCCTCCTCAATTCGTCCTGCAGCCAAACGCAGGGCACGGTGTTGGAGCACCTTGGCGTTTCCTACGCTCACGTTCATCGCCTTTGCAGCTTCTCGCAGCGACATGGACTCCAGAAAGCGGAGCTCGAGGATCTGACGATAACGCTCAGGGAGGCTTTCCAGGATCTTTGCAATTTTCGTCGTGCCTTATCGTCGTCGCCCGACTCTTCGTACGAAGTGAACTCCGTTGCCGGGTCCAGGGAAGTCACCTCAATCCCGAATCGCCGCCTCCAGTGGCTCGCCAGTACGGCTTGCGCCGTAATGGCCAGATAGGCCCGAACCTCCGGTTGCGAAGCTGAAAGGCGTAGCGGCGGCAAGGCGGCCTTGAACACATCGGCGGTGAGGTCTTCTGCATCGGGCCGGTTACCGACACGAGCGAACACCAATCGGTAGATGCGATCCACGTTGTCGCGATAGACCGATTCCCAATCCTGGTACATGACTGTCCCGGCTATCTTTGGATCCGGGGCTATTCGGCGAGAACAGTCGCGATGACCTCGCGAGTGCCGATCCGCCACCCGAACCGGCGCGCGGCTTCATCTGCGTTCCTACCTCCGCGTTTTTCGTGCGCGAGAGTGATGAGCGCCTTCCAAAGCGCCCAACCGCGGCCCCTTGCCCAAGTGTCTTCGTCGAATGGCAAGTCGAGTCGGAACGCTTCCCTGCTCTGTCCAGTGAAGAACGTCCAAGCAACCACTAGATCGCATGCAGGGTCACCCACTGCGGCGCAGCCGAAGTCAATAACCGCGTGAAGCTCGCCGTCTGCGACCAGCAGATTCGAAGCGGCGACATCACCGTGGACCCAGACCGGCTCTCGCTTCCATTTGCTGGCAAGTGCTGCTTCCCACATCTGGGTTGCAGCGTCGGCATCGATGTCATCAGCAAGCAGTTGAATCGCCTTCTCCGTCCGTGAGTCGTCCCACGACGACGTCCAAACGTCGAGCGGGCCACCACGGAAGAAGTTGTGCATTCCCGGCGGCGGCCCTTCGTGAGCATCAATGGAGTAGAGCTCTCGCAGAAACCGCGCTAGCTCAGATGCGAAGGCGGTCAGGTTCTCGATTCGGCCGACATTCGCGGGATCGCCTTCGATCCAGCGATAGACCGACCACGGACGCGGAAATTCGCTGGTCGGTCGTCCAAGCCCAACGGGCTCTGGGATACTGAGCGAAACGTGGCGAGCAAGGACAGGCAGCCAACGGTGCTCCTTCTCGACCTGTGGAACGTAGACGTCCGCACTGGGGAGTCGTACGGATAGTTCGTCTCCAAGACGGAAGGTCGTGTTGTCCCACCCGTCGAGTGCGACGGGCACGACAGGAAGATCGGCCCACGCCGGGAACTGCGCCGCTACCAGTCGCGACACCAAAGTCGGCTCGATCTGCGTCTTGTTCACGTAGAGCATTCTTGCTCGTAGTGTTCGAGCCGTCTCCAGATTTCCGACGACTGCGTGCGCGACACACAGAAATGTGCCGAGAGGCCGTCGCGAATCAGCTCATGAGAGAAGATGGCCCCATGGTCGACGCGATCTTCGGCGAGCCCCGTCTGGCCGAAATTTACGATTTGGTGAACTCCGACCGGAGCGATCTCGATGCTTACTTGTCCATAGTGGACGAGTTCGACATCAAGTCTGTTCTGGATCTCGGCTGCGGGACCGGAACCTTCGCCTGTCTTCTCGCCCAGCACGGTAAGGAGGTAACCGGTGTGGACCCGGCGGGCGCCTCCGTTGACGTTGCGCGCCGCAAACGGTATGCGGACAAGGTGCGATGGCTGGTCGGGGATGCCGCCTCGCTTCCACCTGTTCGGGTGGATCTGGTGACCATGACAGCGAATGTCGCTCAAGTCTTTCTGAGCGACAAGGACTGGACGTTGACTCTTCGGTCGATCCATTCCATCCTGCGACCGGACGGCCTTTTGATCTTCGAAGTAAGGGACCCGGCGAAGAAGGCTTGGCTCGGGTGGACAAGGCAGCGGTCGTATCGACGACTCGATCTCCCCCATATCGGTCCTGTTCAGACGTGGGTGGAGCTCACCGAGCTCAGCTTTCCTTTTGTCTCCTTCTGTTCGAACTTCGTCTTCGAGAAAGACGGAGCGACTTTCGCGTCGAGCTCGGTGCTGCGCTTCCGGTCGTCGGCAGAGATCACGGAATCGTTGCAAGAAGCAAACCTTCTCGTAGAGGACGTCCGCGATGCTCCTGACCGACCGGGACTCGAGTTTGTGTTCATTTGCAGGCGAGGTGCGAGAAGCTACGACCGGTCGGCCGCAGGTTGGTATCGAAGCATCAGATTTTCGGGGTCAGCTGACGCCTGATGCGGATGTCGGTGACGATCAGACACCTATCCTCACATCAGGTCTATTTAGCCCTGCGGTCGGATTGCGTTGGCGCTCCGATTATGGGTCTCGTCAACGAACTTCAGAAGAAATGAGTAGTGCCGGGGCTCAAAGGTTCGGCTCAACGTCTATGGCTTTCATTTACGCAAGCATCCCGATGATGATTTTCGCAGTATCAATTGCTGTATTGCCATTGGTATGGGCGATGGTTGACGAAACCCGGAGAAACGCTCTCGAAATTCTGTCGCCTGTCGCCATAACCCGCAATGTGGCGCTAATTCGCTTGGGCGACGCGTGACACAGGCCCAAGTCTTGTGGTCGCGCCGAGGTCCCAGACCCAGGCACCGTCGATCCAGTCCGGCGACAGACCCAAGGTTGCAGTAAGAGCGGCGGTCGTGCCGGTTAGGGAGTCTTTCGGAATAACGACCACCACGATGGGCCTCCACCTGATCAGGGACGCGCGTAGGACCTTCTGCTCGGCTGCCGTAACCCCAGAAGGGTCGGTGCTCAGTTTGCGCCATGCAGCGACCGGCTCGCCAAGCGGGCTGATGATCTCGTCGTGGACGCCGTCGCCACCAGGCACGAAGACCCAGCCGCCAACTAGGTCGAAGGCATCATGCGTTTCGGCCTGCCATCCCATCGGTTGAGACTCGATCCCGTATGAGAACGGGACCGTGACAACGGCCGTGCCGGGCGGAAGGTGCTTACCCCCGTTCTCGAACCAGGCCGGGACGGACGCGTTCGTGACAACGAACGGAACCGAGTAGGTCGCAATCAGCGGGACGAGCGCCACAACGGCGACGCCGAAGACCGCGAAGCGCGCTTGTGTCCGACGCCGACCTGGGGTCGGCGATCGGCGCATCGCTATCTCCCACCAACGATCGATAGACACCGCCAACAACAGCGCCGCGCAGAGCGAAACGGGAAGTGCGAAGCGCACTTGCTCGATGTCCGAGAGCAGTGGCAAATGCGACCAGATCTCGGTAGGCAGGAACTCGAACACCCAGCAGATCCCGCCTACGGCGGCGAGGATCACGCACGACGGTCGTCTCCGCCACCATGGGTACGAGAGCGCCAAAGCCAAGAGGATCCCCGCTCCGAGATAGTCGGTGTTCGGTCCTTGGGCTCCGAGGTATCCGACGGCCCGAAGTGACGTCTGGTTGTTGAAGATGTCTGGTCCCGGCAGAACGATTCGCTGCGGTGTCGCCGCCGACACCGGCCAGAACGGGCCCGCGACGTGGCGGGGACCGTCGAGAAAGAACCACGTCGGGTAGGCGAGAATACCGATGGCGAGTGACGCGCCCACGGCTCCGGCGACGGTGATCCGGCGTCGTGCTCGGGCCACGACTGACGGTCGCCAGAACAGCGCGCCGACAACGCAGAGCGCGCCTGTGATGGCGGTCAAGGCCAGAACCTCGAGACTCGTGAAGAACTCGAGAATTGTGAGGACCCCGAGCAGCAGGCCGATGCGTACGGGGCGGGCGGTCGCTCCGAGCAGTCGCAGACCTAGGAGCAGCACGAGCGGCAGGTACGGCGTCAAAGTGAGGTCCAGGTGCCCGAGCACGGTGTTCCTGAGCACATATGGCGAAAATGCGTAGATCGCCCCAGCGACAAGGCGGGCACCCGGACGACGCGTGACCGTCCCCGCTAGTTCGAAGGCCGCCCACCCCGACAGCACCGGAGCCAGCAGGTTGGCGACGTTGAAGGAAGCGACCGGGCCAAACAGCAGGGTGACGGGCGCAAGCGCCGTCGCAGGCGCCATCCAACTCGTGTTTGACAGCGTGTTCACGCCGCCGAACCGCGCCCACAATGTGTTCGACAGGAGCGGGTTGTGACCATGGAGCACAGCCCAGGGAAGCCACTCGAACCACCAGACCTGTTGCACCGTGTCGCCGCAGTTGCAGGTGATCGAATGGGCCGGGCCGCCGCCGAACCAGACGTGAGCCCAAAGGACAAGCGACAGAGCGAGGTACGTTGCAATGGCTGCAAGGTGCATCGGGAGACGAGTCGCGCTCGGAGAACTCGGAGAAGGCGTACCTTCCGCTGGTGAGGGCGCACCGACCCCGACGACACCCGCGCCGACTGGCGCTTCGTCGCGGGTCGTGGGCATGCCGTCCTAGTCTGTCTGCGCGACGACCCCTCGTGCCCGACATCCCTTTTGGCCAGTGTCGACTCCCAGGGCGTTCGGACAAAGTTGCGGCTATCGTCATCTTGTCTCGAGGAGACAACTCCTCGATAGCCAGAACCTCGAGGAAACGGTGGCGGCATTGACAATCCCGCTCGATGTCGGGGACCTCGAGCCGACTTGGCTGACAAGCGTGTTGCGGCGACACACACCCGACCTTCACGTCAAGTCGGTCGAGGTCTTAGACGCTCATTCCGGGACGACCGGTCGGGTAAGACTTCGTCTTGGATACAACGGAGATCGAGGCGGACTCCCCGACACCGTCTTCTGCAAGCTGGCCCCTTTCGATTCTCGTCAGCGCGAATTTCTCCTTCACACTGGCATTGGCGCGATGGAAGCCCACTTCTACGCCGATCTCGCCCCGGAGGCGAGCGTCGTGCGCGTCCCTCGCGTGTGGCATGCAGAGGCCGACCACGACGGCGCCTTCGTCATGGTGCTGGAAGATCTCGAAGCATCGGCTTGCAGCTTTCCCCGTCCCTCCGATCCGGATATCGCCGAGAGGGCAACGTTGACGGTGGAGGAACTGGCGCATCTTCACGCGAGCTTCTGGGACTCGCCCCGTTTCGCCGACGATCTGGCTTGGGTACCTGACCGGGCAGGCTTCGGACGCGGGAATGGCAAAGACCCGAAGGCGGCCTCTGCGGCGGGTCGGTTCATCCGCGCCGCACTCGACACATTCGGAGAGGAAATGCCGGCCGCATTTCGGAGCGTCGGGAATCTCTACGCGGAGCGGACCGGAGATATCCTCGACCTCTGGGATGAGGGCGTGCGGACCCTCATCCACGGGGATCCCCATTCGGGGAACCTCTTCACAGATCGAGAACGCACAGGGTTTTTCGACTGGGCCATGTTCAGCCATTCACCGGGAATGCGAGACGTCGCCTACTACTGCTGCAACTCCATTCCTACCGAAATCCGTCGCGAGATCCAGGCGGAGCTGTTGGGACGCTACCGGGACACGCTCGCCGGCTACGGCATTGGTTTGCCGGCGGATGTCGCGGAGCGACAATTTCAGACTCTTCGCAGTTTTCTCATGGGTCTCCGCCACATCCACGGCAGCCATGGGAAGCCGATGGCAGCCAGCGGACCGTGCATTCGGCGCCATGGAACGGACCACAGCGGCTGTAGACGACCTCGATTCGGTCGGTCTTTTGAAAGAGCTCCTGACTTGAGAGTGCAGGTCATGACAGGCGCTATGCGCTTGCGCGAGGTAGCCCAGTTTTCCCAGAGGTGCGCAGATGCAGGTTTCGCAGGTGTCGTCGTAACCGAAGCCGGTCGTACCGCCTTTCTGACTTGTGCCGCCGTGGCGCTGTACGAACCCGACCTCGATATAGCCACCGGGATCGCCGTGGCCTTTCCGCGCAGCCCCATGGTGACCGCTGCCAACGCCTGGGAGCTCGCGGACGCGTCGGCAGGTCGCTTTCGCCTGGGAATCGGTCCTCAGGTGAAGGCCCACATCGAGCGGCGGTACTCCGCGCAATTTGATCCTCCCGGGCCGAGAATGCGGGAGTACGTGCTCGCCCTTCGGACCATTTTCAGGGCCTTCCGAGGCGAAGAGGCGCTCGCGTTCGATGGCCGCTTCTATTCGTTCTCCTTGCTCCCACCGCTGTGGTCACCGGGAGCTCTCGACGTGTCAGACCCGCCCATTGACCTTGCGGCCGTCAACCCGTGGATGCTTCGAATGGCCGGAGAGGTAGCCGACGGCGTCCACGTACATCCGCTCAACACCGTTACCTACTATCGCGAGACGTTGTTGCCGAACCTTGCCCTCGGTGCTCGTAAGTCTGGGCGGACTCCTTCATCAATGACACTGTTCCTGCCGCTGTTCACCGTCGTAGGCGATACCGATGACGAGAGGACGAAATGGCGAGAGGTCTGCCGCACAATGGTGGCGTTCTATGGGTCTACTCCCAACTATGCATTCATCTTCGAGCAGTTGGGCTACCCGGGTACCACGCGGCGGCTTCGGGAGGCGCAAAAGGTCGGCGATCAAGCGTCCATGGCGCTTGCCATTCCCGACGAGTTGCTCGCCCACTTCGTTGTAGAAGGAACGTGGGCCGAACTTCCCGGGCGCATCATCGATCGTTGCTCATCGCTCTGCGACTACGAGGTCCGGCCGGTCCTCTACCTCGCCGGAATGGCCGCGCAGAGGCGAGATGGCACCTTTGAACGATTCGGCGAGGTCGCCCGAGCGCTCGCAACGAACACGATGATCGACTGAAGCCTCCGGTCAGGAGTACAACAACCCAAACGCTCGACCCACCGCGGCAATTCCCGCTGAGTCGACGAACGGGAGGCTGAAGATGACCTCGTCCGCGCCCGCTTCGATGTGGGCCGCCACCAGATCAGGGATCTCGCCAGGCTGACCGACCGTGAAGCCGGCGACCTCTTCGGCGGAACCCGTTGCTGTCAGGGTGCCGTGCATCTCAGCTGTGTTCTCTTCGGAAGTGGTCAGGATCAGCGGAGTCATCCACGTGACGTCTACTTCAGCCGGATCACGGCCAACTTCTGCACAATGACGATGCAACACCTCGATCTTGCGAGTGAGCGTGTTCAAATCGCCCGTTACGTTGCACTTGTCTGCGTACAAGGCAACTAGCCGTAGGGTCCTTTTCTCGCCCCCACCACCGATCATGATCTTCGGCCCCCCAGCTTGGACGGGTAGCGGCAGATTGCGAGCGTGGTCCAGCCGAAAGTGATTCCCAACGAAGCTGACGTCGTCGGATGTGAACATGGCCCGGCACACCTGAACGGCCTCTTCCAACATGTCCAGGCGCACCCGGTCGCTCGGGTATTCGATACCTAGGCCACGATGCTCGACGTCGTACCACGCGCCTCCAATCCCGAGGATGGCTCGACCACGCGACACGATGTCGAGGGTCGTCACGATCTTGGCCAAGATGCCGGGGTTGCGATAAGTCACGCCGGTGACGAGCGTGCCTAGCTGCACGCGTTGGGTGCGTGCTGCCAAAGCGCCGAGCAGCGTATACGCCTCCAGCATGGGCTGGTCTGGGCCACCCAGAGGAGGTAATTGAAAGTAGTGATCCATGACCCACACCGAGTCGAACCCGGACTCCTCTGCCGTGGTCGCTAGACCAACGACGTGATCGAACAAGTCACCGGGCTCGAATCCGGAAAAGTTGGGTAACTGAACTCCGAATCGCGTCATTGGATCAACGTAGCGCTCAAGAGGACGGCAATTGAAGAACGGCTAGGCGCGATACGGCGGAGCCTCTCCCCACCCCCATCGAGGTACGGGTGCATGCTCCACAACTACGGCGTCAGGTTGTGAGTTGGCGAGAGCGATTCGAGAGCCCCATTCAAGGTAGGCGATCAGAGCGGAACGGAACTCTGGATCGGCCGGCATCCCTGCGTCATCCGCCGCACGACTCATTAGCGACGCGAACCGAAATCGCTGCTCGTCCGTGATGCCAAGTTGGCGGTGCTTCTCGAGCATCCGCTCGTAGCCGCCCAGATGCTGCGAATACTCCGGGGGACCGCCGAATACCTCGCTCCACCAGGTGGCCACGCTTCGACGGTGCTGTTCGCCAACTCCACCAGGAAAGAACGGTGATAGCAGCTCGTCCTGTTCGACTCTGTCGTAGAACGCGTTGATCATCCGATCGAACGCGTCTCGACCACCAGCCCACTCGAACAGTGTTAGCTCTTCGGCCACAACGCAAATCTATCGGTTGGTGAATCTGCAGCTCGTCAAGCACACCGGACTCAAGTGCGGTTTGAGCGGCAGCCCGTAGGGAGCAATGAAATTTCAGGGGCTGTGAACTGCAAGCACCGAGATGCGGCGGCCAGCCTCTCCGGTGGTCACGAGATATGTCGCCGTGAGCCGATTGATCTCGCTACCGTCTCTCGCGCGGCGTGAGAAGGTCCCACGGTAAAGAGTGGACGTCGAGTTCACGAGGGTGACCTCGGATCCAAGGGTCTCGGTACGGTAGTAGCCGGTTGCGCGCATCCCGTTCGACCTGATGCTGCACCGCCTCGACAACCTGGTCGTCGCTCGTCAGCGCGAAGAACCCGTCGTCGGTAGTGAGCAGGAGCGGAATGCCGTAGTAGGCGAGCAGCGAAGCGGTTTCTGTCTCGCCGCGGCCGCAGGCCGCAAAGGCTTCGAGGTACTCACCGAACCACCGGCTTACCCCGCTACTGTCCACGGCTAGAGAACATAACGCTTAATGGGCGCTCCGACAGCGGCTGGCGGGGACCATGCTGCGTATGCTTCTAGCAGTGCGAAGAGTCGCGCCTGTATTTAGAAGCGTCGTCATCGTTGCGGCGACAGTCTTCGCCTTCGCCGACTGTAGTGCGGCTCCCGGTCAGCGGGTGGTGGCTCCTCCAACGAGTCAAGCTGAACCGACGACGCAGGCAGTGCCCACGACCGTAGACGCTCTGGCGGGTCTGCCTCTCGGACGAGCGCGATGCCAGCCACCCTCACCTGTCGCCAACACCGTGTACGGACACGAGACTCGGGGGACCGCTGCCGGATTGCAGCTCTACGGGTTGATCTTCGGGAACCTGCAAAGGGGTCACGACGTTAAGATCGTCTGGCGAATCACCGGATCGGGCGACCTGACTGCCACGGCGATCGCTCCAGACAGAAGAGCCGCTCCGCTCGTGTTCGGCCCCACCTTGCACTCGTCGAGTACGTATCAGCGACCCGGCGAAGAGTGGGGGGTGGGCTACCACTTCTCGGAGGCTGGCTGCTGGGACCTTCATTTCGTGCGCGGCCACACGCCCGCCGACGCCTGGTTCTCGATCCGCGCCTGATCATGAACCTGGAGGAGGCTCGATCATCGGAGGTGGTAATGGATACGTGGCAGGCAGTAGCCGAGGAGCGGGCTGCGTTGGCTGACGACCTGGCTACGCTCGACGAGAAGCAGTGGGACGTCCAGTCGTTGTGCGGCGAGTGGAAGATACGGCACGTCGTCGGCCACCTGATCGGCGGCGCAGACATTAAAACAGCCCCATTCCTTGTGGGACTTCTTAAGAGCGGCATGAACTTCAACCGCTTAATGGCCCGCGATGGCCTTTCGCGTGGAGCGGCATCCCCCGACGAGTTACTTCGTCAGTACCGGAAGACGATCGGGACGCGGCGCACGCCACCTGGGGCGAACCCCGAAATCGTGCTTACAGACCTCGTGTGCCACAGCGGGGATATCCGCCGACCGACCGGTATGAACCGGAGCGTGCCAGAGACCACGTTGTTGACCGTGGCCGACACGGTGAAGCGCATAGGTTTCCCGATACACGCCAAGAAACGCGTTGCAGGTCTCCATATTTCGGCCACTGACTCGGACTGGTCGGCAGGCGAAGGTCCTTCCGTCGAAGGCCCACTCGCATCGCTCATCTTTGTCATGGCGGGACGCAAAGCGGCCCTAGAGGATCTGGCAGGCGAAGGAACCCAAACCCTTCATGCGCGCATGTAGGTTCGCCACACCGACCGGCAAATCGTTCCGAGCGGTCACGGAGCGCTGTACCTTGGACCTGTGAGCACGCCGCGAGTGCCCGGTGGGGTGGTACACCCTCTTCCACAAGATCTGCGCAAGGCGCTGATCGCCAACCACACCGCACTCAGTGCCTGGAAAGACATCACCCCACTTGCCCGCAACGAGTTCATCTGCTGGGTCGAGAACGCCAAGCAAGCGATGACCCGAGAACGCCGCATTCGCCGTACACATGAGGAGCTGGAGGAAGGCCAGCGTCGGCCTTGCTGTTGGCCAGGGTGCAATCACCGCGAGCGCACCGGCAAGTAGCCGCCTTCCGGATCCGTGACGAACCAAATAGAGGGGGCGGGATGTCTCAGCTCCTGAGGGTGCAGTGCTTCAACTTGTCGATAGACGGATTCGGTGCCGGTGAGGGCCAGAGCCTGGACCACCCCTTCGGGCACGCCAACCCGGCGGACCTGTTCTCTTGGGCCGGCGCCACCGCAAGCTGGGTGAACCGAACTGATCCCGGCGGAAGTCGCGGACTCGACGATTACTTCACACGCGACATGCCACGCAACATCGGTGCCGAGATCATGGGTCGCAACAAGTTCGGTCCCCAGCGTGGTCCGTGGAGGAATCACGATTGGAAAGGCTGGTGGGGCGACGTCCCACCCTTCCACACGCCAGTGTTCGTTCTGACTCATCACGACCGGCCATCGTTCACGTTGTCGGACACCACCTTCCACTTCCTAAACGCCACGCCCTCCGACGCCCTTGAGCTAGCGAATCAGGCGGCCAACGGCAAGGACGTGCGCCTGGGTGGCGGCGTCGCAACCGTCCGCGAGTTCCTAGACGCCGACCTTATTGACACGATGCACATCGCCGTCGCGCCAATCGAGCTCGGCCGCGGCGAACGCCTCTGGAAGTCCCAGAGCGAGCTACTCGACCGCTTCCATCTCGATTCCGTGCCGAGCCCCAGCGGAGTTACCCACCTACTGTTTTGGCGCCGGTAACCGCTTCAACTCTGGCCCACCCCTGCCCACCCGCCTGAAAGAAAACTGTCTCGGCCGTAAGTGAGGCCCCGGCTCGCCGTTGCCTGCGACAGCGCACTCATATCCCATTCGCCGGCCAGCGGGCGGGACAGAATGGCCGACATGGATGGTCATTTGATCCTGGTGGACGGCTCGGAGCTCGAAGTCACAGCGGAGAACGTCAAACGCTTGGTTGACTCCTCAGCCCGTTTTTGGCTTGACCTGGCCGGCCTGGACCAAGACACCGGAGCCGTGTTGTTGCGCGACACGTTCGGGTTTCACCCACTTGCGGTCGAGGACGCCGAGCATTTCGGGCAACGCCCCAAGCTCGACTCCTACGACGGGTTCGCGCTGCTCGTCGTCTACGGCGCCACGCCGACGAGGCAGCTGGTCGAAGTCCACTGCTTCTACACGGAGAACTATCTGGTCACCGTGCACCACGACCCGTGCCTGGACCTGATCGCGCTCGCCGACCGACTTCGAAAACGCGCCGGCCCTAGCCCGGACCACGTCATGCTGCTCTACCGGGTGGTGGACGCCCTGGTTGACGGTTACTTCCCCGTGCTCGCCAGCCTCGACGACCAGATCGACGAGCTGGAAGACGAGATCCTCCAGCGACCCACCGAGCAGCAGTTGGGCCGGTTGTTCGACCTGAAGCGCTCTCTGATCGCTCTGCGAAAGGTCGTCACTCCCCAGCGGGACATGTTCGCCACATTGCTCAGCGGCGCAGACGTGCTGCCAGGCATGACCCCCGACGCCGAGCGCTACTTCCGTGACCTGTACGACCACCTCATTCGGATAAGCGACCTCGTCGACAGCTACCGCGATCTGACCAGCGGCGCCCTTGACACCCACCTTTCCACCGTCTCCAACCGATTGAACGTGGTCATGAAGCAACTCACAATCATCGCAACGATCTTCCTTCCGATGAGCTTCTTGACCGGGTTCTTCGGCCAGAACTTCGGGTGGATGGTCAATCGGATCACCACCCTGCCGGTATTCCTCGGTATTGGCGTCGGCTCGCAGCTAATTACCGCAGGTGCATTGGTCGTCATGTTCCGCCGCCGCGGCTGGCTGTCATCGGACGGCACGGTCCCACCCGCGATGCCAGCAGACCGACCCCGGGTGGCACGCGACACTCGCTGGTCCCTCATCCACCCGCCCAAAGGGTCAGGGACCTGATTCTGCCCACGTGCCCAGGCTCCTTTTGAGGGGGTGTCTCAAACGCCCGATGCACCTATGATCCATATGGCATCCCAGCCCTAGGCGACGTCCGTCCGTGCTGCGCCGTAGGGTCAAAGAGAGATGCCTTAGATCAAGGAGAGGGATAGATCAATGTCGAGTCCGGTCGACGAGCGAACGATCGCAAGGTCTCGCGTAAACGGAGCCCATCACTCGCCGTCCGACGCTCCAACGATCTGCCTTGTTCGACCTCCTGCAGTGGAAACCTTCCGGTTCGCAACAACGTCGCTCACTCCGCCCCTGGGCTTGGCGTACATCGCCGGTGCCCTCGAGACCGCGGGAGAACGAGTTGCAGTGGTCGATGCTGTCGCCTCGGCGCCCGACAGCGTTCGTCGGTACTTCAAGGGCTATCTGATCGGCCTGTCGTTCGACGAGACCGCGGCGCGGATCCCGACCGGCGTCGACTTCATTGGGATCTCCGTGGTCTTCACCCATGAGTGGCCAGCCCTGGTTTGCCTGATCGAGGCGATCAAGCGACGCCACCCCGACGTACCGGTAATCCTCGGAGGCGAGCACATCAGCTCGATGCCCGAGTTCTGTCTTCGCACCTCCCTCGCGGACGCTCTGGTGCTCGGCGAGGGTGAGGAGACCGTCGTCGAGCTGCTGCACGCGCTTCGAAACAAGCAACCCCTCGACGAGATCTACGGCATCGGCTATCGCTCCGGCAACGACGTCGTGGTGAACCCACGTCGTCAACGCACGACCGAGATCGATGACATCACTTGGCCTGCCTGGCACCTGTTCGCACTAGACATCTATGACGAGCACCGGTGGATGGGAGGCATGTACTCGTCCACCAAGTCCGTGCCCATACTCGCCACGCGTGGTTGCCCCTACCAGTGCACTTACTGCTCGGCACCGAACATGTGGACGCCGCGGTGGATCCCCCGCGATCCGGCGAAGGTCGCCGACGAGATCCAGTACTACGTCGAGCACTATGGCGCTCGGAACTTTCCCTTCCAGGATCTCACAGCGATCATCCGACGTGACTGGATCGTCGACTTCTGCAACGAGCTTCTCGATCGCGGCCTGCAGATCACGTGGCAGATGCCGACGGGTACTCGATCCGAGGCGATCGACGAAGAAGTCGCCGAGTTGCTCCGGCGCACCGGCATGATCAGCATGTCGTACGCCCCGGAGTCCGGATCCGAGGAGACCCGGCGCCTGATCAAGAAGAAGATGAAGACCGAACGGCTCTTCCAGAGCATGCGGGCCGCGCTCGGGGAGGGGCTTAATGTCTCTGTCTTCCTGGTGATCGGGTTTCCGCACGACACGGAAGACCACTTACGTGAGAACTTCGCATTCCTCGACGCGATCGCAGATATAGGAATCACCGACGTAGCGGTCGGCTTCTACATGGCACTGCCAGGTACGCAGATGTTCGACAGTCTGTATGACAACGGAAAGATCGTCATCAACCGGACGTATTTCCGCCACATCCTGGCCGCGACCTCGCTATGGTCGACATCGACCTACAACGAGCACCTCTCCAATCTGGAGCTCACGGTATGGAAGTTCCGGCTGTTCCGGCGCTTCTACCAGCGCCGTCGGGCAGGGGGCGAATCGCGGAGCCTGGCTTCTTCCTCGTGGCGTTCGGTATCTCACCTACGGCGCAAGGTTGGCGACGAGTCGAAGTTCCAGACAGCGCTCCGCAACGGCGTCGTGAGCGGTATCGAGACTGCCAAGTGCAAACTGCAGAGAGGCTGGATGTCGAGGGCGGATGAGGAAAAGTTCTTCGAGGGTTGGGACGACATCTTCCGCGAGGTCCGCGAGAAGAACATTCACGACGGCATCCACACGCCCGCACCTGCCGACACTCGTCAGCTCCACGAGGTCAACGTGATCCTGCCGTTGAAAGCCGAGCACGGCGCCCGCCGCCGCATCCCGGTCAAGGTGGTGGGCTGACCTTCCTGCGCTCAGCCTGCGCACGCTAGGAGGCTGAACGATCCGGTGGCGAGTGGTAAGGCGCCTGTGTTCGTAGCGGGCCGGGTGACATCAGAATATGGTGGAGGCCGCGGACTACGACCAAGGAGGACGCATGGCGAAGTACCTGCTTGAAGTCACGTACACCCTCGACGGGATCAAAGGGGTGAAGGCCGAGGGTGGTTCTGGGCGTGTGAGCGCCGCAACGGAGGCAATAGAGGGCCTCGGTGGAAAGATCGAGTCTTTCTACTTCGCCTTTGGTGATACCGATGTCTATGTCGTCGCCGACTATCCGGACAACGTGTCGGTGGCTGCCGCAGCCCTTGCCGTGAGCGCTGGGGGTGGTGCCCGGGTTCGAACCGTCGTGCTCCTCACACCCGCCGAGGTCGATGCAGCTGCCGCCAAGAAGACGACATACCGACCGCCAGGCCACTAGGCCGTCTTCGGACGAAGGTCGTCGGTTAACGGAGAAGGAACTCCGTCACCGCTGGAACTACCAGCTCGCTGGCCAGGAAAGCGTTGATGTGTTCGCGGTCTGGAATACGAATGCGGGTGGCGCGAAGCCAGCCAGGACAGCCCAGGGATTCCACCACCCATGAGTTCGCAGCTGCTCTACCCGGGTGCGAACACCTATCTCGAGTAGCTCGGGTTCTCTTACAACGTGGATTCAATCCGTTCTGCGGTGGCCAGGGCCTCTACTCGAGGTCAGCCTCGCTGCCTTGGACGCGGGGTCCGGTGAACCACTTGCGGGCGTCGCCGTAGCTCCTGTGCATATCCAAGCCGGTGCAGAGTCTTGACGTCGTCGTCCGACCGCACGACAGGTTGGATGCTGCCGTCCATGACCGCCATGCGCTCCCTCCGATGACGGGGGCCGGCGGTTCACCCGACGGCCTCCCCTATAAGGACTGGTCAGTCCTCCTTGCGTACTGAGTCAGACGCGACGGTGCAGGTCAAGGACCGCGAGTCGGCGCCCCCGTGCGAGCGTCGGTAAAAATTCATCATCGATATGCGGACCTGTTACCGACTGGGGTCCGAACGGCGACATGGCCCGATGGCCACGCTCGCGTCGGGCGGTCTCGCGGACTTCCCCCCCATTTCCAGTAGGAGTGACTGAAAGAGCCCGCGATAGCTACGGCATGTGAATATTGACGGATGGGTAGTTACGTGCTCCGTTTCGCGGAGATCGACCGGACGCAGGTCGCGTTGGTTGGCGGCAAGGGCGCGCACCTGGGCGAGTTGGTTCGAATTGACGGCGTGCGCGTGCCGCCAGGTTTCTGCGTTACAACCGACGCTTTTCGACGGATGTTGTCAGAAGCTCCGTCCCTCGACGAACCGCTCGATCGTCTGGTGCGCCTGAGCCCAGACGACTTGGATGCGATTCGCGCGCTTTGCGCGGATATCCGCATGATCTTCGAAGCGATCGCGATCCCCCACGATGTTAGAGCGGCGGTCACCCGCGCGATCACCCGGCTCGGCGTACAAGCCAGCTACGCCGTCAGATCCAGCGCGACGGCAGAGGATTCGCCGACGGCCTCCTTCGCAGGCCAGCAGGACACATATCTGAACGTCATGGGGCCAACCGCGATCCTCCAACACATCACCCGGTGCTGGGCCTCGTTGTTCACGGAGCGGGCAGTGACCTACCGCATGCGGAAGGGATTCGATCATCGGAACGTTTCCATGGGCGTGGTCGTGCAACAGATGGTCTTCCCGCATTCGGCTGGAATTCTGTTCACGGCCGACCCCGTTACTTACAACCGCAAGTCCGTTCGAGTGGAAGCCAGCTTCGGCCTCGGCGAGTCACTGGTTTCAGGCCGGGTGAATCCGGACATCTTTTTGGTTCGCGACGGCGAAGTCGTTACCAAGCAGATCGCCACCAAGCGGCTTGCCATATATGCCTCGCCATCAAGCGGGACTCATGAACACGCGATCGATCCGAAACGGCAGGAACAGCCGGCCCTGACGGATGCGCAGGTCGTGCGACTTGCACAGCTGGGCCGGAAGATCGAAGCCCATTTCGGCCACCCCCAGGACATCGAATGGTGCCAGGACGATGATGGGTTCCAGATCGTGCAGAGTCGGCCGATCACGACGCTGTTCCCCCTCCCTGACGTCGGCGACCAGGAGAACCACGTCTTCATCTCGGTCGGTCATGGACAGATGATGACTGACGCCATGAAGCCGCTGGGGATCTCCTTCTGGCAATTGACGACCCCCCGGCGGATGTTCGTGGCCGGTGGGAGGTTATTTGTGGACGTCGCCCCGGACCTGGGGTCACCAGCGAGACGAGCGAACCTCCTCGACGTGTTCGCGAAATCCGATCCGCTGATCGGGGACGCGGTGCGGAGCATCGTCGAACGCGGCGACTTCATACAGACACTCTCCGACGAGAGCCAAGGCGTGAAGCCGCGTGGCGCCCCTCTGGAACCGATCGAGACCGATCCGGCCGTCGTTGAAGAGCTGATCGAGCAAAGCCAGGCCTCCGTCGCCACGCTCAAGCGCGAAATACGCTCGAAATTCGGGCCGGCGCTCCTCGATTTCATCCTGACGGACATTCAGGAGCTGAAGCGGATCCTCTTCGATCCCCGGAGCCATCAAGTGTTCATGTCTGCGATGGAGGCCTCGTCGTGGCTCAACGAGCAACTTCACGCGTGGCTGGGCGAGACGAACGTAGCCGACACGCTCTCGCAGTCCGTTCCCTACAACGTCACGTCAGAAATGGGCTTGGCCCTGCTGGACGTAGCGGATGTGATCCGCCCTCATCATGAGGTGGTGGCGTTTCTGCACGATGTCGACAACGACAACTTCCTGGATGGCCTGGCCAACGTGGCAGGAGGGGCCGAAGCGGAAAACGCCATTCGGACCTTCCTCGATAATTACGGCATGCGATGCGTCGGCGAGATCGACATTACGAGACCGCGTTGGAGCGAACGACCAACCACGCTCGTGCCGATGATTCTGGGCAACGTAAAGAACTTCGAATCCGGTGCCGGCGAGCGGCGCTTTGAGGAAGGCCGCAGTGAAGCCTGGATGAAGGAAGCTAAGCTGCTGGCGCGCTTGCGGGAGCTGCCAGACGGCGAGCGCAAGGCCGATGAGACCAAGTGGAAGATCGATCGGGTCCGAACCTTCATCGGCTACCGGGAGTATCCGAAGTACGGCATGGTCAGTCGATACTTTGTCTACAAACAGGCCTTGCTGGAAGAGGCCGAGCGCCTCGTGCATGCCAACGTTCTTGGCGAGAAAGAAGACATCTTCTACCTCACATTCGAAGAGCTACACAACGTTGTACGTACGAACCGAGCGGATGATCTGCTCATCTCAGAGCGCAAGGACGCATTCACGTCGTATCAAGCTCTCACACCGCCTCGAGTGTTCACGTCGGACGGTGAGGTCGTCGCAGGGGTGTACCGACGCGAAGACGTGCCCGCGGGGGCACTAGCCGGCCTACCGGTATCGGCAGGGATCATCGAGGGCCGGGCCCGTGTCATTCATGACATGGTGGATGCCGACGTCGAACCGAGCGACATCCTGGTGACGACGTACACGGATCCGAGCTGGACGCCATTATTTGTATCCATACGCGGCCTGGTCACCGAAGTTGGTGGATTGATGACCCACGGAGCGGTGATCGCTCGGGAATATGGTTTGCCGGCCGTCGTGGGAGTGGAGAATGCCACCAGACTCATTCGCGATGGGCAACGGATCCGCGTGAATGGGACGAACGGGTACGTCCAAATCCTTCCGGATCGTGTGGCAAGTTCGTGAGCGTCAGGTGATGCCTCCAAAAGATCGACGCCCCCGCCATGCACCTTTCAGTCGCTGCCAACATTCATGGCGTCGCAGACAAACACATGGAGCGGACCGCGGCAGAGTCTTGAACATCTCGCTAGAAGCTTTCGCGAGCGCGATCCAATAACACTGCGCGCCGTGTTGGTCAACGCTGCTTTCGACACCGCCTACTGAAGGCCTGAACCGCACGGGTTTCATAGAGACTCCCGAAAGTGCAAAGGTTGAGGTCATGGAATCCAACCACTCGTCGTCAATGCGGCACCGCCTGAACCTGAAGCAACGGCGGTCAGGATGGCGTTGGACGCATTCGCGACCGCTCGAGAAAGCGCCACGCTAACGACCGATTGACGGTCGGGGGATTTGTGGCTCTAACCGCTGCCGAGACACCCTCCTCGGTATCATGCTCCCGGCGTCCAGAGCGATTCCGCCGATCTACGACGGTCGAGAGGCACACCTTGATCCACAAATTGCGCATAGAGAGCGTCCAACTGGCTGGGAACCTCCTAGGAGACCCAAGCGAGCGTGATCTCTTCGTCTATGTTCCACCCGGGTACGAAGACACGGATCGGCGGTATCCGACCGCATATCTTCTTCATGCAGCTGGGGAGGGACCTGGTTCCCTGGTCGATCCCCCGACGGATAGGAAACGTTGGGTCCCGCCGCTCGAAGACGTAGTTGATCCCGTCTTCAGGCGAATGGGTGCCACTCCGATGATCGTCGTAATCCCGGATGGCACCACTCGCTATGGCTGCAGCCAGTGGGTTGACTCCCCGGTCTGCGGAAACTTTGAGCAGTCCGTCGTGCACGACGTGGTGTCATTTGTTGACGAGCGTTTCCGGACTATCGCGAACTCCACTGGCCGAGGAATTTTCGGCTTCTCATCTGGGGGGATGGGCGCCTGGAACATCGGCTCCCAAAATCCTGATGTCTTCGGGGCTTTGGCAATGCTGTCCGGTGACTCTTATCTGGACATGACGCACAAGACGCTTCTCTACGACTACCTGAACAGCATCTGGCCGGAGCCTCCCGCCGGCCCCATCGACGGAAACGATTACTCCTCCATCGTTTACGCGTACTCGGCGTGTTACTCGCCCAATCCGTCCAACCCGCCGTTCTACGTCGATCTACCGCTGTCGTTCCCTGAGGGGGAGCTCTTGCAGGATGTGTGGGACCGGTGGCTTGCATTCGATCCCGTAATCAACTGTGCAACGCGTACAGCAGACCTGAAGAAGCTGCGGGGTATCCTTCTCGACGTCGGCACAGCGGACGACTACTACCTTCAATGGGGTCACCGGTTGTTGAGTCATCGTCTCGGACGTGCCGGCATAAACCATCAGGTCAACGAGAACACGGGAAACCACGGCGGACGCTCCCGGGAGCGCTTTCAGGTTGCTCTCTTGTGGTTGTCTCAAGTGCTTGACACGAACTGACCAACACGGATTGGGCAGTAACCAAACCGACGACCCCCAAAACGGTTCAGCGAGCATTCGTCGGCTGGGCTAGCAAACCTTATGGCTCTACCTTCTTGGCTCATACCGCATCGCCACCGCCCCGAGTCGAACTCGAGCCGGCTCACAAGCTTAAGGTCGATGTGCTTCGATAGCCCCTCGAACAACCTAGGCCCGTGGCCCGCCAGCCTGGGCTGCACCACCAACTCGTACTCGTCGATCAATCCCTGCTCCGCCAACGCCATCGGGAGCATCACGCCTCCTGTTAACAACCCCTCTCCCGACTCCCGCTTGAGTTGCTGAACGGCCTTGCCCAGATTTCCACGCACGAGTTCCGCGTTCCAACTGACCTGCTCCAGGATGCTCGATACGACGTACTTCTTCGCCGCGTTGATCGTTTCGGCGAAGGGTTCCATCCAATCAGGTCTTGCTCCTGTCAACGCCGGCTGCCGCCACGCTGATTCCATCATTTCGTAAGTCACACGGCCAAAGAGAAGGGCGTCGGCTTGGTTTAGGTTATCCGCCGCGTGACGATGCATATCTTCGTCCGGGACCATTGCACGATGATCGCAGCACCCGTCCAATGTGACGTTGATGGAGTACCGAAGGGGTCGCATCTCGCGAGAGTACCGCCGATCGGATACAAGACTCCTGTGCCACGCCTTCTTTGTAGATCGGCACCATCCGACCCTCACAACATGAAGCGTCTTTAGCCCAAAATTTCTAGAGTCCTCGTCACGATTCGTTTCGGGAAGTCATTCCTTCAAGGAGTCGCCAGGTTGCGTAATCCTTCGTATTGCGTCCAGGTCCGGCCACAAGCTCGGTCTCCTCTGCCCGGATCGCCTTAGTTCCCTTCGGTACCAGCGCGGGGACGACCAGTTTGTGATCGCTTTTGCGACGCAGGAGCGTGGGTGGCTTCTCGCTCAAGTACTTGTCACCCCACTGACGAATCGCGGACAGCGGCAAGAGAAGGTCGCGGCCCATCTGGGTCAAATGGTATTCATAACGTTCCCGCTCATCGCTGTAACGAACGCGGACATGACTGGGGGCGGCCGTCGCCTGGGGCACGGCCATCGCGCATCCGCGCCGTGTCGAAAAATTGGTCGTCCTGTCGGTTGGTCACCCCAGTGTCCCGAAGTCTCTTCGGCAGGATGAGATGGCTTGGTACCAGCTCTTCTTTCAATTCGAAGGTGTTGCGGAGGCCACCCTTGCCTACGACGATTGGGCCTGGCTGCGGCGCTTCCTCCGTGGTGCCGGCGACCAGGAACGTTACGAGCAAGATCTGTCGCAGCCCGGCGCTCTCGCGGCGTCGCTCAACTGGTACCGAGTGGCGCCAGCCACTGGATCCCGCTCGACTCACCAAATCGGCTCAACGCGCTCCTTCTCGATTGGCTGCAGGGAGCTGTCCTGCTGGGCGAGTAACCCATAAGTGCTCCGGCGACCTCGTGCCGTTGGAGTGTCGCTCAGCGCGAGGACGTGGAGGCGATCAATACGTTCGTGTTGGCGCGGGCCACTAACTCTCGTTTTGCGACCTCTGCTGCGGCACTCGCACATTCAGACGGGCTTACGTATGCCGGCAATAGCTCAGCGGTGTGCGTTACCGGTCCGGATCTTGAGGGCATCCATCTGACGGACGATTCGAAGGTCGTTCCTGAACGGTATGACGCATCAATCGTCGCAGGCACCCTGGGGTGGATCCCGTGGAGGCTTGTTCCGCACCGGAGGTCCGATCACCCCGAGCCTCCCACACATGGTCGAGCTGAGGCTCGGAGCTACAGCTCTTTCCCGCGTTTCCGACGATGCTGTCGGAGGTACGGCGCGGTGAAGCTGTGCTCATGGGCTCGCTTCAGGATCGGTCAGCGGTGTACGGGCTACTAGCCCTGGTAGAAATGCTTGGGGTTGAGACTCTGGAATTTCGCCAAGTCTCGACATGACCTGATCAAGGGATCCTCGGCAGGAGAGGAAAGAATGGCGATCGTACGTCGGCTATGTGACATTGAGCCGGGCGGAGGCAATGTTGTAGAAGGTTTCGCCCAGCAATGGCGCCGTGTAGGTCACGGTCACTTTCTCATTACCACTGATGGCTGGCACGGTGAATCCGCCGGAGATCTTGGGCGGGGTCAGCACCGGGTAGTTGTAGACAGCCGGGGTGACCGTGATGTCGTTGGCCGCGGTCGTCGGAGGGTTGGTGCTGCTCTTCAGGCTGACCGTCACCACCGGTGGGGCGGGGGCACCGCCGAGCAGGCCCTGCAAGCCAGTGACGGTTGACAACCACCAGTAGGTGGTGGCGCCGGGGGCGTCGCTCACATTCACAACCTGGCTCGGCGTTGCCGTCTTGGCCGAGAGGGCCAGGGTGGGACTGGGTGGAATCAGCGGCTCACCTTTGTAGTTGACCAGGGCGCTACCGGCGCCGACCACTTTGAACGTGGTGAGGTCGATCATCGCGAGCGCGCAACCGATCAACCCCATGTTGAGCTCGGCCTGGGATGGCGGACACGTGGCCTTGGGATCTGGGGCCTGGGACGTGGGAAGCGTGTAGGTGTATTTGAGATTGCCGGAAAGGTCCGTCAACGGGAAGGCGAGCGCCAGCGGATTGATCTCAGGAAGGGCGGCGAGCAAGGCCATGAGCCCCGAAAGCGAGGTGATGTTCCCACTAAGGAGGGGTGTCGCCTTAGGGTCAATTCCGAGCAGCAGGCTCACCTCCATAACCAAGTATGGATGCACCGGAGAGAGCCCGGTGCAATGAATGGCGATCTTCTCTCCAGCAGATGCGGACAAAACAAGCGGCAGCCCGATGCCCTTGAACGTGCATGCCGGCGCGGCCGGAGCGGCTCCCGCCGGCGGGACCACGCCACTCGCTCCGATGGCGGTGAGCGCACAGACCAAGGCCACGACCGCGACACTTACACGAGCCCAACGCAATCGAACCATCATCGAATCCCCCTTCGAATCGTTCTGTGCGTTCAGGAAGTTACCCGCCGCGAGGCGAGGCGAAACCTCGCCCTATACCCTTTCTCTACCGCCAGCAAACCGTCAACATCCTCCGTTCGGAGAGAGGCGGGAAACCCCCACTTGCAACCAGGTCGAAGTGGAGTTGAGCGGACACTCTCGAACCGTGAGATTCGGGAAGAAATCCACGCAACTGGTGCGTGACCGGGGGATCTTGGCTGGCGTCCTCGGGTGCGGAACTGGCAACGACGACCACCCTACCGACACTTCCGTGAAATGCAATTCCGATATTCGGGCGCGCCTTCTAGACCACTGACAAACCGCCGAACGCCGAATCCGGCGCCGCCAGCATCGCAAAGCCGGAAGGGTTGGGAGACCCTCGGCTCGGCGTTCTGGGCTGTGCCGAGCCGTTGCATCGAGCCATCGCGCTCGCGATGTTGCCCGCCAGCGAGTAGCACATCGGGGACATTTCTAGGAGCCTGGTACCGCTGGGTAACCAGGCACACGCTGTCGGGCACGCCCCGGCGACAGCGCTGAATCCTTGCACCAGACTGTCTACCGCTATGGAAGCACCCAAGACCCGATATGTTGCCGTCGCGGGCGCCGATGTTGCTTATCAGGTCGTCGGCGACGGCCCACTCGATCTCCTCTTGTGCTACGGGCTCGGAGGTCATATCGACTTCTTTTGGACCGAGGAATCGAGTGCTCGCGCGTTCACCCAGATGGCCTCATGCACTAAGGCCGTTCTCTTTGATCGCCGTGGCACCGGCGCGTCGGACCCGGTTGCTCTCAACGCTATGCCGACATGGGAGGAGTTGACCGAAGACATAACCGCCGTCCTCGACGCAGTCGGATCGAATCGAACAGCGATATTCGCCACCCTGGACACGGGACCGATCGCCGTCCTCTATGCCGCCATGCACCCTAAGCGTGTGAGCGCTCTCGTTCTCCGCAACACTACGGCTCGGTACCTGGAAGCCGACGACTACCCCATCGGCGTGTCACCTGCGACTGCCGACTCGCTCGTTGAGATGTTGGCGACGATGTGGGGAACCGAGGAGCTGGTTCATCTGCTGAACCCGAGTCGGGCCGACGATGCAAAGTGGAATCGCTGGGGGGCGATGATGCAGCGAGCTTCAACCACACCTCGCACCCTGGCCGCCCAGTACGACTACTTCTTCCATAATGTTGACGTTCGCCAGGCGCTACCACTCATACAAGCCCCGACGCTTGTCCTCCAGGTCGCAGACAGCCCGTTCCTTTCGATCGATCACGGCCGATACCTAGCCGAGCACATCACCGGGGCGACCTTCGTCGAGCTGCCGGGGGGCGACCTGGGTCCGCCTGACGACGAGACGATCGCACAGGTCATCGAGTTCTTGACCGGCGAGCGACCGGAGGTTGAGGTCGATCGCGTCCTCACGACCCTGTTATTCACCGACATCGTAGGATCGACCGAACGCGCGGCAACGCTCGGTGACCAGAATTTGGCGGAGTCTTCTCGACGCTCATGATCACACAGTGCGTGACCAACTCCGTCGGTTCCGTGGCAAAGAGATCAACACCACTGGCGACGGGTTCGTGGCCTGCTTCGACGGCCCTGCCCGAGCGATCCGATGCGCTCGGGCCATTGCCGAAGCCACCACCCGGCTAGGCATCGAACTGCGCGTGGGGTTGCACACCGGCGAGTGTGAAGTGCGGGGTGAAGACCTTGGAGGACTGGCTGTCCATATTGCTGCCCGGATAGCGGCGCTTGCGGCCCCGGGGGAGGTACTGGTCTCCGAGACTGTCAAGGGACTCATCGTGGGATCGAGGATTTCCTTATACGAACGCGGCACTCACGTCCTCAAGGGTGTGCCCGACGAGTGGAGGTTGTTCGCCGTTGGAGGATGACAAACCGATCGGGACGTGCCGATACCTAGCGGTCCCAGCTGTCTCCTATTGCCGCCTGACCCCTATTGCCGCGCAGATGCGAACACGCTACGCCGATCTACAATCCGACCTGCGTACGGTCGCGAGCGCGCCCGCCGCGAACCCTTGGGAGCATGCCTTCGAAACCGAGGGCGAGATCCTTCTCAGGAAGAGAGTTGAAGAGACTCGGACTCGGCTTCATAAAGCAGCAGAACGGATAATTGGTCCGGCTGACATCACGAATATGGGGTTCGCTCGCCGTTCATCTAGGTCTCTGGTCCACGTCACCAAGATCTCCCACTGTTTATCGTGCGTCCTGTGACACCCGACGACGGAGCACGCGTCGATGACTCTGTTCAGGAGCTAGCGAGAACGCGGCATCGGCGGTCAGTTGTTGGTGCCAAACCGCACCAACTCGGTGACGGGATCCCGTGAACCAGTGAGTTTTGGTCAGCTTTCCGAGTGTCCGATGGTCTCGACGTATAACTCGACCTCGTTCCCGTCTGGATCGAGGACGTGCACGCTCTTGGCAAAGGCTCTGTCGGCCTCGTAGAGGCACCGTGTCCCTGAGGCATCGAGCACGCTCCGTGCGTGGTGGAACTCCTCGACCGAACGACCGATCTTGAAGGCCACATGCGCCAAACCGATCGCGTTTTGGTCTGATGGCGACTTTGTTGTTGCATGGGGACTGAGCTCCATCAGGGCGAAGTCGTGATGATTATCCGAGGTCGCAATTCTGAAGAACGTCATAGGCGGGTCCGAGATCCGCGATACAACTCGCATGCCCAAGATATCCGAGTAGAAGATCTCGGACCGCTCCAGGTCCCGCACCTTGAGCACGACGTGACCGAGAGCCTGCACATGCATACTGATCTCCTTCGATCGCGAAGGTCAGTCAGCTCGCGGCCGCCAAGATGGAGTCGCTGTCCTCGGCGCTCATGGGGGGGCCGATCGGCCTGAGGTCGTGCGAGGCGGCGATCCGCGCCATTTCATCCATCGGAGGGAATGCCGGTGCGCTCGGAACGGCATGCGCGGTCGCCGGCACGCTGAGATCGCGGACGAAGTCGCGGAAACTCGAATTGTCGTGGACGAGCAGGATCCGCGCCTCGCTGTCACCGACCACCCGGAACGTGTGGGGCACGCCGCGGGGCATGGAAACCCAGTACCCGGCTCCGGCGATGAGCTCGTCGTCGCCGCAGCGCACAACCATTTGGCCCGCGAGGATGTACCAGGTGTCGTCGAGGTTGTCGTGCACGTGCAACGGGGGCGCGGAACCGACCGGCAAGGTCATCTCGAGCACGACGGTGTCCATGCCTGGTGCGCAGCGGTGCTCGACGACCAGGGTGTCGAGGAACCACCACGCCGGCCCATGTTGGTTCTCGGGAGAGTCAACAACTGCCTTCGTCACTTCGGCCACCTCCTGGCTGAAAACCTGTCCCGGATCGGTAGTCAGGGACCCTTACGATTAGATCGTATGGTAACCTTACGACCGTGTCAAGCGATGCCTTCGACCACCCCAACGGCCGGCGAAGCCCGTACATCGGCGCCATGCTTCGTGTCGTTTGGCACTGGGTCCGTGATCAGCTGTATGCGGGCGTGGTTGCGGCGGGATACGACGATCTGAACTCCGCGCACGTCGGGCTCTGGCGCTATCCGGGCCTCGACGGACTACGTCCAAGCCAGCTTGCGGACCGGGTGGGGATCACGAAACAGTCGGTCAACGACCTGCTCGGGCACCTGGAACGACACGGGTACCTCTTCCGCGTGCCCGATTCGGCCGACGGAAGGGGTCGCGTTATCCGACTTACCTCGAAGGGGCGTCGGCTCGAGCAGACAATCTACGCCGAGGCGGGGACGGCCCAGCTGCGGATCGCAGAGATCTTGGGGCCGCGGCGCTTCGCCCAACTGCAAAGCTCCCTCGAACTGCTAGCGAGTTCACTAGCCGTCCCATAACGCGTGGCCCGGGCCGGGTAGCCCGGCATAGCAGCAACGGTACGTGCCTTTCCGGCTCGCCGGATGTGTTGCGCTCAGTCTGGCCCGGCCTTGGTACGTGCGCTCGGTCGAGTCGGGGTTCTAGAGAGGACAGTTGCCTCTGAAAAGTGAGAGGTAATCGAACTCGAACCGACGACGTCAACGTCGCGAAGGAAAATGGCGGCGCGCACGGACCGCGCACGATCCCGATAGGGCCTCGACTCGTTAGAGGCCGTAACGAAAACACGGCCTCACGGTGTCGGCACACGACTCCCTGCCATTCGCTACGGCGGAGCGCTTGACGATTCCCCGCGGCTGCGTGGATTCGGGGTCCCTGGTCGTCGTTACCGACGTCACCTTCAGGTAAGGGCGAACGTCGTCTTGGCGGTGACAAAGGAGGTCGCCCCTTTTGCTTTGATCTTGTGAACGCCATCGGCCCCGGCGGTCACCCTGCTGGGGATGTTCCCCGTACAGCTGAAAGTGCCGTTCGGGTTGGCGGTGGTGTTGCAGATGGCGACCACAGGCGGGCTCTGTAGACCGGTCTTGTAAGTAACCTTCACCTGCTCGCCGGGGGAATACCCCTCTCCGCTCACCGTGACGTGTGCGTCGGGTGCTCCTGATGCGGGCGAGACCGAGATGACAGGAACAGAGGTGATCCGCCCTATCGTGTTGTTGAGCATGTTGGTAAACCAGAGTGCCCCATCGGGACCTGTCGTAATTCCATATGGACCGGAGATGCCGGTACCGGTGTAGTTGGACATCACACCGGCCGTCGTGATCCGTCCGATGACGTCGTTGCCGGAACTGGCGATCCACAGAGCGCCGTCAGGGCCGCTTGTGATTCCAACAGGAACATCGATGCCAGGGTCGGGGTAGTTGGTTACAACGCCGGATGTCGTGATCCGCCCGATCGAGTTGTTGTTCTGGTTGGTAAACCAGAGTGCCCCGTCGGACCCGGCGGTGATCCCGCCGGGGTTGTCTATGCTGGTACCGGTGTAGTTGGACACCACACTGGAGGTGGTGATGCGACCGATCGAGTTGTTGCCAGCATTGGCGAACCAAAGTGCTCCGTCGGGTCCAGAGGTGATGAAAGTAGGTTCCTCGATGCCGGCTCCGGTGTAGTTGGACACCGGAGGTGGTGATGCGACCGATCGAGTTGTTGCCAGCATTGGCGAACCAAAGTGCCCCATCGGGTCCGGAGGTGATACCTATTGGTATGTCGATACTGGGACCGATGAAGTTCGTCACGACCCCGCTCGTGCTAATCCTCCCGATCGAGTAATTGTTCTGGGCCGTGTTGGTAAACCAAAGCGCGCCGTCTTGGCCTGTGGCTATTTCGAATGGCTGGTTGATGCTCGGATCTGTGAAAATGCTGACCACCCACCACCACGGTTGCCGGATGCAGTGACAGCCGAGGCCGCTGGCGCCATCAAACCAGTAACAGCTGTCGCTGCGCCTAGAAGCACAGTGGTACCCCGTCGGAACAAGAACCTCATACGCATCATTGTCCCTTTCAAGAATGGCGGTGAACCGACTCCACGTTACCAAGACGGGGGAGATGCGCCCCAGAACTGGCCTCGACGATCCGAAGCGGACGGTCGTCATGGCCACTCCACGTCGTCATCGTTAGGCATGGCGGGCCATGTCTCGAATGCGATCCGCGAGCCACGGATTGCTTGGCGAACGACCAACCCCGATCTCCTCACTAGTTCGCGCATCGCGCTTCTGGTCTCACCACTGAACTCGAGCTCGCGTTGAGTTCAGTCGTCCATTGACCCATCCCAGAAGGCCCCTCATCCCGTAACGGCGACACCTATTCTCTAGTCTTGTGAGAGAACTGGTTGTCGTGCGGGCCGGGCACGTTTTTGACGGTGAACGCTCGCTCGGTTCGACCAGCGTGCTCGTTGAAGACGGTGTGATCGTGGACGTCGATACAAGCGGGGCTCAGCCTCCCGAGGGGGCAACGCTCGTCGACTTCGGTACAGAGGCCTGCCTGCTCCCCGGGTTGATCGACGCGGACGTGCATCTGGCCTTCCACGCAACGGCCGATCTGGTGGAACCCTTGGCGCGGGCTGACGACGAGGCTCTCTTGTCGCACATGCATTCCGCCGCCGCCCAAGCCCTGCGGGCAGGTGTAACGACCGTGCGCGACCTGGGAGACCGGGGTTATCTGTCTTTGTCGCTACGCGCGGGGGGTCCGGTACCCGCCCTCCCGCACATCGTTGCCTGCCGGCCCGCCGATTACGACCAACGGTGGCCACTGCCATTTCCTTGGCGGTGAAGCGGAGGGCGAGTCCGCGCTGCGGGCCGCGGTTGCGGGAGCGGGCCGAGCGAGGCTGCGACGTGGTCAAAGTCATGGTGAGCGGTGGCAACATCACCCCCGGCAGCCAGCCTTTTGAATCCCAATACGATCTGGCCGCCCTGCGGGCCGTGGTCGAAGAGGCTCACCGTGTGGGTATGCCCACCGCCGCTCACGTCCACGGATCTAGAGCCGTGGCCGACGCGATGGAGGCCGGCTTCGACACTTTGGAGCATGTCACGTTCATGACCTCTAGCGGAGTCGATGCCGATCCCTCAATGCTGGATCGAATAGCCACCCAGGGCGTGGTCGTCAGCGTGACACCCGGCGCGATCGCGGGCGCCTCCGCCCCGCCCCCTGCTATCGCCCAGCGCCTGGCCGCCATCCTCGACAACCACCGCCAGATGTGGCGGTGCGGGTGCCAGGATGATTCCCGGCAGCGACGCCGGAGTGTCCCCCGGCAAGCCGCACGACGTGTTGCCCTATGCACTCGAGGCACTGGTGGTCGAGATCGGGATGACTGCCGAGGAAGCTCTCCGGTCTGCGACCTCGGTGGCTGCTAGCGCCATCGTGCTGCAAGGCTCGAAGGGTCGGATAGCTGCCGGCGCCGACGCGGATCTACTCGTTGTCCGTGGAAATCCCCTCGTTGATATTGCAGCGATAAGGAACGTCGAGGCCGTATATCGAGCCGGAGTTAGGGTTCGGTAGCCCAAGAGCGGCAGATGGAAGAGCCGTCAGCGAGAACGGAAGCGCCTCGCTCCCTCGCCGGTATACGAAGCGCATCGCCTGATCCGAGCCTGGCAAGGTCCTCAGCCAGAAGGTCGGCACAGAACGAGGTGCCAGCGTTTCGTCGTACAGCCATGTGTGTCCCACCCGTGGGGTATGTGCGAACCCCTGATCCAAACGCGCCACGTCGGCCTCCGCGGAGGTAGATCGCGTAGCCATGAGACGGAACTGACACACCCCTACGCTCAAATGGCAATGATCCGACACGACGCGATGACTCAGTGAAATAGACGGACCAGCTCGCGTGAACTTTTTTCGGGTGGAGGTGAGCGGACAGCTGTCGAACCAATCCACCAGAGACGAAATCAACAGCCTCTGGCCCGTGACCCGGGTTTTTACCTGACTCCCCCGGTACCGGTTCTCGATTCCGTTCCTCCCCGCCTCGTGATCGCCGCCTCCGGGGCAATTGAATGACAGGCATGGGAGGTACTCGACACAATCCGGACGTCACCGACCCTCTTCGGCATCCCGGACGGCGAAATCGTCGATCAGAACGTTACCGAACGGGTTCCGCAAACAAGCGCTCGGCAGACCTGTCAGGCACTTCCCGGATCGCCACGATTCAGGCAAGCTGTGCAGGTGGCGAAGACACATCGCATCGATAGGCCCGACGACGGTGCGCTGCTCGCGCTCTTCCGTGCCATCGCTTCACGCAAACGTCTCGGGATCGAGCAATGGGTAGACGAAGAACCTGGTCTTGCAACCAGTTCAATTCGCGTTGGAGCCAGTCGCCAAGATCCCGACACGTACTTCCTTCATTCGATTCATCACTACGTGTATGCCGGTGACACGGCGCTACATGTCGCTGCCGCAGCGCATCAACGAGAACTCGCTGGGTCTCTCGTTGCGCACGGTGCCGACATCCGTGCTCGCAACCGAAGAGGCGCCGAACCGCTCCACTACGCCGCAGATGGGAGTCCCGGTGCGGCCCATTGGGATGGGGATGAGCAACGTCAGGTGATTGCTTACCTCATCGAACAAGGTGGGGATCCCGACGCGACGGACAACAGTGGCGTGGCCCCACTGCATCGAGCCGTTCGGACCCGTAGCTCGTACGCGGTCAAGGCACTCATCGAGAATGGCGCAAACCCGCGGCTCATGAACAAGAGCGGTTCGACCCCATTGCACCTGGCTGTCCAGAACACGGGCAAGAGCAATTCTGGCTCAGACGAGGCCAAAGACGAGCAACGCCAGATCATCGCCTTGCTGCTAGAACACGGCGCCAGTCCCGCTGATGTCGATGGGAACGGCAAGACCGTCGCCGCCGCTGCATCCAGCGATTGGATCCGTCAACTTCTTGGCAACTCCTAGCGGGGCTCGACGCTCCTAGCGGCGACCGTCTTGTGCAGCATCGACCCCACGACCGTCCGAAACTTCCGGTTCTGAGCGCCCTGGCGATACGGACCCCCTCGGCCCCCGAGCGGGATCGCCTGATCGAGTGTGGGGTTCAGACTTTTGCGGAACGCAAGTCAAGGTGCCCTCGCCAGTTGCCTCAAAACAACCTCAGGTCATCCGATATCGCTCCGGCTCGTGGTTCGAGAGTCGGAACTGTCTTCTGAGGTTGTGGAGCCTCGGTACTACTGCGACCAAATGGCTTCGGTTGATATGCGACATGTGCTCTGAGGTTCTACGCGGCATTGATCCTGTCGGGCCTTCCTCCAGGGTGACCGAGTGCACCGTGCTCCTTTCTAATGTCGTGACTTACGGCGTGGGTCCGAAGCAGGCTTCCGTCGGTTGAAATCCTCACTGTTCGCCCGCTACCTGGACTTCGACCCTGGCTGCGTTTGTAGGCGTTTCCGACCCTGTAGCGGACCCCCGCGAACGCCGATGCCCACTACGCCCTTGTTCGCCTCCTGTCGGCGACACTAATGGCTGGACCGGTCGGTGACCCGAACGAACGTTCCATCGGGCTGCCGGGTGTACGGGGCGTTGCAGGTCGGGCAGAACCACGTGGGGATCGGCTTTCGGCCCGTCTGCCATTGGTCGTCGATCAATCGATGACCCAGCGAACACCGATGCTCAGCGACATCTGTACGTAGCGACACGTCGTGGTAGACGGCTCCGTCAGTGCCGCGCATCAGCATTCTGACGATGGTGAACTCCCTTGGCGCCAGAGCTTTTCCTGTGACGCGCTCAATCTCGTCTCGGAACTCCTCTGAGATTGCCTCGGAACCCTCCAGACCATCGTCCCAGAAGGACATGGCGACGACTTGTCGACTTCCTTCGGATTGAAGAGCCACGAATCCCAGGAAGTGGGGGACCTCTGAGAAACGAGGGAGCACTTCATCGTCTATGCGGCGCTTCACATCGGATTTCTGCTCCTCCCCGGCGTAGAAGACCACGGATCGGGCCTTCACGAAGCCGCGCCACCATGCAAGACAGACATCATGTGCATCTGGCGTCGTTCACCCACGCGATGAGCCCACACAGCTTCACCAGGCGGCTCCTAGCTTCTCGATGACGTCGATGATCGCTCGCTCGGTCTCCGAGAGATCGACGAACTCCAAGCCCACGCGGACCTGTCTCGTGGTTTCGGAGTCGTGTCCCTGACTTCCACAACCAGACGAAGGGCTGACAGATGATCCGACGGACACGCTGACATGGACGACGGTCCGACGCCAGATGAGGTACTCCGTCACTGCACCGAAGAGCTCGAGCCCGACGCCTATGACTGAGATGTCGATCACCCGGCAATCGCCCGACCCTGCACGAGAATCGCCTTCGAGGATGCACGCGCCAAGCCATCCGGTGGTGGCGACCGGGAACGCATCCCTCATTCATTTCTGATCACTGATCGGTGCCGGCCTGCCGAAATGAAACCCTTGTCCGAAGTCGACTCCTTCTTGGCGGAGAAAGTCCCAGGTCTCTTGGTCTTCCACACCTTCGGCGACGGTCTGAAGGTTGAAGGCTTTGGCCATGCCGACAATGGCGCGCACAAGAGCCTGATTGGCCTCGCTTGTGAGAAGTTCGCGTACGAAGTCGATGTCGATCTTTAGGTAGCGGATCAAGAGTCGCTTGAGATAGGTGAAGCTGCCGTAGCCGGTGCCAAAGTCGTCTAACGCAACGCCGCACCCAAGGTCCGCCAAGGCCTTGGTGAACTGTTCGCCCACTTCGATGTCGCGCATGAGGGACGTTTCAGTGATCTCGAAGGTCACATTGGCCGGATCGGCGCCAGTTGCAACGAGTTCTTCCTCAATCAAGGGAAGGATATCGAGACTGCCAACGGTTGCGGCTGAGAGATTCGCTTCCACCCGCCGCCCGCCAGCGGCGAGACGAATGGCTTGGACCACGACCCAACGGTCGATTTCGGTAATGAGCCCGTATTTCTCGGCGACTGGGAGGAAGGCACCCGGCGGGATGACCTCGCCCGTCCGGCTGATCATGCGGAGTAAGAGTTCTTCGCTCGGTACGCCCTCGCCGGCTGGAATGACGGGCTGCGAGTACAGAACCATGCGGTCTTCATCGAGGGCATCGCGGATGCGGCCCAGCCAGCTGAGCGCCGCTAGATCACGCTGTGCCCGGCCGAGCTCATTATGCTCCTCAGTAATATCGCGGAAAACTACGACAACACCCTCGATGCTGGCGTCATTGCATAATGGAGCCGACGAGTAGGCAGTAGGGAAGATCGACCCGTCCTTGCGGGTAAATGCATCAGAGGACACTCGGACGGACTGTCCAGTCGAGTTCACCTTGAGCATCGGGCATTCGGAAGCAGGCACCGGCGTGCCGTCCTCCTTTTGGAAATGGATTGTCTCATGCATCAGCTTGCCCAGCAGTTCCTCAGGGTCCCACCGGAGCATCTTTGAGGCGGCTGCATTGACGTAAGTCACCCGCCCATTCACATCGAGGGCATAAAGGCCCTCGGCCATGTTCTCCATGACGACAGAGCGGAACTCTTCATTGCGCTTGTGTTCGCTCACATCCGTCATGACCACCCCGACGCCCTGAACCTCATTTTCCACAAGGACCGGGTAGAAGCTGGTCAACCAGTGACTCGGCAATCCGTCAACACCCGGCCGTGCGACCTCGACGTTTGCGATTGCCTTGCCGGAGTTCAGCACCTGCTGATACTGAGCTTGGACCCGGGGCCATACCGACCCCAACACCTCGGCGAGAGTCCGACCCTGGGCCTCCTGCGGCGTGGTCCCGTTGAGCCCTGCCATCAGCTCGTTCACATGCACAATTCGGAATTCGCGGTCGACGAATCCGATTCCAATCGGGGCCGTTTCTTGGAGCGCGTCCAGGATTGCTAACGAGGCGGCCACTCCGCCGACGCTGCCACCGAGTTTGTCCTGAAGGTGCTTGATGTCGTCGATATCGGTCCACGTGCCAGCCCACCGGACGACCTCGTCGTCAAGCCCGAGTACCGGAAGTGCCCGGGCGACCATCCAGCGGTAGTCACCACCGTTGGTCCGCACTCGATATTCAACCTCGAAGGGAGTGTCGTCGCGAAGGGCGCTTTGCCAGGCCACCCGGGCCCGGGAGACATCATCAGGGTGGACGACACGCAGCCAACCCCAACCCGATGTCTCTTCGGGTGTCAGGCCGACGAGGTCATAGCCACGACGATTGAAGTACTCGGTAGAGCCCCCAGCGTCGGCCACCCACACGACATGGGGAATCCACTCGGCGATGAGATCCCACGGTGGCGTCACGTCAGAGCGCATCTGGCTTCGCTCACTCGCCGTGACGTCATGAAGCAAAAACTAGCCAGTCGGCCGAGCCGTTTGGCCTAGACAACGGTCCTATTGTTTAGACGAATATCTAGGTGAGTCAGTCGGGAGCCCTGAGGAGCTTCGCCAGGAGTTCAGCTTGGGAATGAACACCGAATTTCTTGTAAATGGCGGAGAGGTGGTTCCGCACTGTGCTCGGGCTCAGGTAAAGGCCGGCCGCAATTTCTTCCACTCGTTCGCCCCGTACAACCCGCGTGAGAATCTCCCACTGTCGCGTTGAGAAATTCCCAGACGGCATGTGCGGCCGAAGCTGGTCCATACCGTCAAGCACGTCCCCACCGAGGACAGCGAGTTGCCGGTGAAGCTCCGAGGTCAGCTCGAGGCCGAACTCAGACATGGCGGCGATAGCCAGACCAAGACGAGGGGGTGAGTGTTGGCACATCGCCACGACCATGCACCAAATATCTCGCCAATTGGCATCGCCATCACGAACGTGCATTCGCAGCGTTGCTTTGCTTTCATCTGCTGCGACTCGGGCGACAGCCGAAAGGAAATTCTGGACGTCGGCGGCCTGAAACAGTCCCAAGAGGGAGGAACCCGTGAAGTCCTCAGGCCTGCGCCCGAGTATTCGTTCGATGTCGCTACTGACTAGTTCAATCGTCCAGTCATGGTCGGTCACGATGCCCGCGATTGTGATGCTGGCGTCAAAGAGCGGCCAAGGAACAGCGGCGGCGCCACGCTCGATGATGACAAGAGCGAATCTGCCAGCATCTGTGGTCGTGAGTCGCACCCACACATTTGCCTCGAACTCCGTGCCGTCAGCCTTGCGAAAGTGACGGACCGCCCTATAGCCCTGTATCGCTTCCGATGCGAGCAGTGCCCGCGCTGCTTCCACTTTGGGCTGGTCCACCGGGCTCAGAATTTCAAAGACGGGGACACCGTCCAACGATCTGGAGGCCCAGCCGAGAAGCCCGCAAGCAGCCTCGTTCGCCTCAAGAATGATCAGGTCATCGAGGTCGAAGGCTATGACTGGGTACCGGCTTTGGCGCAGGGCCCTAGCGACTACAGACGGCGTTGGTCCGCGTGTCATCGCAACCACCTCCCGTCGAGCGCCGTCCGCGAATCTCGCGCCAAGTATCCCGGACCATCCGCACTCAGAGATTCTTGACCGAAACCGATGACGGTGTGCGGCCTACGCTCGTTCAGCCGCCCTTTCGCCATGATGGCAGAGGAGCGGTCGCCACCATGCTCTCCCCTGCGGGGCATGGTCACAGTGGCGACGCTAGCACCGAGCAACATGAGGGCGGCCGCAGCCATCGAGGAGAGATCGATCCCGTGGGAGAACGCGCCGTGGCAGCTTCTATCACCCGGTGGACGATCGAGGCGACGGCAGGGTGCTTGCTGCAGTCGCCGGACCGCTGACATTTCCAGTCTGGACCGCTGTCACGACCTCTGATCGGTACGAAGCAGGGATGCCGATGGCCGCCAGCTGCCGTACGAGATTATTCGTGACCTGACCGTTCACCATGGATCCGAGCGCCGCCATCCCACCACCGCGCCGAGTTCGCGGCTTGTGTTGGTGGCCGAAGCCGCCATCCCTGAATGCTCAGGCGGGATCGCCGACAAGGCCGAGGAGGTGACCGGGACGATCGCGATGCCGAGCCGAAGATTTCTTTGGCCGGACGGTCGTCAAAGCGCCGCGTGGCAAGCGCGGCTAATGGCGGACAGATCTTGGTGTCGCAGAAGGTGCAAGAGGGCCTCGGTGGCGCCCTTACTCTGGGAGGCGCGCGGTCACTCTCCTTGAAGGGTCTTACCGGTCAGCACGCCGTGTTTCCTCTGCTCTGGAGGTAGGAGTCGGCCAAGCTGGCCAGCGATCCCGGACGGGGTGTCCTTTGGCCCGACCGACCCATATCGCCACCCGGTGCTCGCGAAATATTCCCAGGCGGACCAGCCGAAAATTTCGGCTAAATCATCCCCTCGAAGGCACTCGAATGAGGGACCGTCCGTCCGATATCGCTCAGGTTTCGGCGTTTGCGTAACACTCAAGGTCCACTCATCGGATAGTGAACGGATTGAGCACATGGTCCCGATAATGGTTTGAGAGTTGATACTTATGTGTCCGAGCGATCGGACATCATTCTCACAGTTTCACCAGGGCAAACGTTGTACTAATGACCACGAGCGAGTGGACCTAAGCGGACAGTTCGCGAACTACCGCCTTAACACGAGCGCGACTCCACGAGCCTAGAAGGTCCTCGAGTTATCGTTGTCTAGCGCTTCTGCGACGTTCGTGTGGGAGGGAATCGGGTGACGAGACCCTTTGCTGCCACCTGGAACAGGGGCACCGCGTCCGGCAGACCGCGCAGGCGGTGCTGACCGAGACTCCTGAGGCGCACGCCATCAGGTGTTGACCCCCGCATAGCCTCCCTCATATCGCCGGTCACCAGGATCTGACTTCCGTATGCCACTGCGCAGACGCGCGCCGTGGTGTGCACAGCCATGCCGATATAGTTCTCCTCGGCGAGCGTCGGGTAGCCACTGTGGATGCCAATCCGGACGTGCACCTCAAGATCCTCCGCCCATGACCGTCCCCGGAGCTGACGTTGGATAGCCACGGCCGTGTCGACGGCGGATCGGGGACACTCGAACACCGCGAAGAACTCGTCGGCCCGCGTGTCGACCACGCAGCCGTCGGCACTCACCGTTGCGTCCCTGAGGAGCGCCCGGACCTCGTCGATCAACTCGCGGTAGCCATCCTCCAGACGATGGACCAGCAGGGTGGAACCTTCAATGTCGGTCATCAGCATGGTCACGAAGCCGGAGGGGAGCTGCACGGGGGCCAGTCCCTGGGCCTGACCGAGCTCCCGCTCCGATCGCAGCTGCCCGGCAATGAACCCGACCGGCACGATCCTGTACTTCTTGGCCGCGTTCAGCAACCTCTTGCGGGCGCGCTCTCGGGCGCGCTCGTCTTCGAAGGCGACCTGATTGAAACGAGCCAGGGCGTTTCGGACGTGCCGCTCGTCGTGGATCGGCAGCCCCCGCCGGCCACGCGAGTCCACATAGGCGAATGCGCTGTTCGGGAGGTCTGCTCGGGCAGCCGCGTCGAGTCGTGCCACAGATAAACACTAACCCCCCGATATACCAGCGCTCCGTTCGTCGCCGTCGAGCAACTCGCGGGATGGCTGAGATAGCGGGGTGTGCAACGAGCAAGATTCGTCTGGTCGCAGCAGGGTGGTTTCGAGCCCAGGGATGCGCCGGCCTCGAAGCTCCGTCCATACAGACGAGTTGGCAGAGCTACTGGCAGTCATCCGAACAGAATGCCTCATCCGCGCGGAAAAGAGTAGATGATGAACTGGCCGAAAGCCACGCATAGCGACGGCTCTGGATCGGCTTGGAGAGAGCGCATAAGTGCAACTCCCGGTCGGCTTGTGTATCAACCGGACGATCCCCACAGTGTCGATATCGAGTGGGTCGACGCGTCGCATATCGCTCGAGCGCGAACGCGCAGCGTCGATTTGATTGATCGGGCCGATACGTCGCTACCGCGAGGCCAAGACCACCAAAAGGAATCGTCAGCAAGTAAGTGGTCAGGCGCGAACCGCTCCTACCAGCAAGAACGTTGCGATTTACACAACGCCGTGGAGGTGATCGGACTCGAACCGACGACTTCTACGTTGCGAACGTCTTCGGCCGTCCAGCCGCGACCTGGAGGGATGTCGACAAATGCCCTTGAACTGGGATTTCGTCTTTCAGCAGTTGTTGACGTCTTTCGACCTCGGTCGTCCTCGCGTGTCCTAAATGTGTCCTATGGAGACACCCACTCTGCGACCCCCCGCCTCGGCCCCCTCTTTGCCGAAGGTTCGCGATACCTGCACTGCCCTACGCCGAGCCCATCGTCGGTCTCGCGGTCATCTCGGAAATGTGGGACACGGAACGCGAAGGCCCCACGAGAGGTCGTCACGCTCGAGAGAGAGGTCGTAGCCGTCGAGGGCGACATGGCAGTCGTTCGCGCGCTTTCTACGGCGGCTCGGACTGACAGGAGTACCGCGACCTGTAGGTGGTCCAGTTTGACGAAGCGGATCGGTACATCTCGTTCGCGCAGTGGCCACTCTGGCCGGACCAGCGCGAATGAGACGAGGTTCGGCGGTCTGCTCGGGTGTCGGCGTCTTTAGAGCAGGGCACCGGGAGGGTGGTCATCGTGACGGCGCTTCCAGCGGCGCACAAAGACGTCAATCGGCCAACTGAGCTGGAACCGCGGCCGGGGCATAGACACCGTTCGTTGCTTCAACCCCAGCTTCCTGCCGGTGCGATACGAGGGTGAACGACTGAACGCCACATAAGTGTCGAACGAGTCACGAAGTGAACCTCGCAGGTTCCGATCGCCGGCATAGCGCATGACCTGGTCGATAGGGTCAGCGAAGAACGTGCCAAAGCGGATTGGTGGACCTCGCACCGTCGGCGCCCGACGTTCGCCTGTACGCCCCCAGGTGCCCCGATAGCCCGAGTCGATGCCGGGGTAAGCCAAGTAGCCCACACTTCACCTGGAAGACGTAGGCGATTGTGGAGAGCCTGTGTCGTCAGTTGCCGGGATCGGCTTCTCGACCCTGCGGTGCGCATCTACCGAGCACAAATGTCGTCATGTACGCGATGCTCCACGATCCGACGGCCACCACGGTGAAGCCGATGTCCAGCCAGAAGAAGCTGGACTTGAGTGATAGGACACCGAATCGTCACTCCCATCACTTCGTTCTCGTTAGTTCAACCGGGTATAGGACAAAATGTGAACATGACCGACGAGGGAATGACACCGGCAGTCACATTGCGACCCATGAACGCCGTCGAGTTTGAGCCATGGCGCGAACTCTCGATTCGCAACCATGCTACTCAGATGGCAAAAGCCACTGGTGTGAGCTTTGAGCAGGCCGAGGAAAAGGCGCGTCAGCTTCTGCCACACGTTCTGCCTCAGGGCCTCCAGACCCAGGGCATGCACTTCCTGGTCATCGTCAGCAACGCCGAGGGGGATGTTGGGTCCCTGTGGCTCGGGCCTCACCCCGAAGATTCCACGGTGGGATACGTCTACGACATCGAGATACATGACGAGTTCCGCGGTCTTGGTCTGGGGCACGCAGCGATGCTCGCAGCGGAAGATTTCATGAGACAACGTGACACGGCTCAGCTCGGTTTGTGGGTCGCCGGCGGCAACGACATCGCTCGCTCGCTCTATGACTCTCTCGGCTACCGCGTGGTCGGCACCTCAATGTCGAAAAGGCTCTCGCCATAGCCGGGTCTCGCCAGAGGCAGGGGGCATGACGACAAGCGGCCCCCCGCTCACTATGGTCGGGCATCATCAGCGTCCATCTAGGAGGCAGGCATGAAGTTCGTCCAACTGATCGAGTTCAAGACCGGCGACATCGACGCATTCAATCGGACCCTGGACGAGTGGCTCGCTAAGACCACTGGCATCCGCACGCCGACAAGAGCCATTCAAGGTAGGGATCGCGACAACGAGCGCACCTACATCAACATCGTCGAGTTCCCGTCCTACGAAGAGGCGATGGAGAACTCCAACCGGCCAGAGACTGCCGAGTTCGCTGCGTCACTGGCCAAGCTCTGTGACGGTCCCCCGACGTTCCGCAACTTGGACGTGGTCCGAGAAGAGGAAATGTAGGTTTGTACTTACACAGCGTCGTCTGTTGACCTCATGGATGACCACTTCATGGGCAACCCTTGTCCCCATCGCTCGCCCATAAAGTCTTTGTAATAGCGGCGAACCATGAGGGCCTGGGTCAGCGCTTGGGCGAACTATTAGCTGCACGCCCGCGAGGGGTGTCCTCCTTTCAGAACTTCCCGGCCGAGCCGGCCGCGGAAATCGTGAGCTTGCTGAGCCCACCGACCCCACCACAGTTGCCAGCCGCTGCGCCGAGAATGGCACCCAGGAGCTTCACGCTGTTGAACCTGAACTTGCCCACGGCGGTGGGATAGGAGCCCGTTACGGTCACGACCGGCGCCTTGAAGGTGACAGGCGCTGCGAGCGTGGTCGTCTTCATTGTGGCCGTGCTGAATGAGAACGACGACGACGAGATGGCCGCGGGCGTCCAGGTGATGGCGCCACCAAAGAGAGAGCCCGGCGCGAAGGTCAACGTGTCAGTTCCCCCAGGGGGAGCAGGCGTCGCGAAGTAGTTGGCGCAGTCATTCGCCCCGGCCATGCTGATAATGCCCTTTCCGACCAACTTCGCGCTGGTTGGTACAGGGACACCCCCGGCGCATGCAGGAGCTGTGGCCGTAAGGGCGACCTCCTCAGTTGTAGCGACTCCAGCGGCGATTAGAGGCGGCGTGAACGTCAGCTTCCCCGTCCATCCTCCATTGCAGTGGGTGATACCGGCGCCGACGACGTTCGGACGAGCTTGCGCGGAGCCGGCGGTTGCCGTGAGGCCGATGATGCTCACGAGCAACGCCGTTCCTGTCTGGATTGACCTTCTAACCATGATTGCCCCCATCTCTAGGCCCCCCAGGTGTCAGATGAAAGCTTCGTAGCCCATCCGCAAGCCGCTGGCAAGCGACGACTCGCACAGTTCATTGCCTCATTGCCACGGCAGCATTAGGAAAACGCGTTATCGAGCATCTCCACCGAACCAGGAGTCGATGCTCGCTCATCTCGGCTCAGAACCGCCGCCGACGTCCGAACTGGTGAGCCACTGCACCGTGGCAACGAGTCGTGAAGGCTCACTCGCAGCGGGCGACTTCGTGGGTTTCGGCCTTAGAACTTTCCTTTGGAGCCCGCCGCGGCGATCCCGAGTTTGCTGAGACCGGCACCACCGCAGTTTGGTCCGCCGCCGAGAATGGCAGCCAAGGTCTTCACCGTGTGGAACTTGAACTTCCCCGCGGTGGGGGTGGCATAAGAGCCGGATACGGATATACCCACGGCCTTGAAGGTGACCGGGGCGGCGAGCGCGGTTGTAGTCGCCGAGATGGTTGTCAATGAGAAGCCCGACGGCGTTATGGCAGCGGGCGTCCATGTGATGGAGCCTGCGAATGCGGCACCTGGGCCGAAGTTCATGAGGTCGATTCCGCCAGGAGGAGCCGGTGTAGCGAAGTAGTTGGCACAGTTGTTGGCCCCCGCCATGTTGATCGTGCCCTTTCCGAGCAACACCCCGCTCGCGGGTACCGGGACGCCGCCGGCGCATGCGGGCATGGTGGTCGTGAGGGTGACTGTTTCAGCCGCAGCGACACCACCAGTTACAAGGGGCGGAGCGAACTTCAATCCCCTTACCCATCCTCCATTGCAGTGGGTGATACCGGCTCCGACGACGTTCGGACGAGCTTGCGCCGAGCTGGCCGTTGCCGTGAGGCCGATGAGGCTTACGAGCAACGCCGCAGCGGTCAGGATTGACCTTTTAATCATGGTTGCTCCCATATCTTAGGTGGGTGTCAGATGAGAGGCTTCGTAGCCCACAAATAGGGCGTTGGCAAGGGGGGCGCATCCCACGCGGCGAAACGTCAATCTTCAATGGCATACGCGACCATCACGGTGATCGTGCTCGTCGTGGGGCACGCGCTCTCTGGACCTTCCCGAGCGCCTTGTGGCCCCTTCCTCGCGGAGATAGCCTCCGAGAGGAGGTCGGCTACGAACGACGCCGACGCGGCAGCCGCTTGGCGGCTTTAAGGGGAGGCTCAGCACATGTCCGATGGCGTTCCATCACAACAGGTCTACGGGTCGCAGGGACTTCCACCCGTACTGCCTGCCACACGGGTTCGCCGTCGAGTAATCGCATCAAGTGTGCTCGCCGCTGCGGTGTTGGTTTCCGCCCTCGTCGCGCTCCCTGGGGTTGCCTCAGCAACGTCACCGAAACTGACGATTACCCCATCGACCATCTACTACCCGTGCAGTGAGGGCAACGTCACCTTTGCGGTGAAGCACTTCGGCGCGGTTAAGCGGGTGAAACTTCACTCCGGCTCTGCGACCGGACCGAAGGTGGCAACGATCACAACGAACGCGTCAGGAGCTGGAAGCACGGTCCTGAACTTCACCAACACCACGCCCGGTAGCTATCCCTACTACGCCTTACAGGGCGGACTGAGTGCCAACGCGACACTCACGGTTGGTACGTGCCCATAGCGGCAAGAACCCACGGGGACGACAGCTCCGATCACCCCGGCACCAGCCAAACCACGACCGGATAGGAAGCAGGCAATAGCCAGTCTGCTCTTCTAGAAGTCGCTTGGTCGGGGCCGCTATAAGCAGGACCGCCGTGAACGATGCGAGCATGGCGATCCACGGTCCGTGTAGCTGACCGGATTGCTGAGGCGCAGAGGGTCGGACGAGCGGCCCCCGCGCCTAGCGACATGGTGACGTTGTAGGCGAACGATCCGATCACACGCCTGTACGACCGCCTTGCTGATCCCGAGGCGAGCCGAGGACCATGCCAGGACCACCAGCTCAAACACCGTGGCGAAGCCCGGCAAGGATCATTCCGAGCCGGGTCTGTGTCGACTCGACATGTGTAGGCCACGCACGCCATCGACGAGTAGGCACCGCACCCACAACTGTGGCGGACAAACCGACGAGAACAAGGACCAAGTCGCGCGCACAATCCTCTACTTGATGCGAGCAGGGCGACCTACTTGTGCCTGCGCCCTTCGACGTCGGTCGGACTCACCGCGGCATTGAGAAGAGCTATGCCATCGAATATGTGGCGCAGATTTACATGGGTCTTGTAGTTACCTAGTAAGACGGCGCCACATATTCCCAAGACAACGTGTCGCCTTCTCGTCAATCGGTACCGCCGCCACCGATGCCGACATCGAATGGGTCGTTAGTCGTTGAGCACGTCGCCACCGATGGCGAGTCGATCCTCGGGTTGCACCGCCAACGCCTCGAGCCGGTCATCGGCTAACAACGCCGCCGCGCACTCTTCTGACGCAGCGACAACGGTGGAGTCGAAGTCAATCTCGGTGGCGACGCACGCGTGTGGTTGCCTGCCATCGAGGCGGCGGGATTCGACGGTGTAAGTTTCCACGACCTTCGACTCGTCAGGAGGTCTGTTGCGTCAAGCACGCGTGCACACTCAAGTGATTCAGCAACGTATGGGTCACGAGTCGAGCAGGACAACGACCGACATCTACGGGTGGGTACCCGACGAAACAGATGAGGAAGCAGCGGACGCCTTGGGCGACCTATTCGACAGCGATGTCCTATTCGCGTCCTACAGAAGTCGACCCAAGTGCTCGTCTAAGGGAATCGCGCCTCTGACCAGGGTTTTTAGGTGTGGAGGTGATCGGACTCGAACCGACGACTTCTACGTTGCGAACGCATTCTCAGGCACAACTGTGACCTGCGGCGATCATATGAAACGTGCATTACGCTGGACTTTTGTTCATCAACACCACTCGATGCTTCGCGTCGTTTTGCGATGTCTCGCGGACATTTCGCGGACACGGCGAGGCCAAATCGCATCGTCCTTGTAAATGACCTCTGGAGCGAACCCGGCTGATGTTCGGACCTGTACTCCCTACGCCAAACCCATCATCAGCATCGGCGCAACCTCGCATATGTGGATGGCGTAACGCGAAAGGCCCCAACGAGGTCTTCACTCTCGAGACCGAAGTCGTAGCCCTTGACGGCGGACACGGCTCTCGTTCGCGCGCGTTCTACGGCGACCCGGTCGGACAGCAGTATCGCGAGCTGTGGGTGGTCGAGTTCCGGCGAAGGGCGGTGCATGTGGTTCGAGGTGGGCAGTGCTAGCCCGGGAAGCCGTAGTCGGGGACGCGTGACGGCCATGATAGGTTCACGCGTCAACTAGCCAAGTTTGGAGTATCGGTGACGGACCTGGCGCGACGTCAGAAACGAACTCCGAACTTTGGAATCGCAAGAAGGTCGCTCGTTGGCGGACTCTGTCCAGGATTTCAACTTTCGCCTCGAATCCAGTTCCTCGTCATCCAACCCTGCCAAGATGACGATGGTGCGATTGCTTCGTCGTCAATGTCGTGCAACTAGCGCGGCATCAGTCTGAGCGCGCCCAAATATTTAGCTGAGTTTTACCTGAGGCCATGTCGCCCAATCGACCGTGTTCCAGAACTCGTAGACGCACCTTGCGCATACTCATCAGGCTCGCTCTGGCCGCAGCTGCGTTGGCCATCGTCTGGGTATCGCTGCGAGCTCTCGCACGATTTGCTGAGGGGACAGGCGAACTGCTCGCCGTGGACTCAGATGAGACGTGACCGCACAGACCATTCCCAGGCTCAAACCGTTATACCGGTCACTGGTTTCGACAAGGCTATTGCTCTGGTCAAATACGACCCAAGAGCGCGCGAACGACCCCGGGATGAGTGGAGGCGGGGGGCAGTCCCGGGGTCGTGCGCGTGGTTCTCATGCCCGGCTATTACCACCGCTCGGTTTAGACCTACCTGGAATAGGAAACGACAGAACAACGGCGGGAGGCGTCCCGGGGCTTGGCCCCCCTGAGCCCCGGATGCTTCCGCCGCTTTGTCGCTCATGGTGCGGGTTCATGACCCGAGTATTTCTGAACTTTTCGCGCCACACGTTTGAGCCCTCCGCGGTGCTCGACCTTGGAGTGACCCACCCAGCCACTACGCTTCGCCCCGTACTCATCCAGAGGAGCCGAGGGGCCTGGCCCGATGAAGCTCCGCCAACCGACCTACGGGAACGGTGGCAACGCCAGGTCGATGAGGAGGATCATCATGGCCCAATGGGAGGGAAGCGCGGCCTTCGCTGCGCGCATCGAAGAGTCGGTCGGAGGTAAACCTTGGTTCGACTACTACCAAACGATGTATCCCGGCTACAAGAATCCGCCGGCCGCGTACACGGCATTCAAGTACGGCAGCTCGGCCATCAACTCCGCGAGGGACGCCTGGGCGATGCGCGAAATGGCTCGCGAGGAGTGGCGCGAACGGTTCGGCGAGGATGTCTCCGATTGGCGCCCGTGGGACATCCGCCAATCGTCCTGTGGCTGCCCATCGTGGGTCAGGGAGCTTGCCTCAGGTGTACATGGCTTCATGACCGCGGAAACGGTAGAGGCGACCTGAAGACGGCTGAACGGGATGCGAGGGCGCATTGCGTCAGCGAAGGAGGCGACTCCGCGGTAGTCACACAGATCGGAGTTCCGATTGTCTACAGGGAAGACAACATCCCGCCGGACCTCACAGAAGTCTGAGGGTAAACCTACGACACTTTGACGTTCACCGTCATGGACTGGTCGCCAAAGCCGGTGTCACCCGTGGTGGCACTCACCGATGCTGTGTTGCTGAGCATGCTCCCGCTCACGGCTTTCACCTTGACCACGATGGTCACCGTCGGAGTCGTTGCCGCTCCCACTTGGCCGAGGTCGCAGGTGACGGTGGCGTTCAACTCGGAACAGGTTCCCTGGCTGGCCGTGGACGACTTGTACTTCTCCCCGGTCGGGAGAGTGTCTGTGACGGTGACCCCCGTGGCATCAGATGCTCCATCGGCCTCCCCGCCGGGTGCAGGACCCTGACGTAGGCCGGGAACCTGGTCGGTACGACCATCGTCCCCGGCGACCCTTCGACGGCCTCCCAGGGCAACAGGCGAGGAGCTATCCAACGATTGGGCTCAAGGCCGGTCTGCAGCTCGACCTCGGGTGGCCATGCCAGGTTTCGCGGGTCATCGGACATCGCGTTCACGCTAGGTCTGTTGGAAACGAAGCCGTTATTGGTCGGTACCTCATTGTCGGTGAGTGCGCCCGCGAAGAATGAACCGGCCAGGTGTTTGTGCCTGGCCTCACCAAGCCTCATCATGGGGCATCGTTGACCAGCGCCGCGATTGGGATGACCGAGAGACACATTCCGGCAGCAAAGAAGAACTGCATGAAGTGTTGACCGTCGAAGAAAATGCAGGGCACTTCAAGTTGGTCCGCGCCGAGCCGATAATGACTTCGACTCTCATGCCGACGAAAACGGAGGCACTGCGAAGAAACGCAACGTCATCGGTCTCAGAAAGTACTTGGCGACAGTCCCGCGCTACCCGCTCGCGCAGGTTCAGGCAGCGTTACAGCGGCCTGTCGTAAAGGTGTGGTCCCGGATCGTCCCCCCACTGTCCGGCGTCGCAAGACGGCACTCCCCGTCCGGCATTGCGGGGGATGCCGTAACGCCTCGTGAAGCGCCGCCCCCGGCGGTTTGTCCTTCTGTTCCGCGCGGGGCTGCGAAGTCACTGTCTCCCAATCCCTCAACGGTGCCGCCCCGGAGGGCGGCACCGTTGTTGTCACACTCTGAAACTGCGCGTCGCTAGTCAGACAAGGTGATCGTCAGCTTTGAGGCGTAGGTGACGGTGTTGGCCTTGTTCGACAAGCCGACCGTGTACTGATCACCAGCCGAGCCTCCGCTAGCGCAAACCGCAAGAGTTGACGCCGGTGGAAGTTTGAAGAACGGCGTACCGTTGACTGTTATGAACGCGTTCTTCGTTCCCGTGTTCCTGATCTTGAACGAAACGAATCCCGTGCACATTCCACTCGGGTCCTCTGCGACCGTGAGGGCCGTCGGGTTGTACGTCGCCGTCGAGCCTTGGCCGTGAATCTTGGACTTTGGAACCGTCTGTGGTCCCGCGTCCCGGCTGACCGAGACAACACGAACGTGGGTCCCTGTGGCTGCACCTGCAGGCACGGTCATGGCGGCGGCGACCGGAAGACCGATCATCGACGCGATTGCGAGCCGACTCATGAGTTTCCGCATTATTGTGTACCCTTCCGCTCTAGTCCCGTAGGGAGCATCACGCTCCGGCACGTTGGCATGTCCAGCCTTATAGCTCTGCCCGGCATGCGTCAATCATCAGATTTGATTATCGCAGGGATAAGGCTTCGACATTTGTTGGGTCTATGGCTCGTGCTGTCGGAGGCTTTTCGTGCTCGGCCTCCAAAGCCAGCGGCGCGATTCAGGTGACAACGGCTTCCTCACAATGACGCAGAGACGCACCGTGACACTCACAGGCACGTTTGAGGAACTACCGGGCTCTTACAACAAGGCTCGGACCCACAATCTGCTCGCTGGGTGGTGGGGCATTCCGTTTGGTCTGATCTGGACGCCAATTGTGAGCGCCACAAAATCGTCGCCGGTGGTCGTCTACCGCCGATTCACATGCTTCGTTCAGCTAGGAAGGGGCCGTCGTCTCTAGGCCGTCCGGGTTGCTGCACCCGGTGCCGATGGCCGCATCTCGCTCCGAGCCTGGAAGACGGCGATGGAGCACTCGAAGAAAGCGGTCGTATCAGTGCCGGTCACTACGCGTTACGCGTTCGCGTTAAGGGGTGATCGTTTCCTTGTCCACTAAGCGTTAATGGTAGGTACGCGCGGCTAGGTCGTTGTTCGGAATGTGGCATTGCGGAATCGCGGACTCCAAAGACCTCCGCGAGTGGTTCAACTGGTGCTCCGCCCACGACCTCGACTCCCTCGCGGCAACCAGGGGTCACGTAGACGCCTTCGCGCGCACCGTGAGCGAGGTCGATCACGGCAGTCCCGCCACCGTTGCGCGTCGGTTGTCGACGTTGTCGAGCTTCTACCGGTACGCCGAGGGCGAGGACGCGATAGGGCGCAACCCCGTTACCCATGTCAGGCGACCAAAGGTCGGGACTGACACCGTCTCCACTGGTTTGGACGCCGACGAGATGACGGCGCTCATACACGCGGCTAAGGCCGACTCGGCGCGTTCCCATGCCCTCGTCTTGCTGTTGGGGATGAACGGGCTCCGTATTTCCGAGGTGTTGGAGGCCGACGTGGACGACCTGACGACTGAGCGCGGCCACCGAGTGTTGCTAATCACGCGCAAGGGTGGCAAGAAGCGACGATCCCGATGGCGCCGCGTACAGCCGAGGCAGTGGACGCCTATGTAGGTGACCGCGTAACCGGCCCGCTGTTCGTAACGGCAACCGGGAAGAGGTGGCAGCGGTCAGAGGTGTGGCGGGCGCTCGGGCGGTTGGCGCGGGTCGGCGTGCCGGGGAAGGCGACGACTATACACCCGCACGACCTCCGTCATGCCTTCGTGACCTTGAGCCTGGACGCCGGCGCGAGTCTCAGGGATGTCCAGGACGCCGCCGGTCACGCCGACCCGCGAACGACGCGAAGGTACGACCGTGCGAGGTACAACCTGGACCGGCACCCGACGTACTTGGTTGCGGGGATGGTGAAGTAGGAATCCTGCTTTTTCCAGGTCGTTCTAAGATTGCATCGTGACTAGCCGTATAGCCAGCGTGAACATTGGTGCCGTGGAACCGTTTGCTGTTGCTGAGTTCTGGAAGGCGGCGCTCGGATGGGAAGTGGTCCTCCAGGACGACACTGGGGTGGACCTCGCGGCACCCGGGACGAGCATGCCGACCCTCGAAATCGGCAAGGTGTCCGAGATGAAGACGGTGAAGAACCGGCTGCACTTCGACTTGCGAGCCGACGGGAGTAGTACCGAAGCCGAACTCGACCGCTTGCTCAGCCTGGGTGCCACCCGCGTCGATGTCGGTCAGGGGCCGGATGTTTCGTGGGTTGTACTGGCTGACCCAGGTGGCAATGAGTTCTGTTTGCTGGAGCGAACCGTGCAAGAAGTCGAAATGGCGAGAAGGGACGGCTGACACGGGCCACAAGTCGATGACGGTGCTGCGGAGGTACATCCGCGAGGGAAGCCTGTTCAACGAGAACGCGGCGTCGGCAGTTGGGTTGTAGATCGGCTGCCACAAGCGGCGAGCAAGCAGTATCGGGGCACATAGGGGTGGGTCAGAACTGACCAATGAGCCGACCGTCTACGAGGACCGAGAAGTCCTGCTCCCTCAGTCCGGCAGGGGTCGGATGCGGCCCCCGCTCGATCCGCAACCTCTTCTCGATCACCAGCGAGTGAACCTCTGACGTGCCTACTGACAGTTCGTACCGACGAAGCTTCCTGAAACCGAAGGTCTTTCGCATTTTGAACACTTCGATACCGTCAACCTTTACGACAAAGAGGCCCACCGCCTGTGCCCAAGAGCAGGTGACCTGGTGGCGCTCATCGAGGCCGACCCGAACGAGAACTCCTTGTCGAATCTCATCGGGGACATTGTGGTCTGTTCGTGGCGACCCGTCTGGAAACGCCGATACCGGTAGCGTTCTCCCAGGTTCGCACTCATCAGGCAGTCCCGCGTCGCGCTCACCGGACGAGCCGACACGCTCGACGGGTGCGCCAATGCTGGGATGTCACTGCGCGTTGTTCCTGCTCAACCGTCGCCCGAAGTGTCTACTCTGCATCTTCTCCCCCATGGTTTATAGGTGTAGCCAGCCGAGTAGGGATGGTTGCCCGACACTTCGGACCACGCTCAACCAGGTGGATCGACGCGGTGATGCTCATCGAGGGCTGCGTTCACGACATCGCTGTCATAGAACGGCTTGTCGCTCAACCTCGCGGGCAGCACCTCCAGCGTGTCGCTCTCGAGCAGCTGTTCAACGAGCCTCACTGTGCCACCGACGTAGGTCCACGCATAGTCGATCTCGGTCACGACGATCCATGCCCTGTCATCGGGCCACCACAGGTTGGGCGACGTGTCAGGCCCCGGTAGGCCGAGAGATGTCAAAGCAAACTCGATTGGCCCCGTGTAGAGCATGTAGCCCCGATTCGGTAGGTGGATTCGTCCACCAGAACGGTCGGCGTGGCCGAAACCATCCCAGATACAGAACCAACACTGTTCTGGCGTCGTCGTCTCAGGCCGAAGCGCGTTCACCAGCTCGCATCTTTCATGAAAGGGAAGGGATCCCCACTCCGGTCCCTCGCCTCGGTCATAGGTGAGCGACGTCGGAGGAGTATCTACCGTTCTCCGGTTGATCATATGAAACTGCATCTCGGGGTGAGCGATCCTCCCGTTTCCCGCAGCGATCTCGGCCCACCTCTTCGGGCGCGTATCGGGCCACCGCAGCTGAACCGGGTGAAAGATCCGGCAGTACGCCTCAAAGCCTTCTGGGATGACCGACCCGGTGTCCACGTTGAACGGGTGGAGGCGAGGTGCGATCCAGTCGGCGGGATTCACGTCGCTTAGCCAGGTGATGCGTTCGTCGTGGGTCATATAAGCCTTTCGCCCCCGATAGAGGCTTCGTTGATCTGTCCAGCGAGGAGGGCGTCGATTCCAGCAGCAAACACGCGCAACCGCTCGTATGTTGTCAACAACTCAAGTCGCACTTCGTGTCGAGCCTCAAGACGACTATCTGCCCACTCTTCTGTGGCGAGATGGACACCCAGGGCAACTTGCCCAAGCCCCCCGACTGTGTACACGTCGATTCGGACGTGTTCTTGGTCTAGGTGTTGGTTGTCCGTGCCGAAACCACTGGCCAAGATCACCGTCTTGGTAAGGGGGAACTCGACCAGGGAAGCCGTGAACTCTGTGACTCTCGCCGCATCGAACCAGGCCCTGGACTCTCCTGCCCAACCTTCCGATGCTGCGCGTACCGTTAGACGTCCTTCGCCGGAGTCCAGCGGGGACCAGGTGAGGGTCACCAAGTTGGTTGGGTCTATGTCGTAAGTCACCGGAATATGATGGCCGACGTGTGGCTCGCGGCCGCGCGTGCGCGTCACACCTGCTCAACCGTGGGACGAAGTGTCGGCTATCTATTTCCTCCCCCATAGTTTATAAGGGTTGCTCACCGGCTACGGGGGTGGCTGCCCGACACTTCGGGCAACGTCCAGTAGTTCAACCAATAAGCCCGAACGCACTACCAAACAGCACGCGTATCGGCTTTCCGAGGTGAATGCGGCCTGCGAGGTCTTACGGCGAGTCGGGAAACTTGGCGCGAACCTGGGGGACGATGATGCCAATCAGACCGCGAATGGTTGCAAATGTCGTAGCGCGCCAGTCGAAGTAGTCGCGCCACAGCGTGATCTGCCCATCATGAACCTCGAAGACGCCACAGACCCAAAACTGCATGCGGAACGGGCCGGCTATGACGGCGTCGGTTCTCTCGGTCAACACCGATGAGCCGTTCTCCGCAATACGGTGGACGATTACCTGAAAGCCCAGGTGGTAGCCGTAGTACGCCCGAACGGGTCTGGCAAAGCGGTCCTTACCTCGGATCGTCGGAAGTGACACGTTGCTGTAGACGATGTCATCGGCAGCGAGGGCGATCACCTTGTCCGCATCTGACTCCTGCATCGCCTTGAGGAAGTCGGTAACGACCGTTATCGGAGCACGCTGGTCAGGGTGATGTTCGACAACAGGATCAGGATGCGGCGTCGGCGTCGGAGTCATGGTTCGCTCCTCAAGTCCTTACATTGCGCGGGGCCGACGGTACATTGAGCGACTGAAAACGCGGAGTAGTCCTTGAGTGCGAGGTACGTGAACGCCGCCGTCACCAGGTTGCCGGTAGCCGACGACCGCTCATAGAGGCGGGCTTGAGCATGCAGGACATAGCCAACCAGACTTACCCTCAGCAGATTCTGACCATCCCTTGGCCCGCAGCTCTCCGACCGTGAGCCAGTTGCGCGCGTCCATGACCGGACGCCCGTCGCGTTCTACAAGGCCCCGGCGGGGTGCCCATCTGTCGCAACGCCTGCAACGGGCCGGGGCCAGAGGAGTGACTTGGTCATCCTGTTCCATTTACGCCGTCCGCACAACGACGTTTTAGCCGCTGGGTTCTTCCGAGGCAATGGTGCTGGTGGCCCTTTTCCCTATCCGGCGGATAATGACCTCGCAAGTTGGCCACCCGCCGCCTCAGTAACCCCAGGACCGCGCGCTATACGACTACACACCATAGGGATGTCGAAAGCGTGTGTGGCAACGTAGGCCGTCTCGCAGCTGGTTACGCGACACGTATTAACCAGTCGGGGTCGGTCAAGTTCCATCTCTCCGGGCTTTCTTGATTGACGAATCGGCCCGTGGCTCACGCTCTGGGCTTGTATGTCCCCCACGATCATGGTTGCTCGTCACGAAATGTATCTAGAAGAGTCCCCGGGGACACAGGAAGCGCACGGTTGTACGCTGTGATCCGTCGCCGAACAGGAGGCACAACCATGGGCGCGAAGGAGAACGAAGACCTGATCCGCAGCGGCTACGAGGCGTTTCAAAAAGGCGACCTTGCCGCGTTCGACAACATCCTGGCCGAGGACTGCGTATGGCACGTACCTGGAAGAGGTCAGCTGGCTGGAGTCAAGCGGGGTCGTAAAGCGACGGTTGAGTACTACGCCAAGCTCGGAGAACTCAGTGGTGGAACCGTGAGAGCCGACGTGCATGACGTTATAGCCAACGAGGGCCACGTCGTCGGCCTTCATACCAACACCGCGAACGGGGCGACAAGTCGCTAGAGACAACGTCTGTGATCGTCTTCCACGTACGAAACGGTCGAGTAAGCGAAGCATGGGAGCACCCGTTCGACGTGTATCAGCAGGACGACCTTTACGCGTAAGGCATCCGCCGAGCTAGGTCAAGTGTCTGTCGACTTCCGCTGTTCGGAGCGAGCGGGAGCGATCAGGTCCGACGGGTCATCAGCGCGTAGGTCGCGTGCGTACTCGTAGAACATCACCAGAGCACGCTCAGTAGTCCCTGGAGCGCGATGCCGTTGCACACCTGGAAGATGTCGAAAGCGCGTGCGCCAACGTAGGCCGTCTCGTCCACCTCGAGGCGCGAATCAGGCCGCTCGAACCGGGGGATGGTGACAATCGCTATGGAGGTGATGCACCACTCATCAGCACGATATGGATGACCGCCAATACCTGACTGACACCCAGGTGTGGATGTCGCGGCGTGATGGTCGACGGATGCACAACTCCCGCGCGATTCTGGCCCTCGAGCCGTGAGCCAACCGGTACTCGAGAATGAGCTTCTGCACCTCGATGCGGCGCATATCGGCAGAGAACTGACGCGTCGCGTTGTACTTCCGACGACCACCGGCGCGGCGGTCGGCCTCGGTGCATGAGGTTATGGCGGACCAAGGCTGGAGTGGCGGCATCGTTGCTCACTTATGGTGACGGCAAGATTCTCCCTGCCAGTGTGCACGAAACCGGGAAGAGCGGAGTGACTGGCCCCAGTCCGTCACGCGTTCGTCGGTTATGGCCCGTTTCAAAGGGAATGACGGCTCCGCATCCTTGGCCGCCGACAACGGTCGGGGCGGCGAATAGCTCTCGCGGATGCGACCGCGGGGCGGGAGTCCTCCGCCGATTGTGCCAACGCGGAAACGGTCCCGACTCCCTGGCCGGGACCGAGCCGCCCTCGGAGTGCTCAGCCGGGGCCCCGAGCCATGCCTTGTGCCTCGGACGCTAGTACGTCGTCGCTCTCGGCGCTGATCCGGCGTCGCCCAACGGCCCGATACTTCGCTCCGGTAAGCACAGAAAGAACCGACGTCGCGTTACCGGGTCGACCGGCCACCGCTTCGACGGTCAGAGGTTCACCACGGGACAGGTAATCGTGCGGGTGATTCCCTCGATGAGCTGTATCTGGTTGACGACCATACGACCGAGGTCGTCCATCGACTCGGCCTCGGCGCGGACGATTACGTCGTAGGGACCCGTCACGTCCTCGGACGATGTCACGCCTTCGATCGCACCGACCTGCTTAGAAATGTGCACCTTGCCGACCTCGTTCTGAATGAGCACGTATGCGGTCACCGGCACAGTCGGCCACCTCCTCGAAACGACCCGCGACCCGTGGGCCTTGGGCCATGGTAGAGGTGCCGCGCCGGTTAGAACAGCTCCTTTGGACATCGAGGAGGCAATGCTGCACCTCGTCTTAGAGGGCGTCGCCAAGCCGCCACCGTGCCGATTCCGCCCCGGATCGGCAACGCGAACTTCAACCAGTGAATCGACGCGAAGCTGAATACCGAGGAACCCCATCCGTCGCCATCGCGAACCCTCCCTATAAGGTCAAGGACGGGTCTAGGGTTTTCCTTATCGAGCGCTGTTGGTCACTGCTACCCCGCGGAACAGGCGGTGGGACGGCTCCAGGTGGAGCCTCATTGACCGGGCCGTAACGCTACGAAACCGCAATCATCCTCTGGGTTTGGCTCGTTTGCGCTTGGATTTGGGCTCAACCGTCAGCATGGCAGTTGGCACCTGGGTGTCTCGCGTTGCAGCCAGCCTGTCGACGTTATCTGCAACAGCTAGCAAAGCCGACACGACGGCGCTCACAAGGTCGATGGTCGCGTCGTCACCGGCCATGATGGCCCCTGCACCGGATTCGAGGAACTGTTGGGCCAGGTCGGCATTAGTCACGGTCGCGCTCCCGTCGGTCGGTAGCCCTCTATACGCCCAAGAACGGTCGAGCGCAACGCAGTACCGGCCCGAGGTTTCGGACGGCTCCCGCGCCAACCTGGCGGGCGGACTGTGACCATCTGCGCGAGGTGACCCTCAACGCTCCCAGTCACCCCCCAAGGCTGTAACCACGAATCGGTCGACAACCGATGCAGTGGACTCAGCCGTAGAATGACGGAACGCGGGCGTCACAGGCGTTCGTAAGAGTGTCCCTGGCCACCTTGCCCCCCCTGGTGCCCGGGGACACTTCAGGTTGGAGAAGCAACTCGCTGAGGCCGCTATTCGTGCCCCGCCAGCGACCCTTCGGTACGTCTAGCCAGTGCCCATTACCTTCTGCTCCGACGACCTCGAGCAACTGGTGATCCATTTGTCGGACGAACAGGTGACCTACGCCGAGGCGGGAGCAACGCGCGACGCGACCTCTCTGCCTCCCGGCTATCGGCACGACGCGTATTCGGTCAAGGTCGGCCAAGGTGACGCGGCGTTCAGTCGGGCCGAGGATGCCCTCCGACAATGGCAGGCACATCGCCATGTCGGTGCCACCCTGACGCCGAACGACCCACCCCTCGTTACCGTACCGTCGTCGTGGTCACGTTCCACCTCGGCCCGGTGCGTGTCGTAGCTCCCTGTCGCATCGTGTACGTGACCGACGAAGTTGACCGGTTCGGGTTCGCGCACGGAAGCCTTCCAGGACACCCTGAACGGGGCGAAGAGGCGTTCCACGTCGGACGGGATGCGGATGGAGTGGTGACCTTCGACGTCGTGGCGTTCTCGCGTCCCGCGGACTTGCTGGCGACGACTCGGGAGCCCGTTCGCGTGCACGGCGCAGCGAAGGGACACCAAGGGCTACCTGGAGGGGGTGAGGGTCTACGTCGCGGGGTGATGCAGCGCACTCTCGACCGCCGAGCAGTAATGAAGATGCGAACCTTCAGGTGCCAGCAGGCCGCAGCTCGGACATCCCTCTTCGATGAGTGCGTTCAGCTCCAGTACGAACGCCTCTTGGGAATGGCGTTCGCAGTAGTGCTCCCAGTAAGGGGTCGGTACTGCACACCCGGCACTGCACTCGCAAAAGTGAGGCACACGCACTGCTGTCGTGGACCCGCATGGTCGCTGCATCTGGGTCTCCCACGCTCAAGTCTCGGCACGTCTGTATGCCGGTTCCCGAGCCGGGGCTCCATCGCAACCCCGGCACCGGGACGGACATCCCCCCCGAGATGGCCACGAAACGCCGACGGTTCGAGCGCCCGCCGCTTCACGCACGAGTCCCGTCGGCGCCATCACCGGGGACTCGGGTGATTACTGACTGGCTGCAGACACCAAGTAGACCTGCAGTCACTGCTTTTTTAGCGGAACCCGGCCGGGCCCGCAACCTTGACGTGGCTGCTGCTCTGAGCCCCGGTGCTCCGCCTCGCCGCGGTGCGATGGAACGTTGTTGTTCGACGTCGTGGCGTGCCCGCCTGGCCGACGCGGATCGAGAGTCCAGTCGCGGCGGCGGTCCAGCGAAGGGTCAACTAGGGCGAGCTGGAGGGCGTGCGCGGGTACGTGGCCGGCGTCAAGTAATCGTCGACAACACCTCATCCGGTCGACACCGGATGTCGTTTCCCCTGGACTCAGGTCAGACGCGCAGTGAACGTACTGATACGCGAGCTGAGTCAGTCCCCCTCGAACTTGAACGACACCTTGACCTTGGCCCGGTAAGCCTTGACTTTCCCGTCCTCAATCTGGAGGTCGAGGTCCGACACTTCGGCGATGCGGAGGTCGCGCAGCGACCGAGCCGCCTGGGCGACTGCCGCACTCGCGGCCTTCTCCCAGGATTCCGCGCTGGTGCCGACGAGTTCGATGACCTTGTACACGCTTTCGGCCATGCTCGTCTCCTTCTCTCGTGGATGGAAAGAGAGTAGGTCTCGCCGAGAATCCCTTCACGTTCGCCTATGTCGCGTTCGGGGACAGGTTCAGGCCTAGTGCGTCCGACCCTCGACGCCGTGGGCCTATCCCTTCGGACAGCAGAAGGACGGCCGGCGGCGACTTAGCTGAGCGGCGAGCCGTTCCCGTTCCCCAAACCACGCGCCACCGCGTGAAGTACGCCATTTTCCATCGCGACAAGCGACAAGCTCGCGGAACACCTGAGGAGCACCGGCAGGACCAACCCTGAGGCGTTCGTCTTGCAGTCGCCAGATGGGGGCCCGATGAGGCCGAGCAACTTCAGAGAGCGCGTCTATAAGCCCGCTTTAAAGGCAGCCGGGTTGCCGTTGGGACTTACTCCCCATCGTCTGCGTCATTCAGCGGGTGACCACATGCGTGAAAATGGCGAGGACCTGCAGACGATTCAGAAGCGACTCGGCCACGCGAGCATCCGCACAACGGCCGACGTCTACGACACCCTCAACGTGGTCGTAGACAAGGCTGCGGCAGACAGGCTCGACTCTATGTACTCATTGGCTCGCGGACATTTCGCGGACATGGCCGATAACGCCGAGACTGCAACATGAGGGAAAAGGGCCTCTGAACTGGGCTTTTGCGGGTGGACCTAAGCGGACAGTTCGCGAACCGCCGCCCCACCCCCGGTACGCAGGAGCTTCTGGATCTCGCCGCCTTGTTCGTGTGATTCAGATCACTACGCTAAGTGGCTCGGTGATCACAAGGAGGCCTGAGTTCAGGATACGTGCCCGTGTCGCTGAGCGCGAACGGACCCCCACTCGTACTCTTCGAGCATGGATCGATCCGAGCCCCGCTACGCCAAGAACGGCAATGTGCATATTGCCTATCAGATCGTTGGGAATGGCCCTGTAGATCTGGTCTACACACCGGGCATCTGGTCCAACTTGGACGTCATGTGGGAGTGGCCGACTTGGGCTCGATATCTTGACCGACTCAGTTCGTTCTCCCGGCTCATCCTATTTGACATGCGCGGTGTCGGATTGTCCGACCGCGGTAGTGGTCCGCCGGTGCTTGAACTCCAGATGGACGATGTCCGAGCGGTTATGGACGCCGCCGGCTCCGACGAGGCCGCGGTCTTTGGAGGCGCGCGGGGCGCCGCCATGACGATGTTGTTTGCGGCCACCTACCCGGAGCGAGTAAGGGCACTCATCTTGTATGCGCCATTCGCCAAGTCCGTGCGAGCCGACGATTGGCCGTACGGCCGCACCGAGGCGGAGCAGCAACAGTTCTTCGATCGGTTTACGAGCGAAATGGGAACAGCGGAGAATCTCGATCTCCAAGGCCCGAGCTACGACGCAGCATTCAAGAGATGGTGGGCCCGTTTCGAGCGCCTCGGAGCGTCACCTGGCAACTGGCGCGAGCTCGCCGAGATCTTGGGCCAGGTTGATGTGCGGGCGGTGCTGGTCCACATCCAGGCACCTACCCTTGTACTGCACCGCACGGGTGATCGAATCGTAGATGTTGCCCAAGGGCGAGCCATCGCTGAGATGATCCCCGGCGCGAAGTTCGTCCAGTTGGAAGGCGAGGACCATTTTCCCATCCTCGGGGATCCAGACGCGATCGTAGATGAAATCGAGGAGTTTTTGACGGGCGTCCGCCCAACGCCTGAACACGATCGGATGCTGGCGACTGTCCTGTTTACCGACATCGTCGGCTCGACGAAGCTAGCGGTCGAGCTGGGCGATCGCCGGTGGCGTGATCTGCTGGTCGAGCATCACAGCGTCGTTCGCAACCAACTCGATCGATTCCGAGGGAAAGAAATCGATACGGCAGGCGACGGCTTCTTAGCAAGCTTCGACGGGCCTGCTCGCGCCATACGCTGTGCCCACGAGATCTGCAAAAGCGTCCACTCCCTGGGTATTGAAACGCGAGCGGGACTGCACACCGGCGAAGTCGAAGTCATCGGCGACAAAATCGGAGGCATAGCGGTACACATTGGCGCCAGGGTGTCGGCACTGGCCGATCCGGGTGAAGTTCTTGTATCCAGGATTGTCGTTGACCTTGTATCGGGTTCAGGCATCGAATTCGAAGACCGGGGTGAGCACGTACTCAAAGGAGTGCCAGGAATCTGGGATCTCTTTGCCCTCAAGAGTTGAGCGACCAATGCACATCGGCAGCAAAGAGCGTGTTAGTCGGGGTCAGATCCGGAGCGGTCTTTGGGTCTCGACAAGTCAGCGATCAAGCGCGAACCGCTCTGACCAGCCAGAACGTTGCGTTTTGCACAACGGCGTGGAGGTGAGCGGACTCGAACCGCCGACTTCTACGTTGCGAACGTAGCGCTCTACCGACTGAGCTACACCCCCTTGCAGCACCAAGGATACAGCCCGCAGAAGCCCAATCAGCTGCCCGATGATGGCGGTTCTGAGCGTGCCGACGCTCCCTGGGACTCGATTGCACGCTGCAGGTTCGTCTGAAGGACCGTTGTGGTCACGTCCGCTCGCGATCGTTCGACTACTGCCCGGAGTACATCTGCTGCCCGACGAAGTCCTCCTGTGATGGCGTCGGGATATTCGACAGTCACAAGCATGTCGAACACCTCTTCCATTGTCTCGAGGAGTTCCTCTCCCCTATCGACGTCGCCCGAACGCAGACAATCCAGCAGGTCGCGGCGGAGCTCGGATGCGGCCTCAGCAAATCCGTTCAACCACGCCGGAAGTCCAACCTGAAGTTCCTCGTGCGACGGAAGATTGTCGCGATCGATGAGTGCTTGCGTGAGCTTCGCCTCCGCATACTCTTTCTCCGCGTCGTGCAGGAAGCCCATTGCCGCCAACTGTGGAAACGGAGCCAACGCTGCCTGCGCCTGGCGTATTCCGCGCTCAGCTACTGAAAGGCGATCTGCAACTTCCTCTGAACGGCGACGGTGAAGCGCACGGATTGCCAAGCCGCAAGCCCGGATCGTCTCACGGCAGCGGGCCAACGCCTCTTCACGTGCGAGATGAGTCTCCTCGAGCTGCGCCAGAACCTTGTTTCCGATCGACAGTAGCTCCGAGCTACGCGATCGCCCCACCACGTTACGAGGAGTGAACTCAGCGCGCGATGACGCGTCTGTCCACGAACACCGGCGCCGGAGCAGGAGCCGGCATGTACCGCAACTTCATCTCGCGTTCGAATGCCTGAGCGCGCAACCGCACGAGCACTACCAAGTAAAGCAACAATGCAAAGCCCGATATCGCTGTCAGGACGAGCATCATTCGGGCGGCCGGTATGACCGAGATGAGGCCAGTGCTGACAAAAGCAGAGATCAACACGAGCAGCACGTCTCGCCTGCGCTCACATGCCCCGGGGCGGAAGTACGGATCCTGCCTTACCCCTCTGTCGACCTCGCCGACGAGATCCGGGCCCTGTCCGCGCCCAACCGATTGCGTCGAGTACCGAGCGAACTGACGTGTGTGAAAAGGAGCGAACTTTGCGGGTCGCTGATCGCTCAGCGAATGCTGAGACCTCACGGACAAACCCTGAAGTCGATCGACCGCTTGCGAATTGCGCCGCAACACCTGCAGCTGTCGTTGAAACGCGCCGATCGAGGAGTCTGCCCTGAATTCCGCCCGTTTTCTCACCAACGTCACTCCGAGGAACACTCCCCAGATTCCGATGAGAACTGCGAGCGCCACGATGGTCAATGCCTTTCGACCTACTTTCCGGTAGAAGAAACCCTACAAAATGGCCTTGTCGAACTGGTGGATGGGGCAGTCTGTCGCAAGGCCCGCAACGCGAACCCTGCCGCCGCTTAAGCCGATGATCACACTCGGCTGCGAAGGGTTTACGACGGGTCTACCGAACTCGGCTGTCCTCTGCAAGTGCCAAACATCTTCCCTGGTGAGGCACGGCTTCGGTGCACAGTGCATATGGCGACATTCCGGTGCGCACAAGCCTTACCCCTTATGCGACTCGACTGAACCTTGGTGCGTGGCACTCACCCACCGTTGTGAATGTTGCGAAATGACTACAATTCTCGGCCGCACGACCACACGGGACACAACCTCATCAGCAGCCCCCACGCTTGCATCGGCGGATCCGCGGCATGGGTGAAGACTCCGTGGCCGCTGACCCGTCCGACCGACGCTCACTCAGTTGACCGGGCGAACCAACGATTTTCCACTTGCTCCATGTGGACACGCACTCCGAAACACGCTGACATGTCGTCGTCACTGAACACGTCGGTCACCGGACCACACGTCAGGACCCGTGCTTCACGCATCAGCGCGGCATGCGTCATGCCTGGAGGGATCTCCTCGGTGTGATGAGTCACCAGGATAAACGGCGGTGTAAGCGGGTCTTCTGCGAGGGCTCTCAGCCGCGACACCAGTCTCTCCCTTGCCGCAAGATCGAGTCCGGCGGCGGGCTCGTCCAAAAGGATCAGCTCGGGTTCCGACATGAGAGCACGGGCAAGCAGTAGCTGCTGGCGTTCCCCTTCAGAGAGCAGGCCGAAGGCGCGATCTTCAGAGCCGCCAAGGCCCGCTCCAACAAGCAGCTCACGGGCGCGATCGGCATCCAAAGGCGTGTAATCGTTCCACCAGGTCTCGAGCGCGGCGTGGCGCCCCGACATCACCGCTTCGAATGCGGTCATCGAAGGGCGGAGCTGTCGCAGGAGCGATTGACTGACGAACGCCACACGTCGGCGCATGATCCGAGCGTCCGTTCGACCCGCGCGCTCTCCGAGAATCTCGACGGTCCCCTTCGTGGGCAAAAGCCGCATTCCGACGACCGACAGCAATGTGGTCTTGCCGGAGCCGTTTGGGCCGAGGAGCACCCAACGCTCCCCTGACCTCACCACGAGATCGACGTCCGCAAGGATGGCCCTGCCTTTTCGGACCACCGAAACTCCGGACAGTCGAACGACAGCTTCGTCGGCTAGCTCCGCCTCCACCTCGTCGTGCGTTCAAGCGGTGGGCAGCCGGCGCGCGACGCGGCCTGCGAGCCCTTCGATGCATTGCGCCCACAGGCGTTCGCCGATGATCCAGAACCAGATCTCTCTACCGTAGGACTCGATCACGTTGACGAAAGCTTCGCGACTGAATCCAGCGGGCTCGAGCGCAGAGCGCCACCGCTCCCATAACGACATGCCGAGACACATGTCGTTGCTGAAGTCCTTGCGATAATCGCCGCCCGACAGGATCGTCGAGCGCATCCACTCGCGCATCTCGACGGGTTCGGGGGCATCTCGAGCCGCAGATCGCTCAACGGTTCCAAACTGAGGTGCGCGACCGACTCGTGCATCATCGTCACCGGTCCAGCGTCACCGGCGCGCGATCTGTGTCACGGTAGGCGTTCAGGTGTTCCTCGTATTCGACGAACAAAGGTGCGTCCGGATCGAGTTTTCGTTGGAGACTGCGGACCGCGATGCGCTTGTCGAGCGCGTCAAGCTTGAGCAGCGCTTCCGGGTTGTCGAGATCACGAAGATCCAACCTCGATCTGGCACGGTCGAGAGCGAGTCGACCCACCTCTGTTCGCACAAGCACGCTCGACCAACCGGCCATCGAGCCGACGCTGCCGATCGAAAGGTCGGCGCTCCTACCGAGGAAGTCCGCGCACTCGTCACAACCCTTGAGAGCCGCTCCGTGGAAATCCTTGATCGGCTCGTCCACAGCCACTTGCCCGTCGCGGTACTCGACAATCATCCGTCCATGGATCACGTTGACCTTGCTCACGCGATCGAGGTCCAGTCCTCTCTTGTCCTTGAGCTCGCGAAGCATGAGTGCTTCGTAATCGAAGCTCTTGGTGCAAAGAAGAGCGATCGTCAGCGATATGGCGTCAACTCTGTGTGCCCCTGTCCCTCCCGGCCACCGACGCGCCTGCATCCCCCTGATCCCCTGGATTTCACAAGGCGTCCCTACGACCGCAAGCCGCGGCCTGGCTGGAAGCTTGTAGCGGCTCAGGTCGAGTTCGGCCAGGGCCATCGTCTGGTTGTAGAAGCTGCCTGCCGCCTCCATCAACTCGCTCGGAGTGGTGGCGACGGTGGCTACACCTTTCCAGGGCTCGTCCTTGTCGCTGCTCGGACGCGAAACGAGTGCGCCGTCAATGTCTCCGCTCGCAAGCGCAGCAAGCAAGATGGCCGTGACCACCCCGCCATCCTGTGCGCCGTCAGGCCGCTTACCTGCGCGCGCTGCGTACCGCTCCACGACGGCACCGAGGCCGTCGCCAGGCGGACCACCGGTGATCTTCCAGTAGGTGTCGGCCGAGTCCGAGCGAACGACGACTGGGGCGTCGGACGCATCGGGATCAGGTGTAGAGGGGGGCCACAACGCCTCGTAGCGAAGTCCCCCGCGGGGACAGAAGTCCCAGCAGAGCGAGCACCCCGTGCACATCTTCACGAGCTCGGGCAATCCCTCTTCGCTCACGCCGATCGAATTCGACGGGCATACCGCGACACACGTTCCACACTCGATGCAACGACCCGCTTCGATGACGCCTGCCTCGAGCTCCCAGAACCACGTCTTGCCAGGAGGCTCCGCGATGCCGTTCATCTCCTCGCGGATTCGGTAACCCTTCACTTGGCTGCTCCGATGGAGGCTTGAACGACCCCGAGACCAGCAAGGGTCGATCGAAGCTCGTCCGGCGAAGTGCGGCGCGCCCAATTGTAGAAGCGTTCGTTCCCACGGCGTTCGGCCTGGTATCGGCGCACCACCCGAAGCAACGCCTCCGGCACCGCGTCAACGGGAACAGCGTGCTCGATCCAATCGATGAACCCGGCATCGAGCCCTAGGGAACCTCCCATTCCGATGTCCATCGCCTCGACCAGTTGGTCCCCCACGTGGCCAACCTCGCCTCTGAATCCGATGTCCGCGATCTGGGGTTGGGCGCACGAAGCAGAGCATCCCGAGACGTGCATACGGATGATGCCGGACTCCTCGGAAGCTACGCCGCCATCGGACTCTCCGGCGAGCTGCGAGTCCAGCCAACGCGCCCACTTGACCGCGCGTTCTTTGGTCTCGACGACTGCAAATCTGCAGAACTCGCTGCCAGTGCACGAGACCACCCCGCGCTCGAAAGGTCCGGGGTTGGGGGAGTACTTCTGGAGCAGCGTTTCACCAAGTAGATCGTCGACGCGGTCTGCGGGAATTCCGGTCAGGACGAAATTTTGATCTGTCCCGATGCTCAGGTTCCCGTCTCCATACGTCTCTGCGAGTCGCGCTGGCCTCCACGAGTTCGATCCCCGACATCCGCCCGACAGGCACGCAGCACCCCACGTAGAACAGGCCATCTTGGCGTTGGGCGTGGACACCTACGTGGTCGCCCCTGTACCGGCGGGTCAGCGTCTGCCCCGCCGGACGCAGCTCGAACCTCGTACGCGTCGCCAGCTCGGCGCGGAAGCCCTCTGGACCGAGCTCCTGCACGAGATATCTCATCCTCGCAAGGCCTCGGTTCTCGCGGTTGCCGAGCTCACCGAAGAGCTGGGCAACCGCCCTTGTGAGCTCGACAGCTTGGTCAGGAGCTACGAAGACATCGATGTCCGACGCCATTCGTTCTCCGTCCGACAGACCTCCGCCGACGAGAACGTTGAATCCGACCGCGTCGTCGGTGGTGCGAGAAGGCCAAAGACCGATGTCGTTTATCTCCGCCTGCGCACAGTCCTCCAGGCAGCCCGTCACGCTCATCTTGAATTTCCGAGGGAGGTTGGAGTACTCGCGATTGCCGGTGAAGAACTCCGAGATCGCAAGGGCCGCCGGCAGGGCGTCGAATACCTCCTCGGCGTCGACACCCGCGACCGGGCAGCACAGGACGTTTCGCGCGGAGTCGCCGCATGCCTGAATCGTCGTTATCCCGACTCGTTCGAACCGCTGCCATATGCGCGGGACGTCGCCGATCCTCACCCAGTGGATCTGGATGTCTTGGCGAGTGGTCAGATCGGCGTAGCGATTGCCGAACACCGGGCTTTCGTCGGGTCCCTCGCCCAGAACATCGGCAACTAGGCCGATCTCGCGCGCCTGAGCCGCGGTCAATCTGCCTCCAGGGACCTTCACCCGCATCATGAACGCGTCCCCACCCTGGCGCTGGGGGTAGAGGCCCACCCATTTGAGTCGCTCCTGCTCTCCTGGAACCGCGGCGATCGCGCCGGGACCGGCCGACGCGTACGTCTCGATGATCGCGTCCGCCACGTCAAGCGGGTTGCGGTCAAGCTTCCAGCGCTCTACCTGGTTGAGCTCTCCTGTCTTGCGGTACGGGCGCAGGAATTCCATCGCGGGGATCGAGCCTTCCGGCTCAAACGTGCAGCCCGCACTCGGTCGTCCCCATGCCGATGAAGCGGCCAGCCCGACGGTCCTCTCCCGGTCCCACCGGGCGTGTTGTGGGCGCGCAGCCTATGGACAGATAGCCCTGGGACATGAGCGGGTTCGTCGGTAGGTCGTGGTCGGCGATGTACCCCGCAACGTCGAGCTCGGTCCACGTGGCTATCGGGTTGACCTTTACGATGCCTCGCGCCTCGTCCCAGGACACGATCGGCGCGTCGACCCGGGTCGAGGCGTCCACTCGCTTCAGGCCCGTTATCCAGGCTGCCTTGCCCCTTAGAGCGCGGGCGAGTGGAACGACCTTCCGCAGCTCGCAGCATCGAGCAGAGCCACACGGCCAATCGGCGGCTTCCGGGCCCGGCCTTTCGACCCTGAGATTCAAGTTGTAACGGGACCTCACCTGCTCCACGTAGTCGAGGGTCTCCGGGAAGTGTGCCCCGGTGTCCAAGAAGACCACCTCGATATCGGGCGCAACGAGGGTGGCCAGGTGGACGATCACGCAGTCCTCGAACGAGCAGGCGAGCGTCAGGGATTTGCCGAACCTCTCGACGGCCCAGCTCACCACCTCGCTCGCGGGGGCGGTCTCGAACTCGGCCGACACATCGGAAAGGTCCGCCATGTGTTCCAGCTGTGATCGCTCGGCGACGTTGCCCACGATTGCCACTCCTTCCTCTCCTCTGCTCACGTTCGCCGGCCCCCGACGTCCGAATCCGTGCTGTCCCGGGCTAGCCCCCATGGGGCCCGGATCGCCGGCTCGGACGCTTCGGCGTCAATTCTCGACTTGTCAGGTCAGGTACTCGTCTACTATAGATGACTAATCCGATCAACATTCGCACGGATCCCGATTTGCCACCAAATAGAGAGGCGAGCTCGTCGAGGTTCCGATCGCCGGACCGCTCTCTGCGGCTCCCGGGAGCCCGCCTGGCACCGAACACGCCTCGTCACGCTACCGGGACGGGCCAAGCACGAACGTTCATTGCGTTGTCGAACCGTGATCGTGCCCAGGTGAGCGACCTGCCTCCTGTCTACCCGGTCGGGTTGGTCGTGGCAGGAAGGCGATGCCTGGTGGTGGGGGGTGGCCACGTGGCAGGCCGCAAGACGAAGTCGCTTCTCGCCTGCCGGGCTGCTGTGACGATGGTGGCGCCCGAGGCGCACGAGGCGCTCGGCATGCTCGCTGCAGACGGCACGATCGAGTCCATAGATGACGTCCCGTTGGACGTCCAGCTGCGCCCGTACCGACCCGGCGAGGCTGCCGGATACAGACTGGTAATCACTGCGACTGGCGTCCCCGAAGTCGACAGGGCGGTCGCCGAGGACGCGGAACGGGCTGGAATTTGGGTCAACAGCGCCGACGACGCAGCGAATTGCACCTTCTTGCTCCCCGCCGTACATCGGCGGGGCTCGGTCACGATCTCGGTATCCACCTCGGGTTCGAGCCCGGCACTGGCCACATGGCTACGCGGCCGCATCGCCGACTCACTCGGACCGGGCCTCGAGGATCTTGCCTCGCTCCTCGAAGAAGGAAGGCGCCTCGTCCATGAAGAAGGAGGCTCCACCGAGGCAGTCGACTGGGTCCGGCTGCTCGACGGGCCTCTCCCGGGTCTTGCCGCTTCAGGCCAGATCGACGAGGCGCGGCGTTACATGAGGGCCGCCCTCCTCCGCGACGACGGCACCGGAACCTAGGCACGTCTGGCCCAACAACGCGACGAAATGGGGAGAATGCTGGCGCTCCTCGCTCACGACGTGCATACTTCAGAAGTCACAGCCATTGTCAGGTGGCGGCCTAATCAATGCTTGGTGGAGCGCTCGAAGGGGAAAGCATCGACCATGACGACCGCAGCTGCGCGGAACAAGACGCATGCAGGCGGAAGGACGCACGCGCGTCCTGGTGACAAGCGCGACGAGCGCGCGCCCAACGGCATCACAATTGATGAGGGGGCAGCCCCGCGCGTTGCGAGTGCCGAGGAGCAACTGGCCGAAGCGATCATCCTTGCGGGTCGTGCGATGGCAGGCGTCGCGGCGAGAACGGTCGCAGAAGCCACCGACGACCTGACCCTCCCCCAGCACCGCACGCTGGTCGTGCTCGCCGAGCAGGGTCCGCGGCACCTGGCAGACCTGGCTCAAGCTCTAGGTGTCAGCCCTTCTACCGCGACACGCATGTGCGACCGGCTCGTTCGCAAGCGTCTCATCACGAGGACTCGCGACGAGGTCGACCGGCGCGAGGTCGACCTTGCACTGACGAGCGCCGGAAAGGCACTCGTCGACGAGGTTGCCCACCGCCGCAAGAGCGAGCTGCGCAAGCTCGTCGGAGACGTGCCGAAGGAAGAGCGCGATCGGCTCATCGAAGCCCTGCGCAGCGTCGCGGAAGCCGCAGGCGAAGTCCCTGACGCCGATTGGACCCTCGGTTGGACCGGCGGCTGACCACCCGCACCGAACGGGAGTCAGGCAACCCAGACAGTTTTGACCGCGCAGAACTCCCGCAGTCCGAGATCACCGAGCTCGCGGCCGTAGCCTGACTGCTTCAACCCCCCGAACGGGAGCTCCGGAGTCGAGGCCACCATGGCGTTGACGAAGACCATGCCGACTTCCAGGCGTTCGATGAAACGCTCTCTCTCTCCTGAGTCAGACGTCCACACGCTGGCCGCGAGCCCAAATGGTGAGTCGTTTGCGATGCGCAGAGCGTCGTCCTCGTCGCGGGCGCGATAAAGCATCGCTACCGGCCCGAACACTTCCTCTCTGAAGACACGCATCTGCGATGTGATGTCGCTTAGCACCGTGGGCTCGTAGAAGAACCCGGGTCCGTCGATCTTGTTGCCGCCGCAGAGCACGTTCGCCCCTTGCGCTTTCGCATCCTCCACCTGCCTTGCGACGTCGTCGCGTCCTGCAGAAGTCGCAATAGGTCCGACCTCGGTTGCAGGCTCCATCGGATTTCCAACGTTGAGGCCCGACATGATCGAGGTGAACAACTCCACGAACGCGTCGTAGACGTCTGTATGGACGATGAAACGCTTCGCAGCGATGCAGCTCTGACCGTTGTTCTGGATCCGCGCCTGGACTCCGACTTGCGCTGCTTTCGACAGGTCCGATGAAGGGAGGACGATGAAGGGATCGCTTCCGCCGAGCTCGAGCACCGTCTTTTTAAGAGCGCGTCCCGCTGCCTCTGCGACTGAGCGTCCGGCCGCATCAGATCCGGTAAGGGTCACTGCCTTCACGCGCTCGTCCGCGATGACCCCGTCTACCCGTCCGGACTCGAGCAACAGCGTCTGGAATGTCCCTTCGGGATAACCGGCACGCCTGAACACGTCCTCGAGTAGAAGGGCCGTCTGCGGAACGTTGGAGGAATGCTTGAGCAGACCTGTGTTCCCAACCATCAGGGCCGGCGCAGCGAAACGGATCACCTGCCACATCGGGAAATTCCAAGGCATGACCGCGAGCACCGGACCCAGGGGCCTGAACAGCGCGCGACTGTCGGACGCTGACGTTGCGACGATCTCGTCTGCCAGCATCGACTCCGCGTGCTCAGCGAACCATCGGAGGGCGGCCGCGCACTTGGCAACTTCCGCCTTCGCAGAAGCGAAGGTCTTTCCCATTTCCGTGGTCAGGACGGAGGCAATGTCTGGCAGCTCGCCTTCGAGGAGCTCTGCAGCGCCCACCATGAGACGGCCCCGCTCCCTGAAAGATGTCGTCGAGAAGTCCGCGAACGCGCCGTGTGCCGCCTCGAGCGCCTTGTCGACCGCGGCGTCGTCGTGGGGTTCGAACGTCCTTTCGGTGAGACCTGTCGTCGGGTTCAAAGTTGCGATTGCCATGTTCCGATTCTCGCGGATACGTGACCGGTGCGGCCACAGGTATGTCAGGCGCCCGACGGAACCTTCGGATCGCCTCCGAACCTGACGTCGAGGGCCAGGGTGAGGCACCGGCAACCTCCCCCTGCCTTCAAGAACTCGTCCACAGGCGCCACGACGATCTCGAACCCGAGACCCTCGATCAACCTGCCGAGCCGCGGCGTGCAGCCAGGCATGACCACAACTTTTCCGACGACGACGGAGTTGGCCGAGAACGAGGCCGCCTCATCGTCCTCGAGCCAGACGGGCTCGGGTACGAGCCGTTGAAGGACCCGGATCCCGAAGCGGTCGAGACCTTGAGGGGCAACGAGGGCGTGGCGGGAATCGAGGGGACAGAACACAAGGTCGAGGTGGTAGTAACGCTCGTCGGTCAGTTCGACCGAGCGGACCGGAACTCCGAGGATCTCGCTCAGCTCCGAGTGAGTGCCCACCGACGAGCGTGTGCGGTAGCCCGCGACGAGGACAGGCCGCGGGGCGCTCCCGTCCTCTGTGACATCGAGACCGAATGGCAGGGCGTCGCCCGCCCCTTCGAAAGGCTCGTGACCCACGAGTTGCACGATCTCGAACCCGTGCGAGGCGAACCATGCTTCGTCGAAAGGAGTCTCGCCCTGTCGTTCCTTGTGCATGAATCGGCTCGGCACGAACCTGTTTCCGTCGACGATGCCTGCGTTCGCCGTGAAGACCAGGTCCGGCAGGCCCTCGACAGGGTCGAGCACGTCGACGGACGCACCGGCATCCCGCAGAGAGGCCACCAGCCCGTCGAACTGGGCCGTGGCACGTTCCCAATCCGGGTGCACCTGACGGTGCATATAGGGGTTGATCTCGTAGGCCACGGTGAAGTGGTCGGGCGGGCAGACCAAGAACCGCCGGCCCCAGGCCAGACCGTTCACCTCACGACTCGGCGACCGGTCGGCCCAGCTTCAGTCGTTCCGGCGGCCTGGTCGTCGGCCTCGAAGGGCGCCGGGCCGCAGAGCCGCTCTGCGAGCTCACCCATGAAGAGGCCCACGTCTGTGACAATCCCGAGCGCCTGATGGCTACCTCTGTCACTCAACTTGGTTACGACAGCCTGGTTTATGTCGATGCAATACGTCTCGACTCCGGCCGGGAGCAGATTGCCGGTCGCTATGGCGTGCAGAGTAGATGCAAGCATCAGCGCGACACCGACCCCGTCCAGATGCTCTCTCATCGCGTCGGCGGCGGCGAGAGTGTCGCTCAGCACGTCCGGCAACGGACCGTCGTCACGGACCGACCCGCCTAGAACGAACGGCACGCCGGCGCGCACGCATTCGTACAACACGCCCGAGCGCAGCCAACCCGCTTCTACTGCTGCACTGATCGAGCCGAACCGACGCACCTCGTTGATCACACGCAGATGGTTGGCGTGGCCGTGCTCAGCCGGGAGGCCCTCGCCGAGTGATACCCCGAGCGAGGTCCCGAGCACGGACGACTCGATGTCGTGGGTGGCAAAGCCGTTGCCCGCGAAAAGCAGGTCGACCCATCCGTCTTTCACCATCCTGGCGAGAGCCGGCGCCGCGCCGGTGTGGACGACGGCAGGCCCGCACACCGCGAGGATCCTCCCCCTCATGGGTTCGGCGTCCAAGTCGCGTTCCGCCCTCGCTCGTCTCAAACTGTCGGCGACGCGCGTGACCGAAAGAGCCTTCGGTTTCTCCGAGGAGACCTCCGATGTCATGAATCCGAACCCCTGGGTGTCAGCGTCTCGGCCCGGGGTCTCGACCCGGACGCCTTTCCACCCGACGACTACTAAGTCCCCGGCGCGCACGCGATGCATCGGCACGACCCACGCGATCCCGTTTTCCACTCCTCCGTCACCCGACCCACCGGACGGAGCAGCGGCGAGTTCGACGACCAAGGCGCAATCCATCTCGGGCCTCCCGGACCGCACCCAGCGACCGCCGATACGCACCCACGTCGGGAGATTGGTCGTGGAATAGAAGCCCTCTGGAAGCACCCCGTCGAGATCTGCAGCTGACAGCTCGGCGTCGGAGGCGTCTACGCGATTGACACCGTGGACCTGCAGGTCTGCGAGAAGCGCGTCAAGGCTGTCCTCGTCGGACGCGGTGACCTCGAGGCGTACGTGGCTCGGGTCCACTGACGTAGTCCCGACGTCCAGCTCGACGATCCTGTACGTGGCTCCCGCGTCCACGATGGCGTCGAGCACCTTGGCGAGCAGCAGCGAATCCACCACATGCCCGTCGAGGCGCACTACCTCGCTTGCATTGTGCGACTCCGTCACACCACTCCCTTCCTTCGTTTTGCCGATCCGGAGGACTTGCCGGCGGATCCGACTCCGGACGCAAAGCCTTGGCGGACGGTGTTCTCCGAGATCACTTGGGGATCCGAGAATTGGAGCAGGTAGTCGGGTCCACCTGCCTTTGATCCGACACCCGACAGGCCGCTGCCGCCGAACGGTTGCCGACCGACGACTGCGCCCGTGATGGTGCGGTTTACGTAGACGTTTCCCGCGCGCAATGCCTGAGTGACGACACGTACGTGCGCCGGAGAGCGGGAGAAGATGCCGGCGGTCAGCGCATAGTCGGACCTGTTGGCGAGGTTCACGGCATCGTCGAGATTTTCGACGGAGAATGTCGCCAGAACCGGGCCGAAAAGCTCGTCGCGCGCGAGCCACGAGCTCGGGTCCACTCTGCTCACCACGACGGGGCCCACGAAGTACCCCCGCTCGGGCACGTCGATCCTGCGCAAGGACACGGTCCCGCATTCACCGGCGCGTGCCGCCGCGTCGACGAGCCTGGTGTGCGCTTCGATGTCGATGACAGGACCCATCTGGCTTCCCGGGAATCGGGTAGGTCCGACGACGAGGGAGCGGGCGGCCTCGACGACGCGCTCCAAGACGGCGTCGTGAACGCTTTCGACGCATATCAACCTGCTTGCGGCTGAGCACTTCTGTCCCGCGAAACCGAATGTGGAGGAGATGACAGCAGGTACGACCTCGTCGAGATCTGCATCACTGTCGACGATGATGGCGTTCTTGCCGCCGAGCTCGGCTATGACCCGCACGATCGATCTCCGACCGTCGTGACGGCGGCCTGCGGTCTCGATGATGCCGAGCCCCACGTCGCGCGAGCCGGTGAACGCGATCAGGTCCACCCTCGGGTCGTCGACGAGCGGCGCGCCGGCGTCGGGCCCGTTTCCAGGGAGGAATGAAAGCACGTCGGGCGGGAGCCCGGATTCGAGCAGCGCCGACACCAGCTCTGCGGCGACCGCAGGGGTCTGCTCAGCAGGTTTCAATACGACAGCGTTTCCGGCAACGAGCGCAGCGCAGGTCATCCCGGCGGGTATGGCAAGAGGGAAGTTCCACGGCGAGATCACGGCAGCGACTCCGCGCGAGTGATAAATGAGACGGTTCTCCTCGCCGGGGGGAGACTGCACGACACCGCCCGCGTCGAGCTCGAGCATCCGCCTTGCGTAGTACTCGCAGTAGTCGACCGCCTCGCAGACGTCCGCGTCGGCATCCGCCCAACCCTTTCCGGCCTCGCGCACCTCGAGGGCGGCGAGCTGGTTACGGGCCTTTCGCATCCTGTCAGCCGCCCCGAACAAAACTGCAGCGCGCTCCGATACGGGTACGCGACTCCAGCTCTGCGCGGCACGAGTGGCAGACAGGAGAGCCTCTTCGACCTCGGCGGGCCTGCAGGCCGTGGCCTCGGATACGACAGAATCGGGATCGGCTGGATCCACCGACACGAACGTCCGGCCGGTGTGGAGGCTCTTGCCCGCGACGAGCGCTTCCACCCTTCGCGGCAGGACGAGCGAACTCTGCTGCGACCGCAGCCGCCATCGCGCCTGTGACCTCCGGCCTTCGCCACTCGGCGAGTGGCTCCGGGCGGTAAGCCGTCGGACGTTCTGGGTTTGTCGCGGGCCTTGCGGCGAAGGGCTGGGGTCCAGGCAGCGACGCTACGTCTGGTGCATCGAGGAGCTCGTCCAGCGCCTCACCTTCTGCGAAGTGGTGGCGGACGAAGCTCTCGTTCGAAGTGTTCTCGAGAAGCCGTCGGACCAGATAGGCCATTCCGGGAACGAGCTCGCCCATCGGGGCGTATACGCGAAGTCGCGCACCGAGGCGTCTCATCGCATCGTGGACCGGCTCCGCCATTCCGTAGAGCAGTTGGATCTCGTAGCCGTTGTCGGGGATGCCGAGTCTCCTGGCCTCGGTCATTGCAACTGCGAGCGAACGTAGGTTGTGGGAGCCGAATGCAGCCCGGAACGTGCCGTGGTTCGCGTGCAGGATCCTGACGCAACGCTCGAAGTTGGCATCCGTCTCCGCCTTGCGCTCGAACACGGGCGGCGGCCAGCTCTGTGCTTCTGCCTCAACGGTCTCCGTGTCCCAGTACGACCCCTTCACGAGCCTGACGCCCGGCGGTACGCGCCGTCCTGCGGCCCAGCTCGCAAGCGACTCCAGGTCCCGAGCCGAATCGCGCAGGTACGCTTGCACGACGATCCCAGCGTGCAGCTCGTCCATCTCCGGACGTTCCAGGAGCTTGCGGAACAGGACGTGGGTGAGCGCCTTCACCTCGTAGTTCTCCATGTCGAACCAGACAGACACGTTCCTGGCCGACGCGATCTCGAGCACGGGCAGCAGGCGACGCGTCGCCTGCTCCAGGCCCTGCTCCGACGTGAGCATCGTGAACGAGGGGGCGAGGGCCGTGACCTTCACCGACACGCTTGCTTTCGGCACTCTTCCGAGGTCGTCCGCTTCGAGAAGATCGTCGACCGGCCAGGACTCCGAGCCGACGGCCAGGGCGAGCACCAGAGCGCGTAGCCGGGCGGCATAACGATCCGCCTCGGCCTCGCTGTGTGTGTGCTCACCGAGGACGTCGACGGTCGCCGCCGTGTGCCGCCTCCAGAGCGCGCTGCAGGCCTCGGCCGTCTCGTCTGGATCTGTGCCGATGATGAATTGCTGAGCCATGCGGTCGATCGTGCGCCTCGCCACCGCCGCGGAGAGGTGGGCGCCGCCTGGAACCCACTCTGCGATACCGAGTCCGGCTCCGAACCAGGTCGGCACCTCCGCACCTTCGAACTCGTCGCGAAGGTGGGCCTCTATGTCTGCGTCGTCCTTCAACGCAGGGAATGCGTCCACGAACCGGAAGAGCCGTGCGCGGAACTCCGGGTCGTACATCGACGCTGCGAGCAGCCGGTCAGTCCACCAAGACAGATGGAACACCCGGGCCCGCTGGCGCCCGCCCAGCTCGGCAATGCGGCGGGCGAGCTGCTCGACTGTCCGCTCGTCAGCCAATGCCTGGGTCATTCTCCCGACGGTACCGCGGCACCGGGTCCTTGCTTCACCCCCTCAGGCAGCTGGTACGCCGGGTCTGCCAGGCCGTGGAGAACTTGAGGGGCAGCGCCCGTCACCAAGATCATCGTTGCGAGCAACACGATTCCCGAGCCCGCCGTGACGACGCGGATCCCTTCGAGGTCCGCCAGCTGGCCCTGGATCAGAGCGCCGATCGGGTAGACGGTCCCGAGGGCGAGCATGTAGAGCCCGAGTATCCGTCCCCGCGCCTCGGGTGGGGCGTGGACCTGTACGACGGTGTTGAGACCCGAGAGCACCCCGATGTAGCACGCGCCCACCACGAGTAGGGCCGCCACGGCGAACACGAACGACGGGGCGGCCCCGTACAGCGCGAGGGCGACGGGAAAGGCGAAAAGAGCGGTGGTTACGAGTTTCGCCCGGCCGACCGAGCGCGCGAGCGGTGCAAGCAAGAGCGCGCCCGCGACTGCACCGATGCCTTGGGCGGTGACGAGCACCGACGTTCCGCCCGCCTGCTTGTGGAACTCGTCGATCGCGACAGCCGGCACGAGAGCGATGAAAGGAGAGCCGACGAGCGCGACGATTGCTATGAGCACGATCGGGCTCCTGCATCCGGGAATTCTCCAGGCGAGCTGCGCACCTTCTTTCATCCTTCTCACGATCCCGACACCCACCGATGCCGCTTGCGCCGGAAGTCGCACGAGCAGAAGGGCTACGACCACGGCCCCGAACGAGATCGCGTTGGCCGTGAACGCCCACCCCGCCGATCCGGCCACCAGGGCGACCCCCGCCAGCGCCGGACCGATCACCCTGCCGAGGTTGAACTGGGCGGAAGAGAGCGACACCGCAGCAAGCAGATCCTTCTTGTCCACCAGATCGGGAAGCATCGCCTGATAGGCGGGAAACCCGATCGCCGAAGCGGTCCCACCGAGAAACGCGACGACGCTTAGCAGCCACGGAAGTTCGTGACCCGTGAACGCGAGCGCAGCGAGCACTCCCGCGAACGCCGCTTCTGCGATCGTGGTTGCTATCAGCCATCGCCTCCGGTCGAGCCGGTCGGCGAGCGCCCCCCCGAGGGGAGCGAGAAGCCCGTTCGGCAAGAACGCCGCGGCGGCGACCAACCCCGTCCAGCCAGGCTCGTGAGTCTTTGCCGTCACGACGATGCCGAGCGTGACGATCTGCATCCACGTGCCCACGTTCGAGACGAGGGCCGCCGACCAGACGAGGGCGAAGTTCCGGCTCGCAAGAGGCCTGAACGAAGCAGGGAGCACCGGGTCCGAAGCTACTCAGTGCCGGCTGGCACACTGGCCCCCTATGGAGCGAAGCGACGAGCTGTTGCGGGCCTGGGAGATCGTGAACGGCGCGAAGAGGATCCTCGTGCTGGTGGGCGCCGGCATCTCGACCGACTCGGGGATCCCGGACTTCAGGGGCCCTCAGGGTGTGTGGACGAAGAACCCTTCGGCAGAGAAGCTGGCCACCCTCGATGCATACGTGCACGACCCCGCGGTCCGCGTGCGCGCATGGCAGAGCCGCCTTTCTTCCCCCACCTGGAACGCCAAGCCCAATCCTGGACACGTCGCGCTCCTCGAGCTCGAGAAGAGAGGTGTCCTCGAGCTCCTGGTGACGCAGAACGTCGACGGGCTGCACCTGATCGCCGGACACGACCCGTCGTTGGTCGTGGAGATCCACGGCAACATGAGGAGAACCGTCTGCCTTCGATGCGGCCAGCGTCTTCCCGCATCGGAGGTCCTCGAGCGAGTCGCTGCGGGTGAGGCGGATCCCGCGTGCGAGTCAGTCACGCCGGAGGGATCCTGCGGTGGGATCCTCAAGTCGGACACGATCAGCTTCGGCCAGGACCTTGTCGTTGAGGACCTCCACCGGTCCGAGCGCGCTGCGATGTCGTGCGACGTGATTCTCGCAGTGGGCTCGACCTTGTCGGTATATCCAGCGGCGGCTCTCGTGCCGACCGCGAAGCGGCAAGGCGCGCGCGTGGTGATCGTGAACGCCGAGCCGACCGGTTACGACCCGATCGCGGATGCGGTGGTACGCGCCTCGATCAGCGAGGTGCTTCCCGTCATCGTCGCGGATTCGCGCCCCGACGCGACCGAATGATCCGAGGGTCCGAAGGTCCGTGGGCCTTCGGAAGGCGACTAGAAGTCAGGCCTTGCGCCGGCGCTTGAGGCGAGGCCTCAGTGCGAACCACCAGATGCTCAGCACGACACCCAGCGTGCCGAGTGCTCCGGCGGCCGGCTTCGCGTATTTTCTCCTGTTGCGCCCCCCGGAGTCAGACCCGTCGCTCACGCTCGAGACGTTACAGGCCAGGGTCCCCGGTCACCCGTCCACCGTTTTACGGATCGAGGGGCTGAACCATCAGCTGAACCCCCATCCGCGCGCCTGACCGGGTCCTGAATCCGGGTGCACCCTCGGGCTCACCCAGCTTGGCGAAACCCATCCTTTCGAAGAACCCGATTGCGGGACTGTTCTCGGCCATGGTCTGGAGATGGCACCCGGGAATCTTCTCGGCGCGCAGGGTCGCCAACCATTCAGAGACGAGCCTCTCGCCTATTCCCCGGTGCCGGCAGACAGGCAGAAGATCGATGTGGAGATGCGCGGGCCATCGCTTGTCGCAATAGCTGGGCGGCGGCAACCGGTGCCTGAGCGAGTCGGAGATGCCGTCACCCACCATGCGCCACAACACACCGGCTGTGCCGGGGCGGAATGCCATGCCGCGCCCGAATGCGTGGTGGGCGAGCAGCTTGCCCGCGTTCTGAACCTTCCGGCTGTCCCTGCACCCGAGGAGGTAACCCACCACCTCGCCGTCTAACTCGGCGACCGTCGCCGACTCGGGCTCGCGGTCGGTCCAGTAACCGGTGAACATGTCCGCGAAGCTCTCCTCGTCGCGCCACATCCAGTCGACAGGGTCACCCATGAACCCCGTCAGGTAGCAGACCTTGCGGACCCCGGCGCGGTCGGCGGCCTCGTACGGCCTGATCTCGATCTCCGACGTCGCGCTCAACTCGCTGCCGAATCCCACTCGTCGGGAACGCGGACGACGCTTCCCGATGGGAACGACGCGTCTCCGAACGCGAGCTCGAGCAGCGCGTCAGCAACCCACTCCGGGGTGTTGAACCTACCGGTGCGCTCGGCCTCCAAGAACCGTTCGACCGCAGGGAACGCCTCGGGGGAGCTGGCTCTCACCCGCGCCTGCATCGCCGTGTCGACGATCCCCGGCGCGACCGAATAGACGCGGAGCCCTTGAGCCTCTTCTTCGACGGCCGTGACAGCGGTCAACCGGTCAACCGCGGCCTTAGAAGCACAGTACGCGGCCCAACCGGGATAGACGGTCGTTGCGGCACCCGAGCTGATGTTGACGAGGACTCCCCCGCCGGGCCTCCTGCGTACGTGTCTTGCGAACGTCCTGATGCCGTTGGCGACGCCGATCACGTTTACCGAGATGTGGTGGGCAACCATCCCGGGGTCGACATCTGCGAGCTTGCCGATCGGGTCGACCACGCCGGCGTTGTTGACCCACAGGTCGATCCTGCCGAAGCGCTCGACCGCCGCCGCGCCGAAGCCCTCGATGCCGGCCGAGTCGCGGACGTCGGCGGAGAGTGCGAGGACGTGGTGGCGGCCGGCACCCGACGGGGGCTCGGGTCTCTTCCGCGAGCACATCCCCACCCGCAGGCCGAGTTCGACGAACCGCATCGCCATGCCTGCTCCGAGACCGTGGCTCGCTCCGGTCACCACAGCCACCCGACCCTCGAGATCTTCGGCGCGCGCACCGTTCCCGAGCACGCATCTGGTCGCCACTTCGCTCATGCCTGCGTGCTACTCATTCGGCAGAGTAAAAGACGCTCTTCAGCTCGGAGAAAGAGTCGAGCGCCTCGAGCCCGAGCTCGCGACCGAGTCCCGATTCCTTCATCCCGCCGAACGGCGCGCCCACGCGTACCGAGGTGTTGGAGTTGACGGACAACACGCCCGCCATCACCTGCCGGCTCATTCGCAGTGCGCGCGCCGAGTCGCGTGTCCATATCGATCCGGAGAGCCCGTAACGCGTGTCGTTGGCCTTGCGGACCGCATCCGCCTCGTCGTCGAAGGGCATGACGACCACCACCGGCCCGAAGATCTCCTCGCGTGACACGCGGCAGGTCGGGGTCGGCGGTCGTCACGACGGTAGGCGGATACCACCATCCGGGACCGTGAGGGACGGAGGTCGCATGGAAGACGTCAGCACCCTTCTCGGGAGGGTCCACGAAGGACGACACGAGCTCGCGGTGCTCCCGGGACACGAGCGGTCCCATCTCCGTGGACTGGTCCTCGGGGTCGCCTACCCGCACCTTCGACGCAGAGTCGGTGATCAACCCGACGAAACGGTCGTACACGCTCTTCTCGACGAGCACCCTGCTCCTCGCGCAGCAGTCCTGACCGGCGTTCCCGAAAACGGCGGCCGGAGCGCGCTCAGCGGCGCGCTCCAGGTCGGCGTCCGCAAAGACCACATTGGCGGCCTTGCCGCCGAGTTCGAGCGTGACCCGCTTGATACTTGCTGCGGCCCTGCGCATCACGTCCGATCCCGCCTCGGTCGACCCGGTGAAGGCGATCTTTGCGACGTCCGGGTGCTCGACGAGCCGGGCTCCGACTGTCGAACCCGGGCCGACGACGGCCTGGAGAACATTTTCGGGGATCCCGGCATCGAGAGCGAGCTCGCACAGGCGGATGGTGCTGAGCGGCGTGAGCGTCGCGGGCTTCACGACGACGGTGTTCCCACAGCAAAGGGCGGGACCGATCTTCCACGAGGCGATGAGAAGGGGAAAGTTCCACGGCACGATCGCGGCGACCACGCCGAGCGGCTCGTGGAACGTCGCGTTCACGCCGCCAGTCACGGGAATGGTGCTCCCGCGGTGCTTGTCCACCGCTCCCGCGTAGAACCAAAGAACCTCGGCAACCATCGACACCTCGGCGCGGCTGTCTGCGATCGGCTTACCGACGTTACGGGTCTCTGTGAGCGCTAGCTCCTCCGAGTGGCTCTCCACCTGCTCGGCGAAACTCCGGATCAACCTGGCGCGGTCGGCTGGTGCAATCGCGCTCCACGGCCCGAAAGCCGACCGGGCGCGCGCCACTGCACGGTCTGTCTCCGCGACGCCGACCGTCTCGACGGTTGCGAGGTGCTCGGCCGTCGCGGGATTTACCAGCGACAGAACGTCAGGTGACACAGAGCGTCAACACGCCTCGACGAGAGCGCGAAACAGCCTCGTGTCCGCCTTCTGCTCCGGGTGCCACTGCACACCTACGACGAATCCGTCGCCGAGCTCGACACCTTCTATTACACCGTCGTCCGAGTAGGCCGTGACCGCCAGGCCGGCGCCGGGCTTGTCGATCGCCTGGTGATGTGAGCACGCCACGATGAACGACTCCCCCATCACGTCGGCCACCTTCGACCCTCGTTCCGAACTGACTCGCACCTCTCCGAACTCGCCGGGTGCCGGCTGGTGGTTCGTCCGACCCGTGACGTCGGGCAGGTGCTGGTGAAGAGTTCCACCGAGGAACGCGTTGAGCACCTGGGCTCCCCTACAGATGCCGAGCACCGGACGTCCCGCTTCGAGGAACGACCCGAGAAGCGTGAGCTCGTTCTCGTCGCGCCACGGGTGGGAAACGCCCGTGTGTACGTCTCGCTCGGCTCCGTACCTTGAAGGGTCGACGTCGGCGCCCCCCACGAGCACGAGTGCGTCGAGCCGCTCCGCGAGCGAGGCAGCGGAACCTGACGAGACGCCGGGGCCATCGGCGGGAGGGAGCATGACCGGCCGGCCTCCGGCCTTGGCGACGCAGTCCACGTAGGCCGCCTGGAGGATCGCTGCGGCACGTTCCCACGAGGCCCACGTCGCCTGCTGGCGGTACGTCGTGAGCCCCACGAGCGGTGCTCGCTCTCCGGTTGCGGTCACCCGGCCAGTATCACACGACGGATATCGCACGGTGCCCCGCCGGACGACGACGACACCTGTGGCGACCGGGTCTCGCCGGATAATGTCGCACGCGTGACAGGCCGTCTCGAAGGCAGGGTTGCGATCGTGACCGGTTCGGGAGGCGGCATCGGGCGCGTCGCGTGCGAGCTCTTCGCAGCGGAAGGGGCGGCCGTCCTCGCAGCCGACATCGACGGCGGAGCGGCGGAGTCCACGGCGGAGTCCGTCCTGGCGTCGGGTGGTCGCGCAGACGCCGTCGCGGTCGACGTCACCGACGAGGAACAGGTCGCCGCGATGGTCCAGACGGCGACGATGGCATTCGGCGGGCTCCACGTGATGTTCAACTGCGCGGGCATATTCCCCGACGACGACGGCGGTGTCGCAGACACCCCGCTCGACACCTGGGACCGCGTCATCCGGGTGAACCTGAAGGGGGTCTTTCTCTGTTGCCGAGCCGGCCTCCCCGCTCTCGAGTCGTCCGGTGGCGGTTCCATCGTGAACGTCGCATCGTTCGTCGCGTTGATGGGAGCGGCGACCGCCCAGGTGGCGTACACGGCGTCCAAGGGCGGAGTGCTCGCGTTCACGAGGGAGCTCGCCGTCGAGGTGGCGCGGCGCGGTGTCCGGGCGAACTCGATTTGCCCGGGTCCCATCGAGACGCCATTGATCGCGAACCTGCTCTCCGATCCGGTGCGGCGAGAACGGCGGCTCGTCCACATCCCGATGGGGAGGCTCGGACAGGCCGAAGAGATTGCAAAGGCCGCGCTCTTCTTGGCGTCCGACGACTCGAGCTTCATGACCGGAGCAGCTCTCGTCGTGGACGGCGGCATAACCGCCGCCTACGTGACACCCGAGTGACACCCCTCGTGGCGTCCTCGTGACACTCTCGTGACACCCTCGTGAAGCAGCCGCTCGACGTCGCCGAGCTGCGCCGGCTGGCCGACGACGGTGACGTCGATACCGTCATCGTCTGCTTTCCCGACATGCAGGGAAGGCCCGTCGGCAAAAGGGTGACGACCCCCTTCTTCTTCGCCGACGTGCTCGAGCACGGGATCGAAGCTTGCGACTACCTGCTGGCGGTCGACGTCGACGTCCAGCCGCTACCCGGCTACCGCTTCGCCAGCTGGGAGACCGGCTACGGCGACGTCCGCGCGGTGCCGGACCTCGACACGCTTCGCCTCGTGCCGTGGCTCGACCACAGCGCACACCTGATCTGTGATCTGAAGGACCGAGCGGGCGGCGACGTCGAGGTGTCGCCACGTCGGATCCTCCGCCGGCAGATCGAGCGCGCCGCGGATGCGGGGTTCGAGGTCAAGTGCGCGACGGAGCTCGAGTTCTACATGTTCCGCGACACCTACGAGGAGGCGGCGGCGAAGGGGTGGCGCGGGATCCAGCCGAGCACCGACACGATCGAGGACTACCAGCTGCTTCAGACGTCGCGCGAGGAGAACGTTCTCAGAAGGATCCGCAACGAGATGCTCGCAGCCGGCATCCCGATCGAGCACTCGAAGGGCGAGGCCGGATGCGGCCAGCACGAGGTGAACTTCACCTACGGCACGGCGCTCGAGACGGCCGACCGGCATCTCGTGTTCAAGAACGGGGTGAAGGAGATCGCAGCGCAGTGCGGGCGTTCGGCGAGCTTCATGGCCAAGTGGACGATGGACGACTCCGGCTCGTCATGCCACATGCACGCGAGCCTCTGGGACGTCGCTAACGGCGCTCCGCTCATGTGGGATCCCGACGGGTTGGGCCGACTCTCCTCTGTAGGTCAGCAATTCCTTGCGGGAACGCTCTCCGCTGCGCGCGGCCTTGCGTGGCTATGGGCTCCGTACGTGAACTCGTACAAGCGGTACGTGCCCGGGTCGTGGGCCCCGACCGCCGTCGTGTGGGGTGACGACAACCGGACGTGCGGGTTCCGCCTCGTCGGCAAAGGCGACGCGAGGCGCGTGGAGTGCCGGATCCCGGGCTCGGACGTGAACCCCTATCTCGCCCTCGCGGCCTTCATCGCCGGCGGCCTTTCGGGTATCGAGAACGGCCTCGAGCTCGGGCCCGAGCTCGCAGGCAACGGCTACGAGGCGGTGGGGGTGCCGCGCATCCCGCCGACGCTCGTGGAAGCGATCACCGAGTTGGAACGGAGCGACGTCGCCGCTCATGCGTTCGGCGACGAGGTGCACCACCATCTCGTGAACACCGCGCACCAGGAATGGAACAGCGCCAACCGGGTCGTGACCGACTGGGAGCTGGCCCGCAACTTCGAGCGGATCTGAAGCCCGCTCGTCGCCCAGCGCCTAGAAGCGGCGTTCCAATAGCCGCGTCTAGAAGCGGTTGAGTCGTTTGTGGATGTCCTTCGTCTTGCCGTAGAGCTCCACGAACTCCGAGAACCGTGCGTCGTGTTTCCGGCGCGAACCCAAATCCGGTTCGAAGACCTTCCTCACCGGGACCATCGCCGGGATGTCATCGACCTTCAGCCGTCCGAGCGCCATCAACGCCAGGAACGAGGCTCCGCGCACGCCGGCTAGAACCGGCCGGTCGACCTGGCGGATCTTGCGGCCCGTCACGTCCGCGTGGATCTGGCACCAGATCTCCGAATTCGCCCCTCCCCCTATGAACGCAAGCGATTCGAATTCCTTGTGGCAGAACTTCTCGACCGCGTCGAGAAGCCATCTCGAGTTGTAAGCGACCCCCTCGTAGACGGCCCGCACCATGTCGCGTCTCGTGTTCGACAGGGACAAGTTGTGGAACCCGGCACGGATCGTATGGTCGTCGACCGGGGTCCGCTCGCCGTTCAGCCACGGCGTGAACATGACCCCGTTCGCACCGGTCGGCGTCTGCTCCGCCACCTGATCGAACAGCGCGAGGACGTTGTCGGGCATCGGGATGGTGCCAAGCCCGTCGTCTGCGTAGATGACGTCTTTCAGGAACGTCAGGCACGCGCCCGCAGTCTCGTGCTCGTCGGCGATGAGGTAACGGCCCGGTATGGCCGAAGGAATCGAGGCGACGTTGGTGGTGGGAGCGGTCTTCTTGTACGGCACGTGACACGAGATCCACGACGACGTCCCGATGTAAAGGTGCGGGTCGAAGTCCGCGACCGCGCCCGATCCAACCGCCGCAGAGTGAATGTCCCCCGTGCCCGTCGACACCGCGATGCCCTCGAGAACGCCGAGCTCGTCGGCAGCTGCGCTCTGCAGGTTCCCGATGATCGAAGCCGGCGGCCCGAGATCGGGCAGCTTCTCGCGGTCGAGCCCGTTGATCCTGAGCAGGTCGTCGTCGTAGTGGACTGCGTCAATGCTGCGGTTGTCGGTCGACCAATGAAGGACTATCGAGTCGTAGGACGCAGCGAAACGGCCGGTGAGCCTTTGGTTAATCCAGTCCACGGGCTCCAAGAACTTGTAGGTCGCCTTGTACACATCCGGCCTGGCCTCGCGAAGCCAGAGGATGTGGCCAACGGGATCCTTGCCCGACAGGCTCGGCGCCCCGCCGGTAAGCCTCACCAGGGTCGCGAGCTTGCTTGCGCCGATGCCGAGTACCGGCACCTTGCCCCGGACCTGGCGGCGGATGGCGGTGTTGCCGCGCGAGTCCATCCATATGACGGCCGGGCAGAGCGGTTCGCCCGACTGGTCGGTTGCGACCGTGCCTGCCCACTGGGCCGAGCACGCGACCGCAACGACCCGGTCTTTGGGGATCCCGCTCTCTGCCATCACCCGACGCGAGGCTGCTGTGATCGCAGCCCACCATTCAGCGGGATCCTGCTCGGCTCCCCCTTCCGGCAGCAGGTGCAGCGACACCGGCTCTGTAGCAGAAGCAGCCACGACGCCTGAGGACGACACGAGCGCAGCTTTCGGGCCGCTCGTGCCGAGGTTGACGGCGAGTACGTGGTCTTCGTCGGTCATTGCCGGCACACACTAAGAGGATGAAGGCTTGCACGCCTGTGTCTGACCGCTCCGGCCAGACTGTGGGGATGGCGGGCAGGCGTCACCCATTGAGGCTGTTCGGAATTGTCTCGGTGCTATCGGTGCTGGGCGCCGTCGCCGGTTGCGCCCCTGCTCACCGCACGCAGGTCACGACGACGACGCAACCGCACCCCGGTACCCCGGGCAATCCGGTGCCTCCCTCCTTCAACTCGGTGCGCCTCGGCCGGTTCGTGGACTCGGTGGAGGTCGGCGGCAAGGTTCTCGAGGTCGTACCTCCTCCCAAGAAGGCGGCGCCCGTGATCACCGCAGCAGTTGCCAAGTCGCTTTTCGAGGCGTACGAGTCGTTCAAAGGGATCTACAAGTTCGACATTCTCGGCCTCGGCGACGTCACGCTCGACCAGACCGCGGCGCACACAGCGTCTTACGTCGCGCCGGTTCAGCAGAACGTGACGACCGCGGAGATCTCGACGGTCACCACCAAGGCCCCCTCGACGACCTCTACGACTCGAGCGGCCACTACGACCACGACCACTCACCGGACGACGACGACCACGAAAGCTCCCCCGACCACCACGACTACTGCGGCGCCACCACCGACGACCACGACCACCGCTCCGCCGCCCGCGCAGACTACGACGACGGCACCGCCGACCACGACGACCGTGCCACCGCCGCCGCCGACCACGACCACTACGCCCCCGCCGCGGTTGTACGAGCACACTCTCGCCTGGGTCGGGATAGCGATCGGCCAGCAGCCGACGTGTGCGGGCGGGACTCCCGCAACCGTCGCTTTCGTGATCGACGCCAACACGGGCCACGACGTGGTGACCGTCTCAACAGGGGGATGCGGCGCGGCGCTCGCGCCCGTCGTAAACGTGCATCCATTCGAACTCGAGTCGGTGCCCTGGTCCGTCGTCGGTCCGTCGAGCACTGCGATCGTGGCGCAGATACCGAGATGCGGCTCCTACGTCGGCTGGACCGAGCTGACCGCGAAGAGCGGAACCGAAACCCAGGTCGACGCGGTCGTCCCGTACGACCCGAAGTGCCCCGACCTTGCGCCGGTCGCGAAGACCGTGGACCTCGTCGTTCCCCTTGGCTCGGGCCCGAAAACCGTGGCGCACGCCCCGCTAGGCCCGGTGGACAACTTGAAGGTTCTTTAGCGCGTCAGCTTCTGCGGCGCCGCCGTCACACAGCGGTCGATGGATGACGCGGTTTCGTTATGAGCTCGAGTGAAGGCGGGACGCCCTCGACGTGGACGTCGTCCCCTTCCACCTCGACGGACACGCGGGCACCCGCCAGTGGGATCCCTTCGACCTTCAGCCTCTTCATCCCCTCGGGCAGAATTGGCGCGATCCATGCCTTCCCGTAAGGAACCCAAGGGTCGAGCCGCAAGATGGTCCTGAGGCACAACAAAGGTGACGCGGCCGCCCAAGCCTGCGGCGAACAGGAAGTCGGGTAGCTGACAGGAGTGGCGAGCTCGCCACGGTCCAGCCCGCTGAAGAGCTCTGGCAGCCGGCCGCCCAGTGCCTGCGCAGCGTCGAGCAAGGCCCTCACGATCTGCAGTGCCGCGTCGCTGAATCCGTATCGTGCAAGTCCCGCCGCGACGATCGCCGTGTCGTGCGGCCACACAGAGCCGCAGTGATAGCTAATCGGGTTGTAACCCCCCATCGAGGTAGCGAGAGTCCTTACACCCCAGCCCGAGAACATCTCCGGAGACATGATGCGCTCCGCTACGAGACGCGCTTTGTCGTCGTCGACGATGCCGGTCCAAAGGCAGTGGCCCATGTTGGACGTCAAGGATCCGATGGGGCGTTTGTCGCCGTCGAGGCCGACCGCCAACCAGCCTTGGTCCTCGAGCCAGAAGTCTCGGTTGAACGCTTCTTTCAGGCGGGTTGCTTTCTGCCTGAAACGTGAGAAGGTCGCTTCGTCCCCCAACTCGCGAGCGAAGTGTGCCCGAGCGAGGTATGCGCTGTACACGTAGGCCTGCACTTCGCACAGCGCGATCGGTGCGCTCGCAATGGTGCCGTCGGCGTAACGGATCCCGTCCCACGAGTCCTTCCACCCCTGGTTCGCGAGTCCGCGGTCGGTGGCCCTCTTGTATTCCACGTAGCCGTCACCGTCGGCGTCACCGAACGTGTCGATCCACTCGAGCGCGCGCTCCGCGTTCGGCAACAGGCTGTCGACTGCTTCTGCGGCGAGGCCCCAACGGCGGAGCTCGCCGAGCAGCATCACGAAGAGGGGCGTCGCGTCAGCCGTCCCGTAGTAGATGCTCCCGCCCCCGAGCGAGAGCGATGCCGCCTCCCCGAAGCGCATCTCGTGCAGGATGCGGCCGGGTTGCTCGTCTGTACGCTGATCTATCTCTTTGCCCTGGAATCTCGCGAGCGTCTGCAGCACGCCGAGCGCCAGATCGGGATCAACGATGAGCGCCATCCACGAGGTGATCAGAGAGTCCCGCCCGAACACGGTCATGAACCAAGGGGCCCCTGCTGCGACAACCACGCGCTCGGGGTAGTCGGGGTCGAATATCCGGAGCGCTCCGAGGTCCTCGGCGCTGCGGTCCAGAGCTCGCTTGAGCTCGTCGTCGTCGCTCTGCACTTGTGGGACCTTGCTTCGCCACCGTGCAAGCCGCTCCGCGGGGGTGGAACGCTCCACCGGCTGCCCGCACCGGTAGCGAGGCACCACGTGCGTTCCCTCGAGCACCGGGCGAACCTCGAGGCAGGCCGTCCAATCGCCGCGGGGAGGGACGATCGCCTCGAAAGAGATGATGTCGTCGCCGATCGCCCCGGGTTCGGGTGTGCAGTGCAGCTCGATCCCCCGATTCACCGTCCCTCTCCGGTAGGAAAAAACGAGGACGCCCTCGCGAGGCTCCGCACGCACTTCGCCGTCCGAGTCGACCCTCCCCTCCTTGACCGCGAAGAGGTTGGCGAAATCCGCCTGGACGAACAGCTCCACGGAGCAGTAGGTCGGCTCGTCCCCGAAGTTGCGCATCACCACGTCCTCGCGCATTCCGCGCCCCACATGGCGCGAACGGAACACGACGAGAGTGGAGTCGGCGATTCCCGCCTTGGGCCGGCATCGCGAGACGAACGTCGCCGAGAAAGGATCGTTCGCCACGGCGGTGAGCAGTTCTGTCCTCTGGCCGTTAACGCGCAGCTCGAGACGCGACAAAATGCGCGAATCACGCACGAACAACCCCTGGGAACCACCGACGACGATGTCGCCCGATCTGCTGCTTATGGCGAACGTCGACTCGTCGACCAGAGTGATCGCACCGCTCGAAGATCCCGCATCAGCGAGCTGGCCCGAGAAGTTCCAGGGGTCGCTCACGGCGTCCGACGCTATCGGCCTTGCCGACGGTGCAGGTTCCGTGCGGTTGCCGGTGCGGTTGCCGGTTCCGGACAAGCCGAACTTCCGTTCATTTTTTTGGTATTAGTTAACGCCGACGTATACTTATTTCGGAGATATGAACGGAGAGGACACCCCTTTCGGCAGAGGAAGACGCCCTCTCGGCAGAGCCGGAAATTACACTACGCCGGTAGTGCTAATCCGCCGGGCGGGTTAGAATCTCGAGCTGTGAGCGATCTGCTCTCCACCTCTGACCTGCTCTCCATTTCCGATCTTCACGTCGCGGCCGGAGGCACGGAGATCCTGCGTGGGATCGACCTCCAAGTGAAGCCCGGCGAGATCCACGCCCTCATGGGGCCGAACGGCTCGGGCAAGTCGACTCTCGCCAACACGATGCTCGGCGACCCGGCGTACCAGGTCACGAGCGGTGCAATCAGGTTCAAGGGCGAGGACGTCACCTCCTGGGCCCCCGACGCTAGAGCCAAGGCGGGGATGTTCCTCGCGTTCCAGCATCCCGAGGCCATCGCGGGAGTGTCCGTGCTCCAGTTCCTCCGCCAGGCCATGTCGGCCCGCCAGGGTACGGACCTGTCGGTGCTCGAGGTCCGTATGGAGATGCTCGATTGGATGAAGCGTCTCGGGATCGATGAGGCCTTTGGTGCGCGTCCGCTGAACGAGGGCTTCTCCGGCGGAGAACGCAAGCGCAACGAGATCCTCCAACTTGCCCTCCTCAGCCCCGAGGTCGCCATCCTCGACGAGACGGATTCCGGACTCGACATCGACTCGCTGGCGGTGATCGCGAACGGTGTCCGAGCCATCCGAGAAGCGCGGCCTTCGCTCGGGGTGCTCGTGGTCACCCACTACACACGGATCTTGGATCTGCTCAAGCCCGACGGGGTCCACGTGCTCGTGGACGGCAAGATCGTCGAGCGTGGAGGCGCCGAGCTCGCCGCAAGGCTCGACTCGGAAGGGTACGAACCATGGCGGACCTGACCCGTCACGCCCCCTCGCGCAACCTCCTCGGCATAGACCAGGAACGGCCGCCACTCGCGCCGAAGACGGACTTCCCGCTGCTTGCCCGGAGGATCCACGACAACCGGCTCGTCTACCTGGACTCGGCGTCGTCCTCTCAGCGCCCGCAGTCGGTGCTCGATGCGATGGACCATTACTACGAGAACAGCCACGCGAACGTCCATCGCGGGGTCTACGCGATTGCGGAAGAGGCAGACGCCTACTACGAGTCCGCGCGTGTGAAGGTCGGCAGGTTCATCGGAGCACCCAATCCCGAGACAGAGGTTCTGTTCGCCAAGAACGCGACCGAGGGCCTCAACATGGTCGCTACCGCGTGGGGCGCGACCAACCTTGGCCCTGGCGACGCTGTATTGCTCACCGAGATGGAGCACCACGCCAATCTGGTTCCCTGGCTGATGCTCGCCGAGCAAAAGGGCGTCGAGTTGCGGTGGCTCGGGATCGACGACTCGTATCGGCTCGATCTTTCGAACCTGGACAGGCTCCTCGACGGCGTCAAGCTCGTCGCATGCACCGTGATGTCCAATGTCCTCGGCACGATTCCGCCGTTCGCGACCATCGCTGCCGCGGCCCACGCCGTCGGCGCAGTGGTGGTGGCCGACGGCGCCCAAGCCGTGCCCCATCTGCCGGTAGACGTGACTGAACTGGGTTGCGACTTCATCGCATTCAGCGCGCACAAGATGCTCGGTCCGACCGGGATCGGAGTTCTCTGGGGACGCCAGGAGCTTCTCGAGGCCATGCCCCCGTTCTTAGGCGGCGGAGGAATGATCCGCGACGTGAGCAAGGAAGGTTTCTCGCCGAGCACCTTGCCGTGGAAGTTCGAAGCTGGCACGCCGCCGATAGCAGAGGCAGTCGGACTGGCCGCCGCCGTCGACTACTTGTCGGCGATCGGGATGCAGCGCGTCATCGACCATGACAGGCAGCTGACCGCATACGCGCAGGCGGCTCTGGCGAAGCGCTTCGGCGACGACCTGACGATCTTCGGGCCGGAGGGTACAGAGAACCGTGGCGGCGTGCTTTCGCTTGCGCTCAAAGACGTGCACCCCCACGACCTGGCTCAGGTGCTCGACCAGTCAGGTGTTTGCGTTCGCGCCGGCCACCACTGCGCCAAACCGCTGATGCGGCGGCTCGGGATAAACGCCGCGGCACGCGCGTCCTTCTACGTCTACAACGACGAGCCCGATGTCGACGCCCTGGTCGACGCGCTGGAGCAGGCCGCTACCCTCTTCGGCTAATGGCAGACCTCGAAGACCTCTACCGCGAGATAATCCTCGACCACTACCGGAGCCCGCGAAACCGCGGCGAGCTTCCGACCCCGCCTGCGCACAGGACCGAGGGATACAACCCGTTGTGCGGTGACGAGGTGGTCGTGTTCCTGCAGGTCGACGACGGAGTCGTGGGAGACATCCGTATCACCGGTCAGGGCTGCTCGATCAGCCAGTCGTCGGCTTCTTTGATGTCGACAGCGGTGAAGGGCAAGTCGGTTGCTCAAGCACGCGACCTGATCCGCACGTTCAAGTCGATGATGTCCATCCACGAGTCTCGCCTCGGCGACGGCGGCCCGAAGTCAAGGTTCGATGCCGGCAACGCTGCGCCGCAGAGCCCCAACGGAGTCGGCGCTCACGAGCCAGTTTCTGCGAGCGGTGACGAAGTCGTCGACGAATCAGATGTCTTCTCGGTCGACAGAGGATCTCTCGGAGAGCTCGCAGCTCTCCAGGGAGTGGTCAAGTTCCCTGTGCGCATCAAGTGCGCAACCCTGAGTTGGAACGCGCTCGCTCAGGGACTCGACGAGATCGACCAGGGCTCGGCCTAGGAGATTTCCGCCTCGTCGAGGTGCGCGGCCACCAGCTCGCTCAGTTCATCGGGCCGCTCTATGACCGCAAGGTGAGCTGCCCGGTCGAGGTCGACCAGACCCGAACGGGGAATGCCCGCTACGTAGGCCTCGGCATGTCCGCGGGGAACGATCCCGTCGTGGACCGCATGTACCACGAGCGTCGGGGCAGTTATCCGGCCCAGCCGACCTCGCAGCTTCGGGTTGTGCAGGTAGGGGTTCCAACCGATCTTTGCGGTGACCGCCTCTGCCTGTATGAAAGGGCGCACCAAGTCGAAAGGAATGGACGTCGGATCGCGCCCGGACTCCTCGATCAACCGCATGAGCTGCGCAATCGGGAACTCGGGATCGGCGAACAATTCTCCTGCCAGTTCGTCGAGATGCCGCCCGAAGATCTCGGTGATGGGCGATCCTTCGACGTAGAGACCGACCGGGTTCACGAGAACCATTCGCCTTACGCGTTCGGGCCAACGGACCGCGACCTCCGCGGCCATCCAACCGCCCATAGACATCCCCACCAGGTCCGCAGAGTCAATTTCCAGGCGATCCATCACATCGAGAACGTGGAAGGCGGCGTCCTCGATGTCCTCGATCCGTTCGATTCCCTCAGAGGTGCCGAAGCCCGGGAACACAGGAGCGATGACTCGCCGGCTCGCTGCGAGGCGTTCCAAGAACGTGAGCCCGGCGGCTTCGCCGCTGGCCGAATGGAGGTAGACGACCGGATTGGGACCGTGCGCGCCGCCCTCGTGGATCTCCACCAGACCCACCGCGGTTGCGAGCGAGCCCGCGATCAATTGCGGTGTCGACACTGTGCTCATAGAGACGCCCCGGACATCTCCTGCTCACTTCGGAAACGTGAGCGCAGCTTCGGCATGACCTCGGTGGCGAACAACTCGAGATTACGGCGGGTGTCGTCCGCAGGGAGCGTGCCGAGCTGGAAGAGCCCGAGCAGGTTGCCGACACCGAGCCGCTCCATGTTCTGGCTGAGAAGCTCAGTTACCGTCTCCGGGGACCCGACGATCGCGTACTGTCCAGCGACGACCTCGTCCCACGTCTCGAGGTTGAGCGCGAACGTCGCCGCGCCCTTCATTACGTTTTCGACCGATCTGACCGATGTATACCCAGGCGGCGAGATGTTGATCCCAGGCAGAAGCCGTTTCACGAAATACCAGAAGTGCTCTTCGTAATGCTTGCGCGCTTCCGCGTCGGATTCGGCGACGAATATCGGGACCAACCAGCCGAGCTGGTGCGGTTCGGCCTCGTATCCCTCGCGCTCGCACGCCTGGCGCATCATGCCGAACATGCGGTCGAACACGTCGATGTGGAAGTAAGGGATCCCCATGTAGGCGTAGTGGTGGCGCGCCACGAACTCGAGTGTTTCGAGTGATCCCGCCCCCGGGATCCACACCTCGGGGTGGGGCTTTTGGATCGGGCGGGGCCAGGTGTTTACGTAACGCAACTTGTAGTGCTTGCCGATGAACTCGAAAGGCCCTGGCTCTGTCCACGCTCTAATGACGATCTCGTGGGCTTCCGCGAACCGCTCTCTCGCGTGCGCAGGGTTTATAGAGAAGGAGTAGTACTCAGGTCCCCCGCCGACGACCATGCCGGCGATGAGCCGCCCGCCGCTTATGCAGTCGATCATCGCGAACTCCTCGGCAACCCGAGTCGGCGGGTCGTAAAGCGGCAGCGCGTTGCCCACTACCGCGATCCGGACCCTGCTGGTCAGACGGGCGAGGATGGAGGCGATCAGGTTGGGGGACGGCATCGTGCCATAGGCGTTCTGGTGATGCTCGTTCACGCAGACCCCGTCGAAACCAAGCTCTTCGGCCAACAGCAGCTCGTCGATGTACCGGTTGTAGTGCGCACCTCCGGCATTCGCGTCGAAGAGCGAGTTGGGACAGGTGATCCACGCCGGGCCGTCGTAGTCGTCCGGCAGGTCCGGGTAGGGCATGAGATGAAAGCTGAAGACGCGCATGTGAGCACACCTCGAGGTTCGTGCCCGACCCTCGGCTACTCGGGCTCGCCTCATCGTATGGGCAAAGGCGGCCGCGGAACGAGGCCGCTGAAATCATCCTCCTCGACGAGCTTCACCAGACATGGGGCCGGGGTCCAAAGGGTGGCGATCGTTCGTCCAGCAAGCTGAGTGAGGATGGCGGCGGCTTACTCGAAAGGGCACGCCCAGTCACGGTCAACCCCCACAACCGCGAACGTGGGCGTGCCTCCGACTCCGATGCCCATCTCTCAGCGGGATAAACGCGCCGTACTCCATGCGAGGAACTCTTCTCTTTGACGTGCGAATTCGGCTGTCCTTGACGCCGTTACAGATCTACGGGCCTGGGTAGCGTCGCGAATGATTTTCCATAGACACCGGAGGTAGCGATGAGCAACACCAAACCGAAGAAGCGCAAGTCGAAGACAGGGATGAGCACAGCAGAGAAGAAGCGTCTTCCGGACTCGAGCTACACGTTCAGGACGAAACGCAAGGAACCACTAACGGACGCGAAGCATGTCCGAAACGCTGTCTCGCGTTTCGATCAGGTGAAAGGGGTCACCGACGCTGAGCGGGATCGCGCATGGAAACACATCGTGTCTGCGGCAAAGAAGTTCGACGTCAAGGTATCAGCCTCAGATTGGCGCGAATTGTTCAAGGGCAAGAAGGCAAAAAAGCGTTAGTCAAACAACGAAGACCCGCAGACACACACAACTCACGGCTCTTTCACGACAGCTCACACAGCCGTGTCGGAGCCTCCATAAGCCGAATAGCCCGTCCGCTCGAGCTCGTCTGCAAGCTCGGGACCACCGCTTGCCACGATGCGACCATCCACGAGGACGTGCACAGCGTCAGGACGAATTGCGGTGAGCAACCTTCTGTAGTGAGTGATCGCGAGGACACCGACACCCCATTCACCAACCGCCTCGTGAACGCGCCTGCCTACGTCGTTCAGCCCGTCCACGTCGATCCCCGAGTCGAGCTCGTCGAGCACTGCGATCGCTGGCTCGAGGACTGCGAGTTGGAGGACCTCGCTGCGTTTCCTCTCGCCGCCCGACAGGTCGACGTTGATGGCACGGTCCAGGAAAGATGCATCCAGGCCGATCTTCGTCGCCTCGGCGGTCGCGACATGCCTCAATACGCCGGCGGCGGAATCGCCGCCGGAATCGCCCGATTCAACACCACGTCCCGAGTTTGCGGACTTGGCTTCCGCCAGCACGTCCAAGAGAGCGACGCCGGGAACTTCCGTGGGGTATTGCGGGGCAAGGAACAGGCCGAGCCTTGCGCGCTCCCAGGCCGGCAGGTCGAGCAGCTCTGTTCCGTCGAGCGTCACGCTGCCGCCGAGCACCTCGTAGCCGGGCCGGCCCATGATCACGTGAGCAAGAGTGCTCTTGCCGGACCCGTTCGGACCCATGACCGCGTGCACCTCTCCAGATCGCACGGTGAGGTCGACACCCCGGAGAACCTCGCGACCCGGGACGCCGGCGCGGAGCTCACGCACCTTCAGTTCGTGAGCGAAGGGGGGCCCCGTCACGACAGCTCCACCATTACGTCCTCGCCGTCGATCGCTACTGGATAAACGGGCACCGGCTTGGTGGCTGGGAGCGAACGCGGCTCGCCGGTGCGGAGGTCAAATGTCGACCCGTGCTTCCAACACTCGATCTCGCATTCCTCCTCGAGTACCTCGCCCTCTGAAAGCGAGTAGTCCTCGTGGCTGCAGCGATCTCCGATAGCGAAGAAATCGTCGTTCACGCGCACGAGAGCAACGCCGGTCCCACGCACGTCGAAACACCGGGCCGTGCCCGGTTCGAGGTCGTCACGGCTGCACAGCCTGACCATCTCAGGCACGGATCTGCTCATCGTTTCTGAGTTCGAACGCCGCGTCCTCTGACGCACCACCGACGTGTGCGGCGAGGCGCTTCGATACCGACCCGACGAACCAGTCCCCGACAGCCGAGATAGGTGAGGCACTCGCCAGATCGGTGAAGAATCCGAGGACGATCAGGCGCTCGGCGACCGCCGGATCGATGCCACGCGATTCGAGGTAGTAGCGCTGGTCCTCGTCGATCGGACCGACAGTGGAGGCGTGGCTACAGCGAACGTCGTTCTCCTGGATGTCGAGAGTCGGGACCGAGTCGGCGTGAGCGCCCTCGGAAAGCACGAGGTTCCGATTGGTCTGGAAAGCGTCGGCGCCGTGCGCCCCGTTTCGTACCCTGGTGAGCCCGACATAGGCCGACCGCGCCATATCGGTGACGGCACCCATGCAGAGAAGCTGGCTTCGAGTGTGAGGAGCGACGTGGTCCTGGATAGTCCGAAGATCGTGCAATTGCTCCCCGGTGCCGAGATAGCCCGCAACCAGCACGGCTTCGCCGCCCTGGCCGGCGAGCTCGGCGTCCGACCGGACCCTGCCGGCGCTGGCGCCCAGGCTGGCGCTGAAAGTGCGCAGAGAAGCATCGCGTCCGATCCGCCCAGCTTGCACGCCCAGCTGCCGCCACCCCGGCGGGAGCACCTGAAGCGATGCGTATGAAAGACGAGAATTGTCTGCCAATTCGAACTCGGTCAACGGAACGATGAGGCCCTTCGCACCAGGTGCGAAAGGCTCGTCGATGACGTTTGCATGGAGGCCGGCGGCGCCGGTGATCACCTCGACCACGCTCGCCTCGGATGACGCGCCGAGGTGTACATACAGGTGCGGGAACGAGGCCGGTGCCAGAGCCACCTCCCCTCCCGTTGCTGCCGACGACCCGCGCGTGACGAGGTGCACGACCACGACCGGATGTTCGAGACTTGTCTTCGCATTTATCCGAACCTGCACCACGTCCGACACGAATGCGGAATGAAGATCGTCGAGCGCATCACGTGAGAGCGCTACAGGTTCCGGAACCTCGCCCGCAGAGGCACGGTGCACCCTGAGCACTCCCCCGTCGTCACCGTCGACTGGGCCGTCCGCTCCTTGTTCGACGCAAAGCAAGGATCCATCCACGGTGACCACCAAGGCCGACCACTCACCCGCGAACGACGCGACCCTGCGGGCTCGAGCGATCAAGCTGTCCGTCGTCCGCCCCGCTGATGCCTCGAAGATGAAGGGCGCGAACAAGTCGAGGTCGAGCTGGCCGACATCGCTGTACTTCCACAATTCCTCGTCTTCGGTCGGTAGCGACGCAGCGCTGAATCGCTCCCACGCCGCGCTTCGGCGCGAAGCGAGCCAGTCCGGACCCGAAAGCCTCGCGGACGCGTCGGCGGTGAACGTCAAGGGTTTTGGCTCCTTGTCGGTAGCAAGACCACACGCAACGAATTCGCTCGGCTCCAGCTTGTTCCGGCAAGGAGCGAGGCGACCTGCCGCGTTCAGCATCGATCTTACCTGGCTCCACCTGGGATTCTTCCGGCGCTGATTCAGACGAAGCTTCCCCTCTCGGAGGAAAGCGGGCCGGCCGGGAATAAGGTTGAGCGATGAGCTCCGACGTACTGAGCGTGCAGCACGACGGCAACGTCGCGACCTTGTGGCTCGACCGCCCAGAGGCGAGGAACGCCATGGGACCGGCCTTCTGGTCGGACCTGCCGATCTTGATGTCCGAGTTGTCGGCCGACCCCGACGTGAGAGCCGTTGTGGTTGCCGCCAAGGGCCCTCACTTCAGCGTCGGGCTCGACCTGAAGGCCATGGGCGCGATGTTGAGCGATGACGGCTCGAGCGGAGGGACGCAGCATTCTCGGGCGGCGACCGCCGCGTCCGCCAGGCTCAGCATCCGTCGCATGCAGGCCTCGATCTCCTCGGTGGCGGATTGTCCAAAGCCCGTGGTCGCGGCAGTTCACGGCTACTGCATTGGCGGCGGGGTGGACCTGATCACAGCGTGTGACATCAGGCTGGCGAGCTCGGACGCGGTCTTCTCGGTGCGCGAGACCAAGATGGCGATCGTCGCCGATCTCGGCAGCCTCCAACGGCTCCCCGCGATCATCGGAGCCGGGCATCTTGCCGAGCTCGCTTACACGGGCAAGGACATTCCTGTTGAGCGAGCGAGGGAGATCGGCCTCGTGAACGACGTGTTCCCGGACGCCGGTGCGGCACTCGAAGCAGCACAGAGTCTCGCGGCCGAGATCGCCGCCAACTCTCCTCTTGTTGTACAGGGAACAAAGACCGTCCTTAAGACCAGGGATCGCCGGGCCATCGAAGACGGCCTCGACTACGTGGCGGTCTGGAACTCGGGGTTCCTCCAGTCCGATGACCTCGTCGAGGCGGTGTCGGCTTTCATGGAGAAGCGCCCTCCTAAATTCACCGGGAACTAGTTCACCGGGAACTGAGCAAACCGGAGGTCTCGGTTGATGGCTTGCGCCGTCAGCCCCTGCGCCTCCAGGGCCACCTGCGCCCGCGATCACGGCGCCGATCGGCCGCCGCTTGCTCGCGTTCGGCCTCCGCCCACGCCTCGGGCGCGACGGCGTTCACGATGTCCTCTGCCTGATCGAGGATCTCTGCGATCTTCTTCGGGTCGCCCGGAGGCTCGTCCTCTATGGGAGGCTCGACGAGGGTCCCGTGAACCCATCCGACGTCAGCGAACCGCCGTTCGTACTTTGGGCAGTTCTCAGGACAGCGCCAAGGTGCCTCCGGCGCGAGGTCGAGCTCACAGAAACGCGCAACTTCACCGGACGCATATGTGCGGCTCTGGAAGTGCTTGCACTCTTCTCGCATCGGCACGGCTACATATCCTTGCATCACCAACGACCGACGTCTCGACGACGTCAGGCGTCATTCGGACTGAGGGAAGTTTTGTCCGCCGTCTCTGGACTTGAGCCCCTCTCACGCGTCGGTCGGACCGCGCGCCCTCGGACCAGTCTTTTCAGCCGACAGAACCTTCCATCTGCAGCTCTATGAGACGGCTCCACTCGACCGCGTACTCCATCGGCAGGGTGCGGGTGATCGGCTCTATGAACCCGTTCACGACCATGCCCATCGCTTGGCTCTCGGACAGGCCGCGGCTCATGAGGTAGAAGAGCTGGTCCTCTCCGATCTTGGAGACCGTCGCCTCGTGACCGATCTGCGCGTCACGCTCGGCGACCTCCATCGTCGGCTTCGTCTCAGAGGTCGAGTGGTCGTCGAGGATCAACGCGTCACAGCGCACAAAGCTCTTGGCGTGCTTCGCGCCTTCCTCCACCTTCACGAGCCCTCTGTAGGTCGAAAGCCCTCCGTCTTTCGAGATCGACTTCGAGACGATGGTCGAGGTCGTCTCGGGGGCGACGTGCACCATCTTGGCGCCGGCGTCCTGGTGCTGCCCGGCGCCCGAGTAGGCCACCGAGAGAACCTCGCCGGAAGCCTTCGGACCCATCAGCCAGACCGACGGGTACTTCATGGTGAGCCGGGACCCGATGTTGCCGTCTATCCACTCGACGTGAGCCTCCGCCTCTGCGCGGGCTCGCTTCGTAACAAGGTTGTAGACGTTGTTCGACCAGTTCTGGATGGTGGTGTAGGTGATGCGGCTGCCCGGCAACGCGACCAGCTCCACCACGGCTGAGTGAAGCGAGTCCGTCGAGTAGACGGGTGCGGAGCACCCTTCGATGTAATGAACCTGCGAGCCCTCGTCGGCGATGATCAACGTCCGCTCGAACTGGCCCATGTTCTCGGCGTTAATTCGGAAGTACGCCTGAAGCGGCATCTCCACGTTGACGCCCGGCGGCACGTAGATGAAAGAGCCACCGGACCACACCGCTGAATTCGAGCGCGGCGAATTTGTTGTCGTTCGGGGGGATGATCGTGCCGAACCACTTTCGCACCAGTTCTGGGTGCTCGCGCACGGCGGTGTCCATGTCGCAGAACAGAACGCCCTGACTCTCGAGGTCCTCGCGGTTTCGGTGGAAGACGACCTCGGACTCGTACTGCGCGGTCACACCGGCTAGATACTTCCGCTCTGCTTGCGGGATGCCGAGCTTGTCGTAGGTGTTCCTTATGGCCTCGGGCAGGTCCTCCCAGGAGTCAACCTGGCCATCTGTCGGCTTGATGTAATAGAAGATGTCGTCGAAGTCCAAGTCGGGCATGTTCACCGCGAACCACGCCTTCATGGGCTTGGCCTCGAAGCGCTTAAGTGCCCTCAACCTGAACTTGCGCATCCAGTCGGGCTCGCCCTTCATCTCCGACATCTCGCGGACGACGGCCTCGGACAGGCCCTTCTTGGGCTTGAAGACGTAGTCCTCTACGTCGCTCCAACCGAGCGAGTAGCGACCGAGATCGAGCTCTGTGCCTGCCATAACTGCTCCTGTGACGCTCTTCCCGGATCGACCGGGAGCGCTCTCCCCGATCGGGCCGGGGAATGGATTTCTCCTACCTAGATAGTAACAACCCCGGGACCCAGGGTGAACCCAGGCTCGGATGCCGGTCCGGCCCACGCCGCTCACGCTCGTTCTTCACGCGCCGGGTGCCTCGGCCGGCCTTCTGCCATCATCCGGCGATGACCTCAACCGAGCGAACCCAAGACTCTACGGGAGATGACGTCCGGCCCCCCGTTGCGACGCGACGGCCCCAGGTAATCGAAGCCCACGGCGACCGACGGGTCGACGACTATGCCTGGCTTCGCGACGCCGAGAACCCCGAGGTCATCGAGCATCTGAAGGCCGAAAACGATTACACCGAGGCGGCAATCGCACACCTCTCTGGGCTGCGGGAGCGGCTTTTCGAGGAGATCAAGTCCCGGATAGAAGAGACCGATCTGTCCGTCCCGGTGAGAAAGGGCCCGTGGTGGTACCTGACGCGGACCGTGGAAGGGCTCGCCTACCCGATTCATTGCCGCGTGCCGGTGGAAGGACCGGGTCGGAGTCCGGAGGTCCCACCGATGCCCGACGATCGGGACGGGGCGGCAGCGGTCCCGTGGCCGGACGAGCAGGTCCTGCTCGACGAGAACCTCCTTGCTCAGGGCCACGAATACCTGGCCCTCGGCGTTCTCGACGTAAGCCCGAACCACGACATCTTGGCCTACGCGATCGACACGGCCGGGGACGAGCGGTTCACGCTTCGGTTCAAGGACCTGTCGACCGGAGCGGAGCTGGCGGACGAGATCAACGACGTGTCCTACGGCTCAGCCTGGGCGAACGACGACGCAACTCTCTTCTACGTCCGTGCTGACGCTGCGCATCGCCCGCACCAGATCTGGAAGCACCGGCTCGGAACAGAACCAGGTTCGGATATTCGGATGTTTGAAGAGACCGACGAGAGATTTCACATAGGGGTCCGTCGCACGAAGGACGGCCGACTCGTGATCTGCAGTTCGCACTCGAAATTGAGCTCAGAGGTCTGCACGCTCTCCGCCGACAGACCCGATGACGACTTCTCCGTCGTGGAACCGCGCCGCGAGGACATCGAATACGAGATCGAGCACCATCGCGGTTTCCTCCTGATGCTCACCAACGAGGACGCACCGAACTTCAGGTTGCTCGCCTCGCAAGCTGGTCCCTCAGCAGAAAGGCGATGGGTCGAGGTGATCGCTCACCGACCCGAGGCGCGGCTCGAGGGGATCGAGGTCTTCGACGACTTCGTCGTCTGCGCCGAACGAACAGAAGGAATGCCGCACGTCCGCGTCCACCAGATCGATGACACAGCGACCGAGGGCGCGTGGTCCGGACTTCTGGGCGAAGGATGGTTGGTACCGGTCAACGAGGTTCCGTCCGCAAGTTGGATCGGGCCTAATCCCGAGCCTTCCTCTGCGACGCTGCGTTACGAATACTCGTCCATGGTGACTCCGAGAACGGTGCTCGATTTGGATCTACTGAGCCGCGAATCGGTCGTTCGCAAACGTCAACGAGTGCTCGGCGGTTACGACCCGAACCTCTACGTGAGCGAACGCGTGTGGGCTACTGCGCCGGACTCGACCAAAGTGCCCATCTCTGTCCTCCGGCGGCGCGACACACCCCTCGACGGCTCGGCGCCCTGCCTTCTCTACGGTTACGGGGCATACGAGATCTCAATAGACCCGGTGTTCTCGTCGGTACGACTGTCTCTCGTAGACCGCGGATTCGTGCACACGATCGCACACGTTCGCGGTGGTGGCGAGCTCGGCCGTCGGTGGTACGACGACGGCAAGATGTTGAACAAGCCCAACACGTTCAGCGACTTCATCGTGTGCGCCCGTCACCTCGTTGACAAACGCTGGACGAGCCTCGGGCGAGTCGTCGCGCGAGGCGCATCTGCAGGAGGACTCACGGTCGGAGCCGTTGCCAACGAGGCGCCCGAGCTCTTCGGGGCGATCGACGCTCACGTGCCGTTCGTGGACTGCCTGACCACGATGCTCGACCCGACGTTGCCGCTAACGGTCACCGAATGGGAGGAGTGGGGAAACCCGGTCGAAGATCCGGATGTCTATTACACGATGAAGTCCTACGCCCCGTACGACAACGTGCGAGACGGAACCCGGTACCCCGACGTCCTCGCAACCGCCGGCCTGTCCGATCCAAGGGTCGGCTTCTGGGAGCCTGCCAAGTGGGTTCAGAAGCTTCGTGCGGCGAGCCCATCTTCGCGGGTGCTGCTTCGCACCGAGATGGGGGCGGGCCACGGTGGTCCGTCCGACCGCTACGAGTCCTGGAAGGAAGAGGCGATGTCCGTCGCGTGCATCTTGGACTCGCTCGGAATGGCAGATACCTGAGGAGACGGACGCGCAGTTCAGACGGTCGTGGGATTGAAGGTCATCGTGAACACGGCTTGGTACTGAGCCGGATACTGGACGGGAACCCCGTTCAAGGTCGCACTCAAAGTGTTCGCGTGGCCCAGCTCGACAACGAGCTGTCCGGTGACGTTCATCGTCTGGGCCTGACCTGTCTCCAGGGTTCCGGTCCAAACCACCGCCCCTGTGGATGCAAGCTTGGCGTAGACCCAACAGGCTCCCGAGCTCGAGAGGGTAACAGTGTACGAAGCATTAGGTGCCGGATAGGTTGCCCCTTGCACGGTCGCCGTGGCCGCGTCGGGCTGAACTACGGCTGGCGCAGTCGAGCTCGGCGTCAACGAAGTCGAGGTGGTGTTCGACTGGTTGTGAGGTGGAGCGGTTGTCTGTGATTGAACCGGTGGGGATGCCTTGTGAGGGTGCGACGCGGCGCCGAGTGCCACCGCAACCGCGACGGCGATGACGACGACCACCAACAGGACCCCGAGGATCGAAGGCACTCTCGACGGCGGCCGCGAGCTGCGTTGAAGCGCCCGGCGGGTCGATCGTGTGGGCCGAGCCGGTGAGTAGGTGCCGGAATCGCTGACCCCTGCGGGCTCCATCACGGCGTCGTTCTCTTCGAAGACGATCACGGGTTGGGCAAACTGTTCCAGCCTCGAGTCGCTTCGTACGGACGGTTCGGAGCGGCCAGGTCCAACGACGGTTTCGGTCGAGGCGTCCTGAGTTTGCGCCGTCGCCCTGGTAGCGGGCGATCGATCCGTCGCCGCACTGGTAGAGACGCGAGACGCGCCCGCCGAGCCGTTTCGCTCGAGCGCCTCTGGCGCCGGCGCCGATACCGGGGAGCCTGAAACCCGATATGCGGGGGTGCGAGTAGAAGAGGTCCGTTCCGCCCGCGGCGCAGGCTGACGTGACGAACTCTGGGCCGGTTCCTCATCCGCCCTCCTCGTCGGTGCGGCCGAAGGACGCGACGATTCCATCCGGTCAGAGACCGTCCGAAGCGTGTCGAGAGCGTTTTGGTAATGACGCAACGCTTGTTGCTCGCCGGAGGCCAGGCGCCATCTCAGCAGTAGCAGCACGACGCCGATCACCGCAACGCCCGCGATGACGACACCAACAGTCATCGTGCCCCATTCAACCTCAATCTGCGACGGCGTGGACCGCGATCGATATCGAGTGGATCGCCCCAGGTCCAGGAGTCAATTCGGCGTCGGCGGCGACTCAGAACTGGAAGGCTGCGGCCGGCAACGTGTAGTCGTCGGTCGGGATTCTTGGAGGCGGACGCCTTTCAAGCGCCTTTTCGACGGCCGGTGCCAGCCGTTCGCGTTTGTCCTTCTCTGCTTGCTCTGCCCGGTCGTGGAACTCTGGCATGACCTCGCGGGCGAACAGTTCCATCGACTCGCAGATGTCCTCGTGGCGGTTCCGGCCCGCCTGGCTTATGAAGATCAACTGGTCGACCCCGGCTTCCTCGTAGCGCCTGATCAGCTCGCGGATCTGGTCCGGCGTTCCGATGGCGCCTCTGAGCGACCCGAGGCCCTGCTCCATCAACTGGGCGCCAAGCGGCTCGCCCGTTCTCGCCGCCACCGGGCGGCTGAAGCCGAACGAGTCGCGGTTTTTCAAGAAGTCCTGCCAGATGTCGGTCACGCCGGGCCGGTGCTTTCCGAAAACGTAATAGTGCGCAAGCGAGTAGCCGAAGAAGTGACACCCGTCGAGACCTCTGTTGATCGCCGTCTCCTCGTCCTCGTGGCACATGAAAGGCAGGACGCACGCGATGTTCGGGTTCACCGAAAAGCCTGCGGGCAAGCAATCCTCTGAGTCGATCGTGTCGTAGTAGTCGTTCACCCACATTCGCGCCTCGTCCGCCTCGACGAACGAAAAGGAAAGCGCTCCTATGCCTTTCGTCGCGGCGAGATGGATCGTCTCGCGCCGGCTGCAGGCGACCCAAAGAGGCGGATGGGGCTTTTGAAGCGGCTTCGGGACGACGTTTCGCGGGGGAACGTTTATCCACTTTCCCTCGTGGCCGGCGAACGGTTCCTCTACGAGCATGCGCGCGACCACGTCTATCGCCTCGGTCCATTGGTCGCGCTTACTCGAACGGTCGACACGAAATCCTCCAAGCTCGGCTTCGGAACCGGCCTCTCCCGTGCCGAACTCGACGCGCCCGTCGGAAATCAGGTCGAGGGTGGCGATCCGCTCGGCGATCCGCGCCGGGTGGTTGAAATTCGGCGGCAGTTGGACGATCCCGTGCCCGATCCGGATCCGGCGCGTTCTTTGGCTCACCGCGCCGAGAAATACCTCAGGCGCGGACGAGTGCGAATACTCCTCCAAGAAGTGGTGCTCGACCTCCCACACGTAGTCGAAGCCGATCTTGTCGGCGAGCTCGATCTGCTCCAGCGCGTTCTTCAGCAACCGGTGCTCGTCGCCTTCGACCCAGGGTCGCGGCAGCTGGTGCTCGTAGAAGATTCCGAAGCGCATGAAAGGCTCCGCCCGTCAGGTGCGGAGACCGTAACGGGGTCGCAGTGCCGGCTCGATCCCGGCGCGCGAAGGGTTCTTCTGGTCGCACGCCGAGAGCACGGGGGAATCGAGCCCCCAGTCCCCCGCAATCTCCGGATCGTCCCACGCCACGCCGAGCTCGTCCTCCGGGTTGTAGTAGTTGTCGACGAGGTACCAGAGGAGCACGTCGGTGAGGGATGCAAAACCGTGAGCGACTCCGGGAGGGATGAAGAGTCCCTTGTCCTTGTTGCCGACGAGATCCAGCGAAAGCGTCGCGCCTTCGGTCGGAGACCCGGACCTCAAGTCGTGGAGCACGACTCGAGCCGTACCACTGAGCACGTACCAGTAGTCGGCCTGGTGAAGGTGATAGTGCAGTCCGACAACCGCACCCTGCTGCTTGTCCGACCGGTTCGCCTGGACCATCTCGCGCCCCAGGGTGAACCACGAACGCCTGTAGGTCTCGACGAAGCGACCGCGGTCGTCCCCGTGGGCGTCCGGCGTGACAACCACCACATCGGCGATCGTGGATGACGGTTCTACGGTCGGCACGGGCTCAGGATTCGAAGCGGCCGAAGCCACCTCGGTAGAAGATGAGAGGGCGGCCGTTGTGGTCAACCGACATGTCGAGCACCTCGCCTATCACGAGCTCGTGGTCTCCCGCGTCGTGCGACTGCACGATCCGGCAGCTCACCCATGCGACCGCGCCGTCCAGCAAGGGAGCCCCAGCCGGTCCGGGACTCCAACCGACCCCGCTGAACTTGTCGGATCGGTCAGCACCCGAGATTGCGAAGTCACGGCAGAGCGCTTCTTGATCCTCGGAAAGGATGTTCACGCAGAAAGTCCCACCCGGAGCAATACGGGGCCAGCTCGTCGAGGACTTCCCGGGTGCGACGGCGATCAAAGGCGGTTCCAGCGAGAGCGACATGAAAGCCTGGCAGGTAAACCCGACCGGACCATCGGAGTCGACGGCGGTCACGACCGTGAGGCCACTCGCGAAATGGCCGAGCACCTCCCTGAACCGAGATGACGAGAGTCCCGCGACTGCGGGCGCTTCTCCTGCGTTCACACGGGTCCTCGCGCCCTGGTGGCCCTCTTTTCGGATCCGAGTGGACCTGAGGCATCCAAGGGGTCGACGACGTCAGGTCTGACCGAACCCCGGTCCCCGTTCGCCCGAGTGCTTGCAAACCTCGCTCCGAACGACCCGAGCGCGGGCCCCCGACCTGTGGTGAGCGAACAGTAGGGATACAACGCGGCAGGGTTCCTGGCGGTGTCCCCGACCTCCAAGGTGAGGCCTTCGCTCGCCGCCAGCACCTTGTCGAGCCCTGCCGCCTCGTCGAGCGACCGAGCCTCCCCGAGAAGCCTGTCTATGTCGTCGTCTACGTGAAGGGGGTCGTGGTGAAACATCGCTAGCTGCCGCGCGCCTGCTTCGCGTGCGACGTGGACCGCGTAGGCGATCGTGGAATGCCCCCACAGGGCCTTCGCGACGAATTCCTCCTCCGTGTACTCCGCGTCGTGGATGACGAGATCTGCACCGTCGCAGAGCTCCAGCACTCCGCGTGCCACCTGCGACCGATCCTCCGGTTGCTGGTGGTCGCTCACGAACGCGACGGAAGCGCCGTCCGCCTCGATCCTGAAACCGAGAGTCGTCCCTACGTGAGGAACCCTTCGGACCATGACCTTCGCACGTCCGACCGTCACCACGTCGTCGAGCGCCTCGTTGAAGCGCACCGAGCCTTTGAGCTCCTCCACGTTGATCGGGAAGAAAGGAGGGTGAAGCACGCGGTCGAACAGGTCGTGTAGCGAACCGCCGGCTTGAGGCGGGCCGTACACCTCGAGAGTTGTGCTCGGGTGATGCGCAGTCGTGAAGAAGGGAAGTCCGATGATGTGATCCCAGTGAAGGTGGCTCAGGAAGGCGACAAGCTCGACCCCGTCATCGCAGGCACCTGAGGCGTCGAGCTCGAGGCCGAGCGGACGAAGCCCCGTTCCCAGGTCAAGGACGATCGGGGGATCCGAGCCGACTTCGACTATTACGCAAGGCGTGTTCCCGCCGTAGCGCTGATGTGCGTCGCTCGAGCACGGGCATGAGCCGCGCACCCCGAAGAATCTGACTCGCAGCGGATTCCCCCTCCGTAACGTGAACGGAGCCTGACACTACCCTGCGTCGGTGGATTCCCATACCCGTGACATGCAGCAAAGAACCGTGACCGCCGGGGGCATCGACTTCTCGCTTTTCGAAAGTGGCCCTCGAGACGGCCAGCTCGTGATCTGCCTTCACGGTTTCCCGGACTCGGCTTGGACATGGCGACACCTGCTCCCGGAGCTCGGCTCCTCGGGATACCACGCAGTGGCTCCGTTCCTGCGGGGCTACGCCCCAACTGGGCTGGCACCGGACGGCTCGTACCAGACCGGGGCGCTCGCCACCGACGCCTGCGCCCTCGAAGAGCTGCTCGGCGCCGAAGGGCCGTCGATCCTGGTGGGTCATGACTGGGGGGCGTTCGCGGCTTACGGAGCCGCACGCCTGCGTCCCGAGCGCTTCGCGAAGGTGGTCGGTATGGCGGCTCCGCCGGTTGCGGCGCTCGCTTCCACCTTCTTCACCTACGAGCAGTTGAAGCGAAGCTTCTACGTCTTCTTCTTCCAGTCCCCTCTGGCCGTTTCGGTCGTGGGCGCGGACGACTGCACATTCATCTCGCGGCTGTGGGCGGACTGGTCCCCGGGATACGACAGCTCGTGGGACGTCGCCCGTGTGAAGGAGTCGATCGGGACCCCTGAGCGCTTCAGGCGCGGCGATCGGCTACTACCGGGCGATGTTCGACTCGTCGATGCACCTCGACGTCTACGAGAGCGCCCAGCAGGCGGCACAAGGAGTCCCGACACAGCCGACCCTCTACTTTCACGGCGCAGACGACGGATGCATCGGCGTGGAGGTGATCTCCGGACTTGGCGCTTTGTTACCCGAAGGATCAGAGACTCTGGTGGTGGACCGTGCAGGTCATTTCGTGCACCTCGAGCGTCCCGACGAGGTTCACGAGAATCTCCTGCGCTTCATCTCGTCGTGAATCGCTGGACGCCGGCGATCGCTTACGTCCAGATCCCCTCCGTGGAATACGGCCTCTTGCGATCCGGCAGAGCGGCGCGCTGTCCACACCATCACGCTCCTGCGGAAGTAGCAGACCTCCTCGCCGCGCTGGTTGAAGGCCTTGGTCTCCACGCTGACGATGCCACGATCCGGCTTGGAGCTCGACGGCGTCACCTTCAAGACGTGGGTCTCCGCGTAGATGGTGTCGCCGTGAAACGTGGGCTTGCGGTGCACGAGTGATTCCACCTCGAGGTTGGCAATTGCAGATCCGCTCACGTCCGGGACGCTCATCCCTAGCGCGAGCGAATAGACGAGGTTTCCCACGACCACGTTGCGGCCGTGGACGGTCTCGTGCTCTGCGAACCAAGCGTCTGAGTGCAGCGGATGATGGTTCATGGTGATCATGCAGAAGAGATGGTCGTCCGCCTCTGTGATGGTCTTGCCCGGCCAGTGGCGGTAGACGTCTCCGACGCTGAAGTCCTCGAGGCACCGGCCGAAGGGCCGTTCGTAGATGGTCATGCTGGTCATGCTCCCGGGTGTAGTACGGCGGGAACGCCCGCGTCCACACCGCCGCCCGCAAGTTGCGAGGACCGGTCGTCAATGTCGGGCGGCCGATCGCCTCCCTCAGGTGAGTCCGGCGGCGCGACGGTCACTGCGATCCCGATGACGCACCACCATGCAACCAACGCGAGACCCAGGCAGTTGGCGAACAGGGTCGTGCGACCGATCGAGGCCGCCAGCCAGGACTTCGCTTGGTTGGTCCCGACGATGTAAGCCGCGGCGATTGCGAGCGCCTCAACTGTTCCGAGAACCCAGATCCAACCATCGGAGCCGAAACCGATCGACCTGCGCGCATGGCCGAGAACTAGCGCGGCCACTATCCCGATCCCGAGCGTCAGACCTGCGAGGTGGAGATTTCCGGTCATCGCGTGCCAGGTCGCACCGGCCCGGCTGAGAAACGAGCCGACTCGCTGTCCTGTCAGGTAGTCGTCTTCGGTAGCACGGCGTACCGCCGCTGCGACCGGCCATGCGAGGACGCCGACGACTCCGAACGCGCAAGCGGTGGCTGCGACGATTCCCCTGCGACGCGAAGGTCGGCCCAGCTTCGCCGACGGCCCCCGGCGAGAAGCGCTCAACCACCGCGCACCTACGAGAAAGAACACGATCACCGCCGTGACGATCCCTTCGTACTTCGTCAAGCCCGCAGCCACGGCGAGCACGGCTGCGGCCCACCGCGTGCTCTCCCCCGAGAGGTACCACGAGTCCCATCCCGGCGGCACCCACCGCCGACGCCGACCAGAACAGATCGACAGAGCCATCGGTGGCCCCGGCACCTGCGAGACCGTAGGCGCCGAGGACCCAAGCCGCTCCTGCGACAGCGGCAACGGCGATGAGCAACCCGCTGTGACAGCAATGCGTGCTTCGAGTGCGATCTGACCGACGCGATCAACCCGACCTCGAGGATCGTCGCTCCCGCCGCAGCGACCGCGCAGCCCGACAGAAGTGCGATCACGAGCTCGCCTACCCGGTCGGTCGACACGCCGGTGATCACCCAGCCGAGCGCGACCGCCGATCCTCCGAGGGGTGGGTAGCTCGAGTGCGAGACGGCGAGCCCGGAATTCGTTAGTGCGGAGAGCGCGACGTTGTGGCCGTTCGCGATCCATGTCGCGTGCGCGAGCCAGATGCTTCGCGCCTGGACGCCGATGTCGACGTTCACGAGGCTTCTGAGCGACCACGCGGAAGCGCCCGCCACGGCGAGGACTCCGGCACCACCGGCGGCCCAGAGCATCACACTCGGGCGTGGACCGGTCCTCGATCTGCGAGCCTCTCGCCTGGCCAACCACGACGCGCTCGCAGCCGCATTGGCCGCTATCGCAAGCGGTACGAACCAGCGCACCTCTGTTCCGTTCACGAGGACCGTAAGGGCTCCCGCGGCACCGGCGAGGATGGCCCCTCCGATGGGAGCGAGGAACGGCGTCACCGGACGCCAACCCGCAAGCATGCGAACCGGAAGCGCACCGGCGGCGGTCAACACGGCCATGGTCACCACGACCGCCCACGTCGTGGTCATTTGGCGGCGCTCGCAGCGCGTCCCGCAGTGGCGACGACGATCCACCCGCCGCACGAACCGGGACCGTTTCCGGGGACGAGCCCGAGCACGACGATCGCATGCTGTGCATCAGGCGCGATGTGCGCCCACGTGTCGATCGCGCTGAACAGTGCCGATCCCTGGGCGGTTACCGAGTCTGTCGAAAGTGCCACTGTCTCGCCTGATGACACGAGTTTGTGCGCCGCGTCGCTCAAGCAGTTGTAAAACGCGTTCTGTGCCGCGGCCTGCTCAATGTTCGCATTCGAGCTGAGCGAGTCGACTTCGCGCACGCTGTCTTGTGCCTTCACCACCAGCAAAACGGCACAACCAGTGGCTAGCAAGAGCCCCGATGCCTGCACGGCGAGCCGTCGCCAGCCGCCGTCGTTTCGCCGCGAGCTCAGCCCTCTGGCCTCGGGCGCACGGTGAACGACAGCGCCCAATCCTCGTGAGACTCGCCGTCGATAGTGAGCCGCCATATGTAGCGGTTCCCCGGTTCGAGCTGAAACGGCATCAAGTTGACCGTCATCGCCACGTCGGCGGGGGTGCCCTCTGGAGCCATCGCCGGGCGAGCTACCTGGAACTCGCTGCGCACCTCGAGCGGTTGCGAGCCCTCGGGAGTGTCGATCATCACAGGCCTGCCGTCAGCGTCTTCTAAGTAGAGCTCCCAGTGGTGCGGCATGTCGGTCTCGTGCCACCCGACGTCGAACTTCATCGCGATTGCAGAAGGAGCAGGGTCGGGCCCCACGATCGACCAGCCGCCGCCAAGTATGTAGAGCTTCTCCCCGGCTACCTGTGCTGAGTCACACAGCAGCATCGTCACTTTCACCCAGCGAACCCTACCTGCGTGTGCCGCGCCGACCTTGTAAGGACGACCTGTAGGTTCATTGCGTGGCCGGGAACTACCCCCCGCAGAGTGCGTCGGTCCTGCGAACGCTCAGAGACGACGTGTACCGACGCCCGCTGGCCGTCGCGCTCGAGCGCCTCGGGATCGGGCAGGGTTGGAAGTGCGTTGACGTCGGGGCGGGCGGAGGCGACGTCGCGGTGGCGCTCGCCGAGATCGTCGGCAAGACGGGAAGGGTCTACGCCGTCGACAGCGACCCCAGGGCCAGAGACGTCGTTGCCGCGGCTGCGGCCGAGCACTCGCAGGTGATCGCGATCACCCAGGCCGGCGAGGACCTGCTTCTGCCCGAGCTGGTTGACCTCGCTTTCTGCCGCTTCTTGCTGCTGCACGTGTACGACCCGGCCGTCGTGCTGCAGCGCATGCGGCGGGCGGTGCGCCCCGGTGGATTCCTCGTCGCGCAAGAGCCGATCACCTCGGCCGGCCGCATCGACGGGCTCGCCATATCGATGCCCGACGCCAGGCACCCCGACATTGGTGCGCTCCTGCCGGCGCTCGTGACGCGGGCCGGGCTCGTGGTCGATGACGCGTGGGCCGAGGCGCCAGCGGGTGCGGGACCCGGACCCGTGGCGGACTACCTCGAGACGCTGACCGGTTGCGACCCGGGCGACGACTCGGTGGTCCTGCCCCCACTGGTAACAGTGGTCGCCAGGGTCCCGGAAGGCTAGGCCCACGGGGCAGCTGCAGCTGTCGGGCGGTCCGGCGGGCTGCCGGTAACGTGCGGCGTCATGGCTGACGCCGACGACTACGTGCCCGAAGGGTGCCCGGAACCCGACCTCGCCGCGGCGAGAAAGGCTGTCGATCTGGCGCAGTCGGTGGTCGACGCGGCGGCGCGGCGGCTCGCATCCGTCGACATCGAAGAGGAGCAAGTCGTCGCCTACGACATGGCGCACGCTGCGGCAGCTGTAAGGACGGCCGAGGCCGCGCTCGCGTACGGCGAATCAGGCGGGACCGAGGCCTGCCTCGCCTGCGCCTTCACCGCGGACATGATGGCGGAGCTCGCTGCGCGCACGACCGGGCGCGACACGCAATGGGGCGCGGCTTCCGACTGGATGATGCCCGCTTCCGAGTTCGTAGCGGCGTGGCGCGCCCCCGCGACGTTGGCCGCGCTCGTGGGACACGAAGGCCGGCGCATCCTCGATGCGGACTTCGATCTCGTGCGCGAGACCTTCAGACGCTTCTCCGTCGAAAAGGTGCGCCCGAACGCCGAGCACGTGCACCGCACCAACGCCGACGTCCCCGAGGAGATAATCGCCGGGCTCGGCGAGCTCGGCGGCTTCGGACTGTCGGTGCCGGAAGAGTACGGCGGCTACGCGACGGGATCCGAGAGCGATTACCTCGGAATGGTCATCGCGACCGAGGAGCTTTCGTGGGGCTCACTCGGGATCGGCGGATCTCTGATCACCCGGCCGGAGATCCTCTGCAGGGCGCTCGTACAGGGCGGCACGGAGGCTCAGAAGCACGAGTGGCTCCCGAAACTCGCATCGGGTGAGGTGATGGCCGCCGTCGCGGTGACCGAACCCGACTTCGGCTCGGACGTGGCGAGCGTGATCACCTCCGCGACCCCGGCGGAAGGCGGCTGGTTGATCAACGGAGTCAAGACCTGGTGCACGTTCGCTGCGCGCGCAGAGGTCCTGATGCTTCTTGCCAGGACGGACCCCGATCGGTCCAAGTCGCACCGAGGGCTCTCCTTGTTCGTCGTCCCGAAAGAGCGCGCCGACGGAAAGGGCTTCACTCTCACCCAACAGGGCGCCGAAGGTGCTGCGACCGGCCGCACGGGCCGCATGGAGGGACGCCCGATCGACACGCTCGGTTACCGCGGGATGCACTCGTACGAGCTCGCATTCGAGAATTGGTTCGTACCTTCCGACGCACTCATCGGGGGAGAAGAAGGAATCGGGCGCGGCTTTTACCTTCAGATGCGCGGGTTCGAGAACGGGCGACTACAGACCGCTGCGCGCGCACTCGGTGTCATGCAGGCCGCGTACGAAGCCGCGCGCGACTATGCGGCGGGACGCAAGGTGTTCGGCGCGCCGATCGCCGACTACCAGCTGACGAAGGCGAAGCTCGCGCGTATGGCGTTCCTCATCCAGGCGACGAGGCAGTTCGCGTTCGAGGTTGCACGCTTGATGGCGAACAACGCCGGCTCGCTCGAAGCGTCGATGGTAAAGGCGTATGTATGTCGCGCCGCCGAGTGGGTCACGCGCGAGGCGATGCAGATACACGGGGGAATGGGCTACGCCGAGGAGTTCGGGGTAAGCCGTTTCTTCGTGGACGCCAGGGTGCTTTCGATATTCGAAGGCGCTGACGAGACGCTCGCACTCAAGGTGATCGCGCGGCGCCTCGTGGAGCAGGCGGCTTCAGCCGGATGATCGTGTAAGTCCGGCCCGCTCTCCGCGTGCGACGAACTTGGTTGCCATCTTGCGGCTCGCTTCGTCGATCATCTCGTCACCGAACATCACCGCGCCCTTGCGGTCGTCCTCCGTCGCGCGCTGGTACGCGTCGAGGATGTCCCATGCGCGGTCGAACTGCTCCTGCGTCGGCGAATAGACCTCGTTCAACACCCCGACCTGGTCGGGCGTAAGGGCCCATTTGCCGTCATAACCGAGGACCCGGGTGCGCTGTGCGAAGTCGCGCAGCGCGTCGAGCTCGCGCACCTTCAAGTACGGGCCGTCGATCACCTGGAGCCCGTTCGCCCGTCCGGCCATCAAGATCTTGGAGAAGACGTAGTTGAAGTGGTCACCGGGGTATTCCGGAATTTGGACGCCACCCGTGAGCACGGGCATCTCCATGGAAGCGGCGAAATCCGCGGGACCGAAGATGATGGTCTCGAGCCGGTCGGACGCCTCGCATATCTCCTCGACGTTGATGAGACCCCGAACTGTCTCTATCTGAGCTTCGATGCCGATGTGGCCGACCGGAAGGCCGCTCGTCTTCTCTATCTGTGTGAGCAGCAGATCTAGGGCGACCACCTCTGCCGCCCGCTGGACCTTCGGCAACATCACCTCGTCGAGTCGCTCCCCCGAGCCCGACACGACCTCGATCACGTCACCCACGGTCCACTCGGTGTCCCAGGCGTTGACGCGCACGCACAGGACCCGTTCGTCCCACTCCTGCTTGCGGATCGCCTCTACGACCTTGGCCCGTGCCGCCACTTTTTCGATCGGAGCCACCGAGTCCTCGAGGTCGAGGAAGGACATGTCCGCGGGCACCGATGGGGCTTTCTCCAAGAATCTCTCGTTGGACCCAGGAGTCGAGAAGCACGATCGGCGGGGCAGGCTGCGGCTGCGTTCTGACATGGAAGGGATCGTACCGTCGGTCCCTCGGGGGGTCCCGCTCGTGTCCTAGGCCGGGACCAGGTCCTCGGGCACGAGTTGCTCGTTGAGCAACCGTGAGAATCGGCTCGGGTCGTCCCCCACGAACGCGCGACAGAGCTCGTATCCCTCCACGTAACAAGTGATGTATGCCCGCCACGTGGGATGCATGAGGAACTCGACCTGCTTGGCTGCGCGTGCCCGCGGAAGTAGGGCCCAACGCTCGAGCTGGGCTATGACGGTCTCCGGGTCGGCGCCCTCCTCGTGCAGGTGCCAGGCGGCCGTAGCCCGAACGGCGGTCAGCACGATCGAAGCTTCAGCGATCTCGGCCGCGGCGTCGGCGTCGTAACGGATCCCGAGCGGCCCGAAGTGCTGAGCGACGGCCGATTCGTGGTGCGGCCCCATCACGACTCTCAGCCCCAGATCGGCCAGGCCCTCTGCGAGCAGGCACTGGGGCGTCCCTACCAGGAAGATCGTCTCTTCGAGCCAGTGCCGGCCTCGTACGAGCCCGACCTCCTTGGACGTGTGCTCCGTGTGGTGACCGGGATAAGCCTCGTGGGCGACCAGGTGCGGAAGCGACAAAGAGAGCACGGCCAGGTCAGTGTTTATGTCCACGCGGGACCTGAGGCTCCCCAGATAGGTGTTGAAACCCGACCAGGGCTTGTCCGTCACGAGCTCGAACTCGCAGGTCTCTCCGTCCGCGAGCCCGAACATTCGCCCGGTTCGCTCCCTCAGGTCCTCAGCGAGAACCCCGATCGCTTCGAGGATCCTGTCGGGTGGGACTGCGTGAGCCTCGCGCCAGGCGGTGAACCGTTCCGCGAGCGGGCCGCTCCCAGGAACGGCGGCTTCGAGCCGCTTGTGTGCCTCGGCGACCTGATCCCACGGGACCGGACGGGGGCGGACCCCGTAACACGACTCGACCTCGTCGGCGTAAGAGATGTCCTCGCCCGAAAGGCGCCTGGCGGTGGTCAGCAGGCCGACTACCTGGGCACGGAGCCAGCGGCGCCTGCTCGGGTCGCCTTGGCGCCCCCCTTGACTTTCGGGACTGTCCGAGCCGTCGAGATCGGCTCCCCCGTCGATCGCGGCGACAAGGGCGCGTGCTTCCGAAACGAGCCGGGCCGGGGCACGGGGAGGCTGGGCCGCAATGCGCGCCGCTAAGTCCGGCGGACCGTAATAGGCGTCGACGAGTCCGTCGACGTGGCGCCCGACAGCGAGACCAAGCTCGACGTAGGCCTCGACGGCGCCGTGGGCCTCGCTCATCCCAGGCGGTCTCGCAGGAAATCGACGGTGCGGGTCCAGGCCGTCCGGGCCGCTTCTTCGTTGAAAACCTCGGGTCGTGCGTCGTTGAAGAAGGCGTGATCAGCGCCTTCGTAGACGTAGACCTGAACGTCCTTTCCGAGGTCCTTCAGCTGCCGCTCGAGAGCGCGCGCCGCATCAGGCGAGAAGTACTCGTCGTTGCCTGCGTAATGGCCGAGAACCGCCGCCGACATGGCTGCGTAATCGGGAGCTGCGTCCGGCCACGGGATCAGCCCGTAGAACGGCACGCAGGCCGCTACAGCGTCGGGGCGTGCGGCAGCCACGACGAGAGCGAGCCCACCGCCCATGCAGAACCCGACGACCCCGACCTTGTCTCGCTTTGATCGCCGGAGGAGTTCGTCGACTGCGCCGCTCATCTGCTTCGTGGCCTTCGGGATCTGAAGAGCCATCATCTCCTTGCCGGCCTCGTCAGGCTCGGTCGTCTTCCTGCCGCCGTAGAGATCGGGGGAGAGGGCCACGAAGCCCTCTCCGGCGAACCGGTCTGCAACGTCTGTGATGTGGGGGACGAGACCCCACCACTCTTGGATCACGAGCACGCCCGGCCCCGAACCGGCATCCGGCAGCGCCAGATAGCCGCTCGCCCGCTCGCCGTTGGAAGGGAATTCGATCATCTCACCCATGCCCGCCGACGCTACTTGGGGAGCGCTCATCGGTACTTGTTCGTCGGTAATGGGAGCCTGAGCCTGCCGTTGAAAAATTCGGTTTTAGTTAACGGTCGCGTATACTTATAGCTCCGGAAACCCGAAACCCGGGAGCGGCCATGCTCACCTCACCATGGCGAGGTCAGCTCAGGCGGCTCCGGACAGTCCACGGTGGAGGCCTTGTTCGGCAGATCGGCCTTCAGGGTCGTGCCGTCCGGTCCCACGACCAGCTCCACGCAGTCGAGGGTTTCTACGACGTAGCCAGAATCTCGACTAACCGTGCCTGGTGGCTGGGTCAGCCGGTCGACGAGTGCGCTCCAGAGCTTCGACGGAAGCAACCGCCCCACTCCCGACTCGACCCAGACGGGGGTGTCCGACGCCACCGCAGCCTGAAGGAGTCCTCTCCGCGAGGACGACAGGACCATGGCGTCAGCGGAAACCGCATCCACCTCGATCACGACCAGGTCGGCACCTGCAACCTCGCCGACGCCGCCATGCCTGACAGCCCTGCGAGGCGGGCTGTTGGGACCGGTCCGGAGTGCCGAGCGGAGCACCTTCTGCGTCGGGTCGTCGATGAGCAGTGTGGCGCAGCGCTCGGCCTCTGCCGCGGGGTCGCCGGCGACGAGAACCCTGGCCGAGAGCCACCAAAGCGGACCGCAGGCCGGCTGGCGCTCCAGAAGCCTCCTACAGGCCGGCAGGACCGCCGCAGGCTCCTCCTCCGCCAAGGCAGCGAGACCCCAGGCAGCCTCCGCCGCCAATTCTCCTGGTGGGCCATGGCGTGACCTGGCGACCGCCCTCAGCATTTCTATCGGGTGCACTAAGGCGAACATAGGGCCAATCGAGCTGACGGACCTGTCGGGCGCGTGCCTGATGCGAACTCGACCGACGAGACGGGAACCACTCTTTTGAACACGTCGACCACGGCACAATCGCGCGCTGAGCGCGAACTTATGAACGCGCGGGCCGCACATACGAGACCGCGCGCACACTGACGACGGATCGTGACGCGAATGAAACAATAGATCGCACACGTGTTCGATCTCGGGCACGTTTTAACGCGCTATTCACGAATGATTTACGCATCGTCGACGCGCGCGTTGGATGCACTACAGATGCACACCGTCACATGAAGAAACGCGCACTGAAACCACTACACAGCGCTCAAATCGGCACAAGAACCGAAGCGCGGATCGATATTGCACCAAGACTTTGATGCTTGCAGTGCGCGCGCAGAGTTGCTAGACACTTCCGGTCGTGACTCACGTCGAGCGCTCTACCTCGACGGCGCGGCCGAGCAAAGGAGCACGATTGGTGCTCAAGGGTACTGCCCTCGGCTTGGTCGGCGTCACAGTGATCGCAACTGCGATCTTTTCTTTTTCGCGCCGGCTCAGCTGACTCGATCTCGAGCGAAAAGGCCTATGCGCAAGAGCTGGTTGCGCAGATTCAACAAGAGAACACCAAGATCTCTCAGTTGAACGAGGCGTACGACCAAGCACAAATCAAACTTCAGCAGATCAACGCGCAGATAAGCACGAACAAGGCATCCGTCTCGCGAGCCGACAACACCGTTCAAGGGGACATGACGACCCTTCGCAACGAAGCGCTCAACGAGTACATGAGTGGTGGGTCACAGAGCGGGATCGCTCAGCTGTTCTCGGGCTCTGGGACATCACAGAGCAGCGCTCAGGAATATCAGAACCTCGCCGGCGGAAACATCTCATCGTTGATCGACCAGCTGCACGTAGATCAACAAAATCTCGACGTGCAGCGCAATCAACTCGATTCGGCAGAGTCCGAGCAACGTTCCACCATCGCCCTACTCAACTCGGAGCGCCAGCAAGCACAACAGGTCGAACAGCAGCTGTCGGAGACGCTCTCCCAAGTACGCGGTCGCATCGCCACCCTCGTCCACGAGCAGCAGGTAGCAGAGCAAAGGGCACAGGTGGCCGCCTTCCTCGCCCAAGTGCAGAGGGAACGCCAGGCGCAGTTACTCGCCGAGCAACAAGCTCAAGCACAAGCGGCGGCCGCTGCTGCAGCTGCTGCCGCCGCGGCAGCAGCCCAGGCTCAGCAACCATCGCTCTCGACGTCGACTCCTACGAACTCGCCGCCGCCTTCCGCCGGCTCTGCCGGGGCGCAGGCGGTCCAGGCTGCCGAATCTCAGGAGGGTGTGCCCTACGTGTGGGGCGGCGCTACGCCCGGAGTGGGCTTCGACTGCTCGGGTCTCACCATGTGGGCGTGGGGACAAGCCGGAGTGTCTCTACCGCACTCGGCCGCTGACCAGATGGCCGTCACGACTCCAGTGCCACTTTCGGATCTCCAGCCGGGGGATCTCCTCTTCTACTACGACGGCCCCGGATACGTCGGCCACGTGACCATGTACGTAGGCCCGGGAGAGATGATCCAGGCCGAGCAGACCGGCACCAACGTGATGATCACGCCGATCTGGAACTCGAACCTTGCAGGAGCCGGCAGACCCTGACATCGAAGTGCCGGGGTCGAATCACGGCTCAGGCTTTGCCGGGCGCCTCTCTCGATCCGGAGACACCGGGATCCGCTATCCACTCGGGGGGTAAACGCCCAACAGAGCCCGGCTCCCTCGGGCCCGGAGGACGTGCGAACCGGTAGGCCGTAGGTTCGCGACCTGCCTGGACGACAACCGCCTGCCCGGTCGCATCCCCGAGGAAGCACTCGATTACGGCTTCGGCCACCGAGTTGGCGTCGATGAGCGGGAAGCCTGACTCAACAAGCGCGTCGCGGATCGGTCCCGACAGCATCGGCGTGTCAACGAGACCAGGGCACACTGCGTTGATCGTTATGTCGTCGGTGATGAGCGACCGGCCGAGCGACCTCACCAAGCCGACGACCGCGTGTTTTGTGAGCGTGTACGCGGCATCGAGCGGGAATGCCACGACCCCCGCCAGAGATGCTGTCGCGACGATCGCGCCGCCCCCGCGACTGCGAAGCTCCGGAATCACCTGCCGTACCCCGAAGACGACTGCATCCTGGTTCACGCCGACGATTCTCCGGTACTGCTCGTCGGTGAGCTCTGTGATGTCCGCAACTCCGGTCGTCACACCTGCATTCAGATGAGCCGCGTCCAGCCCGCCCAGCTCTGCGCGGACCGTCGAGACAATCCGGGGCCATTCATCCGAGCGACTCACGTCGGCGCAAACCGCCACTCCCCCGACCTCGGCTGCGGCAGCGCGCGCACCCTCTTCGTCGATGTCGACAACAGCGACCTTCGTCCCCTTGGAGGCGAGCAGGCGAACCGTGGCGAGTCCGATCCCGGACGCCCCGCCCGTGACCAGCGCGACCTTGTCGTCGAGCGTCTGCACTGAGGTTGCCTCCTTGTGACGGCTTGAGCCGCTCGACGCTACATGCTCGTGATCGGCCACGGCCGATCCCGCTCGGACCTGCTGTCCAGCTACGCTCGGGTTTCCTCTTCCGTACCGGGGACACCCTGCCCAGTGAAACCCATCCCGATCTCTTTCAACATCTGGAAGCTCAAGATCCACACGTACGGGATCGGGCTGGCGATCACGTTCTGGTTCGCCTTCCGTTACTTCGAGCGCCGACTCCGCAAGTTCGGCTACCCGTGGCAATGGCTAGGTGGCGCATTCGTGTGGATCATCGTCGCGGCGATAGTCGGCGCGAGAGCTGTCCACTTGCTCGCCAACCTGTCGTACTACAGAAGCAATCCTGGACAGATCCTGGCCATCTGGAACGGAGGGCTCTCGTCGTTCGGAGGCCTCATCGGTGGGGTGCCGACCGGCATCATCCTCGCCCGAAAGAGGTGCCCGTCACTGCCGACGATCAAGGCGCTCGACATCGTGGCGCCGGTGCTGATGGCGGCGTGGGGAGTCGGCCGGCTGCTCGGCCCGCAGCTCATGGTTGCAGGCGGCGGCCACCCGACAAACCAGTGGTTCGGCATGTACTACGCGGGCGAGGTGGGAAAACGCCTGCCCGTCCCGATATTCCAGTCGATCGAGTCGTTCGTGATCTTCGGGATCCTGATCCTCATCGAGAGGCGCGTCCCGCGCAGGCCGAACGGGTTCATTCTGTCGGCGACGATGGGCCTGTGGGGTCTGTCACGATTCGCTGAAGAGCATCTCTGGTTGAGCGACACCAGCCACGTCGGTTCGATCCTGGTCCAGGCCGCCGGGCTTGCGTTGTGTGCGGCCGGTGTGGTCCTGATGACCGTGCTATGGCGCCGTCAACAGCACGCGCCGGGCGCGGCGGCTCGGCCCGAAGAGACCTTGCCGATTTCTACTTAATTTGCGGGTCTTTCCGGGCCTGGGGGCCCCGCGAAAGCCTGGGCGATCTCCATCCACTCAAATGCTGCGTCTCCGCGTATCACCAGGTCTGTGTCCGACGGATAGCGGCGCCTCGTGACAACCAGGCAGAAGTCCAGGGCGGGTCCGCTGACCGAGCTCGGAGCTTCGACCGGCCCCCACTCCCAGGTTCCCCCGACCGGTGCTTCGAGGGCGACGCGCACGGGAACATCTGGTACATCGATTGACCGCAAAGCGTAACTGAACGCGCGCGCACCCACGCCGAGATGTGCGACGTGTCGCAGTCGATCCGTCGGCTGCCGTCCGATACCGAACGTGTCCGCGATGTCCTGCCCGTGCGCCCACGTCTCCATGATGCGTGCCGACAGGAAGGAACGCGCTCCCATCGGCGGACCGAACCACGGGACACGCGTGTTCGGATCCGTTCGTCTTGCGGCGACGAGAAGCCTTTCTCTAGCGCGTTGCCACCATCCGAGAAGATCGTCGGGCGACATGGTGCGACCCAGCTCGAGGTGCTCGCGCATCGGGTCCTCGCCTGCAAGCAGCGCGTCGGATGCGGCCTCGGACATCGGGACGAAAGCGTCGGGATCCTCGAGCGCGAGTGCTCCGGCGTCGTCGAAGAAGGCGAGGTGGCTTATCTGATCGCGTACAGCCCATCCGGCCGCGGGTGTTTGGTTGTCCCACTGGACATCATCGAGTGGAACCACGATCTCGTCGAGTTGCTCGTGCTCGGCAACGAGATCGGCTGCGATCTCTTCGATCCCTGGGGGGCCTGTCATCTGCCAAACCGTATCCGGACTGGCCCCGCAGGTACGCTTGCGAGGTGGGTGGGACGAGGTGGCTCGACGATGTCGAGATGAGCGCGTGGCGCGGATTGATGACCGCTCACTCGAAGCTCTTGGCAAGGCTGGACGCCTCCTTGCAGGAATCCCAGGGCATCTCGCTTCCTGACTACGAAGTACTCGTCCACTTGTCTGAAACACCCGAAGGCCGAATGCGGATGTGCGAGCTCGCGGGGTGCCTCAACCTGTCACCGAGCGGGCTGACACGGCGGTTGGACGGTCTCGTCGCGGCCGGGTGGGTGGACAGGATCCGCTGCAACGACGATCGAAGAGGAAGCTACGCCGTGTTGCTGCCAGAGGGACGGTCTCGCGTCGAGGCCGCCGCAGAGGATCACGTCGAGCAGGTCCGGAGGTTCTTCGTCAACCTGCTCTCAAGAAGGCAGCTCGCCGACCTCGCCAAGGCTCTCGAGCCGGTCGCTGCCGGCCCCGGCAACTGAGGCTTCAGGTGGTCGCGTGCCACGGTCATGTTGGTAGCGGGTCATGCCGGCCGGTAACAGGGTCCCGACGCTCTGGATAACCGTTGCCCCTACAGCGGATTTAGCTCCGACGCATAACGCGCTCGCTGCGGCCGCCACGAATTGCGATCCGGCCCACCACGAGGTCGCGGCCACGTGCGCCTTGTACAGAGCCTTGAGGCGCCGCGGATCATCGAGAACGTCATTGTCGACGTGAAGCCGCGCAATGCGGAACGTAAAAGGCGACCGGATGGCGAGCGACACGGTACTTATCGCGGCAACGGCGGCCATTGACATCGGCAAGTTGTAAGGGCGCAGCGGCGACGTCGGATCCGACACCGACACCGCCGTCATGACGCCGCAGAAGCAAAGGGTCCCGACGTCGAGGAACCTGCTGTCACGCCTAAAGCTCCGCCACACCACCAAACCGAAGGCAAGCCCCAGTCCGAGGGCATAGCCATCGGACCACGAACCCGCCACGTTGGTGAGCACGACGTAGCCGACCCACGGTGCGAAGCTGAGGAGGTAGTCGACGAGCTCACCCATCTGAGTTCAGGCCGAACGGTAGCCCGTAACTCGCAGCGGTGAGGGGGCGTTTCAGTTCAACTGAACGTCCACTTCGTCGGCGAACCGGTGAAATCGCTCTCTGTCAAGCCGTATACGCGTGCGGGCGCAATGCGAAAGCAGGCGTTGTCCAAGAAGAACTCGACCCCGTACTCGGTTTCGTACTTTGAGTTGACCGCGTCCGCGAACCTTGCGATCGAGTCGCGTTGTCCGGTCGGGCTTACCAGCAATGCCTCACCTTCTACGACCACGGGTTCGAGTGCGTTGTCGGTCGTGATCGCCACCCAGGGGTTTACCTCAATGTTCCTGGCCTTTCGCGACATTGCGCCGGAGCTGAACCAAACGCAACTTTCCATCCAGACGCCCCATACCGGCATTATGTGAGGTCTTGCGTCGTTGCGTACGGTGGTGAGCCAGTAGTCGTGCGAGCGTCGAAGGCGTTCCTCCGCCCATTCCCACGGCAAGAGCCCTGTTCCCTCGCTCGCCGGCAGGATGCCGTACCCGGGCATGAATGGTCTGGTCGGTACCGGTTCTGTATGTGAGCGCTCCACGTGCCGAATCCTTCAGTCCCAACCGGACAATTCAGGTAGTCCAGGACGGTTCAGTCGTCCGAACAGCCATGCAAGCTCGTCACGAGGATCGAGCTCACCGTCGGCAGGTGGCCGTGCGCCGTCCGCAAGGCGCTCCTCCAGACCGGCCCTGAACTCGGGCAGGCGGCTCATGACGAACTCGTCGGGCCAATCTGCAAAAGTCGGACCAATCCCCAAGTCGACGAGATGCACCTCGAGCTCCTGCCACCTGCGCGCCGGCAGTGCGTGCAGCGGGCGCTCACGTCCGCTGACGTCACGGGTGATGTGGGTCCAGGCAGAGTCTGACATCGCTCTCCAAGTTTGCTCGAGCGCTATCGCAGTCGCACGCACGTCGGCTATGAGCTCGCTCGCCGTGCGGCCTGCGCCACGTTCGATGGCGGCAGCGCGGCCCGCGTACCCACCCTCGTACTGCTCCACCACCAAACCCTGGGCGGCTGCCTCCGCCCTGACCCGATGGCTGTCAGCGTTGCGAGCCAAGTGGGAGAGCACGTGGCCGACCGTCCAACCTGGCAACAGGCTGGCGCGAAGAACCACGGTGTCGTCGAGCGCCGCGATCGCATGATCGAGCCGGACCTGGGCGTCGTCGACTCTTCTCAGATCCGCCTCGGGGATGAGGCTCATGCCCCCTCGCGGGCCGGTCGCGGGAACATCACGGGAGCTGTGCGACCGGGACCCGGGACCGCCCTGTAGTCCCTCGCAGCGACGCGCTCTCCGCACGACCCGCAGACGAGGACCGGTTCGGCGAGATCCCCGCACGACTTGTGAACCAAGGCGACTGGCGGCCCGGAAGGAGCGGCGTACCGATCCCCCCATTGGCGCATGGCGGTCAAGACCGGCCACAGATCGCGGCCTTTGTCGGTGAGCCTGTAGTCGTCGCGGGGCGGGTGCTCGGAATAAGGCACCCGCTCGAGCACACCGGCGGCAACGAGCGTCGTCAGGCGACTTTGGAGAATGTTTCGCGAGATCCCGAGCCTGCGCTGAAAGTCCTCGAAGCGCGTCACGCCCAGGAACGCGTCCCGCACGACCAGCATGCTCCACCACTCCCCGACGACCTCGAGGCACTGCGCGACCGAGCAGTCCATGCCGGCAAAACTCTTCCGCTCCATAGCCGAGAGAGTAGTGGGTTGCATAATAGAACGCAACCGCCTACTGTACGTTCCATGATGAAACGCCTTGGGGGCCACCTCGATGCAGGCGACCAGCGAACCCGCTCGAGGCGCAACGCGGTGTTCTTCGTCACCGCACTGGGCGCTTTCATGGCTTCCCTGGATCTGTCCATAGTGAACGTCGCCTTCCCGGCACTGGAGCGCTCGTTCTCCCACGACACGAGGGCAAGCCTCGCTTGGGTGATAACTGGCTACAGCATCGTGTTCGGGTCCCTGCTGGTCATCGCAGGGCGAACTGCCGACCGGCTCGGTAGCAGGCGGGTCTTCTTCACCGGCCTGTCGGTGTTCACCGTCGGATCGGCACTCTGCGGTCTTGCGCCGTCTGTCGGGCTTCTCGTGGCCGGCCGCGTAATCCAGGGATGTGGGGCGGCGGCCCTTCTCCCATCGTCGCTCGGGCTCCTGCTTGGCGCCTTTCCAGTCGAGAGACGCTCCCAGGTGGTCGCCATGTGGGGTGGAATCGGGGCCCTCGCAGTGGCAACCGGCCCGTCGTTCGGGGCCACGCTCATCACGTGGTTCGGATGGCGGTCGGCGTTCTACGTGAATCTGCCCGTCGCCCTGATTGCGTGGCTTGTCGGCAGGAGGGTCCTCGATCGGTCGAGAGGCTCACAGGAGCGTTCGGCCCCCGACTACCCGGGAGTACTGATGCTGAGCGTCGCCCTCGGCGCGCTCGTGCTCGGGATCTCTGAGGGCCCGAGCTGGGGTTGGTCGAGCGGGTGGATCGTGGCCTGTTTCGTCGGCGCAGCCGCGCTCGGTTCGCTGTTCCTGCGCCGGTCGGCGCGCCACGCCGAGCCTGTGCTCGATCTAAGGCTGTTCGAAGCGCGGTCCTTCACGGTGGCCAATGCAGCGACGCTGCTTTACGCAATGGGATTCTTCGCCATGCTGCTCGGGAACATCCTGTTCCTCACGAGTGTGTGGCATTACTCGATCCTCGAAGCGGGCCTCGCAGTCACGCCGGGCCCACTTGTCGTTGCGGTCGTGTCCGGCCCAGCCGGCCGACTCGCGGGGACGTTCGGTTTCCGCAACGTGCTGCTCGTCGGGTTCGGCGTTTTCACGTCGGGGCTCGTATGGTTTGCGACCACGGTTGGACTCCGTCCCGACTATGCGGGCGTCTGGCTCCCAGGGACGCTGATCATCGGTCTCGGCATCGGGCTTACGTTTCCGGTGCTCGGCGCAACAGCGGTATCGAGCCTCCACCACGAGCGCTTCGCCGTCGGGAGTGCCGTCAACCAGACAGCAAGGCAGGTCGGCGGGGCGCTCGGTGTGGCTCTGCTGGTCGTGATACTCGGTACTCCAAAAAGCGCAGCCGCGGCGTTGGAGAACTTTCACCACCTGTGGTGGTACGCCGCAGTGATGGCAACGTTGTCGGGCTTGGTCTGCTCGCTTCTGCGCTCGCAGACCGCCGCTCAGGCCGAGCGCTCGGCAGAAGCCGATGTACCACGACCAACACCGCTGTTCGAACCCGCCGCGCTCGAGGAGTCCGCATGACGAAGACCGATCGCATTCACTCCGCGGGTCTCGATCGGGGATGGGGCGAGAGCAGACAAAAGACCGTCGTTTGGCACGATCCGATGATCAGTGCGGCCGCCGTCACACAGCTGAGCGGTCTCGAGTTCATTCGAGCCATCCGTGACGGTGGTCTGCCGCCACCTCCTATCGCGGCTCTCTTCGGGTTCACGATCCGCGAAGTAGAGACGGGGCACGTCGTCTTCGAGTGCGTCCCCGACGAGTCGGCGTACAACCCGATCGGTGTCGTCCATGGCGGGCTCGTCTGCACCCTGGCCGACACGGTCACAGCATGTGCCGTTCAGACGACCCTTGACGTCGGCTTCACCTATACATCGATCGACCTCAACGTCAGCTACCTTCGCCCCGTCACCAAGACGAGCGGCCTGCTACGGGCGATCGGAGACGTCACGAAACCGGGGCGCCGCGTCGCCTTCTCGTCAGCACGTATCGTCGACTCCGATGACAAGCTCGTCGCAACCGCGACGAGCAGCTGCTTGATCATGGACGGATCACCCCGCCCATAGGGGCATCAAGCCCACCAAACTGACGTCAGACGGTTGCGAGAGCGTCGGCGAGCTCAGAACCGAGAGCGAAAGCGCCCGCTTTCAACCGCGACGGATCGGGACCATTCCTGAGTAGCGACCGAGACGCCGAAGGCAGGACCCGGTCAGGACACGTCGCAAAGCAATTCGCGACGTCTTGTGCCGTCGCACCTTGGGCTCCGACCCCCGGAGCCAGGAAAAGTCCGTTCATTGCGCGGATGTCAAAGGTGGGCGGACCATGCGTCGGACCGAAGACAGACCCGATCGGCCCGATTAGATCGGGAGCCACCCGCCGGTTCTCGGCCGCTATGTCGGCGATTATCTGCTCTTCAACGGTGTTCCCGTTCGGATCCACGGAGCCTTGAATCTTTCGACCTTCCGGGTTGCTCGACCGCGTGACCACGAACACGGACGAGTTGCAGGCGACGGCGATCTCGAAGATCGGCCGCATCGCTTCGAACCCCAGATATGGGGTGATAGTGATCGCGTCGACCTGTAAGGCCGCTCCCGGGCCCAGGTACGCCTCCGCATAGGCCCGGTTGGTCGATCCGACATCGCCGCGCTTCGCGTCGAGGAGTACGAGGATTCCCGAATCGCGACAAGAGCTGACAAGCCTGCCGAGGCTCCGAATCCCTCTCCACCCGTGGCGTTCGTAAAAGGCCGATTGCGGCTTCACGACACCCACGGTTCCTATGCACGCCTCGAGGACGATGTCGACGAAATGCTCCAACCCGTCGGCGGTGTCCCCGAGACCCCAATCGACCAGCACGTCCCCGAAAGGATCCAACCCGAACACGAGGGGGCTGTGCTCCTTCACGGCATCGAGAGCGCGATCGGCGAAGGGCCGGCTCTCCGAAGGTGTCAATTCGGACCGTCCGCCAACGGTTGGCGACGGGAAACCCACTCCACGAACGTATACGAGGGAGGATCCCAAAGCGGTTCGTTGGAGCAGCGATTCCCTCGCAGGTGTCATCTAGTGTCGGCGGTATGACGCGTCACACTCACGTGTCCGGGCGGGTCCCAGTGAACCTCACCCGGCGACAGTTGCTCGGCGGCGGACTGGCCGGTGCGTCGATCCTGCTCGGAGGCTGTGCGGGGCGATCGGCGACGGCCACGACCCGCACTTCCACGTCGAGCAGCACCACGGTCCCGTCGAGCAGTACCACGGCGACCACGGCGCTTAGAGCTGCCGGCTCTCTTCCCAAACCAAATGTCGCCGCCGGCACTGATCAGGTCCCGCAGATCGAACATTTCGTCGTCGTGATGATGGAGAACCACTCCTTCGACAACATCTTGGGATTGATCGGAAGAGGTGACGGCTTCACGATCGGGTCGAACGGGCAACCGACTGCCAAGAACCCCGACGGTCACGGCAACTACGTGCATGCGTTCCACATGCCCACTGAGTGCCAGACGACCGGCGTGGGCAACAATTGGAAGGTAACCCACGAGGCGTTCGACGGGGGCACCTGTCAAGGCTTCGTCACTAGCACAACCGCAGAGGCGATGGGCTACTTCACGAGCGCGGATCTCCCCTTCACCTGCGGGATGGCGAGCACGTTCCCGATCGGAGACCGGTACTTCTGTTCCACAATGGCTCAGACCAATCCCAATCGCCGCTATCTGCTCGCGGGAACATCTCTCGGCTTGATCGACGACTCGTTGCCATCAGCGTTACCGCCGAACGGCGTGATATTCGAGCAATTCGAGAAGCACGGCATCACCTGGAAGGAGTACTTCACGTCACTTCCGACGCTCGGGGTGTTCCTCCCGCTGCTCACCAGACCGACCCTGTCTCGCAACGTTATTTCGATCGATCAGTTCTACAAAGACGCTGCCGCGGGAGACCTTCCCTCGTTCAGTCTTGTCGAGCCCGACTTCGGCAAGGCGTCGGAAGAAGACCCGCAGGACATTCAATTCGGGGATCAGTTCATGGACAAAGTCGTCAACGCCGTCATGTCGAGTCCCAACTGGCCCAAGACGATGCTGATCTGGACGTACGACGAGCACGGGGGCTACTACGACCACGTGCCTCCCCCGCTAGCGGTCGCGCCAGACGACGTACCGCCGGAATTGAAACCTGGCTATCCGCCAGGAGGCTTCAACCGGTACGGATTCCGGGTCCCGGCCGGGGTCGTGAGCCCGTACTCGAAGAAGGACTTCGTGTCGCACACGATCTATGACCACACCTCGATCCTCAAAACCGTCGAGGAGAAGTGGAACCTCCCGGCGCTGACCCGCCGCGACGCCAACGCGAACAGCCTCTTCGACATGCTGGACCTGAACGCGGAACCGGCATTTCTCAAGCCGCCGGTCCTCCCGTCCGCAGCGAACCCGACTCTGAAGGCGGGATGCCTGATGACTGGACCCGGCACGATTCCGCCACTAACGGCCGTCACAAAAATCTGACCGAGACCGAGATCAACCCGAGGAGGCGATGCGTCCCGTCAGTGCATCGGCGGCGGCAAGCCGCCGGCCGAGGTCTAGAGACAGCCCATAGCGGCGAACCAGCCATTCCTCGGAGATGTACGTCATCCACACCGCGCCGGAGTCGTCGCGCCACACGAGGATCTTCAAAGGGAGGTCGAGGCCGGCAAGTGGCACAGCCTGCATGACTGGAGTACCGGCTGCCGGGTTGCCGAATATCACGAGCTTCGTCTCGCGCAACGAGAGTCCGGCGTTTTCAGCCTCCCCGTCCTGGTCGACGACGGCGAAGACCTTCGCACCCGCTAACTCGACGGACTTCACGAGCCGTCCAACGGTGTCGGACACGGAGAACGGGCTCGCGCGGTGCACGACGCCGTCAGTTGCGACCGTTCCGAACGGTGCGTCTTGAGATGAACTCATCGTGACGGTCGTCGGTCGGTTTGGATCACTTGAGGGTCATCAGGATTGTTCGAGTTGTCCAGTCGGAGCCAATGTAATTGACCGGATCCCGAGGCCGATTTCCCTGGTGTCGGCCGAGCCCATCAACTCTGACGGACGCCAGGTTTCCGTTTTGATGACGAGTTGCTCAGCAGCACCGTCGTAGGGCACCCTGATGGCGATATCCGAGTGCGGCTCTGCGATTCCGCTGACCGTGTTCGTTCCATGCTGCACCGAGAACGGCAGCCTTCTAGGAGACGCGTTTACGGCGTCGATGATCACCTCGTCACAGTCCTGTCCGCGCTCGAGGGCAATGAGACTGCGGGCCCCCGAAAAGCGTTGCCCGCTACCAGGCTGGTCAGGAAGAGCCCAAGTGGCATCTTCGTCTGGGGGAAGGTCGAACGTCGACATGGCATAAAAGTGGTTCGCCCTCCTTGCCTCGAAGATGACCGCGAGATGCGTTGCAGGCGAGACGTGCTTCTGCGATACCCAACCGAAGTGTTGCAGAGCGCGAACAAAGTACGACTCCTGATAGCCGAGCTCGAGCCATCCATTGCGGCGAATCGCCCAAAGGGATTCCCCGTCCAGACGGAGGCCCCACGGATACGGGAAGGAGTCGGCAATCGGCTCTGCGGCGAAGAACACCCTGCCACCCGGGCGCAACACCTGAGGCAACTTGCTCAGCATCGATCGGTGATCAGAACAATGGTGAAAACTCTCGTAAAAGAGGACCGCGTCGAAGGCACGGTCGAGTTGGTCGATGTCGAGAAATGTCCCGCAGCGCGCGTCTACCGACAGTGCGAACTTGTCGGCCCTGTCGATGATCAGACCCACGAATGTCGGGTCGATGTCGATGGCTGTCATGTCGTAACCCATTCGAGCGAGTGCGACCGTCGTATTGCCCCAGCCAGCGCCTAACTCGAGGATCGAGGAGCCAGGTGCAAGGGCGAGAGTCTTGATGATGAAGCCCACTCCCATCAACTGGTGCCCGACAGTTTCAGGGCTCTCGGTGTAGTACGGAAATGGTCGGTTGGGGTCAACGGGGAAGTTCGATTGCTCGTGATCGACTTCGTACGAGTCCCGGCCAGAAATCACCCGATATAGCTCGAACTGACGGTCGGAATACTCGGGGCTGTAAGGGTCCGGCGGGAGGTCTGCCGGCGGGTTCATGTTGAAGCTTTGAAACACTTCTCGCATCTTGTCGTCTGAGATGGCCCAAGCCGCGTCGACTTCCTGGAGCTTCTTGTCGAGTTCGGCCAGGGTCGAAAGCGTCTCGACGGTCGACTCCGAAGGGCTCTCGACAGATGGTTGAAGGTCGCGTTCGTTCTGCACGCATTCGACGGAAGGAGGCGGTCCTGCTATCCGACGCCTCAGATAGCGCGCGGCTCGTGAAACGGTCACAGGACCCTCGAAGTGCCTGGTCAACTTCGACCCCGTTTCTCTCTTCGCAGGAACGCCTGAACGTGGTCGGCGGCGCTCATCCGTGAAGGGTAGACGTTTCGAAATGCACGGAAAGCGTATACAGAGGACCGATAGTTCATCGGCATATACTGTTAATATGGCTAAGCGGAGCATGCAGGAGACGACTTTTCTGATCCTCACGGCACTGGCTGCGCGCAGCCAGCACGGTTACGGGATAACCGCCGACGTCGCAGAGATCTCAGACGGTCGCGTGAGGTTGCGCGCCGGCACTCTGTATGCAGCGTTAGACCGACTCCGTCTCGACGGGTTGATCAGTGTCGAACGCGAAGAGATCGTGGATAGCCGCCTTCGGCGTTATTTCAGGCTCACGCCTGAAGGCAGCAGCCAGTTGGCAATCGAGGCGGCTCGATTTCGGTCTAATGCGGCGGCGGCATTTCGCGCGCCTCGGTCTAGCTGGGTAACAGAGACTGCGTCGAAGCAGATTGTCGTCCCGACGCGAGAGACCCTTTGCATCAGCCTCCTTCAGGAACTCGCCACGTCGGCCTTCGCGGTCGCCCTGTAGCGAAGTAGCGTTCCCGGCCGGACCTCTACAGGCGGCGGCCCGACGAGCAGCGTCGCCTGCACAAAGCCCGCTGCCCGGCACATGCCGAGGAGGGCTGGAGCTGTGGGGGCCCACCAGTTCGTTGGGTCCCCGGCACACTCGTCGGTCTCGAAGAACTCGCACGCCGAGAGACCTTCGAGCCCACCGAGGATCGCCGCCTCGGACTCGATGAACGCTGAACCCGCAGTTACCTGACGCAGCCGCTCGAGCGCTCCTAGCGGGTCCCGCAGGTGGTAGATCACGCCCAGGAATAGCACGACGTCGAAGGTGCCGAGGGATGAAAGATCCATTGTCATGAAGTCGTCCTCGACGACCTCGACGTTGCTGTCAAGTGCCGAGTCGCGCGAGGTCGAAGCCATCGCGGCCTCGCGGCCTCGTCTGCCAGACGAAGTGATCGAGGGCGACGACCCGCTCTGCTCCCGCTCGCTCTGCTCGGAACGCGAACCAACCGTCCCACGTGCCGATGTCCAGCACGCTCTTGCCTTTTAGATCGGGGAGCTGGAGTTGTGCCCACTCTCGTTCGATTAGGTCCGGGGGCTTGTATCCAGGCGTCACCACGCCGTAGCCGAGATCGATCGAGTGCCACCAATACGGGACGTTGGCTACCCTTTCAGCGAGATCGTGCATCGGAGAGCTCCTGGAGTCGCGTGAGCATGGCGGACTGGGCCGCAACGGTGCTGTACTTCTGTCGTATCGTGGCCGCGCCGGCCGAGCCGATGCGTCCGCGTTCGGTGGGTCGCTCGAACAGTACGCGCATCCAGCGCGCAGCCTGGTTGATGTCGGGTTCGGCCCACATTTGGCCGGCTTCGTAGATTCTCGCAAGGCCGACGTCGTGTTCGTTTTCGGCGAGATCGATGGCGCGGAGCCTGTACCCGACGAGGCAGCTGTTGATTGATGTAGTGAAGTCCATGTTGCCGGAGTATGCCGTGGCAATTACCGGTCGGCCGAGATACATCGCTTCGGCCATGCCAAGCCCGAAACCCTCAGACCGGTGCAGGGAAACGTAAACATCGCACAGCGAGATGAGAGCATGCATGTCGGCCCGAGGGAGGTCGTCCTCGATGAGAATCCCGTCGACCTGCGCAACCGCAGCGGTCAGACGAGCGCGCTCTTGCGGATGGCGATCGAGGTTGACCGTCTTGATGACTAGTCGGGCGGGGCCCCTTCGTTCCCGGGGACTGAAGGCTTCGTGGAACGCCCGAACTGCTCCCCACGGGTTCTTCCTCACGAGAAAGGAGTTCGCGTCGAAGCTGAAGAGGAAGACGCAACCATCCGCGGGAAGTAAGAAATCGGACCGCGTCACGGACGGTGTAGGAGCCGGCTCGATAACGCACGGGACGACTACCACAGGCTTGCTGGTGTGGCCGCGGAACGTGTCGGCAACGAACCGGCTCCCCACCCAAATCTCGTCGATGCGTTCGACCTGGTTAACAAAATCGGTACCGACCCGGGGGAGCTCCCAGAACCATGAACCGATCACGTACTGGTCGGTGCCGGGAGGGCGGAGTAAGTCCTCGGGAACAACGTACAGCTCGTTGACATTGAGATACCAGACGTCGACCGGATGGGTGCGGCCACGAGGCTGGCTCCAGAGCCAGTCGGGTGCGCGGTTTTCCGCGCGCGGTACGTTCGCGACAGGGAAGCTGACGACTGAAACCCGTGCTTGTGCGTTAATGAGCGCCGTCGCCGAGCGCCTGGCCGCCTCCGCCAGACCGGTTGTCGCCCACCAGTCACCGATGACGTTCACTCCCGGTCGGCAACCGTCAGAAACATGACCTTCGACAGTGGGTCCGGGGAGATTTACGCGCCGCGCGCATTCCTCTATAACGTCTATGTAGCAGTCGCACGCGTGAGCGAAGGACGCTGTGCTCTCGACGAACGCACGAGCTGACCGACCCGCGGCGGCGCTAGCGGCGGGATCGGAGAGTACATGTCGCATCAGTCGTACGAGGCCTCTCCGCTCTCCTTTCGCCTCCGTGGGTACTGTCCAGCAGTAGCTCGGATCGAAATGGCGGTACTGCGGAAGATCACTCACAATCACCGGCTTGCCCGCACCGAGAGCCCGAGCGACGGCGCTGCTTGTCTCCCCCGCCGACGGCCAGCGCAAAGCCACGGCTACGTTGCACCTGCCAACTTCCTGTTCCAGCACTTCGATGGGGGCATCAATCACCACCCGGACGGCATCCTCGATCGCGAGGGAGCTAATGAGGTGCCGAACTTCTCGCTCGCTGGCGGCGTCGTCGCTGCGCCCGACTATCACGAGGCGCGCCTCGGGGAACTCGCCGTACACATCGGCGAAGGCCCGCAGGACAGAGGGAATGCGCTTGTGGTGGGCGAGGCCCCCAAAGACGCCGAACACCGCGGCACCCCGGCGCGAACTGACCGCCCCGGGCGGAGGGGACACGACCTTCGCAGGATTGGGAATGACGGCCACCCGGGAAGATGGGTGTCGACGCACGAGCTCGTCTCGCGCCCAAGGACTGTGTACGAGCGTCACCGCGCTCGACTCGACGAGGCGCCGGGACATCAGGAGTGACAGGCGATCGGGTTCTCGCTTGCCGTCCACAACGAGGCTCGGAAGCGCTGTGTTCACGGTGTGTCCGTTTTGACGCGCTTCTTCGAGGAACAGCGGGCTATCAGGGCCACCGCATAACGTCATATAGAAGTCCACGAGAGACGGGTCGTGCAGGACTAGAACACCCGGGTGGTCCAGAGCGTGGCTATGCATGTAGGCGTGGAACCATGGGTGATTGCCCATCTGGTAGACGTCCAGATCGCAACGCCCTTCGGAGCCGGACGTGTAGGCCGTGGCCCCGACAACGGCTATATCAGGTAACCGGACGCGTCCGGCAACGCCATCGTCAACCACGGCGACCACATCGAGACGCAACGCAAGCACGGTCAGCAAATCCAGGCTGTAGTTAGCGATGCCGCTTGGTTGGGGAGGCAGCGGCGACCACCACGCAATCCGCATCGCTCGTGCTCGAGTCGACGAGAGCCCTGGCTATCCGCGCCGGGCGACGATGGCGAAGTCCCGCTCTCCGAATAACCGCTGATTGACCGCCTGGAGGAGTGGCAGGAGGTCTGCCGCCCATGGCGCGTCGTTGTCTGGGAGCCGGAGAGCCGGATCGGGGTGCTTGAAGCGGACGTCGACATCGACGAAGCCCTTGGTCTCGACCAGAAACGCAAGGAACTTTGGATTGAGCGGGCGGATATGGCTCGGGTCGATGTAAAAGGTCGAAGAGCCGACTACCAGATTCTCGGGATTGGGAGTCTCGAGTATGAGGAGTCCGCCGGGACACAGAGACCGTGCGGAGAGGTCAATCAGTTCCTCGATCATTTCCGTCGGAAGGTGCTCCGCAACGTGGAATGCGGTAACGGCCGCTAGCGACTCCTCAGGGATATCCGACAGGTGGCGAAAAGCGTCGTCGAGGCGCGCGTCGAGCCCGCGATCCACGCATCTCGTGACGAACTCCACGTCAAGGTCCACCCCGTACGCCTCGACGCCCGCTTCCTTAAGGACTTCCAGCCACTCGCCGCGTCCGCATCCCACGTCGAGAACCGCACCGTGGCGATCGAGGGCTAGCACATCGCCGAGATAGTCCCGAGCTCGGTCCTTGATCAGATCGAAAGACCCGCGGAAGGTGTCTTCAAACGCCGCATAGGTGCTATTGAGGGATTCTGCGGATTCGGAGAAGTTGCCATCGCGGCGTGACACGAGCGAGTCGCCCCGGTCGACCTGCTTGCGGACGCCTTCGAGCTCGAGCGCCATCTCGGTAAGCTCCGAGCGCAGGCCGCCAAGGTCCTCGTAATGCCGTTGAAAGGCCTGACGTTGGACCAGATCCAGCTGGTGCCGGTGCACGATGAGTTGCTGGTCGAGCTCCGTCCTCAGATCTCCTACGATTCTTTCGAACGCGCTTGCCATGTTCTCGAGCTGCGAGTAGACCCTGACCCGGTCCTCGAGTGCACGAGACAACTGTAAGGTGAGTTCGGCTACTACAGCATTGTTGAACGCGAGTTGGCGGTGCAGGAAGGGCCAGTTCAGCCGGGCAACCAAACGTTTCAGTCCTCGGAACCTCGCCCCTTTCGGAACCGGTAGGCCCAACTCGGCATGCGCCAGCGCCTCGTTTAGAAATGCAGCCGCGTTGGGTAACGGCTCTTGCGAAATCGCTGTCTCCGGGCTCGCAAGCGAGCCGTCGACAACCACATCGACTGAACCGAGGGTCTTAACCACGGGGCCGGGCAAGTCGCCGATGTCGTCCTTATCGACAATCACTGCCACATCGATGGAGACCCGCTCGTCTGGCTGACCCATGAGATGCCGCAGGTCGAACTCCGCCCGGAAGCCGCACTCCGTCATCGCTGGAGACGCGAAGTGCTCGGCAACATCGATCCGCACCTGCTCCGAGGCCCGGAGAACACCCTGATCGCCGGCCTGAACGAACACCTCGAGAACGGGCTTACGCCCATAGGCCGCCCAGCCCTCGACTGTCAGTACACCGGCCGGGATTCGCGCACCCGGAGTGGGGACGTCGATTGCTCCTTCCATCACTGTTCGCGCGCCTCTCACGATGTCACCGTCCCATCCGCACTACAACACCACGTGACGGCGAAAATCCCGTGACCAGCCCGAGGTCGTCAAACTACCGGGCGGCGCACGTCGGTGACTCGATCGCACTGTAGGAAAATCTACCATCGGCGTGCTCCCTCGGGACCCAATGAGCGCTTCATTTACAGCAACGTCGCGCTCTGTTTTTGACTCAGCCTCCTGCTTCAAGTCGATCTGCATCACCACCACCCGACCCGACTGTCGAGTCTTTACAAAAAGGAATTTGCCTGCGGCATTGCGTCCCAGATTGCGGTTAGACGATTGACGCTGAACGGCTGATTAAGGTCGATGACATCATCTGGGAGCACTGGTCTCTGAATGCTTTGGAGGGTCCACGCCTTTCGGCCACGCGTTGACCGGTGTTTCTCTCCTCCTCCAGGGTGGGTGGCAGACGGGAGCATTATTGACCGTTGTGTCCCGTCGATCACAGATCTTTTGAAACTCACTTGTCACATCCGCAATAGGCCAATCGAAGACCGTTGTGGCATGAAAGACTCGCGCAGCATCGGCCAGACCGCTATTCGAAGCCGCAGATGTGTTGAATTGGGTTGCCTTCGTGGATGCACCTAGCGACGTAGCAACACCCGAACTCGCAGCCGCAGCCAACGCCAGCAAACCTACTCCGAGAGCTCCCAATGATTTGGTGAGACCCGTTGTGGCGGATGCTGCTGCGAGGACGGCCGCCGCCAAAATCAAGACGAGATTAATCGCCGACCAGCGGCTCGCGTGCCGCCGGTAGGTGGAATCCCAGAGACGAGCCCACACCTCGATCCGTTGAGCCTCTTCGTCCATTGCCGCTCGAAGCTGATGCTCATCCCTCATGTCGCCACCCTCCCAGCTCGGTATAGGCGCAGCAGCCGAATCAGTGTTCCGATGACAATGTGAACCCGTGGGGGCGGAGGGGATCGAACCCTCACTGGAGGCGGTTTAAGCGCCTTGCCTCTGCCGATTGGGCTACGCCCCCGCTCACACTCCGTTGCGCCGGCGGATGAACCTCAGGTCTGACAGAGCCGGTTTGCCATGTCCACGCCCGAACCGCTCCACGCCTCGCGCTCGCCTGAGCGCGGGTCCAGCTCGATCCCTAGGTGCTCCCCCAGCATCATCGTGGGCCTGCGACGGGATTCGTACGCGGTCCATGTGCCGAGCTCATCACATGACGGATCGCCGGATGAAGCGAAGGCAACCCAAGCGCGCATCATTGCACCAGAAAGCTCGAGCGCTGCGGGGCCCGATCCCGAGTAGGGCTGCACAGCTCTTTCGGCGACGGACCCAAAGACGAACGGCACCTCGAGAGCGTGTGCCGAGCCGAGAATTCCCCCGAGGAACGGGGAGCCCCACGTGAAGAGGTAAGTGAAGACCTGCGAGCCTGCGTCGGAGCACGCCTCGGCGAACGAGAGCGACGGCAGTCGGAAGACAAGGTCGGTGGTGATGGCGGTCCAGACGGCGAGCGATCCGATGTGCTCTCCGCGCTCGGATCGCGCCTTTCGGTACGCGTTGACGAGAGGACCAGCGAGATCTCGGCTCGAGATCGCAGAAACGCGACGCATCAACACCTCGTCGTCCATGCCGGCGGCACGCGGGTCTCCGAGCGCGAAGAATGTGCATTCGTCGCGATTCGTCCCGATCATCAAGGGAATTGGGCGCCCTCCCCCTTTGCGAATCACGTCGGCGGGTGAATCGGTCATCACGCCCCCATCGACGACAGGGAGAAATGGGAGGGGAAGCCCGTCTCCCTCTGGCTGCAGGTTCTGTGTCGCCGTGACGAGTCTCTCCGGCAGAACACCCTCCAGCAGACGTCGATCGAGTACCTCGCCCCATCCGGCGCTCGGGCTCCCCGACTCCGAAAGCTTCGCCAGGAACTTCGCGGCGCGGCGCTTCGCCCACGCCATGGACCCGCACGTCGGTGGGCCGCTCTGAATGATGGCCTTGTGGAACAGTCGAGTGGCCGCCGGCGAAGCGAGCAGCGCAGAGATGCTCATTGCACCCGCCGATTCGCCGAAGACCGTCACGTTGTCCGGGTCACCACCGAACTCTGAGATGTTCTCGCGCACCCAGTCGAGCGCCGCTATCTGATCCAGAAGCCCCCAGTTCCCCCAACCGCCTTCGGGTTCGGCGAGACTCGGATGGGCAAGGAACCCGAGCGCACCCAGGCGGTAGTTGATCGTCACGACCACGACATCGCCTAGCTGCGCGAGCCTGTGACCGCGGTACAACAGGCTCGACCCGCTGCCAGACGTAAATCCACCTCCGTGGATCCACACAAGGACCGGGCGCCTGCCATCGTCTACTCCCGGCGTCCAGACGTTGAGGTTCAGGCAGTCCTCGGCCGCGCCTGTCGGATCTCCGCGGATGCTCATGCCGGGCACGGGCGGCGGCTGGGGGGCGATCGGTCCGAAATGCTCCGACTCTCTGATGCCGGACCACGCAGGAAGCGGCTCAGGCCGGCGCCAACGGCGGGGCCCGGAACAGTCAGCGGCGTAGGGCACCCCTCGGAAGACCCAGAGCCCACCCTCCTCGACGCCGCGCACGTCGCCTGCGGTGGTCCGGGTCAAACCGTCCAACTGGCCCTCCTCGCACCGGGCGCTACCCGGCCTATCTCGAGCTCGCTCGACCCTGAGGCCGAGTGGTATCGGGGTTGGAGCCTCGCAATGCGCGCCCAAATCGTCTTCCGACGGCCAGGCACGGTAGAGGTTCCGTGCGCGCCGGTCAAACGGTTCTGATCCGAGCAGCGAGACAAACCTGCAGGTCGAGGCGTCTTTTGGCCGGGACGAACTCGGAGCGCTGCACCCAAGGAGTCGCAGCGGGCACTCAGGAATCCGGTCAAGCAGCCGCGAGGTGAGCCGATGACCATCCGGAGAGCTTGCCGCGTGCGGCAAGGCTTCGGCCCGCACTGCTTCATTGCCAGGCGGAACCGAGTGCTCATCGTGACTGTCGCTGGAGTGATCTTGAGACACGTGCCAACTCAATGACTGAGCCGAAACGACCTCGGCGGTCTCGAAGGGCCGGAGCGCGTCTGGCGCTGGTCACAAGCGTCTTATTGGCTGTCGGGCTTCTGGCGACTACACCGAGCAGCGCCCAAGGCAAGGGTCACGGGTCGTCGTCTTCCGGCGACTCGCAGGCCTGTGGCGGTGCGTCCGGCAACAACTCCGGGATCCCCGGTAGGGGTTCCATTAGGTCGACCCGCGCCGAGGTCGTTTCGATCGAAGCCAAGATCGCCGCGGAGCAGCTCTGCATCACGGATCTGAGCGAGCAGTACGACCAGGCCACCTACCGGCTGCAAAAGGTCGACGCTGTCTTGTCGGTGACCACGACCCGCCTCGCCGCCGCTGAGAGGAATGTGACCGCCACCCGTTCGCAGCTCCACTCCGCCGCGCTCGACGCTTACATGTACGACGGGCCCGCGGTGCAGCTCGGATCGATGTTCTCGGGCACGACCGACACGTCGTCTCTGCAGAACGCTTACATCAGCGATGCCCTCGGGAACATCTCTGGTGACCTCCAAGCACTGCGTGCAGCGGAGAAGAGCCTGCTGAGCACGCAGGGTCTGCTGCTTTCAGAACGCGGCGCAGGCCGCGTCGGAAGCAGCCGCGGCTCATCGCGCCGAGGTTCAAGCCGAGGCCGAGACGAATGCATCCCGGGCGACGCTTTCCCGGGTGAAGGGCAGGTTGGCAGCTCAGGTTGCGGCGGCCGCGGCTCTGAAGGCCGAACAGGACGCGGCGGCAGTTCTCGCTGCAGCGTCTCTGCGGATCAAGCAGCAAGACGCGCTCAAGGCCGAGCAGGCGGCGCAGGTCGCGCAGTCGCTTGGCGACGGAGCATCCGCAACATCTGCCGCCAACAAGGCTGCGGCAGCTGCCGGAGAGGCTGGGGGATCCCCGCCTCCTAATCCGATCGGTGGCACCGGTCGTGGTGAGATCGCGCTGAAGGCGGCCGAGAGGTACCTGGGTGTCCCCTACGTGTGGGGAGGATCGAGCCGCGCGGGGGTCAACTGCTCGGGCCTGACCATGCTTGCATGGCGAGCCGCCGGCGTTTCGCTGGTCCATTCCGCAGCGCTTCAGTCTGTAGAGAGCAGGCCGGTACCGCTGTGGCAGCTCGAACCAGGCGATCTGCTCTTCTACGACTTCGACGGCAAGGCAGGGATCGATCACGTGATCATGTACGTCGGCTCGGGGCCTTACGGGGCCGCAACGATCATCCAGGCGGCCCATACAGGTACGGTCGTTTCGTACGACGCCATCTGGTTCGAAGGACTCGTGGGCGCAGGTAGGCCCTGAACCACCTCGTCGGCCCGGACTGGTCCGAGACCTCCACGGGTAAGGTGGCTCGATGACGCCATTGCGGACCGCCACCCAGCGCGAGAACCGCACCGCTCTTGTGCCGCTGCCCCGGATCGCACAGGAGAAACCCGCGCCCCGCCGATTGCAGGATGTCGACGAATGGGGTCGATCCGAACGCGTCCGCAAAATCGTCAGGCGCCTCTACTCGCCGTTGTACGAGCGCTGGTTCCGAGTTGAGTGGGAGGGTCTCGAGAAGATCCCCAAGTCGGGTGGTGCGCTGCTCATCTGCAATCACGCGGCAGCAATACCATCCGACGCGCCGGTGATCATGCATGGCATCGAAGAAGAATTGGGAAGGCCTGTCTACGGGATGGCGGACTTCTTCTTTCGCACGGTGCCGTGGCTCGGCACCGCGTGGTCGCGCACCGGAGGGGTAACCGCCCATCCCGACAACGCTCTCCGGCTTCTTCGCGATCAAGGCCAACTAGCCCTCGTCTTCCCCGAAGGGACCAAGGGGCCGTCCAAGACATACCGGGACAGATATCAGTTGCGAAGGTTCGGTCGCGGAGGCTTCGTCGAGATCGCGATGCGAGCTGGCGTGCCGGTCATACCCATTGTCTGCATCGGCGCCGAGGAATCGATGCCGATCGTGTTCCGGTTGCCGACTGTGGCAAAGGCTCTCGGCATTCCCTACATGCCGGTCACGGCAAACATGCTGCTGTTGGGTCCACTGGGAGTGATCGGGTATTTCCCTTCGAAATTCAAGTTGCGTGTGCTCGACCCGGTCAGGTTCGACATGCCGAGCGGTCAAGAAAGGTATTCGAAGAGCCGGATCATGGACGAAGCCGAGAGCATAAGAACACACATGCAAGAGACGATCTACGACATGCTGCGCGACCGCCGCAGCGTGTGGTTCGGCTGAGGCCGTGAGCCGCCGAGTTCTCATAACCGGCCTCGACACCTTCTGGGGGGGCCGTATGGCTCAGGCTCTCGAGTCCGACCCGGAATTCGAGATGATCCTCGGAATGGCTACCCGCGACCCGTCCGTCGCTTTGGAAAGAACCGATTTCGTCCACGCCGACCAGACCTACTCCATCGTGTCTCGGATCGTAAGAGCAACCCAACCCGACACGATCGTCCACACCTTCCTCGTGACCGACTCGACCAAGGCGGCCGGGCGGGCACTCCACGAGATAAATGTGATCGGAACGATGAACCTGCTCGCCGCTGCCGGCCAGGCGGGGAGTCCGGTGAGACAAGTGGTCGTCAAGTCGTCCACTCTCGTCTACGGCGCGAACCAAACGGATCCAGCCTGGTTCTCCGAAGACGCGGTCCGTGCAGGCACCCCCAGAACGAGGGTGGAGCGGTCGCTCGTCGAGGTAGAGGAGCTCGTGCGCGACTTCGCCGAGGACAACCCGTCAACAGTCGTGAGCCTTCTCCGGTTCGCGAACGTCCTCGGGACCGACATCGTCACGCCGATAAGCACCAACCTCTCGCGACCGCTCTGTCCTTCGATCGCCGGCTTCGACCCATTGGTCCAGTTCGTGGAAGAAGACGACGTGGTCCGCGCACTCGAGCACGTCACCCGTCTCCGCATCCCGGGCATCTACAACGTGGCGGGAGCCGGGAAGCTGCCCTGGAGCGAGGTTGCCGCCCTGTGCGGAACGCGGCTCTTGCCGTTGCCCCCGGTGGCTACGACGCTCCTTGCGGGACCGTTGGTCCGAATGCGGCTGATCGAGTTCCCACCAGAGCTCGAGTCCCTGTTGCGGTTCGGTCGCGGGGTGGACACGAGCCGCATCGCTTCGACGGGATTCGAGCACCGTTATACGACTCCTGGTGCGGTCAACAACTTCATAAGGGCCGTCCGTCTCCGACGAAGCGCTGGCCGTGCACCTGCTTCGTATACCTACGAGCACGAGGTCGAGCAGTTCTTCAGGCGCTCGCCTTCGACGGTACGTCCCGCCGACAACTGAGAAAACACGAGCGGATTCATCAGCTCGGTCCAGCCTCTTCGACGAGGTTCGATTCCACGAGCTTGGTCACCTTGCGCTCGATGACGAACGCGACGAACGGCACGAAACCTGCGAGAACGATCATCGCTAGTTGGCGTGTCACCAGGTGGCCACGCCGGGCGAGGTCTACCGCGGCCGCAAGGTAGACGATGTACATCGCTCCGTGGATTGGGCCGACGATCTGAGCGACCTGCGGAACCCCTGCCCCGTATTGCAGGGGCACTCCTATGAACACGAGAACGATCAGGCCGATCCCCACCACGTACGCCATCACCCGGTAGCGCCTGAGAGCTGCTCGGATCCCGAGGACGACGAGATCCTCGTTAGTTTCGCCGGGGTCGGTCACTGGCATGCAGTTCAGCAAGGTACCTGTTGTATTCGGCGAGCTCCTCGTCCTCTTCCTCGGTGCGGTCCACGGCGCTTTGTCTCCCGACAGGCCCACCCTCTCGGCCATCAGCCTGCTCGTGAAGCAGCTTCCACCACATGTAGACCGCGTAACCGGCGAAGAAGGGCCATTCGAATGTGTAGACCCAGCTCAGCGTGTTGCCCGATAGTGCACGTTCCAGCTGCCACCATCCGAGCGCCATGCAGGCCACCACTACAAGAAGCACAGTCGCATGAAGGAGCCACGCTCGGCGCGAATGCCTATTGATTGCCACGACCGACGCGCTCTTCTCTCAGTTGCGCTTCAACCAGGTTCGCACGAGGTCCGTGCGGCGATCCTGCCACTCTTCGGCAGTTATCGCGTAGCGCACGTGGTCCTCCCACCTGCCGTCGATCTCGAGGAACCCGACGGCGACACCCTCCTCGCGCAAAGCGAGCTTCTCGACGACGCGCCGGCTCGGCCAGTTTCGGGGGACGATGGCTATCTCCACCCTGTGGAGACCGAGTTCGTCGAACGCATACCTGAGCACGACGACGACTGCTTCGCCCGCGAGACCGTGACCCGCGAGATCTTCGTCTATCCAATAGCCGATGTAGGCCTGCTGGAATGGTCCCCGCTGGATCGATGACAGGGTGATCTCGCCCGCGAGCCGACCCTCGAGGAAGATCCCGAAGCCAATGCCACCGCCCAGCTGGCGTTCACGCTCTCGGGCTGCGCATCGCGCCGCAAAGCTTGCGCGGTCCTCAGCCATCGAGGGTGCACCTGCCGGTCGCGGCTCCCACGGGACGAGCCAGCCTCTGCAACGCGAACGAACCGCGTACCAACCGTCGTAATCGTCCTCGGTGAGGGTCTTGAGCCGCACCCGCCATCCGACGAGCTCAAGGGTCGAAGTCCGAGCTACCCGGCCGATCATCTTGCGAGGACCTCCGCTAGCGCACCGAGCAGGAGCTCCACGTTTTCCGGTCGTGCGGTGGCCCCCATGCAGCCGATCCGCCAAGCCTTGCCTGCAAGCGGACCGACCCCAGAGCCTATCTCGATCGAGTACTTCTGCAGCAGCTCGGAACGCACGCCGGCTTCGTCTTTGCCGGACGGCAGATCCTCTGGCACCCAAACGGTCGTCAGTTGAGGAAGACGACTCTCCGGCGCGACCACAAGGTCGAGCCCGAGGCCCTCTAAGCCCTTAGCAAGAAGAGTCCCGCACATCTCGTGGCGTGCCCATGAAGCTTCGAGCCCTTCGTCGAGCAGGACACCGAGCCCGGCGTGCAGCGCCACGACCATCGATACCGGGGCCGTGTGGTGGTACACGCGCTTGGGCTTCTGGTCGACGCTCGCGTGTGGGACCTCTGGGCCGGTGTAGTGGGAGATCTGGTCAAGGTCCAGGTACCAGGAAACCGGCTTTCGCACAAACCGTGCCCTCGCTCGCGCCGATGCCGTCAGCGGCGCGAGGCCCGGTGGGACACCGAGGCACTTCTGGGTCGCGCTGTAGCAGAGATCGATGCGCCATTCATCGACCTCGACATTCATGCCGCCAAGGGATGTCACGCAGTCAACTAGCAGCAGCGCGTCCTTCGTCGAACCTGCAAGCAGCTCTACGTCGTTGCGCACTCCGGTAGAGGTCTCGGCGTGGACCAGGGCTATGACGGAAGGAGAATTGTGAGCACCGAGGAGCGCTTCGACGTCCAGGGGCTTGCCCCAAGGCGCCTCGACCCTGATGACCGTCGCTCCAAGCCGACCAGCGACGTCGCACATCCGCTCACCGAAAAGACCGTTGACTCCGACCACCACCACGTCACCTGGGTCGACGACGTTGACGAACGCTGCTTCCATCCCGGCCGACCCGGTGCCGCTGACTGGCAGAGTCAGCCTGTTCGTTGTGCCGAACACAGTTCTCAGCCGGTCGTTGACTTCGTCCAGGATCTCCAGGAACTCGGGATCGAGATGCCCGAGCAGCGGGCTCCCCAATGCAGCCATCACCTCGGGGTAGGGGTTGGAGGGACCGGGTCCCATGAGCACCCGGCGCGAGGTCACAGCTGCAATGTAGTCAGGTCCGGTCGAGGCGCTGCTGCAACGAACCGAACTGTCGTTCGATCCCGTCGAGCCTGCGCCCGATCTCTCGAATGGCGTTCTCGCGTTGTGCGTCCTGGTCCGACTGTTTCAGATGAGCTGCTACGCAGAGGCTCCGCAGCTCTTGGACCTCTTGTGCCAGATCGGCGAACGCACGGCCGAGATCTCGCTCCTGCCCGGACTGCGTCTGAATGCGGACCCGGCTCATCACCCGTCGATAGAGAGTCGCCGTCTTGCTCCGCGCCGAAGCACTCACTTCCTTCGCCCGCCGCGCCCGGCCCGTTGCCTCGCATTCTCGATCGCCTCGAAACGGCCCCGAACGAATTGCGCACGTCTGTCGAGACCGTGGAGTCTCTGCACGTCCTCACGTCCGCGCACGGCGACCGCGCGTGCCTGGTCGGGTGATTCGACGACGGTTCGCATGATCGCAGCCGCCGCGTCAAGGTCAGGCTCGGCCCATCGGCTCCCCGCCGGATAAGGATCAGCTCCGGGCGGGACCCGCGTCCACGAGAACGGCACTAAGAAGCTGTTCTCGTCAGTCATGAAATCGAGGTTGCCCGAGTATCCGGTCGCGATGACCGGCTTTCCGAGAGCCATCGACTCGGCCATCGTCAACCCGAATCCCTCGCTGCGGTGAAGCGACACATAACAGTCCGCGGATGCCATCAGGCTGCCGAGCTCGGTTCTCCGAAGTTGCCGGTCCATGACGATGACGTCAGGCCGGCCGGCCGCCGCGTAGCGCACCATCTCCAGATCCATCTCCCGCGAGTTGCCGTTGACCGTTTTCACGACCATCGTCGGTCCCTCTCCGGGCGAAAACGCCCGCCTGAATGCTTCGATGACGCCTACCGGGTTCTTACGTTCCACGACGCTGTGAAGATCGAAACAGAAAAGAAATAGATAGCCGTCCTCGGGCAGCCCCAAGTTCTTCCGTCCGATTTCGGGAGAGACCTCGGGAACGAGAACCGGAAGCGGGGATGCGAACACTGGTTTGTCGGTGGCGGCGGCTATCGCCCTTCGAGAGATTCCGACAAGGCCCACACCTCGTCCACCAGATCGAACACCGCGTGCCAGCGCGATGGAAACTCTTCGACCTCCCAAGCCCATTGCGCAATCGTATGGCGCTGCTCGAAGAAACCTTCTCCAGCATTCGCGGCGAACTCGACGAACTGGTCGGCGTTGACTATGACCAGATTGGTGTCGTAACTGCTGCACGGCACACCCGAGGACCGGCTCTCGGCGAACGTCATTTTCCCGGAGTCGTACACAACCGATTGGAAGGGGATTCGCGCTGCTCTGACAGCTGCCGTCGTGAGCCTGGCCGACTCGCCGATGCTGTGAGAGGCGTCCAGATATCCCACCACCGTGACTCCCGGAACCAGATTGCGTTGAGCCCAGTCCGGCGGTGAGGAAATCTGTGCCGCTAGGTCAGAAGAACCCGAAGGAAGGTCGGGCACGAGTAAAGGATCTATGCGCCCGGCCGTCGCTTCGAGCCTGAACCATTTTTGAAACCTGTCGAAGTCACTACCCTGCGGGTCCGAGAAGACCGAATGCAGCTCGGGGCGGTACGCGTACAGAGTCGCCTGGTAGAGAGTCAGCCTCGACGGCCCTACGGCACTCGAAGGGATCGAGTTGAGCCAGGCGAGCAGCTCGGTCGCCCCCTTTGGATCGAACGGGTCAGGTGGCTCATCGCCGACGCCTTCGTCCCAGTCGAGCAAGCGCTGCAGATACAGCTTCCGCACGTGGCGGTCGAGAACCAGCCCACTTACCGCACGCGCCAACCCGTATTCTTCACCAGCTCCTACGGGGTCAGTGCCATATCCCTCCGACTCGAGGGCGTCGCCGTACTCGTTGAAGATCTTGAAGAGTTCCGGATGCTCAGACAGAAGGATCCGAGGACGCTCGATCTGATGTCGCGACAGGACGTGGCGGGCAGATGGCGAATACCCGCTGAAATGAAAGAAGCCGAGCGGCTTGCCTTCGACCTCATAGCGCTCCCCGGTCCAATCGACCCGGCGTTCGTGGAGGTTCCAGTAAGCGACGTTCCAGCGGGGCTCTCTCACGATCCTGCAATCGAACATTCCGGGCACAAAGTCCACCCAGCGCTGGTCTACGAACCGCATATTGCCGGTGTCGTTTCGGGATTCGCGCCGCAGACGCTCCTTCCAGTAATCCAGGAACGGCTGGGATTTCCGACCTACTCCGATGAAACCGAGGTTGTAGACGCCCACGGCGAGAATCGATTTCTCGTCCGTCATCTTCTTGTCCCGCGGAAAGGGGGCTCTCGCGTGCGGGGTGATGACTATCCCGCAGTCCTCGGCAGCCTGCGCGAGCTCGTCGAGTCGATCGAATACCCGGATGTCCGGATCGAGGTAGAGCACCGAGGACGCACCTTCGTCGAGCAGATGCTCGAGCAACCATGGCTTTAGAGAGGTTGCGAACTCCGTAATCTCGTAGATCGTCGCCATGTGGTGCAGCTCGGCGATCTCCTCGTGAAGATCGTCGAAATGAACTACGTCGAACGGCTCGCCCCCAGCTCTTACCTCGCCGTAGATGTCGTCGGTGACCATCACGCTCATCACACCGCCGGGATTGTGCGCGGCGAAGGATGACGCGAGTACCCGTGCCGCGGGCAAGTAGTTGCGTGCGATGATCGTGCAGACGTGCAGCCCCGAAGCGGGTTGGGCGATGCCTCGCACCCCGCGAGGATAAGCGTTCACTCAGCGCAGCCCGGCCACCATGCCGTCGAGGATGTCCGCCTCGGACACGAGGCAGGTGCGGCGTTCGAACGCCGACATGACCTCGGAAAGGATCAACGCGCCTCCCACGATGACGTCGAGCGCGGCCGGGTTCCATTCCCGGCCGCTTCGCGCGAGCAGAAACCGGCTCTGATGCGAGTCTTTCGAGCCAGACCTCCACGTCGTGTGCACTGAGCACAGTGTGATGGACGCGATCGCGGTCGTATTTCCCCAAACCTTTCGACAGAGCGCCGAGTGTGGAGACCGTTCCGGCGAGACCTATCACCCGATCCCCTTTCCCCCGCACCTGCAATGACTGACGTGCTCTTGCGAGCTCCTTTGCAACTGCGCCTCGTGCGGCTGCGAGCTGGGCACGCTCTGGTGGGTCAGTTGCGAAGAACCGTTCCGTCACGCGGACGCAGCCGATGTCGAGCGAGAGAACCCTGATCGCGTCGTCCGTGCCGCCTGGTGGGCCCACCACGAGTTCCGTCGATCCACCGCCGATGTCGACGATGAGCTCCTCTGAGCCGCTCGCAGCGCCATCCACAGGCAGATCCGATGTCGCCCCGCGAAACGAGAGCCTCCCTTCTTCTTCTCCCGAAAGGAGCTCGGGCTCGACGCCCGTCACCTCCTCTGCGGCCGAAAGGAATTCGCGGGAATTCGATGCGTCGCGTGCCGCAGAAGTAGCGACCATCCGGGCACGAACGACGTTGTTCTTATCCATGCTTTGCCGATACTCACGAAGAACGTCAAGCGTCCTTTCGATCGCTTCCGCGGAGAGCTTGCGGTTGGTGTCGACACCCTGGCCGAGCCGGGTGGACGCGCATCTGGCGATCCACGAACTGGCCCTCGGGCCCGACGATCAGAAGGCGGGTCGAGTTCGTACCGCAGTCGAGCGCTGCGACCGCCCCGCCAGTGTCCGGCACCCGGATCACTCTCCTGTTTCGAATCCGAGTCGCTTTGCGGTCCAACGACCTACCGGGTCATCTCCTCCAGCGAGATACCAAGCTAGGTGGGCGTGGAGGCACTTGACTCCCTTGCGCGTGCCCCCCACCCCCCCGGTCGGTCTGGGGCCCTGGTGGTCAATACAAAGCGCGGCGTCGCGCTCGGCCGCGTAGCGGGCGTGTGCTGCGGCTAGCTCTTCTGGGTCCGTCTCCTTTTCCGCCATGCGAACGGCGCCGGAGGATTCGAGTCGACTGACTGCACCAGCCAGTTGCCGGTCGACGAGCCAGTACCGGGTGGGCATCGGGGTCCCGTCGTCTAGGAGCGGGTAGTTGCGGATGACCACCGGCGAACCGGTCCGCGCTCTTACGGCCACCTCGAATGCGCCGCTCGGTGCGCGTCCGAGCAGGCCTTCGACGACACGCCAGTCCTCAGCGTCGCTCTCCGAAAAGTCGCCGACGTCCACGACGACGTTCTATCTCAAACTCGTCAGCGCCAGAACTCGAGCGTGCCGAGGACGCGGCCCCACAAGCCGGGACTGCTCTTTGCAGCGTGACCTGCCTGCGCCTGCGAACTCCCTGATCCAGACGCCCCGCTCGAGGTGCCGCCTCGTGACGCTGACCCGGTCAGGTCTCCTCCGTCGAGAAGAGCCTGGGACTCTGCCGAACCTGGCGAGACGGGTCCCTGGTCGAGCGAGCTGCGCCCGGATGAAGCCGCCGAGGATCCGTTGGACCCGGGAAGCGGGAGGACGGTGTAAGCCTTCTGGCCTGGGCGCACCAAGTTGTAGTCACGCCTCGCGACCGAGGCGACGTTCGCCGGCTGGGAGAGGTCGCTCGCCTGTTGTTGCAGGGACTGGTTTCCCGCCGTCAGACCGTGGAGCTCCGCAGTTGCCCCCGAGATCTGTTGGTGCTGCCGCAACAACGCCGAGATCGGAAAACTCGTCGCAAGGACGAGAGCGGAAAAGCAGACACACGTGATGACTGCCAACCGGGCACGTCGCCGGCTGACTGCCTTGCGTCTCGCGATTCTGCTCGCGGGTGTAGAAGATGCGCTAGGCGCAGGGTGCCGAGCGGGGGTCCGTGGCTTACGGCCGTCGCTCATCGGGCACCTCCGGGACCCGAGCCCGCAAGCGCGCCGCGACCGAGGAACGTTGCCGACTCACCGAGCTCCTCTTCGATACGGAGCAAGCGGTTGTACTTCGCGACTCGGTCCGACCTCGCTGGCGCGCCCGCTTTGAGCTGCCCGCAGTTCGTAGCGACCGCCAGGTCCGCGACCGTCGTGTCCTCGGTCTCCCCGGAGCGATGAGAGACGACGCACGAGTATGCAGCACGTCGCGCCATATCCATGGTGTCGAGCGTCTCGGTCAAGGTCCCTATCTGGTTCAACTTCACCAGCAGGGAATTGGCGACGCCCTTGTCAATGCCTTGAGCGAGACGCCCGGGGTTCGTGACGAACACGTCGTCACCTACGAGTTGGACCTTGTGACCGAGAGCCTTGGTGAGTGCGGCCCAACCGTCCCAGTCCTCTTCTGCCATGCCGTCTTCTATGGAGATAATCGGGTATCTGCCCACGAGGTCGACCCAGTAGTCGACCATTTCTGCGGGCGACAGTTCGCGACCCTCGCCTGCGAGAACATAGGTGCCGTCACGCCACAGTTCCGTTGAGGCCGGGTCGAGAGCAATGGCGACCTCGTCACCGGGAGTGCGACCCGCAGCTTCGATTCCCTCGACGAGCACTTCGATCGCCGTTTCGTTGGAAGGCAGATTCGGAGCGAAACCGCCTTCGTCGCCGACAGAAGTCGACAGTCCCATGCCGTGCAGCACCTTGGCGAGCGCGTGGTAAGTCTCGGCTCCCCACCTGAGAGCCTCCGAGAACGACGCCGCGCCCACGGGGAACAACATGAATTCCTGCAGGTCCACATCGTTGTCGGCGTGAAGCCCACCGTTGATCACGTTGAGCATGGGAACGGGCAGCACGTGCGCGTTGACTCCGCCGATGTAGTTGTACAGAGGCAACGCGAGCTCGTTCGAAGCGGCCCGCGCCACCGCTAGAGAGACGGCGAGGACGGCGTTCGCGCCTAGGCGTCCCTTGGTCGGAGTGCCGTCCATGTCGACGAGACAGAAGTCGACCGCTCGTTGGTCGAGAACGTCGAATCCCTCTAGGACACCGGAGATCTCGCCGTTCACGTGCTCGACCGCGCCGAGAACGCCCTTGCCCCCGTATCGGGTACCCCCGTCGCGCCATTCGGTCGCCTCGTACGTCCCGGTCGAAGCACCGGCAGGAGCGATCGCCCTTCCCGACGCTCCGGATTCGAGCACCACCTCTGCTTCTACGGTCGGATTGCCGCGGGAGTCGAGGACCTCCCGGCCGATGACGTGCTCGATGGTGCTCATGTGGAGTGACCCCTGGGATTGGTGTGGTCAAAGTTAGCTTGCTGCACCCCTCGGCTCGCGGAGTCCAATTCCTCCGCCTCGCGGATCTCGTCGATCAGGCGACGGCAGCGAGCTCGAAGTGCCGACTCGGGGTCGACACCGAGGCGCCTGGCGAGATCCGACAGAGCGAGCAGCGCCTCGCCGACCTCCGCGACGGTCGAGCGCTCCGCTTCGAGCGTCTCGCCCGTCGATCCCCCAGGCAACCCGGCGAGGCGGTCGACTGATTCCAGAACCTTCTGGCGGTCATGGCCGGTGCTGGGGCCTGCAAGCCCGACGGACTCGGCCTTGCGCTGAAGCTTTGCGGCAAGGGCTAGCGAAGGAAGTGCCCTTGGGATCCCGTCTGTGACACTCGAGCGTCCTTGCTCTTCGCGCTTCAGTACCTCCCAGCGTCTTGCGACATCCTCCGGGGTTTCCGCCACGGCGTCGCCGAACACATGGGGATGTCGCCCCACGAGCTTGTCTGCGACGCTCCTCGCCACGTCGGCAAGCGTGAACCGACCCGCTTCGGCGGCGAGGACCGAGTGAAACACCACCTGGAATGCCAGGTCGCCGAGCTCTTCCTCGAGGTGGGCGACGCTCGCCGCACTGACGGCGGGCTCCTCCGCGGCCACATCTTCTATTGCGTCGAGCACCTCATAAGACTCCTCGAGAAGGTGCCGGGCGAGTGAACCATGCGTCTGACGTTGATCCCAAGGGCACTTGGCCCGCAGCGTCCTGACGAGCTCGACGAGCCTGACGATCTCGCCGGCCACGGGGGACTCGAGCGATGGGATCCACAAAGACGTCAGATGGTCAGGTTCGAAATCGGATAGCCGATCGAGCTCCGACCAAGCCACGTCGACGACGATCTCGTCCTCGAGCCCGAGGTGGTGGAGAAGCGCAGCGGCTGATTCCCCTTCTGGCGGATCATCCACGGCGAGCTTCACTGAAGACAAGACGGCGCTGCTGTGGGTCTGCGCGACGAGAAGGGGGCCGCGCTCGCCGGCTGCCTGCGCCTCGAAATCTGTCCCGTCGACGAGTCGGACCGAAGAACCCACAGGATCTACTCCGAGCCGGTCCCAGGCGAGATCCAGAAACGACATGGCGGGGACGACAACCAGGTCGATGCGATCGTCCGAACGCAGCAGCTCAACGGTGCGCTCGGTCACGAGCGGCGACCCCGGGACGACGTAGACCACCCCTACTCCGTCGGATTGCTCGCGCTCAGCCGTAGCTCTCGCATGCTCCTCGAGAGACGCCGCAACGAGGACCTCGACTATCAGCTCGTAAACCTGAGCGTTGGTGGAGGCGCTGTCGTATATGTCGTCGAATGTGACTACCGCGACAGGTGAGATCTCGCCAACCGCGGTTGCCGCTGGATGCCGCGCAGTGCGCATGAACACACGCGTGGCTTTGGATATCGCGATTTTCGCACCCTCGGGAACGAGATCTCGTCCTGCAGGTCCCATTCCGACCGCAGCAACTCGTGGCAGGTTCCGGCTATCCGGCGCGACTAATGGCACCGTTGCTCGTTTGGCGCCCCGGCTACGAGGAGCGTCGAGGGTCATAGCGGAGACTACGAAGTGCCGAGATCCGCGCCGCGGTTGAGCAGGTAGTTGCTCTTTGGCAACGCAGGAGCCGAGACCTCGGGTGGTGATCCCGCCTTGCCGGGGTTCCAGGAGCCGTACTGAGGGTCGACGGTTACCGAGGCACTTGCGAGCAGGCGGGTCTGCTCGGGGGCGAGGTCGCTCTCACTCTGGCTCAGCAACGTCCCCTGGATGACGGTGACGAGTTGCTGGTTCAGCGGGGCCTCCTGCTTGCGCACGAGCTCGATCACCATCCAATCGTTCGTACCGCCCTGGTCCGCCTGCGAGGAATCAAAGAATGCAGGCGCCGGAACGCCTACGCGTTGGTTCACCTGGATCAGAGCTTCCGCCCAGTTGGGCAGGGCATTTAGGACCGCACTCGACGATACGCAAGGGAGAGTGCCTGTCGGGGTGAAGCCCTCTTGGGCGAGCCTCGGCGTGCTGTTTAGAGAAGACGATCGGGCGACGCTCGCGAAGGTCGACCCTGCCAGGATCTTCGCCCTTGCGGCATTGGCCGCCGAATGAGAGCTCGTGGCCATGGCCTCCAGGCAAAGCTCACCGAACTGATTCTTGCCCGTGGTGCTGTTGTAGTACGCGTCCACGCCTGCGGGTCCGATGTCTGTGTGGTTGAGTGCGGTCGCAAGACGGGCCTGAGCCGACAGGAAGTTGACCTCCTGGTTGATGAACCACGTCGGAAGGGCCGAAACGAGCGCAGCTCCGCTCAGCCCGCATGGCGACGTGACTCCTGTGGCCGGCGTCAGGAACTGCGAAAGCGCGGTACGCACGAATGTCGTGTAAACGGCCCCGACAGGGGAACCGAGCCGGGCGAGGTCCTGTGTATAGAGGACCTGCTCGATCTGTTGGTCGAGAACCGCATCGGCGACCTTCGTGGGAACCGTCGAGTTGCCGGCGCCGTGGGCCGGAATCGTCTGACCAGTCAGAAGCCCGATGGCACACCTGACACTCGAGCTGGACGAGATCTGCTGCAGCTCGTTTTGAAACGAAGACTCAGAGATCCGTGTGCCGTTGACCGTGGCCGCGGAGGATGTGAAGTTGCACGCGGAACCGATCACGAGAAGGGCTCCGAGCAGGACAAAGACCGGCAGGCGCCTCACAGTCGGGGAATGCTACTGGCGGCACTCGCAGTGCCGACCTCGCTTCTTGGTTGCGATGCGTCTGTCGGAGGAAGCAGGTCGCGCAGGATCGAAGCGAGCTGGACCGCAGGATCTTCCGAAGCTGAAAGCCCGACGATCAGCTGGCTCGAGGATTCCTTCAGGATCGAGTCGGGGTGAAGCCGACGGAGCCGGATCCTTGCGCTCGCAGGCAGCTCGATCGGCGAGATTCGGGCAACGAGTCGCCGGGACCCGGGTGCGATCGCAGGGTTCGCGCCAGGACCTCGCTGACCTGGGCGAAGCGGCGTCACGGTCACATCGGTCACACCCGTCCTGAGGCACTCGACCCTGAGGCGCGCAACCGCGAGCAGCCCCTCGGCGGGGGGAGGTGGAGGTCCGAAGCGGTCCATCCATTCCGAGCGAACGTCGTCGACCTCGTCGTGCGTCGTGACCTGGGCCAGCCGACGGTAAGCCTCGAGTCTCAGGTCCTCCCGCGATACGTAGCCGGGAGGGAGGTGCGCATCCGACGGCACGTCGATATTGAGCTCTATCGGTGTCCGGAGAGGCTCTCCCTTCATCTCGGCGACGGCCTCCGCGACGAGCTGGACGTATAGGTCGTAACCCACCGCCGCAATGTGGCCCGACTGATCCATTCCGAGCAGGTTGCCTGCACCTCGTATCTCGAGATCGCGCATGGCTATCTTGAACCCGCTCCCGAGCTCGGTGTGCTCGCCGATCGTCCGGAGCCTTTCGTACGCGGCCTCGGTGAGGACCTTGTCGCGGGGATGCAGCAGGTACGCGTACGCCGCGCTGTCCGGCGCGACCCACGCGGCCGCGAAGTTGATGGAGCTGACCGAGGCCCAGTCGGTCGGAACGGTCGACCACGAGGGTGTTGACAGTGGGCATGTCGATTCCCGACTCGATGATCGTCGTGCAGACGAGGACGTCGTAGCGCCTCTCCCAGAAGTCGACGACCACCTGCTCGAGCGTGCCCTCATCCATCTGACCGTGCGCGACCGCTACGCGCGCTTCGGGAACGAGCTGACGCAGGCGAGCGGCCACCGCTTCGATGTTCTGCACCCAGTTGTGGACGTAGAAGACCTGACCTTCACGCAGGAGCTCACGCCGGATCGCTTCTACGACTGCCGCCTCTTCGAACTCACCGACGTAGGTGAGGATCGGCTGGCGTGCCATCGGTGGAGTGCTCATGAGCGACAGGTCTCGTATTCCTGTAAGGGCCATCTCCAAGGTCCTCGGAATCGGGTTGGCGGTGAGGGTGAGCACGTCCACACCTTTGGCGAGCGCCTTCACCGCCTCTTTGTGCGAGACGCCGAACCGTTGCTCCTCGTCCACGACGAGTAGCCCGAGGTCCTTGAACTTGACACCCGGGACCAACAACCGGTGCGTGCCGATGACCACGTCGACCGAACCGTCGGCGAGCCCAGCGAGAACCTCTTTCGCCTGACCAGGAGTGAGGAATCGCGAGAGCATTGCGACACGTACCGGCATGGAGCTGTACCGGTCGGCAAATGTCTGCGCGTGCTGCTGGGCCAGAAGCGTCGTAGGAACCAGCACCGCGACCTGCTTGCCGTCCTGAACCGCCTTGAATGCGGCCCGGACAGCAACCTCGGTCTTTCCGAAACCGACGTCCCCGCATACGAGCCGATCCATCGGGGTCGGCGATTCCATGTCGTGCTTGACCTCTTGGATCGCCTTCAACTGGTCCGGCGTCTCTACATACCCGAAGGCGTCCTCCACCTCGCGCTGCCAGGGGGTGTCTGGGCTGAACGCGTGACCGGCGACAGTGAGTCTTTGCTTGTAGAGCTCTACGAGGTTTTGCGCTATCTGATGGACCGCTGCGCGCGCCTTTGCCCTCGTGCGCTGCCAGTCGGATCCGCCCAGCTTGTTGAGCGAAGGCGACTCGCCCCCCGTGTAAGGAGTCAGGACGTCGATCTGCTCTGTGGGGATGTAGAGCTTGTCGTCGCCCCTGTACTCGAGGAGCAGATAGTCGCGCGATGCGCCGTTCGCGGTGCGGGTGACCATGCCTCCGTACCGAGCGACTCCGTGTTGGCGGTGCACTACGTAGTCGCCCGTTGCCAGATCGTCGAAGAACCCGTCAGTCGGACGCGCTCGCGCCTTCGGAGCCCGATGTGCGCGGCGCCGACCCGTCATGTCCTGCTCCGTCAGCACGGCCACCTTGGCCGCCGGTACGACGAATCCTTGGTCTAGGTGCGATACCGCGACGTGCACGCCGGGGCTCGCGAGGGTGGCTTCGGTTGGCTCGAACACCGACTCGAGACCCTCTTCGGAGAGCATGTCGACCATCCGGACCGCCGCACCTTCGGCACCGACGCAGATCGTCACGCTGAAGCCGTCTGCAACGAGCCTGCCGAGCTGGAGAGCCAGAGCGGCACGGTCCCCGTGAGCCGGTGGCCATCCGCGGGCCGCGATCTCCGGCGTGTCGGGGCCGTCTGCGACCGCCACAAAGCTCGTCACTGGGGCTCGGCTTCGACCGAACAAGCGATCGAATGACACGTGGAGGCGGGGAAACGGCGACGACAGGGCGCCGACCTCTTGATCGGAGCCGGCGGTCGTGACCGGATCATGTGACACGGCCCCCCAGGTTTCGGCGAGCGCCTGAGCGAGGGCCGCCTCGTCACCCTCGAGCTCAGAAGCACGGTCCCGTGCTCTGCGCGGCTCCACGAGAACGACCTGAGCGCCTTCGCCCAGCAGGTCGGGAAGGATGACCGGGTCATCCACGAGCCAGGCGAGCCACGACTCCATCCCGTCGAACCAGTGACCGTCAGCGAGGCGGTCCCATTGGGCGCGGCCCCACGGCTCGCTCTTGACGAGCTGCTCGGCACGTGCTCGAACCGCTTCGGTCGGGACGAGCTCCCGACAACCGAACACAACTGCTTGCTCGATCGGGTCCACCGATCGCTGGTCACTTGGTTCGAAGGCGGTGAGCCGATCGACCTCGTCTCCCCAAAGGTCGATCCTCACCGGCAGTTCGGTTGTGGACGGGAACACGTCGACGATCCCGCCCCGCACCGCAACCTCGCCCACGTGCTCGACCTGGTACTCGCGCCGGTAACCCATCTCGACGAGGCGTCTGACCAGCTCGTCCTGGTCGATCCGGGCACCCTTCGAGATCCCGATCGGTCGAGCCGCTTCCAGGCTCTCAGGCATGATCTGGAGGACCGCGCGTACGGGCGCCACCACGATTGCCGGGGGCTCAGGAGCCGGGGGGGCAAATTGACCATCGGGTCGCGGAGGGTGGTCGCCATTCGCCGCTGCGTCGGTTCCCGGCCGGGAAACAGCGCCCAATCGCCAGAGAACCCTCAGACGCTGGCCCATGGTCTGGACCTCGGGACTCACCCTCTCGAACGGCAAGGTGTCCCACGCCGGGAACAGCTCGACGGTACCGGGATCGAGAAGCGATCGCAGGTCGTGCCAGAGGTGCTCGGCGTCCGTTGCCGTCGGTGTCAAGACCACTATCGGCGTACGGGTTCCGGCCGTCGCCAGCGCTGCCAGGGCATAAGACCTGGCCACGTCGGGCACCGCAACGACGGGCTCAGACGATTCGAGAGCGCGCGCGAACTCCGTCGTGTCGCGAAGTAGCGGCAGAAGCGAACGCAAGCTCACCAAACCAGGGTAGCGACGGCGTGCGCTGTCCCTGCAAGGCTCCTCAGCTTCGGCTACCCCGGCCGTCCCTTCAAACCGATGCGCGCGTTTATCTCCCGCAGGCGGTCGATTACGACCCGCACGGCAGCGTCGGCGCTGTAACCGCCGCGAATGGTGGCCCGTCCGGCGTCGCCGATCCTGGTACGCAGGAGCGGGTCCTCGGCGAGCAACCGCATCCACCGGGCAGCTTGAGTGAGATTGGGCTCGGCCCACAATGCCCCGATCCTGTAGACCTCGGATGCTCCTTCGTCGAACAAATGGTCCTCACTCGTTATCTCCGTGACGCGATAACCGACCTGACAACTGTTCTCCGCCGTCGCAAAATCGACGTTTCCCGAATAGGCCGTTGCGATCACCGGCTTGCCGAGAGCCATTGCTTCGGCAATTCCGAATCCGAATCCCTCAGACCGATGCAGGGACACATACGAGTCGGCGCACGTGAAGAGGTCGACGAGCTCTTCGTCGCTCAGTTCGTCTTCGATGAGAACCCCGCCCACGGATGCGACCGCCTCGCGAAGCCAAACGGCGACTCGAGGGTGACGATCGAGGTTCAGCACTTTCATGACAAGTCTCGTCGCCGCCGGCTCACTGGACGAGAACGCCATGGAGAACGCTTGGATCACTGCGCCTGGGTTCTTTCGTGCCACCATTGAGTGGACGTCGAAGCTGAACAGGAAGACGACCTCGTCGTCCGCAAGACCGAAGTCCCTGCGTGTCCTCCCCGCTCCACGCGGGTCGGGAACGACGGCTGGAACGACGTGCACCGGCCGGTTCGTCGCATTCCGAAAGCTGGACTGCACGAACCTCGTCGCAACCCAGATCTCGTCGACTCGATTCATCTGGGCTAGGAGGCTCTCGGGAAACGTCGGAAGCTCCCAATACCAGACACCGACCGCGTAAGTGGTGCGGTCCGGGGGTCGGAGAAGGTCGTCGCCGATCACGGGAAACTCGTTCACGTTCAGCATCCAAAGGTCAACGACATGTCTCCGGTCATCGGGGATCCGCCTCAACACATCGGGTACCCGCGCCTGTTCGAGCGGCGCGCCGCTCCGGACGGTTGCCAGGCTCAGATCGAACCCGCCTTCACTCAACGCGACCGCGAGTCGTCGGGCCGCCTGAGCCAACCCCGTGGTGGCTGCCCAGTCCCCGAACACGTTGACACCCGCCATCTCGTCAGGCGGCGCCGAGGAACCCTCTTCGCGAAGGGGGCTCGTCGGCCCAGGGCTCACTGATGCGCTTGCAAGGTCGGCACCAAGCGGCTCTTCCGATCTACTGACACTCCCGCGCAATTGGACGAATTGCTGTTGGGCCTCCACGAGCTCGGACCTGATCGCGGCGAGCGCATGGAGGTCCTCGATGTGACGCCGGCGAGCCGCCTCGCCATTGCTGTGCTTGGGGTGAAGAGCAGCCGCCGCTCGCATCGCCATCTGCTTGAGCGACCGGTACCCGGTTGTCCTCGCCTGGGGTCGTTCCCGATCAGAGCGCATTCCGACTCAGCCAGGGACGCCTTTCCGGCCCGGTAACACGAACGACGTCGTGTCATGAGGGGGGTGCCATTCAAGAAGCCAAACGTCGGCGCTGTCTACGAGGGTGCTTGCGTGAAGATCGTTCTGTAGGTACTGGACATCGGCGGTCGCGTCCGGCGCCGAGATCGTCTCCCAACCAGCCGTCGGAGTGATGACGAAGTAAATAGAGCTGGCGTTCACCTCGAAACGCTGTCCGGCACCGACGAGCTCCCAGGCGAATTTGTGCTCGGAGAATCGACCGACAATTCCATAAGAAGCGATGACCTCGGCCCCAGCAGGAACGAGGGTGGTCGCCCGTTGTAGTGCAGAAGCTTGATCAGCCGAGACGAGGAACCGTTGGTGCGGTATACGCCTGATCAACGTGTCCGATTGGCCTATTACGACCAGCGTCGCGGTCACGGCGAGCAAGACAGCTAACACTGGTGCGACACGAGCCGCGATCCTTCGGGCGTTACTTTCGGTCCGCCGCTGAGCCGACTCTGCCAGCCTGTCATTCGTCGGCGCAGGGCGCGGGAAGGAGGCGAGCCTGACGAGAACCATCACCGATCCAATGAACAAGAACGGCATTGCAGGAACGTTCTGGAACGCAGCGCTGACACTCGAGTAAACGGGGCTGCCCGTGAGAGCGGTCACCACGAGGAGGCCTAGGAAGAAGAACAGGCCCCACCAGGTGACGAGACCGAGAAAGCCGGTCGGCACAACTTCGAAGAGGAGCGCCCGCCAGTGTGCCTGGAGTGTCGAATAGACGCGCGATGGATGAGTCAATGCCCCGCGGACTATGGCCGATAGTCCCACGTGCGTTGATGTCGTGCCGGCAAGGTAGCCGTAGTTAGAAGCAATATTGCTTGCCTGGTTTGCACCGAGAATGTTCACCAACCCGAACCAGGCGAGACCCAACAATGTTGCGCCGATCGCCCATCTTGCTCCCCCCTGTTGGCGTACACGCCGCGAACAGAGAGCAGCAAGAGCCACCAGGATCACGAGCTCGACAACAACGGCTCCACACAGCAGGGCGAGAAGTGACGAGATCAGAGCGAGCCGGAACCTTCCTTTCCAGAACGAATAGGCCGCGAGCACCAGGAAGGGAGCTCCCAGCGGAGGCATGTGTAGGTCGAACGACACCGTCTCGTACCACCAGGCGTTCGCCACGAGAGCGACCAAAGCGATGATCCCGGCGACGTTGCGACTTATACGGGAACGGAGCTGTTCGGCGCAGATCCCGCCCACCCAGAGCAACGTGATGACTTCAGTCGCGACGATCGCTATGTCCTGAACCCACAAGAGCACGATGGGTGAGGGCCAGATCCATCTGAGCGGGCTCAGAACCCAGATTATGAGATCGAAGTGGTCACGCCAGAACGGTGTCGTGATCAGCCTGATCGTGTCGACGGGGCTCAAGTCTCCGTGACCTATCAGGTACCAGGCCTGGACGTTGTGTGCGAAGTCCGTCGATACGTCGAATCGCCCGTAGAGGTAATTGCTGTAAGCGATCAGGCCGACCAGTTGAACGATGAGCACGATGGCAGAGACGATCCAGAATCCACCCATCGAGCTCGCATCGAGCGACCTCCACAGACCGTGGGAGGACGTGTGCCGGTGTCGGTTCCTGGGCTGTGCGGACTCCGATTCTGTTTCTTCGACGACTGGGCAGGCATGCACCTCTGCTGTGTCAACATTCGCCTGCAACGACGCCACGCACCAAAAATATCCCAAAGGACGACGGCGTTCCCCCCTTTAGGCGGAACATAACTGCTTTATCCACTCTTCAGTCTGATTTGTCAGACCGCTGAGCTTTCCTGTCCTCTAGACGGCAGAAAGTGGTTGGGTCGGCGCGTCTTGCGCGGGACGCAGCCAACGTGGGGGTTGTCGTACGTAGCGAGCCATTCGAGATCGGGCAGACCCTTGTCAACGTGGATCCAATCCGGCGAAAAAATTTCGGGCAGGACCTCGTACCGATACCGACGTGGCGGCAGGATTTCGAAAATCTCGGTGAGGGTCTTCGTCCGGTCCGCGAACAACAAGTTGTGTAACTCGAGGTCAACTGTAGGCAGAGATCGCAACAGCTTCCGCGAACCCCTCAGCGCTTGAAGGTCGCTGCCCTCGACATCGAATTTGACGAAGTCCGGCTTGAGACGGCCGAGGTCGTCATCGAGACGGACCACCTCTACCTCCACCGTCGGTCCTTCCAGTCCTATGAGGCCTGCATGGCCGACAATTACTGTTCTTATCGTTGGTCGTAGCGGTCAGCCGCTCGGGACGTTCGCCCGCGCCAACGGCCCGCACCTCGACGTTGTCGAGATGATTCAGCTTGACGTTCTCGCGGGCTACCTCGGCATTCCACGGCAGGATCTCATACGAGATGACGCGACCGGTAGGCCCGGTCCACAAGCCGAATAGCACGGACATCATCCCGTGATGCGCTCCGCAGTCGATGATGACGTTCCCCGGACGGATGTGCTCCCGGCACCACACTCGCTCCGGCAGCGACTGATCTGGGTAGTCGTACCAGCTCTCAGCCACCGAATCGGCGATCAAGAAGTCGAAGACCAGATCACCACAACGACGTTCGGACGCGACGTACGGATACGCCTTATCGCTCATCACCGTAGTGTGGCACGGGAAGCTGAGCGGGGCATCCCACCGCTGTCCGGAGGTTCACAGCCGATACGCTTCGGCACGGCAGCGACGCCCGGATCGAGGGCGCAGTCGAGCAGGAGAAACGGTGTTTGACGTAGACGGACGTGTGATCAACCAAGGGGAACTGGTCGAAAGGGTCGAGCAGCTCATTCGGGAGATCGACGCCGCGAACCCGCGTCCGGCGGCTGTTGTGCCGGACCCCGACCATGGCACCACACTGCCCCGGATCGCTTCTCCTATCCCTTCTATGCGGGCTCTCCACGTGGCGCTTTACCCTCCCAACCTTTCCGGGTCCGCCGGCGCAAAGGGCCGCGCGTCCGGCTTTGCCAAGCGGTTGGTTCGTAAGTTCACCGGCTGGTACGTGGAGCCTCGCTTCACCGCCCAGCAGCACTACGACGGCCACAACATTCACTTCGCCACCGCCGTGGTCGACGAGGTGCAGCGCATCGACCGGGAACTGGACGAACTCCGTCGGCAGAACCTTCAGCTGAAGTTGCAGGTTCTTTCTTCGGTCGAACGAATAAATCGATACCACCGCGAAGTGAACGACAGGTTCGAGAACCTCGCCACCATGGACGACGTTCGCGCCCTGAGCCACGAATTCGAACGTCTTGGGGCAGCCGGATCGAGCGGGGCAAAGATCGACTACTCGGAATTCGAGGATCGATGCCGCGGTTCGAGCGACGACATCCGCGAGGCCCAGGCGCACTACCTGTCGATGTTCCCGCCTCCGGAAGGTAGTGGCAAGGTGTTGGACATCGGATGTGGCCGGGGCGAGATGCTCGAGCTCCTCATCGAAGCCGGTTACGAAGTGTTGGGTGTCGACCTGAATGCCGAGATGATCGAGGTATGTCGCGAGAAGGGACTCCCGGTCGTCCAAGACGACGGCATTCACGTGCTTCAGAACACAGAGGACAATTCGCTGAGAGGGATCTTCTGCGCTCAGGTGGTGGAGCACCTCCTTACGTCCGAGCTGGAGCAGTTGATGCAGCTGGCTCACCGCAAGCTCCTTCCCACGGGCGTGCTCGTGGTGGAGACGATCAATCCGCGGAGCTCGTATGCGCTCGGCAACCACTTCTTTGCCGACACGTCGCACGTGAAGCCGGTCCATCCGGAAACCCTGCGCTTCATCTGCGAGCAGGTGGGATTCAGCCGGGTACAGCTCGAGGAGCGGTCCGAGCATCCGGTCATGGAACGAGTGGGCGATCTCCCCGACGGTGAGATCGGAAAGGCACTCGAAGACCTGTTGCAGAACGTATTCGGATACCAGGACTACGCAATCGTCGCCACGAAATGAACCGCTTCGCGGCTATCCATCAGTTTCATCCCGGGACGGCGCACGGAGACGCAATTACCCAGCAGATGCTGCAATTGCAGGTGCACCTCAGCCAGACAGGTGTGCCTTCTCAGATCTTCGCCGTCCACGTGGAGCCTGGTCTCGAGGACCGGATAAAACCGATCCACGGATACAAGGGTTCCGACGAGAACCTTCTCCTCGTGCACCATTCACTCGGCAGCCACCATTTGGACGAAGTCATGCAGCTGCCTGATCAGATCGCCGCGGTGTTCCACAACTTGACTCCGGAACGGTACTTCTCAGACGAATCGTTCCGTCGCCTGGTTCGCCTCGGCCACGAACAGCTGGCGCAGCTTGCTCGCCGAGCCTGCGTCGGGGTTGCCGACTCGAACTACAACCGCAGGGAGATGCTCGCGGTCGGCTTCAGAAGGGTGGAGGTGCTGCCCGTCCGCGTGGACTACAGCCAATTCTCCCGGGTCTCCGCGGATCCTGCTCCGAGATCTTCCGACTGGCTCTACGTCGGGCGCATCGTCGGAAACAAATGCCAGCACGAGCTCGTCCAGGCCTTCGCTCTTTATGCCAGGACGTTCGATCACGAGGCCCGGCTCGTCCTGATCGGCGACACCCTTGTTCGCGACTACGTCGCTCGAGTCGAGAACGAGGCTGTGCGTCTGGGCGTCGCCGACCGCGTCGTCATGCTCGGAAAGGTCTCGGACACCCTTCTCGGATCTGCGTTCGCCGGAGCGGGGGTGTTCGTCTCCATGAGCGAGCACGAGGGATTCGGCGTCCCAATCCTCGAAGCCATGGCTGCGGGTCTACCTGTCATCGCGTACGGTGCCGCGGCCGTCCCCGAGGTCATGGGCGGTGCCGGCATCCTGCTTCGCGACAAGGATCCCGAAATCGTCGCCGCCACGGTGCAGTCGCTTCGAACGGACCCTGATTTTCGTGACCGGCTCGTCGCGCGCCAGCTCGTGCGGGTCGAGCAGGTTCAGGAGTTCGACGTTCGGGCAATTCTCGCCCGGGTTGTCGACAAGGCAAGCGGTCTGGACCTCGATTGCGAGGTCCAGGTCCAAGGTCCCTTCGAGACCAGCTACAGCCTGGCGGTCATCAATCGCGAGATCGCGGCAGGGCTCGACAAGCTGTCCGACCGCGCGTTGTCGATATACGCAACGGAGGGACCCGGGGACTACGAACCCGATCCGACCGATCTGGTCAGGCACTCCGAGGCGGCGGAGCTCTTCAGGCGATCGCGCCAGGTCCAGTACCCCGACGTCGTCATTCGCCAGATGTGGCCTCCCCGCGTGATCGACTCACCTGGAGGTATCACCTGCGAGTACTTCGGCTGGGAGGAAAGCCGGATCCCGCAATCGATGGCCGACGATTTCAACCGCTACCTGAACGGTGTTGGCGTCATGTCGACGTTCGTCAGGGACGTCTTGAGAGACTCGGGCGTCGACATCCCGGTTCGGGTCGTCGGGATCGGAGTCCCGCCGCACGACCCGAAGGCGACGGTCGACGCCGAGGAGCTCGGCGGACTGCGCAAATTGCGGTTCCTCCACGTCAGCTCGGCGTTCCCGAGAAAAGGGATCGACGTCCTCCTCGAGGCTTACTTCTCGGTGTTCAGCGGCTCAGACGACGCCACGCTCATTCTCAAGACCTTCCCGAACCCACACAACGAAGTCGGCGATCTGCTCAAGAAGCAGAGGGCAGCACATCCGAATCCTCCGGACGTCCGTTGGATCGACCGGGATCTCGACGACCACGACATCATGGGTCTGTACAACCTCGCGCATTGCTACGTGCACCCTGCCCGCGGAGAGGGTTTCGGTCTCCCGGTCGCAGAAGCCATGGCTGCGGGTGTTCCCGTGATCACCTTGGCGTACTCGGGGCTTGCGGATTTCGTGTCCGACGAGACCGCTACGACCATCGCCTACCACCTCGAGCCGGCGCGAACGCACTTCGAAGTGCCTGACTCGGTCTGGGCCGAGCCCGACTGCGGGCAGCTGGCGGTCGAGATGAAGCGTTTCGCGGAGGATCCCGAAAGACCCGGTCTGAAAGGGAAGGCCGATCACGCCCGGGAGCTGGTCGCCACCGAGTTCTCCTGGGACGCGGTCTCCCGCCGGTGGGATTCGTTCATCGCAGACCTGGAGATCGCAGCGGAGAGCCCGCGCGTCGCCATGGTGTCGACGTGGAACTCGCGCTGCGGAGTGGCGGAGAACACTCGCAACATCGTCGAGAACGCAACGGGAACTGTCCGGTTCGAGATATTCGCAGACAAGGGTGCTGTGATCGTCGATCCCGACGAGGACCGTGGAGTCGTGCGCAATTGGGTGAACCGCTGGGACCCGGCGCTCGGGGATCTCGACCATGCGCTCCAACTTTCCGATCCCGACGTCGTCCACTTCCAGTTCAACTTCGGCTTCTTCGATTTGACCCACTTTTCCGGTCTCGTCAACCGGCAGCTCGAAGATCGCGGCGTGGTCATCACGTTGCACAGGACGCAGGACATCGAGATCGAGGGAGAGCTCGTCAGCTTGAGCTCGATCCGCTCCACTCTCGAGCGCGTCGACCGCCTGATCGTCCACCAACCCTCCGACGCCCGGATCCTCGCCGGAATGGGACTCGCAGCCAACGTGAGCGTCGTCCCCATGGGAACCGCTCCGCCACCCAAAGTCTCGCACGCCGAGGCGCGCGAGATGCTCCGGCTCGGGTCGCGACCCGTGATCGGCACTTTCGGATTTCTGCTTCCGCACAAGGGAACGCTGGAGCTTGTCGGCGCGATCGACTCGTTGCGCAGTGAGTTCCCCGACATCTGCCTGCTCGCGCTCTGTGCCCGCTATCCGGATGTCACATCAGAATGCTACGAAGACCTCCTGAGAACGGAGATCGAAGCCAGGGGTCTGAATGAGAACGTGATGCTGATAACCGACTACCTGCCCGATGAGGCGAGTCGAGTGATCCTGCGGGGCGTTGACGCCGTCGTGTTGCCGTACCGCGACACCGGCGAGTCATCGAGCGCTGCACTTCGCTTCGTGATGCCCGTCGAGCGCCCGATCATCGTCACCGATCAACCGATCTTCGCGGACTGCCGTGACTGTGTGTTCGCAGTGGATCCGGATGATCCAGTTTCGCTGCAGGACGCGATACGACGGGTGCTCGTGGACACCGCCTTTCAGCACGACCTGGCCGAGCGGGCCTCGGCGGGCGCACGCAGGTTCCGCTGGTCGCGCATCGTGAACGACCACCGCGAGATCTATGCGGCGGCTCGCGGTGCTCACGACCACAGGCGTTCGCGTCGTGGTTCGAAGAAGCGCAGGCCGTAGGCTCGCAACGGCGGCACGCCACGAAGGCGCCGCGGGAGGTGATCGATGGACTGGGCGGCATGGGGTGCCCGAGCGGAACAGATTCTGACCACGTCGGCTCCCGAGGGCGCCTTCCGCACCCTGTTTGCACCTGGAGCGGAGTTCAGCGACCCGGTGAACGGTCCCACCACCGACATCGACAGCATCGAAGCGATGACGCGCCAGGTCTATCCCGATTGGCGACAGGAAATCGTCGCCGTCCACGGTGACGAGAAGGGCGGCGCCTTCGAATGGATCGGCCGTGGGACGTTGGGCGGCACCACGCCCACCGTGCTTCACGGGTGCACGATGCTCCAGGTAGACGACGACGGTCTGGTCGTGCGTTGGCGCGACTACTTCGACCTGAGGGAGATCGAGGGCGCCAGCTGACTACCATTGGCGCGTGAAGGGGGTGCCCGGCAGGGCAACCTCGCTGGTCTCAGTCGGGTTGCTCCTCGGACTATCGGTGCTGGTCGCCGCCCTGAGCGCCACCCCGGGTGTGAGCTCAGGCGTCAGACGAGCCGGATCTACTCTCCCCGCGCAAGCTCAGGTGCACCGACGCACCGGAGCACAGAGCCAAGCCGCGACAACGTCCGCGAAGCCGAAGACCACCGTCGGAAGGACCGTGAGTCAGAGCTTCAGGTGCATGTACCCGCAGCGTTCTGGAGGAAGCGCACCTCGGGGTATCCCCCAGCTGACCTCTCTTGAGTCCGGGGTTCCTCAGGTGACCGCCACGACCTTCTGCAGGAACTCGAGCTGGTACGTGTCCCTGCGCGTCGGCACCCGGATTTCGGCGCCGTTCGAGGTCCCGGACGACCCGCCGATCCCACCGTTCGTGACCGTCCAGCGATTCGTCACCCTTCGCGCCGGCAGCATTCCTGCCGTGCTCGTCCAGCGCGACGAGTTCGGATCTGCATCGATCTACGAACTGTTCACATCGACCGGTCCGGACGTCGCTCCCGTCCGACTGGTCCCGGGCGGCTCACCCGTCCTGCTCCTGAAGGCCTCATCGCTGCTGGAGGGCGCCGGCTTCACGTGCGCGCCCTCACCCTCGGGAGACGTGATCCGCCAGTACGAGTGGTACATCGTCAACCCGACGACGCTTCGGCTTTCGGCTCAAGGAAGCATCTTGGGAGATCCCGAGGTGTATCTCGAGACGACCGTCTACAACGCCGCTTCTCCGGGGACGTTCACTAGCACCACCGACCCGATCGTTCCTGTCGGTTACACGACCGTCGCGAATCTGAGCAGCGACTCCTGTTGACCTCCGATTGACGCCTCAGCGACGCAGCTTCGTCAAGGGTCGCCCGGGGATTCGGTATTGAAGCGGTTCATTGCGTCGGCGACGCCGAGCGTCGCGATCGCCTCGACCGCGTCGGCGGCTTCTGCGACAGCTACTGCCAGAAGCTCGCGCTCGGCGGTGCCCGGGCGCCTGAGCACATGGTCCGCGCCCATGCGCCTTCCCGGAGGCTTCCCGATCCCGATCCGGACGCGCACGTATCCGTTGTCGTGGAGATGCGCATGGATCGACTTGAGGCCGTTGTGGCCCGCGGTCCCTCCGCCCTCTTTGACCTTCACCCGCCCGACCGGCAGGTCGAGCTCGTCGTGCACGACCACGAGACCCGACAGATCCTCGATCCCGTAACGGCGGACGAGCGCACTCACCGCGAGCCCCGAGTCGTTCATGTAGGTCAACGGGAAGGCGACCACGACCCGTCGTCCCTCGACGCGCAGGTCGGCCGTGCGCGCGTGAGCGCCTCTCACGGTGCGAAACCGCTCACCTCTGCGCGCAGCGAGGAGCATGACGGTGTCCGCCCCCACGTTGTGCCGCGTGTGCTCGAACTCCGCTCCCGGATTTCCGAGCCCGACGACGAGCACGTCGGCCGCCGGCCCCGAGCGCGCGGGTCGTGCGGACCGCGCCGGGCGTGCCGGCCAGGGCGCGCGCGGCAGGGCTTACGACTCCTCTGAGGCGGATCCCTCGGCAGACGCCGCACCGGCCTCGGGCGCTGCACCCTCCTCGCCCTCTGCGGTGGCCGCCTCTTCTTCCTCGCTGCGCACGACGCGAGGAGGTTGTCCGGCTGCGACGACCGTCTCGGGGTCGAGGTCGACCTCCACCCCGGCAGGGATCACGAGGTCTGACACCCGGACCGCAGTCCCGACCACGAGCGCGCTTATGTCCACTTCGAAGTGCTGAGGGATCTCGGACGGTTTGGCGCGCACCGAGATGGAGAACAGCTGCTGTTCGAGAACACCGTCCTGGTGGTGGAGCTCGATGGGATCTCCCGTGAGCATCACCGTCACGTCCGCGCTGACGGGCCGGTCCGGGTCGACGACCTGGAAGTCGACGTGGGTGACGGTCCCCCGAACCGGGTGGCGCTGGATCTCACGCGCCATGGCCGTGAACTCCTCGGACCCGACATGCACGGTGAGAACCGCGTTCAACCCGGCGGGCGTGCTCAGGGCGTGCCGGAGCTCCCTTCCCTCGACGCTCACCGCCAAGGGCCCCACTCCGTCGCCGTATACGACGGCAGGGATCCTCCCGCTCGAGCGCAACCGGCGGGTGGGCCGGGATCCGACCGGAGTGCGAACGTCTGCGACCAGGGTTGTATCGGCCAGGTTTGTATCGGACACGGGGGCTCCTAGTGACGAACCGTCGAATTGGCGATCCTACCCGAGCATCGCGAGCAGGTCTTCAGCGGCAAAACTTCCGGGCACCGCCTTGTTTCGGGCGGCCTCCCCCGCCAAACGCTGGACGAATGCGTTCACCGGAGTCGGAACACCGTGAAGCCGTCCGAGAAGCACTATCTCCCCATTCAGGTAGTCCGTTTCGATGCTGCCCAGACCGCGTTCGAGGCTCTGCCACGACGAGCCGCCGCCCCGCCTGCCACCCGCCACCGGCGACAGGCTGAGCAGGTCGCTGCGCCTCTCGCGGTCCTCTTCCGCAGAGGCCACGTCGATTCCCGCCGCGGCGAGGACCACCGTCGCCTCGAGGCCTATCGCCGACGTGATCTCGTCTGGCCACGGACCGACACCAAGCAATGCCTCGAGTGCGTTGTACAAGTTCATGATCAACTTTCTGTACTTCCAGCGCATGATGTCGGGTCGGGCTTCCGACACGAACGTCGACGCCGAGAACGCTTCTGCGATGGCGACCGCCACATCGTCGGTGCCCGACGGGTAACGGCCCACGTCGAGGATCCCGGCGACGGGATCCGAATACGCCTCTACGATCCCGGGCTCCGAATGCGCCGTCGGCGACATGACGCAGATGCCGTAGACATCACCGAACATGCGAAGCGCAGCCTCTTCGTTGCGTACCCCGTTCTGCGCGCACGCGACGACGAGCCTCTCTGTTCCCGACGCGACGAGCCCGTCGAGCACTGTCTGCGTGTCCTGACTCTTGGTCGCGATGATCGCGACGTCTCGCGGTGCCAGCTGCGCTTCAGCCGGGTGACCGACGACCGGGATCGGAAGCGTCACCGTCCCGGACGGCGACGCCACGGTGAGGCCGTCGGAGCGGATCGCCTCTAAGTGCCGGCCTCGCGCGACGAGCACAACGTCGTGCCCTGACTCGAAGAGGCGGCCGCCGATGACACCGCCTATAGCGCCCGCCCCTACGACGATGAAACGCAAGCCGCCGCCGTCAAGTGAGCCGTCAAGTGAGCCGTCAAGTGAGATTGTCGCCGCCGAATATCTCGGAGACGGAGGTGTCCTCGAACACGGCGTCGATGGCGTCGGCGATCACCTTCGCGACCGAGATCACCTCGAGCTTCGCGATGCGGCGGTGCTCGGCCAAAGGCAGGGTGTTGGTGACGACGACGCGCGATAGCGGCGATTTCTCGAGGCGTTCCAGGGCAGGATCCGAGAGGACCGCGTGAGTGGCCATCGCCCAGACGTCGGCGGCTCCGCGGTCAACGAGCAGCTCCGACGCAGCGCAGATCGTTCCAGCGGTGTCGATCATGTCGTCGAGCAGCACGCAATGCCTGCCGCGGACCTTGCCGACGACCTCGATCGCCTCGACCTCGTTGGCCGACATCTTGGGGCGGCGCTTGTGAATCAAAGCGATGTCGGCGTCGTGCAGGTGATGGCTGTAACGCTCGGCGACCTTCACCCTGCCGGCGTCCGGCGCGACGACCACCAGGTCGTGGTCCTCGTAACGGCGGAGGGTCTCGAGCATCACGGGAAGCGAGACGAGATGGTCGAAGGGCATGTCGAAGAAGCCCTGGATCTGACCCGAGTGGAGGTCGACACTCACGACGCGGTCCGCGCCCGCGACCTGGAGCATGTCCGCTACGAGCTTTGCGGTTATCGGCTCGCGTCCCGTGGACTTGCGGTCCTGACGCGAGTACCCGTAATAGGGGCACACCGCGGTGATCCGTTTCGCGGACGCGCGTTTTGGCGGCGTCGATCATGATCAATTGCTCCATGATCGAGTCGTTCACCGGATCTGCGTGAGTCTGGATTATGAAGACGTCGGCGCCGCGCACCGACGAAGCGAACCGGCAGTGGATCTCGCCGTTGGCGAATTCGCGCAGGTTGGGCTCTGTCAGCTCGACACCGAGATGTGAGGCGATCTCCTCCGCGAGAGCCGGATGCGCACGTCCCGTCACGAGCACCAGCCGCCTCATGGGTACCATCTCCATCGGCTCGAACGCTAGCCGAGTGACCGCTTGTAGCTCTCTTCGAGCCGTCGCCTAGCCGTCGTCCGCGTCGAGAACCGTGTGCGGTTGGACGACCTCGCCGTCGAGAACCCGGGCGCCGGGCCTGAGCACGCAGAAAGGCCCGACCCGCGCAGAGGCTCCGACCTCGGCACGATCGGCCACCGAGACCGTGAACACGGTCCCTTCCGCGACGGTCGTGTCGACGATCCTGCAATCGGGACCGATCTCCGCTCCTGCCGCCACCTTGGTCCTGCCTTGGAGGATCACCCCGGGAAGCAGGACCGTATCCGGCTCGAGTTCGACCGAGGCGTCGACGTAGGTGCGCTCGGGATCCCACATCGTCACGCCCCGGCGCATCCACCTCTCGTTGATCCGGTCTCTGAGCTCCGCCTCGGCCACCGCAAGCTGGGCACGGTCGTTCACACCGGCCGCCTCCATCGGGTCCGCCAGCACGATGGCGGTGACCGTGTAACCGGCGTCGTGCAGCACGCCCGGCATCCCGGTGAGCGAGTGCTCGCGCCTCGGCCCGACGGGATGCAGTCTGCGAAGTGCGGCGGCGAGGACCCCGTGCCTGTAGCAAGCGATCGCGGTCGCGACCTCGTCGGCCTCACCCACGATCTCGTCACCCTCGCCGGCGAGCTCCCGCTCGTCGATCACCCCGATCACCTCGTCGTTGCGACCGCGAATGACCCTGTCGTGTCCGGACGCATCGGCCACCCTTGCCGTGAGCAGCGTCGCCGCCGCGTCCAGAGCGCGGTGGTGCCTGACCAGGGCGGCGAGGGTCGGGGGCCTGACGAGCGGCGTGTCCCCGGGCAGCACGATGAGGTCGCCTTCTGAGTCGGCGAGTGTCTGGGGGAACACGGTGAGGGCCACCGCCAGGGCGTCGCCAGTCCCGCTGTAGGTCGCCTGCTCGACGAAGTTGACCTTGACGCCGCGCGGTGCGTTCTCTGTCAGGGTCTTCGTCACCCACTCGCCGTGATGGCCGACGACCACGACGACCCTGTCGACGTGCAGCTCGGCGAGAGCGTCGAGAACGTGCAGGATCATCGGCCTGCCGCAGATCCGGTGAAGGGGCTTGGGCCGCGCCGAATGCATGCGGGTACCCTCGCCGGCGGCGAGTACCACTGCAGAGAGCGGACGTTCGACCATGACGTTTAGTCTCTCACTCGATGCCCGGCACAAATCGGACTACTCGGACTACCTGCTCGTGGTGCTCGTCGTCCTCCTTGTGCTCGGAACCACCACGTTGATGGCACCAGTAGGGGTCACGTGCCAGTTCTGACCTCGTCGATCGACGTTACCTCCGAAGAGTTCAGGATCAACCGCGACTCGATGACCGCCGCGCTTTCCGAGGTCGAAGCTCAACTGGCCCTCGCCAGGGCCGGCGGCGGCGAGCGCTACGTCGAGCGTCACCGAGGTCGCGGAAAGCTGCTCGCCAGGGAGCGGTTGGAGATGCTGCTCGACCCGGACTCACCCTTCTTGGAGCTCTGTCCTCTAGCGGCTTGGGGGACCTCGTTTCTGGTAGGTGCGAGCCTCGTCGCGGGGATCGGGGTCGTAAACGGGACCGAATGCATGGTGTCGGCCAACGACCCGACCGTGCGCGGCGGGGCCAGCAACCCCTTCACCATGCGAAAGTCGCTCCGCTGCGCCGACATCGCGTCGGAGAACCGGCTTCCTTCGATCAGCCTCGTCGAGTCCGGCGGCGCGGACCTACCCACGCAGGCCGACATCTTCATCCCTGGCGGAAGAATGTTCCGCGACCTGACCCGTCGCTCGGCGGCGGGCATCCCGACGATCGCGCTCGTGTTCGGTAACTCGACCGCCGGCGGCGCGTACATCCCGGGGATGTGCGACTACGTCGTCATGATCGAGAAGCGTTCGAAGGTGTTCTTGGGCGGGCCGCCCCTCGTGAAGATGGCGACGGGAGAGACGTTGACCGACGAGGAGCTGGGCGGCGCGTCGATGCACGCGCGCATCTCGGGGCTCGCAGACTTCTTGGCGAACGACGAGGTTGACGCGATACGTCTCGGACGCGACATCGTCGGAAGGCTCAATTGGCACAAGCGCGGCCCGGGCCCGACCATGCCCGCCGACGATCCGGTCCATGATCCCGAGGATTTGTTGGGAGTGCCGGCAGCCGACTTGAGAACCGTGTTCGACCCGAGGGAGGTGATCGCCAGGGTTGTGGACGGATCGATCTTCGACGAGTTCAAGCCCTTATACGGCCCGAGCCTCGTGACCGGCTGGGCGTCGATCCACGGCTACCCCGTAGGCATTCTCGCGAACCACCGCGGGATCCTCTTCTCGGAAGAGTCGCACAAGGCCGCTCAATTCATACAGCTGGCCAACCAGACAGACACTCCGCTTCTGTTCTTGCAGAACACCACCGGTTACATGGTGGGAAAGGACTACGAGCAACGCGGAATCATCAAAGACGGCGCCAAGATGATCAACGCCGTCTCCAACTCGCGGGTCCCCCACCTGACCGTGAACATCGGCGCCTCATACGGTGCAGGCAACTACGGCATGTGCGGGCGGGCTTACGACCCGCGCTTCGTGTTCAGCTGGCCCAACGTGCGCACCGCCGTGATGGGTCCTGCGCAGCTCGCCGGGGTTCTCTCGATCGTCGCGCGCCAAGCGGCCGAGTCGCGGGGCGAGGAATTCGACGAGCAGGCGGACGCGGCGATGCGTGAAGCGGTCGAGTCGCAGATCACTCGCGAGTCGATGCCCCTGTACTTGACCGGGCTCATCTACGACGACGGGATTATCGACCCCCGCGACACGAGGACCGTGCTCGGCTTGTGTCTGTCGGTGATCGATTCGAACGAGATTCACGGGACGCGCGGTTACGGCGTGTTCCGGATGTGATGATCCGCAAGCTGCTCGTCGCGAACCGAGGCGAGATCGCCGTTCGCGTGATGCGCAGCGCGCACGAGGCCGGAATCGCATGCGTGGCGCTGTGGTCGGAACCCGATGCCTCGGCTCCACACGTCTCGGCCGCGGACGAGTCCGTGCGATTGGCGGGATCGTCGCCCGCCGAGACTTACCTCCGTGGGGACCTCGTCGTCGAGGCGGCTCTCAGTTCAGGGGCTGACGCCGTTCACCCCGGATACGGGTTCTTGTCGGAGAACGCCTCTTTCGCCAGGGCCTGCGCCGACGCAGGGCTGACGTTCGTGGGACCGCCGGCGGACGTGATCGAGGCAATGGGCTCGAAGCTCACCGCCAAACAGACGATGGCCTCGGCCGGCGTGCCGGTGCTCCCGACTCTCGAGATCTCTACTGGCGTTGACGCCGCCAGCGACCTCGCCGAACGCGTTCGTGCGATCGGCTTTCCCGTTCTCGTCAAGGCTTCCGCAGGCGGGGGCGGACGCGGGATGCGGGTGGTCGAGGACGCCGGGTCGCTCGCGGACGCCGTCGAATCCGCTCGGCGCGAGGCTCTCGCGGCGTTCGGCGACGGGACCTTGTTCATCGAGCCTTATGCGAGGCGGCCGCGCCACATCGAGGTCCAGGTCATAGGCGACTCTCGAGGAAATGTCGTTCATCTCTTCGAGCGCGAATGCTCGATCCAAAGGCGGCACCAGAAGATCATCGAGGAAAGCCCGTCTCCGGTTCTCGAAGAAACGGCCCGCGCCAAGCTTTGTGACGCGGCCGTAACTGCGGCCAAGGCGATCGGCTACGAGAACGCCGGCACGGTCGAATTCCCTCATGCTCGAGGACGGCAGCTTCGCGTTCTTGGAGGTGAACACGCGCCTCCAGGTCGAGCACCCGGTGACGGAGCTGGTGACAGGGCTCGACCTCGTGAGGTTGCAGTTGCTCGTCGCAGAGGGCAGAGAGCTACCCGAAAATGTCCGGTTCCCCACGATGGACGGCCACGCCGTCGAGGCGCGGCTCTATGCGGAAGACCCGACGAACGACTGGCGGCCGTCGGTGGGTCGCATTCACCGTTTCAGGTTCCCCGACGGACCCGCGGGCTGTTTCATAAGGGTCGACAGCGGCGTCGAGGACGGTTCGGTGGTGAGCCCCTGGTACGACCCGATGCTCTCCAAGGTCATCGCGTTCGCCCCGACGCGTCCGGAAGCCGCACGGCAGCTTGCCTCGGGGTTGGCGGGCGCGCAGATCCACGGGGTCACGACCAACCGCGACCTGCTCGTTCGCATCCTCCGCCATCCCAAATTTCTCTCGGGCGACATCGACACGGGGTTCCTGGTTCGCCACGACCCCGCGGAGCTCGGCGCGCCTCTCGCCTCTCCAGAGATCGAGCGGCTTCACGCGATAGCGGCGGCCCTCGCGTTGCAGGCCGAAAGGCGCGCTTCGGCCAAGGTCCTGGGCCGCCTTCCTTCTGGCTGGCGCAACAATCCTTCAGACCCTCAACGCGAGAGATTCGTCGGCGCGCAGGGTGTTCTCGAGGTCACCTACCTCTTCGATCGCAGGGGACGCTGCTCGCAGGTCGCATGCACGGTCGTTGACGAGGGTTCGGCGGTGCCGGGCGAACCCGTCGAGACTCTCAGCGGAGTCGAGGTGATGACTGCCGAGCCGACAAGAGTCGTCCTCAGCTCAGGTTCGGTCGTGCGGGCGTACAGCGTCCACCATGTCGGATCCGAGGTCTACGTGGACGGGCCCGACGGCTCGTCGGCTCTCACCCAGGTCGCCAGGTTCACGCTCCCCGGCTCGCAGCTGGACCCGGGATCTCTGGTCGCGCCGCTTCCCGGGACCGTCGTGCGGGTGCACGTTGCAAAGGGCGACCACGTGTCGGCCGGAGACACGCTCGTCGCGATCGAGGCGATGAAGATGGAGCACGAGATCCGTGCGGGCCACGGTGGGGTCGTGGCCGAGGTCGCTGTCGGCGCGGGCGAGCAGGTCGAGGCGGGACGCCTCCTCGTCGTCATCGACGCGTCTGAACCGGAAGTTTGATCTAAGAGTTTGACCTAGGAGCGAAATGGATTTCGAAGAATCTGAAGAGCAGCGAATGCTCCGTGCGGCCGTCGCGTCTATCGCGGCTCGTTACGGCCACGAGTACTACGTCGACATGTCGCGCACCGGGAAGAAGACCGACGAGTTGTGGAACGAGCTTGCATCGGCCGGGTACCTGGGTGTCAACGTGCCCGAGCAGTTCGGTGGAGGTGGCCAGGGCATAACCGAGCTCGCCATCGTGGAAGAGGAGCTCGCGGCTCAGGGCTGTCCGCTCTTGTTGCTCGTCGTCTCTCCGGCCATATGCGCCACGATCATCTCGGCTTTCGGCACCGACGAACAGAGAGCTCGCTGGCTACCGGGATTCGGCGACGGTTCTCTGAAGATGGCGTTCGCGATCACGGAGCCGGATGCCGGATCCAATTCGCACAACATCTCGACGATGGCCGCGCGAGACGGGGACATGTTCCGGCTCAACGGGACCAAGTACTACATCTCCGGCTGTGACGAGTCGCAAGCGATGCTCGTCGTGACGAGGACCTCTACAGACGAGGACACCGGTCGCGGCAGGCTCTCGCTCTTCGTCGTCGACCTCGATACTCCAGGACTCGAGATGACGCCGATTCCCGTCGAGATAGTCGCGCCGGAGAAGCAATTCACCGTGTTCTTCGACAACGTCGAAGTTCCGGCCGACCGGCTCATCGGGGCCGAAGGAGACGGTCTTCGCCAGGTCTTCCTCGGTCTCAACCCGGAACGGATCATGACCGCTTCGATCGCGACGGGTGTCGGCCGGTACGCGCTCGAAAAGGCGGCGAACTACGCCAGGGAACGTTCCGTCTGGGGTACCCCTATCGGACGGCACCAAGGGCTGTCGCATCCTCTTGCAAAGGCGAAAATAGACCTGGAGCTAGCCCGCCTCATGTGCCAGAAAGCCGCGTGGGCCTGCGATGCCGACGCCGACCCTCAAGTCGCCGGAGAGACCGCCAACATGGCCAAGTATGCGGCTGCAGAAGCTGCGCTTGCCGCACTCGACCAGGCGATCCAGGTCCACGGCGGCAACGGCATGTCGAGCGAGTTCGGACTTGCAGACATGTGGGGCATGACCCGGTTGATGAGGACCGCTCCGGTGAGCAAAGAGATGATCTTGAACTTCGTCTCCCAGCACTCGCTCGGCTTGCCTAAGTCGTACTAGGTCGTAGCTCGTATCGGCTCGTCACCCCTCCAAGAAGCTGAGCAGCACCTGACGTCGGGGATTGTCGACGTTGGGGTCGACCAACAAGACGCTCTGCCAGGTGCCGAGTGCGGGTCTGCCGCCGAGCACCGGGATCACGACGGAAGGAGAAACCACCACCGGAAGCAAGTGGTCGGCGCCGTGCCCTGGAGATCCGTGCTGATGCGAATACGGGGCGTCGCGTGGGAGGAGCCGGTCGAGAGCACGAACGAGATCCTCCTCGGATCCGGATCCGAGCTCCATCAGGCCGACGCCGGCCGTGGCGTGGGGGGCGAAGACCGAGCAGAGCCCGTCACCGCGACCCGAGCAGAACTCGAGAACTTCTGCTGTGATGTCGATCACCCGACGCCGACCGGTCTCGATCGCCAGTGTCCTCGTGTCCACGTCGTGTCGGCCCTGCTTCTGCTGCGCCTACTCGGCTACTCGGCTACTGGGGCCGGCGAGCCGTTCGCGCGTCCGACGAGGGACTCGAAGAACACACGGTCAGACATGATGGGAGTGTCGGACATGAACATCTTGCCGTACCGCTCGAAATACATGAGCTGCTTTGCGAGCAAAAAGGTCCCCCGATCGAATTCGGAGTCCATTCCTCCGTACTCCTCGGTGATGCGACGCAGGCGGCGTTGCGCCCTCAGCTTGGAGATGACTGACCTGACGGTTCCCTCGTGTGCCTGCTGGCCCCGTGCGCGCGCCATCTGAGTCTGGGGAGCGGTCAGCAGGGCGGCCAAGCTCACCTCGCCGAAGGGTCGGGTGAGCACCGGTTCGATCAGACTCCGGACGAAGTCAGAGAGATGCTCGTCGTCGAGGCCGAGGCTGTCGCGTATCGCCGGGCCGTACGTCTTCACGAGGTGCGCCGAGACGTCGTCCCAAGCGTCCTCGTCACCGAGTGCGCCCTCGATTATCCGCACGAAGAACCTGTGGGTGTCGGCGTCGAGCCGGCCGACAATGCCCCAGTCGAGCACACCGATTCGTCCGTCGCGAAGCAGCAACAGGTTCCCCGCGTGCACGTCACCGTGGAAGACGCCCCATCGCACCGTCATCATGAAGAAGGCCCTCACGACCTGTGCGACGAGGGGGGCCGGGTCAACCCCGTACTTCGCGGCGGCCGCGAGATCGTCGATCGGCTCGCCCTCCAAGAACTCCATGGTGAGCACGTTGCGGCTCGACAGTTCGGCGACGACCTCGGGGACGACGATCGCAGGGAGCTGCGCTGTCGCGAGCAGCGTCTTGAAGTGCATCATCGCCCGGGCTTCGTTTCGGAGATCGAGCTCCTCCCCTATCTGCTCGCGGAACCCGTCGAGCATCTGCAGAAACCACCCGGCGTTCTCGTCCCCGGTCTGGTGTGCAACGAGCTCGAGGAGGGGCTGGAGCATGTCGAGGTCCGTGGACACGACCCGGTGTATCTCTGGACGGAGGATCTTGACCCCGACAACTCTGCCGTCGTGAAGCTGTGCACGATGCACCACAGCGATAGACGCGCGTCCGACGGGTTCAGGGTCGATCTGCGCGTAAGCGTCTTCGATCGCCATGCCGAGATCCGCCTCGATCCGGTTGCGTATGAGCTGGAAGTCCACGGCAGGACCGGTATCGAGACACGCCCGGAACTCGTCGGAGACCGCGTCTCCGAACACGCCCGGCGACGACGCGACGAGCTGTCCGAATTTCATGAACGTGCCGCCGAGGTCCTCGAAGGTCTGCCTTAGAGGAGCAGCCAACTCCTCTATCGGCAGCGGGCCGCTTCGGACCTGGCGGACCTGACGCACAAGTAACGGTGCAAAATTCTTGGCGAGGACGACAGCGATCTCGTTTCCTCGGCGCGCCAGCTCCATACGTGTCGCGGGCGGCAGCCTGCGTGGGAAAACGCGCGGTGGGACAACATGATCGGTCCCACCGCTCGGCTCGCTCGTTACGAGGTGAGCAGTCGGAGTCACGCCCGAGTGGGCTACCACCAGGTCCGGTAAACCGGACGAGGGTTTTGTGTTCACGACAGCGTGCCGGACCCCTACGGCACCTTTCCCCGCCACACTTTTGCCTTTGCCCGCCACGGCTTGCCCCCCTTTGTTACCGCTGTCGGCGTCGTCGCCGCTCATGCTCCCGGGAGAACCTCCTCGAGAGCCTGCACGAGATTGGGGTCCTCAGGCTCGACCTGCGGACGGAATCTGCCGACCACCTGACCCCCAGGTGAGATCAGGAACTTCTCGAAGTTCCACGTGATGTCACCCGCTTGTCCTTCGGAATCTGCCGACTTGGTGAGCTCGTCGTAAATCGGATGGCGTTGCGGCCCGTTCACCTCGATCTTCTCGAACATGGGAAAGGTCACGCCGTACGTGGTGGAGCAGAACTCGGCGATCTCCTCAGGTGTCCCCGGTTCCTGCCCTAGGAACTGGTTGCACGGAAACCCGAGAACGGAAAAGCCGCGATCTGCGTACTTCTCTTGAAGTTTCTCGAGCCCTTCGTACTGCGGAGTGAGCCCGCAACGAGAAGCCACGTTCACGAGCAGCAAAGCCTTGCCCTTGTAGGGCGACAGCGATCCTTCCTTACCTTGAAGGGTGTGAATCGGGGTGTCGAAGATGTCTCCCACAGGCGGACTCCTATGTTCGGGTGTTCGTGATCAGCTTGGCAACGCTACTCGGGGAGCAGCGCTAGCGTTTCAACCGCGCCATGGCCGAAATCACTGTGACCCAGAAGGCCGCCGGCCGCTTCCTGGTCGAGGTCAAGGGTGGCGGCACGACGACCACTCATAACGTCCAGGTTCCCGCTCGTCTGGCCGAGCGGTTGGGCAGACCTGACGCCACCGAGCAGGATCTCGTCGAGGAGTCGTTCCGATACCTGCTGGAGCGCGAACCCAATACGTCCATCTTGCGAACCTTCTCGCTCGATCAGATCGGGGACTACTTCCCGGGTTGGTCCGAAGAGATCGTTCGCCGGCTCGGCTCATGACTTCCGGGTCTCCGGCGCCCGGCGCAGGTGCCTTCGAAACCGGCGCCTTCGAAACCGGAGCCATCGACCCCGACGAGGTCGAACGGAGGGTCGACGCTCACCTGCGGCAGCTCGACACGCCGTACGAAGTAGTGGAGTGCGACCCGGACCTTGCGGACACCGCCGCATTTTGCGAGACGTACGGGTACTCGCCGGAAGACGCCGCCAACACGATCGTGGTCGTAGGCAAATCGGACCCCCCGACCTATGCGGCCTGCGTCCTTCTGGCCACGACCAGGCTCGACGTGAATCACGCCGTAAGAGACCGGCTCGGGACCCGAAAGGCGTCGTTCGCCGACAGGGGCCTGACCGAAGCTCTGACGGGAATGGCGATCGGAGGCGTCACTGCATTCGGCCTACCCGCAGACCTGCCGATCTGGGTCGACCGGCGCGTGACCGCGCGTCCACGCCTTGTCCTTGGCGGTGGTAGTCGTCGACGCAAAATCGTGGGTCCCCCGGCGCTCCTAACGTCCCAACCAGGCGTCGAGATCGTCGACGGTTTGGCCATAGACGTGACGCCCCGGGGCCCGGGTGAAGGCTCCTAACTCGTCTAACTCGTCTAACTCGTCGCTGCTCGTTACTCCCGGTCAGAGTGTTGTTGCGTCCGGGGAGAAAAGTTCAGTCGAACGTCGCGCCTCCGTAACGAACCGTTCAGGAACGAGTTGTTGACTGTCCGCAGAGAGAAGCTCACCCAGATCGAGCACCCGCCACCGGTAGCCGCCCCGGGGAAGTGCACGTGCTCGCAGGTGGGCCTCGGGCGGGTTCCGGTGGGGGGCACTCCCGGAACCTGTCCGAGGCGCCCTGGGCCACAGCAACACCGGCTGTCACTAGACCACCAGCCCATCCGTCGACACATATTTCGCGAATTAGTAAACGGTTCTGTCTACTTATGTCATGGAACGGGCGCGGGCCGAGTGACAGCCGACTGGCTTAAGCGACGACGCGTCTACTTGTGCAGGCCTAGTTGGATCGCCTTCACGAAAAGAAGCACAACGGCCAGCACGAGGTAACTCCGCAGGGCATACATACCAAACAGCCGCCCTCGTGACCACTTAGGGCGTTCGAGAAGGCTGAGCCGCGGCATGCGCCACGTCTCGCGCCGAACCGCACGCGGAGTGGTAGCGACATCCAACGCCGGTTGTCGCCGTCGTCGTTGTCGGAGGAGCACGAAGCCCGCCAGCAGATATCCGAGCAGCAGGACTGCCGCGAGAACGACGGCCAACTTCTTTATGTCCACGTGCGGAAATACCGTCGAGGTCATGAGAATGAGCGACAGCATGAGAAGGATCGACACGATGACGCCCGCAACGACGTTCAGGATCGGCCCGTTCACCCAAGGTCCGAGCACGTCCTTGTCGTTGCAGAGAAGCAGAAGAAAGACGGTGGCGCTGGGCAAGAGCACGCCGGCAAGGGCCTGGACACCCGTTGTGATGAGCCCTAACGGAGCGCGGCGGAATCAGCACGAGCCCGGCCGCGAGAGCCACCATCGCCGAGAAGGTGCCGTAGAACAGCTTCGCCTCGCGCCAACCCCGGTGGAGTGAATGGCGAGCACCGAACACGTCACCGAACGCGTACGACGTCGAGAGCGTCACGGCCGCGGCACCGATGATCGAAGCGTTCAGCAGGATGATGGCGAACATCGTCCCCGCTCCATGACCCACGTATCGCGACAAATCGATCGCCACACCCTTCGCATCCGTGAAGTTCCCGAACGCCTTTCTGTGGGCGAAGGCCGTCGCGCACACGGCCACGATCAAAGACGCAGCGATGACCGTCACGATTGATCCGATCACGGTGTCAGTCCGCTCGTAATTGATCCACCGAGGGGTGATCCGCTTGTCGACGATGTTGGACTGTTGGAAGAAGAGCTGCCACGGGGCAACGGTCGTACCGACGATCGCAATCACCAGCAGAATCGACGTCGAGTTGAAGCCACCTGTCACCCCTGGCACTGCCAAACCGTGGAAGAAGGATCCGGGGCTCGGATGGCTGAATACCGCGAGAGGGATCACCAGGAAGTTGGCGGCCACAAATACGAACATGAACCGCTCCCATCGGCGGAAGCTCCCCGTCGCGGTCATGACTACGAGAAGGGTCGCCGCTATGGGCACCGAGATGTAGTGGCTCACGCCGAAGTAATCGAGGGCCAAGCTCACGCCGATGAACTCTGTCGCGATCGTGAGGAAGTTCAAGATGAAGAGATCGCCGACGGAGAACCAGCCCCAGAACCTGCCGAAGCGCTCGTTTATGAGACGGGCGTGACCTACACCCGTTACTGCTCCCAAGCGAACGACCATCTCCTGGTTCACTATCAGTACCGGCACCAGTAGCGGCAAGGTCCAAAGCAGGCTGAGCCCGTAGTTCTGCCCGGCCTGGGCGTAAGTCGAAACTCCCCCGGCGTCGTTGTCGCCCACCATCACGATGAGCCCGGGACCCATGATGGCGAGCAGCGTCAGAAGCTTTCCCGACCAAGAGCGGCGCGCTCCCGTGTCGTGCTGCTTGATGGTCCCGAACGCGCCTTGAATGTCCCCCACGTGCGCGACGTCGAGAACGGCGGAGGTCTCGTCGAGAACGGCCATCTGATCGCCGTCGCGTCCGGGACGCGCGGCCCGTCCCGGACGACCGGACCGTCCGGCCTTGTCCGCGGGCGGTCCCAGGCCGTCGCCATTGCCGCGAGTAGGCCAGACCAAGTTTCACCTCCCTTCTTCTTCGCTGCCGTCGGTGCGTGCTCACACGCACCGCGAACCCGCTCAGCTCAACTGAGTGAAGCTCGAGCGGTTGCGAAGCCCCGCTTGACCGGGGAGGGAATTGTGCGCATGAGACTGAGAGTTCTATTTCGGGTCCGTTGATGCGGCCCGCTATGAGCGGGAGCGCCACCGCGCGTTCGTTTCTGAGGACGACCGCAACGGGTTCCGGGCCTTCGGTAGCGCAGCGTTGTGCCGGCCGCCATCATTCCTCTCTAGCGGTCATGCCTGCGTCACGGCGCCAGCCGCTCGGCAGGAGCATCTCGAGTACGTCGTCCACAGTGACCACCCCGAGCATCTGGCGGTGGTCGTCGTCCATGACCGGAGCAACGGTCAGGTTGAAATCGGACATCTTGCGCACGACCGAGTGAACGTCCCAGTCGGCGTGGACGTGCGCGGGATTCGGTCTCGCGACTCGGTCGAGAGTGACCGTCGGGTCGGATCTGATCAACATCACCGACGACACGGACCCCGCGACAGATCCCGACTCGTCGAGCGTGAACACCACGTTCATGGATTCGGGAGGGGCGTTGCTGTGGCGGACCGCGTTGAGAGCGTCCGCGACGGATGTGTGCTCAGGCAGCGCCACGAAGTCGGGGCTCATGAGGCCGCCCGCCGTCTCGGGGTTGTAGCTGAGGAGCGAGCGCACCTTGCGTTGCTGGGCGGCCGGAAGGAGCCCGAGGACGGGAAGGCGGCGCTCTTGCTCGAGCTCCATGATGAGATCGGCTGCGTCATCTGGTGCCATCCGAGCGAGAAGCCTGGCTGCGTCTTCGTCAGACCTGGACCGCACGAACTCCACCTGGTGCTCAGCGTCGAGCTCTTCGAAGACGTCAGCCTCGAGCTCCCTGTCTGCCTTGACCGCCTCGATGATCTCTTCGCCCTCTTCGTGTGAGGCGGCTTCGACGATGTCAGCGATCTGAGCCGGATGCAGGCGAGCAAGCTTGCGGTACGGGATCCTGAGGCGGGCCGACGGCACATGTGACACGAAAGGCTCGATGCTCTCCCAGTCGAGAAGCGAACCAGGCTGGACGCTGCGCTTCAGCCGGCCGGGAAGGAGCCGTCGGAGCACCGGGCGGCTGCTCGTGTCGACCCCCGCGACAAGCCATTCGCCGTCAACCTGAGCCAGCTCGATCTCGTTTGCACGCACCAACCTGACGCCGACCATGTTGATTATGTGACGAGCCAGAAGGTCGTTCGCGAGCAGTAGCTCGCCCGGTCGGCGCTCGAATCGACGGAGGTCCAACCGCGATCCGTTGAAGCACACCTTGCCGTGTTCGATCCCTACGATCTTGTCGACGGGAACGAACAGATCGCGGCCCTCGATACGCACGACTGCACCCGTGATCGGGGGGTGAGGCCGTTCTCCAACCCTCACGATCAGGTCTTGCACCCTCCCGATCGACTCACCGTCCGGGTCGACGAGCGGTCGTTTGATCAAACTCGACAGATGCACCAAAGGGGCAGAGACATCTATCTTCTCCGCCTTCTCTGCGCTCGACATACCGGTCACGTCCAAAGACTAAGTCGAGCCCAACGGTGCCGCGATCTCCCGGCCCGTCGCCCTACCCTTCTGACGGCTCCACGCATCGAGCGGGTACCCAACCCTCGCGGCCCGCCTCGTCGCGACTCCACAACCATCCGCTGCCTAGATCAGGCTCGAGAACGGTCAGGAGTTGCCCCGGGTCCACCTCGAGCTCGGCAGTGTTGTAGGCACGTACCGGAGTTGCAAGCCCGTCGCCGTCTAGCTCGAGAAAGCGACTAGGCACCCAGCCCTGCGCGCCGGAAGGGTTCGTCACGAGGACGAACGCCGGCCATTCGTCGTCGCGCTTCCCGACTGCGAGGTCGTCGCCCGGCGCCACCACGAGGGGCGGACGAGGTGACGACCTGTGGAGCCGTACGACCCGGACCTCGCAACCAGCAGAGAGCTCGAGACGGGCCCAAACCCTGTGGTCGAGGTCCGCGAGAGACTCGAGCACCACGTCCGCGCTAACAAAAGATCCCTCGGTAGTGACGGTCCTTTCGGGAACGGCCACACAGAGCATTCCGGCGATCTTGGCAGCGCGAACCCCTGCGATCGAGTCCTCGAACACCAGGCACCTTTCCGGCTCCGCGTCGAGCGTGCGAGCGGCAGTGAGGAACACAGCGGGATCCGGTTTGCCTGCGGCCTCGTGCTCAGCCGAACAGATGGATTCGAAACTGCCTTCGAGACCGAATCTGGCGAGCACCGACTTGATGATCCGAAGAGGCGAAGACGATGCGACTGCAAGACGCAAATTGCGGTTTCGGCATGCGCCGATTGCGTGCTCGACACCAGGCTTCAAGTCGAGGCGCGTCGCGATCAACTCGTCGAGGATGTCGAGAATGTCGGCGACCACTACATCGATACCTGGCGAATCCCACGGGTACCTGTCGTGCCAGTGAAGAACCGCCTCGGACACATACCGGCCCTTGGTTTCGCGGCACATCTCAGCCGTGAGGGGTACTCCATGGGTCCGCAGAACCCTGATCTCTGCTTCGTGCCACAGCGGCTCCGAGTCGACCAGGAGCCCGTCGAGGTCGAACAGCGCCGCTTGCAAGCTGCTAATCATCGGGTGCTCATCAGGCCCACTTGCGGAGGAATCGGGTCTTCATGGCGTGCTGGTCGACATGCCCAGGCCCTGGTCGGCGAGACTAATCGTGAACATATGCCACTCTCGCGGGTAGCCCCTGCAGTTAGGTACTTAGCCCGTAGACAGAATCAGCCCAGCTCGGAGAGGGAGAACATGCCCAGTTCCACAACCATGAAGCCCTCAGATGCCAACCTGTTGGCTGCCATGAGAGGTTCCTCTGGACGGAAGCGCTGGGCGCTCCTCGCGCTCTTTGCCGCCGTCGCCGTTACCGCCGCAGCTTGCAGCTCGGGAACTTCGGCTTCCAACTCTTCGACCTCTTCGGCCGCATCACCGGGAGCTTCCGGCACTACCTCCCCTAGCGGCGGAACCCTGACCGTAAGTTCCGGCACCGCGACGTCTGTAGGAAAGGTCCTCACCGGCCCGAACGGCCACACTCTGTACCACTTGACCACCGAGACGAACGGCCAGATCATGTGCACGGGGTCGTGCAATCAAACATGGCCTCCCCTCACGGTTTCCTCGGGAGAGACACCCAAGCTCGGATCCGGTGTGACCGGCACGATCGGGACCATAAAGAGGCCTGACGGTTCGACTCAGGTGACCTACAACGGACACCCTCTGTATTTCTATGCTCCGGACTCGTCGGCTGGTCAGGCGATGGGCCAGGGAATTGGTGGGGTCTGGTTCGCAATGGCACCTGCCGGGGCGACCACTTCTTCGTCGGGCGCGACGACAACTACTTCAGGCGGCTACTCATATTGATCCGTACCGGTAACCCGACCGTGACGCATCTCGAGTCGGCGCGAAACAAGCGACGCGCCGAATCCGACCGCGGCGTCGAAGCAGCTGACGAATCGGGGCTCCACGCAGCGTTCGTCACCTACGGAGGCGAGCTGTTCGGATTCGCACGCCGCTCACTCGGGGACAACGGGTTGGCTGAAGAGGCCGTCCAGGAAACCTTCATGCGTGCTTGGCGATCACGTCACCGCTTCGACCCGAGCCTCGGGTCGCTCAGGAGCTGGCTGTTCGCGATCGAGAGGCGAGCCGTGATCGACCTCGCTCACAAACGGTCGTCGAACGAGACCGATCAACTCATGCAGGATCCGGCCGCGGTCGACGGCCAAGCTGAGCAGGCCATGCTCGGCTGGCAGGTCGAGGAGGCTTTGCGCCGCTTGCGGCCCGATCACAGAGCGGTCGTCCAAGACATTTACTTCCGAAACTTGCCGGGCCGCGAGGTGGCGGCTCGCCTAGGGGTTCCCGAGGGAACGGTAAGGAGCCGCTTGTTCTACGCGCTCGAGGTCTCTTCGGCTCGTACTCGAGGAGATGGGGTGGGAGCAATGAACACACTCAGCTGCGAGAAGGCCAGGGGCCAGGTTGCACTTGCGTCGATTGGCCGGCTGCCCGAATCCGAGCGCCTCTCGCTCGAGTCGCACCTGGACGGCTGTGAGGAATGTTGCGACGAACTCGAGAGCTTGTCGCGATTGGAGCCCGCGGCTCGCCGCTGCCGATCCGGAGCGTGTCGACGAGGTCCTCGCGGTGCCCGAATCGCTTCGATCCGCAGTGCTCGAGTCGCTCGGCACAGAGGTCGCCCGACACCGCCGGTCGACCCGGATGCGGTTCGCGGCCGCTGCGGCCGTCGTGTTGCTCGCCCTCGGAGGAGGGGTCGTCGCGACAGAGGCCGGGGTTGGATCGTCACACTCCCCGTCCTCTCACACATTCGCCCTGACCGGCCCCGGAGGCGCGCAAGCCCTCGCACGGCTCACGGCCAAGTCGTGGGGGACTTCCGTCGAGCTCAAAGCATCGGGTGAGCAAGCAGAACAGGTACTCACCGTCTCTATGAGGGCCGACGACGGCTCCTGGTGGGTCGCAGGTACCTACGGCACCGCCACCGGCGGAAGCGTCGATGTGACGATGAGCTGCGCAGTGCCTCTTGCCGAGATCGACGCGGTACGTGTGACGAATGCTGCAGGCAAAGAGGTATTGGCCAGCTATCAAGCATGAGTCCAAGGCCCGATAAGTAAACAAGAACGCATACTTATTCGCGAAAAATGCATCGCAAGTCGATTCGCTGAATCGAGCGACGGTGTCGACCACCGAGTCGAGCCACGATGTCGACCCGCCGAGCCGGGCGACAGCGATGTAGACGCACCACGTATCGGAATGCGACACTCCGGCGGTGCTGACTGAGGTCCCGTCGACGGTTGCCGACATGCTCGAGCGACGGGCGTCCGACCACCGGCCGGGTCTGCGGTCGGAGGACCGGGAGTGGACGTGGCGTGAAGTGATATCGGAGAGCCGGGCACGGGCCTGCACGGCCCGCTCCGGACTCCCCGGTCTCTCGGATCTATCCGGTCTCTCCGGCGCTTTGAACGGTCCCCCGCACATCGGGATCCTCCTCGACAACGTGCCCGAGTACCTGTTCTGGATGGGCGGCGCAGCTCTTGCGGGCGCCGTCGTTGTCGGGATCAACCCGACTCGCCGTGGCGAGGAGCTCGCCCGCGACATCCGCTTCACCGAATGCCGGATGATCGTGACCGACACCGTCGGAGCAGCTCTGCTGGACGGTCTCGACACCGGCGTCGACGAGTCTCGGATCCTTCTGACCGACGCGACACGCTATGAACCACCGGATCCGGACAGAGGCCAGGACCTACAGGCGACGCCCGGGGAAAGCGAAGCGGCCCCTGACGATCTCTTCCTTCTGATCTTCACTTCGGGTACGACCGGTTCACCGAAGGCGGTCCGCTGCACGCAGGGAAGGTTGGCCGCGATCGGTTGGCGCTGCGTCACAGATCTACGGATTCGAACGTGACGACGTCTGCTACTGCCCGATGCCGTTGTTCCACGGAAACGCGGTTATGGCCCTGTGGGCTCCTGCTCTCCACGTAGGAGCCTGCATGGCGCTCGGCGGCCGCTTCAGTGCATCGCGCTTCATAGACGACGTCCGTCGCTACCGAGCAACACGTTTCACGTATGTCGGCAAGGCGCTCGCATACGTGCTCGCCACCCCCGAGCGCCCGGACGACTCCGACACGCCGCTACGGGTCGGGTTCGGAACCGAGGCCTCTGCCTACGACAGGGCCGAGTTCGAGAGGCGATTCGGGTGCACCCTTGTGGAGGGATATGGGTCGAGCGAAGGAGGCATCGCGATCACCCGCACTCCTGACACGCCGCCGGACGCCTTGGGCCTTCCAGCCGAGGGAATCTCGGTGCTCGACCGGGCCTCGCGATGCGAGCGGGACCGTGCGACGTTCGACGGGACCGGGCGGATCATCAATCCCGACGATTCGATCGGCGAGCTCGCGTGCCGCGTGGACTCCGCTGTTTTCGAGGGCTACTACAAGAACGATGCGGCGGACGCCGCCCGCCTGAGCGACGGTTGGTACTGGACCGGAGACCTCGCATACAGGGACGAGGCGGGGTTCGTCTACTTCGCGGGCCGCAACGACGACTGGCTCAGAGTCGACTCGGAGAACTTCGCGGCTGCTCCCGTGGAACGCATCCTCGAACGTCACAAGGACGTGGTGGCAGCCGCCGTTTACCCCGTACCGGACTCAAAGAGCGCCGATCAGGTCATGGCAGCGGTCGAATTGCGCAAGGACGCCTCCGCTCGCGACTTCTGCGCCGGTCTTGCGGCGTTCCTGGCGGCTCAGGCCGATCTCGGCACCAAGTGGGCGCCGCGATTTGTGAGAATCGTTCCCGCGCTGCCCCTCACGGCTACCGGAAAGATCACAAAAACCGTTATCAGGGTGGAACGGTGGTCGTGCTCTGATCCGGTCCTATGGCGCCCGGAGCGCACTCAAACGGACTACAGGCTCCTGACCGCCGACGACGTCGATGCCCTGGAGACCGAATTCGAGACGCACGGGCGGTCCGCGTTGCTTCTCCGACCGTGAACACCTCCCCTGGCGGATCCGTCCGTGTAGCGAACAAAGAAGACATAGACGCCATCGCCGCCAGCCTGTCTCGCGCCTTCGTCGACGATCCCGTTTGGGAATACCTCCTCCCGGATGCGGCGAGCCGGCCGAAGAGGCTCGTCAGATACTTCGTCACGGCGATGCGACTGCAGCACGTTCCCCATTCCTCGTCGTACACCAACACCGCACGCGCAGGCGCAGCCTTATGGGACCCGCCCGGACACTGGCGAATGTCGCCGTCCCAGTTCCTGCGCGGCGGTCCCGGGTTCGTCAGGTCATTCGGAAAGCGGACGACGAGTGCGATACGAACCTTGTCTGTGATCGAGAAGCGGCATCCCGCCGCACCTCCCCACTATTACCTCGCGATCCTCGGGACAGATCCCGACCATCAGGGGAAGGGCGTCGGCTCTTCTTTGCTCAGGCCGGTATTGGACAAGTGCGACAACGACGGAGCGGGCGTGTACCTCGAATCCTCGAAAGAGAGCAACATCGCCTTCTACTCGCGGCATGGCTTCGAGGTGACCGGGGAGATACGACTTCCCGGTGGCCCCTTGGTCTGGCCGATGTGGAGGAACCCCCGAGACCCCGGCTGAGACCCTGGTCAGGTCAGGCGTGGCCCCTAAGGCGAAACCCCGAGTCGGGCCGAACATTGCCTGATGGCGGACTAGATTCGTCTGCAACGATGCAGCAGGCGCGCGAGCGCGAGAAGGGATGGCTGGTGGGCAACGAGATCGAGCCCGACCCGTCAAGAGATCTGGCCGCGACCGGAGAGGTCGCGCCCCAGCCCGGCGCCGACAATCTGGAATTCGACCAGCTTTCCGCAGCGATCCGTGCGGACGCCTCCGATACCGACACCTTTTTCCGCGTTCTCGCTTCGAAGCTTGCGGACGCCCTGGGGGATCGAGTCCTGATCAGGCGCGAAGGAGGGCTCTTCAAGCGCGACCGTGCCGCCGTGGGCATCACCGTCGACCTCTCTTCCGGGGCCGGGATGGTTCTCGAGGCGACACGAAAGGGCGGCGGAATCGAGTGCACGGTGAACAGGCCGGTTCGCGGGATCGTCATTTCGTCGAAGCCTGTGGCGTTGCCCGAATGGATCGACAGTCTCGCTCGGGCTCTCGCCACCGAGGCACAGCACAGCGAGCAGACCTGGGCAGCGCTGCACGGGCTTCTCGCATGACCACAGACCACACAAGCCGACCACCACGAAAGGCCACACGATGAGTGTCATGAAACGCCTCTCGGGGATCGTGCAGGCGAAGGCCAACAAGGCCCTTGACAAGGCCGAGAACCCGGCCGACATGCTCGATCTCACGTACGAGAAGCAACTCGAGAATCTGCAGAAGGTGCGCCGCGCACTTGCCGACGTAGCAACGGCTAAGAAGCGCCTCGAGCTGCAGGCAAACGACCTGAAGACACAAGCCGACAAGCTCCAGGCGCAGGCCAAACAAGCGCTCGCGCAGAACCAGGAGGACCTGGCACGCGAGGCACTAAGCCGCAGGGCCGCGATCGGAGAGCAATTGGAGGGCCTCGGCACCCAGCACCAGCAGGTTGACGCGCAGCAGGCTCAGCTCACGCAGACCTCACAGAGGCTCGCCGCACAAATCGAATCGTTCCGCACCAAGAAGGAGACCATGAAGGCCACATACCAGGCCTCGAAGGCAGAGGCGGGTGTGGGCGAAGCGGTGTCGGGAATATCGGAATCCATGACCGATGCCGGGATGACGATGCAAAGGGCACAGGACAAGATCGCCCAGATGCAGGCGCGTTCGGCTGCGGTCGACGAGCTTCTCGCCTCCGGTGCACTTCCCGACATCACCGGATCGACGCCGGACGACATCCAGCAGCAACTGAATGCGGCAACTGCTCAATCAGAAGTGGACGCCCAGCTCGCCGCGATGAAGGCGGAGCTCGCATCAACGAGCGCGCCGGAGGCGCTGCCGGCATCGTCACCTTCTGGAAGCGCCACCGCAGACGCCGCTTCGGCGGACGACGATGTCACCGAAGCAGCGGTCGAGGACGGCACCGGAGCAAAGCAATGATCGTCCGCATCCTCGGAGACAGGCTCTACGAGGTAGGCGACGACGATCTTCCCGAGATCGAGCGTCTCGACTCCGATCTGGATGCAGCGCTAAAGGCGGGCGACGAGAAGACCTTCTCCACCACATTGTCCAATCTGATCTCGAAGGTGAGAGGCGGCGCGAGTGCGCTGCCCGACGACGATGACAGGAAATCCGATCTGGTGTTGCCCCCCGAGGGCGCAACGCTGCAAGAGGTCCGCGACATCCTCGACGCCGGTGTCTGACCAAGCGCCGGGCGGCGACAAGGTCGGATCGGCGGAAGCAGTCGTCTCGATCGGCAGGCCGGCGGGGGTGGTGTGGGATGTCGCAGGCGAATTCGGTGGACTCGACGAGTGGATGCCAGGGGTCGACGTGTGCCGGATTGATGGCGACAACCGCATCCTCGAGGTCTTCGGCATGGAGATCACGGAGCGTCTCGTTCGCCGCGACGACACCGCTCGGCTGCTCGAGTACTCGATAGTGGACAGCCCCCTCAAAGCGACGTCTCATCTCGGCAGGATCCAGGTTCACGAAGAGGGCGAAGGAAGCAGGGTCACCTGGAACGTAGAGGTGAGCCCCGACAACTTGACGGACCTTCTTGTCGGCTCCTACCAGCAGGCGCTCGACGCTATGAAAGCGCGCCTCGAAGCTCAAGGCGGCTGAGGCGGCCGGACCAGGTTCCGGAGGCGACCGGCAAGGCGGCGCCGGCGTAGGCGGCGGCAGGAGCGCCGAGAGCTTCGAGTTCGTCGTGGTGGGTGGTGGTCTCTTGGGCCTTGCCGCCGCTCGGGAGCTAGGCCGACGCGGACGCGGACACGGACACGAAGTGCTCCTTCTCGAGAGCTCTACGGTCGGACACCCGAGAGCCGGGTCAAAAGGAACCGCCCGGGTCTTCAGGCTGGGCTACGACGATCCTCTCTACGTCGCCATGGCCCGGACCGCCAAGCCGATGTGGGAGGAGCTCGAAGCCGAGTCGGACAGGACGATTTTGTCGGTGACCGGACAGCTGTCGTTCGGGGGCGGCCTCGACGTGCTCGCGGCGGCGATGACGGTTGCCGGAGCCCCCTTCGAGAAGCTCGACGCAGCCGAGGCGAGCAAGCGCGTCCCTGCAATCCAAGCCGGCGGACCCGCCTTGTTCGAGACAGATTCCGGAGTGTTGGCGGCGGATCATTGCCTCGCGGCAATGCGTCACAGCGCGGAATCGGCCGGGGTGGAGGTCAGGGAGAACACACCCGTCATTTCGATCTCGGACGAGGGTTCCCGCGTCCGCATCGAAACCGGCGGCACCACCAGCAGCGAAACCGCCAACGAATCCGGCAGCGAATCCGGCACCGAGACGGTTTCCGCTTCCGTCGCTGTGGTCTGTGCGGGGCACTGGACCTCCGGATTGCTCAAGAGCGCCGGCATGGGACTTCGTTTGACGCCGACTCTGGAACAAGTCGCTTATCTCGCCCCGGTGACCGGGCGTCAATCGGACGTGCCCGTGTTCATCGAGCGGTCCAGTCCGTGGGTGTACGGACTTCCAGCGGGCGTGCCGGGGCTGCTGAAGGTGGCGCTGCACGGCGCCGGACCTGTCGCCGATCCAGACGACTCCCCCCTCGACCCCGATCCTGCGTTACTCGCACGACTGGCTGAGAACTCGGCCCGTCTGCTGCCCTCGTACCACGTGGAGCCCGTATCGACAGAGAGGTGCTTCTACGACTCGACCGCCGACGGCGACTTCGTGCTGGATCGTGTGGGTAACGTCGTCATCGGCGCCGGCACCACCGGGCACGGCTTTAAGTTCGGCCCCCTTTTGGGCGAGGTGCTGGCGGACCTGGCGACCGGTGCAACCTCGAGAGTCGACCTTGAACGTTTCAGCGTGCGCAGGGCTTCAGTCGCGGCGTAACCACCCCGAACCGTATTGTTGGCGCCCGTGCCCGCAGTGACCGACAAGAGGCGCGATCCGAAACACAGCTCCGGCCCGAACGCGCCCCGGCCATGTCGGCGCACGTCTGAAGCGAAGAACCTGGCCCATCTTGGCGACGGTGGTCCTCTTCTGCTTTGCAATGGCCTACTTCTTTCGTTGGGGCCCCACCGTCCAGCACATTCCCTACTGGGAGAACCCGGGCGACCTGTGGAGCACGTACGTGGTAGCGACCGCCGTGGCTCACGGCCACTTCGGGGGCATTTACACGTCCAGCACCGAGTTCTATGCCTTCCCGGGAATCCTCGTCCTCCTGGCACCGATGGCGGCACTCACCAGTGCGCTCGGAATGAGCGTCGACGTCTATCCGACTCATGTCATCGCCTATCCGCAGGCGTTCCTGTTGCTGGGACCGTACGTGGTGCTTCTCTCGGTGCTCGCTCTCTTCGCGTGCGACACGCTCGCCGAACGGTTGGGAGTCGTCTGGTGGCGGCGAGGGATCCTCGCTTTAGCCGAGGGGGTGGTGCTCTTCAACATCTCGGTGTTCTGGGGACACCCCGAAGCTGCGATTGCCGTCGGTCTCGCCGTCTACGCCTTGATCGCCGCTTTCGACGGGCACTTCACTCGTGCAGGATGGCTTTTCGGAGCCGCCGTCGCCTTTCAACCCCTCGTGATCGTCGCCCTTCCGATCTTGCTTGCGATGGGCGGGAGAACAAAGGCATCAGGGCTCATCGTGCGTGGCGCGGTGCCTGCTGCGGTCCTGTTGATCGCACCTCTCGTGTCGGATGCACACACCACGTTGCACGGGCTGCTGAACCAACCGGCGTACCCGCGATCTGTGAACAACCACGCGACCCCGTGGACGTTCCTTGCCCCGAAGCTCGGGGGATCCGGCGTCAACACGATAATCGGTGGCGGCCCTGCCCGGTTCGTCTCGCTATTGCTCGCGTGCGCTCTCGGCTGGTGGGCGCTCCGCTGGCGCGACCGACCCGACATGATCGTGTGGACGTTCGCTCTCGCACTCGCACTGCGTTGTTACACGGAATCAGTTATGACCGATTACTACCTGTGGCCTGCTCTAGCGGTTGGGCTCGTCGTCGCGGCACGTTGCTCGAACAGACGGTTCGCGATCGCGGTCGTTGCCGCGATCTTCACCACCGTCACGGCACAGTGGTATTACAGCTGGCTTCCTTGGTGGCTCCTCGACGTGGGAGGCATCACCGTTCTCCTTGTAGCGGCGGCAGGTCCCGTTCCGGTTCCCGCAGGCACAACGGTCGCAACGCCGTTTGCCGATCGATCAGGTCCGCAGCCGCGCGACAAAAGTGCGATCGCTTCACAGGCACGTAGGAAGGCGGTCGCGGCGCAGAGGAGGAAGAACAAGGCGGCTCGTACGGCTCGGAGCAGCGAACGGCGGCGCTGACCGCCGGGCCTTGTTTCGCTGCAGCGGTGGCGAAGGCAGTTGCCGCACGAGTGGGTGCGGCACCGCCGGCCGCGAGGCCATAATGGGCGGTGCGTCTCGGCTGGCGTGATCTACGCCTCGAAAGCCGTGGAAGTATCACGAGAAGTAGGGGGACATAGGTGATCGTCGGGGTTCCGACCGAGATCAAAGAGGACGAATACCGCGTTCGCGATGACTCCTGCGGGCGACGCGCGAGCTGACCTCGTTGGGGCACCGGGTGCTGATCGAGCGCGGAGCCGGTGCCGGATCGGCGATCAATGACGCCGAGTACGAAGCCGTCGGTGCGGAGATCGTCGGCTCGGCCCAGGACCTCTGGGCGGGTTCGGAGATGGTGTGCAAAGTGAAAGAGCCGGTTGGATGGGAGCTCGACCTGCTTCGCAAGGACCTGCTTCTTTTCACCTACCTTCATCTCGCCGCGAGCCGGACCCTCACAGAAGCGCTGCTTCGAACAGGCACCACCTCGATCGCATACGAGACGGTGCAGTCCGCCGACGGCTCACTTCCACTGCTCGCACCTATGAGCGAAGTCGCGGGCCGAATGGCGCCGCTCGTCGGATCTCACCATCTGATGCGCCCCGGCGGAGGTCGAGGGGTGCTCGTGTGCGGGGTGCCCGGCGTCCGGTGTGCCAACGTCGTCGTCCTCGGAGCGGGGGTCGCAGGCATGGCGGCGGCGACGATGGCGGTGGGCATGCTGGCGAGCGTCTACATCCTCGATCGCAACCTGGAGCGGCTTAGGCAGGTCGATCACCACTTCCGCGGCGCCCTGGAGACCGTAGCTTCGAGCGCGCAGGCCATCGAGGAGACTTGCACGCAGGCCGACATCGTGATCGGGGCCGTGCTGGTCGTAGGCGCCAAGGCTCCGAAGCTGGTCCCCGACTCGTTGGTGGCACAGATGCGGCCAGGCTCCGTCCTAGTCGACATATCGGTGGATCAGGGGGGTTGCTTCGAATCCACGCGGCCGACGACACACTCGAACCCGACCTTCTTGGTGCACGACTCGCTGTTCTATTGCGTCGCGAACATGCCGGGAGCGGTGCCTCACACCTCCACGCATGCGCTCGCCAACTCCACGCTTCCGTACGTCGAAGCGCTCGCGGAGCACGGCTGGCGCCACGCTGTGCGAGCCGATCCAACCCTTGCGGCCGGGGTGAGCACGGTCGACGGATCGCTCGTGTCTGCTCCTGTGGCCGAGGCTCACGGAATGGCCGTAAGTCCCCTCTCTGAGTTCCTCGCCTGACCGTCAGCCGACCGCAGGCGGCACGGCGGGCGAGGCGGTCCGGTTACCGTGCAGCCATGTCCTTCGTCCGCGGGTCCATGAGCGAAGACCAGATCGCTTCGTTCGAAGGTGCGAGCGAGTTCATGCGCGTCGCCGGCCTTCACTTCGAAGAGGTGTCGGCGAGCCGCGTGTCGGGATGGATCGACATAGGTCCGCAACACCACCAACCGATGGGGATCGTCCACGGCGGGGTGTATTGCGCCGCCATCGAGGGGGCCGCGAGCTTCGGAGCGAGCTTCGGCGCGCCAGAGGGCCACAACGTCGTCGGAGTCCACAACTCGACAAACTTCATCCGTGCTTTTTCGAGCGGGCGCGTACTGCTCGAGGGAGCGCCGATACAGCAGGGCCGCACTCAGCAGCTGTGGGAGATACGCATCACTTCTGAGATAGACGGCTCTCTCCTCGCTCTTGGACAGGTCCGGCTCGCGAACCTGCCCCCGCGACCGAAAACCTGATCAGTCGCCTGCCCTGGGTCCGCCAACCGGGTCGGGTATGGGTGTCATCGGGGCGGCGACACCGGCGGCACCGTCCTCGGGGACGAGAGTCGGCGTAGATCGGTTGAGAGTCCGACCTTGGAAGAAGTCCTTCCCGAACCGTGTCCAGATACCCAGGAGCACGAGTCCGACGAGCATAGAGATGATGGCGATGACGAAGACTCCGCCCACCACCGAATGCGGCGGGAACGGCAGCGACCACGAGGTATAGCTGGCGGCCGTCGTGTTGTTGAAGTTGTAGTCGGTGTACAGCGCCCAGGCGAGGAAGAACCAGAGAATCACTCCGCCGAGCCCAGGGATTATTCCCTTCATCAACAGGTCGCGGGGGCTGCGGGTGAGGACCTTGCGGTAGTACCACACGCAGCTGAATCCTGTGAGCCCGTAATAGAGGCCGATGAACACACCGATGGCGGTTACCGCGTCCGGGATGACGTTGCCCTGGGACTGGTAGTTGAACCACACGTAGACCGCGATGGAGACCAAACCCATCGTGATCGTGGAGACGGTGGGGGTCAGGTACTTCTTGTGCATCTTCGCGAACGACTTGGGCAGTGCGTGGTAGGTCGCCATAGACAGCGTCGTTCGGGCAGTCGGCAGGATCGTCGTCTGGGTGGATGCAGCTGCAGACGAGAGCACCATCAGGAGCAACAGGTGCGTGAGCGTCGAGCCGAAGCCGCTCGTCCCGAATATCGAGTTCCCTAGGGCGTAGAGCACGTCGGTCACGTTGGCCGAGTTGGTGAGGCCGATGCCTGTCGAACCGATGCCGGCATACGACTGGACGGCGAGCGTCACGACGAAGTACGTCCCGAGCAAGATAACTGTCGAGATGATCGCGGCGAGCCCGGGGTTCCGGTTCCGGTCCTTCGTCTCCTCGTTCACAGACACCGCCGTGTCCCAACCCCAGTAGATGAAGATCATGAGCAACAGGCCGCCGATGAGCGCCGAGAAACTCACAGCGCCGGGGTTGAACCATGACAGACGAGGTGAGATGTGGCCGGGAGGTGCCTTGTTCAATCCGACCTTCACGAACGCGGTGACCGCTAGCACCAGCAGCATGACGATCTCGATTGCAAGCAAGAAGCGCTGCAACATCGCGGAGACCTCGATGCCCCGGTAGCAGATATAGGTCATGAGGACGATCCAGGTGACACCCACGAGGAGGACCCAATAGCTCGCCGCATTGGTCCCGATCGAAGCGGTGTTGAACAGCAAGAAGACGTACTGACCCGCGACCTGAGCGAGGCTTGCCATGACGAGGACGTCGGCTGCGACGATGGCCCATCCCCCGTACCACCCCACCTTCGGGCCGAAGGCGCGAGTGGCCCAGGTGAACGTCGTCCCGCAGTCCGGGTCCGCCTTGTTCATCTCGCTGTACCCGACCGAGATCATGAGCATCGGGATGAACGCGAGCAGCACGACGAGCGGCGACAGCAGTCCAACTTTCACCGCGATGAAACCGAGCGTCGCGGCGAGGCTGTAAGCGGGCGCCGTCGACGCGACCCCCATGACGATGCTCGAGATGAGCCCGAGAGCCCCGGATTTGAGACCCTTCTCGGCTACGTCAGCCGAAGGTGTTTCAGCAGCAACGGCCACCATCGTCGCGCTTCCCCTTTCCGTTCAAGGATCTCGGGCCTGACCGCGGTCAGGACTCAATGTTGCTCATAACGTGCTTGATCCGCGTGTAGTCCTCGAACCCGTAGACCGACAGGTCCTTGCCGTAGCCGGACCTCTTGAAGCCACCATGGGGCATCTCGGCGACCAAGGGTACGTGAGTATTGATCCAGACGCACCCGAAGTCGAGAAGCCTCGACATGCGCATGGCCCGGCCGTGATCTCGCGTCCACACACTCGAAGCGAGGCCGTATTCCACCCCGTTCGCCCATTCGAGCGCCTCGGCCTCGTCACTGAACCGCTGCACCGTTATGACGGGACCGAACACTTCGTTCTGGATCATCTCGTCGGTCTGATGCAGACCAGCGACGACCGTCGGAGCGAAGCAGTAACCCCGGTCGCCCACCCTCTTTCCGCCTGTGAGCACCTCGGCGTAGGACGGCGCGCGGTCCAAGAAGCCGCTGACCCGCTCCAGTTGCACGGCGTTGTTGAGCGGTCCGTAGTCCGCTTCCCCGTCGTCCGGACCACCGACGGTCGTCTGTTTGGCGCCGTCCACCAGCCGTTCCACCAGGGAGTCGTACACGTCGGGAGCCGCAACCACGCGGGTGGCTGCGGTGCAGTCCTGGCCGGCGTTGAAGTACCCGGCGCCGATGATCGTCTCGGCTGCGAGCGACAGGTCGGCGTCGTCGAACACGATCACAGGCGCCTTACCCCCGAGCTCCAAGTGCACACGCTTCAGACCCGGCGCAGCGGACGCCGCCACCTCCATGCCGGCGCGAACACTTCCCGTGATCGACACCATTGCGGGGATCGGGTGCTCGACGAGAGCCTTGCCTGTTTCGCGGTCGCCGCACACCACGTTGAACACGCCCGGAGGCAGGTGCTCGGCGAGAATCTCCGCCATGGCCACAGTGGTGACCGGGGTGGTGTCGGACGGCTTGAGCACCATGGTGTTTCCGGCCGCCAGTGCCGGTGCCCACTTCCAGACCGCCATCATCATCGGGTAATTCCACGGAGTCACCGCCGCGCAGACCCCGACGGGCTCGCGCCGGATGTACGACGTGTGGCCCCTCATGTACTCGCCGGCAGACCTGCCTTCTAGAAGGCGCGCTGCAGCGGCGAAGAAGCGGATCTGGTCGACCATCGGCGGGATCTCTTCGCTCATGGTGAGCGCGACCGGCTTGCCGGTGTTACGGGTCTCGGCATCGACGAGAGCTTGCGCGTTGTCCTCGATGGCGTCCGCGATCCGCAGCAACGCAAGACTTCGCTCCGACGGCGTCATGTCGCGCCACGTCGGGAAGGCGTCTGCGGCCGCCCTGACAGCAAGGTCCACGTCCGAAGTCCCGGAGACCGGTGCCTCGAGATAGGGCTCGCCGGTCGACGGGTCGATCACCTCGGAGTATCTCGCGCTGTCCGGCTCGACGCGCTTCCCGTCCACAAAGTTGCTCAGCCGCCGGATCCCCACATCAGTCGCCGACACTTCGCGCCTCCCTGAAACGTCCGACACTCCCCGATTACGGCTTCGTCATCGTGCCAGAAGGTTCAAAGTCACACAAGCGATTTCGTCGTAGTAGACAGATTTTTCAACGGATCCGCTTGACTAAGCCCGTTTGAGTGACAGAATCCGAAGGAAGAGACCCATTCGGGGGAGAGCAGACATGGCTCGGAGCCAAGCGCTGAGCACGGCGTGGGATCAGGCTCAGGCGCCGACTACAGGCGGGGAACGGCAGCCCTACACGCTCGATCGTGCAAACCGCGTGATCATCGAAGAGCTCCAGCACGACGGTCGACGGCCGTACGGCGCAATAGCGAGAACGGTGGGCCTGTCGGAGGCAGCCGTCCGGCAGCACGTCCAGCGTCTTCGCGATGCGGGGATCATCGACATCGTTGCCGTGACCGATCCTCTGCAACTCGGCTTCAAACGTCAGGCGATGGTCGGGGTGCGAGCAGAAGGCGACGTTCGGACCGTCGCCGACAAGCTGGCCGAGATCCCCGAGGTCGAGTACGTCGTCATCTGCGCAGGGTCGTTCGACCTTCTGGTCGAGCTGGTGTGTGAGGACGACGACCATCTCCTCGAACTTCTGAACACCACGATCCGGACAGTCCCCGGAGTCAGATCGACCGAGGCGTTCGTCTATTTGAAGTTGGCAAAGCAGTCCTACACATGGGGAACCAGATGACATCGACGGGAGCACAGAGGACGCGATGAGCACTTACGACAACGGGACCACGGACGTAGAAGGCGGCGAACCCGCCGTGCGGCGATGCAGGACAAGGCGAAGCGTCACCTGTGGATGCACTTCAGCCGGATGGGCTCCTACGCGGACCATGACATACCGGTGATCGTCCGCGGAGAGGGTCCTTACGTCTGGGACCAGCGCGGCAAGAGGTACATCGACGGGCTCGCCGGTCTGTTCACGTCACAGCTCGGTCATGGCAGGACCGAGCTCGCAGAGGCAGCTGCCAAGCAGTCGAGCGAGCTCGCCTACTTCCCGATCTGGACCTACGCACATCCGAAGGCCATCGAGCTCGCCGACAAGATCGCCGGCATCGCGCCGGGCGACCTGAACCGAGTGTTCTTCACGAGCAGTGGGTCTGAGGCGGTAGAGACCGCCTGGAAGCTCGCCCGCCAGTACTTCAAGGAGATCGGGCAACCGCTCAGGACCAAGGTGGTGAGCCGCAACATCGCCTACCACGGCACCACGATGGGCGCTCTTTCGATCACCGGAGTCACGTCGATACGCGAGGTCTTCGAGCCGCTCGTTCCCGGTGCGATCAAGGTGCCCAACACCAACTTCTACAGGGCCCCGTACTTCGGTGACGACCTCGAGGCATTCGGCAGGTGGGCGGCGGACGAGATCGATCGCGCAATCGAGCGCGAAGGACCGGGCACCGTCGCAGCCGTCTACCTCGAGCCGGTTCAGAACTCCGGGGGGTGCTTCCCGCCTCCACCGGGTTACTTCGAGCGTGTGCGCGAGATCTGCGACAAGCACGGCGTGCTGCTCGTGTCCGACGAGGTGATCTGCGCGTTCGGGCGGCTGGGCGAATGGTTCGGCTGCCACCGGTACGGCTATCAGCCGGACATGATCACGATTGCGAAGGGCCTCACGAGCGGGTACGCGCCACTCGGTGCGGTAATCACGAGAGACAAGATCATCGAACCGTTCCTGCTGCCAAAGGCGAGCTTCCTGCACGGGATCACTTTCGCGGGCCATCCGGTGAGCTGTGCGGTCGCTCTCGCAAACCTGGACGTGTTCGAGCGCGAGGACATCCTCGGGCACGTGAGGGCGAACGAAGATGCGTTCAAAGCTTCTCTCGAGACGCTCAGGAGCGTGCCGATCGTGGGAGATGTTCGTGGAGCCGGTTTCTTCTGGGGTATCGAGCTCGTGAAGGACCAAGCGACCCGAGAGTCGTTCAACGACGAAGAAAGCGAGAGGTTGCTCAGAGGATTCCTGTCCCCCGCCCTCTTCGACGCCGGCCTCATCTGCAGGGCCGACGACCGCGGGGACCCGGTCATACAGCTGTCGCCTCCGCTCATCTGCGGAGAGGAGCACTTCGACGAGATGTCGCGGATCTTGAAGGAGGTCCTCACAGAGGCGACTAGCCGGCTCTGAGCCAGGGGGTACCTGAGGGAACCGGCCGTGACGACAGGCTCAGCCGTCACCACCCCGCAAGGTTCGTTGTGGTGGGACACGCTCGCGAAGCCGGTGTCGATTCGCGAGCCGCTTCGTGGTGACACAGAGACCGACGTTGCGATCGTCGGCGCCGGGTACACGGGGCTTTGGACAGCGCACTATCTGTCGAACCTCGATCCGAGCTTGCGGATCGTCGTGCTCGAAAGCGCCGTCGCCGGGTTCGGCGCATCCGGCCGCAATGGTGGGTGGTGCTCCGCGTTCTTCGCTACGTCCTACAGCCGCATCGCCAAGGAGCACGGGTTCCGGGCGGCACGCGCCATGCACGCAGCGATGTGCGCCGCCGTCGACGAAGTGGGAACGGCTGCAGATTCGCTCGGCATCGACTGCCACTACGCAAAAGGGGGCACGGTTTCGGTCGCGAGGTGCCAGGCGCACCTCGAACGAGCGCAACACGAGTTGACCGCCGCTCGCGACCTCGGGCTCGCATCAGACGACCTCCGCCTGATCGGCGCAGAAGAAGCCCGGCGCGAGGTCGGGGCGACAGGTGTGCTCGGTGCTCTCGTCAACCCACATTGCGCAGCGCTTCACCCTGCGCGCCTCGTACGCGGTCTTGCCGAGGCCGTCGAGCAACGCGGAGTGTTGCTCTGCGAGTCCACGACCGTGGAAACCATCTCGCCTCACCGGGTCTTCACGCAACGGGGAACCGTACGCGCCGACGTGGTGGTCAGGGCAACCGAGGGTTTCACGAGAGAGCTGAAGGGTCTTCGGAGATCGGTCGTCCCGGTGTATTCGCTGATGGTGGCGACCGAGCCTCTTGACGCAGAGTTCTGGGCGGGCGCCGGGCTCGATAGGCGCCAGACGTTCTCGGACATGCGTCACCTCGTCATATACGGGCAGCGCACCGCGGACGACCGGATCGCGTTCGGAGGACGAGGTGCGCCGTACCATTTCGGCTCCGCGATAGAACCGCGCTTCGACCAGGACGCCAAAGTTCACGCAGCGATCCGGAGCACGCTCGTCCACCTGTTTCCCCCCTTGGAAAACAAGAAAATGACCCATGCGTGGGGGGGACCACTCGGAATAACCCGAGATTGGCATCCCTCTGTCGGTCTCGACCGCGCAAGCCGCATCGCATGGGCGGGGGGCTACGCGGGCGACGGAGTTTCGACTGCCAACCTTGCGGGTCGCACCCTCGCCGACCTGATTCTCGGTCGCGACACAGATCTCGTCCGGCTGCCCTGGGTCGGACACACCTCGCCTAAATGGGAGCCCGAACCCCTGCGGTGGCTCGGCGTAAACGCAGCGCTCCGGCTCGCCTCTGTTGCCGACCGGGCAGAGGAGAAGACCGGACGCACGTCGCGAAGCGGTGCTCTACTCGAACGTCTGACCGGGGCCTGAGTCTTTCGCTCGGTCAGATCAGCTGGAACGCCAAACCTCCGTCACCGAGATGATTCCCGCGATCATCCCGAGCTTCTTGGACCCGTCTGGGAAGGTAGGTCCGTTGAAGTTCTGGACGTAGTTGTGGGCGGCCACCATCCACACGGCACGGTTCGACCAGAGGTACGGCAGGTTGACGGCGAACCGGCGGGCCACCTCCTGGTATGCGAGCGCCCTCGCGTGCGGGTCGGTGCTCTGGCGGCCGGTCTCGAGGGCCTGCTGGATCTGGGGGTCTGAGTTGCGGGCCATGTTCAGCGAAAGTCCGCCGATCGGCTGGACACTCTTCGTGCTCCACCAGACGTAGTTACCGTCGGGGTCCGGGCTGTTGAACTGCTGCCATGCGGTCGCCTGGAACTTGCCCGTGAGGGCGTTCTGGATCAGCTCCGACTGCTGTACCTCCTGGATCGTGCATTGGATCCCGGCCTTCAGCCACATCTGCTGCACGAGCTCGTTGATCCGGACGTACTGAGGCGAGGGAACGGTGTCGAACGTGAACGTGGGTATCGGCTTTCCGGTGTCGTGTTGGATCTGCTGGACGAGATTCTTCGCCTTTTGAAGGTTGAACTTGGGAAAGCCGGTCTCTCCGTAATCTGGGGACCCGGGGACGAAAGGCCCGGTCGAGACAGGGGGAATGCCGTTCCAGATCTCCTCGACGATGACCTTGGGGTCTGCCGCGTACGCGAGCGCCTGCCGTACCCTCACGTCGTCGAACGGAGGCGCTGCCGTGTTGATCATGACGCAGTCCATGTCGGGTTCGAACGTGGAGAAGAGATCGTTCACCACCGTGTATCCCGAAAGACCCCACAGGTCCACGAGGTTCTGCGTGAAGTTCGACTGCATGATGTCTATGGAGCCTGACTTCAGCGCGTTCTCGCGCGAGCCGGGATCGATGAGGGGTGTGTAGGTGACCGTGTCGAGGTAAGGAAGGTTGGGACGCCAGTAATTGGGATTCCGCTTGGCGGTGAAGTGGGAGTTCGGAACCCAGTCCACGAAGGTGAATGGGCCTGTGCCGATTGGGTGGTTCTGGGCGGACTTGCCGAGCGTGCTCGGCTCGGCGATCGTCCCGACCTGCGCTGTCAGGTAAAAGGGGAACGCGACCCAAGGAGTCTTGGTGGTGACCTGGACGGTTAGAGGTCCTGTTACCGTGCTCTTCTCGACGTTGTTGAAGGCGGCTCCGGTGAGAAGTGAGGATACGAACGCATCCAAGTTTTCTTTCACTGCTGCCGCGTCGAGCGCCTTGCCGTTGTGGAACACGACGTTCGGCCGCACCTGGATCGTCCACACGTCGTAGTCGGCATTTGGCGTGATCGATTCCGCCAGATACGGACGGACCGATCCATCAGGTGCAAGTTGGGCAAGCTGGTCGTAGACGGTCGACGCGTACTGGAGGCCGGTCGCGTCCCAGCTGCTCTGAGACGGGTCGAAGCCGTTTATCTCTGACCCGGTCGACATGGTGATCTGACCGCCGCGCACGGGAGTGCCCTTTCCGATACCCGCACCCGCCGGATTCTTGTACTTGATGATGTTCGCGCCGTGCCCGGTGAGGTTCGAAGAGTTGGTACATGCCCCTAGAAGTGTGGCACCGACCCCAAGCGCTGCACCGCCGCCAGCGCCACGCAGAAACGTCCGACGATCCATCCCCATGTCACATGCATACCATTTCGATAGGCCCCGATGGGGTCTGGTTCGATAGGTCCCGATGGGGTCCGGTCGCGTCAGGCCCAGATGGTGTCCGGTTACCATCGACTTGGTGGCGGCTCCCGTCATCGAGTACCGAGGAACCTACGCCTTCGCCTTGTCGCCCGGAGAGCTCTGGGCGGCGATCGAGCAGGTCGACAGGTTCGGCGGGTGGTGGGGCTGGTTACAGGAGTTTCGCTTGCACGGGGACGGACTTCGCGCCGGCTCCGTTCTGCACGGTGTCGTGGCGCCGCCGCTGCCGTACCGGATGCGGGTCCGCGTCGAGATCGTGAGCAGTATCAAGAACAAATCACTCGGCGCGGAGGTGCACGGCGATCTGGAGGGCGTCGCGCACCTCGAGATGCACGCGAGCCCGGTCGGCACCACTGTCGATATCGACTGGACCGTCGAGATGATGCAGAGACCCATGCGACTGGCCAGCCGCTTCGCCTACCCGCTCCTGCGTTGGGGACACGACCGCGTGGTCGAGATGACCTTGCGCGGTTTGCCTCCAGAGTTCGGCTACCGAGGATCTCTGTGAACTACGTCAGGGTAGCGCCGGCGGGATCGGAGGAGCGATCGGCGAGGGCGCCGGACAGGCCGCGGCCATGCAGACTAACGAGGTCCTGTAAGCGTTCGTGAGCCCGCCCGGGCCTAGAGGGATCGTGTTGTCGTCGATCTCGACAGTCCTTGGAAGGATCCCTAACATCTGAATCGCCGGCACCACGTAGTCAGACGCCGAATCGACTGCGGAGGCCGTGTTGTTGTCGATGCGAACGTCGCTTCCCAACAGTTTGTCCGCGATGATCACCCGCATCTGGCCCCCATCGATCATGTTGTTGTTGGTGAACTGGAGACGCTCGATCTTCCCCCCGGTCTGCGCGGACAGCACGTCCGCGTAATGGAATCCGACAAGGGCGTTCCCGCTGATCAGGATGTCGGTCTCGAGTCCCCCGATGGCGTCCTGTTCCACGTCGAAAACCGTGGCGTGGGCCGAATAGATCGTGTTGTTAACGAAGGCGACACGATTGGCAAGGATCACGCTCAAGCCCTGCCTTCCTGATCCGGCAAGGTTGCAGTTCTGGACAGTGATGTCGGTTGCCGGCACCAGGTACTGGACCCCCCCGGATGATTCGTGGAGGAACACGGCGTCCACATAGTCGCCATACGGGTTCCGCATGATGACGTTCGAGACGAGCGCTCGCTGGGTCCCGTAGAAGTTGATGAACGTGTCCTGCTCCAAGTGGTAGTTGCCAGACGTCGCAGCAGTGTTCGGGCCACTGATCTTCATGTTCTGGAGGGTGATATCGCAGCCGCCCTCGAAGGCCCACATGAGCGTGAAGGGGTCGAGCGTGTAGAGGTCGGTGATGTCGGTGGTGTACTTCGGGTTCCCGCAGTAAGCAGGTCGAACCGGCCCGACGCCGGACCAGTCGCCGGTCGCCACGTCGTTCGCGACCTTCTGCACGAACTTCCCGTTCTCGAACGTGAAGTACTGGAACCCGCGCAGGAAGAGCGTGCCGTCGATCTGGTAGCAGCCCGTTCCGAAGTTGACCTGCGTCGGAGAACCGGAGATACCTTTCGGCAGCGAGTAGAGCCACGCACCTAAGGCGACGGTGTCATCAGTTGCACATGTGTCATTTATCGATGACGGTGGATAAAAGGTCTGAGCCGCCGGCACCGGTTTTCCGCTTGTTGTTGAAACCAATACAACAACGAGAACAACGGCGATGGCGGCAATTGCGGCACGGGCAAGGAAGTGGGATGCCGCTCGTACGAGCGGGTCCCACCAGAAATGTGGGTTCCCCATGACAATTTATTGTCGGATACAAGAAAAGGGTTCTTGAACCTCACCCCCTTTTTTGTTCGTTGTGAGTGTGAGTTTCCGCAACCTGCAGCGTTCGCGGAAATCTCGGCAGGGCGATTTACGGACTGAGAGAGAACCCTGCGATGAAATAGAACTCTGCGATCTGTCCGACTTGTACCGGTGCGCATTTGTAGGACGGGGCAACATCCATTCGCACGACGAAGTGTTACTGCGCGCCCGCTCTGTCTTTCATGGCGCCGTGACGACGGTCAAAGGTCCTTGCTCGTCGACTTCAACGACCCGATTCCGAGGCTGTTCGCTGGTTCGACTAATGAGCCACCGCCTGCTTGTAGAGCAGCCCTTGCCAGCGGGTTCAGCTCGGGGGGACCGATCTTTGTCAGGGTGTTGCGGTCGACGTGACTGAAGGGTTCGTCTCTCCCAGGTATTTGCAATACCCCTTCTTCTTCATATGACCAAGTCCCGTCGGCGTTTATCGTCACGTGGATCCGATAGCTGAGAGTACGGAACGCACGGTCGAGGAACGGGTTGGACAATATGCCGTGGGTCTCAGAGCCGACGGTGGCGTTGAGCTCGAAATCGGTGGAGTCGGGGCCTGCCGGACCAGAAGCGAGCAGCACCTGGGCCCGGGGAATGCCGAGTGTCAGAGTTACCGCGTTGGCGGCGGGCTCGAACAGCCAATAGCCAACTTGGTCATGGAACGTCTCGGGATCGTCGGGCTTGGTGATGTGCGTGTGGTATCTCAGGCCGTAGAAGAGCTGGGGCCCGTTGGTCTGCCGGTCGATCGGGTGCAACTCGTAATGCTCGACGAACGTGTTCTTCTCGGTCCCTTCCACGACGGGATGCTGGTCTGAGCCCTTGGTGCCTTCCCAGATTCCCGCCATGGGTCGTAAAGGCCCGAGATTGGCCAAGGTGTCCGGGTGGCCGTCCGGCTCTGTGTATATGTCAGGTCCGTACAGGGTCATCGGAAAATCACCCTAGGCGTGCGACGGCCAAGGCGGCAGCAAGCAGGACGATCGACCACGACATAGCAGCGAGCGCTCGCTCGAGGGGTCGAATGAGCAGTGTCTCGTCCACAAGCCTCGATGATCCGTCGGTCAGAAGAACGGTCCCCTCGACGCTCGCAACCCTCCGTCTGACCATCCGAGCGGGTGTACTGAGAGCCCGCTGCGCGGCGGAGAGGGCGAACGCCGCGGCAGCAGCTATGACTGGCGCAAGTGCCAACGTCTTGGCTTGAGCGACGTAAGCCGTGAGCACTGGGAAGGCTCCCCAAGCGGCCGCAAAACCGGCGTCGGTATGAACCAGGCCCCCGAACAGCTCGGCGTTGTACGCGACGACAAGGAGCGGACCGACGACGATGAACGGTAGGAGGATCCACCCCACCTTCGCTACCCCTGCAACCCCGAGCGCGACCGCCGTAACGAGACCTGCAACGGCTACTGCCACAAGTGCTGGCGAAGGTATCGAAGTCCGAAGCGGTCGGTCCTTCAGCTCGTCGAGCGCATGGGCGGCCAAACCCACGGCGGCGAAGAACGCGAGCAAAGTCGCGACAAGGCGAGCCGTGCTCACCCGTGGCGCAAGCACCGCCCCGATGACGACGTAAGACAGGTGCCATGCGGTGTATGGAGGATGGAGCAACGTCCACCAGTCGCGCCACCCCCCGGTCCGCGCCGCGTAGTAGGCGGGTCGTAAGGCGCGATCTTCCTCAGCCACCGGCGCGCGTACCCCACATGACCAAGCCCCCACCAAGACTCATGAGGCGTGTGCCGACGCCGTCGATCCCCGCCTTCTCCCAGAGGGCCACGATCTGCTCGAGCGGATAGCGCCGGTAGTGCTCGGAGATATTCGGGCCGAGGAACCGCCCGACGTCGAACCAGGCACGACCTCCTGTGACGAGCCCACCGAGTGGCAACACGACCCTGGTATAGAGCACCCAACAAGCGCGCCAAAAGGGATTCGGCGGGCGCATGAACTCCAGACTCGCAACCACCCCGCCGGGTTTCACCACGCGCGCGAGCTCGCGGAGAGTCGCGCCAGGGTCCGGCACGTATCTGAGCAGGTAGGTGAAGCACAGCGCGTCGAAGCTCGAATCGGGAAACGGAAGCTTGTCTGCGTTCCCCAAGACCACCTCGATACGGTCTCCTTTTCGAACTGCGGCGATTCGACGCTTACCTTCTCGGAGCATCGCCTCCGTGAGGTCGATCCCGACCACACGACATGCTGTCCGGCCGTTCAGCTCCAGAGCCACACCTGCCGTCCCGGTTGCGACGTCGAGCACGAGAGCCGGCCCGCCGGCCGCGATCTTGTTGACCATCTGGCGCCGCCAACGATCGTTCTGACCCAGCGACAGCAATGCCTCGAGGCGGTCGTAGCGCTCCGGCAGAGGCGAGAAGAGACGCTTCGTAAACCCATTGTGGTCATCTGTGCACTCTGAGAAGCGACCTGTCGTGCGCTGCGACTCCATTGATCTCCAAGCATTCCGGACCCGGGGGTCCGTCCAGTAGATGCCGTCCGTATAGATGCCGTACAGATGCGAGGATCCTTGTTCGACACTAGGAGGAGTACCAGGTTGCTAGCAGGGAAATTCGACGTCGTGGTCGTCGGTGCCGGGCCTGGTGGCAGCGCGGCCGCACTGACGCTGGCCTCAGGCGGAGCGAGGGTCGCCATGGTGGACAAGGCAACCTTCCCCAGGGACAAAGCCTGCGGAGACCTTCTCGGGCCTCGCGCAGTCGGTCTGCTCGAGCAACTCGGGATCGATGTCCCAGGCGCTCTGCCGGTAGGCGACATGCTCGTGGTGGGCCCGAACCGGCGTTCGGTGCGTTTGAGATGCACGGGGGGCGTCACCTATCCGGGGTACGCGCTCGCGTCGAGACGCCTGGACCTTGACGCAAAGATCAGAGAGGCGGCCCTCGTCGCCGGAGCCGTCGCACTCGAGGGTCAGGTCGTGTCGGTGGGGCGCGACAAGGGTGTGACAAGGGTCGATATCGCGGACGGCCGGAAACTCGAAGCGGCTGCAGTCATCGGCGCAGACGGGGCAACAAGCCGAGTCGCAGAAGCCTTCGGCCTCGTGGACAGATCAAAGGTTCAGTGGGGTTTCGCTGTCCGCACGTATCTCGAGGTAGGAGTCGCGTTACCGACAATCGCGCTGTGGGAACAGACGCCCTGGTCGGCCGTCCCCGGATACGGGTGGGTCTTCCCGTCGCCGGAAGGCGGATCCAATGCCGGCATCGGAGTCGGAACTCTCTCAGAGCGGAGGGGCGCCGACGCCGTCAAGCTTCTCGATCCGTTCCTCGAACACGTTGCCGGGCTTGGCCTTTTCCAAGGAGAGCTCAACCGGACGGGCAAAGGCGCTACACGACGCGTGCTCGGTGGTTGGCTCAAGATGGGAATGGTCGGCACGGTTGCAGGCCGGAATTCCGCGCTTCTCGTCGGCGACGCCGCCGGCCTGGTCAACCCCCTCCAAGGAGAAGGAATCACCCAGGCGCTCACGAGTGGCAGATCCGCAGGTCTCGCTTTGCTCGAGAACCCGGGCGAGCCGGCCGCCTCATACCTGAGAAGTCTTGCGCGTGACCACCTGCCGTACCATCGGACCACCGCCGCGATCCAGCAAGCGATGGTCACCCGGCCGCGCGCGATATCTGCCGTGGGCCGCGTCCTCACGGCCCCTTTGATAGGGAGGGCGCTCGCTCCTGGCTGGGGGCTTTACTGGAACGAGCTGCTCGGCGGCGCGGCTCCCTCATTCGGACGCACAGTCGCCAAGTGCGCAGATGTCGCCGGACGCGCGGCGACGGCGCGCACGTCTACGCGACGTTGGTTCGACGATGTCTACCGTGTCGACGCCGTCTAGCGCTGCACGGCGGATGTCGACTCAGGTGTCGGGAGGCCCGGACCAGCTAGCCGGGGGATCACTTGCGGGGAACGACTCCTCGCCCCACTCGTCTACCTCGTCCGGCTGATCGTCGGAATCGCTTCCAGGCGGTCCGCCTTTGTCGGCACCTTGAGAACCTGAGCTCTTGTCGGCGCTTGCCATTTCTCGAACCCTAATAGTCCCCGGGTTCTTCACGTGCAGAGCCCAAATCGGCAGGGAGCGCTGCCTCGAACGTGAGTCAATCCCCGAGTTGTCGCCTGAGGTCGGCTAGCTCCTCTCTCAACTGAGCCATGTCGGCACGCAGTTCCTCGAGTTCCAGTTCGAGATCCCTCCGCCTCTCGCCCGAGCGAACAGTGCTGGTAGCGGCGGACCATTCGGTCTTCGGCGTCGTCCGCGATTCCTCTGATGTGCTCGGATCGGGACTAACAACTTCCTCAACGACTAGAGGAGAGGTGTTGGGACCGCCGAGAAGGTGGGTGAACCTGTCTTCTTTCTGGCCTGCTCGCCGAGTCATCCGCTCGACGATCGGTGGGTCGAGTCCGCTCATCCGACTCAACTCTCTTTCAAGGTCCTGCAGGTCGTCGAACGTAGTCATTCGCTCGGTCCGGGCTCGCAGCTCTCCGGGAGTCTGGGGTCCACGCAGCACCAGCACCGCCAGGAGTGCAAGCTGGCGCTTACTCAGGTCGAGTGCTTCTCCCATCATGTGCGCGTAGCGGAGTGCAGAACGCCCGTGAGAAGGGTGGACGAAGCGAACAAGACCCTTGGTCTTCGAGCTCGTGACCGCTGCGGAGACGGTCGATTCGTCAAGGTCGAGGACGGGATCCCGGTTGGAGCGCTGGTTGCAAGCGAGTACGAGCGAGTTGAGGGTGAGCGGGTACTGGTCCGGGGTGGTCAGTTCTTTCTCGACGAGGCAACCAAGCACCCTCAGCTCGTCGGTTGTGAGTTCGGGTACCGACCTCGGCGGATCCGCCCCTTCGAACGTCAGGTCCGCTGGAGTCATGTCGCCTGGGGTCGCATCCACCGCAAGGAGCCTAAGGCCCGGCGCACGGCGCTTTCGACACGCGAAGCGGCGCCCGTGCAAAGGTGTGCGGCGAACGCGTCGGGACGTTCCGGTCGAGGCGTCGATTCGTCAACAGGAGGAATGATGACTTCAATGCGCTTCGGGGTGTTGCCTCCGGTCGGAGCAGGCGTATGCGCCGATCCGGACTGGATGCGTGCATTCGCGCGGCATGTCGAGTCGCTTGGCTTCGAATCGATGGTCGCTGCCGAACACCCACTTGTGATCAGTGGATACACGAGCCGTTACCCGTACGGGCGGTCGGGCCGGATGCCTCTGGCCGACAGCTGTCCCGTCCCTGACCCGATCGACATGCTCGCATTCCTGGCCGGCTGCACAACGACGCTCGGCTTGGCGACTGGGGTCCTTATCCTGCCGGCTCACAACCCCGTGACTCTCGCCAAGCGAGTGGCGACACTGGACGCACTGTCGGGTGGGAGGGTGCGGCTAGGTGTGGGTCTCGGTTGGATGCGCGAGGAGCTCGAAGCCTGCGGCGCGGACTTTGACAGTCGCGGAAGGCGTACCGACGAGTCCATCGACGTCCTCAGGACTCTGTGGGCCGACTCAGGAGCCGACGGCGCTTCGTTCTCCGGAGAGTTCTTCAGGTTCTCGAGAGCCAACTCCTATCCGAAACCGGTCCAGGCCGGGGGTATACCGATTCACGTGGGGGGCCATTCGAAGGCGTCCATCAAACGTGCGGCCGTGCTCGGCGACGGTTGGCAACCACTCGGAATCGGTGAGGCCGAGTTCGACAAAGCTCTCGCGCTGTTACACGAGGAGGCAGAAAGAGCCGGCCGCGATCCGGAAACGATAGAGGTGACCCTCTCTACCGGCGTCACTATTACAACCGCGGAATCAGCCGACAAGGCACTCGCCTCCGGTGTGACTCGCCTGGTTGCCGCGTCGGTGACGGGTGACCTGCACAAGGCGGAGGACGAAGTATCGGCTCTCGCAGAGCGCGTCAGCCTGAAGCCGGTGACTCTTCCTTGAGCTCTATCGATTCCGTCTAGCCCTCTTTGTCGAACCAGTCCCACGACCAAGGGACGATCGCCTCGAGCGGTCCGGCGACGTCGGGTGCGTTTTCCTCCCCTTCCCAATAGGCCCGAAAAACGTCGCCTATCGCACCTGAGACAGAAACCGGATCTTCGTCGAGGAAACAGATCGTGACCGAAGCGTCGAGCGACCGGCCTGATCCTCGCTCTCCGGTCGCAACTCGACCGTTATCTGTTGCGGCGTCGTCGCTCGCGATCGTTGCTTCACCGAATGTCCACACACCGGCGACGCCAGGAACATGAAGTAGATCGTTCATTGTCTGGTCCGGCAATCCGCGCGGGTTCCCGGCTGATGGCTCTTTCGCTCGCGACTGGACGACTGCGTACACACCCCGATTGGGACGGTAAGGGAGCGCGGCGGCGGAGACTTGCACCCTTGGAGCCGCGTGAGCTTGCCTAACCGGCAGAACGCCGGTTGCGATCGGACGCCGGTGACGGAAGAACCGGTCCTCACCGTGCAGCCTAATTGCCAGGTCGTAGAAGGCATCGACCGTCTCGCGAAGAGGAGGGTTCATCAGGTACAAGGTGAGATAGTGCGCGTCGGCGAGGTCCCCGCTGCCGAAGTGCCGGGCAGCAAGGCATCTGGGGGACACGACCCAACGCTCGCCGTGAGCGATTCCCACGAGCGGCATCTGTTCGGGTAGGTGGTCGAGCTGGTGCCACGCGTTGTACGCGGCGTGCGCCTTCGGGTCGGTGATCTCGGTGAAGGAGAAGAATCCCGCCACGACTCCACCGGGTGCCTCCCAGTTGTCGTCGGCCGTGGTCATCACGCCACAACCTACCGAGTAGTGGCCGAGACCCGAAGTTGGCCGACGCCGACTAGAGCTTCGTCGCCACGATGCGGGTAAATCCCATGCGCTTTCCCTCGTCGACTCTCAGCATGGCCACTTCGTTCGCGGCTGCGGCCTTCCGCCAACCGTCGAGATCCGGCATGCACACCTCCGAGAAATTGAGCCAGTCCTTCCAGCCGTCCGGGACCCGATCAGAGAGCTCCACCCGGACCTTTCCGGTCTTCTCCCAGTGCGTCCGCCACCAGTCCGGTCCGTGGAAGCAACAGAACTCCCAGTCCCAGAACGGAGCAAGATCGTCGGGGACCTCCGCGCCGACCTCCTCGAACACAGCCGGCATGACAGCCCCGATCTGGCCGCCGTCACGCAGGAAGGAGCTTATGTAGGCGATGTACAGATCAGCTGTCCCGTAGTACTGATACGAGTCGACGCTCACGATCACGTCGAAGAAACCAGCAGCGAAGGGAAGGGTATGCGCTTCGGCGTGAATCGGCACCACAAGGTGTTCGACGCCTGCTTCGCGGATTCGTTCCTGATTGGCGGACGCGTCGATCCACAGATCCGTCGCCCAGATCTCGGCACCGAACTCCTTCGCGAGAAAGATCGAAGTCATTGCTCTGCCGCACCCAAGATCGAGCACTCGCATCCCCCGCTCGATCGGCAGCACTTCGACGAGAGACTCCATCAACCAAAGCACGTTAGGGCCCATCTGATTGTCGAAGACCCACTGCGGGTCGTACGCGTTGATCGCGTGTAGCGAGGATGAGTCAGGGGATTGATGCTCGCGTCGGCCATGACCCGTCCTTCCCCACCTCAGCGGAGCTCGGCCTCTCCCAGGTTCTCTTCGCGCCACACGTCGAATCGTTCTGCTGGAAGCAGCAGGCAGTGAGTCGGCTCTAGCGCCGCGACGAATCGCCGGTCGTGGCTGACGACGACGAGGGTTCCCGGCCACGCGCGGAGCATTGCCCCGACCGCCTCCACCGAATTGGGGTCGAGGTTGTTGGTGGGCTCGTCGAGTACCAACACGTTGGCGTAGCCGGCGGCGAGCATTGCCAGCGCGAGGCGGGCCTTCTCGCCTCCCGACAACGTGGTCGGCTGCTGGTACGCGATCTCACCGACGAGGCCGAACGCCCCGAGCAACGCTCGGCGTTCGGGGTCGGTGGTGAGCACCGAGTCGTCGATGTGCTCGAGGACGGTGATGGTCGGGTCAAGCTGTTCGTGCTCCTGTGCGAAGTAACCGAGGGTCACGTTGACACCGACAGAAACCGATCCCGACGAAGGGATCTGCTCGCCTGCGAGGCACCGCAAGAGCGATGACTTCCCCGCACCGTTTCTCCCGACAACAACCAAGCGGTCGCCGCGACCTATGGCAAACGACACCGAGCGCAACACGTCAGGTCCGTCGTAACGGACGCCGAGTCGCTCCGCCGCGAGCGGGACTGAAGCGGAACGTTTGGGAGACGGCAGACGGAAACGTGATGCGCGTTCCTTCTTCGTAACTATGGTCCGCTCGCTTTGAAGACGAGCTACGCGGGTGTCGAGAGACTTGGCAATGCGGGCTCTGCGCTCGGTGCTGTTGCGCATGGTGTCGGCCCGCGCCTTTAAGCGGTCGATCTGACGCGCCTCCAGAGCGGATGCGCGCTCACGCCGGGCGTGGTCGGCCGAGGAGCTCGACCTGAACGACGTGTAGTTGCCAGGATGCTCGGTCAACCTGCCGTCGGCCAGGCTCAGAACCTTCGTTATGGCACGGTCGAGGAGCCGAAGGTCGTGGCTTATGAGAAGTAGCGCGCCGGTGAACCGTTCGAGCTCCTCCATGAGCCAACGTTTGGCCGAACGATCGAGATGGTTGGTCGGTTCGTCGAGCACCAACAGATCGGGTCTCGAGAACAGGACCCGGACCAGATCCACGCGCCTGCGCTGCCCTCCTGACAATCCTTCGAGATCCTCGAGGAGCATCCCCTCATCGAGGCCCAGACCATCTGCGAGCCGGGACATCACGGACTCTGCCTCGTAACCTCCGAGACGGCTGTACCGCTCTTCGAGATCGCTGAACGTGGCGATACGTGCCGGTTCAGGGTCTCGCGCCATCGCATCTCTGGCCCGTACAAGTGCATCGTCCAAAAGGTCGAGACCCTTTGCGGACAAGACGTGGGAGAAACCTGTCGGCTCTGTTCCCAGTCCCCGCGGCGCCGGCGTCTGAGGAAGGTAGCCGACGCTGTCGCCCAACTGAACTGAGCCGGAAACGCGCAAATGCTCGCCCGCCTCGCCGACGAGCACGGAGACGAGCGAGGACTTGCCGGTGCCGTTTCGCCCGACGAGTCCCACCTTCTCTCCGGGACCGATGGTGAACGAAGCGTCCTTGACCAGCGTCCGCGGACCGATATCGATGGTTAGAGAGGAAACTGAAAGCATTGTGTGACCTGGCCGGGGCGGGGACGAAACGAAGGGATTCTCCTAGTTCGTACCTCGCCGCCTTTGACTGAACGGTCTACCAGGTCCAGAGAGCACCTCCGGTCAAGCAGCGCTTTGGAATTCTGATTTCCGGTCGGGCTCAAATCGCACCCTTGGGCCCGGTAACCGGCAACGCGTCGATCGCTGGCATGACGCGCGCGGGAACTGGGGTGTCCAGCACCAATGCCGTCGTCGTCCTGTCGATCCCTGATACCTCGAGGATCCGGTCGAGCACCTGCGCCAGGTGCGCATTCGAGGTGGCGACAACCCGGCAGAAGAGATCGCCGGCGCCGGTGGTCCTGTGAACCTCGACGACCTGTGGGATCGATCCGAGATGGTCGGTCACGTCGCTGCCTCGGCCCTGAGCGATCTGGAGCGTGATGAAGGCCGACACCGCGTAACCCACCCTCGCCAGATCGACCTCGGGACCGAATCCCGCAATCACGCCTTGGGCGACGAGCTTGTCGAGCCTCGCCTGGACCGTGTTGCGAGCCACCTCGAGCTGGCGAGCAAGCACTACCGGCCCAGCCCGCGGAGTGTTTGCAAGGGCCTTCAGCAAGCGTCGGTCTATCCCGTCCAGAACGACCGATGATTGAGCATTTTGTGGCACAAATCCACATTCTAATATACAGATCGCTCACTAATTTATGAGGGTCTTGACTCAGCGGCCAATAAGTCGTTCTCTGGTTGCATGGTTCTCACTAGAACAGACCCAAAGGACCGCTCGGTTGACGAGGCTGTCCCGGCGACGGCAGGACTCCTGACCGGGTTCGACCACCTGGAGCTATGGGTCGGAAATGCGCGCTCAGTTGCGCAGATGCTCCAGTCGGGATTCGGCTTCCAATGCGACGCTTACACGGGTCCGGAGTACGGGGTCACCGATCGGGTCTCGTACCTTCTCCAACAAGGATCGATCCGCTTCCTGGTGACAGCAGGCCTTGCCCCCGAATCTGAGGTGGCACAGCACGTCCTACGGCACGGCGACGGGGTGCGCACGGTTGCCTTCGCCACCACAGCCGTCGACTCGGCCTTCGAGTCGGCCGTCACTCGAGGTGCTCGTGCGGTCTCAGAACCGAAGCAGACCGAAGACGCGTCGGGTTTCGTCCGGTCGGCGACCATCGCCACGTACGGCGATACCGAGCACGCAATCGTGGACCGCTCCGGTTACGGCGGGGTCTTCGGGCCCGGTTTCACCACAGAGAGGCTTCCGACGTTCGGACTCGGTCAGCCTGCGGGGCTGAGCGCGGTGGACCACGTGGTCGGAAACGTGGAGGAGGGAAGGCTCGACCAATGGGTCGAGTGGTACGAGAACGTTCTCGGTTTCACCGAGATGAGGCATTTCGAAGCCGACCAGATCTCGACTGAGTTCTCCGCCCTCCGCTCGACCGTCGTATGGAACGGTGCTTCTGTCACCATGCCCATAAACGAGCCGGCACCCGGAAAGGGCAAGAGCCAGATCCAGGAATACTTGGAAACTTACGGAGGACCCGGGGTTCAACACGTTGCGATGGCCACGCGGGACATCGTGCGTTCGGTCGACGAGCTGCGCAGGCGCGGAGTGCGCTTCCTGGTCCCGCCGGGCACCTATTACGAAAACGCTCGTGCGAGGTGCGACGGTCTCGACCTGCCGTGGGCAGACCTGCAGCGTCTCGGGATCCTCGTCGACGTCGAAGGCAGCGGGTACCTGCTCCAGGTGTTCACCGAGAACCTTTCGGACCGGCCCACGCTTTTCGCCGAGATCATCCAGCGCGAGGGTGCGACCGGGTTCGGCGAAGGGAACTTCAAGGCCCTGTTCGAGGCGATAGAGGTCGAGCAAGCGCGGCGCGGCAACCTTTAACGCGGCAACCTGTTAGCGGTGAGCGAGGTCGACTCTGCGGGAACCACCGGTCTGTCGCACGCGGTCGAAGGGTACGGGATCGGACGCACCGACGACGTCCGTCCGCGGATGTTGGCGAAGCTCGGCGATTTCGCGCTCGACCTTGATCGCCTTCAGGTCACGGGTCGCCTAACAGCCCTCGACCTGCCGGAGGACTACTTCAAGGAGCCCACTCTCAACCGCTTCATGTCGTCCGGGCGCGGTTTGTGGGAAGAAGTCGACGCGGCGTTGACTGAGTTGCTTGCCACAGGAGCCCTTGATGACGCGCTGCTCCCGCTGAGCTCGACGATCCTCTACCGTCCTGTAGAGGTCGCGGACTTCTGTGACTTCTACGCCTCCGAGTACCACGCGTCGAACATGGGACGGATACTTCGGCCAGGCTCCGACCCTCTTCCCGCGGCGTGGCGACACTTACCTTTGGGATACCACGGGCGGAACGGCACCGTTGTGGTGAGCGGAACCAGCGTGCAACGTCCATCCGGGATGGTCGCGACGCCGGAGGGTCCGCGATACCTGCCGACGGAGCGTCTCGACGTGGAGGTCGAGCTTGGTTATGTGATCGCAACTCAAAGCGCACGCGGCCGGCCCGTGCCCGTCACCGAAGCGTCCGAATACATTTTCGGGGTGGTGCTCGTAAACGACTGGTCCGCTCGCGACATCCAAGCCTTCGAATACCAGCCACTTGGTCCCTTCCTCGGCAAGTCCTTCTCGACCTCGATCTCGGCGTGGGTCGTGCCTCTTCGAGTACTCGAGAGATTCAGGGCGGACGGCCCCGACCAAGGACCCGAAGTTCCGGATCACCTCCGCATCCCTCAGCCGCGCGCCTTCGACATCCACCTCGAGCTTTCGATCAATTCGACAGTGGTCAGCCGCCCCGAGGCCCGTTGCGTGCACTGGTCGCCAGAACAGCTGGTCGCTCACCTGACTTCGAACGGCGCGTCGCTCAGGACCGGGGATCTCCTCGCAACAGGCACGATCTCAGGGCCCGAACGAAGCTCCTTAGGCAGTCTCATGGAGCTCGGCTGGGGCGGTGAGCGCCCCGTCCAACTGGACGACGGTTCCAGGCGAACATGGCTGGAAGACGGTGACACGGTGACAATCCGCGCATGGTGCGGTAATGACACAAGGACCGCAAACGACGTCGATCTGGGAGCAGTGACAGGAAGAGTCTTGGCGGCGCGAGACGCCGCCGGTTGAGGAGCTGACGATGCCGCCGTACATGCGCGTAGGTGAACCGCCGAGGAAGAGACACAGCGTGTCGAAGGGCGCTTCGGGACGTCTTTCCGAGGAGCTCATGGGCCAGAGCGGTTTCAGCGGAGCGTCGTCGTTGCTGTATCACGAGCACTCGCCGAGCGCCCTCATCGGGGCAGAGCCGGTCGAGATCGAGCGCTCCGCTCCGCAACCGAATGCAGCTCTTCTGCCTTTTCACTTCCGACTCGGCTCGCTCGGCGCGGGTGACGACCTCGTCGGCGGCCGCCAAGCGTTGCTGGGGAACGCAGACGTGACCGTCTGCTGGATCAGCTCGAACGCCTCGAGCGCCCTGTATCGCGATGCGGCGGGTGACGAGTTGGTCTATGTGTTCGCCGGTACCGGCAAGCTCGAGTCTGTGTTCGGGACCCTGGACGTCGGTCCCGGCGACTACGTGGTCATTCCTGCATCCACGACTCACCGCTGGAAGGTCGGCCTCGAGAGAAACCTCGAGTTGCTCGTGCTCGAATCTTCGGGGCACATCGGCCCTCCGAGCCGCTACCTGACCGAGACGGGTCAGTTGAAAGAGGGAGCGCCTTACTCCGAAAGGGACCTCCGCCTTCCGCGAGGACCCATCAAAGAAGAAGGAAATGAAGTCCCGGTGCTGGTGAAGCACCGCGGGGGGTGGGCGCGCCACGTCTACGAGAACCATCCATTCGACGTCGTCGCATGGGACGGCTGTGTCTATCCGTATGCGTTCTCGATCCACGACTTCGAACCGATCGTCGGCCGGGTGCATCAGCCGCCTCCGGTGCACCAGACCTTTGCCGGACCAGGATTCGTCGTCTGCAGCTTCGTACCGCGCCCTCTCGACTTCGGCGACAACGCGGTACGCATCCCATACCACCATGCCAACACTGACTCAGACGAGGTCCTCTTCTATGTGGACGGCGACTTCACGAGCCGCGAGGGCGCCGGCATAGGCGCCAAGTCGATCACCCTGCACCCGGCAGGATTCGTGCACGGCCCTCAACCAGGGAGCTACGAAGCGTCACTGTCTACCGCTCGAACCAACGAGACGGCTGTGATGCTCGACACCTTCAGCCCTCTCGGCGTCTCTCAGACGGCACGCGACATCGCCGACCCGTCTTACGTGACCAGCTGGCTTTCGAAGCGGCGGCGCTGATCAGCCGCCGACGAGCTGCGAGAAGCTCTCCTCGTCGTACGAGTCGAAGAAGTCAGTCAGCTCCTCCAGCACCTGTGTGAACGACTCGGCCGCAAAGAGCACCGGCTGGTACTGGGTTATGTCGTAGTCGAGCGTTCCCATCGCCGCGATGTCGAACGGCCGTATCTCTGCATTGCGAAAGACCTCGATCTCCCCGTACGACGACAAGAGTCCGGCACCGTAGGCGCGCAGCTCCCCCGACTCGTGCACCACTCCGAACTCGAGCGTGAACCAGAACACCTTGCTGAAAAACTCGTGCGACTCGTCGGAGACGGCGCGAAGCGAGGCGTTTCCGGCGGCCACGTACAAGTCGGCGAGCTCATCGCCGGCGAGCATGTTGGCGTGACCGATTATCTCGTGAACGATATCGGGCTCGGGTGTGTAAAAGGGAACCGAGTGATGGCGGATGTACTGAGTGGAATGGAAGACCCGCTCTGCTAGCGCTCCGTAGAACTGCCTCGTTGGCACCAGGCCGGAGACAGGCCTCAACTGGAATCCCGTCAGAGCGCGCAGCCGCTCGTCAACCTCGGAAAGCTGGGGCACCCTTCGTGCTGGAAGGACGAGTCGTTCACTGGCCTCGAGGTACGCAGCGCACGCGTAAAGGCGGTGTTTGGCGGCAAGCTCGGTCGAGACGATGTGCCAGACCTCGTCCTCATCACGTGTGTAGTGGACGTCCGGGATCGGGCCCCCCGGCTCATAAGAGGCACACGCCGCCGCGATTGCAGCGCGGCGCCGGCGATAGTCCTGGTCACTGAACCCTGGATGATCCTCGGGAAGGTGGAGATCCGCATCATGCGTAGGTGCAACAGCCATCTCTGAATTGTCCGCCGAAGTCGGGGAAAATGCAATCGATCCCTCGATAATCTGGACGATCGTCTTGGTTAGCGTCTATATTTCAGCTAATTGTCCAGGACAACCGCAGGAAGCGGAACAGGGCCAGACGAGGCAAGGCCGGGCAATGCCGACTACCACTCCGAGCAGGATGCTCGACGAAACAGACCAACGGATCCTCGCAGAGCTCCTCCGCAACGGCCGATTGCCCGTGAACGAGCTTGCCCGTCGAGCCGGCGTTTCCCGAGCGACCGCTTACCGCGCGATTCGATCGGCTCGTCTCTGAGGGGGTCATCACCGGTTTCAGGGCGGAAGTCGATCCGGCGGCCCTCGGGTACTCGATCACGGCGATGATCCTCGTAAACGTCGAACAGGGCGACTGGGCACAGGTGCGCGAGAAGCTCGTTCAGCTGCCGGGCTTCGAGTATCTCGCCGTGACGAGCGGAGGGTTCGACTTCGTCGTGCTCGTGCGAGTTCACGACGTCGCCTCGCTGCGAGACGTCGTGCTCCACCGACTGCACCGCATCGAAGCGGTGAAATCGACGCAGACCGTGTTCGTCCTGGACGAGGAGCGCCGGCTTCTGAGCTTGCCGCCTGCCCGCTGAGAAAGGTTCGCGTGGCAGGATCTTTTCTTGGTAGACGCGTCCAGACGATGATGGTGGCCGAATGCCCTCGCCCGTGATGCCCGAACCAGAGCGCGCCAGACCACAGCGTGCTTCGCCCTCTAGGGCCGAGAAGAAACTTGCGACGAGAACCCGGCTTCTCGACGCAGCCGAGACCGTCTTTGCGGCAAGGGGATTCGGCGAGGCGAGCCTGGACGAGATCGCTGAGGTCGCCGGACTAACCAAAGGAGCCGTTTACTCCAACTTCGACAAGAAGCTCGACCTGTTGCTCGCCGTATTGGACGAGCGCATGAACCGTCGTTTCATGGCGATCACCGAGATCGTGGATACGTCAAAAGCCCTCCCCGAGCAAGCAGAACAAGGGGGCCGGCTGTTCATGGAGGCCTTCCAAGAAGAACGTGAGCTCTACTTGTTGTGGCTCGAGTGCTCCGTGCACTCGGTTCATGACGACGACGTGCGCGAGGCCCTCGTAAAGCTCGATCACGCGATACGCGACGCCGTAGCCGATTTCATCGCCCTACACGCAGAGATGGTCGGGATCGTGCTTCCCATGCCGGCAACGCAGCTCGCCACGGCCATCACGTGTCTCGCCGACGGGCTCGCGCTCGAACGTATGAAGGACCCGGGCAGCGTCCCCGACGAGCTCTTTGGCACGATGCTCCTTCTGATTTACCGCGGCCTCGAATCGTGGCGCGCCGAAAGCGGAGCAGGATTCGGCATCGTCAAGCTGTGAGACCCTCGAGCCGGTTCTGCGCAAGCTCTGCGATCGCGTCGAGGGCGCCAGGATCGAATAGGGCATCCTTGCTCGCCACTTCGGCGGGACTCTCGCCGGAGAGGATCCGTTTCACGGGGAGCTCCAGCTTCTTGCCGGAGAGCGTGCGAGGGATCGCGCGCACGAAATGGATCTCGTCCGGCACATGGCGGGGAGACATCTTCGACCGAAGCGCGACCTTTATCGTTTCGCGCAACTCTGGCGAATCTTTTCCGACGACTAGCAGCACGAGATGGCCGGGTCCTCCTTCTGCGTCCTCCAGATGGACGACAAGGCTGTCGGACACACCGTCGATGTCCTCCACTACCGAGTAGAGCTCGGCGGTTCCCATCCTGACCCCACCACGATTCAAGGTGGAATCGGAGCGCCCGGTAATGACGCAGCTTCCGCGCTCGGTGAGAGTGATCCAGTCACCGTGGCGCCAGACGCCCGGGAACTTCTCGAAATAGGTGGAACGCAGGCGGCTGCCGTCCGTATCGCCCCAAAGCCCGACCGGCATCGACGGCATTGGAGCCGTCACGACCAGCTCTCCCTGCGAGCCGACGACCGATCGACCATTTGAGTCGAACGCCCGGACGTCCGCGCCGAGCCAGCGGCAAGGGATCTCCCCTGCCCTTACCTCGACGAGCGGGCAGCCACCGACGAAAGCTGTGCATACGTCGGTTCCGCCGCTGATCGACGAGAGCATGACCTCGGGCGCGACCGTGTCGTATACCCACCGCGATCCATCCGCAGGCAACGGCGCCCCCGTCGATCCGATCGCAGACAAACTGGTTAGGTCGAGATCCTTCCCTGGGCTGAGCCCTGCTTTTCTACAGGCCATCAAGAACGGAGCGCTCGTCCCGAACCAGGTGATCTTCGTCTCCTGCGCGAGCCGCCACAGTGAGAGCAGGTCGGGATACGCAGGGTCACCGTCGAACAGCACGAGAGACGATCCAACCAAGAGCCCGGATACGAGGTAGTTCCACATCATCCAGCCGGTCGTCGAGAACCAGAAGAACCGGTCGTCTGCGCCGATGTCGGACTGAAGTGACAGCGCCTTGCAGTGCTCGAGAAGAAGCCCGCCGTGCGAGTGCACGATCGGCTTGGGAAGGCCGGTGGTGCCCGACGAGTAGAGAACGTAGAGAGGATGATCGAATGCGACCTGCTCGAACGCGAGCGCCCCCCGAGCGGACGTGAGCTCAGCCCAACTGATCGTCCCCGCCGGCGCCTCGCTACCGAGGTATGGAAGTACCACCGTCGCGGTGAGCCCCGAAAGCTCCCTTCTTATATCTCCGAGCTCGCTCAGCCTGTCGACTGCCCTTTGGCCGTATCGGTAGCCGTCGACCGCGACCAGCACCGACGGCTCGATCTGGCCGAAGCGGTCGAGCACCGCACGCGCCCCGAACTCGGGAGCGCACGACGAGAAGACCGCTCCGAGGCTCGCGGTCGCGAGCATGAGCACGACCGTCTCAGGGATGTTCGGCATATAGGCCGCCACCCGGTCGCCCGGGCCGACACCCAGCCCCGACAATCCGTGCCGTGCCCGCGCGACCTGATCCTGAAGATCGTGAACCGACATCTCGACGGGTGGGCGGGTCTGGGATCGGGCGATGATGGCGGGACGCCCCGCAGCGTGTGCAACGTCGCGCAATGCGTGCTCCGCATAGTTGAGCCGGGCGCCTACGAACCAGCGCGCACCTGGCATCGCCCGTGACGAGAGAACCTCGATCGGCTGAGCGCTCGCCGCTATGTCGAAGTGCTCCCAGACTGCGGACCAGAACCCTTCGAGGTCATCGACCGACCAAGACCATGCGCTCTCGTAGTCGGGGAATCCGATTCCTCTGTCTTGCTCGACGCCCATCAGGAAACGGCCGATCTTCGTCGAGCTGCGCGATCCTGGACGCGGGGTCCACAGGACCTCGGGCGTGCTTGCATCTGTCATGGGAACCCCGTGGGCGAAGGTACCACCGGGGACAGTTTTCCCGGTTCTCTTCCGGCGCCTCCGAGTGGGCGTCGGAAGCCGGTTATTTTGGGCGGGGTGCGAATGACAATAGGAGCGTGCACGGATGAGCGCTGAAATCCTGGCACAGGCTTTTGCTTCGACCCGAGGTGTTCTCGCCAATGTGTCGCCCGATCAGGTTGACCAGCCCACACCCTGCTCGTCGTGGAAGGTTCGGGATCTGATCAACCACATCGTGGGAGGAACCACATTCTTCGCGGAGACGGTCGAGACGGGGGTGAGCCCAACCTCGCGCACGACTCCCGACTTCGCGAGTGGGGACATGGTTTCGGAATACGACCAAGGAGCCAAGCGCGCGGTCGCAGCGTTCAGTGCCGAAGGGGCGATGGAGCGGGTAGTGAAAGCGCCGATCGGTGAGGTGCCCGGATCCGTCTTCGTCTGGATCGCATCGGTTGACGCCTTTGCTCACGGCTGGGACCTGGCGAAGGCTACGGGACAGTCGACTGACCTCGACCCGGCGCTCGCATCGCAACTGTTGGATGTCTCCAAGGTTGCCCTAACAGACGACTTGCGCGGCCCGGACAAGACAAAGCCATTTGGTTACGTCGTGGAGGTTCCAGATACCGCTACCCCCGCCGACAAGCTCGCGGGGTTCCTTGGCCGGAAGGTTTGAGGGGCCTCGGTTGGCGAGGCAAAGCGCCGGTCTGTTGGTCTATCAAATGGTCAAAGACGGAATAGAGGTTTTGGCGGTTCACCCGGGCGGCCCTTTCTTCGCGAAGAAGGACAACGGCGTCTGGTCCATCCCGAAAGGCGAGCTCGACGGGGAAGATCCGTATATTGCCGCCCGACGCGAGTTCACAGAGGAGCTCGGCCAACCGGCACCTGATGCCGAGCCGCTCGCCCTCGGAACCGTTCGGCAGGCCGGAGGCAAGGTCGTGCACGCTTGGGCGCTGCGCGCCGTCGACGGCGACGTCGACGCGAACGCGGTGAGTTCGAACAGCGTCGACATCGAATGGCCCCGAGGCAGCGGTCGGCGCCTGATCGTCCCCGAGGTGGACAGAGCGGCCTGGATGACGCCTGCGACGGCTCGAGAGAAGCTGATCGCGGCCCAAGTCGAGTTCGTGGACCGGCTCCTCGACCTTCTCGGGATCTAAATGCCTGCCCCGGTCGAGTTCGACCCGTTCTCGAACGTCTTCTTCGACGACCCATATCCCACGTATCGCCGGCTCCGCGAGGAGGCGCCCGTATACAAGAACGAACAGTACGGATTCGTGGCGCTGTCCCGTTATGACGACGTGGTGTCTGCCCATCGCGATTGGGAGACCTATTCGAGCGCACGAGGGGTGGATCTCGTCACCCTCGCGAGCGGTGTGGCGCCCTCCGAGTATGTGAGCATGATCATGATGGACCCTCCGGACCATCACAACATGCGGACTTTGGTTAATCGGGTCTTCACTCCTCGGGCTGTGTCGGGGCTCGAACCCATGATCCGAAGCGTGATCGGGTCGTACCTCGACGCGCTCGAAGGGAGAGACAGCTTCGACGCAGTGACCGAGTTGGCGGGACCGTTCCCGATCGAGGTCATCAGCTCGATGCTCGGGATACCCGCCGCTGACCGCCAGCAGATTCGCCACCAGGTCGACCAGATGCTGCACAGGGATCCGGGCGATATGGGAGCCAACGAAGAAGGCCTGGGCGCTGCGTACGAGTTCGGCGCGTACCTGTACGACCTTGTTGTCGACAAGCGGGCAAACCCGTCCGACGACCTGTTGAGCCAGCTATGCGAAGTCGACACCATCCGAGAAGGCGGCGAAAAGAGCAGGCTCGACGACGTCGAGATAACGGGTTTCGCCGCCCTGTTGGCGGCTGCCGGGTCCGAGACCGTCACCAAGCTGGTGGGCAACGCAGTCGTGCTTTTCGCGCGCAACCCGGACGAATGGCGAAAGGTCCTCGATGACCCATCGAGGATCCCGAACGCACTTGAGGAGGTACTGCGTTACCTACCGCCCTCGCAATATCAGGGACGTTTCTCGATCCGCGACAGCGAGCTTCACGATGTGAAGATTCCCGCCGGCGTCCCGGTCCTGTTGCTCACGGGCGCCGCCACCAGGGACGAGCGTGAGTTCGAAGAGCCCGACCGCTTCGACGTCGACAGGACTCCTGGCATGGCGCTCGGCTTCGGGCACGGCATCCATACCTGTCTCGGCGCCGCGTTGGCACGGCTCGAAAGCCGGATCGCAATCGAGGAGTGGAGGCGGCGGTGGCCCGAATTCGAGGTCGACGAGATCGGCCTTCGTCGGGTTCACATGGCGAACGTCGCCGGGTACTCGAATGTGCCAGTCACTGTCCCGGGTACCTCCGGCAGCGCCTGATCCAAGCATCTGGAGGCGGCGGGCGGTACGATCCGGCCCGCTGAACAGCAACGCGGCGGGGCTCCTCGGCGCGATTACAAGGGGGCGACCAGGGTCGGCGGCAGCTCAGCGGCTCAGCCAACGACATCTGGTCCGGTGGACCGGCGAAGGATCGCCGGCCAGGAGGTGGGACCGATGCCATGTGCGTCATGCGGAGCTGAGAACCCGCCGGGAACGAAGTTCTGCGCCAACTGCGGCAATGCGCTGGCGCAAGAGAGCGCGGCTCAAGGCTTCGGCGGTACCGTGGGCGCCCCCGCTCCACATCAGGCCTCGTCGGTATCGATCGACTTCCGTCGTCTCGGAACCGGTGATCTCGTCGCTGCAGGAGGATCGGTCCTCCTGTTCATCAGCCTGTTCTTGCCGTGGTACTCGGTCTCCGGCGGCGGAGTCTCTTTCAGCACATCGGCGATCGGCAGCTTTTCGGGCGGCTGGCGGGTGCTCGACCTCGTTCTCGACATCCTGATCCTGCTCTTCTTGTTCATCCGGACGATGACTCCTCGAGGCTTTCGTCTCCCCCTTCCCTACTGGCAGTTCTTGACCATCCTGCTTTCGGTGCAGTTCCTGCTGACACTTCTTGCGTTCTTGGTGAAGCCGTCAACAGGCGATTCCTGGGGTTGGAGCTTCGGCGCATTCATGGGGTTGGTCGCCGGCCTCATCGCGCTTGCAGGGGGCATCATGAGGCGAAACGAGCCCGAGTTGATCGTTCCCGGAGTGCCTCGAGCCGGATTCAGCAGTTTCAGGGCGGCACCCCCAACGCAGCTGGGCGTGACGCCGGGCGGTGGCGCACAGGGCACGAGTTGCGCTCAATGCGGCTCGGTAATTCCTCCCGGTGCTCCCTATTGCACGACTTGCGGAGCCCCGACACCTTGACCGACCGCAGGGATTTGGATCGGAGGAGATAGATGTTCTGTCCGCAATGCGGCACCAGCAATCCAGACGGAACCCACTTCTGCAGTAACTGCGGATCGGCTTTGGGTGCTCAACAGAGTCCACCCGCTGGTGCGGCTCCACCTCCGGCTCCCGCTCAACCCCCTGCTCCCGGTTCGTATGCACCGGGTCCGCCGCAGGGACAGGGTTTCGGAAACCCGGTCGCGGGCGGTTACCAGATGGGCGCGCCTGGAGCGCCAGTGCGCAGCGCTGTCTCGGTCGATTTCCGCCGGCTCGGGACCGGAGATTTAGTTGCGGCCGGTGGCACCGTCCTGCTGTTCATATCGCTCTTCCTGTCGTGGTACTCCGCGACAGGCCAGGACGTCAACGGAAACATCATCACGATAAGCACTTCGGCACTCGGACAATTCTCGGGAGGGTTCCGCTTCCTCGTGCTCGTCCTGGCCATCTTCGTCGTGCTCTATCTGCTAGCCAGAACTTTTGCTCCGAGAGGCTTCCACCTGCCGCTTCCCCATTGGCAGATTCTCTCGATTCTGGTCGGACTCCAATTCCTCTTCACGATCCTCACGTTTTTCATCAAGCCGTCTGCAGGCCCAGGGGGTCCCGGTGTGAGCTGGTCCTACGGCGCGTACATAGGACTCGTTGCTGCCGTCATCGCCGTGGCAGGTGCAGTTCTTCGAAAAAACGAGCCCGAGGTCATAGTTCCGGGAGCGCCCCGCGAAGGATTTGGCGGCTTCCGTGCCGCGTCGGCCCCGATGCAGATGGGCGGCGGTGCACCGGGAGTGGGTCCTCAGGGCGGCGTGGTATGTGCTCAATGTGGAACTGCTGTAGCGCCGGGTACCCCGTACTGCACGACCTGCGGGGCTCCGATCCAGAGCTGAGTTGCGGCTCTTTCCGAGTCTCTTTCCGAGCTCGACGACTCGGAGCTTCGATATAAAAAACGGCCTTTGATATACGCGGTCGTTTACTAATCGTCGAAATATACGGCCGGCTCCAGCAGGGGCGCCGGCGGGCACCTAGCTCAGCGAGCGATCTCAGCGAGCGGTCTCAGCGAGCGATCTCAGCGAGCGGTCTCAGCGAGCTCGGTACCAGCGTGGAGAAGTGGTAGGCGGCGGATCGAGCGCGGCGCGCGCCACGAGAACCGACGGCGAAGGTCGCCGAACATGGTCGGCCAGAGCCTCGCCGAACTCCTTGCCGAGGCCGTCGACGGTTTCCGCGTCGATGCCGAACGAGCGCGCAAGTGCCTCGTAGTCAGGGCCGACAAGGTCGACGCCGAAAGGCTTGTCCCCTGCGCTGCGCTGGTCGTAGCGCAACATCCCGTATCCGCCGTCGTCGACGATTACGGCGGTAAGGGGTAACTGCTCTTGAGCAAGCGTCGCGAGCTCCCCGCAACAGAACAGGAAGCCCCCGTCTCCTGAGACGCTCACGACTGGTGCGGCCGAGCCAACCGCGGAGCCGACCGCTGCACCGATCGCAGCAGGAAACGCAAAGCCGAGGGTGCCCCACCCCACCGGATAAGCGAACCTCCTTGGTCCCGAGACCGGGTGAAATGCAGCGAGCCAGTAGCCCGGTATGCACATGTCCGCCACGACGACGCTGTCGCCCGGGACCGCTGCGTCGAACTCGTCGAGGAATGCAACTGCATCCGGCTGGTCAACAAGAAGGCTGTCCCGCACCTGTTGTCGAAGCTCCGAAAGCCGCGCCTTGAGAGCGTCTGTTCCTCCACGCGGTTCCAGGCGATTTGCAAGTGCGCGCGTTCCAACCTCTGCGTCAGAGACGATCATCACGTCGGGTGGATAGCTCTTGGACGCGTCGACCGGGTCGACGTTCACGGCCACTAGACGACGGGGCGAGGGCATGCGCCAGTTCTGCGTCATCATTCCGTCGAAGTCGGTGCCGACGGCTACCACGAGATCCGCCTCATCCCAGAGACGTCCAGCTTCGGGCACGTGTGGCGGGACTCCGACGGCGGAAGGATGGTCGCGCCCGAGAAGCCCGCGAGCCTGGTATGTGGTGAGCACCGGGGCCGCGAGACGCTCGGCCAAGAATGCGACGGCGGCTCCCGCACCTGACGCCGCGGCTCCGCCCCCCACCCAAATGAGCGGTCGTTCCGAGCTTTGGATCAGCGCCACTGCGGACTCGATCTCCTCCAGGGCAGGTTCCGGAATGACGTCCTGGTGCCGAGCCATCGAAGAAGGAGACGGGTGGTCTCCGGGTACGACCGCAGACAGGAAGTCGGTAGGGACCTCGACGTACACGGGACGTGAAGGCGGGCTCAGCGCTTCGACGAGAGCCGCCGCAAGCACGTCACCGGCGTCCTCCGCCCGATGAACCTTCATGACCTTCTTCACTAGTGGGGCGAACATCGCGCCTTGATCGACCATCTCGTGCAGAGCTCCCCGGTAGACGCCCTCGCGCCTGATCGTGCTCGGGATGTCTGTGGCGACAACCACGATCGGTGACCGCCCGGCCCACGCCTCGCCGACGGCGCCGAGCGTGTTGGCCGCACCGGGCCCCGTTGTCGTCAAGGCAACTCCGCACCGACCCGTGGCACGCGCATAGCCATCAGCGGCATACGCAGCCGCTTGTTCGTGCCGGACGGTTACGAGGCGGATCGGGGAGCGCGACAACGACCGCCAGAGCGCAAGGTTGTGCACCCCGGGCAATCCGAAGACGACATCCACGCCGGCTGCCGTAAGGGCTTCGACCAGCAGGTCCGCACCGCTTGCCGAGCCTTGCGGCGTGTCGCCGCCGGACACCTTCAACGGGCCGGGCTCAGATTCTTGATGACGTGCGACAACGCGTGAGCAGCCTCTGTGACCTCTTCGGCCTCGACGACGAGCGAAGGCCGGAAACGGACGGACCGCTCGCCGCACGCAAGCACGATCACTCGCTCCTTCTCGCGAAGTTGTCGCACCGCCATGTCGCGGTCCGCGGTCGTGGGCAGGTCAACTGCACAGAGCAGGCCCCGGCCCCGGACGTTGGAGACCAGATCCGGATGCTCTGCGGCAACCTGCTCCAGGGCGGCGAGCAGCACTTCACCCACCTTTGCAGCATGCTCGACCAGATTGTCGCGCTCCAAGACTTGCAGGACCCGGGTCGAACGCACCATGTCCACGAGGCCGCCCCCCCAAGTTGAGCTGATCCGCCCGGGGACCTGGAAGACGTTGTCAGGCTCTTCGTCTACACGGCGGCCCGCCATCAGTCCACCTAGTTGAACCTTCTTGGCGAACGCCACGATGTCGGGTTCGAGCGACAACCCCTCGTATGCCCAACGGGATCCAGTCGCGCCGACGCCGGTCTGGACCTCGTCGAGCACGAACAATGCGTCAAACCTCCTGCAAAGCTCGTGCATCTCGCCGAGGAACCGGGCAGAAAGGTGGCGGTCTCCTCCCTCGGACTGGATGGGCTCCGCCACGAAGCACGCGATCCGGTGAGGATTTGCGGCAAAGCTCGCCGCGGCCTGAGCGAGGGCGTCGTCTTCAGATCGGCGGTTGTCCTCGTAATGGTCGGCGAGCGGGAACTGCAAAGCCGGACTCGCGATACGCGGCCAGTCGAACTTCGGGAACCGCGATGTCTTGACGAGTTCGGTGTTGGTAAGGCTGAGCGTGTAACCGCTACGACCATGGAAAGCGTGGCGGAGGTGAAGAACCATGTCCCCCGGCTCCGGACGTCCTGCGCGCTCGTTTCGTCGTGACTTCCAGTCGAACGCCACTTTGAGGGCGTTCTCCACCGCGAGCGCACCCCCCTCGACGAAGAACAGGTGAGGAAGCGCCGGATCCCCGAGTACACGGGCGAACGTGTCGATGAACGTCGCATACTCCACGCTGTAGGTGTCCGGGTTGGCAGGCTTGTGAACCCCGGCGCGAGCCAGACGCTCGAGGAACGCGTCTTCGGTCAGGTCCGGATGGTTGAAACCAAGAGGGAGTGAGGCAAAGAACGAGTAGCAGTCGAGGTAGTCGCGGCCGTCGCGGGCGTCGACGAGCCGGCAACCATGACTACGGTCGAGGTCGACCACCAGCTTGTAGCCGTCGGCAAGCACATGGCGCGCCAGGTGATCGTGTACAGAGCCGGGAGCAACCTTGTCATCGCGCAACACACCCGAGCCGCCGATTGCCGATAGGCCAGGTTCCGAGTGCGCGTCGCCGACGCGTCGTATCGGTGCGAGTGACACGGTGGAACCTCCTCGGTGGCCGGGTTCGGATGGAATGATCCGAACTGATGTGCACCCTGTATCATATGCTCCGAAATGACTATCGTCGATCGCCTGGCCGATGCTGCCGGTTCACTCACACCCTCTGAGCAACGGGCGGCACTCCTTCTCGAGAAGGACCCGCCGATGGTGGCGTTCGGAAGCCTTGCGGAGGTAGCTCTCGCTTCTGGGACAAGCGGCCCGACCGTCGTGAGGCTGGCTTCCAAGCTCGGTTTCGCGGGCTTCGCGGAGATGAAAGATTCGATCCAAGAAGAGCTTTCGCTTCGTCTCGCACCTGCTGCCGAGAGAGTCGGCGCTCGTCCACCTGCCGATCTTTCGGACCGCGTCGCTGCTGCGGATTCAGAGAACGTGATCAGGTCTCTCGAATCAGCAGGGCCTGCGATCAACCGGGTCGTAGGAATGCTCTCCGACGAGCGTCGCAGGGTTCACGTTGTGCCGGCTTCCGCCTGTCGGGCAGTCGGAGTTGCGCTCGTGGACCAACTCTCTCAATTGCGCGACGGGGTATTCCTCCACTACGGGCCACCGACCGAGGTCGCCCGTGAGCTCGCAGGAGCAGACCGTGAAGCGCTGGTGCTCGTCATGGACACTCGGCGCTACGAAGGTTGGGTGATCGAGGCCGCTGCACAGGCGCGTGCATTGGGTGCCAGCGTGGTGGCCATTACGGACACGCCTCTCAGCCCTCTCGTCGCAGGATCGGACGCCCATCTCCTCGTGCGGGTAGTCGGTGCGGGACCCTTCGATTCGCTCACAGGCATGTTGTCGGTGGTGAACGCTCTTGCCGCTGGCGTCGCTGCGCGTGCGCACCTTGGCGCCGGCAAGCGGTTGAGAAGAGCCGAGGAAGCCCTCATGACGGCGGGCGCACTCGTAGACGTCCCTCCGAAGATCAAGGATGAAGGTTGATGAACGCAGAACAGACTTCACGATCAACACGCGAGCCGACGACCCGGTCCGTCCGAAGGATCGCGTCACAGATCGGCCTGGACGAGTCCGTGTTTCTCGGAGGCGACCTCGAGGTCTACAGCCCCATCGACGGCGAGGTCATCGGATCGGTGACCAGCACCGGGCCCGAGCAACTCGACCGGGCTCTCGACACCTCACAGCGAGCCTTTCGGTCGTGGCGCACGGTGCCCGCACCCCGCCGAGGCGAGTTGGTACGCCGTCTCGGCGAGGAGCTTCGGCGCCACAAGGAAGCTCTCGGCGATCTGGTCACTCTCGAGGTCGGGAAGGTGACCAGTGAGGGTCGCGGCGAAGTGCAGGAGATGATCGACGTCTGCGACTTCGCCGTCGGTTTGTCGCGCCAGCTGTACGGCGCCACCATGCCGAGCGAAAGACCGGGCCACCGGCTCATGGAACAGTGGCACCCGATTGGCCCGGTCGGCGTCGTGACGGCGTTCAACTTCCCCGTCGCGGTCTGGGCCTGGAACGCGGCTCTCGCGCTTGTCTGCGGGGACCCGGTGGTGTGGAAGCCTTCGGAGAAGGCACCGATGTGTGCTCTCGCGTGTCACGCGATCCTCGAGCGCGTCATCGAACAGACCGAACCGGAGCTGGCCGGCAACGGTTCTTGCGGCGGGCTCAGTTCGATCATTCTCGGCGACCGCTCGATCGGTTCTGCGCTCGTCAGCGACGAACGCATTCCGGTCGTAAGCGCCACCGGTTCCACCGCGATGGGAAAGGTCGTCGGCCAAACCGTCGCCGCGCGATTCGGGCGCTCGATCCTCGAGCTCGGCGGAAACAACGCGATGATCGTTTGTCCCTCGGCCGAGATGGATCTCGCTGTCAGGGCAACCCTCTTCTCGGCGGTAGGTACGGCGGGACAGCGCTGTACGAGTCTTCGCCGACTTCTCGTGCACGCTTCGTTGATCGATGATCTCGTTGACCGCCTGACCTCCGCATACCGCAGCGTCGATGTCGGTGACCCTCGGGACCCGGGCACTCTCATGGGACCCCTCATCGACCGTGGCGCTTTTGACGCCATGCAGACCGCACTCGACGAAGCTCGTGGTGCCGGCGCCACCGTCATTGGGGGCGACCGGGTGGCAGAGGACCTACCCAAAGAGGCGTTCTACGTTCGCCCGAGCCTTGTCCTGGTTGACGAGCAGCTGCCGGTCGTAAAGCGCGAGACGTTTGCGCCGATCCTGTACGTGATGCCGTTCAGCGACCTCGACGAGGCAATCGGCATACAGAACGACGTGCCCCAGGGCCTGTCTTCGAGCATCTTCACCTCGGACATGCGCGAAGCCGAGCGGTTCTTGTCCGCATCGGGAAGCGACTGCGGGATCGCCAACGTGAACGCGGGACCTAGCGGTGCCGAGATAGGCGGGGCGTTCGGCGGCGAGAAGGCCACAGGTGGCGGGCGCGAGTCGGGAAGCGACTCGTGGAAGGGATACATGAGGCGACAGACGGCGACAGTCAACTATTCCGGGGAGCTGCCTCTCGCTCAGGGAGTCCGTTTCGACCTGTAGGTGCAAGTACGGTTTTCGCAGCTCCGCTGACCGAGGCTCTGTGCTCGAGGAGCGCTAGGCGCACGAGGAGGGCGAAATGGGACTGGCCGTCGAAACCGAGCCGCGCGAGGTCGGGCTCAGCGCCGAACGCCTTGAACGCCTCGATTCCTTGGTGCGGCGATATGTCGACAGCGGCTTGTTGCCCGGGGCGCTCGCGATGGTGAGCCGGCACTCGAAGGTCGCCCACCTGTTCACATACGGGTCGCGGGACGTGCAGGCGGGTTCTCCCATGGAGACCGACACGATCGTGCGTCTCTACTCGATGACCAAACCGGTGACATCGGTCGCTGCGATGATGCTCTACGAGGAGGGTGCGTTCGACCTGTACGACCCGGTCAGCTCGGTCCTTCCGGCTTTCGGTGAAACGATGGTCTGGGCGGGAGGCAACCGCGACGCACCTGTTCTCGAGCACCAGCGTGTGCCGATGGCGATGTGGAATCTGTTCACCCACACGTCGGGACTGACATACGGCTTTGCGCTGGATCACCCGGTCGACGCGATGTACCGGCGCGCCGGATTCGGTCTCGGTGCGCCGAGCGGGAGAACCCTCGCGCAAGCCTCCGACGACTTCGCCGGCTTCCCACTCCTGTTCCAGCCGGGAACCGCATGGAACTACAGCGTCTCGACCGACGTGCTCGGCCGCGTGGTCGAGGTTCTCTCGGGCAAGTCACTCGACGATTTCTTCCAAGAACGCATCTTCGGTCCGCTCGGCATGGTGGACACCGGTTTCTTCGTGCCGACCGAGGAGGTCGGTCGACTCGCTCAGCTTTACGTGCCAGAACGAGGAACAAGGCGGGCGACGGTTTTACCCATGCAGGCAGATTCGGCAACGAGCCTTCCTTCGATGCTCTCAGGAGGAGGCGGACTGTTCGGTACCGCCGCCGACTACCACCGGTTCACGCAGATGCTGCTCGGTGGAGGAGAGCTCGACGGCACCAGGCTGCTCGGACCCAGGACGATCGGAATGATGACCTCCAATCATCTGCCGGGCGGCTCGACCCTTCCTGAGTTCGGCCGACGGAGCCTGCCTGATCTGCTCCAACCCGGCGCGGGCTTCGGCCTCGGTTTCGCGGTCGTCACCGACCCGGCTGAAGCGAAGATCCCGAACGGCATCGGCACTTATTCGTGGGGCGGCGCCGCATCGACGTTCTTCTTCGTAGATCCCGTAGAGGCGCTCACATTGGTTTTCCTGACGCAGCTTCTGCCGAGCTCCACCCATCCGATTCGCCGCGAGCTCCGGCAGCTTTGTTCTCAGTCAATCGTCAACTGATGGACCGGTGGGCCGACCTCGCTGAGCCATTCCTCGACGGCCACTATGGGAGCGTTCGTGGGAGGGTTCGCACCCACGTCCTCGACCGGCAGCTCTCGTGGCACCTGCCTTCGGGCTCCGTTCGCGTGGTGGACGTCGGAGGTGGGGCTGGCAACCAGTCGATTCCGCTGGCCAGGCTCGGCCACCGCGTGACGATCGTGGACTCTTCAGAAGCGATGCTCGCACGCGCTGCTGACGCGCTCTGTCTCGAACCCGAGGATGTCGCAAGCCGGGTGAGGCTCGTTCTGTCGACCGGGGAAGAGGCGCCTCAAGCGCTCGACGGCGAGAAGTTCGACGCCGTTTTGTGCCACGGGGTGATCATGTACGTCCCCGATCCTCGGGAGTTGGTCGCCTCCCTCGCAAGACTCGCTCGGCCCGGCGGACTTGTTTCGCTCGTCTCCAAGAACGCCGGCTCGACGGCAACTCGACCGGCGCTGCAAGGCGACTGGGCAGCCGCACTTCAATCGTTCGATCAGCGCCACCAGGTCAACGGGCTCGGAGTCGACACGGTCGCCCACACGCTCGACGAGATCAAAGAGATGCTCGACGCGAACGGCGTGGAAACGATCACGTGGTACGGGGTGCGACTCTTCACGGACGGTTGGGTGCGAAACATGCCGGAGCACGACGACGAGGAAATGGTGATGGCTGTGGAGCTCGAAGCGAGCCGCCGGGACCCCTATAGGCAGCTGAGCAGGCTCATCCATGTCGTGGGCATCCGCGTAGGCCCATAACTCGTTCAGGCGCTGACGGGCGCACCCGCGAGCGCGGCGATTGCGCCTATCAAGCCGCCGACGACTATCGCCGGCAAGATCGGCTTTCGCAGCGCGATCAGCCACACGCCGGCCGCCGCCAGAATTCCGACCTGCCATACGTGGGCCAACGACTGTCCGAGCGGTATGGCTGAACCCGCGATCGCTCCGATGGCCGCAGGTGCTGCCCCTGTCAGAAATCCCTGAGCGACCTGGCTCGCTCGAATCCTGTCGAAGTGAGGAGCGCCCGCCATCACGAAGACGAAGGATGGGGCGAATGCAAAGGCGGCCGCGAGCAGTGCGCCCTCGATCCCGTGAGCCGCGTACCCGACGACTGCAACCGTCTGGACCAGCGGACCGGGGGTCACCTGACCGAGCGCAACGGCGTCGAGAAAATGCACGGCCGACATGAAGTGGTAGACGTGGACCGCGTCGTGCTCCATTAGCGGGATGATCACGAATCCCCCGCCGAACGACAGAGCCCCGACCTTGAGCCCCTCCCATGCAAGAGCGCTCAGGCCCCCCACCGAGGCGGCATGGGCTGCCAAGATTCCGAGTCCCGCCCGGTTCGGACCAGAGGCGGGACCGCGAGGCGTTCGCCCGGATCACCACCTCGAGTGCGCCGCAAACGACTATGACGACAACCAACCAAGGTCCGGCGAGCGCGGCGGCAACTGCTCCTGCGAGCACGTAGACCACCCACCGAGCCCGACTCGCCGCTGTCTTGTCGGCCCTGAGCCAGCTCGGCACGACGAGCGCTGCAGCCGCGGCAACCGCGACCGCCGGCACGACGGCGCCCGCTCCAGCGGCCGCACCGACGATCGCCACAGGCGGGTGGGAGGCGAGGAAGAGTGCTGCAAGCCCGACAATGAGGACGAGGCCCGGAGCAATGAAGCCCCGATGAGAGCGCCGACAGGTCCGCCGACCCGGAACGCGGAAAATATCGCGAGCTGGGTCGACGACGGCCCGGGCAACAGGTTCGCCACCGCCAGGCCGTCCTCGAACTCCCCCGCCGAGAGCCAGCCCCGAGGCACGCACAGCCGGCGCAAGAGCGTGATGTGTGCCGGCGGCCCTCCGAACCCGATGCAGCCGATGCGCCCCCACTCGAGCGCGATCCTCCTGAACGGAACTTTGGGATCCTCGGGCGGCCCCCCTGAAGGCACCGAGGTCATGTGGCGACAGGTGGCAGCCGCATGGCAGACGGTCAGGCCGTGAGGAGCCGGTCGCGGAAGAAGTCGAGAACTTGATCCAGCGCCTCACGCGTGGGAGTCCCGGGTTGGTCCTGCAGGTGCTCTGTGAGAACCGAGTGCGCTTTAACGGGATGACCGTGGGAGTTCCCAGGCGACGAGTCGATCTCGACTGCGATGAAACGGTCCCCGAGCTCTTCGCGCAGTCGCTCGAAACGTTCGGGAGGGCATACGGGATCGCCCGTGAATCGCAATCCCAAGACCGAGGTACCCGCCTCGGCTCGTTTTTTCACGCGGAACAGATCGGCGGTCGAGATCCCGACGTCTTTCTTTCGTCTCTTGCCGAGGGGCAGTGGAAGGGAAGGCTGAGACAGCACAGGCGCCACGACGACATCGTCGACCATCAGTGCCAGTGCAAATCCGCCGGTCAGGCACATGCCCACCGCTCCCACTCCCGGACCTCCGCATCGATCGTGCTCGGCCTTGGCCAGTGCCCGGAGCCAAGTCGTGATCGGGCTCGTGCGGCCCGCGGCAAGGACGGCGAACTCGTGAGAGATACAAGCGTGAAGGAGAGACTCCAGGCTGTAAGCACCAGACGGTGGCTTGCCCGGGGTCCCGAACATGTGGGGAAGGACCGCAGTACAACCGATCGCTGCGACCTTCCGGCCGAACTCGCCTACGAGGGGCGTGATACCGGGAATCTCGCTCATCACGATCACAGCCGGCCCTGAGCCGGTCCTGTAGAGGTCGCGCTCCTTCCCTTCCGCACTGAAGGGCTCGCGTTCGTATCCGTCCAAGGCGCTCGTCATGGCGTCGCACGCTACGCGCTCTGGAGGCCCCGAGCACTGCTCGGGACAGTCGGGTACAGGGCGATCTAATAGATTCCCGAGCGAGGCGTGATCGATGACACCCGGCAGACCGAGCACTCGATGATCGAGGGCATTCGATGATCGAGACAGTTGAGGCGTTCGTCGACACAGACCGCTACCCGCTCTACGACGTCGATGAGACCATCGGGTCGTCGGCGGTTCGTGACGCAAGACAGCAGCTGGCTGCGTCGGGCTACGCCGAGCTCCCCGGGTTCTTGAACTCTCGAGGCGTTAGTGAACTGGTAGCGGACGCCGAGGCCATGACTTGTCGGGCATACGCATCAGGCGGACCGGGAACCGCCTACCTGGAGCGCCCCGATCTCGATCTCGCCGACGACCATCCGCGCCGATGGACGGGGCGCTTCAGTCTTCGAGCCGTGCCGTACGACCTCATTCCGCTTTCCTCGCCGCTCCGCCGACTCTACGAGTGGGAGCCTCTGACCAACCTGGTGTCGGCGGTGCTCGGCCGCGGGACGCTTCACCGTTACTCGGACCCGTTTGGGGCTCTGAACCTGGCCGTGATGGGCGAGGGTGACGAGCTTCAATGGCATTTCGACCAGACCGACTTCGTCGTCTCGTTGGCGATCCAGACCGCACAAGAAGGCGGGAATTTCGATGTGGCACCCCTCATCAGGAGCTCCCACGACGAGCACTACCGCGAGGTTGCCGCCGTACTTGACGGCGATACGGCCGGGGTGCGGACGATCGCAATGAACCCGGGCACCCTTTTGGTTTTCGAGGGGCGCAACTCGCTTCACAGGGTGAGCCCGATCTCGGGTTCGCGTCTGCGACACGTCGGCCTGTTCGCGTACGACACGAAAGCAGGTACGACAGGCAGTGAGCTTCTCCGCATGAGCCGCTACGGGCGGACCGAACCCTTCAGCGAACCTCCGGAGAGATGGCCGGTTTCGTAACCCAGATCGGCGAGGCTTTCGTGGGCGAGGGTGCGGAGGCCGCACACCTGAACACCGTCCTCGGAGAACGAGGCGGGCCGGTCGAGACCGCGTGGGCCACGGCGCTCGCTACGCCGCGCCTGGGACACGTGGCATTTGTCGCCGTCGTCCGCCCGGGCGTCGCTTGCAAGCCTCCGACTCTTTTTGTGAACAAGGCCGCCGTGGAAAGCGAGTCCCATGCTCAGCTCACTTGGGGCGCGGCGCAAGCGGGGGTCGCCTCAGGCGTGATGCGCGCAGTCAAGGACGGGGTGGTCGAGCGCGGGTTGATCGACGGACTGGTCTTGATAGCGGCGGTGTGGGTAGCTCCTGACGCCCTCGATGCAGACCTGGTCTTCGACAACAACCTCGAGGCCACGCGGCTGGCTCTCGAGGCAGGTGCGAACGGACGACCTGGCCTCGATGACGCGCTCGAAGCTGCCCTCGCGCCGTTCAACCCTTTCTTCAGACCTCCTGCCTGAGCCCTTAACAAGGCCAGTTCTGGCTGCCGGTAGGGTGGCCGTGATGTCCACTACCCCCTTAGCGACAGCCTTGGACGTCCGCGGTGCAACCGTGCCCGACGAACCCCTCGTGGTGGCTAGGGACCTCGTGAAGAGGTTCGGTGACTTCTTGGCGGTGGACCACATCAACTTCGAGATCGCCAAGGGCGAATCCTTCGGGTTCCTCGGTCCCAACGGAGCAGGGAAGACCTCCACGATGCGAATGATCTCGTGCATGTCCCCTCTTTCGGGCGGCACGCTTCGTGTGCTCGGGATGGACCCGTCCACCGACGGTGCGAGCATCAGGAGCCGCATCGGGCTCGTACCGCAGGAAGACAGCCTCGACCTGGAGCTCACGGTCCTCGACAACCTGATGATCTACGGCCGCTACTTCGACCTCCCGCGAAAGTTGATCCGAGAGCGAGCCGAAAGGCTGCTCGACTTCGCGCAGCTCACAGACCGCGGCAAAGGACAAGGTGGATCCCCTCTCCGGCGGGATGAAGCGGCGACTCACGATCGCCCGGTCGCTCATAAGCGAGCCGGAATTGCTGATCCTCGACGAGCCAACCACCGGACTCGATCCGCAGGCGAGGCACCTTCTGTGGGACAGGCTCTACCGCTTGAAGCAGCAGGGTGTCACCCAGATCATCACCACTCATTACATGGACGAAGCCGAGCAGTTGTGCGACCGGTTGGCCGTGATGGACCATGGGCGGTTCGCGGCGGAGGGAACTCCTCGCGAGCTGATCGAACGGTACGCGACGCGCGAAGTGCTCGAACTTCGTTTCGGCCAGGACGAGCAGGATGACGCAGCATCTCGTATGGACGGAATCGCCGACCGTGTCGAGATACTGCCGGACCGGCTGTTGCTCTACACGGCAGATGGCGACGCTGCGCTGCGCGAAGTCCACGGAAGAGGAATGAGCCCGGTGAGCGCTCTCGTGAGAAGGGCGACGCTCGAGGACGTCTTCTTGCGACTGACAGGGAGAACGCTGGTCGACTGACGACGGGCGGTGAGTAGTTCTAGGGGGAAAGGAAACATGGCGCTATGGCGCTCGACGTAGAGACGCCGGGCCTGGACCGCGCGCGTGGAGTCCAGAGCCCGCCCTCGTGGCGCGCGCTCGGCTACTGGGCGTACTCCTACAAGCGGACATGGCGGGGCTCGGTCGCGACCAGCTTCTTGATTCCCGTCCTTTACCTCGCCGCCATGGGCGTGGGGCTCGGCTCGCTCGTTGACCAGCACGCGCACACCGTCGACCACGTCCGCTATCTGTACTTCCTTGCTCCCGGGCTGCTCGCTTCGACCGCGATGCAGATCGGCACCAACGAGGCGACTTACCCCGTGATGGGGGCCATCAAGTGGATACGCACGTACTTCGCCATGCTCGCCACACCGCTGACGGTGACCGACGTCCTGCTCGGCACCTTGACCTGGATTGCCATACGGCTGACAATCGTCTCGGGCATCTATCTCTGTGTGGTCTGGGCTTTCGGTGCGGCCTTGTCGCCATTGGCGTTGCTCGCTCTCCCAGCTGCGGTCATCACCGGGCTCGCGTTCTCAGCCCCGATCGCGGCGTTTGCTGCGACGGTCGAGAACGACACCTGGTTCTCGACCATCTACCGATTCGGCGTCGTCCCGCTGTTTTTGTTCTCGGGCACGTTCTTCCCGGTAACCCAGCTCCCTGCTGCGCTGCGGCCGGTGGCTTATGCGACGCCGCTGTTCCACGGCGTCACTCTCTGCCGCGAGTTCGTACTCGGGCAGGTGGACTGGGCCCAGGTCCCCGTACACGCCGGCTACCTGATCGCCCTCGTCGTCGGCGGGTACCTGGTTGCCCGCAAGACTTTCCGGCGGAGGCTGATCACGTGAACGCCGGCTTGATATTCAGACTCACCCCTCTCGGGTTGATAACCCAAACGCGCGCCAGGCGCCTGGTCGAACGCAACATCCTCGTCTACAGACGCCAATGGGTGCTCCTCGTATCGGGGTTCTTCGAGCCGTTCTTCTACCTGCTTTCCATCGGCGTCGGCTTGAACAAGCTCGTTGGTGGCATACACGTCGGTACGCAGGTCGTGAAGTACACGGCATACGTGGCCCCCGGGCTCCTTGCCTCGTCGGCAATGAACGGCGCGATCTTCGACTCGACGTTCAACATCTACTTCAAGCTCAAGATCGCGCACACCTACGATGCCGTCCTCTCCACTCCATTAGGGGTGGGCGACCTGGCGCTCGGTGAGATCAGCTGGGCCCTGATGAGGGGCTCGTTCTACTCGGGATCGTTCCTCGTGGTGATGGCGGCACTCGGATATGTGCTCACGCCGTGGGCGATCCTCTGCTATCCCGCGGCAATTCTCATCAGCTTCGCATTTGCGGGTACCGGCATGGCGGCGACGTGCTACATGCGCAGCTGGCAGGACTTCGACATGGTTTCGCTCGCCATCCTGCCGTTGTTCTTGTTCTCGGCGACGTTCTATCCGCTCAGCGTTTATCCCGGGTGGCTCCAGATCGTCGTCCGCTGCACCCCGCTCTATCAGGGAGTCGCGCTGATCCGGGGACTCGACGCAGGGCTGTTCACGTGGTCTCTCGTCGGGCACGCCGCATACCTGCTCATCATGGGCGCCACCGGGATGGCCGTCACCTCACGCAAGCTCGGAAAGCTCCTGTTGCCCTAGCGTGCATCTCGAGTCAGATGACGGACAGACCCACCTCCGCGTTCCACAGCGCAGCCTCCGCAGCGGTCGAAGACGTCCTCCGTCACGAGCCCGAGATGGCGACTCACCTTGGTGACCATCGCCGAGACGACCGACTCGACGTCCGCAGCGAGGGCGGTCTTCGCCACGCTGTTCAGGACTACCGCCGTCATCGCGAGGCGCTCCAGGCGATCGACGAGGACACGCTCGACCCAGACGACCGTGTTGACCGCGAGATCCTTCTCGGCGCTCTGGACGAACGGATCTTCACCACCGAAGAGCTGGTCGAGATCGAATGGGACCCGCTCGTCTACAACCCTGGGAACGCGATTTACCCATTGATCGCACGTGAAACGCTTCCCGTTTCCGATCGTTTGAGGGCGATCGCAGCGCGACTCGACCAGGTGCCGGAACTGGTCGACCTCTCTCGCAAGCAGCTCTCGAGGGCGCCGCGGGTCCATTTGGAAACGGCGCTTCAGCAGAACGCAGGCACGGTCGCTCTCGTACGTGACGAGGTGGCACGACTGTTGAAGTCTGATGCTTCGATGAACGCAAGTGTCGAGCCCGCTCAAAGCAGAGCGCTCGACGCTTTGGGTCGGCACGGCGCGTACTTGCAGCAGATGCTGGACAGGCCTGGCGCAGCACGTAGTGCTGACTCTGAGACTGACGACGGTTTCCGGCTCGGACCCGAGAAGTTCGCCCGCAAGCTCGAGCTGACTCTGAACTCGGAGCTGAGCGTGGGCGAGGTGTTGCGGCGCGCCCACGAACACCTCGAAACTCTGACAGAGTTGATGGACGACGCTTGCCGTAAGTATTTGGTAGGCGTCGTCGGCCGCGGAGGTGCTTCCGGGCTGTCTGGAGCGGACGCCGTTCGCACCGCGTTGGACGAGGTGGCGCAGCGACGCGGCATCGGACGAAACGATCGTCTCGGAAGCGAGTCGATCGCTCGATGACGCGGTGGTCGCTGTAGGTGAGCTCGGCCTCGCCTCTCTCACCTCAGACGAGATGGTGGTCCAGGTTATGCCCGAGTTCCGCCGGGGTGTGGCCATCGCCTACTGCGATGCGCCGGGACCGCTCGAGATTGGCGGCGAGACCTTTCTCGCCGTCGCCCCCACGCCAGAGGGTTGGCCTTCCGAGCGCGTCGACTCTTTCTACCGCGAGTACAACTCCGCAATGGTCGTCAATCTGATTGTCCACGAAGCGATGCCGGGCCACGCGCTCCAGCTCGCGCACGGACGCCGGTTCGCTGGATCTACTCCGGTCCGCCAAGCGTTCATGAGCGGGAGCTTCATCGAGGGGTGGGCGGTCCACGCCGAGCGACTGATGGCCGAAGCCGGTCACGGCGGGGCTGAGGTCAGGCTCCAGCAGCTGAAGATGCAGTTGCGCATGACGATCAACGCCATTCTCGACGCTGGTGTCCACGCTGGCGGCATGACCGAGAGCCAAGCGATGGACCTGATGACCGGCCCTGGATTCCAGGAGGAGGGAGAAGCAACAGGCAAGTGGCGAAGGGCCTGTCTCACCTCAGCCCAGCTCTCGACTTACTTCGTCGGCTACACGGAACTCGCCGATCTCTTTGCCGGGCTCGGGCCTATCGCGCAATACGACGGAGTGCTTTCTCACGGATCGCCGCCGCCTCGCCTCCTTCGATCCCTCGTGGCGGGCTGACGCGATTATTAGGTCGGGTGCACTCTCAGTCGCCGGTCGCCCCGTCAATGCGCTCGCGCAAGAAGTCAGCGTGCCCGTTGTGCCTCGCGTACTCCTCGATCATGTGAACCAGAACCCAGCGCACGGAGAACTCGTGATTCCGCCCTTTGCCCATATCGTCGAGCGACACGATGTTTGCGAAAACGGAGCGCGCGCGCTCACACTCGTCACGCCATTTCGCAATATCGGCTTGCGGGTCCCCTTCGTTGATCCGGTCGAAATCCCCGTCCGGGTCCTCCTTCGAGCTGTAGACAGGTTTGACGTCCTCACCTGCGAGACAGCGGCGGAACCAACCGCGCTCGACATCGGCCATGTGCCTCACCAGACCGATCAGCGACAAGGAGGAAGGAGGAACGGATCGCTCGCGCAACTGTTCGTTGTCGAGCCCTTCGCACTTGGTTGCAAGCGTTCCTCTTTGCCATTCGAGCCACGCTTCGAGCATCGTGCGTTCGTCGGCGGCAAGGGGTGGATCGACGCGTTCTTCGGCCATGTCGCCACCCTAACCGGGGGGAAATCACCGGAGACCGAGATCCGAGATCGATCAAAGTACGTCGGAGTCGCCCGTCGGAACATCCGCACGCCGTTTTCCGCGTACGGTGGTCGACGTGCTCGTACTCGCAGCGAACCCAGAGCTCGATCAGCATGACACCGGGCCCGATCATCCGGAACAGCCGGCGCGGCTTCGGGCGGCACTGAGCGGAATCGACGCAGCCGGCATCCGCGATGCGGTGGTCCGCACCGAGCCGCGACGGGCCTCCGAGGAAGAACTCGCGCTCGTCCACCCCCGCCCTTACCTGGAGTCTTTGAGGGTGTTCTGCGAAGCAGGGGGCGGTGCCGTGGACCCGGACACCGTCGCTGTTCCTGGATCCTGGGACACCGCCTTGTTGGCCGTCGGAGGAGGGCTTGCCGCCATCGAGTGCCTCTACGACGGGGCGGGCGACTTCGCGTTCGTAGCCGCCCGTCCTCCGGGACACCATGCATCCGCCAGCAGGGCGATGGGTTTCTGCCTGCTCAACAACATCGCAGTCGCAGCGGCCCTGCTAGCCGAACGCGGGGAACGAGTGCTCATCGTCGATTGGGACGTCCATCACGGCAACGGCACCGAGGACATCTTCTGGGATGACCCACGTGTTCTCTACGTCTCGACGCACCAGAGCCGCCTCTACCCGGGCACCGGAGCAGCAAACGACACCGGCGGACCAAACGCTCCGGGTCTCAACGTGAACGTTCCGCTCCCGTCGGGAGCGACAGGGGACGTGGTTCGCCGTGCACTCGAGACTGTCGCGGGACCCGTCGTGGAGCGGTTCGGGCCGACTTGGGTACTCGTCTCGGCCGGGTTCGACGCCCACAGGGCAGACCCACTCGCGAGCCTGCGGTTGACCGCCGGGGACTTTTCCGACCTGGCGTCGACCGTGACGGCCTTCAGCCCAGGTCTGGGTCGGCTCGTCCTGTTCCTCGAGGGGGGTTACGACCTCGACGCGCTTCGCATGTCCGTCGGGGCGACCCTCGCTACCCTCCTCGGCCGGACATACCGGCCCGAAGCCCCCTCGACCGGCGGTCCGGGTGACGAGATGGTCGAGATGGCGCGCCGGATCCACGACACGGGGTAGTGCATCCGGGGCCAATGGGTTGGGTAGTTGGGGCGGGTAGCCGCGGCCCTTGCCAATGCGAACGGTGAAATTGGGCAAATTCCTGGCTCGTCCAGGCACGACGTGGCTCAAGCCCTCACGACGCGATGTCGATCAAAGGGGTGGTGTCCGCACTAAGTAAAAGACGCTGGTGGCTCCTCACGCTCATTTGCGCGTCCGTAACCGGGGTGTTTGCGGTCTTCATGGTGTTCAACCCCCTCGGACTGAATGTGAGTGTGTGGCTCGACGACATCGGCGAGGGAGTTGCGGCTGCACTCGCGGCTACGGGTTGCGCCTGGGCAGGAAGCAAGGCGGCGGGTCGTCTGCGCCTTTCCTGGTATCTGCTCGCGGCGGCCTCGGTGTCGTGGGCGATCGGTGAGGGCATCTGGTGCTGGTACGAGCTCGTACGTAACGTCCAGGTCCCGTTCCCCTCGCTCGCGGACCTGTTCTTCTTGCTTGCCATCCCGTTCATGGCGGCCGGCGTGCTGCTGCTTGCGGTCGAGTCGGGAGCAGTCAACCGGAACCTCAGGGCTCTGCTGGACGGAGCGATCATCGCCGGCTCGCTTTTGTTCGTCAGTTGGGCGACCGCTCTCGGCACTGTTTGGAGCTCTGGCGGCGAAGATCCATTCGCTCGAGTAGTGGGACTCGCATATCCGGTCGGCGACGTGATCATCGCGACCGTTGCGCTCACTTCGTTGGCGCGAGCTCGGGGCAACGGCCGGCGACAGCTCGGGCTCCTCGCCGCGGGAGTTGTCTCGCTCGCGTTCTCCGACAGCATGTTCGCGTACCTGACGCAGAACGGCACTTACGGCAACGGTAACTGGATGGACACAGGTTGGGTCCTTGGCTTCCTGCTTATCGCCCTTGCCGCGCTGTCTCCTCGGCAGGCGGCGGCCGCCGAGCCGGGCCAAAAGGGCCAGTCCAACTCCCAGCTGGTCGTGCCGTACATCCCGCTCACGTTGGCCGGCCTCACCGCGGCCGTCGAAGAGGCGACGGGTCATTCCATCGGCGGAGGCCTGTTCGCGATCGGTGCCACGACCACTGCGCTCGTGATGGCGCGACAACTTCAGGCGCTACTTGAGAACCGTCGTTTGAACCGCCGGCTCGAGTCGACAGTCACAGAGCTCGAGGCTCGCGAGGTCGACTTGGCACGCCAAGCATTCCACGACCCCCTGACGGGACTCGTCAACCGAGTTCTGTTCGCTGACCGCCTGGAACATGCGCTCGAGCGCCAGAGACGTGACCACGGGACGCTCGCCGTGATGCTCGTCGACCTGGACGACTTCAAGTCTGTGAACGACACGATGGGACATCTCGCAGGTGACGAGGTGCTGAAGCAGGTTGCCTCGCGATTGCAGGCTTCCGTGCGTCAGGCAGACACGATCGCTCGTATCGGCGGAGACGAATTCGCCCTCTTGCTCGAGAACGTCATCGCGACCGAAGACGCCCTCAGGGCAGTCGAGCGCGTCGGGCACATGTTGAGAACGCCTCTCGACATCAGTGGAAGCGAGCTGATGGCGAGTGCCAGCGTGGGCATCGTTCTCGCGCCCGGCCCGGGTCCAACAGGAGAAGAGTTGCTGCGCGACGCCGACATCGCGTTGTACGAAGCCAAGTACAACGGCAAGAGCTGCTACAGGGTATTCGAGTCCAGCATGCTCGACGGGGTCGTATCCAGGATGCAACTGAAAAGTGAGCTTGGTTCACTTGGGAACCACCTCGGCCAGCTGACTCTTCATTACCAGCCGATCCTGAGCGCTCGGACAGGCCGCATGACAGGCGTCGAGGCCCTCATGCGGTGGCAGCACCCAACCCGCGGCCTTCTTTATCCCACCTCGTTCATCGAATATGCAGAAGAGACGGGTGCGATCGTGCCGGTCGGAGCGGCGGCAATGGACATGGCGTGCGCCCAAGCGGCGGCGTGGCGCGATCTCGGGATCGTGTGTCCGACCATCTCTGTCAACCTGTCGGCCCGGCAACTGCACGATCCGGGAGTCGTTGACATGGTCGCGCGCTCACTCGCGAAGTACAGCCTCCCCCCCGGCGACCTGATCATCGAGATAACCGAGAGCATCACGATGAAGGGTGCGGACCAGGCAGTCGAACGACTCCAAAGATTGAAGGACCTCGGCGTGTCGATCGCCATCGACGACTTCGGAACCGGATGGTCGTCGCTCTCGTATCTAAGGCGGCTTCCCGTCGACTTCGTGAAGTTTGACCGCTCGTTCACCGCCGATGTTGCGAGCGATCAGGACGCGGCCATGCTCATCTCCATGATGAACAACCTCGCCCATGCACTCGGCCTAGAGACGGTCGCTGAAGGAATCGAGACCGCAGCGCAACTCCAGGCGGTGCGGCGGCTCGGGTGTGACCACGTGCAAGGCTTCCACCTTGCGCGTCCGGCGCCGGCTGGTGCCGTAACCGAGCTGATTCGTGAGCACAGGACGCACACTCGCGAGCCTCAGATGGCTGCCGCGTTCGTGGCACCGTCCCGCTGACATCCGTAGGCCTCCTGACTGGCTCACCCGCTCCTTGGGAGCTACCCCGCTAACGTCCCGATCGATGAGGGTGAACGCGGCAAGGCTGATCGAGCACTGCGCGCCCATTCGTGTCGAGACGGTAGAACTCGGCGAGCCAACTGCCGACGAGGTCCTTGTCGATATGGCTTGGGGCGCGGTAAACCCGGTTGACCGATACGGGGCGATGGGGCTCACCGCACCGGACGGCCCGATACCCCGAACCCTCGGAACAGAGGGCGCAGGCGTCACCGGCGGAACGAGGGTTCTCGTGCACGGAGCGGGCGTAGGAACAAGACGCGACGGGCTCTGGGCCTCAGCCGCTGTCGTCCCCAGTCGAGCATTGACCGCCGTACCCGACGGCGTCGACCTCGATCAGGCGGCGACGATCGGAGTGGCCGGAGCGACGGCTTGGACGGTCGTCGTCGAGCTTGCCAAGGTGACGGCAAACGATCGCGTCCTCGTCCTCGGGGCAAGTGGCGGAGTCGGGAGCATGATCGTCTCACTTTGCAGTTCCCTTGGCGCGACGGTATGGGGGCAGACCGAGCGCCAAGCGAATCGTGAGTGGTTGACGGGCCTCGGGGCCGAGGAAGGTGTCGTATCCGACGCGCTCGGCTTGGAGGACGCATGCGCGGACTTCTCGCCCACTGTCGTTTTCGACTCACTCGGTAACGGCTACACGGGCCGTCTGATCACTCTTGCCGCTCAACACGGTCGGCTGGTGCTCTTCGGCACTTCAGCCGGCACCAGCGGTGAGTTGCCGCTCCAAGCCCTGTACCGGAAAAGTCTCACGATCTACGGCTACGGCGGGCTCATCGCTTCCGAGGAGAATCTGGCAAAAGCCAAGCAGCAAGCACTTCGAGCAGTCGCGGCGGGTCAGATGCGGGTATCGGTTGGAGCCACGTTTCCGCTAGCGCAGGTCAACGAAGCCCTCGAGCAACTGGTGGGCCGAACGGTTCGCGGAAAGGTCTTAATCGACTTGAGAGCCTGAATCGGGAGCGATCCTCACCACGGGGATCGGACGCGCCGTAAGTGTGCGGTAGCGCTCGTATGGACCTCGGCGACCGTTTCTTGTGACGACCCGCCAGATATCTTCGTAGCGCTCGTCGCCCGGGAACACCGCGTCCGCTTTGGCACCGAAACGCTTGCGCCGGATCTGGATTCGGACATTTGGTTCAGACTGCAGGTTGAGCAACCAGTAGGGCGGACGGTCGCCACCGAAGTTCGATGCGACAACGAGGTACTCGCTGTCGTGACGCAGGTAAGGGAGCACGCTCCTCCTCGCCATTCCTGAGCGCCGCCCAGTCGTCTCGAGAACAAGTGACGGGTACCAGCCCAATCGGTGGCCTATCCATCCGTGCGTTGCGAGATAGATACGCGGGTGGACGCGAGTGAACCATCGCTCGAATCGCCGAGCAATGTTCTGGGCGCGATCGGCCATGGATCGATAGCGTAAGCCGACGATGACTGCGACCCGCTCCACGCCGCGCCGATTGCGTCACGCTGCCGGGTGGGTTCCCGCGCTTGCCGTCGTTCTTGCCTCGGGAGCTTGCACCACGCACACGTCTCCGAATGCCGGCGGAGGAGGGCCGGTGCCGACGGTTGCGCCGAGCGTAAAGCTGGTAGACGCGCTGAAGGTGAGCTGCCCCGCCGCCATCACCGCCACTTGTGTAACGGTCGGGAACATATCGACGATCAGCGGCATTGTCCCTGGACTGTTCGAGGGCGCAGCAGTCGGAACCGACGCGTATTTTTCGTATCTGAACAGCACCCAAGGAGGGATCGGCGGGCGCAAGGTCTCCCTCATCTCGGAAGACGACAAATTCAGCGGTCAGGACAACATCGCCGAGACGCAATCCATCATCGGCAGAGTCATCGCCTTCGTCGGTTCGTTCTCCCTGGACGACCAGGACGGGGGATTGATCCTGGCTAAACATCCGACCATCCCGAACGTCTCTCTTTCGCTCTCACAGGCCACGCTCGACCTGCCCAATACCGTAAGCCCGGACCCGGCAATCGGAGGTTGGCAGCTCGGCCCGCTCGAGTACTTCGCTCAGCAATACCCGACGGCAATCAAGCACGTGGGTCTCCTTATAGCCCAGGAGTCGTCGGCCGAGTATCAGGCGTTGGGATTCGAAGCAGCCATGAAGCACCTCGGGTACAAGATCGTCTATTCCACTCTTTTCGGCCCCCTCGACACCCAGTTCCAGACCCAGCTTCTTGCCATGCAGCACGCCGGCGTGCAGTTCCTCGACCTGACGCTCATGGATGCGAGCGACGCCGAGCACATCATCGCCGAGGCGCACCAACTGGGCTACCACCCTCAGGTAATCGAGTCGGCAGGCCCGATCTACGTGAACGACTTTGTTCAACTCGCAGGCGGCGCCTCGAATGCAGACGGTATCTACCTTGACCAGACTGACGCTCTGTACCTCGGTCGTGACGCCAAGACCGTGCCTGAGGTGGACACTTTCTTATCTTGGGTGCAGAAGGTACACAAGGGATTCACGCCGGATCTGTTCACGCTCGACGGATGGATCTCGGGCATGCTCTTCGCACAGGGGCTCGAGCACGCCGGCGCAAACCCGACGTCTGCGGACCTTCTTCAGGCGCTCAAACAAGTGCATTCGTTCAACGCGAACGGGCTCATCGCCACGTCCGATCCCGGAGGGCGCCAGCCGCCATCGTGCTGGCTCCTGGCAAGAATCGTGAACGGCTTGTTCGTTCGGATTCCACCATCGCCGAACGCAGGGTTCATCTGCAATGCGCCGTATTTCAACGGCTGACACCCAGGCTCAAGGAGTCGTCTGACCCGGCCACAGAACGCTGTTGATCACCGGATCGCCGGCTTGAGCGATTATGAGATTGGCGATGCTCGGATGACCGTCGTTGGGCTGGCCTTGCCCTTGCCCGAAAGGCTGAAGCGGACCAGCGCACACTGATACGACGGCGATGTTGTTGCGGATCGCAGCCAGGACGATGACCCTCAATGTGGCGGACTGGCCGTTGCTCGAGGTCGAGTCGAAGTTGTAGGCGGCACCGTAACCCGGCTGGTACCCGATCATGGACCCGGGGATCACGTAAGCGAGCTGCGCGCCATTGGCGATCTTGTTTATCTCGGAGTCCACGATCTGCTCTGCGGTCTGACCGCCTGCCGCCTCAGCCCCGAGCTGGAGCACTCCCTGTAGACCGTTGTTGCCATTGAAGGTGATCGCAAGGTCGCCGTTCGCGGTCGAGACTGACGTGGGGAGTCCCTGGGTGAGTATGCGGGCCGTGAAGCCGAATTGCGGGTTCTTGTAGAGCGCTCCGTTCTCTACAGGTGGGCCGCTCGCGGGCCGAATCTCACACGTAAGTCCTGTGCAACCCGTCGGACTTGCGGTCTTGGCCAAAAGCGAGACCACGATCAGCACCACCACGATTCCTGCGAGTCCGCCCATCAACCCGGAGAGCACATGGCGGTGCGACAGCCGGCTTGCCGCGCGGACGCGGGCACCGGTTGCGTGCGGGTACCCATATCCGGGCCAACCCGAATCAGGCCGCGGTGGAACCGAGGGCGGCTGAGTCGGCCATCCCGGGCGGACAACCGGCACAGAAGGGACGTGGGTGCTCACGAGACCACCGAACCGGTGACTGGCGAACCGGGCTCGTCCAACTGGTCGAGCTCTCGCTTGCGGTGAGCCCTGGACATCGCGTTCTGAGCAACCCCGCACTGCGGGCAGAACGGCATGGCAGGCACCACGTGACGGCAGCTGGTGCAAGTGCGCGGAGGACCGATCGCGAAGTCGTGGTGCTCGTGAAGGAGTACGTGGTGTAGCCCAATTCGGACGAAGGCCATCAAGACGACGACGGCGGCCAGGTGAACCACCACGACGACAGCCAGCGGGAGACGTGCTATGTCCGTATACCCGAGACCGATCTGAACCAGGATCGCGATAACGAGGGCTCCGATCGGGGATGTGAGCCACAAGCCTCTTGCGTCTGTCGGCGCGGCCTCCGAGCGCCTACGCACCCACGCCGTTGCACCGAACAGACCCGTGGCGAATGCCGCGACCAAAGGTACGCTCACGCCGCGGATCAGTGCCTGGCTGATGACGTCCACGAATGGCTGATGCGCGAGTATCCCGCCCGAGAATCGCGACGAGAGATTCGCGATGGTCGCCGCAGCCGTGAAGCCGAGCGCTCCCGCCGCGCCGATGACGAATCCGTCGAGAGCTTCAGTCGAACGCCTCCTGATCAACAACATGACCACCGGGACGCACATGAGCAACTGACCGGTCAGAGGTACGAGCACCGCAGCAGAGAACGCACCGTGGTTCGTTAGGCTCGATTGCAGAGTCGGCAGCAGGTCGCGCTGCACGTAAGGACCACCGATCTGCGCCCATCCGACCCCGAGCGCGGCTCCGACGACGAGCGTGACGAAAGTGGGAAGCACGACGTCGTCGCCGTAAGGACCGACGTCGATCACGTAGAGCTGGAACAGAAGCGGAATACCCACGGCCGCAACCGCTATGAGAGGCGATTCGAGACCAGCGATCGCAAGAACCACCAGGATGATGACGAGCCATGCCGTGGCGACGCGGAACACGGTCCGCGAGTGATGAGACAGGTGCGGGAAGAGCGACGAGACGATGCTCAGCCGGTACATAGGCTCGTCGGGGAACGCCGCGTAGGCGTGCAGTCGCCTGGCGGCCGCACGACCTTTGTTCCAGTGAAGCAGGTGAGCTCCGCAAGATCCGCAGAAGTGACCCTCGGGGACGATCTGGGCGCAGTGCGGACATTGCACGGTCGGCAGCGACGGCAGAGAGGCAACCGCGCTCGGTGCCGCCCCGGTCGGGGGGAGGCTCTCGCCGCTCGGGCCTTGCGTGGTGTCGCTCATCCAGAACCGCTCTTCTCGAGGTTGAGTATGTACTGCGCCAACGCCGCGACGTCGGGGCTTCCGAGCCCGGTGATGGGGTCGTACCCGGGACCTGCCGGGTAGAAGACATTCCCTCCCACCGTCACATCGTGGAAAGGCGGGGGCGAGAGCTGTGCCTCGGCAGCGAGCTTGTAGAACACGGGATTGGCGAATCCGATCGGCGGCTGCCCCGAGTTGTGGAGGAACTGGTCGATCAGAACTGTGAACCCGGCCCAAATCGGTGTAGCGAGGGACGTTCCACCGCCCGATTGCATTTGGCCGTTGGTGATGTAGGCGGTTCCGGTTACGGGATCGCCGTCGGCCGACACGTCGGGGACCTCGCGCATGTCAGGGATCCCCGAACCGCCCACACCTGGACCGTTCTGCCACGAGGGTCGGGGTGCGATGGTCGACACGCCGCCGCCGCTGCCCTGCGACATCATCGGCGACGACCAGGTTGTCTCCCCCGCGTAGCCACCGTCAGTAGTGACGCTGAGAGTCGTGCCGCCTACGCCCGTGATGTTGGGGGCGGCTGCCGGTATCTCCACCCCCTTGGCCGAAGTGAGGGAATCGGCCCCGAAGTTCCCGCAGTCGGCGCCGCCCGTGTCGCCGCTCGACGCGTACATGGTTCCGCCTGTCGCGTTCAACGCGGCCGCGGCACTGCTGAGGGCCTGTATGTCCGCTCGGTTCTGCGTGAGCTCACAAAGCCCCAGGCTGGCGCTGATCACCGCGCCAGGGAACTGGCGGGCGACTGCCGATATCGACAAGGCAATGGCCGCGCCTAGGTCAGTGTTGTTCGTGATCCCTGGAGCAGAGAGGACGTTGTAGTAAACGAGCCGAGCCTGCGGGGCGATCTCGTGCACCGTCTCTATGTCCATGTCCGACTCGTCACTCTGGCTCGGACCGCCGCTCGCATTCCCGCCCACAATCTGTAGCTGTATCGGCGGAAGCGTGAATTTAGTGGTGAACGCATTGAGGTCTGACTGCTCGACCGGCGATGCCTCTAGGAATACGGCCGTCTCTCCCGAGCCCTGTACCGTGTTCGACAAAGGTGTGGCCTGGTACGCCTCGAGCAGCCCTGTTGGAGTCAACCCGCCATTCGGGACGAAATCGTGAGTTATGGCCTGAGTCGTCAGTCGGCCGTAGTTGTTGATGCTTCCGATTCCCGTGACGTCCGCACGAATCGGTCCGGGCACTCCGGGCTGGCGGATCGAGGAGTAGAAGAGCTCACCGCTGCGCGATCGGAAGCTGTCGATCTCCACGCCGAATGCCGAGCCCACTGAAGCCGCTGAGCCGCTCACCACGGCGAACTGCTCGCCTGGGGACCAGGTGACTCCGAGGTTGCGCTTCACGGCCCAGGCCTCGAGCACTAAAGGACGCCTAGTGGATTCGAGCGTGACGAGCACATCTATCGAGCTGATCCGAGCCGGACCCAAATCCGTCGAAACCGAAAGAAGCCTCGTCACGAGGCTCGGCGATCCATCGCCAGCCCGCAGTTGCGGCGTGCCGGCGGAAGAGGCGCCGGGGGCGAACTGCCCGGAAGCGACGATCCCAAGGGCGACGGACACCAAGACAACGGCCCCAATGATCCCGGAGGCCCGGAACCACCGGCGTGGGTTCAATCCAAGCAAATTGTCCGCCACTCCCCTTGTCGACCGCCTGCCGAGCCCCCCAGAAGAGTAACTGAGTCGCGAGCCCGCACGGACGATCGCGCCCGATTCCTCAACTTTCGATCTCGAGCCAGTGCCTTTCGGTGGCGGACACCTCGATCTCGGGATGCGACCACACGAATCGCTCCACGCTGTCGAGGACTCGCTCCACTTGACCGGCGTCTGTCGCGACGGCTGCAAATGCGAGCCGGGCACGCTGCCACAGATCCTGGAACTCGACCTCGGCTGCGGCGACGCTATATCGGCGCCGAGCGGTGTCCAGCACGTGACGGACGACGGATCTCTTGGCCTTGAGCGACCGGCTGTCTGCGATGTGGATCTCGACTGTTAGAGCCGCGACGTGCACGGTAGAGCCGTCAGCTCTTCGTGCGTTGCTCTCGCACGAATGCCGCCGCTCCGGACATGAACCCCTCGAGGTTCTCCACCTTGCCTTTCGCTATATCTGCAAACCACGAAGGAACGTATATCTGACGGGATCCCGCACGAAGGCCCGCCATCACTGCGTCGACGAGCTCGGAGACTGGCGCGGGATCTATTCCGGTGACAGGCGCGTCGTTGTCCGGCAAGGAGAAAAGCTCGGTGTCGAACAGCCCTGGGTAGACAACTGCGACGTTCACGCCCGTGTCCCATAGATCGATGGCCATGGCTTCGGAGAACACCGCCAGTGCGGCTTTCGACGCGTCGTATGCCGACTCTCCGGGCGACGACAGGGTTGCTGCAACCGACGCGACATTGACGACGAGTCCCGAGTCCCGGTCGAGCATCTGCGGTAGCAATGCGAGTGTCAGGCGCACCGGAGAGAAGTAGTTGATTGCCATCACACTCTCGACGGTCGCTGGATCGAGCTTGGTGACGTGCCGACGTTTGGGTATGCCTGCGTTGTTGACGAGTATGTCGACGCCACCGAGCTCTTCGAGCGCGGAGCGCGCCAGCCGATCCACCTCGTCGGGGACGCTCAGGTCGACGACCCACATCCGGCTCATGGGACTGTGCTCGGCGCATCGTTCGTACGTCTCGATCAGCCGATCCTTTCGTCTCGCACAGATTCCGACGACCGCTCCATCGAGTGCGAAGGCTTCCGCCAGGGCGGCACCGATCCCCGACGACGCGCCCGTCACGAGCACCTTCTTGCCATCGAGCGACAATTCCGTGCCGGTCGTTTCGCCGGTACCGATCATGGGATCCTCCTCGTTTTGAGCCGCGTCCTGCGCCAGGCGCTTCTCCGGACTTCGGTGCTGTGACGACCCGGACGCTATAGCGTGCCGCAGTGGCGAGGAGAAGGCGGTGAGACGGGTCGATCGGCGTACGTTCCTCGTAAACACCATGCGGACGGGAGCCGTCGTCGTAGCTGCCGGATCCGTCGGCTACTACGAGTGGGAGGTCTTCCAGCCCTCTCCGTCAGGAACCGCAAAGCTCCCCGGCCCGCCCGTCGCGCTGACAGTCAACGGCGAGCCCGCCCCGGTAGGCGTCGATCCTGACGACGTGAACTTCGCCTGGCGGGTCGCCGATCCTCGAAGGGGCGCGATTCAGACTGCGTATCGGCTGGTGGTGAAGCGCTCCGGTGTCGGAGGCACAAACGTGTGGGACTCCGGAGAGGTCGCATCGAGCGACCAGGCCTTTGTGGCTTACGCAGGCGCCACCTTGGACTCCGACACCGCATACGAGTTCAGTGTCGCGACCCGCGACAACCGCGGGGTATGGGGCTCGGCTTCTGAGACCGCCTCGTTCGTGACGGGACTTCGCGAACGCGACTGGAAAGCGCGATGGCTACGACCAGGCCCTGCGGACACGGGTCTCGAGCAGTACACATATTTGCGAGCGACTGTCGACCTTCCTTCAGGTGTAATCGAACACGCCGTCGTGTATACGGCCGCCGCCCACAAGTACCAACTGTGGGCGAACGGTAGGAAGCTCGACACGGGACCCGGCTTCTGTTACCCCGACGAGCAGTACGTCCAGGCGACCGACGTGAGCGAGGCGTTGGTGACGGGTGGGAGGAACGCAATTGGGTTCCTCCATCACTGGTACAGCGCAGGAAAAGGAAGGCCACAGTCGGCGCCGGGCCTGCTGGCTCAGCTTTCGGTGCGTTTCACCGACGGAAGGCGACTCGTGGTGGGCACCGACGAAACGTGGAGGCAGCACCGGGCCGAGTGGTTGCCGGCAGCGCAGCGGAACACCGACGCCGGCGACTTCGTCGAGATCATCGATTCGCGCTCGACCCCGTCGGGTTGGGCGGAAGCGGGTTACGACGACAGCGCGTGGACGGCTGCCCCGGTGATGGGACCGGTAGGGACGGCGCCATTCACGAAGCTCTTCGCCCAACGAACCCGCATCACAGAGCTTCCGTTGGCGCCCGCGTCAGTGACCACGCTCGACGACGGAGCAGTCGTCGTCGACTTCGGCAAGATCTACGCGGGCCGGCCGATCGTACAGTTCCGCCAAGGCGTCTCGGGTCGTACCGTCTCGATGCACGTGGGGTACGTGCTCGATCCGGGCGGGCACGTCTCTACGACCCACGCGACTCAGCAGACGAACCTCGCCTTCTATTACATACAACGCGAAGGCGTTCAGACCTTCGAGCCTTACACGTATCTGGGATTCCGATATCTCGAGATCGATCAACCCGGTGAGGCGATCGCGAGCGACCAGGTGAGTGCGATGGCGCGCCACTCCACGATGCCCGACAGTCCCCAGGCATCTTTCAATTCGTCGAACACAGAGCTCGACGCGGTCTGGGATCTGTGCGACCGCTCAGCTCTCTACACCACCCAGGAACAGTTCATCGACACGCCCACCCGCGAAAAGGGCCAGTTCTTATGGGACGCCTGTAGCGAATCGCAGGTGATCATGCGGGTCCACGCGGAGACCAACCTGACTTTCCAGGCTCTGCGCGACTTCGCCAGGTCACAGAAGCGCTTTTGGCCGGACGGGCGGGTAAGCGACATCTACCCGACGGGCTACGGGGCCCAGAGCTACGTGAGTTTCACCGCGCTGTACCCGGAGTGGGTGTGGCGCTACTACCTGAGCACCGGGGACGTCGGCGGGATGAGGTCGTTGTATCCGACGCTTCTCCGCGTTTCGGAGTATCTGTGGCGACCAGTCCCGCAACAGACAGGGCTCGTGACTGGGGTTCCCCTGTCGCAGAGTGCTGACACCAACTACGGATACGACTTCAACACCGAGTGCGACACGTCGATCAACGTGCTGTCGGCCAACGCATTCGCACGCATCGCCCTCGTGGCCGCAGTCGTCGGCGACGGCAAGGGCGCCAAGACACAACAGTCCAGATCCACCACGGTGTCAGAGGCTGTGAACCGCTATCTCGTCGGGCACGACGGGCTCTACGCGGACGGTCTTCGCTCCGACGGCACACGGTCACCACACTCTTCGCAGCTCGCGAACATCCAGGCACTCGCCTACGGCTTGGTCCCGCCCGACCGCCAGGCGGCGGTGGGCAGGTATGTCGCAAGCCTCGGCATCTCGGTCGAGCCGGACCACGGAATGGAGCTTCTGCGGTCCCTGCACGCAGCGGGGCTCGACGCTGACGTCGTGGAGACTTTGACGAACGCAAGCAGGCCGGGATGGGCCTGGATACTCGCCCACGGCGGGACCTTCACTTGGGAAGCATGGGAACTGAGTGACCTGATCGGCGACAGCATGTCGCACGGGTGGGGTGCTTCTGCTCTCGTAGCGATGCAAGAGGCGCTTCTAGGTGTCGCTCCTGCGGTTCGAACGGCAAACGGACCACCCACCGTGCTCGAGATCGCTCCGGCGTTCGGTGTGCTGGATGCCGCCTCAGGTGCGGTACCGACTCTCTCCGGCATGGCTTCTGTGAGCTGGGCGCGGTCTCGGAATGGTCTTCACGTGGCTCTGTCTCTACCTCCGAATTCGGAGGCTCACATGAAGCTACCGGCGAAGAATCCTGCTTCGGTCACCGTGAGCGCCGTTCCCATCGAACACGCCGAAGGAATCTCACTCGAGGGCTCGCAGGACGGCGAGGTCTCTATCAGGGTCGGCGCTGGAAGCTACGAGCTGGACGTCTCGTCAGGCTGAGCCGCTTTGCCTAAGTCGGCGAAACTTCGCGCACGACGTTCGCTCCCTGGTCGGAGTAGACGACCGCGCCGTCAGGCGCCATGGCGACCCCGACCGGGTACAGCATTTGAGGCCCGGTCCAGGTCGTCGAGCCGCCCAGATCGCTTTTTAGAGCACCCGCCACGGTGTACATGTCTCCGCCTGTCAGCATCATGCCGCGCTGCACGACGTTCCGGGCAGGGACCTCACGGATGCAGCTGCTGTACGTATCGGCGATGAAGAGGTCCCCGCCGGCGTCGAGGGCGATCCCAGCGGGCGAGTTGAGCTCGGCGGTCTGGCCCGTCGCTGGCAGCCCGTCTATCAGGTAGGGCCCGTAGAAACCGATTCCTGCAACGACCGATAGATGGTTCGCTGCAATGTGCACCCCGTAGAAGGTGCCCGATACAGGCGGAAGGTCGAGAATCTCCTCTCCTCCTCCGTCGGACACGACAAGGTCACCCGCAGGACCGACCTCGATGCCCACCGGATCCCAGAGCTCCGCTCGATTGGCGGGACCTCCGTCACCCTTCTCGCCACACGTACCCGTTCCGGCAATGGTGTAGATATGACCGGCTGCCATCTGAATTCCGAAGTGTGTCCCGTTGCGCGACACGACCTCGCGTACCTCGCAGTTCCCGGTGTCGGCGATGTACAGGTCTCCGCTGGGATCGACACCTACACCTCCGGGATCGTTCAATTCTGCGCTGGATGCGACCTGCCCGTTGCCGCTATCGCCTGCAGACCCGGTCCCTGCCACAACGGTCAGCTTCCCGGCGCTCACGAACCTGCCGAATTGTTCGCCGCTCGCCGATGGAAGCTCGAAGATCATGTTCCCAGTGGCGTCCGCCACGAAGACGTCGCCGGACGAGTCGACCGCCAAAGACGTGGCGAATCCCACAGTGCCTCCCGACGACGAGGTCGACTCTCCGGTCGCACTACACGGGCCACCGGCGATCGTGTACACGTGTCCGGCGACCATGGGTAGCGAGTAATGAATCCCACCCACCGACGGGATCTCGCGGACGCGGCAATTGTCCGAGTCCGCGATGAACAGGTCACCGTTTCGATCCTCCGCGATACCGCCCGGACCGTTGAGCTCAGCAGATCTTGCAGCTCCGCCGTCGCCGGCGAATCCAGCAGCCCCCGTGCCGACCAACGTCACCGCTCCGGCTCCGTTCACGAACGGCGAGGGTGAGGCGCTGAGTGTCTCGGCGCTCCGCGGCAGGTGACGAGCGACTCCTGATCCGCGAGCAACCTCACCCGTTGCGCGAGGCGGGGCAAAAGCAATTGCGGTCACCGCGCACAACAATGCGACCGCCGTGACGACCGCCCGGCTACGACCTGAATCGACTTCCGGATGCTGCGAGAACGCTTGTGAGCACCTCACACTATGGACATCCTTCCACGGCGCACGATCGACCGACCTCAAACACCGAGGTTGGTGCCAGGTGGCGGAAGTCGACCCGACGTGACCTGACGAACGAGGTCAGCGAGCCGATGCGGAGAGGTGACGAGACCCGAGTCGGCCAGCTGATCGGCAGACCACCACCGGATGTCCGTCACGGCCTCTACGGCGAGCGACTCCACGCGCTCGGGCGCCACGTCGAATGACGCGTGCCTCGCCACGAACCATCGCTCGCGCTGAGTGATCCACGGGAGAGTGTTGAACGACATTGTGTGGCGGCGCCAGCCGATCACGGGCCCGATCTCGATGTCGTCTCTGCCCAGCTCCTCCTCGAGCTCGCGGAGCGCGGCGGAAAGATGATCCTCACCGGGTTGCAACCCACCACCGGGAGTCGCCCACCACGTGTAACCGAAATCGTCAGAGAACCGCACGAGAAGGGCACGGCCCGCCTCGTCGATCACAAGAACGCGCGCCGCCTCACGCACAGGTTCCACCTCGAACGAAAGGGGTACCTCCACGGTCAAGGTGCCCTCTTTCCAATCCGGGAGGCGGGCCACGACCTCGCCGCTAGGAGCCACCAGGGCCGCGAGACCAGGGAAGTCCTCGTCGACCGTGGACCCTGCTTGCGTGACGAGCGCCACCCACGCTCCGGTGCGGGCGGCATGCCGACGCGCATTTGCGAGCCCCTCGGATTCCCACCAGGTGTGACCCGCGCGCCAGCTCTGGTCGTCGGTACGGCGGCCGTGGAGGCCCGGTGCTGCACAGAAGAAGATGATCTCGGCGCCCAGGGCCTTGGATTCGTCGAATGGATAATCGACTCTTCCTTCCGCGCATATGGCGATCCCGAAGCGCAAGGATCCGTACCGGAACGTCGCACTCGCCGTACCCGGGTCGAACGCTTCCTCGCCCTCACCCAAATGCCGCTTGCGGTACACACCCATCAGCCGGCCTTGCGAGGCGTAGATCTGAGCGATGTGAAGAGCGCCGTCCTCGGACAGCTCCGCTATACCGAATATCGCCCCTACTGAGTGCCGTTGTGTGGCCTCGACGACAGACACAACTGCGTTCGAGCCGAGGCTGAGCAGTTCGTTGCGATCCCTTTCCGGATGCCACGAACCGCTCAGCGACATCTCGGGGAACACCGCGAGTTGGCATCCCTGGGCTTGCGCCTTTCTCAGGACATCGAGATGAGCGGCAAGATTTCCTTCCGAGTCACCCTTCTCGCAACGAAGCGAAGCGAGCATCAAGCGCATCGGAGTCGGTTCGTCAGGCATCGCCACTGCCTGGATCAAACGCCCCAAAGACGACGCCGCAACCCCGAAGACCGCGGATCGGGCGATCGATCGCTGTGCGCACCGACTCTTCTGAGCCGACGACGATGACGCGTTTCTTGGCGCGCGTCACTGCGGTATAGAGCAGTTCCCTGGTGAGAATCGGAGAATCCAGGCCCGGCAGCAGGATGGCCACGGTGTCGAACTGTGACCCCTGGCTCTTGTGGACTGTCATGGCGTAGACGGTCTCCACGGCTTCGAGCCGGCTCGGGCTGACTCTGACGATCTCACCTCCCTGCTCGAACGCCGCCACAGTACGGCCGTCTCCGTCGTTCACGACGACGCCCGTATCGCCGTTGTAGAGGCCGAGGCCGTAGTCGTTCGAGGTCACGAGTAGAGGACGGCCGACGTACCAGGTGCTTTCGGGAACGAAACCTTCGATCCCAGCCACCAGCCAACGCTCGATATGAGATGCCCATGTGAGCGCTCCGGCCGGACCCCGTCTATGAGCACAGAGCACCCGGAAGGAATTCAGCGCCGAGATCGCCTCCTTCGCATCGTCCGCCCTGGCTGAGCTGAGCATCAGCCGACCGGCGTCCACCGCTGCGTCGCGCACAGGTCCGATCTCCGCGGTGTCGTACAGCTCTCCCCCACGAGCAGAAGGAAATTTGTGAAGTCCCTCGTAGTGCTCGGTCTCTGCGTCGGCGGTGATCCACGTCACGGTTTCCAGGGCGCCGCTCAGGATTTCGAGCGCGCCGGTGACGTCTCCGAGTTTGACCGAACTCGCCAGGCGGGCGATCTCCTCGCCGAACCGGTGCACTCGGCGCAGCACGACGATTCCGTCGCCGATGGGCGTTGGTGAACGACCCTCGAGCTTGGGGGGGTCGGTGGCCTCGACATCTGTCTCGCCAACCGTGGCGAGGCTGGCTCGAGCCGGTCGGCTCATTCGAAGTCCCAATGTCGCAGGCCCGACCACGTCCCCGAGGACCGCTCCGGCTTCGACCGACGCAAGCTGCTCGGGGTCCCCGACGAGGATGAGCCTCGCATCCGAACGCACCGCCTCTGCGAGGCGCGCCATCATCGACAGGGAGACCATCGATGTCTCGTCCACGATCACAACGTCGTGAGGCAACGGATCGAGCCGGTTGTGCCGGAATCGAGTGCTGCTCTGAGGGTCTCGACCCAGTAGCCGGTGAAGCGTCGTGCCTCCGAGACCGCTCAGATGCTCCTTGATCGCTTGGTCCACGTCGAGCCGACCCGACTCTTCGCGAACCGCCTGCTCCAGCCTGGCAGCGGCCTTTCCTGTCGGGGCGCCAAGTGCGACAAGCGGGAGCCGTGTACCTGAGGCGTTCGCCTGCTCGTCGAGCAACGCGAGGATCCGCGCGACGGTCGTGGTCTTGCCGGTCCCCGGTCCTCCTGCAACGACCGCAAAGCGCCGTAACACGGATACGACCGCAGCGAGGCGCTGCAGCGGATCCGTTTCGTCCACGAGAAGTCTGGCAATTCCGTCCTTCAACACTTCGATGTCCACGGCGACCGCCGACGCGTCTGCACGCGCCAGAAGGTCGAGCGCCACCTGACATTCGTCTGACCAGTACCGGTCCAGATACAGGATCGTCCCCTCGAGCCGGAGCGGTCGGTCTTCACCGACGAGGGTGCTTGCTGCGAGCCGTTCGGTCCATGCCCGCGCATCCGGCCACGGGAGATCGTCGAGGGCCACCGGCATCTCTGAGTCGGTGTCCGCAGTCCGCCGGATCGTCTCCAGATCCACGCACGTGTGCCCGAGGCGTGGGGCACGCACAGCCAGAGAGACGCCGAGCAAGACCACGTCGTCGTCTTCGGCGCCGAGTTCGCCGAGCAGGCGCGCCACGTGTGCGTCAGAGGCGACGATCACGCCCGCGTCGTTGAAAGAACGGAGCAATCCGGCCGCACGGCTCGCCGATTGGACTCTTCCATGGCGCACCGGCGCAATGCCAACATCCGTCACGTTTGCGAGCCCTTGTCGAAGAGGTCGCTGAGCTCTTCGACGAGCGAAGCCGGCGGCCGCCACGACCAAACACCGCACGGCTGACCGTCCGCTGTAGGGAACGTCGGGCTGCTCATGCCGCGCAAGAACAAGTAGAGGACTCCCGCGAGATCCTTGCCTGCCTCGTAATCGGGGTCCCGCCACCTCATATACCGGTGAAGAGCCACCGTGTAGAGGATCGCCTGAAGCGGATAGTGGGCGCGCTGCATCTCTGCGGCAAGCGCTTCGGGACGGTAGTGCCAAGCGCACAGCTCGTCAGCAGTTGGAGCAAGTCTGTTGGTCTTGTAGTTGACGATTGCAAGCCGATGTCCGGAGAAGCGGAACACCAGGTCGATGCTCCCCGTCAGGTAGCCGCGGAGGCTCCGAGCGAGCATCGGGTCTTCGAGCCGATCCGCGTATGCGGCCACCTGATCCCCTTCAATCAGGTGGTCTCGAAGGACCTTGGCGACGTCCGTCATGGAGATGGACCCGCAAGGGTTTTCGCCGCCTGCCAGAGGAAGCTCGAATGCGACCTCGTCCACACGGTCCCCCCTTGCGATCTGACGGAGACTCGTACCGTCAACGAGATCGCCGAGCGGAGACTCGATTGCGGTCCGCAGTCCGGCAACGAGAAGATCTCTGTCGCCGACGTTGACGGAGCGCTTAGCCGTTTCCACCGCGATCGCGACACGAAGGTCTTCGTCCAGATCGGCTACTGCGAAGTCAGTCGCCTCGAGAACCCCGTGTACAAAGGATCCCACCTCTACCCCACCCGGCATGTCCGACAACAGGAGCGGAATCGACCTGAGCCTGTTTTGCGAGGCCGAATCCAGGCCGGAGCTCGAACGGTCCAGTTGTAGAGAAGTTGCAACGGATTCTGTCGATTGCACGGGCTCGTCGGTGACGAGTTGCTCCTCCGTTTCGCTTCCGACCCTTGGATCGTGGGCGTCCGCTGTGATGCCCGAATACGAGGTTCGCCGCCAACGCTCGTCGAACACGCGATCGAACACGGCCGCCTCGAGCGCCGGAGGCGCTGCCATCGCTCGCTCGAGCGTGACGCCATCGTGTCCGTCGGCACTCTCTACGTCGATGCGAACTCCGGAGTTCACACAGAGGGCGACGAGGCGATCCCGCACCTGGTCGTCTGACGGGGTACGTGCCCCTTGCGACGAAACCACCCCGTCGGCGTCGCAGCAGAACAACAGCCTGCCTAGCGGAGAATCACCGCTGTTCTTCGTTCCCGCCCACCAGATCACCGCTTGGTGGCGCGCCCGGGTCAGTGCGACGTACAAAAGACGCAGATCCTCCCCCCTCTGCTCGTGCTGGTGGAGTTGAAGATGGCGCGAGAACCCGACGCTGTCCCCTCCCACGTCAACGGACAGAGCGTCATGGTTGTCGGGGTCGTGGAAGACGGGGACTTTCACCTTTTGCTCATAACCGTCCCACAGGTAAGGGCAGTAGACGATCGGGAACTCGAGGCCCTTGCTCCTGTGGATGGTCAGCACTTGGACCGCTTCGGCGTCTGACTCGAGCCGAAGGCTGCGGTCCTCGTCGTTTCGATCATCGGCCGCCTCCGCAATCCGGCGTCTCAACCATGCCGTGAGCGCGGCGGGCCCCAGGTTCTGTTCGACGGCCGCAGAATGCAGGAGCCGACCGATATGGAAGAGATCGGTCAACAAACGTTCGCCCGACGGCAAGCGAAGTGCCCTTGCGGGCAGACCCCCGGACGAGACGTGCTCGAGCAACGCGGCCACCCCTCGTCCGCGCAAGATGGCGGACCACACGGCGAGACGCCAATGAAGCTCCTCCCAGCCTTTGTCGTCAGCCGATGCGACCCGGTCGGCGCCCCATCCCACGAAGTGCGTGAGCCGCGGCCGCCGCGGCCAGTCGCCTCGAGGTGGGTTTGTCGATGGCGGTCAACAGTCGCACCCAATCGGTCGCGGCAGGTGATTCGAAGACACTCCCGCCCCCGGCGACCACTGCTGGAACGCCCGATTCGTGAAGCGCATCGCGTACAGCGCTCGCTTGACGGTTCGTGCGCACCAGAACGGCGATATCGCCGGGACCGATCGGCCCCACTCTCTCGTCGCGAGGGTTGCGACCGGTGGGCGTCGATGCTCCGGAGGACACTAGGGAAGTGATGTCCGAAGCGAGGTCGCTCGCAATGTAACGCTGCGCGTCCGGGGAGCTTGCAAACCCGCCCTTGGTCATTTCGACCCTGCGGCGATCGAGGACCCTTATTCGCAGAGGTGTGCAGTTTGGCGCTCCGACGATGCCTGCGTCCCCGTTTCCCGGCGCCGCATTCACCGGGTGATAGGCAATCCCCGCGTGACCCAGCTGGGCGTCGGAGAAGAGAGCGTCGTAAGCGTCGATCAGACCCTGATCGCTCCGCCAGTTCGTGCTCAAAGTCGCTATTTGCGCCGCGGACTTGGCGGCCGTCAGGTAGGCGTATACATCGGCTCCGCGAAACGAGTAGATCGCTTGTTTCGGATCGCCGATGAGCACGAGCGTCGAACGACCGAATGCCAGATCGAGAATCTCCCACTGGACAGGGTCCGTATCCTGGAATTCGTCGACGAGAACGACGTCGTAACGCCCCGAGAGCCGCCTGCACGCCGCAGGTCCCCGCACCGCGTCGGTCAAGGCGCCGCGCAGGCGCGTCAGCAGGTCGTCGTAGGTGAGGATGCCCGAAACCCGTTTGCGGCGGTCCATCTCCTCGATCACCGCTTGAGCCAACCGCCTCCTCATCGCGGGCTTGCTCGACTCCTCTGAGATGATCGGAAGAATGACGGCGGCGGAGTTGCCGGCTACCGCGTTCGCAACCTCCATCGCCGCGCCGAGATCGAAAAGCGGAGCGTCTCGACCCTTCCAGAATCTTCTCACGTAGAGATCGTCGACCACCTCCTCGAGGAGATCCGAAGTGTCCTCGACCAACTTGACGTCTCGCTCGACGTCTCCGACCACTCCGAGACTCATGAGCATGTGGAGACAGAACCCGTGCGTCGTGTCGATGGTGGCTGCATCGAAATCGGCGATCGCGTTCGCCAATCGAGTGTGCCTGAGCTCCACGTCGGCCTTGGTCCCCGTGGCGAGCAGCCTGACCAACGGGTCGTCGCTCTCGCTCGGACCCTCGATCGCTTGTGCCAACCCCGCGGCTGTGTTCACCAGCCCGTGGCGTACGCGGTCGCGCAGCTCACCGGTTGCCATGCGGGTGAATGTCACGACGAGAAGGCGTTCGAGCGGGGTGCCTTCGGCGACGTAGCGGGTAACCAGGCAGGCGATTGTGAACGTCTTGCCCGTTCCCGCGCTTGCTTCCAAGAGAGTTACGCCTTGGGGCAAGGGGCCGCATACGTCGAACGCGACCGGCTCGGCGACCGGTGAGTAGACGCGTAGAGCCGGAGAGGGTTGCGCCGAGCTCACCTGCCGACCACCTGTTCGTACGACAAAAGGCCGCCCCAGAGGCGACGCGCCCATCGGCCGAAGCGGGAATCCTCGTTCTCGTCCCATTCACTACCGGATTCGTCGAGACGCGGCTCGGATCGCAGCAGCTCTTCGAACGGGACAATTCCACCCAACACCAGAACGTGCTCGTCGTTCTGGTCCTCGCGCGGGAACCGGTATTCGGAAGTCCATTCTCTGTCTGCGGCGATCAGAGGCGGTCTTTGACGAAATGTCGCTTCGGCCCACGCCGCAGACGTCTTGCAGTAAAGGGGAGGCGGTTCGCGCATCGCCCGCAAGTAAAGGTCGACGATCGTGCCGAGTTGCCTGCAAGCCACATCCTGTCGAGCGGTCGCGTCTGCGCCGAGCTTTCCGATCCGCGCCGCGGACACGGCCGATCCGTGGGGGTCCCCGCGTCCGCGAGCAAACGTAACCGCCTCGAATTTCGCGCTCGGGCATGGTGGCAGTGAGCGCGAGAAGATGAAGCCAAGCGACTATCCGAAGGCTCGCTGACATCCTGGAGAAGGTGACCCTGTGGATCATGTCCCCCCTGATGCGCGGGACGGTCCCGACGACGGTAGTTCCTCCGGGAAGCGTCACGTGGACGGCAATAGACGTGGGTGGTCTCTCGTCGGATGCGGCGGCGACCAGGCTTTCGAGATCGGGAAGTACGTCTTCGATCAGCTGATCGCTGAGTGATCCCGGCGGGAGCATCCCTCGCGCTCGTTCGGCGGCCAGACACGACTCGACATTGCCACCGCCCGTCACGGACACGAGCATCCTTTCGGCGAAACCCCAACGTTCGAGCCCGTCGAGCTCGACAGGCAGCGAATCGGCAACCTCGTCGCGACCGGAGGACAGACTGACCCCTAGACGCCGGCGCAAGAACGCCCTGACCGGAAAGCGAACGAAGTACTCGAGCTCGCTCATGTCCACGAATGTTCCGTCTATCGGTGCGAGAGGCGCCGGCAAGAATCCGAGAGGCGTTTCTGATGGATCCCGGCGCGCGGCCGAGCGCGCTCCTTCGAGGTTGGCTCTGTCGAAGCTCCACGCCTCAGACCCCATCAGCTCCCCGCGAACGAAGTTCCTCGAGTCGAACGGCTGAAGCGGATGGTGGACTACCAAACGAGCGCTCGCGGGCGCGCCGTCGGCTGTTCTTACGGTGCCGTCGATCACATCGAGGAGCTCTCCGACCGGGACTGCAGGCGGTCGGCTCAGGTTGCTCCGCTCATCGCGGCCTGTATAACTGATCACCAGATACTCGGTCGCTGCAAGCAGAGCATCGAGGACGAGCTGGTGATCCTCGCTTCTGGCGTCGTGATCACCGATCTGAGGATCGGCCAAGATCAGGTCGTCGCCGTCTCGCTCGGAATTTCTCGGGAATGCCCCGTCGTCCAACCCGAGGAGGCACACCACCTTGTGGGGAACCGATCGCATCGGGACGAGAGTGCAGACCGTGAGGTGACCCGTCCGGAAGTTGGCCCTGGTCGGACGCCCGCGCAGACGGTCCTCGAGTACGGCGCGGACATCACCCAACCCCAGCTCGACCGGACTCGGGTCACCGTTCGTGGAGGCCTGTTCGACGATTTCACCGAGCAGCCTGCTGAGCTGTGCCGACTGCCACTCTTCTCCGGGCCCGACTCTGGCAAGAGCCTCCACCGACGACGCGATCGACTCCGCCCACTGCGTGATGGTCTTCTGACCTGCAAGGCCGTCGATCGAAGCCTCGATACGGTCGACGAGCTCTGCAAGGCTCCCGGCAAGCTCGATGTCAGTACTCCCGACGTCGTCGAGCGGCAAAATCCCACCAAACAAGCGTTGACGCTCGTCCGCCATCGCGACGCCGAGGAGAATTCGACTCAGCCCCGCCTTCCACGTGTTGGCCTCGAGACCCTCTAACCGGAACGGGGAGCGGTGAACGGAATCGAGCCCCCACCTGATACCCGAAGCGACGACCCACTCCTCGAGCCTTCCGAGGTCGTCGTCGTCGAAACCGAAATGGCGCCTCACCGGCGTGGAACCGGCCAGGTCGAGAACCTCAGTTGCCGACACCCGCCCACCGGCCATGTCGAGCAGGCGGGAAACGACGCCGAACAGCGGGTTCACCTGACGGATCGCACGGTCTGCAAGACGCACCCTGAGGTCCGGATGGTCGCTCGCTCTTTGATCCATCTCGTGCTCGTCAGGATGCGAGTCGAACGCCGCGTGGATCAAGGGGGCGTACGTTTCGATGTCGGGGCACATGACGAGAACGTCACGGGGTTCGAGACCGGGGTGCTCCTCGAAAATGTGCAGGATCGCGTTCCGCAACACCTCCACTTGCCGAGGCCGACCGTGGCAGGCGTGGACCTGGATGCTGTGGTCGGAGGGATCGAGAAGAACCCGGGCATCCTGACCGCCGGGAAACGGCGCCCCGACAGGCTCTCGATCAGCTCGTACGTCCGCTTGAACACGCTCGAGCACCGACACGGGCGCGGTCGTAATCCCACGATGCTCCTCGGACCATTTTCCACCTGCCTCTGACATCAGAACAAGCTGCATCTCGCGGCTGTCGCGACCCCACGAGGCGAGCAACGGGTTCTTGGTCGCCCCAGCAGAGGGGTCGTTCGTCCGGGTCATTCCTCGCGTTCGGGCGCCCGGCAGCTCCGAGACCGTCTCCCACAACACGGGTGACGGGTGCAGCAAGAAGAGATGCACGTCACGCTCGAACGAAAGTGCTTCTAGGACCTCGACGTAGCTCGTCGGCAAGCTGGTGAGACCGAAGAGAGACAGTCGCTCAGGCAGGCCCGGCACATCAGCTCCCTCACGGAGCAATGCGCAGGAGTCAGGGAGGCGTTCGGCCGGGCTCGGTGTCCGTATCTGAAGGCGGAGCGCGCGCCACAAAGACGGCTGCCAGCCTCCGTCAGTGACGACCCCTCCGTCTTCCCCCTGGGCCCACTGCCTGACCATTTGAGGGCGGTGAACTGCGTAGCGATCGAACAGGTCTGCAACGTGACGGACGCTCGAGAACCGGCGTTCCTCCCCCTCGGGCGCGGCATTGCGCAGATGCGCGGCAAACGAGCTCAGCCACGGCTCGTCGAGACTCGCTTCCACCACCTGGAGAAGGGGCCACACCGACCTGGCGGTTGACCAAGGGTCGCTCTCCGGGTCGATTCCCGAGCCCGCGACCAGAGCCTTGCCGACCAATGTCCCGGGGAACGGAAACTCGACGTTGGCGCAGATCCCGTCTCGGCGACCCGGGGTGGCTCCGAGCTTGGAGGAGAGCTGCTGGGTCAGCCACCTTTCGATGCCACGCGTGGGGACCGCCACGACCTCGGGGGCCATAACGGCTTTGATCGGGACGGCGAGAAGTTCGCCGAGCATGTCGACGAGCCCGTCGGCGCGCTCTGAGCGGTGAAGAAAGAGCATTCCGCGAGCCAAGCTACTGAACGGGAGTGACACCGGTTACGCCTACCCCGGCGCCAGATGGCAAGGTCGCGTCGCCCATTTCATCAGGGAGGTCGTCTCAGTTGCCCGATGTCAGATATGTCATCTTGTCGGACCTCCACTTCGGCGCCGAGAACAGCATCCTCACCGCCCTTGCGGATAGCACCGACCCGAAGGCGGACCCAACCAAGCAGTCGCCTGTGATGTCTTGTCTGGCCGAGTGCCTGGCGCACCTCATCGGGGCCAACGAGGGATCCGAACCGCCCACTCTCGTACTTGCAGGAGACGTGCTCGAGTTGGCGCTCGCCGACGACGAAGTTGCTGCGGCGGTGCTCGAGCAGTTCACCGACCTCGTGATCGGCGACCATCCGCTGTTTGCCGACGAGATCTGGTTCGTACCGGGGAACCACGACCACCACCTGTGGGAGACGGCGCGTGAAGGGCTGTACGCCGACCAGCTGAGATCGCTGGCGCCGAACGCGCCGATACCCCCGCCGACGCATGCCACTCGACTGTTCCCGAAGCAGGATGACGCAGTGCTCGAGTCCAATCTTCTTACTGCCTTGTTGCAGCGCCGGCACAAGACGACCAAGGCTCACATGCGTGCTGTGTACCCCAACCTCGGTCTCCACTCTCCTGATGGCAACAGGTGCGTGGTCGTTCACCACGGGCACTACATCGAGTCCATGTACGAGCTCATGTCGAACTTGAACCTGCTGATGTTCAACAAGCCTCTGCCACTAGACGTCGCGGAGATCGAAGAGGACAACTTTGCCTGGATCGATTTCTTCTGGTCGTCACTCGGTAGGTCGGGTGTGGTCGGAGAGGATGTGAACCGTCTCTACGACATGCTCCAGAGCGAAGAGGCCGTAGACCGTCTCGTCCTTACCCTGGCGACCGCGATCTCTGACAGGGCACCCGGTGGTCCCGCTCGGAAATGGGTGACACGCCGCGTCGTGCGAGACCTGTTCGCGCATCTGGTGAAACGTAGCGGCAGATTCGAGCGACACCATCCGACAGATGTGCTGAGCGCGAATGCACAGAAGGGTCTTCAGGCTTATCTGGAAGGACCGCTTCATGCACAGCTCTCTACCGAGCTCGATGTGGTCCCAGCGACAACTCTCGTATTCGGTCACACCCACAAGCCGTTCGAGGCGACACGCAACGCTCAGGGATTCGCGACGCCGCTGAGCGTTGTCAACACCGGGGGATGGGTTGTGGACACGATCGATACTAATCCTCTTCAAGGTGCAGCGGCAGTACTCGTCGACGAAGACCTCCAAGTTGCGTCGTTGCGGCTTTACGACCAGCAATCCGACGGTTCGGAATACCGGGTACGCGTCGCGCCCGTGACCGACCCGAATGCCGACCTGGTAAAACGTCTGGGCGAGCTGGTGAGGCCGGACGTCGGTTGCTGGCGCGCGCTCTCCGAAGGAGTTGCCGTCGCAGTCCCGGAGCGCCACAAGGCACTCGAGACGATCATCGAACGGTCAACTTCGTGACGGACCAACGAGATCGAGTCAGGAGACAAGCGGAAGTGAACGGTTCTGAATCGAAGCTCCAAGGGCCTTCTCGAGTTGACTTCCACTTCGATCCCATGTGCCCATTCGCCTACGTAACGTCGAACTGGATACGCACCGTGCGCGACGAGGTCGGCATCGAGGTTGCATGGAGGTTCTTCAGCCTCGAGGAGGTGAATCGAGCCGATGGGAAGAAGCATCCCTGGGAACGGGCATGGTCGTACGGATGGTCCTTGATGCGTATTGGGGCGCTGCTTCGCCGGCGCGACATGTCAGAGCTCGACAGGTGGTACTCCGCAATCGGTGCGGCACTCCACAGCGAAGGGAAGAAGCCCCATGATCCAGCCGTCGCACGCGAGCTGCTCGTGCAGATCGGATTGGAGGCCGGCGTGCTCGACGAGGCGATTGCGGACCCGAGCACCCATGACGAAGTCATGGCCGACCACGAACGGGTGGTGAGCGCCGGCGGATTCGGCGTACCGACACTGTTCTTTCCCGACGGGCAAGCCCTTTTCGGACCTGTTGTGAAGGACCCGCCGGCCCCTGACGATGCTGTCCAGCTTTGGCGCCTCGTGACGGGTTGGCTCGATTTCCCGTATCTCTACGAGATTCAGCGACCCAAGTCCCGAGCGGATCTCCACGCAATTTCGGAGTCGTTGCAGCCATATCTCGCCGGGCGGGACTGGGAGAGCATCAACCGGGGCCGAAAGGTCGTCATCCCGGATCTCGGGTCGAAAACGACGGGTGGCATCGATCGAGAAAGCGAGTTGAGATGACGGGTTCATCCATCCCGAAGCAGCGGGTGGTCACGGCACTGCTCAACGAATGGGACCAGATCGCGGACTTGATGAACGGGCGCTCCGACGAAGATTGGCGCCGACCGAGCATTCTGCCGGGGTGGAGCGTCCAGGACGTCGTGACGCACGTGATCGGAACCGAGTGCATGCTCGCCGGCGAAACCGTCCCACCTGCCGCCCGCGACCTGAAGGCGTCTGACCACGTGCGGAACGACATCGCAGCGATGAACGAGCAATGGGTGGACTCGATGCGTGAGCTAGATCCCTCGGAGGTTCTCGACCGGTTCCGCCAGACGACGAAGCGCCGGGCCGAAACGCTGCGATCGATGTCACAGGAGGAGTTCGACGCGCCTTCGTGGACCCCTGCCGGGCAGGCGAACTACGGGCGCTTCATGCAGATTCGCGTCTACGACTGTTGGTTGCACGAGCAGGACATCCGAGATTCCTTTAAAGAGCCCGGGAACGACTCCGGACCACAGGCAGAGATCACTATGGACGAGATCGCGCTGGCACTCGGTTTCATCGTCGGGAAGAAAGCCGGTGCTCCCCAAGGTTCGGCCGTAACGTTCGACATCACCGGTGGGGTGACCCGCACCATCCACGTCGCGGTCGCCGAACGCGCATCGGTGGTCGACCGGCTCTCGTTGCCGGCGGACGCAACCCTGCGCCTGTCATCGGATCTCTTCGTCCGCCTTGCCGGCGGGCGCGTCGATCCTGCGGCCTCCATCGGTCAGGTCACGCTGGAGGGCGACAAGGATCTGGGGATGCGAGTCGTCAAGGCTCTGCCTTTCACGATCTGAGGGCTTCCACCCTTTCGACCACCCGCCACATGCCGCGTTGTTCGGCAGCAGACATGTTCGGGTCGCGAACCTTCCAAGCGACTACGTCGCGCAGCGATCCGCGAAGCTTCTCGCGGTCGAATCGAGACAGGAAGCCATTGACCAACAGCGATCGGAAGAGACCTAGGACGCGGCCTATGACACCCCCTGGGACCTCACCTGCCTCCATCAAGACCCATGCCAAGCTCACGTCCGACGCAGGGTCGCCGCGTGCCGCGTTAGGCCAATCGATCACGACAGGGCCATTCGGGCCGATCAGGACATTCAACGGATGAAGGTCGAGATGGATCACCCGGTCCCCCTCACCAACTGGCGAAGCGGGGAGGAAATCGGGTGCGGCGATCTCGTGCAACGCGATATGAAGATCCGCCAACATGGCACCGTACCGGGAGATCCTCCATGGTCTGCGGCGGATCGCGTCGACCATCGTCACGCCGTTGACGCGCTCCAACACCATGCAGGTCCCATCGGCGCTGATCTCGTCTACCGCCGGGACGGGGTAGCCGTGCTGCCGCACGTAGTCCATCGTGAGAGCTTCGAGTGACATCGACCGGCCATGCCGGGACCGGCGCAAGACCAGTCCGGGACCGTATTCGAAGATGTCGCAGTCGCGGCCCGTTGCTAGGAGCTTGCCCGGCTGGTGCACGCTCATCGTTGACGGCACTCATAGCCGGCGTAGATTCCCGATTCGCTGAACCACGATTCGAGGATTTGAAATCCCGTCTGCTCGAACATCTCCTCGAGAAGCCAGGTAAACGTCGAGAACTCGTCACGCAGATGGGCCGCGTACTCGGCCGCCGTCCAACCTCGTGCGGGATCCTTGGTTGCACCGTTCATCCACTTCTCGATCGAACCTTCGACCGTGTCGAGCGGAAACGAGAAAGCCAGGTCTTGAAGATGGAGCACGCCGTCGGGCCGGAGTATCTCGTGAACCCTCCTGAGTGCCATGACCTTCCAGAAATCGGGGACCTGATGAAAGGTATTGCGCGAGTGGACGAAGTCCGCAGGCTCTCCTTCGTGCTCGTACGAGAGTAACCCCGCTTGCACGACGTCAACGTTTTGAAACCCGAGCTCAGCGATCCGAGCCCTCATCAAGCCGATCATGGCAGGAGAGACGTCCGCCGCGACGACCCGTCTCGCCACCGGCGCGACCGCGATCGCAAAGGCTCCCGTTCCCGCCCCAAGGTTGACGACGGTGCTCGTGTCGTCGAGTCCGAGCGCCACCAGGTCGTCTACGACCTCTTCGAAATCTGTGCCTGACTTGGCATCGAATCCCTCCACGTAATCCCGTCGGAGGTGTTCTGCGCCAGCATGCGCGATTTCGTCAAGCCACCACGATCGGCTCTCCGCACGCGGCGAGGTTTCGACGCGACGCCTCATGTCCCACTCGTGGTGGAAGACGTCGTGCATCTCGGGTCGGCGCCGGCGAGTGTCAGCGAAGGGCGTTCTGCAGAGCCGAGGACGAGCTTGATCGCATCCGTTCGCGAGATGCTCCATCTGAATCCGCACTGACGGCACGGATCTCCGTACACGTCTGTAGCCCACTTCATGTACGGAGCATTTCATACGCCCGACGTGCTCGCTCCACCCTCGTCTGGTGCCGGAGAGCCTAAGAGCGCTTGAGGCGCCGCGAATAGTGGGCTGAGTTACGCTCCTGTCGTGAAATTCGCCCTCTACATCCCGAATATAGGAGCGTTTGCCGATGACGTCCGTGCCGTCGCCGAGACCGCTCGTGAAGCTGAGGACAATGGTTGGGACGGGATCTTCGTGTGGGATTCGGTGAACACGTCTTCGCACGAAATGAGCATCGCCGATCCTTGGATCATGCTTTCGGCGATCGCCATGAGGACGGAGAAGATCCGGATCGGAACGATGGTCACACCGTTAGCTCGAAGGCGTCCGACCAAAATCGCCAGGGAAACGGCGACGCTTGACCGACTCTCTCGCGGACGTCTCATCCTGGGGGTCGGTCTCGGGGTCGGAGGCTCCGAGAGTGATCGCGAGTTCGGTTGGCTGGGCGAGGAAGCGGATGCTTCGGTCCGAGCGGCCAAGCTCGACGAATCGTTGGACATACTCTCGGGACTCTGGAGCGGCGAACGGTTCGAGTACTCCGGGCGTTTCAATCGGGTACGCGAGAGCACCTTTCTCCCTGCGCCGGTCCAGCAGCCAAGGATTCCTGTATGGGTCGGAGGAATCTGGCCCGGTAAACGACCCATGCGGAGGGCAGCCAGGTTCGATGGAGCAATCCCGGCGAAGGCGGACTTCTACGAGGGTGGGTATCTGACGCCGATCGAGGTTTCCGAGACCCTTGCCTACATCCGGGAGCACCGGACTGCCGTGGGTGCCTTCGATTTCGCGTTCATCGCCGGTTTCCCGGACAACCAGCCCGACCCTGGTGGAGACGATTTCGACCGCTATGTAGAAGCGGGCGTCACCTGGTGGCTGCTTCACGCGACCGATCTTGAGGATGCGCGTTCGAAGGCGAGGTCAGGTCCTCCGCGCCGCGATGACACTCACGAGAAGTCCGAGATCTGAGCGGAAGGGTGGAGCGAAGAGGAGAGATTCAAACTCCCGGCGGGTTTAGGACGAGCACAGCGTGCATTCCTGAGACCGAGTGGTACGAGATGCTCTCGGAGGCCGGTGACGTCCACGAGTACTTCCCGCCTGGCGGAATCATGGGCGAGCGGACCGAGAAATGGTCGAAAACCACCTGCTGTGGTTGATTCGTCAGGTTGGTCCACACCACGAGATCCGAAGGAGTGGCGTAGAGCCGTTTCGGGAGGAAGCCTCCGACGGTGATGATGATCTGTTGCCCGTCGTCGATGTTGGGCGAGATCGGCTTGCCGCTGTCGGTCGGCACCGCGACTTTCTTACCCTCGACGGTGACCGTGGACGATCTGGCGATCGTCGCAAGGCTGGGTCCTGTGACCGGTATCGACGAGGTAGTCGACGACGTGCCGGTGCTAGTAGTCGACGCCGACGTCGTAGGCGTGGCGGTGGTCGAGGAGCTCGCGGCGTTACCACCGGACCCGCAGCCGCCCACGACGGCAACAGACGCAAGCGCCAACGAAGGCACGAGCACTCTCGAAAATCGAAGGAAGGTCACAGCGTCGCGGGCATCAGGTGGGCGAGGTTCTGGAAGACCAGAACGGCAAGTGCAACCAGCACGGGCGTGGTCATCAAGTAGGTGGGCCAAGTCTTGCGCCAGCGGCGGTAGAGCCTGACTGTGGCACCCAGCGCAACCAGAAGTGCGAACGCCCAGAGGATCGCGGGCACGAGAGAACCGGGATTCCCCGACAGAGCCCGCTCCGAGGCGGGCGGCAAACCTATCGCCGAGACGTGAACGTCGACTGGCTGGCTCACGAGGCTCGCCTCTGCAACCACCCGCGCGCTCGGAGCAAGAGAAGCGTTGGATGTCACGAGGGTGAGGCGGTTGTCCTCCGTGGGCGCCACCGGGTCGGACTGTCCGGGCTCCACGACGTGCGTGCCTAAGACTTTGTACGTGAACGTGCCGTAGCTGCTCACGATCTGCAACGTCTCGCCACGCTTGAGCGACCCGAGAGTCGAGAACGGCTTGCCGTACAGGTAGCGCCTACCGGCTATGACCGTGTTTCCGGGGGTTCCGGGAAGCGCTGAGCCCGGCATCAGGCCAGGTCCGGCGGTCAGGTCCGTGGCGCTCGTCCCTTCGACGACGACCTGATCGAGGTGGAGCGCGGGAACGTCGAGGATCGCGACCGCCTTGCCCTCGGGCGGTACATGGCCGGTCAGTGTGGCAAGACCCGCGTGTCCGTGCAGCTCCGACAAGAGCCGCTGCTGCGCGCGAGAAGCCTGAAGAGGAGTGAACAGAAAGAGGTAAGCGGCGAACAGCGCAAGGAATACGCCGACGCTCGTCACCACGGCACCGAACCATCCGACGAGCGAGTCGCCGCGGTTCTTCCGCTTCAGGCGGGCGTGAACACTATCCGCTGCGCTCGTATCGCCGACAGCCGTCGCGGTCGGGGTTGCCGCTCGGTGATCGCCCGCACGACGTTCTTTGAACAGGTCAGAGACGATGGACGACGGGTCGGCTTCGCCGACCGAAGAAAATGCTTCCGCCGTCACGTCTGCCACCCCCTAAGTCCGACCACGGAGTGCCAAAAGCCTTCGTCTCAGCCTTCGCAGCAAGAGCAGAAGCGGTCCCGCAGCTACGGCTATGGCGCCGACGATCAACATGCCTCCGAGCAGCCATCGCCATTCGGGGGCGGCCAGAGCAACCTGGATCGCGCGGAACACGCCTCCCTTCGAGGGTGCCGGTGAAGGGGTCTTCCCTTTGGCCGTTTGCCCTCCGTTCCCATCCGACGAGGTTGTGTGCGCGACCACGCTGGAACCCGTCTTCGAGATCGACAGAGACGAGCCACCGGAGCCGGAGATACCAGCTGACCCCGAACCGCCCGACTGCGTCGAGGATCCTCCCGATGCGGACTGCGAACCTCCGCCCGGGTGATGGGTCGAGCCGCCGCCTGATCCACTCCCCTTCCCCGGCTTCTTCACCGGAGGCAGGGCGACGATGTCCTTCGCTATATCGGCCTGTGCCTGACGGGTGAGGGACGCGGGCAGCGCCACGATCCCCGCAGGCAAAGAAGGACTTCCCGGCGATCCAGTCAGAGCCAGGATGTTGTCGAGCACCCTCTTCGTGGCGTTTGCCTGCGCCGCCACTTGCGGTGCGGTCGACACCGCCGCGTAGAACACGACGGGTTCGGCGTAGGCGGCCGCGTCGGCGGTATTGGCGTAGTTGAAGCTGAGCGTCCCGTCGGGATTCGCGCTCGCGTCGTTGAGCGCTGCGTCTATTGACGGCGCGGACGGGGTCACGAACTGCCCGGCGGCGTTCTGCAGAGCCGCCGAATTCAATCCGTAGTAGAGAGCCTCGTACCAGTTCATCACAGCGAATCCGGCCTGCCGGGGCGGAACAGCGCTGGGCGACACTTGCTGGTAGAGCGCTTTGGCCTGGTTCTGCGGGTTCTCGTCGGCACGTAGTACCGCCGGCAACACAAGTCCGGGGAATTGGTCAGTTTCGGGGCATGTCCCGTCGAGCGACGGTTGGGACCACTTGGTGGACTCGAGGATCTGAGCGGCGGTGTCGGTCTCCGAGGCGTTGGTGCCGTTGATCGGGACTGTGTGATCCGGAGCCGTGCACAACCAATGCAACAGCTCGTCGGTCACTCCGGCGTTGTCCGAACGCACATACGTTGCGTAACTCTCCTGAGGTTGAAAGCTCGGCGTGCTGTTCAAAACCTCTTCTGCAGGGCAAGGGTCGATCTTCTTCGGAGGCGGTATCCCGGGGTTCATGCACTTGACGCCCGTAAGCAGGTCGGCATTGGTGACCCCGTTGTAAACGGTCGTCGCCATCCCCGCGACCATGTTGGGTGTGAGCTCGAATGTTGTCTGCGGGTACAAGGTGGTGTGGTTGCCTGGGGGGAAACCTTGGATGTCGGCGGAGAAGCCGAGCACGTCAGCCGAAGCGGCAACGGGAATCACGGCGTAGTGGCTCGTGGAGCTGTGCAGCAGTGCTTGCTCGTCTGGTGCTTCAGGGTCGTCGGTGAAGGCGATCTGGACGCTGCCGGTTGAGAGGCCGTTCACAGCCGAGTACGAGTTGAGGGCGGTGTTGAACGCGATCGCTTTGCTGCTGCCAGTGCATCCCGACTGGTTGGCCGCTCCTACCAGTCCCTCGATCCCGAAATCGCTCGCCGTGTTGACGAGCGTCGCGGAAGAGCATCCCCCCGTGTTCACTGCGTACGTGACCGGAATAACCGCGGTGTTCGACGCGTCCGGAGTGGAAGAACCATCGAGATTCTGGTCGAACACGACCAGTGAGCAAAGGTCGGGCGCGTCGTCGCAGTAGAAGGTCCCTTTTTGCGCGTTGTTGCCGAGGATCTCACCTGATATCGGGTTCTGGCCGGGTCCCTTCTCGGCCTCGATTACCTGATACGTGATCGAGCCGGTCCCGTCGGCGAATATCGGCGCGTACAAAGGTGGGGGGCCCGTGGAGCACAACGGTGCCGAACTCGAGAGCGGAGCGGTGTCCGTGCAGAGGGCGATCTCCGGCGAGTCGCCCGCGGGGAAGTTGTATAGCTTCACGAACGCGTACTGGGCGGGGTTCGTTCCAAGGTCGGACGTTGGCCCGGCTTCCACCGTCGGGCACGAACCGGTGGTGCAAGGCAAGGTCACGCATCTGTAACCGCCGGGGCATGGCGGCGCGGGGGTCGAAGCCGACGGGACTGCGCCTGAAGCTGCCGCCGCGTGCGAGGACGCCGTGGATGCGACTCCTGACACGACCGCTGCCGAGAACATGAGCAAGCCCAGTGCCGCGTTGAAAGACGCGCGCTTCACGGACATCTGTTTCGAGGACATGCGTCGCCTCCGTGAAATCGTGTGCAACCCGCGCGCCATCAGGCCTCCCGTGTCTGGCGGCGTCGTCGGGACCTGATCCATGCAACGGACGGCGGAACCGCCAAAAGGAACAGGAACCCGAATGAGATCAACAGCATCGGGGCGACCGGACGTGGCACGGTCGACAGCTGCGCCCCTCTCCGGAACAGATCGAGACCGACGCTCTGCTCGGCTGCGATCGTTGCGTTGCTCTGCTGCGACCGGGAGCCCGTCCCGGTGGGGTTCGAGCCCTGCCCCGAGGACCTGTTGGCTGACTTCGACGCCCGAGACCCCGAGTGGTGGGCCGTCGCCGAGGGACCGGAACCCTGAGAGCCCCCTCCAGACGAACCGTTCCCGCTCAAGGAAGGGCCCGGACCGCCGGAAGGACTCGTGGTCCCAGTGGATCCGCCACCGGTCCCTCCGGTTCCTCCGCCGCCGTTACCACCGCCGCCACCTCCGCCCCCACCCTGCGGAGGCCCAGACGAACCGAACAGGGACACGTACGGGTCATTGCAGGTCTGCGCGTTCACGGTCGGGGGTGGCGGTGCAGCGCCCGCAATCCTCTTTATCCCCTGAAAGTCGTCGTTCACGAGGTTGGGCGGCAGCGGCGAGTAGCCGAGTTGCTCAGCGGACTGTTGGCCTTGGCAGGCGAGGAACTCTACGAACTGCCCGAGCACAGCTCCTTGAGCCGGGTTCATCTGATGTTCCGGAGTGACCAGATAGCTGTAAGCGGAGATCGCGTATGCCTTCGGGTCCCTGGTGGTGAAGACTCCGGTCAACAGTTGCTCGAGGTCCGGTTCGAGCTGCGCGTGGAGGAGTGCCTCGGCGTCGGCGAGTGCAGACGGTTGGACGAACGCGTCGCCCGGAAGGTTTTGCACCGATGCGCACGGATCGTGGTGGGCGATCGCGTACGCTGTCTCGACGTAGGTGATGCTCCCGGGGTTGGAGTACACGTACTCCGAGGCTTGATCGGATCCGACTTCGCCGTTCCAGTTGGAGAAGTTGTAGCCCGGGTGGCTTCCACCCCCCTGAGGGAAGGGCCAGATTGCCTGCGGTCCACCCGGGAAGTTGAGGGTGCTCGTGTACTTCGCCCAGGCTGCAGGGTCGATGGTGTTCAGATAATCCGAGAGGATGTAGTTCTCTCCCGACGCGTCGGTGCGGAACACGGTCGTTATGGGGGAGCTGTCACCAGCGAGCTCCGAATTGAGACCGTTCACGGCGAGCTGGCCCCATGTGGTGATCGTCCCGGTGAAGATGCCGAGGATCATCGACGTGGTCAGGTCGAGCGAGGTGATCTGCTGGCTCGTTATGGGACTGTCGAGATTGAACATCATGCACGTGGCGCCGGCCACGTCCGGCAGGTACTGGTACGCATAGCCGGCGGGCGGCGTCTGATTGGCCTGCCCCGTGCTGTATCCGATCTCGGAGGCCCCGAAGCTGACTTGTTGCTGTGCGAACTCGTTGAGGCCGATCACCGACGACGACACTGAGTAGTTGACACTGTCGCCGTCGATCGAGCTGATTTCGGCCACCCACTGGTCGATCGCGACCGATGCGTAGCTGGATCCGGCTCCCGTGATCGTCGGGCCGTTCGCGTAAGCGGGAGCTGCGACCGCAGATACGACGATCGGACCTGACACGGCCGTCGACAGCACGAGCAAAAGGAGCAAACCTCGAAACCGAGTGCGGTTTATCCGAAGCGACGATTCACCTTTGCGCTTCATCCGAAGCGACCATTCACGTAGTCAGACGTCCTCGAGTCGGAAGGATCCGAGAAGATCGATTCCGTCGGTCCGGATTCGACGAGACGTCCTGGCTCGTTCTCGCCCGCCAGGAAGAAAGCGCAGTTCTGAGATACACGCTGTGCCTGTTGCATGTTGTGAGTGACGATGACGACCGTCACCTCGTCTGCAATGTCACGGATGGTCTCCTCGATGCGCCTTGTCGAGGTCGGGTCGAGCGCCGAGCAGGGTTCGTCCATGAGCAGAACCGACGGCCTCACCGCAAGGGCGCGCGCAATGCAGAGCCGTTGCTGTTGGCCCCCGGAGAGTTCTCCGCCCAAGGACTTCAGACGGTTCCGGACCTCGTTCCACAGCCCAGCTTTGGTGAGCATCTCCTCCACAAGTGCGTCCGCGTTCCGAACGCGGATGCGGCTGAAGCGGAGGCCGGAAAGCACGTTGTCGTAGATCGACATGGCGGGAAAAGGGTTGGGCTTCTGGAAGACCATTCCGATTTGGAATCTGGTCTCGGTGGCGCGTTGCGTGGGTCCGTAGATCTCGACACCGTCGAGATGGACCGTCCCCGCGAGCTCGGCTCCCGGCGTCACCTCGTGCATACGGTTGAGGATCCGAAGGAACGTCGACTTTCCGCACCCGGAAGGCCCGATGAGCGCCGTAACCGTCGATCTCTCCATGACGAGCGAAACGCGGTCCAACACGAGGCGTCCGCCGAACCACGCGCAGACCCCGTCGGCTTGGAGGCGGGCCGCTCGCTTCTCGCTCGTCTCGTCCGGCAAGATGCCGTTCGTCGCAAGGACGGGGACATCAATAACTCCACCGGTTGCGACACTCGACCGCCAGCTCAACTCTGCACCGCCTTGTCTGCTCGCGACAGCCGAGTGCCGCTTCTTTTGCTCCTACCGAGAATCCTCGTGATCGTGAAGAGGAACAGGACGATCATCACTAGGACGAGAGCTGCCGTGTAGGCCAGGCTCACCTGAGCCGGATTCGGACTCTTGATCTTCTGGAAGAGAAAGAGCGTCAACGATGATTGGGGACCGTGGAACGGATTGGCGTTTATGAAATTGTTCCCGAATATCGTGAACAAAAGCGGGGCGGTTTCGCCGATCGCCCTTGCGACTCCGAGCACCACAGCGGTGATGATGCCGGTCCTCGCAGTTGGCAGGACAACGGACCAAACCGTTCGCCATTCCGGCGCTCCGAGTGCGAGAGCGGCTTCGCGAAGACCCCCCGGGACAACCTTCAAGACCTCTTCTGTCGTGCGGGTGATCGAGGGCAGAAGCATTATGGCGATCGCGAAGGAACCCGCAAGTCCAGAGAACCCCTCCCCCAAAGTCACGATCCATATCGAGTAGATGAAGACGCCAGCCATGATCGACGGGAGGCCGGCCATCGCAGTGACGACGGTTCGCACCGTCGAGGTGAAGCGTCCGCCTACCTCGTTCAAGAAGATGGCGGTGATGATTCCCGCAGGGACGCCCCAGACAATGGCGAGTCCGACCTGCTCGAGAGTCCCGACGATCGCCATGGCGAGCCCTCCGGACCCCGGCCGGCTCAAAGGGCCCACACCCTTCAGGTCCTTCAAGAACAGGTGAACGCTCAGAAGTCCCCAACCCTTCTGGACGAGGAATACGAGCATCAGCACCAGCGGGATCGCCAAGACGAGCGTGCCGATCGCGACAGCCGCGGAAAGAAGTCGGTCGTTCGCCACCAGGCGACCGTGAAGCTGGACGACCACCACCCAGTAGAGGGCAAGGAAAACCAGGACGGAACAGACAACGAAACCGAATGCGCCCGAGAGTCTGGTGAACTGGTCGAAGAGAAGCCACACGGCCGCGACCGCAGAGCTTGCACAACCGAACAGAACCCACAGGTCCTCGGCGCGCATGTCCTTCGGTCTCTTGCGGCGCGGTGCGGGAGAGCGCAGCGGCTCTTGCTGTTCGTGCTGACGCTCGAGTGTGAGGGTCTCGCTCACCGGTTCTCCCTGATGTGCGTCATAGCTCCACCGCCGCAGCACTCCGGGACCGGTTCACTATGAACGAAGCGGCCGTGTTCACGATCAGCGTGAACACGAACAAGGAGAAGCCCGCTGCAAGAAGGGCCGGCAACCCAAGCTGGCCACCGCTGCCGAACCTGACCGCGATCAGTGAGGCGATCGTGGTGCCCCCAACCTGCAGGATGTGGTACGGGTTGCTGAAACTGAGGCTCAGGATGATCGCAACGGCTATCGCCTCGCCCATCGCGCGACCGAGCCCGAGCATGATCGCCCCGATCACCCCGCCCCGGCCGAACGGAAGTACCACCCGGCGAACCACCGTCGCGCGGCTTGCCCCGAGCACGATCGCGGCCTCGCGCTCGGCGACGGGCGTGAGCGAGAAGACCTCGCGCGATATCGAGGCGATTATCGGCACGACCATCAAGCCGAGAATCGTTCCCGCTATGAACTGCGAAGAGGTGAAGAGGGGTGTCGACACACGAAAGAAGGGAATGAACGAGAGGTGCACCGACATCCATTGGGCGACGCCGACCATGTGCGGCGACAAGAAGATGAAGCCCCAGAGCCCGTATACGACGCTCGGGACAGCAGCGAGCAGATCGATGAGCGAGGTAGCGGGCGGCTTCAGCCTCGCCGGGGCGAACTCGGAGATGAACAGTGCCGCGGCGATCGCGACGGGGACCCCGATGATCATCGCGAACACCGAGGTGATCACCGTGCCCGTGAGCGCGCTCCTGATCCCGAAGACGGGAGGTCCTGTCTTAGTGGGCTCCGTCTGAAAACCAGTGTTGGTGAAGAAGTGGAGCCCTTGTGACCTGAAAGCCGGCAGACCTTTGGCGAAGAGGAAGACCCCGATCAGGAACAGGACGAGCAGCGTCGACAACGCGACCAACCGGACCCCGCCGCGGTAGACCCACCGGTCGAAAGCGTTCGGTAGCTTCTCGATCCATCGCGGGATAGGCGGTTCGCCGGCGCCTTCTCCCAGCACCTGCCGTATGTCGGTGATGCTCATGAACCCGCCGTTCCCCCGCTCGTCGTTCCCGTGAGCGCCCGAGGGCGATCCGCTTCAACCCGGTCGGCCCCTCGAACGGTGACCGCCCTACCTAGTCATCCCTTATTTCAATTAAATCAGTCTTTTAGATCGATTTAGTAAAGATTAGCTCCTTTTCGAGGAGCTGTGGCGAGGGCCGCTTCTCGAACAGAAGCGGCCCCCGCCTTGTCTCGGTCCCAGGCAGTGGAGTTGGGTCCGCCTGCGCCGGGCAGGCTCATCACTGACGCAGGCGGATCACTGATGGCCGGTATTGCCGTCGGTGGTGACGACGTTGCAGTACCCCTCCTCCTGCCCGCCCGAGACCGGCGGGGTGTCGTACTGGTAATACGACGAGGAGGTGAAGCTCGTAATGGCGTCCGCGGGAGTTGTGGGCGTGCCCTCCTGGAATGGCACGTTCACTGCCAGGCCGTCGAGCGGGAAGAACCCTTGAGCCAGTATCGCCGACTCGATCTCTGACCTGTATGTGAGCCCCGTCACCGGGTCGGTGATCTGGGTCCCGGTGGTCCCCCCTGTCACCGTGTTGGGCTTGCACAAAAAGCCGTCCTCACTGGCGAAGTTGAGAGTCGCGGGGTTGGAGACGGGGATATTCGGGTTCGTCCCGTCCGAGTACACGGTGTAGAGGTTCTCCGGCACCGGGTAGGTGCCGTTCAGGATCGTGGTCTCGGTCGGTGAGACCGCGGGCGCCCCGATGGCCCCGAGGGCGCTCTTCTTTGCGGCCGTGCTGCTCTTCTGCTGCTCGTAGCGGCCGTATGAGAAGAACGTGATCGCGTAAGCCTGGTCCCCGTTTTTCACGACGTCTCCCAGTTCGTTCTGGATCACCGTGTGCGATTGGGCGTAGTTGGTGAAGTGAGGACCGGTGTATACGGCGGTCTGGCCGTTCAGGCACTTGGGCAGGGTGGCCGGGGGCCATGTCGTTTGCCCGTCGACGTAAGTCTCGGAGTTGTCAGGCGCTAAGAACGCATCCCAGGTCGAGGTGATGGCCGACGAAGTGACCGTGCTGTAAGGGTCGATCAGGTCGTTGGCACTCGCGCCCGTTGCACCGACGTCGGACCAGCACTTGTCGGCACCGCTCCAGATGCCCTGCAGCTGAGCCTGGGTGAGGCCCGAGATGGTGGACGCCGGCGTCGCAACACCTGCCACTTTCTTGTAGATCACATAGTCCACGCCGTCAGCGGCGTAGGCCACGAAGTTGAGGCCCTGGTCGTCGTACTTGCCGCCGGCGCCGAGGTTCGGCCCCCTGGCGGACGAAGCGAAGCTGACGGGTGCAGTGTTCGTCGTGTGCGCCCCTTGGTTCTCGAGCTGGGTGATGCCGGCGCTCGAACCAATTCCGGGCTCCACTTCGACGACGTCGTTGAACGGGTTCTCTGAGTACGAGCTACCGACAGACGGTGCGCCGTATCCGAACGGCGGGTTGCCCGGGGGCAGTGAGCCACCCGAGGGGCAGCTGTAGTTCAACGGCTGCGTCGTTCCGTTGGGGACGATCAGGTTGCAGCCCTGAGACTCGTTGAAGAGGTTCGCCAGCGCTGATATCACGGCGTAAGGGGTGTTCCCACCACTGCCGATGATCGTGTTGTTCGCCGGCGACACGACGGTGGCGCCCGCCGGGCCGGCCACGGCAAGTCCGAGGACGGCCGCACCTACGACTGTGGCCCCGAACAGTGCCCCCCGCCTCAGTCTGCGGAACAAGAACACTTTTTCTCCCCTCGTTGACGTGACCCGCCCACGTGCGAGCCTTGCTTACCTATTGCGAGTATTTCTATCACATCTATAGAAATTAACAAGAACAAGGAACGAGCCTGGGCATCGAGCGGAGGTCAAGCGTCTCTACGTGGAGAAGGTCCGTGGAGGGAATTGCGCGGTGGGGGCCTGCGAGCCCCCAGACATCTGAAGCGCCTGAGCCCGAATTACGGCTGAGCGTGAATCAAACGAGCCCGGTCACGACTCCTGCCGCCGCGGCAAAAGCGGGGTCGCCGGTCGCATCGAATCCACGCCGGCAGGCCTCGACGAGCTTTACCTGGTGCGGGTCGCCGCTCGCAGCGGCCGCACGAGCGAAATCGGTTGCGGCGAATTCGATCGTGCCGACACCGGCGATCTCGTCCGCACCCCCGTACAGCGCGGCATGATCGGCGCGAAGTTGTGCGAGTCCCAGGGCCGAACCAGCGTCGGTGAGATGAGGGGCGAGGATCTCGAGGGCCATGGCGCCCGTCACGCCGTGGAGATTGAATATGTCGGGATGAGCTAGGTACCTGCGAGCACATTCCGCTGCGGAGGCGAGGACTGCGTGAGTGACCTCGTCACCAGAATCATGTTCTGTCGGCGCGCCGGGCCGGAACCTCGCCGCCCAGTAGCCCAAAGACCGTGCGAGCTCCGATCGCCGCGACTCGGTATCGGAGGCGTCGATCGCCCTGACCGTGTGAGCGACTCTGATTTCCCCGTGAAACAGGGCGACAGCGAGGCCGGGCAACAGCCTCGGGACCCACTCCTCGATGATCACGGGCCATCCGTCGTCTGCGATCCTCGCATCGAAATAGCCGATCCATTCGGGAAGCCTCTCGTATTTCCCGAGAGCGTCGGCCCACTCGAAACGACGAGATGCAACCGGGTCGACCGGGTTACTGGACGAACCCGCGAATCGCCTCGCCCAGTTGTCGATCTCGTCCTCGCAGCTGAGAGCGGCAAGAGCCTCGCATGCCATCGGTCCGTGGTTGACGAACCCGTTGGGCAATTCGAATCCCGCGAACTGCATCCGGTCGTACGCTTCGTCCAAGACAGTGGACGATTCGGCGCCGGATGCACTCGTCACTGCGGAGGGCCGTTCCCGAGTTGTACCGATGCCGACTGCTGCCGGCCCGAAGAGTCGAGGTACTCGACCTGAACGGTGTTACCGGGCTTCTGCGAGAGCATCACCTGTGTGAGCCCCTCAGGTGAGCTCACTCCCTTGCCGCCGAGGGCAGTGATCGTATCGCCGGCTGTGAGACCGGCATTCGCTGCCGGACCGCCCTGGACGACTAAAGCGATTACCGCGCCGGACGTTCCAGAACCACTCGCTTGTGCGGACTCGACCTCAACTCCCAAGAACGCAGTTGCTCCTACGTGGACCGTGCTCGAAGAAGTGCCGTCGAGGATAGCGTGGGCAGTCGTCGCAGCCGTGCTGACCGGGATCGCATAGCCCTGAGTGCCCTGAGATTGGAATTGGAAGCCCTGGGCAGCCGCGGTGTCCATTGCGACAACCTCTCCGGAACTGTTGACGAGTGGACCGCCCGAGTCACCAGCAACGATGTTCGCGTCGGTCTCGAGAAGCCCGGTCAACTGCTCCGACGCGCCCGTGGCCGCGTCAGATGCTGTGATCGACTGGTTGGTCGCAGTGACCGTGCCGGACGCTGTAGGTAGGTGTACCGCCGGTACCTCCGGCGTTTCCGATCGCCACGACTTGCTCACCTTTGGAGACGCCCGAGCTTGCGAGCGTGACGGTAGATAGTCCCGAAGCGTTCGCCAACTGGAGGACCGCTACGTCCGCGCTGCGGTCGTAACCAACGACCGTGGCGCTGTACGTCTTGCCGTTGCCGATGTCGGTGACGGTGATGGACGTCTCGCCTTCGACGACGTGGTTATTGGTGAGCACGATGCCGTTGGACGTCAACACCATGCCGGTGCCCGCTCCTGCGACGGGGGGGTTCTCGAGGCTGAGTTTCGTGTTGACATCGACGAGACCGGGATCCACCTTGGCTGCGATCGATGCCGCAGATCCCGAACCGGACGACGAACCGTTCGGGCCGCTCGTGCTGGTCGAGCCATTCGATCCGTAGTGGAACGGTATTCCCGTGTTCTGCACGCCGCTCGTCGCGGTCGCGTTAGGCCAGACCGTGTGCCCGACGAGCACGCCGAGGAGTGCGGTCACGGCCAGCAACAACGCCAACGCGGTGGCGAGCATCCCCCTCTTGCGATTGGCTGGCCGAGGGGAGGCGCCGCCTGACCAATGACCTGTCCCGCCCGTGGGTGGCCACGACGGCGGACCCCAGTGTCCCTGGCTCTGAGGTGGTGGAGGTCCGAAGTGCGGAGAGGGCCAGGGGGAATGTGCCGGCGGAGGTGCGACGGGCGTGGTCCCGACGGGCGGAGGTACGGCGGGCGGAGTCGCGACTGGTGGTGCGGACGTCGGATGCGGCTGAGCGCCCGGTGTCCACTCGGCACCGTATACGTGAGTTGGTTGAGAGGATGCGCCGGGCTCGGTGCGTGGGCACTCGCCCTGCCCTGTGTCAGAGGCCTGGGGATCAGTCGCCTTCGGGCTTTCGGGGTTCTCGTTCATCTGGGGTCACCCTTTGAGTGCTTGGTGTGCTCCCGAGCTGTTCGGGGCTGTCTTCATCAAGTAGACCCGGCCGGCCTTGCAGGTGGCTTGGCGATTCCTAAGAGCTTCCTGTACGAGGCTCCCGCCTCGTGAAACCACCCTAAAGGCCCTGGAGGAGCTCCGGACACGGACACCTCAACAGATCTGAAGATTTGATGATTTGACATTATTCGTGAAATCGATAGTATTAGCTACATGACGACCACCCTTCCCCTCACTTCTGAGACTCCCCTCGCCTCTGATTCTGGCGAGCCGACTGGTCAGACCGAATCCAAAGGTGGAGCCAGGCGATCCACTGAAGACCGGGTCGAGCGACTGTCCGCGCTGTCTTTGAAGAGGGTCGTAGAACCTGATGAAGCCGTCCCCGGGAGCGTGGGACCCGGTCAGCTTCTGCCCGACGAACTGCTCAGTATCGCCGGTCTCGACCTGCAGCTGACCGAACAGCAGCGCGAGGTGATCTCGCGAGAAGAGGTCGCCGCGATCGCGAGCACCGGTGTCCGGTTCGAGTCCGTGCTCATGGCCGGGTTCGCTATCGACATTCTTCGGCGCGATCTATCCGACCCGAGAGTGACGTACATCCTCCACGAGATAGGCGAAGAGACTCGCCACTCGCGTCTGTTCCTGCGGATGGTCTCGCAATTGAAGCCCAAGTCGAAAAACCCTTTCGACAACCGGATCACGAGGGCCCTCGAGCGCGTGATGATTCCCGCGCTCGCCTCGATGCCCTCGATGTTCTGTGTCGCAGTTCTCACGGGAGAGGAAATCCCCGATCTGTTCCAGAAGCTGGCAGCCGAACATCCCGACACCGACCCGTTCATTCGTGAGGTGAACCGCTACCACCGGCAGGAAGAGGCGCGACACCTCGCCTTCGCCCGCACGATCCTTCCCGAGCTTTGGCAAAGGGCCGGCTTCGTCGACCGGTTCATGGTCAAACACGTCGCACCCCTCGTCGCAGGTGGCATGTTCGACACGATGGTCAACCCCGGCGTGTACAGGGTGGTCGGGCTTCCGGGCTGGAAGACGTGGCGCGAAGCTAACCGGACACCGAAGCGCCTCGAGCTCAAGCACCGAGCGCTGCGGCCTCTGCTCGCAGCGCTGGTCGATGCCGGGGCTCTGGTCCCTGGGCGGATACCGCGCGACGTGGCGCCTCGTCTGTTCGGTCGACCGCCAAGGTAACCCTTCGTGAATCCGGCCGATGGCGGTTCGGCCGAGATCCTGTTCGCCCTCGAGCAGGAGAGCTCGATGGTCTCCAAGGGCGAACGCACGCGGCGTTCAATCCTCGAGGCTTCGATCGTGCGCTTCGCCCGAGAGGGTTACAGAACCACCTCTTTGACCGCAGTGGCACGCGACGCGGGGCTCAGCCCGAGTGCCATCTATCCGTACTTCGCCAACAAGGAGGCGCTCTTCATTGCGGCGGTGGACGAGGACGCTGCCGGCGAGATCGAAGACGGGCTAGCCGGGGTCCGAGACGACGATCTGATCGGCGATTGGCTGCACGTCATCGTCGGGTTTCTAGAGGCGCTCGACCGCCATCCCCTGGCGCGACGAGTGCTGGCGGGCCTCGAGCCCGATTTCACTGTCCGCCTGATCGGAATTCCGGCGCTCGACCAGCTTCGAAAGGGGCTGGCGGAGAACCTGGAGAGCCTTCAGATGCGAGGCGAGGTGCGCGACGATCTCGACGCCCGGGCGATGGCGAACGGATTCTTGACGATCTGGCTATCGCTTCTGATGTCGCTCGTCCAAACCGGTTCACAACCGATCGACCTGCTGGGGGCCGAGGTGGTCGCCGTGTTCGACGCCGCCATGCGCCCGGTGGGTCGCAAGACTTATTGACGGTGCAAGCCTCGTCAGCGGCCCTGTCAGCGCGCGGCTGGAGGTATGACGCCGGTACGGGCGAATGTATTTACGTACATGATCCGCAATTCCTCGTGCCACGCCCAGGAATCGAACGCTTTTGACCCCTGTGGTCCGAGGCGTTTCTCGACAAGGGGTCTCATCGAAGCGAACGTAACTTCGGGGTCTGCGCTGTCCATCTCGTATAGATGAAGAAAGCGAGGATCACTTCGGTCGGCGCTCTCGTACGGCGTGATCATCGAGTACCCGGGAACGGCTGCCTCGGCTATATGGCGGATGTGAACGAAGTCCGCCCAGTCACGCAGGGAGACGGCGCCACTTGGATTGCGTGGGCTGATGAGCACGAGCAGAACTCCGGTAGTGGGTTCACCTGTCAGCACCCCTTGGCCCGGGCGCGGTGTGCGCCTGAAATACAGACCCGTGGTGCCGTCGGGTACAGGCGGGGGTGAGAACGCCTCTTCGACTTCGTAGACGGCCAGAGTCGAGAACTCGGGGATCTTGCGCGGCAGATCATCGCGGCCCGGGTGGGCGTTCGCTCCCCACCAAGCAGAATAGATACCGGCCAACGAGGTGAGCTCGTCTGCCCGGTCTGCGTAGTTGGCTCCGTCTGAGGAGACGAGCTCGAGCCACAGTCCCGGCTTCGTGCGATCTTCCACTGCGGGGCAAGGATAGGCCTACCTCAACGGAACCGCTCGACTCCTGTCGGCGCTGTTACCCGCGACTCGCGGTCGACCGACGGGTGTCGCTTGGCGAAGTACTGGCGAAAAAGTACGGAAACCCCTCCGAACAAAACGAAAAGCACGATGACCGTGACAACGGGCGCTGATCCCGGTAGGGCAGGTCCAGATGACGGTCGGAGCATTACGGCGACCACCCCGAAGCAAGCGATACCGAACATCGCCGCCCAGGCAACGCGGTTCCATTTGACCAGCGTCCCGCCCGGGAGGAACCGCAGAGGTAGCAGCCCGATCGTCACCCCGACGAGCCCTCCGACGAATATCGATGCGAGCCAGTCGTCCACCAGCGCCACCCAAAAAGATGCGCCGGGGTGAAGAGCCGCAGCGTCTATCGGAACGAATGCGATCCATGCGACGACTGCGGCTACGAGCGTGGCCCCGGATTCGAGACTCACGACTTTTGCCTCTTGTTTCTTTGCGAGCTTGTGAGCGAACGCCACACCGCAGACGATCCCGTAGAGATAGCCGGGCTGAAAATGCGCCAGGCGCGAAATGAGAACCGATACGACAGCGATTGCGATTCCTGCCGGAATCGCGCGGAGCGTCGCGTGGGTCGGGCTGCGCTTCATCTTCCTGTACGCCGTCGCCGCGGCGGTTGGGGCTGCGATGAGGACCACCAGAGCCATAAGGGTGCCGATGAAGTTCGCAACGCTCGCCAGGTTGAAACCGAAATTCGGGTCTCTGAATCCGCCGATCACAGATCCTGCAGCGAGGACAGACATGAACGTGACGAGCTCTTTTCTCCGTGACACCTCCTCGGGCTTGGTGGAACCCCGCGCGGCCCATTCAGCCCTTCTCTTCCTCGCGAGGCGGCGTCGTCCTCCCATCCGCCACAAGAAGCGCCGCCATATCGCAACGATCTCCAAGTAGTTCTCGTCGAAAGTGGAATTGAACATCTGGGCGGGGAAGGTGATTAAAACGACTGCTGCGCTCGTTATGACGACGTTCTCGACTGTGCGGGCGACCGAGGAGAAGGCCTGGTGCGGCGTCGGCAGAGCCGTCGCGACGGGTGACGTCCGAGATGGCTTTGAAGCTTCACCCGCCGAGACCACAAGGTTCGCTATTGCGACTTCGGCACTCGTCAGCTCAGAGCTGCTCATCGCCAGCCCGACACTCGACTGGGTGGTCAAGAAGAAGTCGAGCGCTGCAATGCAGATCGACTTGTTCCGAGGAGGCAGGACGCACCAGATCGCCTGGCCGGCCGCTGACTGTCCGTTGAACACCTGAGCGGTGAAGAGCGCGAAAGCGTCGATTCCTTTACCGGCGCCGTTCTGAGGAACGTTCGGGTCCGATACCGAAGTCGGCACGTCGACCGCTGCGATGTAGAGGTTCGCCAAGCTCGTCGGGATCTGAACGACGCGGTCACCGCCCGGTCGACTGCAGCCTCCGTTACCGAAACCCGCCCTGAACACTTCGTCCGCTGCGAGAACCGCCGGGATGTAGGCGCACGCGAGGTCGGTGGCCGGCCCGATGCCACCGGCCTCGAACACGGTGCTCACCCCGAGACCGGAGCCGGGAGCCTGGTCGACGGACTGGAATGAGGCCCCTGTGGCGGAACCGTAAAGAGGCGCGCAGGCAAACCCGACAGGGCCGACTGTGTAACTGACCTTTGAGCCGGATCCCGGAAACCTGACTCCGTAAACGGCGGTGCCCGCAGGCAGCGGGACTGCAACACCTACCGTCGCGGGGATAGGCCCCGGGAGCGGAACGTGCTGTCCGCGAAGCGAAGCCAAGTCCGAGCTGGACAACGGGCACGGAACGACCGGAAGAGAGACGTGGGCGACGTTCGTCGACACCGGCGCGGCAGACGAGAAGCCGAGCACGACTGCGCACAGAATGAACAGAGCGACCGGCACTGCCGCCACGGCACCTCTCCCCCGCACGGCACGATCGTGCCAGAGACCTTCGGGTGGTGCTCGCGAACTCCACGCTTAAGTCAGACCGGTTCGTGATCTGTCCAGTGCTGCGAACCGTGACCTGTGGACGTGTCGGGGTGCAGGCCTTGGACCAGCCCGAGATTGTCGGCAACATCGACGAGCATCTCGATCAGCTCCGAGCGGCGATCGGCGTCGAGCCCCGCGCAGATCGTCTTTTCGAGCCCCATCGCAAGCTCAGTCGCACGCTGCAGCACGTCCCTGCCGAGCGGGGTCAGGTGCAAGGTTCGCGAACGCCTGTCCGTAGGGTGCAACCTCCGTTCAACCAGACCTCTGCCCTCGAGATGGTCGATAACCGAGACCATCGAGCTCGGAGGGATCCGCAGCCACTCGCCGACAGAGCTCTGTGGCTGGCCGTCGAATGCTTCGATCGCCCTCATCAGGGCGAACTGGCGCGGTTCAAGGTCGACCTCGGCCATGAGCTTGCCGAAACGGCTTGCCGCCTCGAATCCGAGCTGGGAAAGCAGGAAGCCGACGGCCTGAGGTCGCCGGGTCGGAACCGGTGAGCCTGCCGCCCCCTCGACGGGCTCGGGCATCGGCCTGTCAGTGGTATCAGGCATAGGCGAAGAACTCTCCGATGAATCCGCGAGACCTGTTGCGTCATCACCGCCGAGATTCACCACGCGAACCAGTTTACCATCCGAATCAGTTGTGCTAGAACTGTTCTGTACCGAATGATTCGGCTGAGAACGTAAAGAACGGAGTCCAGCGTGACTATTGCCCCGCCTCGACGCCCAGATTCGTCAGTCCCCGCCGCCACGGGCGAGCCGCACACCGTTCTCGGCCGCCTGGCGGCACTCGTCCTCCGCCACAGGCGCATCGTGATCGTCGGATGGTTGGTCCTCCTGCTCACAGGCGGGATGGCCGCAGGTCAGGTGTCGAAGCGCCTGAGCTTCGATTTCTCACTGCCCGGCCAGCCGGGCTACGAGACCGCTGCACGCATCATCCACACATATGGAAACGGCGGTGACCAGCCACCCGCGATCCTCGTAGTCACGGCCCCTGCGGGCGAGAGCGCGACGGCGAACCAAGCCGTCATCTCGCGCGCCTTTTCAGCTGTCAGACAAGCAGAACCCACCTTGAGAGTCATCGACTACGGAACGACGGGCGACAGCCGGTTCCTGACCGACAACGGCCGCAGCACTTACGCGCTCGTTTTCACTCCGCCTGTGAACGGATTCGGCTCGGGGAAGCAGATCGACGACGCGGAGACCGTCCTCGGTCAGCATCTCCGCGGTTACAACGTAGGCCTTACCGGGCTCAACCAACTTGCCTCTGGAGGAAATTCCAAGGGACCCGGGGTGCTCGTCGAGACGATCTTCGGCGGGTTGGGCGCGCTGATCGTCCTCGCTTTCGTCTTCGCTTCGTTCCTCGCACTGCTGCCGCTTCTCGTGGCCGCCACGTCGATCCTGACGACATTTCTCGTGGTGCTCGGGCTCACGTATCTGACGCAGGTGTCGTTCATCGTCGAGTTCTTGATCGCGCTCGTCGGCCTCGGTATCGCGATCGACTATTCGCTTCTTCTCGTCACGCGTTGGCGCGAGGAGAGAGCGCGAGGGTCCGACAACGCCACTGCAGTCATCACCGCAATGGAGACGGCCGGCCGCGCCGTCGTCCTCTCGGGCCTAACGGTCGGAATCGGCCTCGCGGCGCTGGTGGTGCTCCCGGTTCCTGGACTGAGAAGCACAGGGATCGGCGGAATGCTCATCCCTCTCGTGTCGATACTCGTCGTGATCACACTTCTGCCGGCTCTTCTCGGGGGAATCGGACCGCGCGTCGACTGGCCGCGGGTGAGGAAGGAGAAAAACGCCAGCCGTGCGTGGAGCGCCTGGGGCCGAGGGGTCATCCGGTGGCGCTGGGCCGCGGCAGGATTGGCCCTCGTCCTTCTCGGCCTTTTCGCGGCCCCGGCTCTTCAGATCAAGGTAGGCGAGACCGGAGTCAATTCGCTGGCCAAGAACGGGCCGGCTTTCGAAGCCTACGAGGCCCTCATCTCGGGCGGCGTTCCGCAGGGAGTTCTCTCTCCGATAGAGGTGCTCACCACGACGGCGGCGGCACCGGCGGTGCGTGCAGACATTGCCGGCTTGCCGGGAGTGAAGACCGCAGTGCTCCCGTCAGGAGAGACCGGTAGCAGGGCGGGCACGTCGGACATCATCGTCGTACCAACGCTTGCGACGCTGAACAACAAGACGCTGGCACCTGTCAACGCAGTGGAGAAGGCCGTCTCGCACCTTCCGGGAGTGATCGGGGTGACGGGGATCGGCGCGATCGAACAGGACTACAGCCACGCCGTATTCGGCAACTTCCCGCTGATGTTCGCTCTTATCGCCCTTGTGACTTTCTTGCTTCTCGCGAGGGCATTCCGCTCGCTGCTCCTTGCGGGCAAGGCGGTCATCTTGAACGTGCTGTCGTTGGGGGCCACGTTCGGCCTGATGACGTGGTTCTGGCAGGAAGGCCACGGCTCGCAGGCCATCTTCGGCATTCCGGCCACGGGCGCTATCACGTTCTGGGTCCCGCTGATGATCTTCGCGTTCTTGTTCGGCCTGTCGATGGACTACGAGGTCTTCATCCTCACTCGGGTGAGGGAGGAATATGACCGGACAGGCAACACCAATGCGGCGGTTACCGTTGGTCTCGGACGAACCGGGCGCCTCGTTACGAGCGCTGCACTGATCCTCTTCCTCGCTTTCGCCTCGCTCGCTTCTGCACCCGATACCGACATCAAGGTGCTCGCAACGGGTTTGGGCGCCGGCATTCTGCTCGACGCGACGGTAGTGAGAGCGCTCTTGGTGCCTGCACTCGTCTCGTTGTTCGGGAAATGGAACTGGTGGTTCCCGGATCGGATGGCACGCCTCTTGGCTGTCCGAAAGCCGTCGGAGGTGGGGACGGCCGGGCAGGTTTAGCTGCACACCTCCCGCTCGAGGACGAGGGCAACGTTTCTGAAAGGATCTGCCCATGGGCGACGATTGGGCAAGACCGGTCGTGCATTGGGAGATCGTGGCCCTCGATCCGACCAGGCAGGCCGCCTTCTACCGCGAGATGTTCAACTGGGAGATCGCAGACGGCCCTCTCCCCCCGATAGGCCCAGGCTTGGGAGGGCCTGAGCCGGGCCCCGCCGGTCACATCCGGCAAGGCGACACACCGGCTGTAGTTCTCTACGTACAAGTGCGCGACTTGCGCGGATCGCTCGAGCGCACCGGAGAGCTCGGGGGCAAGGTCGTATCAGAACCTTTCGACATACCTAACGGCCCGACACTCGCCGCAATTGCGGACCCCGAGGGAAACGCGGTCGTACTCGTGCAGCAGTAGAGGCCACTCGAAAAAGACGACCGGGTCAGTTCATTCGAGCTCCGTGTACCGCTCGTCGGTGGTGGTAGCCGAGTCGACCAGCTGCATGAACCTCTGCGCGATGGGGTCACTGTCCCACTTCGTCGCACATCGGTCGGCGTCTGCCTCAGAACGCCAGATGTCGATGACGATCCAGTTGCCCTCACCATCACGAGCCGTGGTCCTCCTCATGAGACCCCGCTGGTGATACGCGAAATCCTGTTGAACTGCGCGGTCCGCCTGGAGGAAATCGCCCTCCTGCGTAGTAGAGGACAGCCGGAACCTCATGATCTCGATCACTCGAATCTCCAATCTCAGCGTCGTAGCTGTTCTCGTGAGCAATTCCCACTCGGTTCAAGCCTGCAAGATCGTGGGTCCATCTGATATGAGCTCGTGATGCGTCGTGGCGACATCACTCGCCCTTCCCGTAACGCGCATCCAGACGAATGGGAGGGCCGAAACCAATATCGCCGCACCTGCGGCACCCGCGAAGAACGGAGCCCAGGTGGCGAGCCCGAAGAGGGCTCCCCCGACCCCGGCGGACAGGGCGATTGCCGCCGTCTCGCTCGTCGAGAAGAGGCCCTGGACCCGACCGAGCTCTCCCGCCGATGATCCCTGGGTCAACAGTGATTGCGCAGAGGGCAGCGCTACGGCCATCCCGACAGCTTCGACTCCCCCGAGGACCAGCAACAGCACGAGGCTCCCGACGAACGGATAGATGCAGCAGAAGATCACCGAAGAGGTCAACGCACCGATCACAAGCCATCTCCGGTCAAGGTGGTCGGCCAACCATCCCCCCGGACGGGCCATCGCCACAAACGGAACGGCAAACAAAGTCCAGCTGAGCCCGATCTGCCAATCGTGAGCGTGATGAGACTCGAGAAGGAGCGTCCAGCACGACTCGTAGACACCGATCACTAAACCGAGCGCAGCCGCGGCGAAGAGTGCACCGATGAGCGGCCGCGTCAGCCGAGGAAGCCCTTTGGCGCTTGCGCGATCGACCTCGGCGAATGGCATGTCTGTTCTCGCCACTACCCCACCTCCCAAAGCCGGGAGACAAGCGCAGAGAGCAACCGCGCCTGCAAGAGCAAACACGACGTTCATCTCTGACAGGCCGATCAAACTGCCTGCAAGCGGACCAATCGCCATCGCGGCAAGTTGCGCTCCGTAGATCGAGGCGAAGGCACGACCGCGGCGAGCAAGTTCGACCGCTCCGGAGATCATTGCCAGGGCCGCCACCTCGGCTGCACCTGCCCCCGCGCCCTGCAGGGAACGAAACGCGATATCCACGGCCGGACCCACCGGAGCCAGGAACCCGAAACTGCCGACGGCGTAACAAAGCAAACCGCCTAGGAGAACCGGGCGGCGACCGATGCGGTCTGCGAGCCGCCCCGCCGGGTACTGACACGCCAGCGCCGCTACGAAGTAAGACGCCATGACGACGCCCACAAGTCCATCGCTCGAGCCACGGTGGCGAAGGTACTCCGGCAGCAACGGAAGGATGGAGCTCGCTCCGACCCACAGTAAGAACGTGGTGAGCGCCAGAGTCCGAACGAGTCGCTCGACTGTGTTGTCGGTGTCTTCTGTGGGGGTCCGGTCCGGTATCCGCGGAGTCACGTCGTGAAAAGGAGATGGTGGTCGAGGCGGAGGTGCACCCTCATTTCAAAAGAGGGTCACGCGGTAGGCCCAGAATTCTCTCGCCGATCTGGTTACGGGTGATCTCAGAAGTGCCGCCTGCGATCGTCAGAGCACGGACGAACAGAACAGGCATTCCGACAGCAAGGCCGACTCCCTCCATCAGAGCGGCATCAGGGCCGATGACTCTCCTGGCGAAGTCCGACGCGCGCTGCGAGTGCTCCGCGGTCACGAGCTTCGTCACGTTTCCTTCGGGCCCCGGTCCTGCTCCCGATACTGCGCGCTCGACTCGCCTCAGGTTCAGGGCATGAAGAGACTGTCGCTCAGCTATCAAGGCTCCGAGCTCGCGACGGAGGGCGGCGTCCTCCGCGGCGTAACGCCGGTAGAGGTCAACCATGTCCATCCCGCCGGCGCTACCGACCGCACCACCTCCTATGCTCACTCGTTCGTTCCCGAGTGTCGCACGCGCGACCTTCCAGCCGTCGTCGACGGCCCCGACGACGTCGTCGTCCGGTACGAAGACCCGGTCGAAGAAGACTTCGTTGAACAGCGAGTTGCCGGTGGCCTCGCGTAACGGGCGTATCTCCACTCCTTCGGACTGCATGTCGATCACCATCGTGGAAATGCCGGCATGCTTTGGCTTCGAGGGGTCGGTACGCACCGTCGCGAGCCCACGCTGGCTGAGATGCGCGGCACTCGTCCAAACCTTCTGGCCTGTTACGAGCCATCCGCCGTGAACTCGCTCACCCCTGGCACGGATTCCGGCGGCGTCCGATCCGGCATCGGGCTCACTGAAGAGCTGACACCAGACGAGGCGGCCCTCGAGGGTGGGACGAACCCACCGCTCTATCTGGTCCGGTGAAGCGTTCTGGATGATGGTCAGGATCACCCATCCTGTTATGCCATAGTCCGGCCTGACGATCCCTGCACGGGCGAACTCTTCGTCGATGACCAGCTGCTCCAGTGCAGACGCGTCGCGACCCCACGGTTTCGGCCAGTGAGGCTGCACGTAGCCGGTGTCGACCAGGCGGCTTCTGAGGGCATCGTCTTCGAGGCCGGCGAGATCCTCTGCAAACTTTCGCGTCGCGGGCCTGTACTCCTCGGCTTCGATCGGGAGCTCCAAACCGTGTTCACGGACGGAACCTGCGAGAGATAAATGCGCCACGTCGTCTTCCGCTCGCGCAGCAGCTACCGACGAGAGCGATACAGCTCGTCTTAAAAGCACGTGACCATCGTGCTCCCATGTGAATCCAATGCCCCCGTGAACCTGAATGTTCTTCTCGGCGTTGTGTACGAAAGTCGGGAAGGCACGAGCGGCGGCTATCGCCGCGGCCAGCTCGAATTGCTCGAAGTCCCCACCGGCAGAAGCGCGGCCTACATCCCAGACTGCCGCGGTCGCCAGTTCAGCGTCTACTGCCATGTCGGCGCAGTGGTGCTTCACCGCCTGGAACATGGCTATGGGGCGTCCGAACTGCTGGCGATGCTTCGCGTACTCCGTTGCCATCTCGACACAGAGCAACGCCCCGCCTACCGCTTCAGCCGAGAGCAGTGCCCGGGTATTGGCTAGTGCACTGGCCGAGGCGCCCTCCAAGACATCGCACTCGGAAATCCGAACGTCGCTCAACGCGACGACGCCGGAGCGCCTTGTCAAGTCGATCGACGGGGAAGAACGGATCTCAACGCCTGGCGTCTCTGCGCGCATGACGATCACGTCGTCGCCGACGACGAAAGCGAGAACGTCGGCCAGTCCAGCACCGAGCACGATCGTCTCACCCCTGAGGCGCCCGCCCTCCGCTCGTGTCACACCTTTGCCGAGTCCGAGCGCGCCGGTCAGTGAGCCGTCAACAAGCCCAGGCAGCCAACGCGAGCTCAGGTCGTCGTCATCGAAGTGAGCAAGTGTGGAGGAAACGAGCACGGTCGGCAGGAATGGACCCGGGGCGATCGCATGGCCAAGCTCCTCGACTACGACGAACAGCTCCGACAACCCGAATCCGGAACCGCCTTGCGCTTCCGGCACGTGCAGACCGAGCCACCCGAGTTCTGCCATGCCGGCCCAGAAGGCGGGAATCGGCTCGTCAGGCCTGTCCAGAAGAGCGCGTCCGGCAGCGCGCACCTTTTCGTTTTCTAAGAATGAACGTACGACCTTGCCCAGCTCGACATGAGCTTCGCTGATACCGATTGCCACCCTCAACTCCTCCGATGCTTCGAGATGGGTTCGCCTCGCGCCGCAAAGTTTCGAGCACGATCAACCGAAGAAACGGAAGAACGTCAAGCGCTCAGGCGGCTCTTTCCAGTATGTGGACACCGCATGCGGAACCCAGACCGATTACGTGCGCCAGACCGACCTTGGCGCCTGCGATCTGCCGGTCGCCTGCTTCGCCGCGAAGATGGTGGCAGACCTCCCAGATATTTGCGATTCCTGTGGCTGCGATGGGATGCCCTTTTGACTCGAGGCCGCCAGACACGTTGACCGGAGTCGTTCCGGTTCGCCACGTGGCGCCTGAGTTGAAGAAGTCGACAGCGCCACCTGGCTCACAGAGCATCAGGTTGTCGTAGTGCACGAGCTCGGCGGTGGCGAAGCAGTCGTGAAGCTCGACCAGGCTGAGATCTTCGGGGCCGACGCCCGCAGATTCGTATGCCTCGCTCGCAGCGTTGCGGGTCAAGGAGTTCACATTCGGCAAGACCTGACAAGCCGGCTCCCATGGATCGGTGGTCAGCACCGATGCTGACACCTTGACTGCGCGACGTCTCTGATCGGGATCGAGCGTCTTGAGCTTGGCGTCACTCACCACCACCGCGGCGGCAGCACCGTCGCAGTTGGCGGAGCACATGGGACGGGTGTTGGGGTAGGCGATCATGACGTCACCCATGATCTGTTCCAAGGACATCTTCTTCGTGTATGCGGCTAGAGGATTCAACGTCGAATGGGAGTGGTTCTTCTCGCTGATCCGGGCGAAGAGCTCAAAGCTCGTCCCTCCGTAACGGTGCCCGTACTCCATTCCGATCTGAGCGAACACCCCCGGCATCGTCTCGGTGCCCACTCGCCCATCGAGAGGTGCAACGGCTCCGTACCGACCGCGGGGAGTCCAAGTCTCACCCTCGTCGTTGCGAGATCCACCCGCAAGCAATCCTGCTCCCGCGAGCTTTTCGACGCCGACCGCCAACCCGAAATCGCATTCACCGGCTTTTACCGCCATGATCGCGGTGCGAAGTGCTGTGGCGCCGGTCGCACACGCATTCGCCACGTTGTACACGGGGATGCCCGTCTGACCAATCTGCTTCTGCAGTGCCTGGCCAATTCCGAGGGACGCCCCCATCAGGTTGCCGGCGGCGAGAACGCCCATGTCCCTCATCGCGACCCCGCCGTCATTGAGTGCACCGAGAGCAGCCTCTGAAGCAAGGTCCACGGTGTCCTTTTCGGGATGCTTCCCGAATTTGGTCATATGGATGCCCAGTATCCAGACCTGCTCGCTCATGCGACGTCCTTCCCCTCGATCGGCTCGAATCCGAAACCGAATGCCTCTACGCCCTCGCTGTCCTCCCCGATCGGAAACGTCGTCAAGCGCACCTTCATGCCCAGCTGGACGTTGTCAGGGGAGGCTTCGATGTTCACCACATTCGCCCTCACGCTCGTGCCATGGCAATCGATAACGCCGGCGACGAACGGCACAGGTACACCCGGAGCGGCGAAGGCGACGATCGTGAAGGCTGTCAGCTCGCCATCAGTCGGGATGTCCACCGTCTTGAACTCGAGCCCGCTGCACGACGCGCAGGCGTTTCGGCGGTCGAAGAACCTTGCTCCGCAAGAAGCGCACTCGTGAGCTGTGAGATGCGGCTCATCGCCCAGAACCAGATAGTCGACCAACGGCACTTTGGCGCTCAAGGGGTCCTCCTAGAACCGAGCATGAATCAGACGTAGATGATCCGAAGGCAAAAGTATACTTTTTCCACTTCTCACGCACATTGGCCGGCACATTGGCCGACAAATACACCAAGAAGAAAAGAACCCCGAGACACTCTACGGCGGACAAGTAGCCGCCCAAGCCATCGCGGTCGGCGGCCTGCGGGCCGAACGGTCGACGCCGCTCGGGATTCATCCAAGCTTGCGCCGAGGACTGGGTCATGGAGCGCACGGCACATGTTTTCGATGTTGTCCCGCGCGAGACAAGAAGTGCCGGTACCGTACGAACGTGTACGCCGCCCGGCACGCTGAGGCACACCCCGACAAACCTGCGATCGTCATGGCGACCAGCGGTGAAGTGATCACCTTCGCCGAATACGAGGCGACCGCGAACCAGGCTGCCCATCTGCTTCGCGACACCGGGTTGCGCCGCAGTGACCATATGGCCATCTTCATGGACAACGACCCGCGCATGCTGATTTGCGAGGGCGCAGCAGAGCGGACGGGCCTCTACTACACGTGTGTGAACTCCTATCTGTCTACAGAAGAGGTCGCGTACATCGTCAACGATTCAGAGGCCAAGGTCGTCGTGTCTTCTGCATCCAAGTCCGGCGTGGCGTACGAGCTTGCGGCCCATTGTCCGAGCGTCGAACGGTGGCTGATGGTCGGAGCGGCCAATGGCCTCGGCGCGTCCAAAAGCGTCGGAGGGTCGTTCGAGGATTGGGAGGAGGCGATCGCTCCGTTCAGTGGCGATGCGATTCCCGACGAACAGTTGGGCATCGCCATGCTTTACTCCTCCGGCACCACAGGCAGGCCTAAAGGCATCCTTCGGCCTCTGCCAGAGGTCCACCCGGGGGTGAATCTTCCCCTCTCCGAAGGTCTGAGTGCCATATGGCGGCTCCGCCCCGGAATGGTCTATCTCTCTCCTGCGCCCCTCTATCACTCTGCACCTCACGCGAGCGTCGCTCTGTCCCTGCGACTGGGTGCGACCACAATTGTGATGGAACAGTTCGATCCCGCCCAATATCTGGACCTCATCAGCAGATACCGGGTAACTCACTCTCAGGTCGTGCCGACGATGCTCTCGCGGCTGCTCAAATTGCCCGAGGAGGTGCGCAGGGCGTCCGACGTTTCGTCACTGGAGGTGATCATCCACGCGGCGGCGCCATGCCCGATCCCGGTCAAGGAGAAGATGATCGAATGGTTCGGTCCCAAACTTCTGGAGTACTACGCGGCCACTGAAGGCAACGGCTTGACACTCTGCGACTCAGAAGACTGGCTCGCGCACAAGGGGACCGTCGGAAGGGCCCTCGTCGGCGAGGTCTTGATTCTCGATGACGAGGGCGAAGTCTGTCCCGTCGGAACACCGGGGACCGTGTGGTTCCGAGGCGCCACCAACTTCGAGTACTTCAATGATCCCGCAAAGACGGCGGAATCCCGCATAGCCGACGGCAATACGAGCACCGTCGGTGACGTCGGTTACGTTGACGGAGAGGGATACCTCTACCTGACGGATCGCAAGTCGTACATGATCATCTCCGGTGGCGTGAACATTTACCCTCAGGAAACCGAGAACCTGCTAGTCACCCACCCAAAGGTATTGGACGCTGCAGTGATCGGCGTGCCCGATGACGACCTCGGCGAAGTCGTGAAGGCCGTTGTTCAGCCAAGCCCGGGATTCGACCCTGGACGCGATCTCGAACGCGAGCTGATCGAGTTCTGCCGCGTGCATCTTGCACACTTCAAGTGTCCGCGCACCGTCGACTTCGTCGACGAGCTTCCGCGCCTGCCGACTGGCAAGCTGTACAAGAGACTTCTTCGGGACCGCTACTGGGCCGACCACGCCACCCGCATCCTGTGAGATCGTTTTGCAGCCTGGACCACGTCTCGCATGCATCGCGAATGAAGAGAGACGACCGATGAACCAACCGATGACCCAAGTCACAGAAGAACTCGATGTCACGCTCTCGGCACTCCGCCGTGACGGATATGTGACGATACCGGGAGCCGTCGACCCAGACCAGGTGGCGTGGGCGCGACGCGATCTGGAGGACGCTCTCAGCCGCACACCAACCGGCCGCGACGATTTCGAGGGCCGGCTGACGCGACGGATATACGCCCTCTTCGCGAAGACTCGCTCACTCGACTCGCTAGCGACACACCCGGTAGTGCTCGGCGTCCTGGACCAGATCTTGGGTCAGTACCAGTTGAGCGCTCCTACCGGGATTTCCATCGGGCCGGGCGAGGGTGCGCAGCCGCTTCACCCCGACGACGCTCTCTATCCGATCGACCGGCCACACAGAGAGCTCGTCGTGAACGTCATGTGGCCCCTCGAAGATTTCACGGAAGCCAACGGTGCAACGCGGATCGTGCCGGGAAGTCACCGCTGGATAGACGAACGACCTGGTCCTGACGCCAAGACGATCGCCGTGGAGATGAGCGCGGGCACGGCACTCGTCTACCTGGGCAGCGTGTGGCACGGCGGTGGCGCCAACCGAACCGATCGACCCCGGCTCGGAGTGGTGCTTCACTACGCGGTCGGCTGGCTCCGCCCTGTGGAATCCCATCTGCTGGCCGTGCCGCCCGACGTCGCGCGCTTCTTGCTCCCGAGGATGCAGGAGCTGCTCGGCTACAACATCTACCCGCCTTTCATCGGCTATGTGGACGGGCGCCACCCGGCGAAGCTCCTTTCGGGTCCCACGGATCCGACCTGAACGCACCACTCCTCATCGTCCAGGATGCAGGGGCTGCCCTCAATTAGTGTTGGCTCTTACATGTCCGGGACAGTTGTGGCGGAAAACGTCCTTCCCCGCCGAGACCAGGTTGACCCAGAGCCATCTCGAAAGATCCGTTTCTGGCCCGCTCTGCCGGAGGCTGCAGCCGTCGCGGCGTCACCGGTGCTCACGTTCTTCGCATTGCGTCTGCGCGCAATGGCGTCAGCAAGGCTTCCGGATCCCGCGATGCACACGATCTACATCGTCGCCCCGCGTGATCTGTTCCTGCGCTACTCCGATGCGTACGCGTCCACGGCGCGCCTGCGCGAGGGCGCTCGCGTGGGCTTTCTCGTGCCAGCCCGCCTCGACTACCTGATCTTCGGCGCCGTACCCGGGTTTTTTGTTACCCGTTTTCTCTTCGCTCTCGTCGCAGTCGTTCCCGTCTATGTGCTTTTGCGCCGGCTCTACTCCCGGGCTGCCGGAGTGATCGGGATTCTTGTCATCCTCAGCTGTCCTGTCGTCGTGACCGCGTGGGGTACCGATTATCCCGATTCGGCAGTGGTCTCCTACCTGCTAGGCGGGCTCGCCTGTCTTGTGATGCCAAGTGGGGAACGTGGCCGGCGGTATTGGCTGATGCTCGCTACGGCCCTGTTCACCATGGCGATCTGGTCTCACCTCGTGGCTGTTCCCCTCGTCATCGTCTCTGTTGCCGTATACCTGCTCGTGCGTGCCATGAGAGATCGCCGACACCTCGCGGCAGACGTCATCTTCATGGCTGTAGTGGGGGTCGTGGTCACGCTCGCTCTAGGCGTGACCTCCGGAATCGAGCTCGGTCAGTTCAACTTCATCTCGCCGACCGTGAACGCTTACCGATATCTCGACACTCCGGCTCAACAAGCGTTATGGCATACCAAGGGCTGGAACTGGCTCGTGTTTCGCCCGTACCTGCTTGTGCCTCCTGCAGTCGTCGGCGCCTGGATCGCGGTTTTCAGTCGCAGACTGAGAACGATCCCTACGGCGCAACTGATAATCGGACTCACCTGTGCGGGGCAGGTGCTCGTCTTCGCTTGGCTGCAGTTGTTCGGGACTGTTCAGACGCTGGAGCAGCACTATTTTTCCTCGACACTTTGGGCCTCGGTTTGCGTCACTCTCGCCGTCACTCTTTCCGAGGCCTCTCGGCCGCTCTTCGACGGCTCCCGCGGGCTCGCGTGGCTGCCTGTCGCGCTCGTTCTTGCAATACCGCTCATCTACGAGTTGGCACCGAGCGAGCCGACCTATACGTGGGGGACCATCGGAGGGGTTCTGGCAGTTGCACTCGTAGCCGGAGGAGTTATCTCCCGCGTCGCCGCATCGTGGTCGAGCCGAGTGCGCGCCAGCTCACTTGCGGCCGTCGGCATCGTCGTGATGTCGGCGTGCGCCCTCTATCTGACTGCCACCCCCCTTCGTCCGGATCCATATCTCAACGCGGGAAAGGACCCCACGCCCGAGTACTCGACCGCTCTCGGAACGGGAGCAGGAAATCTGGTCGACATCTATCGCGTCGCGGCCGAGCTCCCCGCTTTCGTGGGCCACGCGACCTACAAGAACGAGCAGCTCTTCACGTGGATTCCCTTCCCGGAGGAGGGATTGCTCGTAAGCATGATCGGGATGTACCACTCGGGGTTCAATCTGCTGCCCTCAGGACCACCGGTTATAACGAACAATGCCGTAGACAAACTCAATTTTCGGCGGCCGGCAGAGGTTCTCCTGATGGACACGCAGGATGTCAATCCCTCGGCCTCGCTTCAGGCGCTTGCGGCCTTCCGACCCGTGCTCATGCGCGCGACCGCGCTTCGCTCCGGTGGTTTCGTCGTCTACGCGTGGCTGATCAACCTAAGAGTCTTCGGAACCGCAAGCTAAACGCGATCCAGCTCCAACATCCGGATCGCATTGCCTCGCAGGATCTTGTATGCGACGTCGTCATCGAGACCGGCGCAAAGCTTCTCGATATAGGCCTCTGAGTGTGGCCAGGTGGTGTCAGTGTGGGGATAGTCCGTCTCGAAGCAGATGTTGTCCTCGCCGACCTCTTCGAGCGAGCGCAGCCCGTGCCGGTCTGCGGTGAAGCACCCGAAGATGCGCCCGTAGTACTGCGTCGAAGGCGGGACCGGGATCCTCTCCTTGGCGTTCGTCCAGGCGTCGTGCATCTCCCAGACCGTGTCGGCGCGCTCGAGGATGTAAGGGATCCAGCCGATCTGGCCTTCTGAGTAAGCGAGCTTCAACTTGGGGAACTTCAGCAGATTGCCCGAGAAGAGCCAGTCGGCGAGGGAAGCAATAGCGTTGTTGAAACCCAGAGCGACGCCTACCGCTGCATTCGAGTCGGGAGATGCCACCGGGTTCGAGCTGCTCGATCCGACGTGCATGCAGACCGTGACCCCGTAGTCGTTACAAACCTGCCAGAGCGGATCCCAGTAATCGGTATTGATGCTTGGAAGCTTCAGGCGTGTCGGCATCTCGCTGAATGCGATTGCGCGAACACCCCGCTCCGCGTTGCGCTTGGTCTCGACGGCAGCAAGCTCGGCATCCCATAAAGGGATGATGCAAAGGGGAATGTTTACCCCCCCTGAAGGCTCGCACCACTCTTCCACCATCCAGTCGTTGTTAGCCCTGACACAGGCCAACCCCAGTTCCTTGTCCTTGCCTTCGTGGAAGGTCTGGCCACAGAACCGGGGAAAGGTCGGAAACGGAAGAGAGCCATCTGTGTAGTTGAGGGTAAGGTCCTTCACCCGCTCCTCACGGTCCCAACATCCCTTGCGCATCTCGTCGAACGTCGTTGCCGTCATGGTCATCTGGGTGCGATCGAACACAATGTTGCCGTACTCGTCGAGGGTGGTTGAAGCCTGCGGGATGGCAACGAACTTCTTCTGCACGTAAATCAGGTCGTCGTCGTAGTACCACGCGTCGCCCCATTCGCCGTCGGGGTCTTCGTTCATGTCGTACTTCGCCCCGGAGAGATGCTTGAAGCTCCCCCACTTCTTGCGTTCGACTCGCGGGCCTCGCTCCCTGTGCGTCTCTGGAAGCCAGGTCTGCCATACATGAGGAGGCTCGACGACGTGGTCGTCCACGCTGATGATCTTGGGTAGTGCCATCCCACAAGGTTATCCGAATACCTGACGTCCGTGTCAGGGAGAGCGACAACCGAGTTCCTGGTCGCAGTGCCAGCTGACCTGGCCGAGCAGAGTGTCGGGCCCTGCCACTCGCCACGATCGGTCCGCACTCGGGTGCCGGCACCTCGAGATCCACTGCTACCAGCCCCAGAAGCCTCCGACGCGACCAGCCGGGTCGACTCCAACCGACACCGGTTCGACGGCTGACCGAAAGCTATTGTCGTTCGCAATGGCCGAGTGGAAAAAGGATCAGGCGTGAAGTCCCAGGAGGTCTGGAAGTACATCCACGGAGAACGGACGGAGTTGGTCGGCACACTGACTTCTTTGTCCGCCGAACAGTGGGCCACCCCTTCGTGGTGCAAAGGGTGGACAGTTCAAGAGACTGTGGGTCATGTTGTCGCAGCAGCCGAGCAGACCCCTCTGAACTTCTACAAGGAGTTGATCTCCGCCGGTTTCAGATTCAACGTTTTCACCGACCGTGCCGCTAGACGCCTCGGCTCGCTCGGCCCGGACGTTTTGATCAAACGCCTCGACGCACGGACGTCGACCACCAACCACCCACCAGCTCCGGTCATGGCAATGCTCGGTGAGATCGTTGTCCACGGTGAGGACATTCGCCGCCCTCTGGGCCTCGAGCACAAATCCCCGGACGCCGCCCTTGTCGCTCTTGCAGACAGCTGGAAGAGGACGAATCTCCTGATTGGTGCAAAACGTCGGATCGCCGGCTTGAAGCTTCGGGCCACCGACAGCGAATGGACGAACGGAGACGGACCTGAAGTCTCCGGACCATTGATCTCGCTGATCCTGGCAATGACGGGCCGCGGAGGTGCGTTGGCTGATCTCAAAGGAGAGGGTCTCGACACATTGAGTCGCCGGTCCTGAATACAAGGCGGCTGACGGCCACCCCCAAGATCGAACGGTCCTCATAGGACCCCGGAAGGGAGAAGGCGATGCGGTTCAACCACATGGAGTTGACATTCCCAGTGGGCAGCCTGACCAAGGACTTCCGCGAGGAGATTGACGCCTTCTACGGGTCGATCTTCGGATGGTCGGCGCTCGACACCGAAGTGGTGGGACAAAACTGTCATTTGCTCATTCCAGATCCGGATCAATTTCATTCTGTTGGCCGAGAGCAACAAGCCGATGTCGTCACCTGGTTACGATCACCTCGGTCTGCTTCAGGACACCCGCGACGAGGTTGACGCCCTGCTCGAGGCCTGCGAGCGTTACGCAGACAAGGACGACCGGGTCAAGATCGTCCGATACGACGACCTCGAATACCCAGGCCTGACCGTCCACGCCTTCTACGTCAAGTACTTGTTGCCTATCTTCTTCGACGTGCAGAGCATGGAGCGTTCCGCTTCAGAGTGACACCTCGGTCGTTTCAGACCGCGGATATCTCGTACCATCTCAACTGCTGTACCGCGAGCATCCGTGGGACCTACCTTGACGTCCGAAAATCGCTTGTATTCACCCGTTCGGATCCTTCATGATCGGCGGATGGACCAAGACCTCATCCGATCCCGATTTCACGCTCTCCATTCAGGAGGGTCGTTCATCATGCCGAATCCTTATGACGTTGGATCCTGTCGACTGCTGTCGCGGCTTGGATTTGAAGCTCTCGCGACAACAAGCGGGGGCTTTGCAATGTCAATGGGAAGACTCGACATGAGTACCGGTCGGCAGGAGCTCGTGGACCACGTCCGCGCAATCTGCAGTGCAACGGAGCTTCCGGTAAATGTCGACTCCGAGCAGTGTTTTCCGGACGAACCCGGCGGCGTGGCAGAGACGGTTCAGATGTTGGCGGAAGCAGGGGCTGCCGGGTGTTCGATCGAAGACTGGAATCCGCGAACTCATCGTATCGAGGAGGTGGCGGTGGCGGTCTCCCGGATAAAGAGCGCTGCCGTCGCCGCGGATAGCTGCCGTCTCATCCTGACAGCGCGGGCGGAGAACCATCTGCGAGGTCGAGACGATCTCGACGACACGATCGCCAGGCTCAAGGCCTATCGGCAAGCCGGAGCACGGGTTGTCTACGCGCCCGGCCTGACCGACCTTTCCGCCATTGCCCGCATCGTCGTGGAGGTTGAAGGGGCTGTAAACGTCCTTCTCGTGCCCGGCGGTCCTTCGACGGCTCAACTCGCCGACGTCGGGGTGCGACGCATCTCGGTTGGAGGGTCACTATCCCGGATCGCCTACGGGGCGCTCGTGCGAGCTGCGGAGCACCTCCAAGATGCCGGCACACTTGAAGAAGATGCTCCATATCTGAGCCGGGAGCTGGCAAATAGCGCATTCGAGACCTAGCGAGACGGCAGGACAGTGATGCTGTATCTCCTCATTGCCGCCGTAACCCCCACGCAATTTGTGCCCGAGCTCGTACAAATGATTCCCGACGGCCCGACAGCCTCGATGGTGGCAGAACCAGCTCGGGCGGCGATAAAGAAGGTGCAAGTCGTATCGGCGGGACAGGATGGAACACCCGAAGGGACGACGGCACCTTCTGGATCGAGAAGAGCGTCGTCGCTGGACTTTGGCGTCGACCAAGGGACGACCGCTCCATTCGGGTTATGTGCACTGCTCGTCAATTCCACCTCGAGGGTGTCGCCCACCTCGATCGTGACAATTCCGGTTGTCGAATCCCTGACGACGACGACCTTGGCAGACTGAACCGAAGACTTGGGTGCATCTTGTCCCGTACCCTGTGAGCAAGCGGCCAGGAGAAGGACTCCGATCGCGGTAATCGCTGTACCCGTCGCCAAGCGCGTCTGACCGCAAGGCCACGGCTTCATTGCCCCGATGCGTGGAGAATCGGTACAAGCTCGTCTCTTGCGGCACGTGTGAGGGAATGTTCGGGGCCCAACGCCTCTGTGCATGCTGTCAGCCTTCTCCCGAGTTCGTGAGCGATTTGCAGATCCCCCAACTCCACTCCTCAGACAGCGAGCGCACCTTCTCACCGGCGACGAGGCGTCTACATACTGCTCGCCGAAACCCAGGTCGGGTTCTCATAAAGCCGGTCTACCCAACGGGGTCAACCGCACGGAGCAGCCCCAACGGGGTTCGAACCCGTGTCTCCACCTTGAGAGGGTGGTGTCCTAGGCCGCTAGACGATGGGGCCGAGTATCAGCGACCGCCGATGATACCGGACCGGTCTCGAGCGACGGCCGGTGGCGAAGCAGGGAGCAAGATGTCTAGGTCATCACTGGAGGAGAAGACGACCGAGGGCCAATCGGCCTCCCCTCCAGTGGGCCAGAGCCACTCCGCAGGGAACAGCTTCACCCGTGGTGGCGAACCATGGTCCAAGCATCGGCGCTCTGCCGTATCACGCTGAACCCGTCGATGCGGGATTGGCCCTACTTGATTGGCGGTAAATCGCCACGAAGCAGATACCCAGCTCTTCGGATCTCAGCGGATAGCTCCGCCAGCACGTGGTGCACCTGCGCCCGTCTTCGGGGCGGCCTACCTAGGACTTTGCCTGTCGGGATTTGCTCGGGGGGGAGGACTCGAACCCCCAATAACAGGGCCAGAACCTGCCGTGTTGCCGATTACACCACCCCCGAATGGGCGAGTCTGAGGCTAGCGGATCTCAGGGAGGCCGCACCTGTCCGATATAGAGCAGTGAGCCTTCGCTCAACCGACCGCGTGCAGCCACTCCAAATGGGAGTAGCCGATCACGCGCCCGATCGCTACCGCAGCGGTCTCTTTCATGAAGTAGGGAAACGTCGACCAACCCTTGATGGGCGAGTTCGTCGTTGGCACGGGCTTCGCTTGCAACCCGAAGCCTGACGCTATGGCCAGGCAACGATCCTCGTGGAAACCGTCGGTCACGATCAGGACGTGCTGCAGGCCCTTGTCTTTCAACTTCGTCGCGGCGAGAGAAAGGCTCTGCCAGGTGGTCCGGCCGTCCACCTGCCACACCGCGCTATTGGGCACGCCGTTTTGCACCAACCATTTGGCTTCGGTCTGAGACTCGGTGAAATTGTCACCGGGCTCCTTCCCGCCGGTCGCGAGGATGAACGGTGCCAGGTGCCTTTGGTACAGGGTGTCGGCATCCTTCAGTCTGGCCAACAGGTCCGGTGACGGCACCCCGTTGTACTGAGCCGCTCCCATGATGACGATCACCTGGCTCTGCTCTGGCTCGGACAATCGGCTCGTCAACCAGACCTGCACGAATGTGATCACGAAGTAAAGAACGAGGAGGACAACGAGGATCAGGAGGATCTTGATCACGATCCGAAGAATCTTGCGAAGAACCAGGAAACCCGCTATCGCGGCCACAGGAGCTGCCATGCCGCTACCAACTCTTCTATACGAAATGCGTAGAAGCGCTTCAGGCGGCCGAGCCCAATCGTGCCCGGGCGCTTCGCAGGCGCTCCAGGACCTTGTCCCGACCGAGAATCGCCATCGACTCGAAGAGGGGCGGACCAACGCGCTTACCGGTGATTGCAACCCGGATCGGCGCTTGCGCCTTCGCCAGTTTTCGTCCGACCGATGCCGCCACTTCGCCGGTCACCTTGTGGAGCTCGTCGGGATCGAATTCACAGGTTTCGTACGCAGCGATCGCCGAATCGAGTATCGCCCTCGACTCGTCGTCTGCCGCAACCGCGTCCCACGCGTCCTTGTCGATGATCGGATGCTCGAAGAACAAGAACTCCACCATTTCAGGAACCTCCGACAAAGTCGAGACCCTCTGCTGCACGTGAGGCGCGATGCGCCGGAACACATTCGGATCGAAGTGTTCGACCGGAAAAGGCTGTCGGTTGGATGCGACGGCCTCGAGGTTGGGCGTCTCAAGTGCCTCCGCCTCGGCGATCAGCCAGGGAATCGCCGCTTCGACGAACAGCTCCAGCGGTAATGCTCTCAGGTGCTCCGCATTCACATGACGGAGCTTGGCCAAATCGAAGAATGCGGGCGCATGATGAACGTCTTCCAACGCGAACTCCGCGACGGCGTCCGCGATGTTGAAGATTTCGATTCCATCCGGGTGTCCCCATCCGAGCAGAGCGAGATAGTTGGCGAATGCCGCCGGTAGGAAGCCCTGGGCGCGGTAGGACTCGACGGCCACGTCGTCTCGCCTCTTGGAGATCTTCTCCCTCCGCTCGTTCACGAGCATGGGCAAGTGGGCGTACGCCGGCAGCGGGACCGCCGAAAGATTCTCTCCGCCTTCGATCTCGTCAAGAGCCCGCCACAAAAGGAGCGCCTTCGGAGCTGATGGAAGGAGGTCTTCCCCGCGGATCACGTGGGTGATCGCCATGCTCCTGTCGTCCACGACGTTCGCGAGCACGAAGAGCGGACCGCCGTTCGATTTCACCACCACGAAATCCTCGATTGCCGCAAGAGGGAACTCCACGTCGCCACGAATTACGTCATGGACGACCACGGTCCCCTCGTCGGGGACCCTGAACCTGAGAGCGTTCCCTGAACGCTCCACCGACCTGTCGCGGCAGTGACCGTCGTATCCCGGCGTGGCGTTACCTTTGGTGCGAGCAACTACCTCCTCACGAGTGCAGTCGCATGCGTACAGGTAGCCTGCTTCCCAAAGCCTGTCTATCGCCGCTCGGTGATCCGCCGACCGGCTGGACTGGTAAACGGGAGCCTCGTCGGGGGGGATACCGAGCCAGTCGAGGGCGGTGAGAATCCCGTCGGCCCAATCCTTGCGGTTGCGCTCGTCGTCGGTGTCCTCTATCCGAAGCAGATACGTCCCCCCGTGATGGCGTGCAAAGAGCCAATTAAACAGAGCCGTCCTGGCGCTTCCCACGTGCAGGAAGCCCGTCGGCGATGGTGCAAAACGAACCCGAACTCGGTCGGCAGCGCCCGACGCTGCTCCCACGCCTACTCGTCCTCGAGAGTGATGGCACCAGTCGGGCAGTTGTTTGCCGCCTGCCGCACGCGGTCTTGGAACTCGGCGGCAGGGTGCTCGTCGAGCACGTACAGGTATCCGTCGTCGCGCACCTCGAAGACCTCAGGCACGATTCCCATGCAGACAGCATTGGACGCGCACACGTCGTAGTCGACGACAACCTTCATCCTGCGGCACCTCCTGGCGTCCCGCCTCCGGCGGGCGTCGAGCTTGGATCGACAGTGACAGAACCCTCCACGAGCCGGTCTGATACGACCGCCGAGGGTGGACGGGCTTCGGAGTCAGTGTACGTGGGGCGATGGCGCCACTGCCTGCCCCTTTGGGTCGCCAAGACCGACCCGCCGAGGACGAGCGCGAACCCGACTGCGGTCGCAGCAGTGAACCTCTCCCCGAGGAGGATCACGCCCAGAAGTACGGCAACCGCCGGGTTCACGTAGGTGATGACCGTGGCCCTCACCGGTCCGGCCTCCGCTATGAGCTCGAAGAAGAGCACGAAGGCCGCGGCGGTGCACACCAGACCCAGAGCCAGGATGGACGCGATCGCTCGACCAGATGGCACGTGTGCGGGCAGCTCCGTCAAACCGAACGGCGCATAGACGAGTGCGGTAACAGCGAGGGACAACGCCACGACACCGTTACCCGGTACGTCCGCCAGCTTCCGGCTAATGATGAAGGGCCCTATCGCGTATCCGACCACGACGACCGCCATCATGGCGAACGAACCGATGTTGGCGCCGCGGACATCGAAGCCGACGAGTACGGCGACACCCCCGAGCCCTATCCCGAGGCCGGCGAGTCCGCTTGCACCTAGGTGGTTCCTCTCGCCTGCCATCCGCACCAGGACCGTCCCGAGCAGTGGCACCGCGGCCACCAGCAAGCCTGCAAGCGAGCTTGCGAGCCTGCGCTCGGCCTGAGCGAGCAAGACCCATGGCACCGCGATCTCTATGGCCGTGTACAGAAGGAGCGTTCTCCATCTCGACATGACGGCCTGGAGCTCGTGTCGATGGGCTGCCACGGGAATCATCACGGCCGCGCCGATCGCCGTCCGGAAGAAAACCAGGCTCGCCGGCGTGAATGCCTCGTCGGCGACCTTGATCAGCAGGTACGGAATGCCCCAAATGACCGATAGCGCCAAAAAGAGGGTCCATCCGCGCTTGGTCACGCACCATCATTCCCGACGCAGTCCGGCGACAGCCAACCTCCGTGCTACGCCTACTCGAGTCTTCTGCTGCCGGTCTCAGGCGTGAACCTGACAAGACCTGACACTCGCGTCAGGTTTCGGGTTACGAGAGGCTGAACCTGGGAATAAGAAGGGTGGGTCGTCAGCATGGACCCGAAGCCACATCGGCGAGAGCACACCACCAATGAGGCGGCGAATAATGCCGTCCAAAAAACCACCCTGAGGGGGTAAGCATGTTCCGTTCACGTACCGGTAGAGCTCTTCTGGTACCCGCTTTGCTCGTCCCGCTCGCGGCCGCCACATTGGCGTTCGCGGGATCTGCGTCAGCTTCGTCACCCAAGCTTTCGTACCCGGTCAAGTGCGGCCATCTGACAGGGACCGTCGGAGGGACTGGCACTGTCTCGAGTTGCAACGGCAACACGGGTGGGTCCGGTAGCTTTCCGGCAGTCCCGGCGTCGTCGGCCACGGTGACCTGGTCCAACGGCAAAACCACCACCGCGAGCTTCGAATTACCGCGCAGGTTTCCAGCAGCACTCAGACCTGCCCGAGCGCGGACTCCGAGTACAAGATCACTGGAACCGTTTCCGCCGACACGACGGGATCGATCCCGGTGGGCTCCGGCCTGAAGGCTTTCGTCTGCCTGAACGGCACTGCGTTGAGCCTCGCGCCGACGACGAGGGGTGCAACGACCGTCAAGAAGTTCAAGATCTGACAGAGGTCAAGATCTGACAACCGAGCCTGACCTCGGTATCTCCGCTCCGGGTCGGGCTCATGAAACACGCAACCGAAGAAGGGCCCCGTGGGCAACGGGGCCCTTCTTCTTGTATGTTCCGTCACGCGTTGTGCGTAGTTTGTGCATTCGTGCGATCGGGTAGTGCCTACCGGACATGTGCGCCGCTCACGGCGCATCGAGCAATCGGGCCAGCTAGGGGGATTTGGAAGTGACAGGGACCGCCTCCTCGCGCTGGCAACGAGGTGTTCGATCCGGCCGCAAGCGGCCGCAGGTCTCGGGTGACGATCGTTGACCGACCGACTTACTCCAGCATCGAGCGAGGCCGGTAGCAAGCCGTCGCAAACAAACCGCACGCGTCATGCGCTCGACGCGCCGGTAGGCATCGACTGGGGTCAGGAATACCTGGGGACGGCGGGCCGCAAGGTCGTCTCGGCTCTCGGGATCGTGGGCGACCTGATCGCGATGCTGCTCGACGCCGTCTGGTCAACCGTGTCGGCAATCGTCCACCGGCGCTTCTCTTGGGCGGAGTTCGCCGAACAGACGTGGTTCCTGATCTCGGTGACCGTCCTGCCGGCCATCCTGATCGCCATCCCGTTCGGCCTCGTGCTCGTGCTCGAGGTAGGTGGCCTGGCTGTCCAGATCGGCGCGTCTGCCATCGTCGGCGCTGTCGACGCCATCGGCATAGTTCGTGAAGCTGCTCCCGTCATCACCGCGATCCTCCTGTCGGGGGCCGGGGGATCAGCGATCTGCGCCGATCTCGGGGCTCGCACGATCCGCGACGAGATCTCAGCCATGTGGGTCATGGCGGTCGACCCGATCGAGCGACTCGTCGCCCCTCGCGTCGTGGCGACCGTAGTGGTGGCACTACTCGTCAACGGGGTCGTCGCCTTCGCCGGGATCATGAGCGGCTACCTGGCCGCAGTGTTCATCTTGCACACGAGCGCTGGTGGGTTCCTTAATTCGTTCAGCACGTTTGCTCAGCCGGCGGACGCGATCGAATCGATGTTCAAAGCCGCGCTTTTCGGGCTTCTCGCCGCGGTGGTGGCCTCCCATCAGGGCTTGAACGCCAAGAAGGGTCCGTCTGGTGTCGGCGAGGCGGTCAACCGCTCGGTGGTGATCACCGGTGTCGGGCTGTTTCTCCTGAACCTGCTCGTCACCGATGTCTTCTTGGCGATCGTCCCACCGAGGGTCCTGTGAAAGGCCCCCGATGAGCGCCAGGCTGCCGATCGCGCGCAGGGCCGTAGCGATCACGAGGCCGGTCGCGTACCACAGCGTCAATCTCGGGTACCGCTTCCGCAACCAGGTTGTATGGCTGGGCGAACTGCTCCTCTTCGTCGTCAAGGTCGCCGCGTGCAGTCCCGATGGTCCTCCGTCACTACCGCAAGGAGGTGTGGCGCCTTATCGCCGAGGTGACCTTCGGAGGAGGGATCCTTGCGGTCGCGGCCAGCACGATCCTCGTCTCAGCGCTGCTCGCGTCGGTGGTCGGCGTTCAGCTGGGAATAGAGGGACTGCAGGGCTTGAACATCATCGGGCTCTCCCCACTTACGGGCCTGCTCTCAGCGTTCGCGAATACCCGGGAGCTCTCGCCGCTGCTCGCCGGCTACGGGCTCGCGGCCCAGATGGGTTGCCGTTTCACTGCTCAGCTCGGGGCGATGAAAGTCAACGAGGAGATCGACGCACTCGAGGTCATGTCGGTGCCGGCTCTTCCCTACCTGGTCACTACCAGGCTCCTGGCCGCGCTAATCGCAGTGATCCCGATGTACCTGCTCGCCTTGTCCGGGGCTTATCTGGCCACGCAGTTCGCTGTCATTGCGATCGCCCATCAAGGAACGGGTACCTACCTTCACTACTTCTATCTCTTCCTGAACCGCACTGACATCTTCTACTCGGTTCTGAAAGTGGTCGTCTTCGCGATCCTCGTCACGATCATCCACTGTTACTACGGGGTCACGGCGACAGGAGGGCCGGAGGGCGTGGGCGCGCAGCAGGTCGGGCGATCCGGATGAGCACCGTCGCTATCGCCATCTCCGACATGTTGATGACCCTGCTGTTCTGGGGGGTCTCCGTGCCAGTGAAGCTCACGGGATGAGCGTCGAGGCCCCTCCCGCCCCGGCTCCCGCGCCGGCCGCAAATCCGGTACCGGTTCGCGTCCCGCGCTCGTGGTCGTGGCGAATGATCGCCCTGGGCACGGCTCTCGTACTGCTGCTCGCGGCCATCGTGGTGTTCGTGTTCGAGTCATTCGGCGGCGCGTTCTCCTCCTACGCGGTTCTCCAAGCGCAGTTACCCCTGACGTCCACGGCGGTGGCACTCGGCGCTCCTGTCGAATACCGGAATGTGACCGTCGGCTCCGTTGCAAGCGAGGGCCACTCGGTCCCTGGAGGACTCGTCCTCGTTACGCTCCACCTAGAGGTCAACAAGCTTCATCTGATCCCGGTCGGCGTAAGGGCGACGGAGACCCCGGTGTCGTTCTTCGGAGACGCATATATCGTCCTCGAGCCGCCGGCGCAGATCGGCAGCGCAACTCTCCAGGCGGGCGCGACCATCCCCGCGTTGACCACCGGCCAGACAGCTTCTCTTCAAACGACCCTCGGAAACCTGGACAACTTGCTGATCCAGCTCCATCCGGGTGAGCTCGATGCTGCGCTTACAGCGCTGGCGGGGGCGCTGCAGGGTCAAGGGGCCTCACTGGGAAAGAACTTCGTCAAGGGGAACAACTATTTCCAACAAATGCTCCCGTTGTGGCCCACGGTCGTTTCCAACCTGAATGCTCTCGTCCCAGTAGCGAATCAATTCGCCTCTTCGACGCCTGACATCTTGTCCATCCTGTCCAATCAGACAACGACAGGAAAGACAATTGACTCGGAGGCGTCGAAGGTTCGTCAGGCGATAGGAGGCGGTGCGGTACTCGCGAAGGAGATCTCCCAGCTCCTCACGGCGATCCAACAGCCTTATTCGATTCTCACTGCGGACTCAGCACCGTTCCTTCAGGACATCTCGCAGAACCCGAATGAGATATCCCAACTTCTCCAAGGACTGAACGCCTGGGCTGCGGCTTGGACATCTGCCGAATCGTCCGGCCCGTACCTCAACTTGACGACCGACGTGATAGTCAACAATCCCGCGGACCTCGGACTGGCCGTGTTGGGCGGTCCCGAGGTCGCGAACTACCTCGCAGCGGGTCTCGGACCCGGGTACGTGAACCCGCCGACGTACACGTCTGCCGGGTCCATACCCAGCAACACGTCCGCCGCACTCGCACAAGCCCTTGCGTCGGCCCCGACTCCTGCCCTCGCCGAGCCCGCGGAGTCACAGGCTGTTTCGCAAATAGTTACCGCGATGAGCGGATCGAAGCCGCCGTCGGCGGCCGTCTCGACCTTGCTTCTTTCGCCATTGCTCGACGGACTGGTCAGGCGGGGATGAGGTCGCATCACCCGCGGCCGGGCATTCGGATCACCGTCGTCAAGGTGGTTGCGTTCACTGTCGTCTCTGTGATCGTCACCTCGATCGTGATTTCGTCTCTGCTCGATTTCAACACCCACGCTGCGAGCGGGTACTTCGCCGACTTCTCGAACGCGTCGGGACTTCAACCGGGAGACACCGTCAGGGTCGCAGGGGTCGAGGTCGGCAAGGTCACGGCGGTGACCTTGACCGGAAACCATGCAAGCGTCGAGTTCAGCGTCAACAACTCCCAGCACCTCACCACGCATTCGGACGCCGCCATCTACTTCGAGAACTTGTTGGGACAGCGTTTCTTGGGCATCCTCCCGGGGTCGCCTGGTGGGCAACCGTTGCCTCCGGGAAGCGTCATACCGCAGTCGCGGACGACACCCGCGCTCGACCTGACGGCGGTGTTCGACGGGTTTCAGCCTCTCTTCTCAGCCCTCGCGCCCGGCCAGGTGAACCAGTTGGCCGCGTCGATCATCCAGGTTTTCCAAGGTGAATCAGGAACCATCAACAACCTCGTCGGAGAGACTGCGGCGATAACGAACAATCTTGCCGACCGACAGCAAGTCATCGACGTGCTTTTGAACAACCTGTCGACTCTGCTCAATACGGTGGGATCTCACGACACACAGCTCGGCCAGCTGATCGGAGGCTTCGACACGCTCGTACGCGGTATCGCCGGATCGAGGTCCCAGCTCAATTCTGCGATCACCAACCTTTCGGCGCTCAACAGCACGACGAGCAACCTGATCAACGAATCGCAGCCGACCCTCAACCAGGACATCCAGACTCTCTCCACCGCGGTCCAATCCCTGGCGGCCAATCAAGAGGGCCTCGACGGGGTCCTGCAGGGCTTCCCGGGCCTTGTCAGCACACTGACGAAGATCCAGAGCAGCGGCAATTGGATCAACGTGTACCTCTGCAGCCTGACCGTCAACGTTCACGGCAAGCTCGACATCTCGCTCGTTCCCGGCGTGAGCCCGCCTCAGTACCCTGATCCCGTCACGCTGCCATCTGGCGTGGTAGGGAGCCAGGGCAACCACACTGCGAGTTGCGCGTGAGACGGTTCCGCGAGCGCAACAGGGCTCTCACCGGACTGGTCGGGATCGTCGTGATCGTGGTGCTCATCATCGGGGCCCTCCAGTTCCAAAAGCTCCCGTTGATCCACAACAACGCCACTTACGCCGCCAATTTCCCGAGTGCGGGTGGGCTCGCGACCGGCGACATCATCACGATCGACGGCGTCAAGGTGGGCTCGATAACCGGCATGGCTCTCGACGGCAACAAGGTTCGGGTCACGCTCTCAGTCCGATCCGGCCTCCACCTCGGATCGACAACCTCTGTAGCCGCGAAGGTGTTGAGCCCGGTCGGCACCGAGTACTTGGAGATGTACCCCTCGGGACCCGGGACACTCGGCTCGCTCATTCCTGAGTCGCGCACGAGCGTGCCCTACAACCTGATTACCGACTTATCCGGGCTCGGCACGGAGATTCAGCAGTACAACATCCCCGAGCTCGAGAAATCTCTCGAAGTGAGTAGCCAGGACCTGAGCGCCACGCCGGCGAAAGAGACGACACAGGCCTTTGCGGGGTTGGCGCGCATCTCGAACGTTCTCGGTAACGAGCAGAGCGCGCTCGCCACGATCGTCTCCCAGGGAGCTGATTTGAGCGCCGTGCTTTCGCAGCGAAGCAGACAGTTGTTCGACCTGTTCGGACAGAGCAACCTGGTTCTGACGGTCCTCGATCAGCGCAGGACCGCGATTCGACAGCTGCTGACGTCCACGGCTGCGCTAAGCCGGCAGATCACTTCGATCCTGTCGGTGAACCGGTCGCAGCTCACGTCGCTTCTTCAGAGCCTGCAGTCGGTGACATCGATCCTTGCGAAAGACAGCAACGACTTTGGCGCGGCGATCCCGGTTCTTGCGGCGTTCAGCCGCTACGCGGCCAACTCCACCGGGTCTGGTCCCTTCGCAGACGTGTCGGTGCCGACACTCCTGATCCCCGACAATGTCATCGCGCAGTGCGCGTCGAGCAAGTCTGCGTTCCCGAGCAGCAGTCCTGTGGCGGGGTGCCACCCATGAGAAGGATCCCACCTTGGGCGCGCCTGACGTCGATTGGCGTCCTAGTCGTCGCGATCGTCGTCGGTCTAATCGTCACTCTTTCGAGCAATGGCTCCTCCCAGATGACGATAACGGCGTTGTTCTCGACCGCTCCTGGGCTCTATGTCGGAAACCAGGTGAAGGTCCTGGGTATGCCGGTTGGCACCGTCACCAAGGTTTCTCCTGGACCGAAGTACGTGACGGTGCAGATGCAGGTGCCGACATCGATTCCGATCCCGGCGAACGCTCAGGCCCTGATCATGGCCCCGCAGGTGGTGAACGACCGGTACGTCCAGCTGAACCCGGCATACAGCGGCGGTCCCCGCATGCAGAACAACGCTGTCATCGGAGTTTCACAGACCGCAGTCCCGATCTCAGTGGACGGGATCATCGACAGCCTTGACCTGTTGGCAAAAGCGCTTGGCCCGAAGGGGGCCAACGCCAACGGCGCGCTCTCCTCGTTCGTGGCGAGCTCGGCGCACTCGTTCGGCCCAAATGGGGCGGCTCTGCATTCGACCCTTTTGTCACTGGGCAAAGCACTCGGGGCACTGTCCTCCAAGAGCCCGCAATTGACTGCTCTGTTCGACAACCTCGGAAACCTCAGCTATGTAGCCTCGCACTACACCGGTACGTATCAGGCATTTGCCAATGATTTGGCTGTCGTCAGCACTGAGCTCGCTTCAGATGACGGCGACATCGGCTTGGCGTTGTCGAACCTGCAGCAAGCGCTCGGATCGTTGGCAGGATTCATCCGGACCAATGGCTCAGCCCTTGGGAGCAGCGTCCGCGGCCTCGAAGCGTTCGCCGGCGCAGTTGCGTCGAAACAGCAGCAACTCGCCCAGGTATTCAACGGTCTTCCGAAGGCGCTCGACAACCTGACTCAGGCATTCGATCCGACCGCTCCCGGCGGCGCCGCTCTGCGTTCGCGGCTCGACCCGCAGAGCGGATCGGCGGCTTTCTCCAAATCGGTGTGTGGGAGCGCGCTGCTTCGGCTTCTGTTGCTCTCCGTGGACCAAGCTCAGGACAAGGACCTGACGCTCGACCTCGGATGCGGAGTGAACGGTTTGCTCGCCGCTCTTCCCAACCCGCCGGGTGCCACGACCGGACCGAACCTCTCTCTCGGTGCCCTGTTGGCGGGTCAGCCATGAGGGTCATGAGGGTGAGAAAGGTCGCCGCGACAGCAGTGGCGGTCACATCGATCGCGCTGCTCGGTGGATGCGCGCTGAGCCTTCAGTCCCTACCAAAAGTGAGCGGGTTGAACGTACCGACCTACGAGCTCCATGCGGTTTTCGGCAACGTTCTCAATCTCCCCGACAACGCACAGGTCCGTCTCGGCGCCGAGGTCGTCGGCCAGGTATCCGACATAACGACGAGCAACTTCCAGGCGAATCTGACGCTCGAGATCAAAAAGACCGTACGCCTCTTCGTCGGGACCACTGCGCAGATCCGCTTCGACAACCCGTTGGGCGACGAGTACGTAATTCTCTCTGAACCGGTGGCTCCGACGTCATCACCAGGCGCCGCGACGTCTCAGTACATCGCACCGGGTGCTCTCATACCGGAGACCGACACGAGCACGGCCCCAAGTGTCGAGGACACTTTCGGTGCGTTGTCCCTGGTCCTGAACGGCGGCGGTCTCAACCAACTCCAGACCATCATCCATGAGCTCAACAACACGTTCAACGGGAACCAGCCACAGATCAGGTCGTTCCTCACGACCATCGATCGAGGAGTGAGCTCGCTGGCCGGCGGCAGGACTTCGATCGACAATGCGCTCGCTTCGATAGAGAACCTGACGCACAAGCTGAACGGTGGTCGCCAGACGATCGCCAACGGCATCAACGCTCTCGCTCCCGCCATCGGCGTTCTCGCCAGCGAGAACGGCCAGATCTCCGACCTGTTGGCCGAGCTGTCCAATCTGGGGGCCATCGGTACTCAAGTTGCACAGCAGAGCGGTCAGAACTCGGTCAACGATGTGAAGGCGCTCCTACCCGTGGTCCAGCAACTCGAGGCGGTCTCGCAACAGCTCGGTCCAGACCTCTCGAACCTGGCGCTTTTCGAGGCGGAGACCCCGAAGGTGGCACCGGGTGACTACCTGCAGGTGAAGGTCATAGCGAACGTGCTCCTGCCGTCCGGTGGCTTCGAACCCACGGTCTTCGGAGCGAATTCGGCGGCGAGTGCCGGTGGACTAACGGCGCAGCAGGCCGTCAGGGGATCTCAGGCCGTCAACGCCTTGCTAGCGGACGGCCTTCTGTGACGGGAGAGCACGCATGAGCAGCCGCCTCATACCCCGCATGATCGCTCTGCTCATCGTCATCGTTCTCGGCGTCTACTACATCGTGTTCGACGTCCTGCAGGTTCGCGTCGCATCACAGCCCTTCCAAGTCACGGTCTTGATGCCAATCGCCGGAGGTCTCTACACAGGTGCCAACGTCACGTACCGGGGAGTGCAAGTCGGTCGGGTCACCGCACTCGACTTGAGCGCGACCGAGGTAGCCGTGAAGCTCGGCATCAATCCCGGACAACAAATCCCAGACAACGGGAGTGTCCAAGTCAAAGAGCTGTCGGCCCTGGGCGAGAACTACATCGACCTGCAGCCGGCAAGCTCGTCGGGACCTGACCTGAAAGACGGGACGGTGATACCTGCCGCCCGGGTCGTCCTGCCGGTACCGATAGGAACTGCCCTCATCGATCTGGGCTCCCTGCTGAAGAGCATCAACCCCAAAGACCTGCAGACAGTCGAGAGCTTCCTTACCACTGCCTTCATTGGGACCGGGCCCGATCTCCGGACGATCATCGTCACCGGACAGCAGCTCTTCGACGCGTTGGTGGCAGCTCAGCCGGAAACAGTGAACCTGGTCGTGGACGGCCGCACCGATCTGAAGACGCTTGGCGCGACAGATGGCGACCTGGCTACGTTCACCAAGGGACTCGCGACCCTGACCGGCCAATTGCGCAATTCGAACTCCGACCTCCAAGCTCTCATCAACAACAGCCAGGCGGCCGAGCAGCAGCTCAACCCGTTCCTCTCTGCCAACAACGCCGCTATCACGGCCACGATCACCAACTTGGCGATCGACTCACAGGTGAGCGATCAGAACAACGCTCAAGTGCGCGGATCTTCGAGCTGCTGCCGATCGTTTCCAACGATCTCGCTGCCGTGACGAGTGGTGGGCAGGTGCACGGAGTGCTCGATTTCAATCTTGGCGACACCGTCTGCCCCTACATACCCGGGGCGGACATGCCGGGACCCACGCAAAGGATCACTGGTCCGGTGCTCACGAACTCCTGCAGCAACACAGCTCCGGACATGCTCCAGCGTGGAGCCAACAGCAATCCCGTGTTCCCGGGAGGTTGAGTCCCTTGCTGCTTACTTGCCGACTTACTTGTCGATCAGCCGACGTACTGACGGATGAGCGACGCGGGAGCCGTGTAGGACGAGCCGGCCAAGGTCGCCGAGTTCGTCCCGGCCGGGGAGGGAAGCCCCTTGTCGAGGTCGAGGATCGGGTCTGCGATCCCAGCCGGTCCACAGTTGTAAGCGCCCGGCACCGCAAAGGCGTTGTCGACCAGCGTCATCCCGGTGATCGTGAGGGTGCCGTTCGACTTGCTCGACACGGTACCCGGCGCACCCGTTATCGGTGTGTTGGGAGGCGGCGGGTTGGTCGTCCCAGTCGTCAGATTGAGCGTGATGGGATCAGAGGCGTCACCGATAGTGCAGTCGGGTCCGAGCAATCCCGTAGGGGTGCTCACGAGCACATCGATGGGGAGCGTGAGTCCCGGGCCTGTGCCCTGAAGCAAGTTGAAAAGGCTCAACGTGGGCACGCCCACGGCCTGCGGAGTTACCGTCACCGCGAGCACGCCGCCGTCAGGAACACCGGGGATACCGAGCAGTCCACCGGGAAGATTTATCGCAGGCGACTGCAGCGCCTGCGTGCCGTCATCGGGGAGCACCGCGATCGGTTGACCCGACTTGTCGAACTCGACGCCCAAAGAGATCGTTGCCGGGCTCGTCGAGCTCACAACCGTGGATCCGATCTGGAAGGTTGTGCTCGTCGTCGACGAGAAGAGGCACAGCTTCACCTTCTTTACGTCAACCGGGCAGTGCGCGAACTTGGCGAGGTTCTTGGGGAGCGTGGCGGCCTTAGCCGAGCCTGGCGTAGCCCCGATGAGCAGGGAAGTCCCGGCGAGCGCGACGACTCCAGCGCACAATGCCAACCGAGTGCGGGTGCGCCCGAAGGACGAGCGACCAACCCGAGATGTGGACGAATTCGTCATCTGCACAGTGTTACCCCCTGTTTGAGCGTCGGACCACTGGGGAATATACCCATGGGTAACCTAGGCGACACGCGCGAGCCACGGAAGTGGGCGGGTAATACAGCAGAGGGGGGTGTTCGTGCGGCCTGCGGCTCCGGTTTCCCTTGCCTCGATGGAGCGCCCGCCGACATCGAAGCAGCCCACTTACTTTCCCAATGCACATTTCTTTGGTCCCCGACAGAGCTGAACGAGCGAGCGTTCATTGACCCAATTTGTCAGTTTCACGGATCATGAGTAGTCATCGATCATGAGTAATCGGTTGACAGTCCGAACGGCGGCGCTACTGGCCGTAGCCGTGTTCTCACTGGCCGGGGTTCTCACGATGGCCGAGCTACATGTCTGGTCAACCACCGGACATGTCAGCGTTCGGTCGTCCAACGTCAAAACTGTCGAACGGGCGACCACCTCGGCTCAGGCAACATGGATCGGTACACCGAAGGTGCTCACGGCAAGCTCGAACCTGCCTGCCGACTGCGTACCCAAACCTTCGGGGCCTCCGGGCGCTCCGTACCAGCTGGGCCTGGTTGGAACGGTGAACAACGGAGTTCTGACAGCCGGGCCGGCGACCATCGCCAACATCACCGCCAAGTTCTGCGGAGTCGTCACCGTCGTACGAGGCCAACCACCGTGCGGGGCGACCGGCAGCGTCGTATCACCCCTTGACGGACAGCGCTTCGGACCGCTCTCCGCCGAGGTCACGTTCTTCCCCAGCATGCAGCCCAAGGTTCCGTTCGTGGCCCACCCCGGGACGATTACGGGCGGGTTCTCGTGCGCCTCTTCCAACAACGGCCTTCAAGTCAGCCTGAGAGCTACCGTGAGCGGGAGCACCGGACTGTACGGGTTGTCGTGCACCATCGGACCATTGACCATCCCTCTTTCAGGTGTGGTGACGGGCCCCTTGAGCAACGCGTCGATAACGCTTCGAGGCAGCGATTTCGCCGTACCCGGAGTGCAGGCATCGCCGACCTGCCCGGGGGAAGTCCCCGCGAACCTGAACCAGATCGCAGGGCTCCCGATAGCACCAGGGGGCGCGAGCGCCACCTTGCCTGCGGTGACGTCCCTTTACCAGCCGTGAAATCTGGAGTCCTATGAGAGTCCCACCAGACCAGACCTACCGAAAGGAGATGACAGAACCAGCGAGCACATTCACGACAAGACCGAACACGAAACGAAACAGTGAGACAAGAACATCGTCAGACAAACCACACCACAGATATGAGGGGGTTACAAGATAATGAAGCTATCTAAAGCAAAGAAGGTCGTGGTCGCCACGATCGGTGTCTTCGTACTGCTGGGAGCCACGGCATCTACGGTCTACGCCGTGACCAACACCGACACAGGTGACCACTTCAGCCTTCCCGCAGGGACGGTCGTGGCCGGGGCCCTGAAGACAGGGACCACCTTCGTCGCCAAGGGAACGATCGACTCGTCGCCGATCACCGTGACGTGCACGACGTTCAGCACGACTGGGTCGATACCGGCTTCGGGGCTCAAGATCAACGTCGCGCCGCCGACCATCAGCGGCTGCACCGACAGTCTGGGGGGGTCGGACACCGTCAACACCAACCAGACCAACGGCAAGTGGTCGTTGAAGGAGAAGGACGCAGTCACTGGCGACACCACGGAGCCCAACACGGGCGACAAGGTGAAGCTGACGATCCCCATGGCCGGCGCGACCTTCCAGTCGAGCATCCTCGGGTCGGCGTGCGTCATCGTGGTCGAGCCCACCGCCAAGGGCTCGGTGACAGGAACCTACGACGACAACAGCACAATGACGTTCACCAACGTGTCGTTCGCAACGGCGCCTTCTGCCACCTCGACCTGCACGTCCTCCAATACGTCAACGAGCTCCGCGACGGAAGTGCTCAACAAGTCCGTCCACGACACCTGATCGCAAGAATCTGAGATCAGCGCAGTACACGTCGGCAGTGCACGGCTCTCATGTCCAAGCCGTGCTGGGTCCGGACGCAGGCAGGCGACGATTCGTAGTCTGCCTGTGTCCGGCGGCCGTCGTGGTTGTACATTCGACAGTGGTCAGAAGCCCCGAGGAGACATGGGGATGAAGACAACGAGGACAAAGAGCCGGACGCGGACACAGTGGTGTGCCGCGCTCAGTGTCGCACTGGCTCTGACGGTTGCTGCCTTCGCGTTTGGCACTGCGTCGTCCAGCGGGGCTGTTCCCGCGGCGCACTCGGCTGGAATCGCGACAATCCTGCACTCCCGACACGTAGACCGCGCCGAGCTTTCAGCTCTCTATCGGGAACAGACCGCAATACACCAGCTCTCTCGCAACTCGACGACGTTGCCGGCCTGCCCGCCGCCGCCTATACCCGCTGCCACGTATCCGCCCGGTCACAGCTACGGCGTTCCCTTCCTGGCGGCTGTCACTGGCGGCCAGATCCTGGCTGGATACAGCGAATGGGAAGCGAACAACACCTCGTGGAAAGACGGGACCAAGACCTATCCCCTCTATCCTTGGATCTCGAAAGTCTTCGACATCACCGGTTGGGTCACCGGCCTGATCGACTTGCCAAGCCTGAACGCCACCATCACGCCGAATGACGTCGTGTTCTGCGACCAGGGCGGAACGAGCGGCCTGCAATCTTGTGTGGGCGCAAGCCCGCCCCCCGGTGAATGCATCCACATCCAGCTCGGGCCCGAGCCCGTACCGAGTCAACCTCCACCGAAATTGTCGATAATCACGAACGTTCCGCCGCCGGGCAAGATCTGTCTCGGCAGTTTCAATTACAGCCACAGCAAGGCTGGCTACTTGTCATGTCTCCCTTACCTTGTGACGCTCACGCCTTCGGGAAACTCGTCGCTCACCGTTACCGGAGTAGATCCGAACGGAGAAATTGAGGTGAGCGTCACCACCTCGGCGGTGACAACCGTCCAACTGGCCACAGTCCAACCGCCGCTGTCCTGTCAGAACACAAAGACCCAGATCATCCTCAGGACCGCAGTCACCAGTCTGCCTGCCGGAGCACCGGTCACTCCCACGCCGCCTAATCCCGACCTGCGGGGACTTCAGACCCCGCCGGTGCCATTACACGGTCCTCTGGCATCGGGCTCGGCGACTCTAGGAAGCAACATTTTCTCGGTCCCGGCCTTTCCCGTCGCGCCTACTCCATCCCAGCCGACTTGTACTTTCTCCTCGACGGTCAACGACCAGCTCGGCGGGTACAGCACTGCGGCGCCACCTGCCAACAGCATCTTCGAGTCCGAGTCACCTCCGCCAGCCAATGCCGGTATGCCAGGGTGGACCCAGTTCTCTGCGACCACGTCAGTCGTCACGCTCGGATTTCCCGTCGGGCCCCCCCCGGGATTCAGCTTCTGACTCCTGATCTACGTTCGGATCGTAGGACTGATCTACGTTCGGATCGTAGGACCGGTCAGAATTTCCTCAGGTTCGGCGGTCGCAGGCGACGCCGTCGGTGCCTCTCCGTTGCTTTCGGACGAGGTAGTGGAGAAAACCAGGTCAACTTCGTCGGCCATCTCGTCCATGCTGATCGGGCCTTCTGGCCTGCCGGCGAGGAACTGCTCTATCACCGGCACGCGCGAGGTCGTCATCTCCTCTTTGGTTCCGAAGCCGACCAGCCTCGTGCGGAACAGGAGTCCGAGATAGTGAGCCGTCCTCTTCACCGATTCGATGTTGTGGCTGATGATGAAGAAGGTGGCCCCGGTCTCTTCGTGGACCGTGTTGATGAGGTCGTCGAGATACGCGAACGCGCACCGGATCCAGACCCGAGTCCGGCTCGTCGAAGAAGAGGATCTTCGGCTCCAAAACGAGTGCACGCGCCAAACCGGCTCGTTTGCGCATACCACCAGACACCTCGCCAGGGAGCTTGTGAAGGTGAGAGCCGAGACCGACCAGCTCGGACTTTGCCAGCACGATCTCGCGGATCTCTTTGTCCGTCTTGCTGGTGTGCTCCACCAGGGGGAAAGCGATGTTGTCGAAAAGGTTCATGGACCCGAAAAGAGCCCCGTCCTGAAAGAGCACGCCGATCTTCCGACGGATCCGCAGGACTTCCTTCTCACGGACTCCGACGATCGGGTCCCCGTCTATGAAGACCTGGCCCGCCTCGGGTCGAAGGAGCCCGATCACGGTCTTGAGGAGCACCGATTTTCCGGTACCGGACGGACCGAGGACGGCAGAAGTCTTGCCGCGGGGTACGTCGAACGTCACGTCTTCGAGCACGGTATGACTGCCGAAGCGCTTGGTGATCCCCTGAATCGAGATCACCGCTTCGTATCCCGGAGATGTCGGATTAGCCGGAATAGCCGCAGTCGGCTCCGTGACCGGCACCAACACCGACTGGTCTGTCACCATTCTCATTCCCTTCGTCCGACACCTTCAGCCTACCGACAAACCCCGCCATGTGACGGGCCGTGCACGCGTGCCCAATGCTCTTGCGTGGGATTACCCGCCTTGGTAAGAGCGATGGACCCTGGCAGACTTATACCCATTGGCGGCGAACCGGTCACCTACGGGGGGCAACCGGTCACGCCCGAGAGGGGCATCGATGCTTGACGAGACGTCCGACCATCCCGTCGGGGACGTCGAATCCTCTGCGCAACCAACCACTGACGGCAGTGGTGCAACGACAAACGGCCACAAGTCCTCCCCTGAGCGATCATCCATGGACAAATCCTCGAATGGAGCGAAGAGCAATGGCTCCAAGTCATCGAAAGGAAAGTCGTCTTCGAAGTCGAAGTCGGCGAAGGAGAAGCCGTCCGAAGAGCAGTCGTCCGAAGAACAGTCGCCCGACCGATCAACATCGGTCGAACACGTCCCAGACGTGGCGGCGCCCCCGGCCGAGCGAGCGCCGACCCTGCCTCAGATGCCTGACTCGCCTATCTCGTTCTCGACCACCGTTCCAGAAAGCAGCGGAACCAGCGCGCGCTGAGCGCGCAAAGCGACAAGAGCTTCTTTCGAGCCAACCTGATGTCTCTTTCGTTGGGGTTCGTGGCCGTCTGCTTGGCGGCCGCGCTCGTGGTGACGATGCTGCAGCTGGGGAACCGGAACTCGCAACTGGCTAGCAAGAACTCCCTGGAAAACGGAAGGGCGAGCGCCCTTGCCGCAGCGAGGACCTACTCGACCGAGATCGCGAGCTACGACTACCACCATCTCGACCAGGACTTCGCGATCGTAAAAGCTAACTCGACCCCGTCGTTCCAACAGAGCTACGACAAGTCGACCAGCGTGCTGAAGACGATCCTCGTCAGGTTCAACTCGAGCGCAAAGGCGACGATCCTGTCTGCCGGGCTCGTATCGGCGACATCGACTCGAGCGGTCGTGGTCGTATTCCTCGTGCAGACGATCACCAACACAACCCACAGAACCCCGAGCTCCAGCCGGTCGCAACTCCAGATGACACTCGATTATCTGAATGGCAAGTGGCTCATCGACGACGTCACAGTCTTCTAATCGCCGCCAACCAAGCTTGTGCGCCATCGGGACTGATCGTGATCTCGAATATCGCTGGCTCGACGGACTCGACCTGCCAGCCTTCTGAGAAGCTGTCGCGAATCTCGCTCTGGGTCACACGGCGCGGCCCCCAGTCCCCTGGCTGGCGGTCGCTGAAGCAGAGCATGTGATAGCGACCGCCCGAAACGGTCACTGACGACAGACTCTCCACGTAACGAACTCGGTCCTCGTCGTTGAAAACGTGGAACACGCCGGAATCGAGCACCGTCACGTAGTGTTCGCCGAGCGAAGCTAGCTCGAGCGCGTCCCATTCGAGGAGCCGTGGCGCGAGCTTTCGATCCTCCGCTTTTCGTTGCGCCACGCGGATCGCGGCGGGAGCGACGTCGACACCGGTGACCTCGAGCCCGAGTGCTGCCGCCATGAGCGCGTGCTCGCCGGTCCCGCAGCCCACGTCGAGCAACGGGCCACGCAACTGACCGGTCTCAGCAAGACGCAGGAACGTTGCCTGCGGGCGTCCGATGTCCCATGGAGGTGTTCCCGCATAGACCGCGTCCCATTCTTCGACCGTCTCCCTTTGGTTCGGCGAACCGGACCCGGTGTCGCTCCCTGCCTCGGCCATGGCAAGTCAAGGCTTGTCGGTGCCGAGAACCCACATTGCGAAGTACTGAGACCCACCGCCGTACGCATGGCCCAACGATCGGCGGACCGCGTCGACCTGGTGCTCGCCGGCGGTGCCGCGAGCTTGCATGGCGGCCTCCAAGAACCGGAGCATTCCGGACGCCCCGATCGGGTTGGAGGACAGCACTCCCCCAGAGGCGTTCCACGGAATGTCACCGCCGTCGAGCGACGTGGCACCTTCGTCGGTGAGCTTCCAGCCCTGCCCTTCGGGTGCGAAGCCCAGGCTTTCCAACCACATCGGCTCGTACCAACTGAACGGGACGTATACCTCGGCGACCTGGAACTCCCGACGCGGCTCTGTGATACCAGCCTGCCGCGTACACGTCGGCCGCACAGTCACGTGAGGCTCTCGGGCTCACCTGATCGCGGCCCGCGAACATCGTGGGCTCAGAGCGCATCGCCATCCCGTGGATCCATGCTGGATTGCTCGACGCGTCGGCAACGTCCTCGGACGCGAGCACCATCGCGGCCGCTCCGTCAGACGACGGGCAGACCTCGAGGTACCTGAGTGGATCCCACAACATCGCCGAATCGCGCACCATCTCGAACGAGATGTCCTCGAGATGCAGGTGCGCGTAAGGATTCTTGAGAGCGTGCAGCCGGTCTTTCACGGCGACCTTGATCCCTATGTGATCGGGAGCGTTGGAGCGCCGAATGTAAGCGCGGATCAGAGGCGCAAAGTAACCACCTGCTCCTGCGAGAAGCGGAGCCGAGAACGGTTGAGGGACAGACAACGCCCACATCGCGTTCGAGTCGCTTTGTTTCTCGAACGCGACCGTGAGCACCTTTCGGTGCACCCCTGATGTCACGAGATGGGCCGCGACGATGGCGGTCGAACCGCCGACCGAGCCGGCCGTGTGCACCCTCAGCATCGGCTTGCCGACCGCACCGAGAGCCGGCGCCAGGTACAGCTCGGGCATCATTACACCCTCAAACATGTCGGGCGCTTTGCCGATCACGACCGCATCGATGTCTGACCAGTCCATCGAGGCGTCTTCGAGTGCGCGCTTGGCGGCCTCGCGCACGAGCCCCGCAATGGACACGTCGGTTCGGGCTGCGGTGCACTTGGTCTGACCTGTCCCTACGACCGCGCAACGTTCGGCCATCAGACCTCTACCCCGGACTGAGCGTCGGACAATGCGCAAACCAGGTTCTGCTGCAGGCACGGCCCCGACGTGGCGTGAGCGAGCGCGGTGCGCGCCGACCCGTCCATGACTCGACTGGCGGCCTCCCCCATCCGAATCAGCCCGGCGACCATGATTGCGTTGGCACAGAGCGCTCCGCCCGACGGGTTGATCTTGACGCGCCCACCACCCGGGTCGATTCCGAGCGCCTCGAGAAGGATGAGTTCCTGGTGCGCGAATGGTGCGTGCAGCTCGGCGACGTCCATCTCCGCCGCCTTGCCGCCCCCGAGCCCGGCTCCAATTGCAGCAAGGCGTGTCGAAGCCGACTCGGTCAGATCGCGTGCGCCGAGTGCGTGTGTCTCGATTCGATGGTCGAGTCCAGTGATCCAAGCCGGGCGAGAACAGAGCTCTCGCGCCCGCTCACCCGCGGCGAGGACGACCGCAGCCGCCCCGTCGGTGATGGGAGGGACCGCGTGACGCCTAAGCGGCGCTACCACGTATTCATCCTCGAGCATGACGGCGATCGAATCCGTTCCAATCGACTTGCCGCCGGGCGAATCGACTTTCGGGTTGTCGCGTCCTGCCGCACGATTCCGGTCGGCCACAGCCGCCAGGTCCGATTCAGTCGCCTTTCCCGCGTCCAACATGGCACGTGCCTGCAGTGCGGCAAGCGCGATCGGGTCGGGCCACATTGGTGCCATGTAATAGGGGTCGAGCTGCAACGCGAGCACGCGGTCGAGCTGGCAAGGCGAAGATCGGCCGAACGAGTACACAAGTGCCGTGTCGCAGTCCCCTGACTTGAGCATCGTCCACGCCTCGTACAGGGCGAAGGCGCCGTCCATCTCGACGTGCGATTCGCGCATCGGCGGCCACGCCCCCACTGCGTCGAGAGCCCCCACAAAACTGAACGGGGCGCCGACCAGATAGTCGGAGCTCCCCGAGCACACGAAGCCCATGTCGCTCTTCGTACAGCCGATCCGCTCGAGAACCTCGGTAACCACGGGAAGCAGCATCTCGACTTCGTTGTGGTGGTCTTCGCGACGCACGTTCTGCGCTTGTGCGAACGAGACGATCGCGACCGGACGTGCGCCTCGTCCGGCCATCACAGGTACTCCTTGTACGACTCGTAGTCGGCGTCGGGCTCCCCGTTCGGGCGGAAGTGTCTCACCGACGCCATGGTCGGGCCCCATTCCGAGCGGTCCTTCCACACAGCTTCGACCCGCAGCCCCATCCGAACCTGATCGGTTGGGATCTCCTGGATCAGGGCCATAAAACTCAGGTTCGCCCCGTCCAGCAGAATCTGTGCGCAGATGTAAGGGATCTCGATCGACTGGCCCTGGAACGGAACGTTCACAACGCAGTAGGTGGTGACGGTTCCGGCGTTGCCGAGCTCCACGTCCTCAGCCAGCCCAACACCGTCAGTCGGGCAGGATCCCCTCGGAGGGACGTACACCTTGGTGCATACCGGACAGCGCTGACCTAGGAACTTTCCGTTCGCGAGACCTCTCAAGAACCTGGATTGCGCCTCTCCGGCGGTGAACGCGAACTCGATCCGGATCGGGGTCTCCAACATCGTGATCTCGCCCGCTGAACTGTCGGTCACGACCCGCCCTCCGGTACGAAGCATTCGATGTCGTGCATGCTCCCGATTCGTTCAGAGGCGCCCCGGAACTTCACCGTGACGCGCATTCCTGATGTGCAGCTTTCCGGCGATCCGGCGTCGAGCACGTGCAGCATCGCAGTGTCGGCACCGTCGAGGTCTACGAGCACCCACGCGAAAGGGCGGTCGAGCGGTTGGTCCGGTCGAGGATTCGCTGCCCAGGACCAGGTGCGGACCGTCCCGCCCGGACCGACCTCGACGAAACCTTCTTCGACGTCGTCACCAGTCTCGGGGTCGTACTCGGTCGGAGGGACGATGACCCGGCCGCCCTTGGTTCGCGCTCCGAGGATCCGACCGTCTCGAAGCCCCGTCATGAATCCACCGATCACCCGCCCGAGTGAGCGCTTGTACGGAAACTCGAGCACGTGAGGCGCCCGCAGTATCTCGCTCTCGGCCATCATTCTCCTGCCTGTTAGCCCGGCTGTGCACCGCGCTCTGACCGCACGGAGCCTCTGGCCTGGCCCCGAGCTGGGCGTGGTCAGGCCGGCACGAAAAGTAGAACAGATTGCAGTTTTGTGCCAGCCGCGGCGGACGCCCGCTCAGGTGACGTCGGAGCGCAAGGTGGTGAGGGTGCCGACAACTGAAAGGACTACCCCGTAGGCAACGAGCAACACGGCTCCACCCCACCAAGGCAGGAGTCGGGCCGGCGTGCCCCCGAAGGTCGTTCGAGCAGCATCCTCGAGCGCAGTAGCCGCCTGGCCAGGCAGGTATTCCCCGATCGTGGGCCAGATTGCGCCGACGATCGGCTCTACGACCAGAGTGAAGCCGAGACCGACCACTATCGAGACGACCTGGTTCTTGAGCAACGCACCGAGGCCGAGCCCGTAGATGGCGAACAACCCCGTCCCGAGGATGACCCCGGGAGCGATCGTCCGCCAGTCGTGGAACATGTCGTGAGTGTTGGCGACGAAGTAGATGCCGTGCTGTGCCTTGCACACGGCCTGCGACATCCCCTGGTTGACGCCGGTCCGAGAAAGTGAGGTGAGACACGAGTGAACCTTCACAGCGACGAGCACGAAGCCGATGATCAGGCCGGTCAACATGGTGATGACGCCGAGCACGACACCGCCTCCGAACCCGATCGCAAGCTTCGACGCGACTACCCGACCTCGACGGGGCTCCGCGAGGAAAGTAGGGGTAACGGTCTTGTGGCGGTATTCCCCAGTGATGATGAGTATTCCAAGGACGAGAGCTAAAAGCCGCGAGTTGTCGAGGACGGAGAACACATTGGTGAACCACTGCGACGAGCCGTGCGGTACGACTCCGGCCGTACCGCCGCGCCGACCGCCCGGCGCGAAGGCGACGGCGAATCCGAATGCAAGATCGACGATCACGACGATCCCGAAGAGCACGAATGTCGACCAGATAGTCCGCAGCTTGCGGATCTCGGTGAGGAGCAGCCCGGTCACGGCGGGTCGCCGATCGGTCCGGCGTCGGGACCCGGAGCAGATGGTGTGCCGGCGATCTGCCGGTAGTCGCCCATCAAGCCGGCCGCATGCCCCGGATGCATTCCCTCGCCGCCCGTCAACTCGAAGAACAGCGACTCGAGAGACTCGGTTGACGAGGCCATCTCGTGAACCTCGATTCGGTTCTCGACCATGACCCGCCCCACCACCTCGGCCGAGGCGCCTTCGGAGACGACGTAGCCGTCTTTGACCTCAGCCTGAAGGTTCGCCGCGTGCAGCGCGTCGACGAGGCGCTCGGCGTCGGGCGTCTTCACCCTCACGGCGCGTTTCGTTCCCGACAGCAGGTCCTGCAGCTTTCCTTGCGCCGCCAGGCGACCGCCTGCGAGGACGATGACGTCGTCCACTGTCAGTTGAGCCTCGGACAGAAGGTGCGACGAGACGATCACGATCCGTCCTTCGTTTTCCTTGCTATCGCTGTCGGACGCGTACCACTTGAGAAAGTCGCGGAGCCAAGCGATGCCCTGCGGGTCGAGCCCGTTCGCCGGCTCGTCCAGTACCAGGATCTCCGGACTTCCGAGCAGCGCTCGCGCCAGCTCGAGTCGCTGTCGCATTCCCATCGAGAATCCTCCGACCGAGCGGTCGGCGGACTCGGACAGGCCGACAAGGTCGAGGCACTCGTCGACCCTGCGGAACGGGATCCGGGCCGTCGTGGCGATGAGCCTCAGGTGGTTTCGGGCCGAGCGCGCCGGGTGGAAGCCTGACGCTTCGAGAACGGCCCCGACTCTCATCGTGGGGTTGGGAAGGTCCCTGTAGCGACGGCCGTCGATGAGCACGGAGCCCGAGGTGGGCGTCACCAACCCGAGGAGCATCCGCAGCGTGGTGGTCTTGCCGGCGCCGTTCGGCCCCAGGAATCCGGTGACCCCGCCTGGTTTCGCGTCGAAATCCAGATGGTTGACCGCAAGGACGTTCTGACCGAAGCGCTTCGTGAGTCCTCGAGCCTCGATACTCGGCACGTCGCCCGACGCTACCAACAGGCCCGCTCTCTCCGGGGCATCGAAAAGTGCTCCTCTTCCGCCGCTGCTACGGTCGGACAGAGACACATGGAGGGCCTATGAACGTCGTTGTCACCGGAGCCGGCATCGGCGGCCTGACAACCGCCCTGCTACTCGCGGCAGACGGGCACGAGGTGACGGTGCTCGAACGCGATCCCGCCCCGGTGCCGGATCCGGACGAGGCGTGGGACGACTGGGAGAGGCGGGGCGTCAACCAGTTCAGGCTCCCCCATCTCTTCGCGCCGCGCTTCAGGTCCATCCTCGATAGGGAGATTCCAGACCTTGCGACTGCGTTGTCGGATGCGGGGATGCTCCGCTTCAACTTCATGGACGCGATACCGGACGAGATGAAAGGCGGCACCAGACCGGAAGACGACCAGTTCACCCTCATAACCGGACGTCGGAGTGTGTTCGAGTCCGTCGTCGCAGCATTCGCACAGGCGAGCGACCGCATTACCGTTCAAAGAGGGACTGCAGTCGAGGGTCTGGTCTCAGGTGCAGAGGCCGAAAGCAGAGTTCCCCATGTCACCGGCGTGAAGACGGAGCATGGCGGGACGATTGAAGCAGACCTGGTGGTGGACGCGACCGGTAGGCGCTCGCCGCTTCCGAGATGGCTCGCCGACATCGGCGCGGAGAAACCGGCCGAGGAGCTCGAGGACTGCGGATTCGTCTACTACGGCCGGCATTTCCGCTCCCCGAACGGAACGCTCCCTGCGGTTATCGGACCGCCGATCCAGGTATACGGTTCCATCGCCGTTCTGTTGCTTCCCGCCGACAACGGCACGTGGTCCACGACCATCGTTGCGAGCGCCCAAGACGAGGCGATGCGCAAGTTGCGGGACATAGATACATGGACGTCCACCGTGAAGGCTCTCCCGCTCGCAGCTCACTGGCTGGACGGGACGCCGCTCGAGGACAGAGTCATGAGCATCTCGAAGATCGAGGATCGACACCGCAGTTTCGTCGGCGAGAACGGTGGCCCGCTCGCCACAGGTGTTGTCGCGATAGCTGATTCGTGGGCGTGCACCAACCCGTCGCTCGGCAGAGGAGCAAGCATCGGCGCGATCCACGCACAAGCTCTTCGCGACTTGTTGCGGACGGACCAGGCTGAAAACCCGGTTGTGCTCGCTGCGGCTTGGAACGAAGTTACGGATCAGGTCGTCGAGCCTTGGTACCGCGGCACCTTGTCGTTCGACCGGCACCGGCTGGCCGAGATCCACGCCGCGATCAAAGGGGAGCGCTATTTCTCCGACGATGCGACTTGGACCAATACCAAGGCTCTTGACGCGGCTTCCGGTCGCGACGGGGACTGCTTTCGCGTCTTCTCTGTCTATAGCGAGCGTCATGCGGACTCCGGACGAGGTGTTCGCGGATCCGCACATCGCCGAGAAGTTGATCGAGCTCGGTGCCGACCACGCCGATGCGCCCAGCTTCGGGCCGGACCGTGAGCAGCTTCTCGCAATAGTCAGCGACTGAGACTGGCGAAACCAACAGGAGGCGTTGCGAATGCGCGTGGACAGCAGCGGCGTCGGCATCGACGTTGAGGTAACGGGTACAGGCAGGCCGGTAGTGCTCCTCCACGGCTTTCCCGACACTGGTTCCCTTTGGCGGAATCAGGTGCCGGCGCTCGCCGAGAGCGGATTCCAGGTCATCGTTCCCGACCTCCGGGGTTACGGAAATTCTGACAAGCCAGAAGGCGTCGAGCCTTATTCCATCCCCTATGTCGTCGGGGACGTGCTCGCAGTCCTCGACGCCCTCGGCATCGAGCGCGCGCACGTGGTGGGCCACGACTGGGGTGCCGCGATCGCCTGGGCGATCGGGTCCCTCGTGCCGGACCGCACAGACCAGTTGGTCGCCTTGTCCGTCGGCAATCCGATGGCGTTCGTCGAGGCTGGCTACGAGCAGCGCGAGAAGTCCTGGTACATGCTCCTCTTCCAATTCGAGGGCATCGCTGAGCGCTGGCTCTCGGACGACAACTGGAAGAACCTCAGGAATTGGGCTCGACACCCCGATGTCGACGCAGTCATCGCGGAGCTCGAGAAGTCGGGGTCCCTCACGCCAGCGCTGAACTACTACCGGGCGAACGTCCCGCCTCAGGCCCTGGTGGATCCGCCTTTGCAACTACCCGCCGTGCAAGCCTCCACGATGGGCGTATGGAGCACGGGCGACATCGCGCTCACGGAGAAGCAGATGACAGGTTCGGCCGCGCATGTCTCCGGGCCTTGGCGTTACGAGAGGATCGAGGGGCCGGGCCATTGGATGCAGCTCGAAGCCCCTGACGCGGTGAACGAGCTGCTTCTCGATTTCCTGGCCGTCTGACCGGTAGCCCTCAGCCGCGACTCTTGCCTTCTTCGAGGGCCATCGGCACACGCGCCACCACGATGTCCGTTCTGCTGCGCAAGACGGCTGAGAGCGCCGCATCCACGTGGTTGTGAAGAAGGCGGTGGCGGATGAGATCCGGGACGACGACGGGAATCAAGACGACTATCTGGTCGTCGCAGGTGTTGCTCAGCTCGTCGATGAAGGACACGATCGGGTCCACCACCGACGCATACTCGGTGCGCAACACCATAAGTGGCACCCCAGGGTCCCAGAGGCGCCACAGATCTCGAATCGCCTTGTCCGACGTTTCGCCTTCGTCGCCTTCGAAGACGACGGTCACAGCTATCACTTCGTCACCGAGAGAGAGTGCTTCAGAGACAGCGTGCTCGATCAAACGTGAGACATTGGACAAAGGTACGACGACCCGTGTCCGCCTCCCCTGGGGTTTGTTCGGCGGCTTGCCGATTCCGAGCAACTCCCCGACCCGCATGTAGTAGGCGTGGACCCTGTAGAAGGTCCAGATGAAAACGGGCACTGCGACGACAACCACCCATGCGCCTTCGGTGAACTTGGTCAGTACGAACACCATCGTCGCGACCGCGGTCACCAGCGCGCCCGACCCGTTGATGAGGGCGCGGTGACGCCAGCCGTGTGGTCTGGTCCGCCACCAGTGGACCACGAGACCGGTCTGGGAGAGCGTGAACCCTGTGAACACGCCTATAGCAAAAAGAGGGATCAACTTGTTCGTGTTCCCACGCACCGCTATCAGGAGCGCCCCCGACATCATCGTGAGAGCCCAGATCCCGTAGTCGAACACCTGGCGGTCTCCCCGCAACGAGAACACGTGCGGCAGGTAATTGTCTCGAGCGAGAAGCGATCCGAGGATCGGCAATCCCCCGAACGAGGTGTTCGCGGCAAGCGCCAGCACGAGAGTGATCGTCAGGGTGACGACGTAGTAAGCCCAGTGCCGCCCGACGGCCGCTCCCATGATCTGGCTGAGAACCGTCTGGTCGCTCCGTGGCGCGATGTGCCATCGCTGAGCCAGCACTGCAAGGCCGAGGAGCATCGTTCCGAGGATTCCTCCTAGGAGAAGTTCCGTTCTCTTCGCCCTCACCGCCTTTGGCACTTTGAAAACGGGTACTCCGTTTGCGATCGCCTCCACTCCCGTGAGCGCGCTGCATCCGGCAGAGAAAGCTTTGAGCACGAGGAGCACGCTGACTGTCTGAAGCCCCTTTGTCGGGAGCTCCGACACACCTGGCGGTGCTGCGTGAAGAGCGAATGGATGGACAAGGCCTATTGCGATGATCGCGAGCAACCCCACGATGAAGACGAGCGTCGGCAGCAGAAACGCGCGCGGCGTTTCCGACACCTCTCAGGTTGAGAACCGCGACCATCGCCAGGATGCCCAGGCAGATGGGCACCGTGGCGCCGACCAGGCTCGGGAACGCGGAGGTCAACGCTGCAACGCCCGCACTGATCGAGACGGCGACTGTCAGCGTGTAGTCCACGACGAGACTCGCCCCCGCGACCAGGCTCGCACGGGCACCCAGGTTGGCGCGAGAGACGGCGTAGGCACCGCCTCCACCCGGGTATGCGTCGATGACCTGGCAATACGAGAACACCAGGATCGCGAGCAGAGCCAGGATCACGATGGTGATAGGCAGGATCAGGTGCAGAGCTCCTGAGCCGGCAAGCGCGAGCACGACGACGATCGCCTCCGGGCCGTAAGCGACCGACGTCAAAGCGTCCAAGGAGAGTGCGGAAAGGCCCTGGACCGGCGTGATCTCCTCTTTGGAGGTTTGCGATCTCGGAAGGGGACGTCCGACGAGCAACTGCCACGCTGAATCGAAGGTTTCCCGGTTCAAGACGCCCGTTCGCGGCACATCCGCACACTAGGAGCTGACGATCCCGGCCCGGGAACCCTGATCCGAGGACACTGAGCGGCGTGCGAACCTGCTCGTGCCGCGAAGTTCCTATATCGGAGGATCGGGGTGCGAGACTCGCTGCACACAGGAGGAGAGGCGCATGGCTGACATCAGCGGGAAGTGGGACGGCCCATTCGAAGGTGTCGCAGAGACCCTCCGCAAGAGTCTCGACGCGGGTACCGACGTTGGAGCGTCCGTAATGGTCATGTTGCACGGTGAGCCTGTCGTCGACATATGGGGTGGGTACCGCGACGCCGCGCTTTCGGTGGCGTGGGAGAGCGACACCATCGTGAACGTCTGGTCCACGACGAAGACGATGACGTTCTTGTGCGCACTGATGCTCGCGGACCGAGGGGATCTCGATTTCTCGGACCCCGTCGCAAAGTATTGGCCCGAGTTCGCCGCGAACGGCAAGGAACGGATCGAGGTACGCCATGTCATGGGCCACACCGCAGGTCTTTCGGGATTCGGTGAGCCCCTCACGGTCGAGGATCTCGCCGACTGGGAGAAGTGCACCGGCGTGCTGGCGCGGCAGAAGCCTTGGTGGGAGCCAGGTTCCGCCTCGGGCTATCACGCCGTCACCCAGGGTTACCTGATCGGGGAGATCGTCAGGCGCATAACGGGAACAACCATCGGAAAGTGGTTTGCGTCGGAGGTCGCGGGACCGCTCGGGGCGGACTTCCATATCGGGCTTGCTCCGTCCGAGGACGTCCGGGTGTCGCCTGTGATCCCTCCCCCCGACTTGCCGGATCTCGGCGCGTTGGACCCGATGAGCATCCCGGTTCGCACGTTCGCGAACCCGCCACTCGTTGCCGAGTTCGCCAACCGGGAATGGTGGCGGCGTGCCGAGATCCCCGCAGCGAACGGCCACGGCAATGCCCGTTCGGTTGCAACCGTCCAATCGATAATTGCCGGAAAGGGGACGGCCCGCGGGATTCGCCTGCTTTCCGAGAAGGGTTGTGACGCGCTGTTCGCAGAGCAAGCAAACGGGACGGACCTGGTCCTTGGTGCCCCGCTTCGAATAGGGATCGGTTACGGGCTCAGCAGTGAGCTCATGCCAGGCGGACCAAGGACCTGCTACTGGGGGGGCTATGGGGGATCCCTGATCGTCATGGACCAGGACCTGGGCCTGACCGTCTCTTATGTCATGAACAGGATGGAAGGCAGTCTCATCGGCGACTTGCGCGGAGCCAACATCGTCGTCACTGCGGTCGCTGGAGCTGTCGGAGGCTGACCGCCCGGCCAGGAAGCTCGAGAGGCATAGGGTTGAACCGGTGAGACGTCCTCGCTCGAAGGCGGCTTCGTCGTCAAGGGCGACGCAGATTGTCCTGGCCGTGTCGGCGGTCTCGCTGACCGTCCTGGTGATGGCGCCTTCAGCCGTGGCGACGTCGTCGCCCCACGTGGGAGCGTCACCTCGCAGTACGACATCCGACAATCCAGGCGCGCCGGTACCGTTCGGAACGGCGAAGAATCACGGCAACGCCCCCGCCCACCTGAACGCGCCGATCGTCGGCATGGCCGCGACGCCCAACGGCGAGGGGTACTGGCTCGTCGCTTCGGACGGCGGGATCTTCTCGTTCGGCAACGCCGGCTTCCACGGTTCGATGGGTGCCAAGCATCTGAACGCGCCGATCGTCGGCATTGCCGCGACGCCCAACGGCGAGGGGTACTGGCTCGTCGCTTCGGACGGCGGGATCTTCTCGTTCGGCAACGCCGGCTTCCACGGTTCGATGGGTGCCAAGCATCTGAACGCGCCGATCGTCGGCATGGCCGCGACGCCCAACGGCGAGGGGTACTGGCTCGTCGCTTCGGACGGCGGGATCTTCTCGTTCGGCAACGCCGGCTTCCACGGTTCGATGGGTGCCAAGCATCTGAACGCGCCGATCGTCGGCATGGCCGCGACGCCCAACGGCGAGGGGTACTGGCTCGTCGCTTCGGACGGCGGGATCTTCTCGTTCGGCAACGCCGGCTACCACGGTTCGATGGGTGCCAAGCATCTGAACGCGCCGATCGTCGGCATGGCCGCGACGCCCAACGGCGAGGGGTACTGGCTCGTCGCTTCGGACGGCGGGATCTTCTCGTTCGGCAACGCCGGCTACCACGGTTCGATGGGCGCCGCCCGACTCGCCAACCCCATCGCCGCGATCGCCGCCGGTCCGGGCGGCGGCGGGTATTGGATCCTTCCGACCACTCCCCACCCGATGCCGGGCGTTGGAGCTCCCCCTCCGCCCCAATGCACGGCGGGGTACGTCTGTGGGCACACGACGGCCATCGGCGACTCGGTCATGCTCGACGCACAACCCGATCTGCAATCAGACATCCCAGGTATCGACGTCGAGGCCGTGGTGAGCCGGCAGTGGGACGACGGGGTTGCGCTGGTACAGGCGATGAGGGTCGCCGGAACTCTCGGTTCGATCGTGGTGATCGATCTCGGGACGAACGGGCCCGTGGATCTAGCGCAGTTTCAGCAGATGATGTCTGCAGCTGCAGGCGCGTCCGTGGTCGTGTTCGTGACAGTCCACCTTCCGCCGTCGTACAGCTGGTGGCAGTCGGTGAATGCGACACTCCAACAAGGAGTGCCGATGTACGCAAACGCGAGGATCGCGGACTTCAATGCGCTTGCCGATGCGAACCCTCAGTGGTTCGGTCCCGACGGTGTCCACATGCCCATCGGAGGTACCGGCGCCCAGGCGATGGCGAGCCTGATCGCCTCGAAGATCTAATTATTCAGCCCGTCTGCTTATTTGGTCCGGCCGCCTCTCAGAACGTGAGGATCTGACGTATCACCTCGCCGCGCTTCATTGCGTCGAAAGCGTCCTGCGCTTTGGAGATGTCGAGTCTGCGCGAGATCATCCCGTCCAGGTCCAGCCGCCCTGCGCGCCACAGTCGGATCAAGCGAAGAAACTCCGTGCGCACGTTCGCCGAACCGTAATAGCTTCCGAGGATCTTCTTCTCCATGAAGAAGAGCTCGAACGCGTTGAACTCGACCTTGGCCTCCGAGCTCCCGGCTCCCACGATCACGGCAGTCCCGCCTCGCCGGACCGCGTCGTAAGACGCTCGGATGGTCTGAGGTAGCCCGATGCACTCGATTGCGTAGTCGAACCCTTCGCCAGAGTTGATCTGCATGTTGAGCGCGTCAAGACCGTTCGGGTCGGTCCCGTGGGTGGCACCGAACCTCTTGGCGTCCTCCAACTTAGAGGGCACCGTGTCGACAGCGACGATCTCGGCAGCCCCCGCGATGCCGCGCTCCTTGGATCGCCGCGATCCCGACGCCTCCGGCCCCGAAAACGGCAACCGTCGATCCTGGCTTCACTTTCGCCGTGTTGAGCGCCGCACCCACCCCGGTCGTCACACCGCAGCCGATGAGAGCACCGATCTCGTAAGGCACGTCGTCCGGAATCGTGACAACCCCTTGAACCGGGACAACCATCTCCTCGACGAATGTGCCGGTCCCGGCGAACCCGAACGCTGGCTCGCCACCGACCGTGAAGCGCTGCGAGCCAGCGATCTGGAAGAAGATGCTGGTACAGAGGTTGGCCTCACCCCGTAAGCACGGGTTGCATTCACCGCACGGCGGAGTCCAGGCGATGATGACGTGGTCCCCGACCCTGCTCGCGGGTACCCCCTCTCCGACCGCGACGATTTCGCCGGCTCCCTCGTGACCGAGCACCGCGGGAGCTGGTTGCGGCAGCGTTCCGTTCATCGCGGAAAGGTCAGAGTGGCACACCCCGGCGGCGTGGATCCTCACGCGTACTTCGCCGGGACCTGGGTCGGCAACCTCGACATCCTCGTGGTAAGTGATCTCTTCCTTGCCCATCTCGTGGAAGACCGCTCCGCGCATGACCACCCCTTGTTGATCGCGTCCTTGTTCTGCCTGTGGTTCTGCTTGTGATCGCGTCCGGCGCATTCGACCATGGTCGAACCTGGGCCGCAACCAAGGAAGGTACCAGCGGCGTCAAGCCGATTCTGCGGCTGAGCTCCCAGATCCGCTCCCAGATCCGGTCCCGCCCCCGCCGAGCAGCAGCCGGACGGCGATCGCCACCTCGTTGTGCACTCGCGCCAGGTCGGTCCGCCCGTTCACCCAGCCGACGATCGACGAGTACCAGACGTGTCCGAGCAGCCTGGACCGGTCAGCAAAGTCGTCGGGCTCGGGCTCGCCCATCGCCCTTCTGATGATCCCGTCCATGAGCTTCGAGATCTGGTTCTGACACTCGATCGTCGAAGGGTCCGAGGAAGACAGAGAGGAAAAGACGGCTTCTACCAGCCGGGGTTGGCGCCCCATTGCCCGCAGAGCGCGATCGAGCACGTCGATGACCCGGTCCGCTGCGGTCTCTCCCCTTGCAGGGACCTGAGCGAGACGAGTGTCGAGTTGCTCGACCCAGTGGACGAGCGCAGCACCAAGAAGGTGGTCCTTCGATGTGAAGTAGCGATACACCGTCCCCATCGCCACGTGAGCACGGGACGCAACGTCTCGCATCTGGACCGCTTCGTACCCGCCTTCGAGCCCGAGCTCCATCGCCGCGTCGAGAACTCTCTGGAGCCGGCCCTGTTGGGCGCGGGTCAACGGACGCGGAAAGTCCCTGTCGGTCCCGGTCGCTGCTCGCGCAGAAACTTCAGATCCATCAGGAAGCCTGACGGTCACCTCAGCGCACCTCTACCGGCATTTGGCCGAAATCGTCGTACCCGCCACGTGAAAACCGTACAGTCTCGGTGCTCAAAACGAGAACCTGTACCTGTTTTCGCCCGTCCGGATCGCGGCTCTCAGGGATCTCTCAGGTGTTTGCTACCGAATTACCCAGATTTGCCGATGCATTTCCGCGGCGCGAGTGTTGATAATCACTTTGTAAGAAATCGGCGGTAGGCGGAGAGGCGGAAAGTCCGAAGGTGCGCCTGTTCGATGGCGCTCGCACGGCTGACCGCTCGCTCGAAAGGGGCACAATCGAAAATGACGGGTCTATTGCGCACGACGATCCGGACCGTTCTGGCCACGATGCTCCTCGGAGGCGCACTTACCGTAGGGGCAGCCGTGGTCGGCTTGGCCGTTTCACCCGCCGGCGCCTTGCCGCCGACCTGCACCGACAGCTGGACCGTGACCGCGACGGGCACCTATAGCTGGAACACCGCCGCCGACTGGAGCAAAGGCACCGTGCCGGGCACGGGCGACGTGGCATGCATCACGAACGGGGGCACCTACACCGTCCAACTGATCGGCGGAACCACCTCGATCGACGCTCTCGTCGTCGGCTCCGGGACGAGCGGCGACCAGGAGACCCTCCAAGTGGAAGGTACCTGTAGCAACAACGCGGTGCTCGACACCGCCAACACAGCTTTCACGCCCGACAGCGATGCGATCAACAGCACCGGGCGACTGCTCCTGGGTAGCACGGGCTGCGGCAACAACGCCACGATCGGCATCGGTACGACCCTCGCGGTGGCCGGCAGTGGCGTCATCGAGACGGACGTGGGAGCCGGAGGCACGCGCTTCATCTCGGGCAACGTGACGACCGCCGGCACCACCAACGTCGACGCGCCGACTCAGTACAGCTCCGGGACCTGGGACAACGCGGGCTCGATGAACATCGCAGACTCCGAGTCCATGACGGTCGTGACGGCGACGCCGTCCGCGACCTTCACCGACGACACGGGCGGGTCCATCACCAGCAGCGGGACCAGCCACACAGGCCAACTGATCGTCGACTCGGGCAACACCTACAACCAGGGCAACGGCACCACGTCCGGGGAGCCTGTCTTCCTCAGTGCCCCTCAGGCCGGACCGAGCATCGCACTTCACTACACAGGGACCGGAAGCTCGACGGTATTGACCGAGGGAGAGGGCACGCTCGACGGCAACATCGCCTCGGGACAGACCCTCGATATCAACGGCTTTTGCAGTAATAACGCCGTGACGACCGAGGACGCGAGCCTCACTAGCAGCGGCACTGTCCACCTGACGAGCAGCGGATGCGGGAATCAGTCGACCCTGAATGTTGGCACCGGCTTCACCTTCACCAATGGATCCGGCGGGGTCCTCGAGACGGACATCGGTGCAAGCGGCACGAGGTTCATCTCGGGCAAGGTGACCAACGACGGCACCACCAGCATCGACCAGCTGACTCAGTACAGCTCCGGGACCTGGGACAACGCCGGCGCGATGAACATCGCCGACTCAGAGTCAATGACCGCGGCGACGGCCGCGATCTTCACGAACGACACGGGCGGCTCGGTCACGAGCACCGGGACCAGCCACACGGGCCAACTCATCGTCGACGCTGGCGACACCTACAACCAGGGCAACGGAACCACGTCCGGGGAGCCCGTGTTTCTCAATGCCCCTCAGGCCGGGCCTGCCATCGCTCTTCACTACACGGGAACCGGAAGCTCGACGGTATTGACCGAGGGAGAGGGCACGCTCGACGGCAACATCGCCTCGGGCCAGACCCTCGATATCAACGGCTTCTGCAGTGACAACGCCGTGGAAACCGAAGACGCGAGCCTCACGAGCAACGGCGCCATCCACCTGACGAGCAGCGGATGCGGCAACTCGTCGACCCTCGCGGTGGGCAACACCTTCACCCTCACCAACGGCTCCGGCGGCGTCCTCGAGACGGACATCGGCGCCGGCGGCACGCGGTTCATCTCGGGCAACGTGACGTCCCAAGGCACCACCACTGTGAACGCACCGACTCAGTACAGCTCCGGGACCTGGGACAACGCGGGCCCGATGAACATCGCCGACTCAGAGTCGATGACGGTCGTCACAGCGACGCCGGCCGCGACCTTTACCAACGACACGGGCGGGTCCGTCACGAGCAGTGGATCCAGCCACACTGGGCAACTGATCGTCGACTCGAGCGACACCTACAACCAGGGCAACGGCACCACGTCGGGCGAGCCCGTTCTTCTAAATGCTCCGCAGGCCGGGCCCGCCGTCTCCCTGAACTACACGGGGACAGGAACCTCGACGGTGGAGACGCTGGGCGAGGGCACGCTCAAGGGCAACATCGGCTCCACCCAGACCCTCGTGATCAACGGGACCTGCAGCAACAACGCCAACGAGACGCTCGGAGCCAGCCTGAAGAGCTCGGGCACGATCGACCTGACAAGCTCGGGTTGCGGTAACAGCTCCGCGCTCACCGTCCCGAAGACGATGCTCCTGACCCAAGGGCCAACGGGCCAGCTGGACGCGTTGGGCGGCGTGGGTGGTACCCGTTTCCTCTCAGGAAACGTGAAGAACAAGGGCACGATCAACATCAACGAAGCGACCACGTACACCCCGTTGAAGAAGGGCAAGTTCACCAACAAGGGCACGATCAACATCGCGGCCGGACTCACCCTGCAGGTGGCGAGCGTCAAGAAATCGATCTTCCTCAACTCGACGCACGGCGTCATCACAGGATCGGGCCAGCTCGTGGTGAACGACCTCGACACCTTCCAGCAAGCTGCCGGGACGATCACCGGCACCCCGGTCCTCGTCCACACGGCCAACTCCGCAACGCCGGCAGAGTTGAATGTGACCGGCTCGGGGGCGGGAACGATCGACGTCGAGGGGAGCACCAAGTTCGCCGGCAATATCGCCAATGGTCAGACGGTGAACGTCATAGGGACGTGCTCGCTCAACGCGGTGCTCACCGGGTCGGTGAACGTGAACAACGCCGGAGTATTGAACCTCACAAGTGTGGGCTGCGGAAACAGCGCCACGTTCGCCCTGGCCGCCGGAGACGTGCTCACGAACGCCACCAACGGCGTGATCGCAGCGCTTCCCGGCGCCGGAGGCGCTAGGGCGATCCAGACGAACGTGACCAACAATGGAACGATCGGCCCGTCGGGAATCGGGACTCTCACCATGAACGGGAACCTCACCGACACGAGCACGGCGGTCTACGACGTCAACGTCAACTCGGGTGGCAGCGACGTGATCGCCATGGGTGCAGGCGACACTGCGATGCTCGCAGGCACGATGACCGCGGTTCCCGTGGCGGGGTTCACGCCCACCTCCGGCTACTCGGCGACTGTGATCACCGGCACCTACACCGGCACGTTCACAACAGTCGGCCCGGCGGGCTGGAGCGCCACGTACCCGTCCGGTTCGGTGAAGTTGGGGTTCACCTGATCAAGCTGACCTAGCCTGAGCTCCGTGGAAGCCGGAGCAGATCGCGCGGCGCGTCACGTCGCCGCGCGATCTGACGGAGCGACTGTCGCCGCGGCAGATGGCAAGGTGCCCGGTAAGCGTGGACAAGCCACGAGACGGCGCCTGCTAGAACACACAGGAGATCTGATCAGGACGACCCCGTGGCGATCGATCAGGGTCATCGACATCGCAAGGGCGGCAGGAACGTCGCCAGCGACCTTCTACCAGTACTTCGAGAACGTCGAGCAGGCGATCCTCGTCCTGTCCGAAGAGCTCGTCGACGGAGCGGGTGCACTCGCGGAATTGGTGGAAGGAGACTGGTCGGAGCGCGGCGGCTGGGCGACAGCCCGCCAAGTGGTCGACGGGTTCATGGACTACTGGGAGCACAACCGGGCTGTGTTCCGTGTGGTCGAGCTCGCAAACGTCGAGGGTGACTTGCGTTTTCAGGGCCTCCGAGTTCGGGCTTTGAACGAGGTCACCGTCGCACTCGCCAAGGTCATCACCTTGACGCGAGCTTCATCCTCCGCATCCTCCCCGTCCTCTCCGACGTCACCATCTGCCCGGGGCGCTGCCTTGGGTCTCTCGGGAAGCGACCCGATGGCGGTTGCGGCGACCCTGGTGTCGATGCTCGCGCACGTCGCTGCTCACCGCTTTGGGTACGAGTTCTGGGGTATCAGGACTGCCTCCATGTCCGATGTAGAGGCCCGGCTCCTGTACTGGGCCGTCACCGGCCGCGATGTCGCATCCGGCGCACCGAGGCTTCAGATGGTTCGGGACGCCGACGTCTCGTTGTCATATTTCGACGATAAGTAAATGCACGCGTTTACTTAAACGCGAAAAATGCAACCGAGGTCGGTACCTGCTCAGCCGAGGTCGAGTCCTACTCACCCGAGCCGGGGCCGCGCTACTTCACCGCGACGGGATTGAGCGGAGACCCGGTCCCGTCGAGAAACGGCAGGGGGCTGGCGTCGAGCAGGAATGCATACACGCCGTCGTCCGCGCAGTCGTCGGCGAGCTCGTCGAGCACCCAGTTCTGCCCTTGGGTCATGCCCATCTCGACGAGGTGGAGCAGATGGACCGGAAGGAAGGTGCCCTCTTCTTCCCCCGGAAATACCTCGAGCGGGAGCGTGTCCGTCGCAACCGCTGCGACCGCGTGCGAGTGGAACCACTCCGCGGTCGACATCGTCAGACCCGGGCTCGGCCACGCGTACCGGACGAGGTCCCTCTGCGCCGATCGGAGATGCGCCATCTGCCCGGTCCTCACGAGAACGATGTCGCCCGACTCGACCGACACGCGGCCCAATGCGCACGCCGCATCGAGGTCCTCGGGCTGGATCGGGTAACCCGGGTCGAGGACGTCGACTCCCTTGGCGCGGGCCACGTCCAGGAGTACGCCCCTGCTGACGAGAGTTCGCACGAGATGAATCCCACACCGAGACGCACCGGCGGCGGTCACCGCCGAAGCTGGGTGCCCGTTGTACAGGAACCCGCCATAGCTCACGTGTGACAGAGCGTCCCAGTGAGTCGCCGCCTGGGTCCCCATGATGACGATGTCCTCGTTCGAGCAGATCCAGTCCGGGTCGTCGGACAACGGAGTGTTCAGGTGGGTGAGCGTTCGAACCGGATTCAATCGTCCGGGAATGATTCCCGACTGGATGCCGTGCCTCTCCGAAAGCTCGAGTCCTAGCGCGATCGCGCGCGCCCCGATCGGACGCACGAGGCGGCACGTCGGCGCACCTCGTCGTCCACCAAGTTCAGCGTCCCGAGTTGATCGTCGCGTCCCCAGCGGCCCCAGTTGCGAACCTTGGCCGCCACCTCGGAGAACCGCGCCGATGGGCTCACCCCACGCCGGGCCGCACCACCTGGCCTGGCAGGTTGCCCGTCAGCACCTCACTTCCCTTCACGATCGGCACGCCGTTCACGATCGTCCAAGCAACTCCCTGAGGACGAGCGGAGTACCGGGCCTCGCCGCCCGGGAAGTCGTGGACCTGCTTCTTGGAGACGAGTGAGATCGTGTCGGGATCGAAGATGAACATGTCGGCCCAGTATCCCGGCAATAGCATCCCGCGGTCGACGAACCCGAGAAGTGCCGCCGGGACCTGAGTGAGTTGCCTTATCCCCTCTTCCAGCGACCACAGATTCTTCTCGCGGACCCAGAAGGCCAAGAACGCGGTCGACCAATCGGCTCCGTCGTCGCGGTCCAGATGGGCGCCCCCGTCGGAGACGCCGATGATCATCGCCGGGTGCTTCTGGCCGGCGGCGACCACCTCTTCCCACGTGCGGTTCTTGCTCACGTAACGGAAGACGGTCTGTAGGTTCTCGTCCACCGCGAGGTCGAGCATTGCGTCGGCCGGGGTGACGCCTTGCTCCGAGGCGATGTCGGCGATCGAGCGGTTCAACAGCTTGTCGTGCTCGGGCTTCGCGACCTCGTCCACGTACACGACCTTCCAACCGGGAGGCGGCAAGGTCGAGCCCTTCGCTCCGTCCTTGTTCGGATTCTCGACTCCTGTCCGCATGGCGTTGCGAAGACCCTCGTCGTGGAGCAACGCGAGCTTCTCCTCCACCGACGGCCCGGCCTTAGCGACTGGATGCCAAGAAGGCACGCCCTCGTAAAGGTTCGTGCCGCGCACGAAGTCGAAATCGCGGTCGAACGGGTGGTTGCGCAGCAACGAATAGATACCGACCCCCTCGCGTCCGGACTCTTCGATCCATTTGACGACCGAGTCCCAGTCAGCTCCCGGGCACGTCGACCTTGGAGCGTCCACCCAGACCCTGGAGGATGATCGGCAGACGGGAAATCGTCCCGAGCCGGAACAGCAGCTCCTTGTCCTCGGCGTCGAGGCCGCCTATGGAGCTGCGGTGCAGATAGCTGAGAGACCCTCCGCGATGCCTTCCCGCCTCGCGGCACAAAACCTCGAGCTCTCCCATCGACGAGAAGCGGCTCGGGACCGGCACGTCGTCGCCGTCGAGCTGAGTCGGCCCGTGAGACGAGCTGAATCCCGCCGCACCCGCATCCATCGCGTCCTCGACGATCTTCCTCATCTGCTCGATCTCGTCCGCCGTCGCTTCGCGCTCGGAACCGGCCTCTTTCATCACAGTCCTGCGGACAGCCGAATGACCGACGTAGCAGGCCATGTTCACGCCGAGCCGAGACTCGCGACTTTGAAGGAACTCGGGGAACGACTCGAATCCCCAGTCGACGGCCGACAGTGCGACCGGTGACATGCCCTCTACCCGTGCGAACATCCTCGCCAAGAAGTCGCGCTGATCCGGCAGGTTCGGCGCAACGGAGAAGCCGCAGTTCCCGGCGAGCACAGTCGTGACGCCGTGGTAGCACGACGAGGTGGCATACGGCTCGAACGTAAGCTGCGGGTCGTAATGGGTGTGCGCGTCGACGATCCCCGGTGCGACGTGAAGCCCGTCGGCGTCGATCACCTCGTCGGCATCGCCGGGGTCGACAAATCCGATCCTCGCGATCCGGCCGTCCTTCACACCGACGTCGCCGCGCCGACGTTCCAGACCACTGCCGTCGACAACGATGCCGCCCATCACAGCAAGGTCGAATGTGCTCATGTGTATCCCTCCGTCTTCGAGTGCCGAGGCATTGTCAGCTCGACCAGACGATTGACTGCATCTCCGAGTACGCCTCGAGTCCGAAGTCCCCTCCGTCGCGGCCTACTCCCGAGAGTTTGAAACCGCCGAATGGCGCCTCGTGGTTTCGTTGCGCGGTGTTGATCCCGACGTGCCCGGCGCGCAGCTGTCGAGCAACCCGGTAGGCACGCGACGTGTCCGACGAGAAGACATAGTCGTAGAGCCCGAAGTCGCTGTCGTTCGAAAGCGCCACGCCCTCCTCCTCGTCGTCGAAGGGAATCGCCACGACGACAGGACCGAAGATCTCCTCGCGAGCGACTCTCATGTCGTTGTTTCCCAAGAGGAGCGTCGGCTCGACATAGAAACCGCGCTCCAGATGCGCCGGCCTCCCTCCGCCTGCGACGAGCTCGGCGCCCTCGCCGCGTCCGTCCGAGATGTGAGCCTCCACGCGATCGCGCTGCACTCCTGAGATCAACGGACCGACGACCGTGTCCCTCTCGGTCGGGTCGCCGACCTTGAGCGCGCCCGCATACTTGTTCAGACCATCGAGTACCTGATCGAACAAGCTCCTGTGAACGATGGCGCGCGTCGGCGCCGTGCAGATCTGCCCGGAGTGGAACGACCATGTGGAGCCGATGCAGCCGATCGCGCCCTTCACGTCCGCATCGTCGAGCACGAGGCACGCGCCCTTGCCACCCAACTCGAGAAGCATTCGCTTCATCGTCCGGGCGCCGGCTTCTGCAATGCGGACCCCGGTTTGTGTGGAGCCCGTGAAGCTGATCATGTCGACGTCCGGCGAGTCGACCAGGCGGGCCGCTGCGTCGGCCCCCTTGCTCACGACCAGGTTCACGACCCCGGGAGGAAAGCCGACCTCGTCGAGGATGCGCACGAGCTCGACCACTGCGAGTGGGTCCTGCGGAGCGGGCTTCACGACGACGGTGTTTCCCATCGCGAGCGCTGGGGCCACCTTGCCGGCCATGTTCACGAGCGGGAAGTTGTACGACGTGATGCACGCAACCACGCCCGCCGGCTGGCGAACGGCCAGGGCGTTCACGAGCCCACCGGGTGCAAGCGGGGTGGCTTGGGCCACCTGAGGTGGAAGGGTGCGCTCGGCGACGTGGCGCTGATCCTGCGAGTAGCGCGCGAAGCGCGTGGCGGCAACCGTCACCTGCATGCTCGAACCGACTGCGAGCGTCGCGCCGGTCTCGGCAATGACGAGCGGGACCAGGTCCGCCGCGCGCTGCCTGATCGCCTCCGATGCCTTGGCCATCAACGCTAGGCGTTCTCGCTGTGGCGTCGCGGCCCAGCCGGGGAGGGCGTCACGAGCCGCAGCCGCAGCGGCCTCGGCGTCGGCCGGGGTGGCGTCGGGAGCTTGTCCGACCGGCTGCTCCGTCGCCGGGTTGACGATCTCGTAGGTCCCGCCGGATGCCTCTGTCCACTTGCCCCCGACAAGCAACTGGCGCTCTTCGACCTGGGATCGGGGATTCGTCATCTGCACTTGCCTCTCGCTCTTGGTCCTGCTGCGACGCACGCACTTTCTGACGCGACGTCAGGTGCCCCGAAGACGGTAGCCGAACCACCGCGGAGCAGCGGAGCGCCGGGACGGCCACGACGAGCCGGGCAGTGGCAGGATGCCTGGATGACGAGCGAACGGATTGAGGTCGAGCGCACGATCGCGGCGAGCCCTGGGGCGATCTTCGGGGTGCTGTCCGACCCGCACGGACACGTCGAGATCGACAGCTCAGGGATGCTGATGGACGCGACGGGCGAACCCGTCAAGGCCGTCGGCGACAGCTTCGTGGTCCACATGGACCGTGAGGCTTTGAACGACTACCCGATGGGCCTCTACGACGTGACCGTCACGATCACCGAGTTCGTCCCTGACCGTGAGATCGCATGGACGATCCTGGGTCAGATCCGCCCACAGATAGGTCATGTCTACGGCTACAGGCTCGAACCGACCGACGGCGGGACGCTCGTCACCTCTTACTACGACTGGTCGAACATCGACCCGGTCTGGAAGGACGCCGGCATCTTCCCGGTCATCTCCGAGGGAGCGCTGCGTGCCACGCTCGGGATCCTCGCGCGGACAGTCGCCCGGCGAGGACGAAGCGAACCGGGAGCGGGAGCGGGCGCATAGCCCAAGTACGCTCCGCTGTCGGTGCCGGCGGGAAAGAGAATCCGCGCTCCGTGGGCAACCGAAGTCCTGATCGTCGCCGGTCTAGGGGGCTTCGCCGCCTTCCGGTTCTGGCAGGCGCTGCTGTCCCCGCAAGGCGTCTGGGCGGACTCGCTCGCCTACGAGTCGGTAGCTGCTCATCCGCTTCTGAGCTCCGCTTTCTGGGCGGGATCACGCCCGCCGATTGCGCCACTTCTCTGGAAGCTCACGGGTTCGCCGACATCGTTCGTCTTGGTCCAGACGACACTCGCCGTAATTGCGTGGGGCTTCCTCGCGTTCACCGTCGGCGCCCTGGCCCGAAACCGATGGCGTCAGGTGCTCGCGACGACTGCCGTGCTCGCGTTCGCTTGCACGTTGCCGGTCACCGAATGGGACTGGTCCGTTCTGTCCGAAAGCCTCGCACTCGCGTCTCTTGCGACGATCTTCGCCTTCTCGATCCGCTACATCCGCACGTCGGCCCGTCTAGACGCAGTGGCGCTTCTCTGCGCGGCGGCGGTTTTCGCGCTCACCCGCGACGAGGACATCTGGACGATCGCGCTCGTCGGCATTGCGGCCCTGGCCGCTTCTTCGGCCTTAGCGCTCTTGGAACACAACGCAAGGTCGCGATACGTCGATCCGGCCGATTTGACGAGTCGCCTCGATCGGCGTCGCTCGAGCCGGCGTCTCGCCGCACTCGGTGGCGCACTCGTAGCCCTGGCGCTCGTCGTCGAGGTGCCCGCCGTCGTCGTGGAACAGCGCCACATCGAGAACGTCACCGACATCCTGATCGTGAGGATCTTCCCGTATCCCGATCGTGTCGCATGGTTCGCGCATCACGGCATGCCGGACGCCTCTCTGATCGACAGGGCTGCCGACCAGATTGCACCGGTTCCCGACAACGCAACGGTTGTCGGCGTGGACCTGCAGGCGACCGAATTTGCAGCACTGAGCCGCTGGATCACCGCCGCCGGACCTCGCACCTGCGCGCTCTGGCTCGTCGAACACCCTGGGTTCTTACTGGGAGGGCCGTTCGTCAAGCCTCCACTGACCTTCAACAATGCGAACGGCGACATCGGCTTCTACTCAGCGTCTCAGCGCGCCTCGACCAGCCTCCTCGACCGGATCCTTTTCCCCGGTTTCTGGGGCGAGCTCGCCACGCTCGCGGTAGCCCTCGCATTCGCGTGGAGGCGTTCGGCCTGGCGGAGAGAGCTATGGGTCGTGGGGATTCTCGGGGCGCTCGGGCCCGTTTCCATGCTGCTCGCTTGGCAGGGCGACGGCCAAGAGGTCACAAGGCACATGGTGGAAGGATCAGTCCAGACGCGACTCGCGATTCTCCTCTTCTTGCTCATAGGCGCACTCGGGGCGTTCCGGCGGAACGACTCCGCCGAGCTCCCGCTTCCTGAGCGCTTTAGCGCGGAGACGGGGCCGTTGCCTAGGGTGCGTCGATGAGCCCTGCCGTGGCGTTCCGCGATTCCACCGCCATCGTGGGAATCGCCCAGACCGACTTCTCGAAGTCGCTTGGTCCGAGCGAGGCCGAGCTTGCATGTCAGGTGATCGTCGACGCGTGCGCGGACGCCGGCATCGACCCTTCTGAGATCGGAGCCCTCGCCTCTTACACGATGGAGTCGACAGAGGAGGTCGAGATCGCACGCAACGTGGGGTGCGGCGACATCACGTACTTCAGCCAGGTCGGCTACGGCGGCGGCGCGGGTTGTGGAGTCGTGGGCCAGGCGGCGATGGCGGTAGCAACGGGACAGGCCGAGGTCGCAGTCGCATGGCGCTCCCGCAAGCGTGGCTCCGGCCCCCGTCCGTGGTCGAGCACCTCGGTCCAGCTGAGGGTGCCCGGAGTCTGGACCCGTCCTTACGGGATGCTCCGACCAGTAGACGAGATCGCGATGCTCACTCGCCGCTACATGCACGAGTACGGGGCAGGCCGCGAGCACCTGGCGAACGTGGCGATCGCCGCGAGGCGACACGCCAACCGGAACCCTGCCGCAATCATGTACTCCAAGCCCATGACCCGCGACGACTACATGGCGGCTCGCTGGATCTCCGAGCCCCTCTGCCTCTTCGACAACTGTCTCGAGACCGACGGGGCGCTCGCGTGCGTGATCGTCTCCGCAGAACGCGCCAAGGACCTGAAGCAGCCTCCTGCGTACATCCACGCGTTCGCGCAAGGCCTCCCCCCGCAGCATCAGACGATGGTCAACTTCTTCAACGACGACCCGTTGACCGGACCGGCGTGGGCCTGCGCCAGGCGACTTTGGGCGAACGCGGAGTTCGGCCCCAAAGACGTGCACGTGGCTCAGCTCTACGACGCCTTCACCCCTCTCATCCTTCTCTCGCTCGAGGGCTACGGGTTCTGTGAACGCGGTGAGGCGGCCGCGTTCAGCGAGAACGGCAACCTTGAGTGGGGCACGGGTTCTTTGCCCGTCAACACTTCGGGCGGGGGACTCTCCGAGGCGTACGTCCACGGCTTCAACCTCATCAACGAGGGCGTGAAGCAGATGCGAGGGACGTCGACCTCTCAGGTCGACGGCGCAGAGACCTGTCTCGTCACGTCCGGTGAAGGGGTGCCGACGAGCGCGCTTCTGCTCCGGCGCTGAGGCGAGGGCCGTCAGAGGGTGCTGAGCCCACCGTCGACGGCGAGGATCTGACCGGTCACGTAGCTCGAGCGCTCCGAAAGCAGCCAAACAACGGCCTCGGCCACCTCCCACGCGGTGCCCTCGCGTCCCAATGGCACGGGTGTTCTCGTCCTCGAGGGCCTACCAGCTGAGGCCCACCTCCCGAGGGGCGTGTCGATCAGTCCGGGTGCGACCAGATTGGCGCGGACCCCGCGGCGTGCGCCTTCGGCAGCCACGTGGCGGCAGAGTCCGCCGAGCGCCGCCTTGGCTGAGTCGTAAGCAGGGATCCTGCTACCGGGCCTCAGCCCCGCGACAGAACCGATGAAAACGATGGAACCACCTTCCGGCATCGACGGAAGCGCCGCCTGGCAAGCCAAGAAGTGTGAGCGCACGTCGATGGCGAAGGTCTCGTCCCAGTCCTGTGGTGTCGTCCCCGAGAGTCCGGCTCCCTTGCCGATCCCGACATTCAGCACCAGTCCGTCGATCGCCCCGAGCGCGGCCTCGGCCTCGCCGACGAGATCGTTGACCGCATCCGGGTCTGCGGCATCGCCTGCGAGCACGACCGCCCTCGCACCTTCTGCTTCGACGAGGTCTGCGGTAGCTCGAGCCGCCGATCGGTCGAGGTCGAGGCACGCGACCGAGGCGCCTTCTCGGGCTGCGAGCACAGAGATAGCGCGACCGTTTCCGACAGGGCGGTCGTCAGGGTCGTCGGAAACGTCGGCGTCGTGTGCGTCGGGGCTCGGGCGCGTTCCTGCACCGACTACGAGGACGCGCCTAGAAGCGAGGCGACCCGAACCGGATGCCTTACCCAGTGCGCTCGACGGAAGGACGCCGTGCCTTGGTTCTGGCCGGGTTTCTGGGCCGGATTCTGGGCCGGGTTCTCGGCGTTCAGGCAACCGGGAATCCTTCGATCCCGTCGTCGAGTGCGACGCCCAGGCTGTTGAGCGTCATCGCGACGAGGTGGTAGTGGCCGACCAACATCGGGATCTCGATGAGTTGCTCTGTGTCATACGCCTCAACAAGGTTGAGCCACGTTTCGTCGCTGATGCAGCAGTCGTCGTGCAGCTCGTCGGCGGCCCGCAAGAGCACGGCATCAGGCACTTCCCACCCGTCGAGACCTTCCGAAGCGATCCGTTTGATCTCGACCGCGGTGAGGCCTTCGCGGCCTCCGATGATCACGTGCTGACCCCACTCGTATTGCGCCTGGCAGTTCCAGGCCGTTCGCAGGATCAACAGCTCTCTGTCGCGACCCGGAAGCTTTCCGTTCAGCAACTTGCCTCCGAACGGGAGCCACTTCCTGAACAGGCCGGGGGCCCGCACGAGCGTCGTGAATATGTTGGCGTCGGAGAGGATGCTCGCTTCGAGCAGGTCGTTCGCGGCCTGATCGCGTTCGTTCTCGGGTAAGGGAGCGACTCTCGGTGAGCTGGGACGTTTCACTCCGGCAAAGCTAATAGGCCTTCCCAGGATGGGAGTATGGGTCCGTGCAATCTCGCAGAACCACCGTGAACGACATCGAGCTCGAAGTCTCAGAGGCCGGAAGCGGCGGAAGGCCTCTGATGCTCCTTCACGGGTTCACGGGATCAAAAGAGGACTTCACGGAATGGCTCGACCCTCTTGCCGAGGCCGGGTGGCACGCCGTGGCTCCCGACCACCGCGGGCACGGGAAGAGCTCCAAGCCGGACTCCGAGAACGCTTACTCCATCGCCATCCTCGCCCACGACGCCCTGTCGCTCGCAGACCAGCTCGGCTGGTCGCATTTCGTCCTGTTGGGTCACTCCATGGGCGGGTTCATCTCCCAGGATGTGTCGTTCAGCGCACCCGAACGTCTCGATGCACTGGTGCTCATGGACACCGGTCACGGAGCCGTCACTTCCATCGACCCGGAGCTGGTCAGCGCGGCCGTGTCGGTGGTGCGGACACGCGGAATAGACGCCTTGGCAGACATCCTGCTCGGACGCGAGTCTCCCCTCGACACTCCCGCGCACCGCAGGCTCATGGCCGAGCGTCCCGGTTTTGCACAGTTCGAGGACTACAAGTTCCGAGCTGCGTCGCCGCATCTTTACGCCGCGCTCGCGGCCGAGCTGATGACTTTGCCCGACTCGTTGGAGAAGCTTCGTCATCTGCCGCCGGACCTGCCGACGCTCGTGATCGTCGGCGAGCAGGACACGCCGTTCGTCGACGCGTCGCGCGAGATGCAAAGCGCAATTCCTGATGCCCGTCTGGCCGTGATCCCCGATGCCGGCCACTCGCCGCAATTCGAGAACCCCGAGGCATGGTGGAAAGTGCTATCCACCTTCTTGGAGGACGTCGCCGCTTGACGGCCCCTGGCGCCAGCACCGCACTCCTCGGACTGGCCTAGAGCAGCTCACCTTCGACTGGCCCAGAGCCGAGTGGCCCAGAGCGGCCCGCGAACGCAAGTATGTGCCGATGGCGAACGCTGCGGCCTTCTCGGGGTCCTATACGGCGAACCTCGGGCCATCGATCGAGGGATACCTGACTCCCGCGGTGGACGAGGAGTGCCAGAGCTTCTTCGACGCGGCCGCCAAGGGGCAGCTGACCGTCCAAGCGTGTGTTTCCTGCGGCCGGTGGCGCCACCCGCCTCGGCCGATGTGCCCGTGGTGCCACTCGACCGAGCGTGAGTGGCGTCCGGTGAGCGGACGCGGAACCCTCTGGTCGTACGTCGTCCCCCACCCTCCGCTGTTGCCGGCCTACGCCGAGATCGCCCCCTACAACGTGATCGTCGTGGCGCTCGATGAAGACCCGAACATCCGGTTCGTAGGCAACCTCGTGAACGGCCCGGAAGGATCCATCAACGAGGTGGATCTGGCCACCATCCGCATCGGTGAGCCGGTCGAAGTCGTGTTCTCGGTGCTCGTCCGCGACGACGGTTCCTCCGTCGCGATGCCGCGCTGGGTAAGGGCGTCCTGACGGGCTAAACAGACCTGTCTGTTAAAGTTGCCGGGTGGCTTCAGTACGTACAGAAGAGGCCCGCGAGCGGCTGCTCAGGGCGGCCGATGATCTGTTCTATTCCGAGGGCGTGCACACGGTCGGCATCGACCGTGTCATCGAACATGCCGGTGTGGCCAAGGCCACGCTCTACAGCGCTTTCGGCAGCAAGGATGAGCTGATTCGCGGATACCTCACGCGGCGTCACGAGGTTTGGACCGAGAGGATCGCTCAGAGGTTGGCGACGTACGACACTCCTCGCGATCGTCTCTTGGGCGTATTCGATTGGCTCGGGGATGTGTTTGCTCATCCAGGGTTCCACGGGTGTGCGTTCATGAACGCGACGGCAGAGGACCGTCAAGGCGGCCCGACGGAGATACCTGCCGGGGCGTATCGCGAGTCGGTCAAGTCGCTCTTCCGTGAGTTGGCACAGGAGGCAGGCGCCGCCGAGCCCGGGTATCTCGCCGGGCAACTCGCAATTTCTACGACGGGGCGACGGTGGGCGCCCGAATGGACCGCAATCCTGCCGCGGGCGCCACTGCGCGCGAGATCGCTGCAACGCTCCTCGATGCGGCGATCGCTTCTCGCAGCGCAACGAGTCGTTCGAAGACAGCCCGAACGGCAACTGGCCGGCGTTCTTCTCGCCACGATTGACGCAGACAGACAGGTCTGTTACCTTGGGTGCAAGCAGGGGTGCGGCGGTCGCTGAGAAAACGCCGCCTGTCCGTGACTTCTGGCCATACCCACCAGACAGACATCAGAGGAGCGATCTGCCGTGCCAATGATCGACGTGTATTCGGCCCGCGGAACTTTCAGTGACAACCACACGCTCGCCAAGGACCTCGCAGCGGCGGTGATGCGCTGGGAGAAAGTTCCGGAACTCCCACTCTTTCGAAAGAACACCGCTGCGTTCGTTCACGACCTCGCTCCGGATTCGTTGTCGAATGTCGACGGCGACAGCAACTACGTGCGCGTTCAGGTCCTTACGCCGATCGGGGTCTTGGATCGCGAGAAGCAACTAGGTGTGGTCCGGGAGCTCACCGACATCGTTGCTGCGGCGGCGGGCGACCCTTCATTGGCCGACCGCACCTGGGTTCTGATCACCGAGTCGCCTGAGGGCGGATGGGGGATCAACGGGCATGCCAACACGGGAGCAGACATCGCCGCGGCAGCGCGCTCTCAACTATCGGCTCTTGCAGAGAGACCAGAGACATGAGGCATGCCTGACTTGGAGACGCAAAGGCCGCGCTGAGAGCGGTCGGGGTCTCTACGAGATCGGCTTCAGCGCGTACACGACCGTGACCTGATCGGTCTCCTGCTGCGAACCGGGCTGAAGCGGCGTCTGCGTCTTCGCAGCTGACGCCTGCCCGGTGGCGTAATTGGCATACGGCTGAGGGATGTAAGGCTGGATGGCCGAGTTATCGGTGACAGAGCACACCGGGCCGAGCTGCTCCCCCGCTGCGGCCGCCATGCTCTGCGCGTGGCTGACCGCCTGCGTCACCGCGTCGGTGCGCGCCTGGTCCTCCACGACTCTTGGATCCTTGAACGAGAAGTTGAGGCCTTCGATCTGCATGTCGTTGCCTGCGATGCCCGTGATGTCGTCGATCGCCTTTCCCGCATTCGCGAACGGCGCGTGGAAGTTCGCACTGATCGTGTCGTTCACTGCGTATCCGGTCAGCCTCTCGCTGTTGTTCGTCCACGTGTAGTTGGGCTGGATCGACAGGTTGGTTGTCTGGATGTCCTTCGCCTGAACTCCGTCGGATCTGAGAGCGCTCTCAACAGCTGCGGTCCTCGCGTTGTCGTCGGCAAGAGACTGCTGGGCCGATGAATCGGTCACGTTGACCTGTGCCACCAAGGTCAGCAGGTCCGGCGTGCCGGTAGCCATCCCGGTGCCTTGGACTGTGAGCTTTGGGACCGTGCCGGAACAGCTGAGGGGTGGCGCCTTCGCGGCGGCAAGCAACGCGGACGCAGTCGCCGCAGCCTTGGACGAACCCGCTGGCGACTTCGACGTTGCCTTGGCGGGCGACTGACCCAACAGCGCGACTGCAACCGCAGCGGCCGCAAGAATTACAGCTGCCATCGCTGCGAGCTCGGCAAGACGTCGCTTGCGGGGAGCCACAAGATCTGAGTGCGCAGCATCCAAGTTTCCACTGCTGTCGCTGGATTCCTCGGTTCGTTCGTTCTCGTCAGTTGCCATCTCTTTACCCTCCTGTTGTCTTCCGTTGATGTTCGTCAGCTCGCGCGGAACTCCAAGACGACCGACCAGAAACTCGTCGGCATGCCACACGCCGTCTGCTGTTCTCCGCACGCGGCCAGGGAACTGGCGTCGATCACGACAGTCACTGCGACGGTGGACTCGAATGTGGCAGACGATCCTTTCCCCGCTCCGGCGACGTGCGCCGAGATTGCGAGAACGCGCGAAGCGTCGGTGCCCTGACCCGGGACGACTGCCGGCGCAGTCCATATCTCGCCGGCGGAGCCCGGCAACACGACTGTGACAGGACGACCCACCGGCACCACGACCTCGTATCCGCCGGAACCCTGATCCCCGCCGGCCTTGTTTCCCTTGAAGTTCTTGTGAGCGTTCGGCTCCGCGAACGCTGGCTGTTCAGACCCATACGTGCTGTTTGTCGTCGGCGACTTGCCGAACACGCCATAGCACCCTGCGACCACGCTCGCGTCCACCGCGATCTCGCCACAGTTGGCGCGAGGGACCGGAAGTTTTGGGCTCGTCACAAGCGGGGCTGCCGCGCTCGTGGTCTTTCCGTTCGAGGAGCTGTGAAGTGCCACTGCGCCAACCGAAGCGCCCGCTACCACGAGAAGGGTCGCCGCGAGCGCCCCGGCAAGACGTTGGCGGCGCGCTCTTCGCTCCCGCACCCCACAGACGATCCTCTCGCGCACACCGATCGTCGGTAGCCCTGGCGGCGCCGCCTTTGAGAGCGCATCGCGGAGACGGAACTCGAGCTCTCTGTCGTCAAGCACCGGAGCCACCTTCGCCGGGCTCTTCGAGGTCTTCACGCGCGGCGCCGAGCCCCTGCGCGAGGGTGGCTCGCGCCTTGGACAACTGCGACTTCACCGTCCCGACGGCACAACCGAGGATCCGCGCTATCTCCGCCTCGGGCAGATCCTCGTAGTAACGGAGATACCACCGCGTCGCGCTGGCGCGGCGGGAGTCGCCGGACGAGCGCGACCAGTGTCAGCGCATCGGCACTTTTATCCATTGCGTCCGCTACATCCGCTACGTCGGCGCGGGCATTGCCGGCGGTCTCGGACCACGTGACTCGATTGCCGCGATCCTCGGTCGTGCGACGGCGCAGTCTCGACCTGCAGAGGTTCACCACACTCGCTCTCAAGTACCACTGCGCGCGCTCGGGATGCCGGACGCGCCACCACCCTGAGAACGTGCGGAGGAACGCCTCCTGCACGACTTCCTCCGCTGCGGCAGCGTCGCCGAGAAGCAGGCCCGCCAGGCGGCACAATCCCCTGTAGTGCTCGTCGAACAGCCGGGCGACGATCTCGTCCCGCTCGTTTGGCACGCGCTCGGTCACGAGAACCCGGAGGCTCGGACGCAAGGCGGGCGCCCGGGTGAGCCGCACCGCTTCTGCTGCCATGTCTCTATCGACGTGCGACAGAGCCCCGAGGTTGCCCCCGTGCTTCTACCCGGTCCCATACATCTTGGACGCACGAGCATGCTCTTTGCTTGCGCTCGCCGAGAAAGAGGAGGGTGCTCCGGATCGGGCCGTGAGCCTCAGGTCTGCGCGTTACACCCGTTCGATACCGTTTTGCCTGTGATCAAGCCCGAGGACGCGCCTCGTCAGGTCAAAGCCTCGCTCACCCAGCTGCGAGATGCGCGGCAGGTGTTCTGCGCCGGTCTGCTTCACGGCGAGGACGCGCTCAGCTTGATCCAGGACTGCGAGTCCGGAATAAGGGATCTCCAGGTGCTCCGGCGCGACCTTGCGCTCCGGGTTGAGCAGACCGGTGCCTACGAGGCCACCGGCCACACCTCGTCTTCTGAGTGGTTTTCCGAAGTGACTGGCGACACGCTCCGAAATGCGACGCGGGTTCTTCAAGCGGCCGGCACGTTGGAAGCCTTCCCCGATGTCGCCGAGGCGGTTGTGAACTCGTCTTTGTCCGAGGCCCAGGCGATCGAGCTCGCCGAAGCGGCCGCCGCCGCGCCTGACAGGACGGCGGAGCTCGTAGAGCTCGCGGCCTCCCAGGCGAGGAACCTCCGCCAACTTCGCGACCGGTGCAACCGCGTGAAGCGTGAATCGCTCTCGGAAGAGGATCTCGTTTCACGTGAGGAGCGCCTCCACCGCGAACGCTCGGCCAGGACCTACGTCGACCCTGAAGGGGCCTATTGCTTGAGAGCGAGGCTCACGGCAGTGGCAGGAGCGCGGCTCGAAGCGAGTCTCGAATCCCGGGTAGAGGAACTTTTCGCGGAGGCGCGGCAAAGAAGGACGCCACGAGTCGGTGGACGCCTACCGGGCTGACGCCCTCGTGGAGCTCGTCTGCTCCGGCCGTCTCCACTTGGGAGACAGGGGACCGAGTTCTCACACCAGGGCCACTCTCATTGTGACTCCCGAGGCACTGAGACGAGGATCGGCGAACCGCGGCGACACCTGCGAACTGAGCGGTGTCGGACCCATATCTGTGAGCTCGGCGCGGCGAAGCTTTGGGAGACAGCCTGTTCGACATCTTGGTGAGGGACGCCGTTGACGTCTACGCGCTCACTTCTGCCACGAGGTCGATGGACTCCAGGGCGAGAGCAGCGCTTGAGTTACGCGACGAATCGTGTGTCGTGCCGGGCTGTGAGGTGAGAAGTGGCTTGGAGAATCACCATTATCTGACCGACTTCCATAAAGACGGCCCAACCGAGCTGGCCAATCTCTGCAGGGTGTGTGCGAAGCACCACGATCTGTGCACGTACGGCAAGTGGAAGATAAGAGGCGGTCCAGGAAAGTGGCGCTTCATCCCACCGGGCGAACCCGATCCGATAGAACCGGAAACGACGACGACGGCGTCATCAGATTTGCGAGAACAGAAAAGACCGCGCGTCCGCAACCGAAAACGGCCACCACCCGGAATTCTGCTGAGCCTTTTCGGAGTCGGCGAGCCGCCACAACCTGAGTCGAATGCAACCGAGTTCGGTTCTGTCGCTACCGGCTCCGGCTGAGCAACGGCCCGACGTCCGAACCGAACGACTCGATCTGGTCGCAGAGCTCGTTCACCGACCGGCTCGAGAACCTGATCTGCACGTGCGACACTCCGAGCGCGACGAGCTCTCCGATGGACTCTGCTATCTGTTCGGGCTCCCCGACGATCGCATGCTTCGGAAGTTCGAAGTCCGCAGGCCCTATGTGAACGGGAGGGAGCAGCGCACCGATCTCGATCGGCTCGCCCGGACGGAGTTCCTCGCGCAACGAAAGCAGCCGCGGGATCTGCTCGGCGAGCTCGCTGCGTTTCACGGTCTGGGGCAGCCACCCGTCGCCGCGTTCCGCTGCGCGGTCCAGAGCAGGACCAGTCGAGCCGCCGACCCAGATCGGAGGACGAGGCTGCTGAACAGATCGCGGAGACACCGACAATTCACGGGCTGGCCACTGCGGACCGTCGAGGATCGGGTATTCCTCGCTGAGAGATGCCGCCAACCCGTCGATCGCCTCATCAAGAAGCCGGCCCCGGCCCTCGAAGTCGGCACCCAGCGCGTCGAACTCCTCTGGTACGTGTCCCGCACCTACGCCGATGATCACCCTGCCACCCGACAGCACGTCGAGAGTCGCGAATTCCTTCGCGGTCCGGAGCGGACTGCGGAGTGCCGCGATGTACACGTGAGAGAGCAACCGTGTGTTCGTCGTCGCCGCAGCGAGCCAACCGAGGGTGGCCACCGTGTCGTACCAGGTGGTCCCCATGGCCTGGGCGAGCCTTCTCGGTATCGCAGTGTGGTCACAGACGGCGACGTAAAGGAACGCGCTCCGGTCGGCCGCGCTCGCAACCTGCGCCATCTCTCGAGGACCCGCCTGCAGCTCCCAAGGCTCGACGTACAAAGCAGACTGCGACTGGATCGGAAGCTGGATCCCGAAGCCGACCTCACCCGGAGGTACCACCAGCGGCGCCCTCATCGGTGTGCCTCGTTCGACGTCGCAATCGCCTCTCGCATATCTCTCACATGTTCTCCGCAACTGTCTGTGCGAGGTCGCCTGCCGCCTCGCATACTGCTTCCAGCACCCGCGCTCTCATCAGATAGAGGTGCGCGGGCACTTCCCACGTGAAGCCCATTCCGCCGTGGACCTGGATGCACTTGCGGCCGTTCTCCAACGCTGCCTCGAGAGCGAGGAGAGTCGCGCCGGCCGTCGTGCGGATCGGGTCTCCGGTACCAGGGTCGTCTGCGATCACCGCAGCAGCGTGAAGTGCGACGCGCGGAAGCTCGACCCGAACGAGCATGTCGGCACAGATGTGCTTGATCGCCTGAAACGAGCCGATCGGTCTACCGAATTGCTCTCTCGCCTTTGCGTACGACACCGCCATCTCGAGGGTGGCCGCCCCGATCCCCACGCACATCGCGGACGAGAGCAGCGCCTCGCCGTAGCGCCAGCCGACAGCACCTTCGGGTCCTCCGAGCCGTTCGCCGGGAGGCAGGTCGCCCTGCACCACCCACATCGGCGTCAGTGGATCGAGCGAACGCTCCGCCGGAGCGGCGCGAATAGCCGAGGGATCGACCAGCGAAAGCCCCTCATCGTCGATCACGACCAGCACGCCAAGTGCGTCGAGATGCGCGACGAGCGCCCGCATCCCCTGTCTAGGGCGTGTCGTTGACCCGACCACAACCGTTCCGTCCGACGCGCCGTTGACCAGACCCGCTGCGAGAGCCGAAGAGACGAGAGGGCCGGGAACCAGCCCGCGCCCCAGCTCCTCGAAGACGACGACCGACTCCGCCATCCCGAGACCAAGGCCACCGTGCTCCTCCGACGCTCTTATCGAAAAGACCCCGGCAGCGCCCAGCTCGGCCCAGTCCGCGGCGTTGACCACCCGCGGCTCACCCTCGCGGACCCGTAAACGCTCCAGAGGGAAACGTCCGGTGCACAGCGCCCTCATCCCGTCTGCAAGAGCTAATTGATCGTCCGACAGCACGAAGTTCATCGCGCCGGCTCCTTCGGGAGCCCGAGGATGCGCTCAGCGATGATGTTGCGCTGGATCTGCGAGGTTCCCGCGGCGATCGTGCGCGAGAAACCGTGGACCCAGGTGCTCACGAGCTCCGTGCTCGTCACACTTAGGCTCGGCGATTCCTCGCCCGCGCCCTCGCCCTCGCCCTCCCCCTCGCCCTCGCCCGGAGAGTCCCAAGGCCCGTTGACGGCGTCCCACACGAGCCCGTACCCACCGAGAAGGTCCATCCCGAGCTCGCCGATGCGCTGCCGGAGCTCCGATACAGAGAGCTTGAAGACGCTTCCGCCCACCCCTGGCACCGTTCCTCTGCCTGCTTCCGAGACGTTGCGGCGAACGAGCGCCCACAACGCTGTCCAGCTCCGCCCCGAGGCGACCGATCCGGCGTCTCATCTCCGGGTCGTGCCCGTGGCCCGTCCGCTTCGACACGTCGCGGCATTGCGCGAAGCAGCTCGATCGACTCGAACAGCTCCGAGACGAACGTGGTCCCCCGCTCGAAGCTGAGGGTGACCATCGTCACGCGCCACCCGTCGTCTTGCTCACCGAGCCGGTTGGCGACCGGGATCCGCACCCCGTCCAAGAACAGCTCGGCGAACTCCGACGTCCCCGCGATCGTCCGCAACGGCCGGATTTCGATGCCGGGTGCGTCCATCGGCATCGCAAGCCACGTGATGCCGCGGTGACCGCTCGGCTCCGGGCCGGTCCGCACCAACAGCTCGCAGAAGTCGGCCACCTCCGCGTGCGACGTCCAGATCTTCTGTCCCGTCACGACGTACTCGTCGCCGTCGAGCACCGCCCTCGTCCTGAGCGCCGCAAGGTCGCTGCCGGCGTTCGGCTCCGAGAAGCCCTGGCACCAGACCGCGTCACCGCGGAATATCGGGGGCAAGAAGCGCTCTTGCTGCTCGGCGGTCCCCTCCACCGCGATCGTCGGTCCTGCGTGGAGGAGGCCTACGAAGTTCACTCCTACGTAGGGTGCGTGGGACCTCTCGAGCTCCTCTATGTAGATGAGCTGTTCGACCGGCGTAGCGCCCCGGCCGCCGACCGCAGAGGGCCAGTCGATTCCGGCGTACCCCGCGTCGTAGAGCTGTCGCTGCCATCCGGTGTCGTAGATCCGACGAGCCGGCCAGTCGTCGGCCGACGGCTTTGGCGGCAGGTTCGGGACGGCCTCTGCAAGCCACGCGCGCAAACCGGCGCGGAATTCGTCTTCGGCTTCCGAGTATCTGAGATCCACGCCCCGCTCAACCCTGCCCCGCCGTGACCCGCCTTGACCTGCCGCGCTTAGCCGCGGCTCAGGGCGCAAGGTTGTCGAGCCCGAAAAGCTTGATGGCGTTGCCGCGGACGATCTTGTAGATCGACTCGTCGTCTAAGTGCGCCATCTGGCGCTCTGCGATCTCGCGGGTGTGCGGCCACGTCGAGTCGGAGTGCGGGTAGTCGGACTCGTACGTGATGTTGTCTACCCCGATCTCGTTGACCGATCGCAGGCCGTGCGCGTCGTCGAAGAAACACCCGTAGACGTGGTCACGGAAGTACGTGGAAGGCGGGTTCGGCACGATGTCCGCCACCCCTCCCCATCCCCTGTTCTCCTCCCAGACCTTGTCGGCGCGCTCGAGGATGTAAGGGATCCATCCGATCTGGCCCTCGGAGTAAGCGAGTTTCAAGTCGGGAAAGCGGACGAGCACTCCGCTGAACAAGAAGTCCACTAAAGAGAACGTGGCGTTCGTATGCGTGAGCGTCGATCCGACTGCGGGCGGCGCGTCGGCCGAGGTTGACGGCATCTTCGACGACGACCCGATGTGCATGTTGACCACGGTTCGCGTCTCGGAGCAGGCTTCGAAGAACGGGTCCCAGTACCCGTCGGGGTCGTGCACGGACGGCAAGCCGAGGAACGGTGGGATCTCGCTGAAGCACACTGCGCGCACGCCGCGCTCGGCATTCCGGCGGACCTCGGCGGCGGCGAGGTGCGCGTCCCACAGCGGAATGAGACACAGCGGGATGAGCCGACCGCCCGAATCGCCGCACCACTCTTCGACCATCCAGTCGTTGTACGCCTTGACGCAGAGCAGACCCAGCTCCTTGTCCTTGGCTTCTGTGAATGTCTGGCCGCAAAATCTCGGAAAGGTGGGGAAGCAAAGCGCTGCTTGGAGGTGATTGAGGTCCATGTCCTCGAGCCGCGGCTTCAATTCGTAGGAGCCGGGGCGCATGTCCTCGTAGGTGACGCCCCTCATCGTCACCTCTTCACGGGGCACGCCGACGGCGGAGTCGACCCGTAGCAACGGGCGCTTCAGGTCCTCGTAGTACCACCAGTCGGTCGGGCTGCCCTCGGAGCCCGGCTTCACCGTCAGCTTCCCGCCGACGAACGTGATCTCGCCCATCGGTGCGCGCACGATCCGCGGGCCGATTTCTGCGTACTTGCTCGGTAGGCGGTCGGACCAGACCGTCGGAGGTTCGACGACGTGGTCGTCGACGGAGATGATCATCGGGAACTCGGGCACCGGGCGAGTGTACGGCACGGATCGCCGAGCTGACTATGCGTCAGGTGAGAGCCTCAGGTGACGGCTGAGCTCCCAGACGGCGCGGGGCATCCTTTGAAGGTCGGAGAGGGTCTGCGAAGCAGCGGGCCGCGGCGAGGACGCCGGCGGAGGTTGCTCACGGGCAGCTCGGGGTTGATCAGCATCATTGAGTGGGTCCTGATTCGGCAGAGCCGGCGCGGTCTGCCCCGCGCTGGTCGGCTCCGGGCGGGGAGGGCGGAACGCTGTACGGGTACCCCGTCGGCTGCGGGTGAGGCTGCGCCTGCGGCGGCGGTGAAGCGGCCGACGGCAAAGGGCCCGGCTCCTGACCGCGCACCGGCGCCGACGGCACGTTCACGTGGGCCGGGGCATGCGACGGACCCGAAGAGACGGTGGCGTGTACCGGCACCCTGGCCATGTGGGCCGGGTTGAGAGACGGCGTCCTTGCCGTGGCCGGCGGCGCGTACGACGAGTCGGCGGGCGCCACCTGCGGGGACCTGACATCCGGCTGACGAAGCTCGAACGTGCCCACCTGCCGCAGGAAATCGGTCGACGGCAGCTGAGGCATTTCGGTCTGGTTGGCGGCTGCGGCTTCGGTACCCCATCGGTACTCAGCGCTGTCACGAAGGTCTGACACGAGCGGGCTGATCACCTTTCCGACCGCTGCTGCGATCCGGATGTGTCCGTCGTCACCCGGGTACCTGCCGTCTGAAAGGTCGGCGACGTTGACGACCGTCGAACCCTCGACGAGATGCAGCCTCACGTCTCCCGAGATCATCCGCTCGCGCACTGCCTCTTCGATGGCTATGCGCAACTCGGTCAGGGTCGATCCGAGGCGGTTGGGCATGTCCTCGGCTTCGGGACGCACCAGCGGGCTGAGGATGACGATGGGTGTGTTCGGATGGCCTGCCCGCACCAACGTGATCAGCGCCCTCATTTCCTCAACGCACAGCGCCGGCGTGTGAGGAAAGCGGCCCCAGTTGTCGGCGCCGATCGAGATGCTCACGAGCTCGGCCGCCGTGTCAGCGATCGTGACAGCGGTTGCGGTGTCCGTCCGGGCCGAACCGGCGTACCCGAGGTTGCACAGATCGAGACCGAGCTTGCGCGCAGTCACCGCCGGCCACGCTTGCGCGGGAGAGGACGCCAGCCACCCTTGGGTGACCGCATCGCCGTAACAAACCCAGCGAGGCTGGCGAGGAGCGGGCTCGATCTGCCCGCCGACACCTTCTATACCGGCGATTACGGGCTTCATCCCCTCGGGGATGTAGACGATGGCCGGACGGCCCGGCTCTCCGCTCAAAGGAAGCTGGACGACACCTTCGCCTAGAACGGCTTCCTCCTCGGCGATCTTCTGCCCGGAGCGGTAGAGACTGAAGGTGCAGCCGGCGCCCTCCCCTCGGTACCCGAGATTCGCAGTCGTCGTCCGGTAGAAGATCCGAACCGCGTCGACATCGCCGACGAACTCGAGCCGAACTCCTGCCGGGACTTGAGCGGCATTCCAGACGTCACCAGGGAGATGCTCGGAGTCGGACGGATTGGCCCTCGGGTACGCCACCTGGGACAGACCCGGGTACAGGCAGCCTCGGAGGAAGGGTTCTGGTTGTTCAGGTCGAGCGCCCACTTGGTCCCCAATCTGCTCGCCCCTGACGGCCACCCGGAACACCCGGATTCAAGCGATCGAACTCGCTCGGCTTGGACCATCTGGGAAGTTCTTGTCTTGGAGGTGTTGCTGGGGTTCTCCCGGTACTTTCGAGTGCTTCCGAGAGCTGTGTCATGCGCTCAGTCAATGAATCGTTTAATCGAGTCCGGTCCGGAAGCCGATCATGTAAGGCGGCTGATGTCCGTCCTTTCTCTTGGCTGATTATCGTCCCTGCGGCTCGCGTCTTAAAACAACGCACCGTGATATCTCTGTAGTCGAAACGTTGACGTAGAGTGGCTGGCACCAGGCCATAGGCGAGTCCATATACCCGAACGGAAGCGGCAGGATCAGGCCGTAGGAGTGGCGGCAACGTCGGCGAGCACGGCCGCCAAATGAGTGGCTGAATCCCCCCAAGACGCCGCGGTCACCCATACCCGCTTCATCCACATGTGAAGGTCGTGCTCCCACGTGTAGCCCATAGCGCCGTGGATCTGCAGGGCGACGCGGCCAGCTTGAAGGGCCGCATCGGATGCCGCCGCCTTTGCGAGAGAGCAGTCGCGCCCCGAGGTGTCGACGCCCGTCTCGAAGTCCGCATCGAGAGACCAGGCAGCACGGTAAACGACAGGTCGAGCCATGTTGAGGCTCGCGTAAGCGTTCGCGAGGTGATGCTTCACAGCCTGGAAGGATCCGATCGGACGGCCGAACTGGTTGCGCTCGAGCGCGTGCTCGCATGCAAACGAGATCAATCGGTCGGCCGCACCCAGGAGAACAGCCGCCGACGCGAACGCCCCCCTGCGGCGCATTCGCGCGACGTGGTCCCTCGAGGAAGCGCCCACTGACAGCAGCGAGCCGGCGCCGTCGTGGGCCCTGACCGTCCCAAGTCTCCGAGTCGGGTCTATAGAACGGATCGGCGTAGCTTCGACCTCGTCGGCACGGACGACGGAGATCGCGTCGGACGCCACCAACACGAGGACGTCGGCCCCGTCGGCCCATACCGACGGCGCTCCCTCGTCGGGGACCACGGTCGCGATTGCATCTCCCGCAGCGATCAACCGCATCCAATGCAGTGCGGCGGATGTTGCGCTGTCGTTGTCGCTGTCGCTGCCGCCGTCACCGGGTTCGGCACGAGCTTGCTGCGACGCAATGTCGGCAAGGAGCGGTACCACCACCGCCGTGCTCTCCGCGAGCGGCTCGGGGAGCGCAGCCCTGCCCGCCTCTTCGAGCAGGCCGACCAGATCGACCGCCCCGAGACCGAGCCCTCCCTCGGACTCGGGAACGGTGAGCCCGACCACACCCATCGAAGCTAGTTGCTTCCAGCGCCGGCGATCAGGTGCCGCGCTTGTCCTGCTCTCGCGTTCGCCGCCGTCGTCAGGGCCGCCGAATGCTGCGCGCACGTCGAGAGCGGTGCACTCCCGGTCGAGAAATCCGCGCAGCTGGGACCGGAACTCGAGCTGCTGCTCGTCGAACGCGAACTCCACCGGTTTCGCTTCCTCTTTCGCTTCCTCAGCCCGCTCAGCCGCTCAGCCCGCTCAGCCGCTCAGCAGCTCAGCCGCGGGGCATGCCGAGGAGCCGCTCGGCGACCACGTTCCGTTGGATCTCGTTGGTGCCGGCATAGATCGGTCCGGCAAGCGAGAACAGGAAACCGTCGAGCCATGCACCTGGCGCGCCGTCAGCGCCGAGGGTCCATCCGTCCTCTCCGAGCAGATCCATCGCCGCGGTCTGAACAGCAATGTCGGTTTCGGACCAATGGATCTTCCCGACCGACGCCTCGGCCCCCACCGGCTTCCCCGCGCACATCTGCGTGGCGGTCCAGTACGTGTGGAGGCGGTAGGCCTCGGCCGCGGCCCACGCGCGTGCGACCTTGTCGGCGGAACGCGCAGCGCGGGCCGGGTCCCGTTTCGCGCACTCGGCGTAGAGAGCCACCAACTTGTCGGCGGCGACGCTGTAGCGCGCAGGGCTGCGCAACGACATGCCGCGCTCTGATCCAGCCGTTGACATCGCCACGCCCCAACCGTTACCGACCTCCCCGAGCACCTGGTCGTCGGGGACCATGACGTCCTCGAAGAAAACCTCGGCAAAGCCCGTCTCGCCGTCCAACTGCGGGATCGGTCGCACGGTCACGCCCGGAGCATCGAGCGGCACCAAGAAGTAGGTGAGGCCCCGGTGACGTTCCGAATCCGGATCCGAGCGGAACAGACCGAAGATCCAGTCGGCGAAGGCACCTCTCGAGCACCACGTCTTCTGCCCGTTCAGCAACCACCCGCCGTCCCCGGCGCTCCCGCCGCCCCCGCCGTTCCTGCCACCTGCCCCGTCCGACCGCCGACGGGCCGTGCTGCGGATCGAAGCAAGGTCGCTCCCGGCGTCGGGCTCCGACCATCCCTGACACCAGATCTCGTCGCCGGCGGCCATCGGCAACAAGAAGCGGTCCTTCTGCTCGGGGGTCCCGAACTCGAACATCGTTGGCGCGAGAAGGAAGATCCCGTTCTGCCCGACCCGGATGGGAGCCTCGGCGCGGTAGTACTCCTCTTCGAAAACCAGCCATTCCCAGAGCCCGGCGCCGCGCCCGCCGTAGCGCTCCGGCCACGAAACGACCGACAGGCGAGCGCCGAACATGCGGCGTTCCCACGCTCTGTGCTGCTCGAAACCCGCTTCGGTGTCGAGCGACCCAAGACCCTCGCGCCCGAACTTCTCACTCGGCACATTGGCTTCGAGCCATTCCCTGACCTCTGCGCGGAACCGTTCCTGCTCCTCGGTGAAGCGCAGGTCCATAGGCCCGGAATCTGACACACCGTCGGATACTCGGCAACAATGGCACCGTGCCGAATGCCGTGATCGTCGACGCGGTGCGCACGCCCGTCGGGCGCCGCGGCGGAAAGCTCTCGGGCTGGCATCCCGTCGACCTGGCAGCCCAGCCGATCAGGCTGCTGGCCGAGCGCAACGACCTCGACCCCGCTCTCGTCGACGACGTGGTGCTCGGCTGCACGATGACGGTCGGCGAGCAGGCCATGAACATCGCCCGCAACGCCGTGTTGGCAGCCGGCTTCCCTGACACCGTGCCCGGCACGACCGTCGACCGGCAGTGTGGATCTGCGCAGCAGGCAGTCCACTTTGCCGCACAGGCAGTGATGGCAGGTGCGATGGACGTGGTCATAGGTGGTGGCGTGGAGAGCATGACCCGCGTACCAATCGGTTCGACGACCGATCCGGGGCCCGGCGAGGCCTACGGGCCCTTGTACAGGGACCGATTCCAGCTCATCCACCAGGGACTCTGCGCGGAGGAAATTGCGAGGCGGTGGGAGGTGAGCCGCGAGGAGATGGACGCCTTCGCGCTCGAATCGCATCGCCGCGCATCGGCAGCCGTCGACGCAGGGCGGTTCTCGGGCGAGATCGTCCCTCTCGAGATCCGCACCCTGGATGACCCGGGCGGGACGGGAGGTCTCATCACGTCGGACGAGGGGATCCGCCGCGACACGAGCATGGCCAAACTGGCCGGCCTTCGTCCTGCTTTCAACGAGGACGGCCTGGTGACGGCCGGAACCTCGTCGCAGATATCCGATGGCGCCGCTGCCATTCTCGTCATGAGCGAGGAGAAAGCTGACGAGCTCGGCCTGAGGCCACGCGCCAGGTTCCACACCTTTGCGGTCGCCGCAAACGATCCCGAGATCATGCTGACCGCGGTCATCCCGGCAACTCGTCTCGTGCTCGAAAAGGCCAAGCTCGATATCGGCGACATCGACGTCATCGAGATCAACGAAGCCTTCGCGTCGGTTGTCCTCGCTTGGCAGCGCGAACTCTTGCCGGACATGAAGAGGGTCAACCGCAACGGAGGCGCAATCGCGATCGGCCATCCCACCGGCGCATCGGGTGCGCGGCTCATGGCCACGATGTTGAACGAGCTCGAGCGCACGGCCGGCCGCTTCGGACTGCAAGCCATGTGCGAGGGCGGCGGCCAGGCCAACGCCACGATCATCGAGCGGCTCGACTGACGGTGGGTCCCGAGACCGCGGCGGGTCCCCGCCGTCGAAGGCTGGTTCACTCTCGACGAGTCGGCTCCCGCTTTGCTCGGCAGTCGTTGCACGACGTGCGGCACGTATGTCTTCCCGCCCGCCCGCCTCGCATGTCCGAACCCGGACTGCGGCTCGACCTCTTTGGACAGCGCTCAGACGTTCGAGACGGTCGAGCTCTCGCGTCGTGGACGCATCTGGTCCTATACCGACTCCAGGTACGAACCTCCCCGCCCGTACGTGCCGGCAGATCCTTTCGAGCCCTTCTGCCTCGCAGCCGTGGAGCTGTCTGACGAGAAACTGGTGGTGCTGGGCCAGGTGGCTCCCGGCTTTACGGTGGACGACCTTCACGTCGGCATGGAGGTCGAGCTCGTGCTCGGGAAGCTGAACAGCGGCGGTGACGGCGGCCTCGGCGACGACTCCCAGGTCCTCGTTTGGAACTGGCGACCGGTGTCCGGTGTGGCCGGCTCCGCCGACCAAGCTGCCCCGACTGCTCAGGGGGAAGACCGGTGAGCGACTCCAAGAAGGTCGCCGTGCTCGGCGTCGGGATGCACCCTTGGGGCAAATGGGGCCGCAACTTCGTCGAGTATGGCCTTGCGGCCGCTCGGGCCGCGCTGGCTGACGCCGGCGTGACATGGCGCGACGTCCAGTTCGTGTCCGGGGCCGACACCATCCGAAACGGTTATCCCGGGTTCATCGCGGGGGCGACCTTCGCCCAGGCACTCGGCTGGACCGGAGCGCGAGTCTCGAGCGTTTACGCCGCCTGCGCCTCAGGCGCGGCTGCGATAGGTGCGGCCAGAGCACAGATCCTCGCCGGTCTCTGCGACGTCGCGCTCGTCGTCGGGGCCGACACGACCCCCAAGGGGTTCTTCGCTCCGGTCGGCGGTGAGCGGCGCGACGACCCCGACTGGCTCCGCTTCTACCTGCTGGGGGCGACGAACCCCACATACTTCGCGCTCTACGCCAGGCGGCGCATGGACCTCTACGGTGCGACCGAGGAGGACTTCGCTCAGGTCAAGGTCAAGAACGCCTTGCACGGCCTCGAGAATCCAAATGCGAGATACCGCAAGGCCGTCACGGTCGAAGAGGTACTCGCTTCACCAATGGTGGCCGATCCGTTGCGCCTCCTCGAGATCTGCGCGACTTCGGACGGCGGTGCCGCAGTCGTCTTGTCGAGTCTCGAGTACGCAAGACGCCTCGGTCGCGATGCGGTGACGATCGCAGGGGTCTCGACGGTCACCCCGCAGTTCCCGAACACCGTCATCGAGATGCCCAACTTCGCGACCGACTCGGCGGTCACCACCGGCACGACCGAAGTGGCGGGTTTCCGGCAATCGATCGCCCACGCCGCATACGAAGAGGCCGGGATCGGACCCGAGGATGTCGACATGGCAGAGGTTTACGACCTGTCTTCTGCTCTCGAGCTCGACTGGTACGAAGACATCGGCCTGTGCAAGCCGGGCGAGGCAGAGAAGTTGCTTCGCGACGGCGACACTCGCCTCGGCGGTCGCGTGCCGGTGAACCCCTCGGGCGGCCTCTCGTGCTTCGGTGAGGCGATTCCTGCTCAGGCGATCGCCCAGGTGTGCGAGTGCGTCTGGCAGGTTCGAGGTGAGGCGCACGGCCGCCAGGTTGAGGGGGCGCGGGTTGCTGTCACCGCCAACCAGGGCCTGTTCGGACACGGGTCTTCCGTGGTCGTCACGCGCTGAGCCTCGGCTCGGCTCTCTGCCCCACTCTCTCTGCCCACTTCTCTCGGGCTCTCTCGGCGCACCGTTTTACGAACAAGTAAACGCGGGTGTTGCCTAATCTCCGAAAAAAGCACCAAGAAGCGCCTCTCGTCAGCTTGATCGGAGACGAACCGGCGGCGAACTGGCGACGAACCGATCAGCCAGCGGCCGTTGGTCTCGACGCCCTCAGGGCCGTGAGCTTCTCGGGGTTGGCGACGACCCGGATCCCGGCTATTCGGTCCCCGAGCACGTCGACAACGACCGCACTTGTGACCTCGCCGTCCAATTCGAAAACGACCCCAGGCTGACCGTTGAGTGTCTCCTCACGCATCGTGACCCCAGCGGGAAAACCCTTCGCCACGTGCACGAGGAACCTCGCTGCCCTCCATGGACCCACGACGGGCCTAGGTGCCGACTTGACCTTGCCACCACCATCGGTCCAGACCACGACGTCATCGGTGAGCAACGACATCAGATCCTCGACGTCTCCGGTCCCGCATGCGGCGACGAACCGGCGAGTCAGCTCCCTGCTGCGCTCGTGGTCTGCGTCGAAGCGCCTGCGCCTGTCTCCGATCCGGTGACGAGCCCGCGAGACCAACTGGCGGCAAGCGGGCTCGCTTCGCTCGAGCGTGCGGGCGATCTCGCCGTACTGGTACCCGAACACGTCGCGTAGCAAGAACGCCGCCCTTTCCGCGGGTGCAAGCTCTTCGAGCAATACGAGAAACGCAAGCGACAGATTGTCGGCGAGCTCGGCGCCATCGAGCTCCGGTTCGTCTGTTTCGTCGGCGACGATCGGTTCGGGCAGCCAAGGTCCTTTGTAGGTCTCGCGCCGTACCCGAGCTGATCGCAGATGATCGATCGACAGGCGCGTGACGATCGTCGTCAGGTACGCGCGCGGAGAGGCAACGGTGGCGTCGTCAACGGCCGCCCAGCGCAGATACGCCTCCTGCACGACGTCGTCGGCTTCGGCCGCACTGCCGAGCATCCGGTACGCGACACCGAACAACACCGGGCGCAGTTCGACGAACTGAGCGACCCCGGCCATGATCAGCCGGCCTTGGCACCGCCCGCACCTGTGCGCGACGCGATGGGCGCGATCGGCGCAGACAGATCTTCGGGGACTTTGCAGTTGTCCGAGAAGCCCTCCGAGTGCAACCCGAGTCCGGCGTTGAACCGGGACCGGAAGTTCTCGAGCGCCACCCACCCGGCGAGTTCGGTTATCTCTGCGTCCGAGAAATGCTCGTGCAGGCGACGGACAAGATCGTCACCCACGTCGGCGGGAGTAGCAGTCGCCGCTTCGGCGTACTCGAGAACGGCACGCTCGCGCTCGTCGTAGGCGTCACTCGAACGCCAACGAGGCACGTCGCGAACCTTGCGCGGGTCGACCCCTTGCTGCACACCTTCGAAGTATCCGAAGTCGGTGCACCACGAGCATCCGATCGCTCCGCCCGTCGCTTGAAGCGCCAACCATCGCAGATTTGGGTCGAGCTTTCGCCATCCGCGCTCGACCGCCGTCTCGAGGCTCCCCATTGCTACGAGGACTCCGGAATGATTGGCCGCCGCGCGTACGGGGTCAACGACCTTCTTCATCTTCTTGCGGGAATATCCGAACGCCATTCTCGGCACGATTCCCTTTGGGCTGGTCACCAGCGTCACATTCGCCATCGCGCTCCTCCTCGCCTTATGTACCTACGTACCCATGTAGACGGAGCGCCCGTGGATTTGTGACAGGAGTTCCCGAGGGAAGCTCAGTCGCGCCCGCAGAGGCGCGCCAGCGTGTCGTTGGCCTCCGAGATGACCCGCGACACGAGCTCGGCGACGGTCGGCAACTCGTCGATGGTGCCCACGACCTGCCCTGTCGGGAGTACCCCGACGTCGGTCCTGCCGTCCACGAGTGCGGCCTTCGTCATCATCGGCGCGTTAGCCGCCATGACCACTTGGGCCCAGGAGAGCTCGCTCGACTTCTTGAGGGCGCGGCCCTCCCGCAACAACGAGACCATCGAGGAGCCGGTCTGGCGCGAGAAGCCAAGGGCATTGCGCGCTGCGCGTGGCATGGCCGTTATTCGCCCAGCGCGCTCGAGATGCCCTATGAGCTCTGTGCGGACCACCCTCTGCGGAGCGCCGTCTACGGCTCTCGTGACGACGGTTCCCGTTACTGGAGTACCGAGATAGATCTTTTTCACTTCGTCCGGCACGGTGCTCTCTCGAGTGAGAAGAAATCGCGTTCCCATTGCGATGCCGGACGCTCCCCAAGCAAGCGCCGCAACGAGGCCGGCACCCGAATGAAATCCGCCGGCCGCCACGACTGCCACCCGGTCCCCTACTGCTTCGACGACCTGAGGCAATAGCAGCGTCGTCGGTACCTCGCCGGTGTGACCACCTCCTTCAGCGCCCTGGGCGATCACCCCGTCCACTCCCCATTCGGCGACCTTCTCTGCATGGCGCCTGGCTCCGACGGTGGGGATTACGACAAGTCCTGCGCTCTTCAGGCGGGAAACGAGATCCGGGCGGGGCGCCTGAGCGAAGCTCGCCACCCTTACCCCGGATTCGACCAATAGGTCAGCCCGGTCGTTCACGTCGGCGGAATCGGTACGCAGGTTGACGCCGAAAGGAGCGCTCGTTCGCGACCTCACCTCGCCGATGGCCGTTCGCAGCTCCTCCAAGTTCATCGTCGCCGACGCCAGGATCCCGAGGGCCCCTGCGTTCGCCGTGGCAGATACGAGTCGGGGTCCGGCGACCCAACCCATGCCGGTCTGGACGATCGGATACCGCACCCCCGCCAGCTCGCAGAGCCGGGTCTTGAGCGCCGGATGAGGATCCGGAAGCGCCGGATGAGGATCCGGAAGCAGGCCTTCCGCGGGAAGCCTCTCCGTCGCCGAATCGCTCACTTGGGCAGTTCTCGGTCGCGCGTGCCCGCAGGGTCCAAGACCTGACGGATCATCTCGAGCTCCGATTCGCTCGGTGCGCGTGTCGTCGGCACTTCGTCCGCGATCGCGAGCTCGAATCCCGTTTGTTCCACGACCTCTTCGACGCTGACACCCGGGTGCACCGAGCGGAGCCGCATGGAATGGTCTGGGGTGGCGAAATCGAAGACTCCGAGGTTCGACACCACAACACGAATCTCGTGGAACCTCGCCGCGATGCCGACCTGCGCTGCCCGGTCATAACCGATGCCGCAGATCATGTCAACGTGCTCCACAAATGTGCGCCGGGAGTGATTGGGCACCCAATAGCTGGTCGGGTGATTGATTGTGTTGCCGGGAGCGCCTCGAGTGCCTATGAGCTGAGCCTTCGGGCGCGCCCAGTCTCCGATCACACTCAAGTTCTGGTTGCCGAACCTGTCGACCTGGGACGCCATCATCATGATGTGGCGACGTCCCGACCAAAGAACCTCGAAGACCCGCCTGTACGGCATCCAGGCCTCGATGACCATCTCGTCAGGTCCCGATCCGACTGGCGGTGTGTTGGCCATGAGCGCAGCCTCGCCGTCTGTCAGGACAAGTTCAGGCTCGAATGTGAGACGCGCGAGGCGCGCCCCGAGCGCCGGGATTGTCCCGAACGGGCTGGCCATCACCTCTCCGTCGCCTCGCCAGGCCTCGGCGCAGGCAACCACGCAAACCTCTGCGCGCGTCGGTGCGCCCGCTCGTCCTTGCGGATCAGTCACTTTCCCGCCGAACCTTTTGCAGTTGCGCCTCTTGAAGCGGGGCGCGGCAAGCGACTGGTACTCGCCTTCGTCTACGTCGAGGTAGCGAGCGGAGAAGTCAGCCCACGCCTCGGCACTCCCGGCCGCCTCCACGTACTTCCTTTGGAACTCCTCGTCTCTCCCGTAGTCGGGAACGCAGCTCGTGAAGTGTGCCCCGCCAGGTGTCTCCACTACGGCATCGGCCAGTAGCCGGTGCACGACGATCGTGTTGACTGATCCGCGGTCCAACAATGCTCCCGGCTCGACAATCTCCTCGGCGGTGACACAGCGGGCATCAGCGGCACCTAGGAAGACGTCGTCGAAAAACGGGTCGGGACCGAGAAACTGGGCGTTGCCATGGCGATCGGCCCGATTCATGTGCACGAAGGCCGCGTCGAGCTTCAAAGCCGGCACCGCAACCAGTTGCTCGTGTTCGCCCCCTGGTCCCGCGTATGGCGAGGTCACGGTCTGGATCTCAGGGTTCACTCGAAGGACGTCAGAGCCGAGCCCTGCACGCGTCGGCAGGAACGGTAGGCGCTGAGCAGCGGCAAGCAGGCCCAGATAGAACATGCCCTCGTCGAGTTCGGTCGCCTCGATTGAGCCTGACTGGCGCGCCGCCCGGAAGTGCGGGTCGAGAGGAATCGAGTCGAGCGTCACGAACCCGAATACGACTCGGCGCACCTTGCCGGCAGCACACAGCAACCCGACGTCGGGGCCACCGTACGACACGATCGTCAGATCCGACAGCGTGCTTCGCAAGATCGCTCTTACGGCGGCCATCGGCTTGCGCCGCGAACCCCATCCCCCGATCCCGATGGTCATCCCGTCGTTCAGAGAGCCAACGACGTCGTCGAGAGTCGCCGTCTTGTCGCTCACGGACTCACCCGAGGCGAATGCTCATGTGCTCGTGTCCGCGTCACGCTTTTCCACGAACGCCGCCCGCTGCTCGTCGGCGACTCCTCGTACGTGAAGCTCGTAGGTGAAACCCTGCTCGTAGCGGTACGAGCGCTTCACGTCCACGGGGTCGATCCCGTTGAGAGACTCCTTCGCGCGCCGGATGATCGTGGGGCTCTTGGCTGAGATCAGCGTCGCCAGGTCGTGCGCGCGGTCGACCAAGGACTCTTTCGGTACTACGTCGTGGACGGAGCCGAAGTGGTGCAGCTCGGCCGCGGTTGCAGTTTCGGCGGTGTAGACCATCGCGCGCATCCGGTGCTGTGGGACGAGGCGAGCGAGATGCGTCGCCGCACCGAGTGCTCCCCGGTCGACCTCGGGCAGGCCGAAAGTGGCGTCGTCGGATGCCACCACGACGTCGGAGTTGCCTACGAGGCCAATGCCACCCCCCAGGCAGAAGCCGTGTACGGCGGCCACAACCGGCACCTCGCACTCATAGACCGCGGCGAAAGCGGCGGCGCATCCCCTGTTGACCCCGACGAGCGCTTCGTCACCGCGGGCTTGGATCTCTTTTATGTCGACTCCTGCGCAGAAGCCCTTGCCCTCTGCCCTCAGCACCACGACCCGCGTCTCCGGGTCCTGGCCGGCGGCGATCAACGCGTCCGCCAGGGCAAACCACGCCGCGACGTCGAGCGCGTTGACGGGAGGGACGTTGATGACGACATCGGAGATCCCCGGCCGTGCCTGATGAACTTCGATCCCCATATCGCTCCGTAGCTCGCGACGTCTGACTATTCGTCTGACAATGCGTCTGACTCGTCTGACTATGCGTCAGGAGGCGAGGAGCAGGGTAGGCCAGGGCGCCTCACGCCGCTAGTTTCGTGACGCCATGGACCAAAGACCGAGCTCGTCCGCTCCGCCGGGGAGCACACCCTGCGATTTCGAGGGCCAAGTGGTGATCGTGACCGGAGGCTCGCGGGGGATCGGGCGGGCCATCGCCGAGGCGTTCCTCAGAAGCGCTGCCGATGTGGTCGTTTGCGCTCGGAACGACCCGGGCGAAATTGGCCCTCCATCGTGGCAAGGCAGGTCGGCAGCGTTCGTCCAAGCGGACATCCGGCAGCCAGAGGAGGCGAAGAGGTTGGTGGACGAGGCCGCCGCGCTGTTCGGGCACCTCGACGTCCTCGTCAACAACGCCGGGGGCTCGCCCGCCGTTCCCGCCTCGGAGGCTTCGCCTCGCTTCGTGAGATCCGTCGTGGAGCTCAATCTTCTCGCGCCGTTCTTCTGCGCCCAGGCAGCGAACGCCGTCATGCAGACCCAGCCGTCGGGCGGGGTGATTCTCAACATTGGCAGTGTCTCCGGGACGAGACCTTCGCCCGGGACCGCTGCATACGGAGCGGCTAAGGCGGGTCTCGCCAATCTGACGTCGACACTGGCCGTCGAATGGGCACCCAAGGTGAGGGTGAATTGCCTGGTCGGAGGCTTGATTGCCACCGAGACCGCAGAGTCGCACTACGGAGGGCCTCGAGGTATGGAAGCGGTGGCACGGAGCGTGCCCCTGGGCCGCTTCGGTACGCCTGAGGATCTTGCCGGGCTCTGCCTGCTTCTTGCTTCTCCCCTCGCGTCGTACGTGTCCGGGGCGGTTCTCGTCGCCCACGGCGGAGGAGAGAGGCCCGCCTACCTGACCGCCCTCGATTCCCTCTCGTCCGGCAACCCGCCCGAATCTCGGCCAGCGAGTCCCTGAAGGCCGGCGTCGGTCGTTACCCGTCACCTACCTCTCACCAATTAGCCGATCAATACCCGTCACCAATTACCCATCAATAGCCAAAAGCGGTCGGTACCTAAAGGACCACTCGGGCACGGCCGATATTCCGTGCGAAGAGGTGATCGCAAAGCCCTCGGCCACTTCTGCGCCCACAAGGGCGCCCGGTCGAGGGACGTGCGCCACCGGGAGGTGACTGGGTGACCGCGGAACCGTCGATGACGCTGGCAGGGAAGCCGGTCCTCGAATATCAACCCGCTGTCGACCTGGCTACGGGACGACTGCTCGGGATGGAAGCCCTCGTACGGTGGGAGCACCCCACCAAGGGTCGGATCGCGCCCGACATCCTGATTCCCTGGGCCGAGGAGAACGGCGACATAGTCGCACTCAACGCCTGGGTAATGGAGGCCGCCTGCTGCGAGGCGCAACTTTGGAGCACAGGACTCCAGCTGGCCGTCAACTGCTCGATAATCCAGTTGCGGCGGGGCGAAGCCTCCAAAGCCATAGTTCGGGCTCTCGCTGCGTCGGGGCTCAATCCCGACAGGCTCACCATCGAGGTGACAGAGCGCACGATCAACGACGACCGAGCGGCAACAGACCTCCGGGCGCTGTCTGAGCTCGGCGTGCACCTTGCGGTCGACGACGTCGGCACCAGCTGGTCGTCGCTTCAGGTGTTGCGAAAGTTCGCGATCGAGATCGTGAAGATCGACCGCGCGTTCATCAACAACCTCGAGGCGGACGAGGGGATGAACCGGGCGATCGTAGAAGCCATCATCCACGTCGGGCACTCCCTCGCCATGAGCACCGTCGCAGAAGGGGTCGAGTCCGCACAGCAGGCGGCAATCCTGCGAGAGTTCGGTGCGGACGTTGGCCAGGGCTACTTCTTCGCCCCGCCGTTGCGGAGCGACGAGGCGCACCAACTCGCCACCGCCGAGCCGCGTCCGATTTTCTCCGTCGGGCCTGGCAGAGAAAGCAGCCAGACCGCTGCCGCGGTTCAGCACCCCTTCACAGTTGTTCCCGGAGGTGGCGAGCCGTTGACCAACGCTCCGGCTTCGGTTCCCTCATCGTCGTCAGTTCCAGCTCCTGGCGGAAGGGACGCAAATGGTGGGGGTGTGTTCGAGCGATCGATGCCGAGTTTCGGTGCCGTGACACAAAACGCCCCTGCAGTCGGCGTCTTGGCTCAGGGCGGACCTACGGCCGACACTTCCGGCGGCGGCGTACTCGAACCGATCGTGCCGTCGCTCGCAACGCCTGCTCCCACCGGCTTTCCCGTGCCGGCTACTCCGGTAGCCGCCCCGGCCATGTTCTCGCCGCTAACGGGTGACAACGAGTTGTCCCGAGGCGCACGGTCAGGGCCGCTCGCTTTGAACCTCGACATCGATGCGCTCGGTTTGAACGGATCCGTCAAGACGGACGCAGCCCAACCAGGATCTGAGCAGCCTGGCGAACCTCGCCAGACGCCCGGAGAAGTGGCATAGCAACTCGCTTTTAGCCTCGAGCGGAAGATTTTCCAGCGCCGAGTGGTCGGCGTGGAGGCTTGCGTGCTTCGATACTCCCCCGTGAGGCTCGCTGTCCCGGCAGAGACACGCCCCGGCGAGAGGCGAGTCGCAACCGTTCCCGACGTGGTGGCGCGCCTCGCTACAACGGGCGTGGAGACCGCCGTACAGGCCGGCGCAGGTGTTGCCGCTTCGTTCTCCGACGACGTGTACACCGCCAAGGGCGCCAGCATCGCGGGTGATGCGACCGCAGTCCTTGAGGGGGCCCAGGTGGTGGCGCGCGTTCAGCCGCCGACAACGGACGAGGCCGAGATGCTCCCAGAAGGGGTAAGTCTCGTCAGCTTCCTCCAGCCGCAGGCACAGCCCGAAGTCGTCCAGGTCCTCGTCCGGCGCCGGATCACTTCGTACAGCCTCGATCTTTTGCCGCGTATCAGCCGTGCTCAGCCGATGGACGCTCTTTCGTCGCAAGCCACGGTCTCGGGCTACAGGGCTGTGCTCGACGGGGCCGAGCTGCTCCCCAAGTTCTTCCCGATGTTCATGACCGCCGCCGGCACGGTGCCTCCGGCGAAGGTGCTCGTGATGGGCGCAGGAGTGGCGGGTCTCCAAGCAATCGCAACCGCCCGCAGGCTTGGAGCACAAGTCCGTGCCTATGACGTTCGATCTGCTTCAAAAGAAGAGGTCATGTCGCTCGGCGCAACGTTCGTCGAGCTCGACCTCGAGATCCAGGAAGGATCCGGCGGCTACGCCCGCGAGCAGTCCGAAGAGTTCCTCGCCCGCCAACGCGAACTGATCGGAAACGAGGTGATGGCCTCAGACGTCGTCATAACGACGGCAGCCGTACCTGGGCGAAAGGCTCCAATACTCGTCACGACGGCGATGGTCGAAGGGATGAAGCCCGGCTCGGTGATCGTCGACCTGGCTGCAGATCAAGGCGGGAATTGCGAGCTTTCGCAACCGGGGGTCGACGTGGAGCACGCAGAGGTGACCGTGCACGGAATGACCAACCCTGCGTCTTCGATGCCCGAACATGCGAGCTTCCTCTATGCGCGCAATGTCTCCAACTTCTTGGGACTCCTCGTAGTAGACGGTGAATTGAAACCCGACCCGTCGGACGAGATCCTCGTCGGCTGCTGCGTCACACGTGAGGGTGAGATCGTCAACCAAGCTCTGATCGAGCAACTTGCCCCCCCGAAGGATTCGCCAGGAGCGCCAGGAGCACAGACATGAGCGGCATCGGGATCGTGGAGTTGTTGACGATTTTCGTGCTCGCCGCGTTCGTGGGCAACGAGGTGATCTCGAAGGTCCCGAGCATCCTTCACACGCCCCTGATGTCGGGATCGAACGCGATCCACGGGATCATCCTCGTCGGAACGATCATCGTGCTCGGAGACGCGCACGGCGCGACCGAAGAGGTCCTCGGGTTCGTCGCGGTTCTGCTGGCAACTCTGAACGTCGTCGGCGGGTTCGTCGTGACGGACCGAATGCTCCAGATGTTCAAGGGCAGGTCACCGGGACGGCAGTCCGCCGGCGGTAAAACCGGGACAACAGGATCGAGCGGAACAACAGGATCGAACGGACCGACCGGATCGACGACTCCGGAGAGCAAAGCGCCGTGAGTCTCGGGACCTGGACAGATCTGGTCGACCTGCTCGCGATCATCGGTTTCATCATCGCCCTTAAGGGATTAAGCAACCCGCGTCACGCTCGGCGTGGCAACGCTCTCGGTGCCCTCGCTGCCGCTGTCGCGATCGGGATGACGTTCTCGAACCCGACGCTGCGCCATGAAGGCCCGGGCGATATCGCGAATCACGGACTCAACGTCCTCCTGATCGTCATAGCCATGGCGATCGGGGCTGCGATTGCGATCCCTGCGGCCCGCATCGTGAAGATGACCGCGATGCCCCAGATGGTCGCCATCTTCAACGGCGTGGGCGGAGGTGCCGCAGCTCTCGTGTCGGTGACGGAGCTGCTGAAGCTCCCGAGCTCTCATGTGGCCGTATACAAGATCGGCGAAGTGCTCTTCGGGGTGCTCGTCGGAGCCGTCTCGTTCTCCGGTAGCGCCGTCGCCTTCGCCAAGTTGCAAGAGCTCATCACAGGCCGTCCCATCACGTATCCGGGGCAGCAGCAGGTGAACGCCGTGCTGGCGATCGTCATTGTGGGGCTCGCCGTCGCCGCGCTCGTGACAGGGCACATCGTCTTCGTTTACTTGTTGCTCGTGCTCTCCCTCGTACTCGGTGCTGCGTTCGTCATGCCGATCGGGGGGGCGGACGTGCCCGTGCTCATTTCGCTCCTTAACTCGTTCACCGGGCTGGCAGTCGCAGCGTCGGGGTTCACCCTGGACAACAACCTGCTCATCGTGGCGGGAACTCTGGTCGGCGCTTCGGGCATCTTGCTCACTCGGATGATGAGCACGGCGATGGGTCGATCGCTACCGAACATCCTGTTCAGCGCCTTCGGATCTGTCGTGACCGCAGACGCCGACGCGCAAACAGCAGCCGGGCGTTCCGTTCGAACGGGTACCGCAGAGGACATCGGTGTTCTGCTCGCATATGCGAGAAAGGTGGCGATCGTGCCGGGGTACGGCTTGGCGGTAGCCCAGGCACAGCATGCGGCGAAGGAGCTCGCCGACGAGCTGATGAGCAGGGGCGTCGAGGTCTATTACGCGATCCATCCGGTCGCCGGCCGCATGCCCGGTCACATGAACGTGCTGTTGGCCGAGGCGAACGTACCCTACGAGCAACTGAAGGAGATGGACGAGGCGAACCCCGAGATGCAGACGACCGACGTCGCGCTCGTGGTCGGCGCGAACGACACGGTCAACCCCGCCGCACGCAACACACCGGGAAGCCCGATATACGGCATGCCGATAATCAACGTGGACCAGGCCGAGAACGTCATCTTCCTCAAGCGCTCCATGCGACCGGGATTCGCGGGGATCGACAACGAGCTTCTCTACGACCCGAAGACGACGATGCTCTTCGGAGATGCCAAGGACTCGCTCACCAAGCTCAATGCTGCCGTAGCCGTCGCCTGACCGATCTCCTACCGATCGGGAAGGTCTTCTACCTCTCGGGAACGCTGCTCCCGACGACCGGCATCGACCTGGAGGTCTCGTGCTCGGCGAGGTGGGCGAACACCAGGAGTCCCTGGCTCGTCTGCCGAGTCGAGGCAACGACGACTGGCACGTTGAGCCGTCCCACGAGGTGAGCAGCGTCGTTCACCACCACCATGTCACCCTCGGGCAGGTAACCAACCGCCTGGCGCGCCTGACGTCCCGATCTGATCAGATCGACAGTGAGCCTCTCGCCGGGAGGGTGATCGGGAGTGAGCTCGGCCGTCAGGCGTCTCAGGTCGAGCGCAGGCACACCCTCCTGCTCGGCCAGGGCCACGACCTCGGCTGAGCACGTTGCGACACGCAGACCGTAACGAGCCGCGACGGCCACCGCCTTGCGGCCCGGGTCTTCGAGATGCACGAACTCTTCCGCATCGATTCGCACGTCTACCCCTGCGACCCGAAGGGTCTCGACCGCCTCGAGACCCCGGCGAGCTCGCCGGGAGGTGACCGGATCGGGGCTCTCGGCGAGAGCGCGGACCTCGTCGATCACGAACCGTGGAAGCACGAGACCGACCTCGAGCAACCCAGCGCGCCCGAGCACCAGGAGGTACCGGTCCATCACGGCCGACGTATCGACGACGAGCATCCCGGTCGGAGGCGGCTCCACGACTGGATCGAGCAACCTCGAGATGCCGGCGGCGCGGATCATGTCCCGGCCCTTTACAATCCCGAGCCGGACTCCGAACGCTGCAAACGCCCAGGCCACGGCCGCAACGATCGGGTAGTCGACGTTCGAGTGGACCAGGGCGATCAAAGGGAGGCCGGCCACCAAACCGATGAGCAGGCCCGAGGTCCCGACGACCGTTCCTGCGAAAACCTCGCCCGCCGGCATGCTCCGCAGGCCGCTGACCATGCCCTCCATTCCTTTGTCGAGCAGCCTCCCGGCCACCCCCCCGAACACGTAAGCGAGGAAAGCCCCCAACGCCAGTCCAACGACAGGAGCAATCCCGTGCTTGTCGAAGCTGTTCCCGGTGGCTAGGCCCGCGATCGCACCTGCGATCACCAAGAAGAGCCTGAACCCCTCGACAAAGATCATTCGTGGTCGCCCCGTGACCTGCTTGCGGCGGAACCGCTAAAACGCTAGCGGCCAGCCTCGTTCCGGTTGCCTATCGGTCTGTCGGTATTTATCGGCGGGACTCACCCGTCGCGACAGCCCCAAAGTTGTGCGCCGTTCGACGCGGAAAGAGTGCACTTCCACCGATCTCGTACCTCCTGGGTACTGGCGAGTGTCGACGGATCACCAATTCCACTTCTATGACCACAGAGCGTGACCGAAACGCAGGTGTCGGTCTTGCGAACCGAGAATCACTTCAACAACACTGGACACGTCACCGCACCAAAAGGAGGAACTTCCTCCCAGCGGAAGGAGGACGGCCAGCGTCAAGCAATCGCCTCGACGACCAGCCGAGGCGGATCGTGGACTCCGGGCCGGGTATCGGTCCCGCCACCCCGGTCACGATTTCCACAACTTCCACAACTTGCACAACCCGCAACCGCAAGCTTCCGGATCTTGGCGTCATCGCGAGCTCTAGACGTAGGTTGCACCATGCCTAGCGCGAGCCGAGTTCAGGAACCCTGACCCCCAAAGGGCTATACCGACCGCTTAGACGCCTGAATGGCCCGACAGACCGCCGCTCAGCCCGACAGACCGCCGCTCAGCCCGACAGACCGCCGCTCAGTCAGGACAGGACGATGCAGTGATCCAGGACACCGCGCATTCCGCCCCTGCGAAGCCCAAAGCCCGCCTCGTGGGTGGCGGTCAGCTTGCGGGCGTCCGTCTCGGACCTCCGCCCGCAGGTGGCACTCCGATGTCCGGAGCAAGGCTCGACGGGTGCCTGCTTGCCGTGGTTGCAGAGGGTGAGAAGGCACTCGCCTCCGGAGTCGCGCTGCAGGCCGAGGAAGCACAACTCGTTCTCGAGGTAATGGCGGCTCGCGTTGCCGGATGGAGATGGTCGGAGGTCATCGGCATCGGCGCAGACGGCATAGCTGCCGACCCGGACGGCAATTGGACGCAATTGCTCGAGGTGTCCACGGCCGACCACACCTTCAGGTTCTTGGCACCCGCCTACACGATCGGTATCTGGATAGCAGCCCTGCCAACAGCGGCCAAAGACTGCTGGAGTGAGCTCAAGAACAGTCGTCGTGTGGGCGAAGTAGTCAAAGAGCTCGGAGCGTTCGATGCGGACGGGGCACTAGCTCTAGACAACGCGCCCGAAAAGGACGGAACGCCCGAAAAGGACGGAACGCCCGAAACGGACGGAACGCCCGAAAGGGACGGAACGCCCGAACGAAAGTCGCATCCCGGGGGGAATGACCAGATGGAGGAAAACGACGGGCCACCTGGCCAGTCGGGAAGACCCGACGCCTCGACGAGGCCCGAGGCCGGGGTCGTTTCAGGCTCGACCGCGGGCATTCAAGGCAAGGATTTTTCGGCACCCCGGGCAACTCGTCACGCGAGGCGGCGGATCTTCGGACGTTCGGCGCGCAGCAACCGCCGCCACGTCGCAAGTCATGTGCAGCCGGAACAACGTCAACGTCGGATACAGCGGGTACAGACCGCACAGGTCCTGAGAAACCTCCTGACCTGGAGCGGCCATGCATCCAAGCCGGCACACGCGATGTCGGGCAGGAACGTAGGTCGCCACATCCGCGTCCGAACCTGGTCGCGCCAGCGCCGGATCGCAACGATCGCCCTGGGCGTGGGGCTCGCTGCGACGACCGCCGCAAGCACGGCCGCCGCCTTCCAACCCGACCCGGCGAAGACGCATCACAGTGCCGGCCATGTCGTCGGTCCCGTAGCGCCGGACTGGCCTCAGACTCAAGGGCTCCAAGTCGCCTTCGCCCCTCCGCCTCACAAGACTTTCAAGCTCGCACGCGCCAAGGCCAAGCCGCTTCCGGCGCCGCCGTCTCTCGCACAAGAGCCGTCGCTGTCATCGCACGAGATATTCGCTTTCGCTCCTTACTGGACCCTCCCCCAAGAGAGTGGGTTCAACGTGAACGACCTGAGCACGGTGTCCTACTTCGGTCTCGATGTGAACGCCGACGGGTCGATCGTGCAGTTCGGCGACGGTTGGACGGGCTATCAGAGCCAGGACCTCGCTGACCTGATCAGCAGAGCCCACGCATCCGGCTCCCGGGTCGTGTTGACAGTCGAATGCTTCGACCAGGCGACCCTCGACAAGCTCACCTCCGACCCGGGCGCAGCCACCACTCTCGGCAACCAACTAGTGGGTCTCGTCAGGGCGAAGAACTTCGACGGCGTGAACGTCGACTTCGAAGGGGCGGGCTCGTCCGATCAGACCGGTTTGGACAAGCTGATGGCCGGCGTGTCCTTGATCGTGCGCCGGGCTGACGCTCACTGGCAGATCACCATGGACACTTATGCGTCGTCCGCCGGCGATCCCCAGGGCTTTTACGACATCAGCGGACTGGCGCCGAGTGTGGACGCGTTCTTCGTCATGGCGTACCAGATGGGCGGCCCCACCGGATCGAAAAACGGGCAGTTCAGCGGGTCTAACTTCTCGGCAGAAGAGTCGATGCAGGAGTACACCCAGGTCGTACCGGCATCGAAGTTGATTCTCGGTCTGCCGTTCTACGGGTACGACTGGCCGACGACGGGCCCGGGTGCGTCCGCCACCGCAACGGGTCCCGCGTCGCCCGTCCCCTACTCGCAGATAGCAACGCAGATGGCAAGCAGCCCGGTGTACTGGAACCAGGCGACCGGTACCGCGTGGACCGCGTACAAGGTCGGCAAGAAGTGGCATCAGACGTGGTTCGACGACCCTCAGGCGTTGGCACAGAAGGCTCAGGTAGCGAACAGTTTCGGCGCTCGCGGCGTCGGCATATGGACCCTCGGGATGGAAGGCAACGATCCCGCGATGCTGGCGGCCCTAGTCGGGAACGCTCCGGTGGTGAAGGCGTACAACCTGCCGCCTCCTGGGCCGGCACCTGCCGCGAACGTGTCTCGGGCAGCGACCACTGCGACCACGTCGACGACGAGAGGGAAAGGCACTACCACCACTTCTCTCGCGCCGACGACAACGACGGATCCTCAGTCGTCGACGACCACGGTTCCGCAGTCGACGACTACAACGCAGCCCTCGACGACGACGACATCGCCGTCGACCACGACGACAACGGTTCCACAATCGACCACGACGACGTCGATACCCCCCACAACGTCGACTACCGCCGTTTAGTCCGGCTTAGTCAGGCAAGATCCGCCTTTTCTCACATCAAATCTCGAAAAACTGCGATCCTCGGCCTTTTGGCCGGAGGTCTCTCACCCGTAACATCGGCTTCTCGTGGAGTCCAGCGGTCAAGCGCGCGACAACTCAGGTCGAACAACCGTTGTGACCCGTCTTCCGGTTCGTTCCGAAGAGCTCGTCGGCCAGCCAGTCTTGCTGTTGGTGCTCCTGGTCGTGCTCGCGTGGCTGCCAGGAGCATCTGCTTCACAACGCCAAGCCGGTGACCCCCACCCGGTTAACCCGACCCGAGTGATGCTCGCGGCCTTCGTTCCGCACGGTTATGGCGGCCAGGGGGTAGTGCCGTTCGGCGACGCGACTTTCGAGGGTTCTCCCTCGAGAATGGTTCTGTCGAGCCTGGTCACGTCGATGGCAGCTACTCCTGATGGCAAGGGGTATTGGCTGGTCGCCGCAGACGGTGGCGTGTTCGCATATGGCGACGCCAAATTCCGGGGCTCGACGGGAAGCATGAGGCTCTTTGCCCCGGTCGTCGGGATCGCGGCGACTCCAGACGGGATGGGTTACTGGCTCGTCGCGTCGGACGGCGGGATCTTCGCGTTCGGAGACGCGAAGTTCCGCGGCTCCATGGGAAACAAGCACCTGGCCGCTCCGATTGTCGGCATCGCGGCGACTCCCGACGGCAAGGGGTATTGGATGGTCGCCTCCGACGGCGGGATCTTCGCGTTCGGAGACGCCAAGTACCACGGATCGATGGGCGGAAAGCACATAAACGCCCCGATCGTCGCAATGGCGGCGACAGATGACGGTGGCGGCTACTGGCTCGCCGGATCCGACGGCGGCATCTACGCATTCGACGCGCCGTTCTTCGGCTCTATGGGATCGCACCCTCCTTACAACCCCGTCCGCGGACTGGCGGCTCTGCCCCACAACGGCGGCTATTGGATGGTCGACTGGGGAGGCCAGGTCTACGGATTCGCTCACCACGCACTTGGATCGCTCGGCAACCAGGTGCCGGCAATACCCGTGACCGACATCGTGAGCAGTCCGACAGGTAACGGTTATTGGCTCCTCGCCCCGCAAGACTTCGCGTACACCCTTGCCGCCTCCCCCGTCCCGCCACCGGCCGCCGTCGATCGCGCCATCGTCGCTGTCGCAACCAGTCAGGTGGGAGGAGACCCAAATCTGGCAACCGGACCCTTCTGCAACCCGTACGGTCCTTGCGAGCAGTGGTGCGCCCTTTTCGCCACGTGGACTTGGGAGAGCGTCGGAGTCGGCATTCCGAGCTACGGCTTCGTCGGAGACGTTTACACGTGGGGTGCCGCCCGTGGCCTCGACCTTTCGGCGCGGTCGCGTCCCGACACCGGGCGACGCGATCCTCTACGGAACAGGGCCTCAGTCGTCGAACACTTCTGTGCACACGGGAATAGTGGCCGAGGTCTGGCCTCACGGAGACGTTCTGACCGTCGAGGGCGACGCCGGTCCAGGTCAAACTGGCCAACTGAATGTTGTGATCAACGGGCCGTTCATGCCGTCCGAGTCGCAGGCCTTGAACGGATTCCCGGTTTACGCTTACGTAGATCCACCGGGCTAACAGCGGTCGGGTCGATAACGCTCGAGGAGGCGTTACAGAGATCGCGGCGAAAAGGCAGGCGGCGAGACCGGATGTGACGGCTCGCGGCGGGCACAATGTGACGGGAACCGAGGGAAGGCACCGCTGCGAAGCGGTGCCTTCCTGTTTCAGGCCACCGACGGCGCCATCAGGCTTCGGGCGAGCGTCTCGCGCGTCTCGCGCGTCTGTACCATTGGCGACCCGAAGGGGGAACCATGCCAGATACGGCGCCCGTGCTTGCCTGCCGCGGGCTCGTGAAGCATTACGGCAACCGGACGGCGGTCGACGGAGTCAGCTTCCAGATCGCCGCGGGCGAGTGTTACGGCCTTCTCGGTCCGAACGGCGCCGGCAAGACGACGACGATCTCGATTGCCTGCGGGCTCCTCGAACCCGACGATGGCGAAGTCCTAGTCGATGGCGAGGCCCTCTTCACTACGTCGATCGACCTCAAAGCCGTCATCGGTTACGTGCCCCAGGAGATCGCCCTTTATCCTGAGCTCTCCGCCGAGGACAACCTGCGCTTCTTCGGTCGTCTCTATGGCCTGACGGGAAACAGGCTGGAATCTCGGATCAAGTCGGTGATCGAGATCGTCGGCCTTGCCGACCGATTGCGCGAGAAGGTAGGCAGCTTCTCGGGGGGCATGAAACGTCGTGCCAACATCGCTGCAGGCTTGTTGCACGAGCCTCATCTTCTCGTACTCGACGAACCGACCGTCGGTGTGGACCCCCAGAGCCGCAACTCCATATTGGAGACCGTGATGCACCTTCGTGACGGAGGGCTAGCGGTTCTCTACACGACCCATTACATGGAAGAAGCGGAAAGACTGTGCAATCGAGTCGGGATAATCGACGGCGGTCGCCTCGTCGCCGAAGGAACCCGGCGCCAGCTGGTTTCGCAGGTGCGGGGACAAGACAGGGTTCGCCTCGTTGCGGTCGGCGACATCGACTCTCTGGCTAGAGCTTGCAAGCGGATCGACGGAGTCGACGACGTGGTGCGGCGCGAGGATGGTCTCGAGCTTGCGGTGCGTAACGGCAGATTGGTGCTCCCGTCCGTGGTCGAGGCAGCCGCCTCTGCTCGAGCGGAACTGTCGAGCGTCGAGGTCGTCGAACCCGATCTCGAAACCGTCTTCCTGGCTCTCACCGGCAAGGAACTCCGCGATTGAGGCCGTCAACCAGCCGGGCGGTGGTCACCATCCTCGGAACCGAACTGCGCCGTCGACTCGCTGACCGTTCGATCATCGTCTCTTCGTTCGTCGCGCCTGCGGTGATTGCCGCGATCATCGGGTTCGCATTCGGAGGGGCAGGAAACCTGCACTCGGTGCGCATCGGCGTCGCGCTGGACCAACCCAGCGCTCAAGCAGCGGCCGTCGTCTCCGCAGGAATCGGAGCGGCGGGCCTCGGGTCTCAGGTAACGGTCGTGGCGATCTCGACTCCCTCAGAGTTGCGGCGTCAGGTGTCGTCCGGTGCCCTCGGAGCCGGCGTGATCATCCCTGTCGGGTTTGCATCCAGAAGCTCGTTCGGGATCCCGACGCGTCCTACAGAGGCGTCGACCGAGAGCTTCATGTCCTCTGCTCTTCCCGGACTTCTCGCTGACGTGACGATCGGACCTGGTAACGGTCCAACAGACTCGCGTCTCTCCGTCGTCTCGCCGTCGGCATCGTCTGTGGACGGCCAACTCGGCCAGGCGCTCGCATCGGCGATATCGAGCCGCATCTATGCGGGCGCGCTCCAGGTGACTCTCGTACCCGGCCCGCCACCGACGACGGAATCGGGGCTCGCTCTGTTGACGGCGATCGCCCAGGCCACGGCGGCATCTCACACGGTTCGCTTGGACCTGGCTGCGCTGAGCATCGGTTCGAACCACGCCGTGATCGGCTACTTCGGCTCCTCGATCGCAGTCGTGTTCCTGTTCATCGGCGCCGGACTAGGCACTCGGGCGATCGCCATGGAGCGAACTGGCGGCACACTGTCGAGACTGGCCGCAGCACCTGTCAGCTCGACTGCAGTCGTGGTCGGCAAGATGATCGCCGTCTTCGTCACAGCTCTCGTCGGACTGCTCGTGCTCTGGGCCGAGACAACGCTCGCGTTCGGAGCGAGTTGGGGCAGCGCTGGGGGCGTCATTCTCATGTGCTCAGTGGCGGCGCTTGCCATGTGCTCGCTCGCAATGTTCCTGACGTCGCTCGCACGAGACGAAGCGCAGGCCTACGCGGCTTCGATTGTCGTCGGAATCGTCCTCGGGATTCTCGGGGGCAACTTCTTCCCGCCCGGGAGCCTCCCTGGCGTCCTGCAGGCGATCTCGCTCGCGACACCGAACGGTTGGGCCTTGGTCGGTTTCGGCCGCCTGGCCCTGGTCCACGCGAGCGTGTCGGGTCTCGTGGGTCCGCTCGTGGTGCTCGGAGTCATCTCCGTCGTCTTCTTGGCAGCGGCCGGGGTGCGGATCAGGCGCGTGGTGGAGCTATGAGAGATGACCCTGAGCGTCATCCCGACCTTGCCAAGATCCTTGCCATCTCGGCGATCAACAGGCGGCGTGCGATCGGGGACCGCCGAGTTCTGTTCGTCGCCGCCGCGTTGCCGATCATGCTGATCTTGGTGATTGGCTTCGTCTCCGGCCGCAGCGTGCGCGCGCCGCTCGGCATTGTGACGATCGATCACGGGCAACTCGGTACAAGGCTCGTCGAGCTGCTCGAGAAATCCCCGTCGGTCCAGGTGCACCTCGAATCGAGTGCGGCATCCGAAAGCGACGGTGTGCTCAGGGGGACATTGCTCGCGGCGCTCGTCGTTCCTGCCGATTTCGACACTGCCGTCCGCTCCGGCAAAGCAGCTGGGCTGCAGGTGGTCGGCAGAGTCGGCAACACCGGCGCAGCCCAGGCCCAGGCGGCGGTGTCAGCCGCATACGGTGTTCTGGTTGCCGAATGGTCCGCGGCAGGGCGCCTTGCAACCGCATCGGGTATCACCACGAGCGCTGCGTTCGAGAGGGTGACAAGTACGACGAATGGCGCGGCGAGCCGAGCAGCGGCGAGGTTCGAGGGCAGACAGCCGGGTCCGTACTCCTATACGACGGCAGCCAATCTGGTTCTGTTCGTCTTTCTGACCCTGCTGGTGACGGCTTCGGGACTTGTAGAGACGCGGCGGATGGGACTTCTGCGCCGCATGCTCGCCAGCCCGACACGTGCAAGAGTCGTGGTCCTCGGACAGCTCGTCAGCGCGACGATGCTCGGGCTGATGCAGGCCGTCGGTCTACTCGTTGTCGGGATGCTCGTCTTCGGCGTCCGGTGGGGCGACCCCTTCGGCGTGCTTCTGCTGGTTGTCGTGCTTTCGATGGCAGCCTCTGGGGCGTCCGTCCTGCTGGGAACGTTGGCGCGTTCGCAGGAACAGGCCGTCGCCATGGGGATAGTCATCGCCATCGCGTTCGGCATGCTCGGCGGGTGCATGTGGCAGCTCGACAACGTAGGTCCCCTCATGCGGACCGTGGGACACGTCGCGCCGCAGGCGTGGGCGATGGACGCGTTCGTGAAGCTCATCTTCGATCACTCCGGGATCGTCGGGGTGCTACCGGACATCGGCGTGCTCGCCCTCTTCGCCATCGCGCTCGTGTCCATCGCCACGACGCGTCTGAGAGCGGTGGCGATGGCCGCCGGCTCCGCAGTCTGAGGGACGCGCTCGGGATCAAGGGACAACCGGCGGCTTCCCGCCTGGGGTGAAGCACATCAAACCCGCAGGCGAGCCCTCAGGGTCGTCGCCGATCCCGAAAACGATGGCATCTCCAACTGCGGCGATGCCGCTCCAGCTGGGGTTCGGGATCTGCAATCTTGCGACGAGCGCACCCGTCTTGACCAGCCGAACGTCCATTTCCGTGCGCAGGGCGGGACCCTCGAACAACAGGTCGCCCACGATGGTCGTGCTCGCGACGGACTGCACTCCGCTCATCTGCCAGAGCAGCCGGCCAGTCGCAGCATCGAACGAATGCAGCGCAGGGTTCTGGATGAACTGGTCAGCGGGGTTGCCGTCGTCACAAGCCCCAGGAGTCCCGGCTGCGACGTCACCGAGTCCGGTCGCACCTACGATGACGCTCCCGTTGTAAGCGGCGGTTCCGATGAAACCCCCTGCCGAACCTCCGTAAACGACCCGTCGCGACCACCGGAGGGACCCGGTTGCCGGGTCTAGCGAGTAGTAGACGCCGTCTTTGGAGCCCACACCGATGAATGCGGCACTGCCGTTTTGGGTGAGCCCGACGTTGACCGACGCACCGAAGTCCAGGTCGCACTTCGCGTCTCTCCGAACGGGTTTGAATCGCCAAGCAATGGAACCGGTGTTCGCATATACGGCGAATACCTGTTCTGACCACGGCGCGGAGTTCGAACCGGAACAGTCGGCGGAGTCGAACACGACGAGCCCCGATGACGGAATGACGCTGCCCGAAGACCAGACATTCCCGCATCCGTCGTCTAGAGGTCGTCCGTTAGCTCCCGCGTCGGTTACGTCCACCCAAGCGGGCGCACCTGTCTCGAGGTTCGCCCCCACCAGTTCGCCGTGCTCTCCGGATTGGCCGTCGGCCGACGTTCCGAACAACACGACTCCATTCACCACTACAGGAGACGAGAAGATCCTCGTATCGTCGATTTTCGGTTCTGCAGGCGTAGATCCCGGGTACGCGTGCTTCCAGAACAGTGCCCCTGTGTGCGCGTCGAGTGCGTACAGCGTGTAGCCGCCACCGAAGATAACGAGATCGGGGCGGGTGGTCCCGTTGCCGGGTTGGAACCAAGCCGAAGAGGTGACGAGTCCACCGTCCGACTGGTTGTCACGCTTTGGCTCGCCGGGATACGGCGTGACCCCGTGCTGCTGGTCGAGTTGGAATTGCCATTTCACGTGTCCCGTTGCAAGGTCGAGCGCGTAGAACTTGGTGTCCCACGAACCCACGTACACGACGCCGCCGACCACGGTCGGAGTAGCTGTCACCGCGTCTCCCGTCGGGAATCGCCACGCGACCTTCAGTGTCGACGCGGTGCTCGCCGTGAGCGTCGTACTGCCTACGAACGTGTGCTGCGCATTCTGACCATAAGAGGGCCAGTCCCAATTTCCAGGAATGGTCACCGTGTTTTCAGGAATCGTCGCCGTCAGGTGACGGGTGTGCGGCACGACCGTCGCCACCGTGCCAGTTGGCGTCCCGCAACAACACAAGATGCATATCGCCATGACGGCGATGATCGGCGTGGTGCGCCGCACAGGCGCGGCGATGCTCCGGGTCAACCCAGTCCGGCTTCGGCTCGCGTCTCCGGACTCGGCAGCGGCGTCTTGTGCGTAGGGAACGGGCAACGAGTTCCCGCGCCGATCACGCAGATGGTGACGCTGGTGGGAAACGCGAAATCTGTCGCGATCACCTTGGGCTTGCTCGGCTGCATGCCCGATCCGAAGGTGATCCTCATCACGCGTCCCGAGAAGTTCTGCGGACCGCAATTCGAGAAGCCGTTGGAGCACATTATGTGTATGTCGATGAAGTAAAGGGTTCCGTCCGGTGCGAAGGCCATCCCGAACGGATTGAACCCGTTGGGATCGTGTCCGAACTGAGACAACGTCTCACCGGTCACCGCCGGGCGGTTGACTCGCTTGCCGTTGGGAGCGAACCACTCGATCACGGCACGCGTGGTCGGATCGCCGAATATCGAGTCAACGGCGTAGCAACCGCAGCTCGGGTCGAATGCAACGCCCATCGGGACAGGAAGGAACTTAAGGCTTCCCTGGACGAAGACCGAGGATCGAAGCGACGCCCGCGGGTACACGCCGTCGGGGCACTGAGCTGCGCTCTTCGGGAACGAAGAATGGTCGAACTCGGTGACCTGGCCCCCGAACTGGCCACTCGCGGAACCCGCCTGTGGCAGCAGCAAATTCCCGTTGGGCATCTGCGTCATCATGCCTGGCTGCGAGAGACCTCCGGTTCCGTCAACGTGGTGCGCTCCGTCTACGCCTCCGGAGCTGGGACCGTAGAGGATGCAGTAGGTCTTGTACGACGGAGCGAACCACTCGACCAGCCTGCCGTCGGTGGGAATCGGGAACTGTCCCTGCGCCGTGCCGATGTCATCTGCGAAAACGTTGTGCTCGGAGTCGACGGCGCAGCCGGTGTAGGTCGACTGGCCGTTGAATTGGCCCTGAGAGTTGATCGGCGAATCTTCCCCTGGCTCGTTCGAGGCGAACTTGTAAGGGCCGGAGACGTAGAGATCTTGACCGGTCCATTTGCCGTCGGAGCCGATCACCTCCTCGCCTATCGGTGGTTGCTTGAACGGATGATGAGGTGGACCGCCTGGGTTGTCCTGGTTTGCGTTAGTTGGGTCGTAACCGATCACGGACCGTCCCGTGCCGTCGTTGAGAAGGCACATCTGACCGTTCGGATCCCAGGGGGTCACCAGTTGGCCTTGCGATCCGTTCACCGGCTGGTAGTAGTCCTCCTCCTCATCTTGATCCCAGTAGACGATGTAACCGGATGACGGACCCTTGAACGAGCTGGTTCCTGACGCATGTTGGGAAGTCTGCGTTGGTTTCGATCCGCGTGCCGTCTGTGAGCACGCGGCTAAGCCCGCGGCTAGCAAGACACCGCATGCGAGCGCGATCCCCAATCGGACCGCGCGCTCGGCACAACGACTCGCCGCCAATGCTCCCCCTCGAAAATTCTCTTCGGACGCTTGTTGCGCCTTGGGTCGAAGCTTTTTCACGGTAGCAGCCGCTACAGCGTCGAGACGGGTACGCCTGGGGCGGCGTTGTCTATGGCGAGACGGCGCGCCGACCGGTACCGAAAGACGATCTCGCGAGCAAATAACCTGCCGAGGGTGGAACCGGGGACGGAGCCGGGAACTCAGCCGGGACTAGGGCCGGGGACGCAACGGTCTCGATGGTCGTGGATCTCCCCGCCGGGCTGGCCGGAGCCACCGCCGGGGTGGACTCCACCTCCCGGTTGGGCTCCGCCTCCTGATTGGCCGCTACCTCCCGCGAACTGGCAATTCTGGGTTCCAGAACCACGTTTTCCAAGCTCGCCGGCTGGGCCGTACGCACCTGAAACGCCGAGGCCGATGCCCACGCCGAAGTCGACGTCACCGCTCGACCAACCGACGCGGCGGAGCCTTGTATGGGAGACGCGATTCGTCTTGGCTACGTTCCTCGTCCCGTCCATCGGTGGGGCCATCGTCCCTCTGGTCCAACACGCAGACGGCGTGAGCGACGTAAATCGTTTCCCGACGTTCGTACAGGGAAATCCGCTCACCAACATGCTCCTCGGCATGGTCACCTACGTGGGCCTCGGTGCGGTCGTACCGTTGACGATCTTCTTGCTGGCGAGGACCGGCAACACGCCCAAGACCCTGGGGCTCGGGGTTCCTTCGCTCTGGCTCGACATCTGGCCCGGAATCGGGCTCGCGGCGCTCAGCTTTGTGACCGAGATCGCGGTGCTCATCCCGTTCTCGCCGCTCCTCGTCAACCACAAGAACCTCGTCAACTCGCCCGTGATCGGCCACGTTCCCCATTACTACGTCGTCTACGGGATCTTCATCTCCGTTGTCACGGCCATAACCGAGGAGGTTCTGGTGAACGGCTACCTGCTCGTGCGGCTCGAGCAATTCGGCTGGACACCGAGAAGCGCCCTGGTGCTGAGCATGGTCCTGCGAACGAGCTATCACATCTACTACGGCGTCGCGCTCGTACTCACCTTGCCTTTCGGCTACTTCGTCACACGCTCGTTCCAGAAGCACAAGCGTCTCAACCGTCCGATCGCTGCGCACTTCATCTACGACGCGGTTCTCGTAACCATCTCCATCTTGAGGTGACTGGCTTAACATTCCACGCGTGCACGACCCTTCGCCCATCGGCCGCCGCAGGTTCCTCGAGATCGCCGGCGGTGTCGTAGCCGGCACAGCGCTCGCGGCCTGCTCGGGCAGCAAATCCGCAGGACCTCCCAAGCCGACGGGAAGCTCGCTGCCGTCGGCGTCGTCCACGTCCTCCACGTCGTCGACGTCGTCATCCACCTCGACGACCATTTCGGGACCGCCGCGCCCTTCGGACTGGTCGGCTCTCGCGCGGTCGCTCTCTGGACCGCTCGTTCGTCCGGGAAGCCCGTCGTACGCTACTGCGACACAGTTGTTCAACCCCGCTGTCGACTCTGCCACTCCACAGGGGATCGCCTATTGCGAGTCCGCCGCCGACGTAGCAACGTGCCTTTCGTTCGTGCTGGACCACGCGCTCAAGTTCGCGGCTCGTTCCGGCGGCCACAGCTACGGCGGTTATTCGACCACTGACGGCCTGATCATCGACGTGACGCGCATGGCTTCGGTCAACCTCAACCGCTCGGCGGATACTGCGACCATCGGCGCAGGAGCCCACCTTGTAGACGTGTACGCGAATCTGGGTTCCGCAGGCGTGGCACTGCCCGGAGGCTCGTGCCCGACGGTCGGGATCGCGGGACTGACGCTCGGCGGCGGTCTCGGCGTGGTGGACCGCCGGTTCGGTCTCACGTGCGACAACCTGCTCGGTGCAACCGTCGTTCTCGCAAGCGGACACGTCGTGGTGTGCTCAGCGACGGAGGAACCCGACCTGTTCTGGGCATTGAGGGGCGGGGGCGGCGGGAACTTCGGCGTCGTCACCGAGTTCACGTTCCAGGTTCACCCCATCGGATCACTCGGGCTGTTCACCCTCGTCTGGCCCTGGACGCAGGCCGCCCAGGTGATAAGTGCCTGGCAGAGATGGGCGCCGAACGGCTCTAACGACATCTGGTCCAACTGCCAGTTGCTCAACAGCCAGAACACACCGTCGGGGATCGGTCCTGTCGCCAGAGTTACGGGGGTCTCCGTCGGGTCGGTCGCCGCATTGCAGCAGGCCGTCTCGTCCCTCATATCGTCCGTCGCTGCCAGCCCCTTCAACCAGTTCGTAGGAGGGGACACGTACCAGAACAGCATGATGATCGAGGCCGGATGCGAGGGTGACAGCGTCGCCGAATGCCATCTCCCCTCTCAGAACCCAGCAGGGATACTGACCCGCTCGCCCTTCGCGGCCAAGTCCGATTGGCTCGGCTCGCCACTGTCTTCTGCCGGGGTGACCGCGCTTTTAGACGCGATAGACAACAGAGAGTCGTCTCCTGTCCTGGTCGGTGGCGGCATCGTCCTCGACTCGGCGGGCGGCGCCATAAACGAGGTGGCTCCCGATGCAACCGCCTTCGTCCACCGGAACACGCTCGCTTCCATCCAGTACAGCGCTGGCTGGGGATCAGGGACACCGGAGAGCACGATCGCTGCGAACAAGGCTTGGTTGCAGCAGGCGTGGTCGGGTATGCGCCCGTACGTGAACGGGCAGGCATACCAGAACTACATCGACCCGACCCTCGTCGACTGGCAACAGGCCTACTACGGTTCCAACCTCGCGAGGCTGAGCCAGGTGAAACGCAAATACGACCCGCACGACCTTTTCAACTTCGCCCAGTCCATCCCACTTTGAACGACCATGATCGAAGACGTCGAGGTAAGAGAGGCAGAGGGCAAGGGATCGGGAGTGTTCGCCCTGCGTTCGTTCCGCAAGGGGGAGTTCATATTCCGGCGGAGGCACCTGACACCCATCTCGAACTCGGAGATCCCGGCACTCTCAAAGAGTGATGAGATGCACCTCTGCGAGATCGATTTCGAGACGAGCGCCGTTATCCTTCCTCCCGGGTGCTATCTCAACCATTCGTGCGACCCGAACGCCATGCGAAGCGGTGTGAAGGTCTTCGCGTGGCGCGACATCCAACGAGGTGACGAAATCACGATCGACTACCGGCTCAACGCCTTCGACGACGAGTTCACGTCACCGTGCGCGTGCGACAGCCCGAGCTGCACGGGGAACGTCACGTGGAGCTTCTTCCATCTCGCCGAGGAGCTTCAGAGCAGCTACCTGCCCTTCGCTCCGAAGTTCATTCGGGCCGAGTACAGGCGAAGAAGACAAGACCTGAAATCTACGGGAGGCCCCCGTCAACTCGAAGGATCGCGCCCGTCGTGAACGTCGAAGCGTCGCTGGCGAAATAAAGGGCGGCACCCACGATCTCGTCGGGCTGACCGCCGCGACCGAGAGCGAACCGGCGAGCGGCGTCGGCTTCGAAGGCGGGAATGTCCCACGACTTCGTTATGTCCGTCATGAAAGGCCCGGCCATGATGCAGTTCACGCGGACCTTCGGACCGAATGTCTTAGCGAAGCCCTCGGTCAAAGAGTTCAGGCCGGCTTTGGCCGCTGCGTAAGGGAGAATCGACGGCGTCGGGCGGATCGATCCGGTGCTCGACACCATGATGATCGAACCGCCGTCACCTTCGGCCATCCGCGTCCCGACCAGAGCGGTCAGACGGAACACGCCCTTCAGGTTGAGGTTCAGCACCTTGTCCCACATCGCCTCTGTGACGTCACTTGCCTTGTCGTAGAGAAGCGACATGCCCGCGTTGTTCACCAAGACGTCCACGCGTCCGAACTCGCCGTACGCGGCGTCGACAAGCCCGTCGAGCTCGCCCCAGTTGCCTACGTTGCAGGCGACAGCGAGAGCGCGCCGTCCGGTGGAGCTCTCGACCTCCGCCGCGACTTTCTCGCAGGCTTCGAGCTTGCGACTCGCGATGACCACGTCGGCTCCGCAGGCGGCGAACGCGAGAACCATCTGGCGTCCGAGCCCACGGCTGCCGCCGGTCACGAGTGCCACCTTGCCGGTGAGGTCGAATCTCTGGAGCGGACCCGACTCCGGCGAACCTTGCGCAGGCACCATCACAGTTACCCGGCGTGCTGAGCGAGGTCACCGGCACTGCGTGCAAGGCCGAGCACCACGTCGCCGAAAGCGAGCATCTTCGGGTTGTCTGCTTCGCCCTGCACCGCACGCGCGTACCCCGCTTCGAGCACCGCCGCGAGCTTGAATTTCGCAAGCATCACGTAGTAGTCGATGTCTTCCGTCGACCGGCCACTCTCGGCCTCGTACGCATCGAGAAGCTCGGCACGGCTGGGCATCCCGGTCAGGTCGACGTAGCTCCCCGAGGACCTGTCCTCGTCGGGATCGATCCAACCCTGGACGACCCAACCAAGATCCAAAAGCGGGTCACCTACCGTCGCCATCTCCCAGTCGACGATGGCGGCGAGGCGCGCCGGCGCACCGTGGCGGAACATGACGTTCGCGAATTGGTAGTCGCCGTGCATGATCCCCGGCTCGTAGCCGCGAGGCTTGTGCGTCCTCAGCCAAGCGGCCGCCTCGTCCATGCCGGGCAGCTCCCTGAACTTCACCTTGTCGAGGTGGCTCATCCAGCGGTCGACCTGGCGCTCGTGGAAGCCGTCGGGACGTCCGAATCCCTCGAGGCCGCGAGAACGCCAATCCACCTTGGCGAGCTTGGCGATTCCGTCGACGAGCTGGAAGGCGAGCGCGCTCCGCGCGTCCAGGTCGGTGTCGAACGGTGCCGGCCAACCACCTCCACCGAGCGGAGACCATCCTTCGACGAGCTCCATCATGTAGAAGCAGCCGCCCATCATGTCGGCATCGTCGCAAACCGCGACCACCCTGGCGTGGGGGACGTCGGTGTCTGCAAGCGCCGCCAGCAACCTGTACTCGCGGAGCATCGTCTCGTTGCGCCCATGAGGGACGATCCGAGGCGGCCTACGCAGCGCGTAGCTCTGATCGCCTCTGCGGATCTCGAAGAGCTCGTTGGAGGCGCCGCCGGTGATGAAGCGAGCGGTCAACATCTCGCCGGTGCCAGGAAGACCCCGGTCGTCCATGAAACGAGCGAGGCGGTCCGTGTCGACGAGCCCAGCGGTGCGTTCATCGTCGTCCGCGGCTGCCTCCGCCATCATTGGTTGGCTACCTCGTGCTCGAGGAACTCGGCGAACTTCTCCCGTGCCGCCGCCACTTTTTCAGGCAGGTGCTCGGTCGGCCAGAGTCCGGGCGCGGGCTTGTAGCGCTTGAGTATCTGGCGTGCGAGGGTAACCTTGTGCACCTCGGTCGGCCCGTCGACGAGGCCCATGACGGGGGCGCTCATCCACATTCCCCCGAGAGGCATCTCGTTCGTGACCCCTAGTGCGCCGTGCACCTGGATGGAGCGCTGCACGATGTCGTGCAGCACCTGCGGCGTGAGCACCTTGATCGCCGCGATGTCGTGCCGAACGCGCCTGTAGTCGTTGTACTTGTCTATCTCCCACGCCACGTAGAGCACGAACAACCGGAACTGCGTGAGCTGTATGTACGAGTCCGCCACGTAACCCTGTACGAACTGCTTGTCTGCAAGCAGGCTGCCGTGCGCGGAGCGCGAGAGTGCTCTCTCACACATCATGTCGAGCGCCTTCTGGCACATGCCGACGGTCCGCATGGCGTGATGGACGCGCCCGCCGCCGAGTCGGGTCTGCGCGATCGCGAACGCCTTACCCTCACCGCCCAACAGAGCGTCCTGCCCGAGACGCACGCCGTCGTAGTGAATCAGCGCGTGCATGCCCTCGTGGCTGCGACCTTCCCCCATCAGTCCGATGTTGCGCTCGATGATGACGCCGGGAGTGTCCGTCGGGACGAGGAACATCGACATTCCCTGGTACGCACTCACGTCGGGATCGGTAACGGCCATGACTATGAGGAATGACGACGTGCGGGCGTTCGAAGAGAAGAACTTCCATCCGTCGAGCACCCATTCGTCGCCGTCTCGGCGCGCCCTCGTCGTGAACTGGGTCGGGTCGGATCCTCCCTGTGGCTCGGACATCGAATAGGACGAGAAGAGCTCCCCGTCGAGCAACGGGCGGAGGTAGCGCTCCTTCTGCTCCTCCGTCCCGTAATGGGCGATGATCTCGGCGTTCCCGGTATCGGGGGCCTGGCAGCCGAACACGATCGGACCCCATCGGGATCGCCCGAGGATCTCGTTCATCAGCGCAAGCTTCACCTGTCCGTACCCGGTCCCACCGAGCTCGGGACCCATGTGACACGCCCAGAGGCCTTGTTCGCGCACCTGCTGCTTCAGGGGGTCCACGACCTTGCGCAAGGTGTCGTCGAGGGGGTGGAAGGTCCTGTCCCCCCACACGAGGTCGAGCGGTTCCACCTCGTCGCGGACAAAGGAGTCCATCCATTCGAGCTTTTCGGCGAATTCCGGCTCGGTCGTGAAATCCCACGCCATCTTTGCTCCCCTTCGCTCTTCGCTGGCGATCTCGTCTGCGGCCGACCTGGTCCCGGATGGGTGCGGTGACGGCGGCACCATAATCCTGCCCGGAGCAGGTCGGGAGCGAATCCGCCCAACGGCTAGAATGGGTGGGTTCCGGACGGGAGGAGTATCGGCCGCGATGCCGGCCAGCAACCTGATCGAGCGGGTCGCGGAGCTGATTGCAGGCGGGGAAGAGCTTGTCCCCGAATCGCTCCGTCCTGAACTAGCCGAGCTGCAACGGCGACTACGCGAGCCCGTGCGGGTTGCCGTGGTCGGCAAGGTAAGCGCGGGCAAGTCCACCATGGTCAACGCCCTTTTGGGCCAAAGGGTGGCCCCGACGTCTGCGAGCGAGTGCACCCGGCTGGTCACCTGGTTCCACTACGGACTGCCCCAGCACCTGGTGATCGAGCTCAAAGCCGGCGGGACGATCGACGCCCAGCTGACCGTCGACGGCACCCTTCCGGAGACCCTGGACGTCCCGCCCGCGGACGTGCACGCTCTGCACTGCTACCTGGCGAACGACCTCCTCAAATGGATGACGCTGATCGACACGCCCGGCATCGGCTCGGTCCATCACGAGTTCAGCGCGACCACCGAGGAATTGCCGCGGAAGAGGCCGACTCCGCGGCGGCAGCTCAGCGTGCCGATGCAGTGGTCTTCCTGTTCAACCAGGTCGTGATGCAGGACGAGTTAGAAGCTCTTCAGATGTTTCGCGCCGCTTCGGGCAACGACCCGACCCGATCCGCGGCAAGCGCCGTAGGCGTCCTCTCGAAAGCGGACCAACTCGGCGACGGCACCAGGGATCCGTGGAACGTGGCGATCGAGCTCGCAGGTGTCTACGCCGGCAAGTTCCGCAACGAAGTGGCGACGGTCGTGCCGGTCGTCGGCCTTGTCGCCGAGGCGTCGGAGGCCGCGACCCTGACCGAGCTCGACGCCAAACAGCTCTCGGCGCTTGCAGCGATGGACGAAGCCGCATTCTCCAAGCTGCTCTGGTCCACGGACCGGTTCATGTCCGCGGACGCACCGGTTCCATCCGAGAAGCGTGCGCGCTTGTTGGACATGCTCGACCTCTACGGAATACAGAACGCAGTCAAGTTCCTGAGAAACGGAACACACGGAGCGTTCGGGCTCCGCAGAGAACTCTCGGCGCTGTCTGGGATCTCGGAGGTCAAGCGCACGTTGGCGACCTACTTCTCCGAGCAGGACCACGTACTAAAGGTGCGCTCGGTCTTGGACGCCCTCAACAGGATGACCTTCGCTCATTCGGACGGCGCCGAGGCCGTCGCTCTCCGGCGATTCAGGGACCACGTTGACGAGTTGCGTCTCGATCCAGTCATGCACCCCATCGCCGAGCTCGAGGCCTGGCATTCGTGTTGCACGGGCAGGGCAAAGCTCTCCCAGGAGATGCTCGACGAGGTCGCACGCCTCTTCGCGCCGGGCACACCTGGGAGTCGCCTCGGCATGAACAACGAAGACCGGCCCACGATGCGCCAGGCTTGTCAGGACGCGATGGTGCGCTGGCAGACGTACATCGTGACCGAAGCCTCGCCCGCCGAAGCCAAGGTGGCGAGGACGGTGCGACGTACCTATCAGCTGCTCTGGAAGGAGCTCGATGACCAGAGCGGCGAAAGCGTGACGGCGTGAGCGTGACGGCGTGAGCGTGACGGCGTGAATCCCTGGGAGCTCGGCATCGATTTCGGGACGAGCTACACCGTCGCCGCCGTGGCGATGGACGGCAATGTCACGACCGTCGACGTGGAGGCGAACGGCCGTTCTCGCCTGCCTTCGTCCGTCTTCTTGTCCCTCGACGGTCAGATCCTGGTGGGTACGGCGGCGCAGCATCAGGCCGTTTTCGCTCCCGAGCGCTACGAGCCGACGCCGAAGCGGGTGCTCGGCGAAGGCGAGCTCTTCTTGGGTGACCGCGTCGTCCCGGTGAGCGAGCTCGCTGCGGCAGTCCTTCGACGCGTCTACACCGAGGCGTGCAGACAGCAGGGAGAAACCGCGCCTCGTGCGGTGCGGATCACCCACCCGGCGGATTGGGGCGACGCGCGCAAGTCCGTTCTCAAAGAAGCCGTCGAGAAGGCGGGAATCTCCAACTACGAGCTCGTGGCGGAGCCCGTCGCCGCCGCGGTCCGCATCAGCCTTGCCTCGACTCAGCCGGGACAGACCATCGCCGTATACGACTTCGGTGGCGGGACCTTCGACGCAGCGGTGCTGTTGCGGACGAAAGACGGCTTCGAGATCGCTGGACCGCCCGCCGGACGAGACCCGCTCGGCGGCGAGGACATCGACGTCCGCATCGTCAACTATCTCGGCGAGGTGCTCGAAGACGAGTACCCGGAGGACTGGCCGAAGCTCCTGAACCCGACCGACGTGGCGTGGCGTCACAAGTCATCCGATCTGCGCGAAGAGGTGCAGCGTGCCAAGGAGACCTTGAGCGAGGTGAGCGTCTGTCAGCTGTGGGTCCCGGGAATCGAGCGTGACGTCCAGCTCACCCGTGACGAGCTGGAAGACCTGATCCAGGCCGACATCGAAGCAACGATGGACTGCTTACAGCCGCGCTCTCGACGACGCCAACGTGAAGGCGAAGGACCTCGCCGGGATATATCTCGTAGGCGGATCCAGTCGAATCCCGCTCGTGGGGACGAGCATCTACAGGCGGTTCCAGGTGATGCCGTCGGTCCAGGACAACCCCAAGTCGGTGGTCGCGTTGGGCGCAGCCGCATGGGACACCGCGCTCAAGATGCTCGCTCAAAGTCCCCCGCCTGCGGTCGCGCCAGTTGCACCGGTTCCGCCGGTTTCTCCTGTTTCGGCTGTCTCGCCTGTGTCGCCGGTCACTGCGGCCATGCCGGTGGCCCCCGTCACTCAGGTCACTCAGCAGCAGCCGGTGGGTGCGCGCACTCAACCTCTTGCCGCACAAGGCACGGCGGTGGCGCAAAGTCGCCCTGCCCCAGCGGCTCCCGGGGGCCGGCTATTCCGAAGCGCGGATCGCGATGGCCGTAGGGATCGACGCCTGGCCCGACGGATGTGCGTGTGTGTCCGAGCTCGTCATTGACTTCCCCGGGCCACCGGTGATCAACCTGCGCGCACGAGACGAACCGGCGTCGGTGGGAAACGTCCACCAATTGGCAGGCCAGGTAGGCCGCGTTCCGAGCCGCGAGAACTCCGGGTTTCGTCCAGCACTGGGTAGGTCCCGCGCCTGTCCTCGGTGAATCGGGCGTCGAGCGCCGGTTCTCGATCGCCGCCACGCACGGGAGCGTGCAGATGTTCGAGCAGTACCTGCTCGTGAAGGACAGGGCGATCGTCGTCGCCGGAGCTGAGCCCGCACACGCGATAGCCGCCACGATGCGCCTGGGCGAGACCACCATGAACGTCGATCAATGGTTCGAGAGCCGCTTCAGCGTCGAATGCCCGCCGCGCTGGTCGGCGAACGAGCGGGTCAACCTTCGCCGCAACGGCTCCAATCACGGCGTGACGGCCGAACAGCTGACGATCCCACTCGGGATGGCCGAGGGCGAGTGGCGCAAGCGCCAGTTCGACGCCCTTTTCATCGGGTTCCCGGGTGCCTCCCTGGCGAGTCACATCGCAGGCCCTGTGCTCAACCACTTCGACGGCGAGATTCTCACCGTCCGATGGAACAACCGGGGGACGCCCATGCTCACGAAACGCGGCTTGGCCGTCCGCGAGCGGATCGGTTACATGGTGACGATCACGTTGCCGTTCTCGGAACAGTCGCAATTCTCACCTCTTGCCCGCCAGGCGCGGCTGCACCCTGACATCGCAGCAACCGTCTCGTCGGCGGCTTAGGGACTGCTCCGACCACCGTGGCGGAAGGCGGAGGTGCAGGAGGGTCGTTCGAGCCTGAGTCGTTGGCGCCCTCGGTGCTCGATCAGGGCCCCGGCGACGTCGAAATCCGTGGGCCAGGTGTCTTCGAGGATACGGGTGAAGCTTCGGCCGAAGCCTCAGATGATGCGGTAGGCGAAATCACGGAGCCGGGTCAGGAACCGGGTGCGGCGCCGCTTCAGGAGCAGGGTGCGGCGCCTGGCCTTGACGAGACGCACGAGGGTCAAGTCGATCCACCGTCCGAACCCCTCGTGGTGACGGTCGCCAAGCTCCCAAGCTCCCCGGTCGCGCCCGAGCAAGTGGCGGGAGCTTCTGAAGAGGACCGGGCTCTGCTCGCACAGACCGAGCAGTGGGTCCAGCAGGCCATCAACGTGCTCGTCCGTGATGCGCGTCACCAGATCGCAGACGAGTTGCGCGGCCAACTCGGGCGACAGCCGAAAATCCGACCCGCGGTGATCGTCGCCGGTGAGGACAAGCGGGGCAAGAGCTCTCTGGTGAACGCACTCATGAGATATCCCGACCTGTCGCCGACGGGTGTAGAGGTGGTTACGGCGGCGCCGATCGTTCTTTTCCGTTCCGCCACACCGGACGCGTTCGTCTACCGGTACGGCGATGCCGATGCGCAGCGGGTGACCTTCGAAGAGGCGCAATCTCTTGCAACGGTTGCCGGAAACCCGATGAACGAGCAGAACATCCGCACGGTCCATCTCGGCATCGACCGCGAAATGCTCGACCGCTTCACCGTCGTCGACACACCCGGGGTCGGCGGGCTCGAGTCGGGTCACGCAGCGCTCACGTTGCAGTCTCTTCGCGACGCCGACGCTCTGTTGTTCGTCCTCGAGGCGGGAGCCCAGATACGGGCCCACGAGCTCGCCTTCCTCCAGACGGCCGCAGCGAGGATCCACCGCGTCGTCTTCGCCTTCACGAAGGTCGACATCCACCGCGGATGGCAAACCGTCATGGCTACCAACCGCCAGATCCTCGCCGAACGGGCTCCGCGACTTGCCGAATGCCCGATGATCGCCGTCAGCAGCCAGCTTGCTCTGCGAGGACTCAGCCTCGGAGGCGATGACGCGGAAGAGCTGAGGCGCGAGTCGGGCGTCGAAGAGCTCGAGCAGCAGCTCGTCAAGCTGGTCGCGGGAAGGACCGCCAAGCTGCGCGCCGCGAACCTCGTGCAGTCGGCTCTGTCGCCCTTGGCGCTGTCCGACAGGTCGATCGCCCAGCGCCTGGCAGCAAGTGATTCCCCGCAAGAGGCACAGGCGGCACTCGCTGCCGAACGGAGTCGTCTCATCGACCTGCGCGAAGACCGGACGGGCTGGGTCCAGCAATTCAACGGTGGGCTCCAACGGATAGGCATCGACCGTCGGGAGCAGCTGACACGGGGACTTATCGAGATTCGCTCCAAGTACGAACAACGCATGAAGGACATCAAGAAGTCGGAACACGACTCTATTCCCGGCGAGTTCGTAGCCGACATAAGCGCGATGGCCTCGAAGATCAACGAATGGACCGAGGGTCTTCTCGTCGAACTGGTCGTGACCATCGTCGACGACGTCGACCGCAACGCGAGGGTCGCAGAATCGATCCGCCAGGTCTCCGATGCCGCCTTTCTCGAGGAGCTCGCCAGGCTTCCGCTCGGCAAACACACGGTGAGCGGGAGCCAGAAGCTTCAACTCCTCCAGTCGTACTCGTCGGGCCACGGTCTCGCGGCCCTGGTGGCAACCGGTGGCATTGGTCTTTCGATCGTCGCCGCGCCGATCGCAATTGCGGCCGGAGTAGGCCTCGGAGGTCTCATGGCCTTCAACACGTTCAAGAATCAGCGCCAGAGCGCGTTCGTCTCGGAGTTCCGATCCTGGATGAACGAGGAGATCAACCGTGGTCAACTGGCGATCTCGAGCGGCTACGAGCGCGCGATGATCGACATCCAGGACAAGATGCGCGAGGCAATGTCAGGAGCTTTCAGCGACAGGGAGAAGGAGATCAACGAGGCCATCGAGGCCTGTCAGCGCAGCTTGAAGCAGGCGCAGGCCGAGCGCCAGCGCGATCAGCAGCAACTGACTCAGAAGCTCGAGGAGATCCGCACCGTGAAGCGCGCGGGGCTTGCGCTATTGGACAGGGCCAACAGCTGAGGTGCTCTGAGGGACACGTCTTGCCTTTGCCACTTTAGACTTAAGACAACAGTCATGTATACAAAATCGAAGGCTGACAGACTCCAATCACGATCCCCGGCGGGACTGCAACACCTAGGTGGTGAACTGGTCCAGTGACTACCACCGCGCCTGAAAAGACGGGCTCGCTCGAAGGGTTCCATCCTGCGGTAGCGACGTGGTTCACCAGGCAATTCCCGGAGGGACCTTCCGAGCCGCAGGAGCTTGGGTGGCCGCACATCAGGTCGGGAGCCAACACTCTCATCGCTGCACCCACCGGATCGGGCAAGACCCTTACGGGCTTTCTTGTCGCGATCGACTCTCTATATAGGGCACACGAGCTGAAATTGGCGCCGAGCGCCAGCGTACAGGTCGTATACGTGTCGCCTCTGAAGGCGCTCGCCGTGGACATCCACCAGAACCTCGAGCGACCGCTCGCGGAGATCGAAGCCGTTGCCGAGGAACTGGGACTGGACGTCCCGAAGTTGAGCGTCGCAGTCCGCACTGGCGACACTCCCCAGTCCGCGCGTACGGCCATGACGAAGGTGCCCCCAGATCTACTGGTGACGACACCTGAGAGCCTGTATCTGCTTGTGACGGCCGAGCGAAGCCGGGCGGTGTTGAACTCGGTCAGCACCGTGATCGTGGACGAGATCCATGCACTTGCGCGAGACAAGAGAGGAAGCCACCTTACGCTGACCCTCGAACGACTCGATGCGCTGCAAGCCGGGGCCCTTCCTCAGCGGATCGGGCTTTCTGCCACCCAGCGGCCGATAGACCAGACGGCGGCTCTCCTTACCGGCACGGGACCCGAACGCGCCGCGCGGATCGTCGACTGCGGACACCGCCGGGGCCTGAAGCTTTCGGTGGAGCTCCCGGGATCCGAGCTTGGTCCCGTCGCGTCGACAGAACAGATGGGCGAGATCCTCGACCGCATCGCCGCTCTCGTACGGGACCACCACACGACACTCGTGTTCGTGAACACGCGCAGGCTCTCGGAACGCCTTGCACACGAACTCGGCGAGCGCCTCGGTCCCGATCAGGTTTCAGCTCACCACGGCAGCCTGTCGAAGCAACGACGCGAAAGAGTCGAGACCCGGTTGAGAGCTGGTGATCTCCGCGCCCTCGTGGCCACCGCCTCGCTCGAGCTCGGCATCGACATCGGACCGGTGGAGCTCGTGTGCCAAGTCGGTTCGCCGCGAAGCATCGCGACCTTCTTGCAGCGAGTCGGGCGTTCGAATCACTCGCGGTCCGGCATCCCAGAGGGCGTGATGTTCCCCCTCACGCGCGACGAGCTGGTCGAATGTGCGGGTTTGCTGGCCGGAGTTGCCTCGGGTCGGCTCGACGCCGTCAACCCTCCTCGCGCACCGCTCGACATACTCGCCCAGCAGATCATTGCCGAGGTCGCCGCCGCCGGTGAATGGGACGAGAAGGAGCTCTACGAGCTCGTCCGACGCGCGGCTCCTTACGGTGACCTGAGTTACGAGGACTTCGAAGCCGTGGTGGACCTGGTGTCAGAAGGAATCGTCACCGGCAGGGGCCGGCGGATGGCATATCTGCACCGGGACCAGGTGAACGGAATGCTCCGACCGAGGCGAGGCGCTCGTCTCGCAGCAATCACTAGCGGCGGGGCGATTCCCGAGGTCGGCGACTACAGAGTGGTGGCGGATCCCGACGAGACGCCGGTCGGGAGTGTCAACGAGGACTTCGCGATCGAGTCGATGGTCGGCGACGTGTTCTTGCTCGGTACCCACTCGTGGCGGATCCGGCGCGTCGAGCCTGGAACGGTGCGCGTCGTCGATGCCGAAGGTGCACACCCGACGATCCCGTTCTGGGTGGGAGAAGCGCCGAGCCGGACCGCAGAGCTCTCGGCCGAGGTGTCGACTCTCCGCTCCGAGGTCGGTCGGCTGCTCGCCTTGGACGACCGTGAGGCCGGACGCAATGCTGCAGTCGATCACGTCGCGAGTGTCTGCGGGTTCGACGATAACGGCTCGTCGCAGGTTGTCGACTACCTGTCCGCCGCGATGGGAGCCCTCGGCGTTCTGCCGACGCAGGACGACGTCGTATTCGAACGGTTTTTCGACGAGGCCGGTGGCATGCAGCTGGTCGTGCATGCTCCTTTCGGTGGGCGCGTCAACAAGGCGCTCGGTCTCGCTTTAAGGAAACGGTTCTGCGCGACGTTCGACTTCGAGTTGCAGGCTGCGGCCAACGACGATGTGTTCGTGTTGTCTCTCGGACCGCAACACAGCTTCGGCCTCGATACTGCGCCGCGGATGCTGTCGTCCAGCACTGCCGAGGCAACGCTCACCCAGGCCGCGCTCGCGTCTCCGATGTTCACGAGCCGGTGGCGGTGGAACCTGAACCGCTCGCTCGCGATATTGCGCTTCAGGGGCGGACGAAAGAACCCACTACCGATCCAGAGGATGGAGGCTGACGACCTGATGGCCGCCGTCTTTCCCTCTCTTGCTGCCTGTCAGGAGAACGCACCCGCTGGGCCCGTCGAGATCCCTGACCATGTCCTTGTCCGACAGACCCTCTACGACTGCCTCCACGAAGCGATGGACGTGGACGGTCTCGTCGAGGTGGTGAAGGGGTTCGAGTCGGGATCGATCCGCACCCATTTCGTCGACTCGCCTGAGCCGTCGGTGCTCTCGCACGAGATCCTGAACGGCAAGCCCTACACCTTCTTGGACGACGCGCCTCTCGAGGAACGGCGGACCCGGGCAGTTCAGCTGCGCCGCGGGCTTCCGCTCCAGGCCGGCGATATGGGAAAGCTGGATCCCGCAGCGATCGCTCGGGTGCGCGAGGAGGCTGCGCCTGTCGTACGGGACGCCGAAGAGCTTCATGACCTGCTTCTCGCCACGGTCCTTTGGCGACCCCGGCCGGAATGGGCGCACTGGTTCGCGGAATTGAGCCAGGCCGGGCGGGCCGTGACCGTCGTCGCGGAGACCTTTTTGGCCGTCGATGCGGGCGAGAGCGGTGTCGAAGACGAAACGCCGGGAATGTGGTGCGCGCTCGAACGAAGGACAACGGCAGAAGCCATCCTTCCCGGAGCATCGTTTGTTCCGGACGTGAACATGCCGAACGTTCGATCCGGTGAACCACCCCCCGAGCAAGAGGCCGCCGCGGCAGATTCGTTGAGAGGCCATCTCGACCTGCTCGGCCCGGTGAACGTCGCAGATCTGGCTTGCATCGCGGCTATTCCACCAGGACTCGTCGACATCGGCCTCGCGCGTCTCGAGGCCGAGGGATTCGCGATGCGCGGGTCGTTCGACGAGCGTCTCGACGGCGAGCAATGGTGTGCGAGGCGGCTTCTTGCGCGGGTCCATTCGTACACACAGGCCCGCCTGCGGCGCGAGATCGAACCCGTCACCGCCCAGGACTACATGAGGTTCTTGTTGCAGTGGCAGCACGTCGCGCCGGGAAGGCAGCGCCAGGGACGGGCCGGTGTGCTCGCCGTGGTCGACCAACTGCAGGGGTTCGAGTTGCCCGCCGGGTCCTGGGAGGAGTCGGTGCTAGCGGCGAGGGTAGAGAACTACCAGACCCGTTGGCTCGAAGATCTCTGCATGTCGGGTGAGCTCGTGTGGGGACGCTTGACAGTGCGGCCCGCTGAAGCCCCCGACAGTCCGCGCAGGGGTGCATCGACCCCGTCGCGGGCGACTCCGATCACGTTCGCACTGAGAGAGGACCTGCCTTGGCTTCTCGAGGCGGCACGTGGCGATGCGTTGCCTTCCGAGCCTGCGCACGGCGCCGCAAAGGATGTCCTCGACGCCCTAAGGGCGCGCGGCGCGCTCTTCCATTCGGAGGTCGGCGCACTGACGGGACGCCTGCCGGTCGAGATCGAAGAAGGGCTCTGGGATCTGGTGACCCGCGGGATCGTCACCGCGGACGGATTTCAGGCGGTCCGCTCGCTGCTCTCTGCCCGCGAGGCATGGCGTAGACGGCATCGAAACGAAGCCCGCAACCGAGTTGGCAGGGGACGGGCCCCCTTGCGCCGGGCCGGCGGCGAAGGGCGCTGGTCGCTTCTTCCTGAAGCGCTCAAGAGCCAAGACCCCGACACCCTGGCTGAGTCGGTCGCGGGACAGCTGCTCGCCCGCTGGGGAGTGGTCTTCTGGGACCTTCTGACGCACGAAGAGCTGTCCGTGCCTTGGCGACAGTTGCTCTGGGCGCTGCGCCGACTCGAAGCGCGAGGCCTCGTCCGCGGCGGCTGCTTCGTGACCGGCTTCGTAGGGGAACAGTTCGCGTTGCCCGAGGCCGTAGACCACCTACGCAGACTGCGGCGGTCGCCGCGTACCGGCGAGGTGATCCATCTGAACGCGGCGGATCCTTTGAACCTGACCGGCACCATCTTGCCGGGCCGACGCGTGCCGGCCGTTCGTACCAATCAGGTCGTCTACTACGACGGGCTGCCTGAACCATCTCCCGAACCGTCTGGGGAATCCGTCGGCTCTTGAGCGTCCGGGCTCGAAGACGCCCGACACCGCAGCGTTCACCCAGATTAAGAGCGAGGTCAGATAGCGTCGGCCCGGTGAGCCCGTCGAAGATCCTGGCGACGATCGGGGTTGGCAAACACCAGGAGTTGTTGGCGATCACGCGCCCGTCCTTCGAACGTTACGCCGCACTTCACGGGTACGAGTTGCGAATTCCGGATACCGACCCGGCACCGGAACGGAATCACAAGCAGTGGGCCAAAGTCGCGTTCATCAATCAGCTCCTTCCTACGTGTGATTTCCTGCTCTGGATCGACTCCGATGCGGCCATCGTCGACTGCTCGATCGACATCGCCGACGTACTGCCACGCCGACGGTTTCTCGGGATCGTCGAACATCACTATGACGGCCAACGCGTCCCGAACACCGGCGTCATGGCCGTGCGTTCAGGCAGGCCTGCACGTCGGTTCTTCGCCGAGATGTGGAATCACACCCAGTACCTGGAGACCCGGTGGCACGACAATGCCGCTGCCCTGAAGATGTTCGGGTACGAATTCGACCCAGACGCCGAGTCGATGTACTGCCGCCCAGGGACCTCCACTCCGTGGCTTCGACGGACGCACTTCTTCGGCAACGAGTGGAACTCTCTGCCTCAGGACATGTCTCTGGCACCGTTCATCGTTCACGTGACAGGGACGTATCCGTTCGAGGAGCGCGTGAAACGATTGTGCGGGGCCCTCGATTAACTTCGCTTGCTCGCGGGTGGACAACTCATCCGCCCGCGGAGAACGGTCGCATCTGGATGACGCTGTCTTCCTCGCCGTCGACCACGACGATCGTTCCGTTGTCACTGCCGACATCGAGCCGGACGATCGCCTCGGCGGCCCTCGACGTCGGCACGATGGAAGGGAAACTGTTGGGGGCGGTGGCGTTCACCCTCACGCCGACCGCCGCGAACTCGTCAGCCATGTGGCCCGTCAGCTGGTTGAGCGCCGACTTCGAGGCGGCGTAGATGCTCTGCCCCTGGCCTGTGTAGATCCTCAGCCCCGCAACGCTCGAGACGTTGACGACGTTCCGGTTCTTCAGGCGGTTCTCCTCGTCGCGACCCTGCCAGGCTTGGCGGACCACTGCCGTCGCCAGGTTCAACGGAACGAGAACGTTCGTGACCAGCTGGCTCATTCCGCTCCGCCTCAGCATGTCCGACGTGATCATTGATCCCCACGTGGTGGAGACCGCGCTGTTAACCAACAAGTCGATCTGGTCGAAACGGGCGAGAGCGAGCTCCACCACCCGGTCGCACTCACGCTCGTCGGTGAGGTCAGCCTGCACGGCGAAGACCTGGCGGCGGTTCGAGGCAAGCTCACGATCTGGTGCGACGGGATCGACCAGAGCCGCGTCCTGGGACGCCACAAGCGGTCGGTTGCGCCGGTAAACCGCAACTATGTCGTAGCGGTCTGCAAAATTCGAACAGAAGTACGAGCCGAGCCGGCCTGACGCACCGGCGAAGATGCAGACCCGGCGCCGCCCGCCGGAGTCGGAGTCAGCCTCAGCCCGAGCGCCATCCTCAGCCCGGGACTCGGGCCCAGCCTCGCGCTCAGCGTCGCCAGTAGACAATGCTCGACTCCCCCCATCTTCTGATCGCTTCCTTCTTCTCCCTGTGCAGCCACATGACCAGGCAGTTGCGCACCACCATTCGGTTGCTGATGAAACCGTGGAACGAGGTCGGGGTGCACTCGAATGCAATCAGTGAATTGTTCACGGGCGGCACGATGTCGGCCGGCTTGTGGACCGCGTCGGAAGCCGCTCTGTACAGGCCGGTCTCACCGCCCGCAGCTCCTCGGACCGGGTTCGCCAGATAGAAGATGACGGCGACGGCCCGGACGCGCTCGACCGTCGAGAAGTCGGGTTTGTCGGTCCCGAACCGATAGTCGCATCCGTCAGCCGCATCGTGAACGAGGATGCCGTCAGAGCGCGGCCGATCCGCGAACCAACCGGGGTTCAGGTCGTTGTGGGGAGATCCGTCGAGCGATCCGACGGCGTGGTGATGAAGGGCGATGTTGAGCTCGCCCGTGGCGTTTACCCCGAACAAACGAGCCAACATGTCGTGCCAGGGTCGCTGACGAAAAAGCGCGAGCGGACCGTTGGTCTTACCCGTCACCGTGTAGGCCGTGACGTCGTACCCGGGTATCCCGCGGCCGAAGTGCCCGCCTCTGATCAAATCCTCGTATTGACCTGCCAGCGAACTGTAGAAGGGTTCCGAGAAGACGTTCTGCGCGCGCACATAAGGAAACGGAGCACTGCATCTCAACCATCTGCGCGAATCGAGCACCGAGTAGAGATCGATCTGCGCTTGCACTGCGGGCCTCTGTGCGGGTTCTGTTGACGCTGGTTCGGTCGACGCGGGTTCGCTTGACGCAGGTTCGGTTGACGAGCGGCCAGTCGGCACAGCACTGCCAGTTGCCTCCACAACCCCGAGACGAGGCCCGGTTGCCCGCCAGACGTCGTACGGCCCTCGAGCAAGCTCAGAGCGGTACTTGGCTGCCCACGAATTGGTTATGTCGTCGGCCTGCCGTCGGAAGCCCCTCGGCTCGGCGCGGAAGCCGGCTCCAGGTTCGACCTCGAGCATCTCGAGCACCGAGCGCACAGACCGGTCTGGGGCCTCAGCCAGGTCTTCGTAGTAGATGACGAGCGGATCGACTCCGACCGCGTCGAAATAGCGCCTCCACATGTCCTCTTCTTCGACCATGCGTGCAACGGACTGCGTGATGAGGTCGAAGTCGAACGCGAGCGCCTCGGGCTTCGCCTTGGCATTCGGAACGGGCTCGGTGTCGGCATCCCACCAGATATTGGTCTGGAGGCTTCTCGTGTAAGAGATGGCTTGAAGCAGCCGATCCTTGCGTCGCAACCACACGTAGTGCAGATCCGGGAACCAACGCTCGAGAACTTGGGGTCGCTCGACATAACGCACCGGCGCTCGGCCCGAGGCCTGGCGAGCGAAGTGATTGAACTGCCATGGATGGGTCTTCGCCCCTGCTACGCCGTTGGGCGTGGTCGCACGCTCGACCACACGCCGCATGTACGAGTCGTAGTCCGCCGTTCCCCATCGCGCTGCCCAGTGTCTCTGGTAGCTGTCAGAGAAGTATTCGTTCGGATTCCCCGCGACTCCCGTCGCCGCGAGCATCTCGCACAACAGGTAGCTGCCCGTCCGCGGGATGGCGCAGATCAGATAGGACTTGACCGGCGTGCAACTTTTCCGGGCGTGGACGGCTTCCATCGCTAGCAGACCGGGCTGATGGAGCGATCGACGGGGTCTATCTCAAACCCGGGGAGCCGCCGTGCTCCCCAGGCTCGGCAATATGATCGGACACGTTGAACCCTCCCGAGGGCAGCGTATCCCTGGCGCAGGCTCCTAGCCGATGGGGAGCGCCTCGTAAACGTCGACTGAACCGCCGGCCGAGAGAACTGGGCATCCCTTTGCAGCGGAGGTTGCCTCGTGGAGGCTGTCGGCCGTGATGATCGAGTAGCCCGTCAGTGCTGCTACTCCACCTTCGCGAACCTTTCCGTCCGGGCTGATCGTGCTCGACGGTCCGAAGGGGGCTCCGCCGTCTGCAACGGCCTCCCCAAGGGAGCCGAACCAAATTCATCCACTCCTCCATGACCTTTTGCTGCTCCTCGGCAGAGGCACCTTCCATGCTGCCGCCGCCGGTGTATGCAAGTACGAACTTCGCCATCGATTTCCTCCTGTTGGTTTGTCTGTTGGCTTGTCTCTGGTTAGTCCTTGACCCCTGCTCAGCTCTGCAGGTCTCGCTCGGCTACGACGCGCGGCCAGTGAACGCCACGAGACGTTGCAGATTGTCTGCGTCCGGCCCGACCGAGACCTCGGCTGCGAACCTGTCACCGTCTCGCATCTGGGGAGCGATGATCTCTCTCGCCAGGCCTAGGACGTAGTCGCTAAGAGCGGGGCTGACCGCGAGCTGTTGGGAAGAGGCCTGCGCAAAATCCCACGCGTGGACCAGTAGCTCGACTGACAAGATGCTCGCCGCGACGGTGGCCGGTACGTTCATGGCACCGAAGGCGACCTCCCCTTCGACGCCGCGCTTTCGCCACGCCTCGAGTGCCCGCTGCGAGACGTCTGCGACCCTCACCTCCGAGCTGCCCTCACCGAGCGGAATCTCCGATCCGGCCATCGCGCCGATATGGGAGATCGATCCGAGCAGGTGTGTGAGCAGATCGTCCACCGTGAACTTGTCGCAAGGCGTCGGCAGTGTCCCGTCGGAAACGCCGATGTCCCGAAGCACCGACTGGCACACGGCTAGCGACGCCTCGGCCGCCGAGAGTCTGTCGAGCTCTTCGGGTGATGCCCACTCGTCGGCTCCCGCGTCGCCATCTTTGGCTGCGGCCGCCAAACGTCCGAGGTAGTGGTCCCAACCTGTGGCATGACCTTCGGCCTGCTCCTCTGTGAGCCCGTCGTGGACGAGACGCACGAGGGTGCCACCGTTGACCGGCTCGAGGGAGATCGTGACCGTCGAGGCGCCAGGGTGAAGCTCGTCTGTGTCCTCCCATCCCCACGTCAACACGAGACGCCGGCCGGGCTCGACCTCCTTCACTATCCCCGCAGCCGTGTGACCGGGGACGATCGTCCAGCGGTAGTCGCCACCCGCCCGCAGATCTATGCGCGCCGTGATCGTCTGCCAGCGACGGAGACGCTCCGGCTCGGTGATGAGCGTGAACGTCTCGTCCGGACCGAGCGGCACAAACACGGACTTCTCGAGAGCCATCGCTCTTCCTCCTCTTGTTGGCTGGCTAGCTGGTGGTCGTGTGGCTGCTGGTGGAGTAGCTGGTGGTCGGATAGCTGGTGGTCGAGGGGCGGTTGCCAGCTCCTGCAGCTCCGCTGTCCAAAAGACGTCGAGCGAGGCGCGCAGCTCGGCCAACCCCTGCGGGACTACCTGGTAGTAGCGAAAGCGACCTTCTTGGCGGGCCTTGACGAGTCCGGCATCGGCGAGGACCCCGAGGTGCTGCGAGATTGCAGACCGAGTGACGCCGAAATGTGACGCAAGGGCACTGACGGACTTCTCGCCGCCCGACAGAAGCTCGAGAAGCCTCCGGCGGTTCGGTTCAGCAAGGACAGCGACGAGATCACGCATTCGAGGATATGTTAGCGGCCACTAACGCGTCAACTGGCCTTGGCGAGGACCCTGGACAGAGGCGGGACCCTGGACAGAGCGGCTCAGCAGCTCCAGGGGTAGCAGACCGGCTCAGCAGCTCCAGGGGTAGTCGCCTGCTTCTTCGGGCCAGCCAACGACGCCACTCGCCTTGAGCTCGTCGGCGGCGTCAGGGCCGTACCCGGCCCACGCCAAGATGTCGCGGGAGTGCTCCCCCACGAGCGGCGGAGGACCGGCGATGCGACCAGGAGTGTCCGAGAAGGTCACGAGATGACCGAACTGCCGAAGTGACCCGAGCAGCGGGTGCTCGTAGGAGACGACGAGCCCGAGCTCGAGATTCTCGTCGTCGTGGAGGACTGTCTCCCCACCGTGGGTATCGACCGGGATCTCACTCGGCACGTCTGCCGCCTCGAGATCGAGATGCATCTGTTGCGACGTCCTCGTCGCGAACCTCGGCTCGAGCAGATCCTCGAGGGCCTCCCGGTTGCGCATCCGGAGTTCGGGTGACCCGAAGCGCTCGTCGCCGGCGAGCTCAGTGCACCCAAGCGCCGAACAAAGGGCCTCGAAATGCCCGGGGCCGACCGCCGCCAACTGGATCCAACCGTCGAACGTCCGGTACAGGCGGTAGAGAGCGCCCATCCCCGTCTGTCCCTTGTCGAGGGGCGGGAGATCGCGAGGCCCGGATTCTGTAAGGAACGACCCACTCGAGAAGACCGCTCCCGCGTTGAGCAGCGACGTGGTGACGGACTGACCTTCCCCGTCCTCGCCCCGGCGGTAGACGGCGAGCAGCACACCGAGCACCGACAAGAGTGCGTTGCCGGTGTCGCACATCCCCATGCGTATGTACAGGGGCGGGTTTCCGGCGTGGACCGGCCCCGCTTCGTACTCGAGCCCGCAAGACGCTTGGTAAAGCGGATCGAGTCCCCCAGAATGCGAAAGCGGTCCTTCGGCGCCGTACGCGAACGTGTTGCAGTAGACGAGATCGGGCTTGTACTTCCTCAACGTTTCCTCGTCCACACCGAGACGGGCCGCGGTGCCCTTGGTCATGTTGTGGTGCACGACGTCCGCACGCTCGACCAGCTTGTAGAGCACCTCCAACCCCTCGGGCTTGCGAAGGTCGAGCGCGATCGACCGTTTGCCGTGCTGGCATCCGACGAACGCCGCAGCCGCGAGCCTCATACGGTCCCCCGTCACCGGCTCGACCTTCATCACGTCGGCGCCGAGGTCCGACAGGATCATCGGGCCGAACGGACCTGCGAGGTACTGGCCCAGGTCGAGCACGACGAGGCCTTCGAGCGCGTGATGCAGAACGTCGTGCGTTTCGCGCCCGGCCGATCCATGCGCCTCGCGTCCCGGAGCACGGTCTCCAAAGTCACCTCGGCCGAGGACCTCTTCATCGTGCTGACCCGGCAACGGTCTCGGCCCGGTGATGCCGCCCGGGGTCCTCGACAGGTTGACCGGCACGCCGATCTGGGTGGTGAGCCCGAGTTCGGGGTCCTCTATCTGCACGACCATGCCGTTCGCAACGAGCTGGGGGTGGGCGTAGGCCTCGCTCATGGGGATCACGGCCTCTGCGCCGAGGTTCGCCTCGTTCATCGCGGCCACGAGCTCGTCGCGTCGACACGACCTCACCGCCTCGCGGGCGCGTTCGTCAGCCGCGCGCCGCTCCTGCGGGGTCGCGCTCCAGATCGCAGCCGGATCCGGGGCTTCGAGTCCGGCGATCTCCTGCAACGTGGATTTGGGGGTGAGACCGTTCATCGTCGCGGCGTGGGCCCACCCGTCGGCGCACTCGTAGATGCTCGTCTGGTGGACTCCCGGCGGATTGGTCTTGGCGAGCATTCCGTGATGCCCGGGACCCGCTCGCGAAGCCTCGTGCCAGAGCATCGTCGTGTAGGCGAGCGCCCCCTGGTAGAGCGACGTCTCGACCCACTGGCCCGTTCCCGTGTGCTGCCTCGCACGAAGAGCAGACGTCACACCGATGGCCAACATGAAGCACGTGGCCATGCTCGGCGCAGGGAAGTGCAGGAATATTGGACCGTCGCGCCATCCGGGCTGCTCGCTCTGGAGCCCTGCGCGCGCCTGAACCAGCGCGTCGTAGCCGGGGCGGCTCGCATTGCGGCTCGCCGCCGGATAAGCCGGTGCCGAGGCGAAGACAAGACGCGGGTACCTCTCGCGGAGGTCTTCGTAGGCAAGACCCCACCTGGCCATCGTCCCGGGAGCAAAGCTCTCGACGAGCACGTCGGCGGAGGAAAGCAGGTCTTCGAAACGGGCTCGGCCTTCTTCGTCGTCGAGGTCGACGATCACAGAGCGCCGGCTCCTGTGCCATACCGCCGAACCTGGTATCGAGCGCAGCGGGTCGCCTCCCGGCGGTTCCACCTTCACCACGTGAGCTCCCTGCTCGGCGAGAAGGAGGACTCCGAGGGGCCCGGCAATTCCGGTTGTCAGGTCGAGGATGCTTATGCCGGCAAGTGCTCCGTCAATCCCCGCATCGATTGTCGCCGCACCATCGGGCGACGCGTCGTCTACCGCCATGTCGGTTCAAGCTAGTTCTCGCTCGGATTGACACAGCGTCGCCGGGTGCGTTCGGATGAAGCGTCGTGCCGGCGTCGCCGGCGAGCAACGACGCCCCAGGTCGAAGGGAGCTCGAATGCCCGTATCCGTCGGCGACAAGATCCCCGATGTCGAGCTGCGCACGATGGGCCCGGAGGGTCCGATCACCGTGAGGAGCGGGGACGTGCTCGGAACCGGACGGGTGGTCCTGTTCGGAGTACCTGGCGCCTTCACGCCCGGGTGCTCGAAGGTCCATCTTCCGGGTTTCGTCGAGCACGCCGACGAGCTCATAGGTAAAGGCGTGTCGAAGATCGCATGCGTGTCGGTGAACGACGCGTGGGTTATGGACGCGTGGGGACGCTCCCAGGGTGTCCAAGACAAGATCCTGATGCTCGCCGACGGGAACGGGGAGTTCACCCGCGCCATGGGTCTGGACTTCGACGCCACGGGCATGGGGCTCGGAATCCGGTCGCAGCGGTACGCAGCGGTCATCGAAGACGGGGTGATAGCCCGGATCGACGTCGAGAGGGTCCCGGGCGTCGACGTGAGCTCCTGCGAGGCGGTCCTCTCCCACCTGTGAGCCGTTGCCCTGCCTAGCCGGGAAGTTTTTCCTGGCAGCGGGCATTACCGTGTGCCTCAGACGACCCGTTTTACGGGCCTGCCGCCGGGTAGAGCCGAATTCGTTACAACCTCCTCCTAGGCTGATGACCGGGGTCTCGCCACGTATCGCAGAAACGCCGCCCGCCCATACAGACGCGAGATCCTCGGCCGCCCGACCCGTGATCGGGTCCTCCGACAACTGGGAAACGAAGATGACCGGTCTTGTCACCAACGAGCAGTCCGTAGCAACACTCGGCGCGCGCTACTCGGATGTGCGCGACACCACCGAGGCGCTCGCTGCGCCGCTGTCACCGGAAGACCAGACGGTGCAATCGATGCCCGACGTCAGCCCGACCAAATGGCATCGCGCGCACACGAGCTGGTTCTTCGAGACGTTCTTGCTCGAACCCTCGCTTCCGGGATACGTGCCGTTCAATCCCGACTACGCGTACCTCTTCAACTCCTACTACGAGTCGCTCGGGGCAAGGCATCCCCGCCCCTCGAGAGGTCTGTTGTCGCGGCCGACGGCGTCTGAGGTCGGGCAGTACCGGGCGAGCGTCGACCGGGCAATGCTCGAGCTCATCTCGGGCATCTCGGACGGCTCGGACATCGCACTTTGCGACCTGGTGGAGCTCGGGTTGAACCACGAGCAGCAGCACCAGGAGCTCCTGCTCATGGACATCAAGCACGTCCTGTCCCAGAACCTGCCGCAGCCCGCCTACGCCGCCGCCGCGGCGAGTCGGGGCCCCGATCCTCTAGTTTCCTCCGCCTCAGCACCAGGGCCGTGGACTCCCGCCTCCAGGATCGAGCACGACGGCGGGCTCTGTGAGATCGGCTTCCGTGGAAACGGGTTCGTCTTCGACAACGAACTACCCCGCCATGCGGTTCACCTCGAGCCCTTCGCCCTGGACGCCAGGCCGGTCACCTGCGGTGAGTGGATCCAATTCATCGAGGACGGTGCTTACAGCCGGCCCGAGCTTTGGTTGTCGGACGGCTGGGCGACAAGCCAGACCCAGCAATGGGATGCACCGCTTTACTGGTACCAACAAGACGGCGTCTGGTGGTACTACACACTCGGCGGTCCCCGCGTCGTTCGACACGCCGAGCCCGTTTGCCACGTGAGCTATTACGAGGCAGACGCCTTCGCCCGTTGGGCCGGAGCGAGGCTGCCGACCGAGGCCGAGTGGGAAACCGTCGCGGCTTCGTCGGAACCGGCAGGGAATTTCCTGGACTCCACCATCCTGCACCCGAAGCCCGTCACCGACAGCTCCTCGATGTACGGAGATGTCTGGCAGTGGACGTCCTCTGCCTACGCTCCTTACCCGGGCTTCCGCCCGGCGAGCGGCGCCGTGGGCGAGTACAACGGGAAATTCATGGTGAACCAGTACGTGCTCCGCGGAGGGAGCTGTGTAACCCCCGAGGAACACGTGCGTCCGACGTACCGGAACTTCTTCCCGCCGTCCGCCAGATGGGTCTTCTCGGGCCTGCGCCTGGCGCACGACTCTTGAGCGGGTGGCAACCGCTCGCGCTCCCTCTATCGACGTCTGCCTGAGAGCCGGAGACCTCCGCGAAGCTCTCGAACGCGACGTACGAAGAGGGCTTCAGGCGGACCAGAAATGGCTCCCTCCGGTCTGGTTCTACGACGACAGGGGCAGTGCCCTGTTCGACGAGATCACGCGGCTCCCCGAGTACTACCTGACCCGGGCCGAGCGTCGCCTGCTCGAGTCGTTCTCGGGCGAGATCGCTGATCGTTCGGGCGCAGAGGTTCTCGTAGAGCTGGGTGCGGGAACCTGCGAAAAATCCCGGATCCTTCTCGACGCCCTGAGCGAGACGAAGACGCTGAAGAAGTACGTCCCGCTCGACGTGAGCGACCAGACACTGTTCGACGCCGCTTCGGCCCTCGCCGCCGATTATCCCGATCTTCAAATTCACGCTGTGGTGGGCGACTTCAGCCAGCACATCAACCGCGTTCCCGCGGACGGGCGCCGGCTCGTGGTGTTCCTCGGGAGCACCATCGGCAACCTCGGGCCGGAGCAGCGTTCACGCTTCTTGTTCGACCTCGACTGCACGTTGACTCACGGAGACAGCCTTTTGCTCGGCACTGACCTGGTGAAGGACCCCTCGCGGCTGCTCGCGGCGTACGACGACGCCGCCGGGGTGACCGCAGAGTTCAACCGCAACGTCCTGCTCGTGCTGAACAGAGAATTGGGAGCGGACTTCGATCCTTCGCAGTTCGAGCACGTGGCCGTTTGGAACGAGGAGGAGTCGCACATCGAGATGCGCTTGCGCTCGCTTCTCGACCAGACCGTGCTGATCAAGGAGCTCGACATGGAGGTGCACTTCGCGCGGGGTGAGGATCTCCTCACCGAGACCAGCGCCAAGTTCACGCGCGAGGGAATCGAGAAAGAGCTGAGCGCTGCCGGCTTCGTGGTCGACACCATGTGGGAAGACCCAGAAGGGTTCCTGCTCACGCTTGCGACGCCGTACTGCTGAGCGGCAATGACGACCGTTGACGCACGAATCTGGATATCAGCTATGCGGAGAGTGCACGACAGTCTGGCCGCGCTCATCGACGGTCTCGAGCCCGGTCGACTCACGGGGCCCTCGTACTGCGACGACTGGACGATCGCCCAGGTGCTCTCGCACCTCGGAAGCGGGGCAGAGATCTTCTCGCTGATGGTCGATGCAGGACTTTCCGGGGAGGACCCGCCCGACCAGGCTGTGTTTCCTCCTATTTGGGATGCATGGAACACCAAGAGCCCTGAGCTGCAGGCCGCTGACTGCAAGGCCACTGACGAAGCCTTTGTCGAGCGGGTGGAGGAACTCGACGAGAAACAGCTCGACAAGTTCCGCATCTCGATGTTCGGAATGGACCTCGATGCTGCTCGCCTGCTCGGCATGCGAGTCTCGGAGCTGGCCTACCACTCGTGGGATGTCGCAGTCGTGGTCGATCCGACTGCGACGCTTGCACCTTCAGCGACCGACCTGTTGATCGACGAACTTCCCCCACGCGTCGCCAGATCGGCCAAGCCGGTCGGAGGACCGATGCGGGTGCGAGTGGTGACGACCGCTCCCGAGCGTTCGTTCGATCTGGTGGTGGACGAGTCGGTCTCCCTCATTGAAATCCCCGAATCCGCGACGCCCGCAAGCCACGTCGACGGCGACCCGGAGAAGATCGTCTTGCCGGCTGAAGCCCTGTTGCGTCTGGTAGCCGGACGTCTTGACGACGAGCACCTACCGGCAGACATGAGCGTCACCGGCGTGACACTCGAGGCGCTCCGGAGTGTGTTCCCCGGCTTCTGACTCGGGTGCAGCCACCAACTCTCATGGGCAGGACCGCTCTCATCACGGGAGCGAATCACGGTATCGGTGCGGCCATAGCGGTGGAGCTCGCGTGGTTGGGCTCGAATGTCGTCGTCACCTTCTTCCGATCTGTGCCTTCGACGGCCGAGCGTGAACAGCGATCCGGCTCCGTATACGACGCGCAGCGCCGTCAGGACGCCTCCGCAGTTGTCGAGATGATCGAGCAGCACGAAGCGCGCTGCCTCGCCGTCGAGACGGATCTCACAGTCTCAGGGGCTCCAGCGCATGTGTTCGAGGAGGCAGAAGCGACGCTGGGGTCGGTGTCGATCCTCGTGAACAATGCGAGCGGTTGGCGCCAGGACTCCTTCTCCGGTGTTGCCAGCGACCCGCTCGGCCGCCCGACCGAGGAGGTGTCCGCCGCCTCGTTCGACGCCAACTTCGCTGTCGACGCAAGGGCTGGCGCCCTCCTCATCGCGGAGTTCGCCCGCCGGCACCGCCAAAACGGGGGCACTTGGGGCCGGATCATCGCGCTCACGTCGGGTGGACCGACCGGATTTCCTAACGAGGTCTCCTACGGAGCGGCAAAGGCTGCTCTCGAGAACTACACCGTGTCCGCCGCAACCGAACTCGCCAGAGACGGCATCACCGCGAACATCGTCCACCCCCCGATCACAGACACGGGCTGGGTGACAGCGGAGGTACGCAGGTTCGCCGATGCGCGCGGGGCTCGTGTCGCCGAACCCGCCCAGGTGGCCGAGGTGGTCGGCTGGCTATGCACCGACGCCGCGAACCTGGTCACCGGCAACAGAATCCGATTGAGTTGACCCCGGTCAGCAGCCCAATCGGAAGCTCGGTCGGCAGCTCGGTCGGCAGCCCGGTGCTCGAACTGGTGGAATGGTACGGGTAGTCCGTCATTCGCTTCAGGGAGGTTCCCCCATGAGCCCGGTCACAGAGAAGGATGCCCGGCAGGTCGCAGAGGCCGCCAGGGAGAAGGAATGGACCAGGCCGAGCTTCGGCAAAGAGCTCTTCATGGGAAGGTTCAGGCTCGACCTGATCCATCCGCATCCGGTCGTCTCGGAAGGCGACCGCAAGAAGGGCGAGGCGTTCCTCTCGAAGCTCGAGCGGTTCATCCGTGAGGAAGTCGACCCTCTCCAGATCGAGCGCGACGCGAAGATCCCCGAACACGTGGTGAAGGGTCTCTGCGACCTCGGTGCTCTCGGGATGAAGGTTGACGAGAAGTACGGCGGCCTCGGCCTGTCGAACCTGTACTACAACCGCGCCCTAAGCATCGCCGGGTCCGCGCATTCGGCGCTCAGCACGTTGCTGAGCGCACACCAGTCGATCGGTGTGCCGCAGCCTCTCAAGCTGTTCGGAACCGAAGAGCAGAAGAAGCGCTTCTTGCCGCGGGTCGCGACGAACGAGATCAGCGCATTCCTGTTGACCGAACCCAACGTCGGAAGCGACCCGGCTCGTATGGGCTCGACCGCCGTACCGACCGAGGACGGATCCGCGTTCATCATCAACGGGACGAAGCTCTGGACGACGAACGGGGTGATCGCCGACCTGCTCGTGGTCATGGCCGTCGTCCCGAAGTCAGACGGTCATCGCGGTGGTATCAGCGCATTCGTCGTAGAGGCGAAGAGCCCGGGCATCACCGTGCTGCACCGAAACCAGTTCATGGGGCTTCGGGGGATAGAGAACGGAGTCACCAGCTTCAAAGATGTCCGAGTTCCGGCCGAGAACATCATCGCCGGCGAGGGACTGGGCTTGAAGGTCGCGCTTTCGACGTTGAACACCGGGCGGCTGTCCCTTCCCGCGATGTGCGGCTCTTCGGCGAAGCTGTCCCTGAAGATCGTGCGCCAATGGTCGAACGAGCGCGTCCAGTGGGGCGTACCGATCGGCAAGCACGAAGCAGTCGCCCACAAGATCTCGTTCATCGCCGGGCTCACCTACGCCATGGACGCAGTGGTCGAGCTTTCGAGCCTCTTGGCCGACGAAGAGCGCAACGACATCCGCATAGAGGCGGCCCTCGCAAAGCTCTACTGCTCCGAAATGGCTTGGCTCGTCGCCGACGAGATGGTCCAGATAAGAGGCGGCCGGGGCTTCGAGACCGCCGAATCCCTTTTTGCGCGAGGTGAGGCACCTATACCCGCCGAGCAGATTTTGAGAGACCTCAGGATCTCGCGCATCTTCGAGGGCTCGTCGGAGATCATGAAGCTCCTGATTGCCCGCGAGGCCGTCGACCAGCACCTGTCGGTGGCAGGGGATCTGATCGACCCCGAGGTGAAGATCCCCGAGAAGGCGAAGAGCGCCGTCAAGGCCGCTCGCTTCTACGGCAAGTGGCTACCTCAACTGGTGACTGGCGCGGGACAGGATCCCGGCGGCTACACCGAGTTCGGCGACGTCTTAGCGCCGCATCTCCGGTTCGTCGAGCGCTCGAGCCGCAAGCTCGCCCGGTCGACCTTCTACGGCATGTCGCGGTGGCAGGGACGCCTGGAGCGCAAGCAGGGGTTCCTCGGTCGGATCGTCGACATCGGCGCAGAGCTCTACGCGATGAGCGCCACCTGCGTCAGGACGAAGATGCTCGTCGACTCAGGTGCGAGCGAAGCCGACGCAGCCGTAGAGCTCGCGGAGCTGTTCTGTGCCGGCGCGAGGCGGCGGGTGGACAGGTATTTCCACGACCTCTGGCAGAACGACGACGCTGAGAACTACGAGGCCGCGCAGAGGGTGCTGGCGGGGCGTTACGTCTGGGCGGAGGAGGGAGTCATCGACCCGGTGTCCCTGGCGCCACCGCTCGTAGGCTCGGACGCCTCCGACGGCGCTGACGACCACGGGAACTGACAGCCAACCGATTCTGTAGACGGCAGGCCGGGCTCAGAGCTCAGAGCTCACCCAGATAGAAACGCGTGCCCTGGTCGTCCGTGCACGTGGACGTGATGCCGTAGGGCTGCACCTCGGGCTCCGTCGCGGTGCCGCCGGCTCGCCGGATTCGCTCTACGGCGCTCGCGATGTCGGCGACCTGGTACATGGGGACAGTCGTCACCAATTCGTGACCTCCCGATATGCCGACCATGGGTGCGACGTCCTGGACCTGCCATCCGTCGTCGACACTTCCTGGGGCAAACCGCCATCCGAGCACCGAGCCGTAGAAGGTCCGCGTCCTCGCTGAGTCGCGTACCTCCATGGTTACGTACGCAAGGGTGCCGTGTGTTTGTGCGCTCACACCGGCAGAGGTGGCCTCGGCGCCCGCGCTCTGAGCGGTGCCGGTTCCCGGAGGTAAGAACAGCGCAAAGTGGACACCTTCATCGTCGACGCATTCGGAGATGGTCCCGTACGGCTCGACGTGGGGTTCCTCGGCGGTCCCTCCCGCCGAGCGGACCCGTTCGATCGCGGATTCGAGGTCGTCGACGGCGTAGCAGCAGAACAGCGTGGACCTGGGTTCACCCTCCCAGATCCCGTGATGCATGGGAAGGCCGTCCACCTGGCGACCCTGCGGCCCGCTCGCCTCCCTGTACCTCCAACCGAGCACGGACGAGAAGAACTCCGCAGCTCTTCGGACGTCGGGCACCCAAAGCGACGCGTACGCGATGTCGCCTTGGCGCACGGCGGGTACCTCGGGCTCCGCCTCTGGGAGATCTGAAGGCTCGGCCGAGATGATCCACCTGTGGCCGAACGGGTCTCTTATCGCCCCGTTCCTCCCGTACTCGTGGTCACCCGGCGGGCGTTCCAGGTGAGCGCCTGCGCTCACTGCGCGGTCGATCACCGCGTCGACGTCTTCGACGCTCAGGTGGAGCGTCACGTGCACACCGAGATCCTCGGTGGGTGCGGTGTGGCCGATCTCGGGGTGTTCGTCGGCGAGCATGATGACCGCACCTGCGATATCGAGCTCGGCGTGGCCGACGCGCCCGTCGGGCATGATTATCGGAGCACCAACAGGACGAGCTCCGAAGGCGACCCCATACCATTCGATGGCTTCGGCGGCACCCGCTATCGCCAGGTACGGAGTGATCGCCGCTCGCGTCGAGACCGGAACGTCCGACCGGGCTGCGACGCCGGCAAGCCGTGTTACGTCGGTCTTTGTCTCAAGTTGGTCGCGTGTATCCAGGTCGAGGTTTGACACAGTGACTCCTTTCGGGAGGGTGAAGACCCGGTCGATGCGGGCTCGGAGACGGCGTGCGAAGTCCGGATCAGGCGCGACCGGCGACAGCGGAGCCCGCAGAGCGTCGAACGGGTCGAACGGGCCCAACGGGTCGAACGGGTCAGTCATCGGAGGTCTCCTCGTCGCCCGCCGAACTTCCGCTTCCGCTTTCGCTTCCGCTTCCGCTTCCGCTGTAGGCGCGCTTGAACGCTCGCCGCGCTCTCGTGAGAAGGGCCTCAGTCGCCTGGACTGTACGGCCCAGAAGAACGGCTACCTCCGCCACCGGTAGATCATCGAGATAGCGAAGAGTGAGCACCGCCTGATGGTGTGGTGCGAGTCCGGCAAGGATCTGGCGCGCCTGCAAGACATCGAGCCGAGCGTCCGCCGGGTCCTCGCTCGTCTCGTTAGTTTGCGCATCGGCAAGGGCGTGAAGCCCGCTCGTCTCGCGCGTCAGACGCCTCCAGTGGTCGACCAACTTGTGGCGCGCGACGCCGATGATCCACGGAACGCTCACGGTGGCAGTTGTGTCTCTGCGTACTGCGTCGACCGCAGCCAGGAACGTCTCGGCGGTCAGGTCCTCTGCGACCGCCTTCAAGTTGCAACGTGCGAGCAGATACCCATATACCTGCGACAGGGCCTCGTCGTAGAAAGCGAGGAAATCGAGCGGTAGGTCCGCCAGCGCCGCGGGTTGGTCGCTCACACCTCTATCGTCGCTCCGGGACCAGGTTCTCCGACGCCCCCGCGGGGATATTCCCACATTAATTTCGGGCATAAGTAGACAGTCGTGTATATGAATCGTCAGAAAATCATCGAGCCGCTCCCTCTCCACCTCCCGTCACACGGAGGGCGGTGACATGACCAACGATTCCTCAGGGAGCCACGAAGCCGGACCGCGGAGACCGGTCCGCATCGCCAACTGCTCGGGCTTCTACGGCGACAGGTTCTCCGCCCTCGAGGAGATGGTGACAGGTGGTCCCGTGGACGTCGTCACGGGCGACTACCTGGCCGAGGTGACGATGCTCGTCCTCGCCAGGTCAAGGATGCGGCGACCGGACGGGGGGTATGCAGGCAGCTTCTTGCGACAGCTCGAGCGGGCTGCGAGCGAGATAGCGGCACGTGGCGTCAAGGTGGTGGTCAACGCTGGAGGGCTCGATCCGGCGGGCTTGGCGGAGGCAACTCGGACGATGCTGCACTCGATCGGGGTCGAGCTGTCCGTCGCGCACGTTGAAGGGGACGATCTGGCGGGACGAATTCCCGATCTCATGGCCTCCGGCGTCGAGCTCGAGAATCTTGACTCGGGCGCGCCTTTTGCCGGTTGGGGACACGAGGTCCTCACTGCCAACGTGTATCTCGGGGGCTTCGGGATAAAGGCTGCCCTCGACGGCGGCGCTGACGTCGTGATCACGGGTCGCGTTGCCGACGCCTCGCTTGCAAGCGGAGCCGCCGCTTGGTGGTGGGACTGGTCCCCGGAGGACCACGATCGACTGGCGGGTGCCGTCGTCGCCGGTCACATCATCGAGTGTGGCGCGCAGGCGACAGGAGGAAACTTCTCGGGGTTCCGCGAGATCGAAGACCTGACGCACCCCGGTTTCCCCTTGGCAGAGATAGACGAAGACGGCACGTGCGTGATCACGAAACACCAGGGAACGGGCGGCGCAGTCACGGTCGACACCGTGACGGCGCAACTCCTGTACGAGGTCGGAGCTCCTGAGTATCTCAACTCAGATGTCGTTGCTCGACTGGACACAGTCGGACTGGAGCAGCTGGCTCCCGATCGTGTGGCAGTCACAGGAGTTAGAGGGGCCGCGCCTCCTCAGACGACCAAGGTCGCAATCACTGGTCTCGGAGCATGGCGCAACAGCACGACGGTGGTGCTCACCGGTCTCGACCTGGACGCGAAGGCCGCGCTGTTGGAGCGTTCTGTGCGCTCCCGATTGGACGGCGACCCCGGAATCATCGACCTGCGGTTTACCCGGATCGGCGCGGCGGACGAGCGGGCTGACGACCAGATGGCAGGCTCGTGCCTGTTGCAAATCGCAGTCGACGGCGAGGAGTCGAGCTGCGGACGAGCCTTCTCGTCGTTCCTCGTGGAACTAGCTCTGGCCAACTTCCCGGGGATCTATTACACCGAACCGCCGGGGAACGGATCTCCCTTTGGCGTCTACTGGCCGGCGCTCATACCGCAGTCGCTCGTGGACCACGTCGTCGTGCACGCAGACGGGCGACGCGAAGCGGTACCGGCGCCAAACTTCGATGGGCACGTGGACCCAGGTTCCACAGAGGTCGGTGCAACGCACGCCCGTTCGACAAGTTCCGGACTCGAGGACACGGACAATGAGCGGCGTGACCACGAGCCGGATGACCGCGAGCCGGATGACCGCGAGCCGGATGACACTGTGATGGTCGAGGTCCCTCTCGGGTCAGTTGTAAACGCCCGTTCGGGCGACAAGGGTGGCAGCGCAAACGTAGGTATATGGGTCCGTACGCCTGACGCTTGGCACTGGCTACGAAGGACGGTGACAGAGCAACGCTTCAAAGAGCTCGTTCCCGAATCATCAAATCTGGCCGTCGATCGCTACGAGCTTCCAAATCTCAAGGCCCTCAACTTCGTAGTTCACGGCCTGCTGGACGGCGGCGCGACCGAGGCGCGGCGCTACGACAAGCAGGCGAAGGCGCTCGGCGAGTGGTTGCGTTCCCGGCCGGTCCTGGTGCCGGAGGAGCTGATTCGATCGATTAGGCCAACTTGACGATGTCGCCCACGAGAAGGCTCGTGACCAGGCTCATCACGAGCACGTAGACCACTGTCATCACCCAGCGCAAGCGGTGACCGGCGAGCCAGAACCGCCTGATCCCGATCACGTCGAAGAAGAGTGCGACGACCGCGATCGGAATGCCGATCGCGGGTCCCACATCCGTGGCGGCTCCGACCAAGGGGGTGACGATCGGGAACACCACGTAACTGAGTAGGCAACGCAACGCGGACAAACCCATCGAGACGTTGAAGATCCGGTGAGCCGAGGCTTCGCCGACCGTCACCGGCCCTTCGGGCACGAACAGCAGCCGTCTCATCACCGTCTCTGCCCGCGGCCGGACGTCGCCCTGCGGAGCGACTTTCCCGGCACTGATCACCTGTCCCACTGAGCCAACGCTACGGAGCCAGGGCCTGCGGGTCTAGTCGGGCACGTTTCAGACCCGCTCAGGCCCTCTCCAGACTGAGATATTCGCTCGCTCAACAGATCCTTGGGAGCGGGTCGCCGACGAGCATGTCGACGATCCGCGTGCCGCCGAAATGGGTCACGAGCACGACGATGCCGGGAGGCTCGCTGCGGATCTCGCCGACCTTGACAGCCTCTCGACCTTGGGGATGACCGTTCAGGGCCGAAAGCGCCGACTCAGCTTCCTCGGGGGCGACGACGGCAACGAACCGTCCCTCGTTGGCTACGTACAGCGGGTCTATCCCGAGCAGCTCACACGCAGCCGCGACATCGGGCTTGACCGGAAGCATCGACTCGTCCAACACCACCGTCAACTGGCTGTCGCGTGCCAGCTCGTTCAAGACGGTCCCCACGCCGCCGCGAGTTGCATCTCGTAACCATCTGGTGGAGGGTGCAGCCGACATCAAGCGCTCCATCAGGTCGTGCATCGGAGCAGTGTCCGAGGCGATATCCGCGTCGAGTGCGAGATCGCCGCGGGCAAGCATCACTGCCATGCCGTGGTTCGCCATGCTGCCTGAGCAGATCACTACGTCTCCCTCCGCGACTTTCGCGGAGGACAGATCACGTCCTTGCGGTATCAGTCCGATCCCGGAGGTCGAGATGTACATGCCGTCGGCAGCACCGTGATCGACCACCTTGGTGTCGCCTGTCACGATCGGAACGCCGGCCGCTGAAGCGGCTTCAGCCATGTCGGCGACGATCCCGCGTAGAGACTCGATGGGAAAGCCTTCTTCGAGCACGAACGCGGCGGACAACCCGAGTGGACTCGCCCCCATCATCGCCAGATCGTTGATGGTCCCGTGCACGGCGAGATGGCCGACCGATCCACCGGGAAACACCAGGGGCTTCACGACGTAAGAATCCGTGCTGAATGCCAGACGGTCGCCCGACGGGAGCGATACAACGGCGGCGTCGGTCTGAGCTGCCAGAACGTCGTTGGCGAACGCAGGCATGAAGACGGCGTCGAGCAGCGCTGCAGAGGCCTTGCCGCCGGCGCCGTGCGCCAGGGTGACGACGTCGTCCAGCAGACGAGGCCGGCGACGACGGAATGCCTCGATGCGGTCGAACACCGCCGCCTCTCTGGCCCGAGTCTCCGGGACTGCTGTCACCTCGGTCACGGCGCGCTCCTCATCTGACGGTAACTATTCCCATCTATCCCCATCTATCGATGTCCGATAGCGGTCGCGGTCCATGCATATTTGAACCGCCTCCCAGAGGCGTAGTACCAGGGCGTCCTGCGCCTCTTGGATCCGGTGAACGCTTTCTGAGCCGACAACAAAGCAGTGGTCGAGGACCGCGCTGGTCGCCATGGCACCGCCTTGGTAACCGGCGAGCCCGACCGCGAGCAATCCGCTGTCGCGTGCTTCTTCGAGTGCGTTCAGAACATTGACCGAATCGCCACTGGTCGAGAAGCCGACGGCGATGTCGTCGGGCCGCGAGTGGGCGATGATCTGCCGCGAAAAGACCAGGTCGAATCCAACGTCGTTGGCAAGCGCGGTGATCACGGCCAGGTCATCGACCAACGACATCGCAGGAAGGGCACGGCCATATGGTGGTTCGCGGAACAACTCCACGATCCCCTCGGCGTCCGTCGCGCTTCCGCCGTTTCCGAACGCAAAGAGTCTTCCCCCCCTGCGGAAGCGTCCGGACATGTCGAGCGCGACCTCGAGAAGCGCGCCGTCGCATTGCTCGAGAGTTGCTGCCCGAAGCCTGCGGCTGTCGGCGATCTTCGTTCGTGCCGACGCCGTCAGGTCCGCGAGGAGCGAAATCGAGTCTCGTTCCTCCCCTTCGATGAAGGGGTAGAGGAAGCTTGTTGGTTCGCTGCTCATCGTTCTTGGTTCCGTGAAGTGCCGGATCCGCAGGACAAATTGCTGATCGCCACCGCGGCGTGGACAAGTACCAGGTCTCCGGGCCTGACCGGTTCGACCAGGCTCGCGTCGATCACCTCGGTCCGCCCGTCCGCGATCACCTCCACGCTCGATGCTCCGTGAACGGTCCTCACCTCGGCAACGACCGCCTCGTCCGAGCAAGTTATGCAAACCTCGTCCGCGAGGAGGCATCCGATTCGAGCAAGCCAGGATGCTCGAACACGACATGAGTGAGCTCCCACAGCAAGTGGTAAAGGAGCACCATCTCCCCGGACCGAGCGGCGAGCGTAGGGTCTACCGATTCGAGCCAGACCACGTGCTCAGCGGAGGTGGAGGGTTGCGTCGGGCCTGCGCCCAACCAGAACCTGGTCAGGCCCCAAGCCTCCGAACGCACCATCAGGTCAACGACGCGCGGGACCTCGTGAGTGCTCACTGCGAGCAGGACGTCGCCCGGACGTGCGAGGAGCCGCAACGATGAGCTGAGATCGGGCGATTCGACGGTCACGGCGGGCAGAGCCCTTTTCCCGACGATGACGGGGTGAACGAATTCGACCGCGATGTGGCGGCCGTGGGCCGGCCACTGCGGAGCTACGCACCACATCGTCGACCCTGATGCGAAGCGCCTTGCGAGCGTCAACGCTGCGCGGGCAAGTGCAGAGGCGACGAGCGGCGACTCGTCTTCGCACACGTTCAGGTCCTCGATCGTCTTCATCTGCCGGCCAAATGAGACGCGTGGCCGCAGGCTATTGCAACCTGTCCGAGAGCGATACCGCCGTCGTTCGGAGGCACGACGCTGTGAGTCAGTGTGCGCAGCCCTCTGCGGGCGAGCTCAGCGCGAGCCAGGCGAAGCAGAAGAACGTTCTGGAACACGCCACCGGTCAGTGCGATCCGGTCGATCCCCGTCTCCGAGCGCAACTTGTCAGCCCGGTCGCCGATCATCTGGGCGACCGCGAGGTGGAAGCCGGCCGCAATCGCCCCGACCGGGATACCGACGCGCAGATCGTCGACCATTGCACGCAGGAGCGGGCGTTGGTCGATTTCCCCATCGCTATCGGCGAACCCGTAACGACGGGACTCCCAGATGTGGCCGGTGGCCACCGTCTCGAGCTCGATGGCGGCCTGCGCCTCGTAGGACGCGGTATGGCGCACTCCGAGAATCGAGCTGACGGCGTCGAAGAGCCTGCCCATGCTCGAAGTCTGCACACACTGGACCCCGCGCTCGAGCTGACGCGAAAGGACCGCAAGTTCGCGAGACGCTGCGAACTGCGTCGGCGGGAGGTCGCTGGTCCAATCGATCCCTGCAGCCCAAAGGTGAGCGAGTGCGGCCCTATAAGGCTTGCGGATGCTCGAATCCCCGCCCGGCAGGGCCACGTATTTCAGGTGTGAGGCCCGCTCGAACTGGTCGTATCCACATACGAGGATCTCGCCTCCCCAGATGGCACCATCCGTACCAAATCCTGTCCCGTCGAACGCGAATCCGACTACACGTTCGTCCGGTTTGATGCCCTTTTCAGCCATCAGCGCGGCGACGTGGGCATGATGGTGCTGGACCAGCTCGACCGGTCCGCCGGAATGTTCTTCGGCCCACCGGCGCGCCTGGTACGCAGGGTGCTCGTCGGCGATCATCATCGCCGGCTCCACGCCGTAGATGTCACAGAACTGCCCCGTCGAGCGCTCGAACGCGACCAACGTCTCGATGCTCCCCATGTCCCCTATGTGCTGGCTCATCCAGGCATCGGGTCCATGCGCCAGGCAGAACGTGTTCTTGAGCTCTCCACCGGTTGCGAGCGTCGGAACCGAGTCGAAAGGAAGGCGAACCGGAAGTGGCGCGTAGCCGCGGAGCGCCTTACCGGTACCACCTCGTCGCCGTTGACCCGGATGACCGAATCGTCGCATGGGACATGGATGGGGCGGTCGTGCACGAGCCACGCGTCGGCGATATCGGCTAGTCGTCGCCGCGCGTCCTCGTCGTCGTAGCAGATCGGTTCGTCGCTCAGATTGCCGCTGGTCATGACGAGCACTATCGGAGCGGTCGTGCGCCTTCCCGGCACAGGAGCAAACAGCAAATGGTGAAGCGGCGTGTAGGCCAGCATCACGCCGACGTAAGGGCTTTCCGGGGCAACCGATTGCGTAACGGGAGTGCCTGGACGGCTCCTCAACAGAACGACCGGGCGCTCTGGGCTCGTGAGCAGGTCCTGTTCGTCGGGTCCGATAAGGGCGAGCTCGGCGGCCACCTCGATATCGCGGACCATCAACGTGAACGGTTTGTCGACTCGGTTCTTACGTTGGCGCAGTCGCAGAACCGCAGCCGCAGATGTGGCGTCACACGCCAGGTGGAAACCCCCGAGACCTTTCACAGCGACGATCTCTCCGCCTAAGAGAGCACTCTGGGCCATCGAGATCGCCGTGTCCGTGCCGGGAACGGTTTCGTCCGCACCTCGTGGTTCCGTAATCGACGTCTCGAACCAGATTCGTGGCCCGCACACGTCACATGCGACGGGCTGCGCGTGAAAGCGACGATCCCTCTCGTCGCTGTACTCCTTCCGGCACTCGCCGCACATCTCGAATCCGGCCATGGTCGTGTTGGGACGGTCGTAAGGGAGCCGTGCGGTGATGGTGAAACGGGGTCCGCAGTTGGTGCAGTTGATGAACGGGTACCTGTAACGACGGTCATCGGGATCGAACAGCTCGTCTACGCACTCTTCACAGACAGCGATGTCCGGGGATACGAATGTGCGGGCCGGGCCGCTCGAACGGCTCGTCTCGATCCGGAAGCCTTGTTCCCCCTCGACGGGCGAGATCGCTGTCGACTCGACCTCGTAGATCCTCGCCAGGGGCGGAGCTTCTTCGACGACGCGCAGCTCGAAGCTCTCGACGCAAAGCGCATGACCCTCGACCTCGATGAATACTCCCTCGGAGTCGTTGCAGACGTGGCCTGCGAGGTCGAGCTCCGTCGCCAGGCGGTGGACGAAGGGCCTGAAGCCCACGCCTTGCACCACGCCGGCCACGCGGATCCTGTGACGGACCTGTCGAGCGGGCGCGGCGAGGGCGGTCATGCGCGAAGGACCTTTGTCCTGCCGATGGTCACCGCGGCTTCGCGATGCATGCGACCGAAGTTGTAATAGGCGGCGCAGGCTCCTTCGGAAGAAACCATGCACGTGCCGATGGGAGTTTCGGGAGTACACGCGGTGCCGAACACCTTGCATTCCCAGGGCTTGATGACGCCCTTGAGCACCTCGCCACATTGGCACGCCTTCGGGTCGGCCACACGAACACCGGGGATCTCGTATCGCACCTCGGCGTCGAAACCTTCGAACTCAGCTCGTAGTTTGAGAGCACTCTGAGATATGAAGCCGAGTCCTCGCCACTCGAAGTGAGGCCGAAGCTCGAATACCTCTTCGAGCACCGCGAGAGCTCTCGGATTCCCTTCCTCGCGGACGACGCCGCGAAGTACTGGTTCTCGACCTCGCACCTGCCTTCAGTGATCTGAGCCAGGAGCATGGCGATGGCGTGGAGGATGTCGAGTGGCTCGAATCCGGCCGTGACCAGAGGCTTGCGGTACTGGGCCGGAACGAAGCGATATGGCCGTTGCCCGATAACCGTTGAAACGTGCCCAGGACCGAGGAAGCCGTCGAGACGGAGATCGGGTGATTCGAGGATCGCCTTGATCGGTGGAACGATCGTCACGTGATTTGAGAAGACGCTGAAATTTGTCATCTCTCGAGCTCGAGCCTGGAGCAACGTGAGCGCCGTGGACGGTGCCGTGGTCTCGAATCCGACTGCGAAGAACACGACCTGGCGATCCGGATTTTCGACAGCGATCCTCAATGCGTCAAGGGGCGAATAGACGAACCGCACGTCGGCGCCCTCAGCCTTTGCCTTCAGCAGATTCCCTTTGCTACCCGGCACCCGCATCATGTCGCCGAACGAGGTGAAGATGACTCGTGGTTGAGTCGCCACGGAGATTGCGTCGTCGACGCGGCCCATCGGGATCACGCACACCGGACAGCCCGGCCCGTGGACGAGCTCGACCGAAGGCGGAAGAAGGTGCTCGATCCCGTGCCGGTAGATGGTGTGCGTGTGGCCACCGCACACCTCCATGAACTTGAACTCTCCGTCACCGGCCAGATCGGTGATCCTGGCCACCAGCGCGCGAGCTGCAGAGGGATCCCTGTATTCGTCGACGAATCGCATCGCCGTCCCTACGCCACAGGCCGCAACGTGGCGCCTTCACCAGACGGGTTGAGCGTGCCGGCGAGGAACTGACTGCCGCGGCGAGCAGGTCCTTCGCAACCGAGAAACCGCCCGCGACGAGATCTCTGACCTCGTCCGACGAACTGATCACCTTCCACGCCTCGTAGAACTCGGTCCAGCCTTGTTCGCCGGCCCGGGTACCTAGTGCGTAACCAACGACAACTCCGATAAGAGTCCCCACGTCATTCTCCTTTGCTGTTGCTTACGACCTGGGACGACCAGAAGGCTTCGAGCTCGTCGCCGTAGGCCTGGCCCATCAATTTCAAAGAGGCGAGGGCGAGGTTGGCCTCTTCTTCGTCGATCTTGGACATCGCGAACCCGACATGGATCAGGACCCAGTCTCCGGGTTCGAGCCTTTCGTCCTCGAGCAACCCGATGTTGATGACCCGCGTCACTCCGGATACGTCCGCGCGTGCAAGTTGGTCGTTGCTTTCGACGAGTTCGACGAGCTGTCCTGGGATCCCGAGACACATGTCTGTTCCTTTCAGCCTCTGTACTCGATCGATTCGAGTACCAGCTCGTCGCCGCCGAGTAGCTCGATGTCCACGGAGGCACACGTCGGGCACGCGATCGGCATCTCGTCGCACTCCCACGAATTACCGCAGCCGGCGCATCGCGCGATCACCGGCAGTACGACCAGTTCTGCCGCTGCGTCCTCCGCGACGGTGCCCATCGCCGCCAACACGAAGGACTGCTCGAATGCGTCCGGGTGCACGTGGTTCAGGCGACCGACCCGCACCCGGACTCGAGCGACCGGCTTGTCGCCGGCCCGTGCCTCGATGGCATCCACGATCGAGGCGCAAAGACCGAGCTCATGCATTTCTAAGCCTCTTTCGCCGCGAAGATCTCGACCCTCACATCTACTTCTGGAAGGACCTTGAGCAGAAGGACGCGAGGGGTTCCATGCCGAACTCGCGGATGTCGAATTTGGACTTTCCCGCAAGCTGAATCGTCTGATCGTCCACGGCCTCGATAGTCATCTCGTCCCGGTGAGAGCGTTGCACCCCCCTGAAGACCACGTCTCCACTCACTTGGTATGTATGGTCGCCGTCTGCACGCTCAATGTGGTGAAGGACGCCGTCGATGGTCGGATACCGCCTCGAGTCGACGCGCTTTTGCATCTCGCGGTCCTCCATGCGGTTCCCAGACGACAAGCGACTTACTGGCAGAGAAACCTTCCCCGTCGGGTCTTGCTGCAGGTTCACGGCGCCCTCCGGATCGATCTCGAGCTCCACATAGCCCTCGAGACCGTCGGTTCCGGAATGGATTGGGTGAACGTTGGAGCGCGGGTCGATCCAGACCCTCGACCGCTCAGGGATTATGCGGTAACGGGCCACGGGGCTAGATCCGGTCTAGCGGGACGCGTGATACCTGCTCCAACTCACATCTCCCTAATCTTGAGATAGCGGGCAATGTCAGGCAGCGATTTCACTACCAACCCAACAGCCAGCGCGAACGCCAGCGACAGGACAAGACGGGTGATCATGCTGTTGCTTCCTTTCTGACGGGTCGCACGATGTCTGCGACAAGTTGGCAGCAGAGTTGAGCTGCGCTGTCGACCGCAGCGGCAACTGAATCGGACAGGCCTATTCCCTCGTCGAGACTCTCGGGCTGACAGCCGATCACGAAGGTCTGCCCGACCGACCCTCCGAGGCGCGGGAGCGTGCCGAGCACGACATCGGGACTCATGTTGTGAGCGTCGACAACGGGTGCCCGGTCACCGGAATCATCCGGAGAGCCCGTCGCCGCGAAGCGTTCGGGCTCGATGACCGCGATCGTGCCCGGCGCTTCTCCTAGTTCAACTGCGTCTATCAGGATAAGGCACTCGTAACCGTCCAGAAGCTCATAAGCGAGATGGACCCCACGGATCCCGAAATCGGCGACCCGGACCTGGCTCGGTAGCCACTTTCCCATCAGGCGGTTGGCAACCTCGACACCGAACGCGTCGTCGCTCGAAAAGATGTTGCCGATGCCGGCAACGAGCACCGGGGCGTTCACTGGGACCGGTCCGAGTGCGCCAGTGGCTCCACCTCTTCCGGGTAGAAGAAGAGGTATCGGCCCTGCCAGGAGAGCTCTTCGGTGGCTGGATCGTCATCGACGGTGACCGCGACCTGTACGTCTCCGTCGACATCTTGGAAGACCCCTGCAACAGTTGCGTTCAGCCCGCGGAGGAAGAGATCCTGTGCGTCAGACCTGCGCGAGGGCCGTAACCGCACGGCAGCTCCCTTGGTGATCTCCACTCCCGCGACCATGACCGAGTCCGTCCACGGATCGACTGAGGAGTTGACCGCCGGGTCCCACCACTGCGACGTCTCTTCGAAGTCCGCGAGGCGCTCACTCGCCGGCTCGAAGTCGGGTTCGGGTTCGGGCTCAGGTTCGGGTCCGGTTAGAGGCCCAAGCGAACGCAGTGCTCCGTGGAGCCGGTTCCACATCTCGGGAGGCATGTCGTCGCAGCGGTCGATGATGGCCGCTGCTCTGGGATCGGTGGCCTTGGCTTCTGCCTTCTCGTCATCGGTCAGCGTCAAGACGCGGAGGGCGAGGATCTCGTCGATCTCGGTCGAGTCGTACAGGTCTCCGGGACTCTCAGGAGCGATCTCGGGGTGGTCGTACATGATGATCGGCGACGAGAGCATGACGTCGTCGCGTCCGATCAGTACCGGAAATGTGCCTTTGCTGTGGCACGACGCCGCGGCGAGCCGGGCGAACTCAGGTGGGTCGAGCAAGGACACGAAAACACCGTCATCTATTGCCATCATCGTGTGCACGGCGATCAGGGAGTGCGCCACCACCTGTTCGCGAGACTCCCCCGGTTCGGCGTGCGGAGTGAGGTTCTCGACGGTGACCCCTACCTTCACGAGCCGACCGACCTCCCCTGATTCGGCCGCTCCGCTTGCCACGATCGCACGGGCCACATTCGTCGCATCTACGAGAACCCGCCCGGCGACAGCCTGGCGCCGTCTTACGATTCGCCCTGCCACCTTGGAGTCGAGCGACCGGATCTGCTCCGTCTCGACCCCACCGGGAAAGGCGAAGCGCTCCTCGTAACCATCCGCAACGAGCTCCGCCAAGCCGAGCTCGGGCAGATCGACCGTCCGGTCGCAGGCTTCGTCCCAATCGACGTACGAAACGCCCCCGACCTGGAGCATCTCGGCAGGTACAAATTCCGGATCATTTTCGCTCGAAGTGACAGAAGCGATCGCTTCCTCGATCCCGCGATGCTGGACCTGAAGGCAACGGATCCGCACCGACAAGACCGGGACGGATCCGGGGTCCACAAGGCACTCCGTGCGCATCGTCCATCTTTCGAAGCCGTCCGACTCGCTGTAAGCACGAGGTGTGAGAACACCGAATTGCCAGCGAACCTGGTTCTTGCGTGACGAGGCGCGGTACGGATAGAGAACGTACCCCTCGTAGAGCACGGCGTCGGCGACTGTGCGGGCCGATGCGAACCTGTCTGGCACCGTCGTAGTCACGGGCCATCGACTCCCGCCTGCTTCAAAAGCAGCTCGAATGTCTGGTCCCAGGTTGCGAGCGCGCGTTCAGACTTGAATCGCTGGAGCTCGTCGAGCGTGTCGCGTGCAACTCTCACCCAGCCGCTGTTCGGGAAGTACAGGTCCATGACCTGCCTCCACACCGATGCGGGCATCCGATACGACGCTTCGCGGTCCCACGCAATCGGTTCAGCGCTGAAACCGGACTCCCCTCGGGTGAACACCGTGCCCGAGAAAAGCAAGAGCAAGGGGATGTCCCCTTCCGAAAGTGAGTGGAGGTACTTGGCGCCGGCGACCTCGAAGTCGTACGTGCACTCAACCGGGAGGTCGAACTCGGTGTGGCCGGAGAACCCGCCGAGCGTCGTCGACACGTGCGTCCACGGAAACGGCCTCAGTGAGTCACCCCACCGGGGAGTCTCGCCGAACAGTTCGAAGAGGCGGTCTTCTTCCTCCTCGCTGTACCGTCGCCGCTGAGGCTCGATTCGGATCTGGCAACGCAAAGCGAGCGTGTGAACGACCAGCCCGTTGGCCTCGGTGGCGCTGAGCCTGAACACGATCGTCGGGGTGGCGGCGTGAGGTTCGGCCCGGGCGTCGATCACCTCGAACCCGATGCTCGTCATCGCGCCCTGGCCCGTACCCTGCCAAAGAACTCGTCTATCGCTTCGTGAGCCTCGCTGCCGCCGTCAAAGCCCCGCCAAACGCGGCGCAGATGTCCGACCAGCTCGTAGCATGCGTCGATCGGCACGATGTAGCACTCCGCAGCACTTCTGCTCGACCCGGCTCGAACGAGAAGCGCCTCGACGTCCGGCTCGAGACTCTGAAGCACCGGGTTGGCCCCGAACACCTCCGTCCACGTGTCGAGCGGGAGCTCCGACTCGGTCGCGCCGGCGGGCCCGGGATAAAAGGCAGCAACGCGTTCGATCGACGAGTTGAGGAAGAAGAACGCGATTCCCACAGGGATCTGCAGTGATTCCCATTGCGCCGGCGCCAGCTCCATCCCAGAGCATGCGAGGTACCGCTCGGGAACCGCGCGGAAGTGCGAACCTCCTGCCCCTTCGGCGGTGAACAAAAGGTAGCAACCTCGGCAGGCGCACATGAGGCTGCGAGCTTTCAGGTTGACGAGGTGGTTGTGCTCGTTCTCGATCGGCTCGGTGCAAATCTCGCAGCGTTCCCCTGCAACGGGTGCAGTACGAGGGCGGCGTCCGCGGATCCTCTGAAGCACGGCGAGGGGATCGCTCACGTGCCCGCCATCTCCGCCGGGCATTCCTCGTATACCGGCTTGGTTGTGATCGCCACCGGAACCTTCGCCAAGGTGCGATCCGAAGGTTCGACGACGTCGATCCGGAGGATCTCGGGCGCGGCCTCGTTGATAGCCCGTTCGACTGCCATTTGAAGCGTGACCGAAGACGATGGACACCCGTCGCAACTTCCGAGGAGCCGGAGTTTCACTGCACCTTCGTCGGCATCTATATCGAGCAGCTCGACGTCCCCGGCGTGTGCGGCCAGCAGAGGTCTTACCTGAGCTAGCGCGCTTTGCACCCTGTCGGTCAACGTCTCGGGGTGAAGTCCGTGAACCAACAACAGGCTGGCGACGAGCTCGTCGTCGAGCAAGGCGCCTAACAGCCCGGGAGCCTGCTCAGCGATCAGCTCCACGACGCGGGTGAGCCCCGCGCCGTAGAGCTCTGAGATCAGGCGAAGAAGCTCCGACGCACAGTCGAACGACCGTGGGTCCGAGTTGGCCTGCAACTCGTCGAGCAACTGCTCGATCCGGTCGCCCGTGGCCCGAAGGTTCTGTGGTGCCGGCATCGTGCGCCGGCCTCAGCCGGCCAATTCGGGATTGGCAATCTGGGTCGGCGAGTGCAGCTTCTTCAGCACCTTGCCCTTGCCGAGGTACATGTGCACCCCGCAAGGCAGGCACGGATCGAAACTGCGAACCGACCTCATGATGTCGATCCCTTTGAAGTGTTCCTCGTCGTTCTCCTCGAATATGGGAGAGTCGATGACAGCGTCCTCGTACGGGCCCGGAGTTCCGAAGCTGTCGCGCGGGTTCGCGTTCCACGGCGTGGGCGGATACGGGTGGTAGTTGGCGATCTTGCCGCCTCTTATGACCATGTGGTGGGACAGGACACCTCGTACGGCTTCTGTGAACCCGCAGCCGATCCCTTCGTCGGGAACTTCGAACGGCTCCCACGTCTTGGTGTTGCCCGCCCGCACGTCTGCCAGTGCCTTCTCGATGAAATCTAATGCAGCCGCGGCCGCATAAGCCTGGAAGTACGTGCGCGCCCTGTCACGCTCGATGGTGTTGGACCACTGCGGGATCTTCCACTCCAAGCTCACCTCTGGCTTGAGCGCTGTCTTCGGCAAGTGGATCTGGACGCTCGTGCCGGTGGCCTTCAAATGGTCCGTGTCGACCAGACCCGACAAGGCGGTCGCCCACAACCTGGCCAACGGCCCACCGCCCGTGTCGAGGGCTAGATGGTCCTTGCCGTCGAACCATCGAGGTGACATCACCCAGCTGTAGTTGCCGTCGAAGTCACGCTTCTGCGGCTGAGGGTTGGTGTGCTGGTTCCAGGGATGGCGCCGATCCACCGGGTTGCCCAAGGGATCGTGAGTGACGAACATCTCCTGTTGTTCCCAATCGTCGTAGAACGAATGGCCGAGCAGGATCCGGATTCCGAGGTTTATGACTACGAGGTCGTTGGTCACGAGCTTGCCGTCGACCACGACACCAGGCGTCACGCCCATGGCGCGTCCCCATTTGGTCATGTCGCGGTAGTCGAAGTTGCAAACGGCGGGGTCTTGGAAGGCGCCCCAGCATCCGAGCAGGATGCGACGTCTACCGACCTCCTCGTATCCGGGCATCGCCTGGTAGAAGAAATCGAACAAGTCGTCGTGCATGGGCACGACTCTCTTCATGAACTCGACGTAGCGCATGAGCCGTATGTAGTAGTCGGTGAACAATTGAATCGTGGCGGTCGTCCCGACCCCACCTGGATAAAGAGTGGACGGATGGACGTGACGGCCTTCCATCAGGCAGAACATCTCTCGGGTGTAACGGCTCACCTGCAGCGCCTCGCGGTAGAACTCACCGGAGAACGGGTTGAGCGAACGCATGATGTCGCCGATCGTCTTATATCCGTGAGCGTCGGCGTGGGGAGACTCGGTCCGGTTGGCCTGCTCGAGAACTCCCGGATTCGTCTCGGCAACCATCCTCTCGCAGAAGTCGACCCCAACCAGGTTCTCCTGAAAGATGTTGTGGTCGAACATGTACTCGGCGGCCTCGCCAAGGTTGACTATCTGCTCGCCCAGTGCGGGCGGTCGCACGGCGTAGGCCATGTTCTGCGCATAACACGAGCAGGTCGCGTGGTTGTCACCGCATATGCCGCAGATACGGCTGGTGATGAAGTGCGCATCGCGTGGGTCCTTGCCCTTCATGAAGATGCTGTATCCGCGGAAGATCGACGATGTGCTGTGACACTCCGCGACCTTGCCTTTGCCGAAGTCGATCTTCGTGTAGATACCCAGGCTTCCCACGATCCGTGTGATCGGATCCCACGCCATCTCGACAAGGCCGTTCGCGTCCTTTGTCCGTTGTTTGGCCATCTCTCTACCTCCACGAACTCTTGTAGCCGGTCGTGAGCTCCCTGCCGGGAGTTCGCCATTTCGGCTCTTCGTCGATCGTCTTCTCCGTGATCCGTCGCAGCCCCCTTATGACCGACCCGTAGAGACCGCTGGCAATAGTCGAAACCCTTGCGCCTGGCGGCTCGTCCATGAACGGCATGAACTTGTCGGGGAACCCGGGCATCGTGCAGCCGATGCAGATGCCCCCGACGTTGGGGCACCCCCCGACACCGTTCACCCAACCGCGCTTGGGAACGTTGCACTTCACCACCGGACCCCAGCAGCCGAGCTTCACGATGCACTTCGGCGACCCGTATTCGCTGGCAAAGTCACCTTGTTCGTAATAGCCAGCCCGGTCGCAGCCCTCGTGCACCGTCCTGCCGAACAACCATTGAGGACGAAGAGAGTCGTCTAGCGGGATCATCGGCGCCTGCCCGGTCGCCTGGTACAGAAGGTAGAGGATCGTCTCGGAAAGGTTGTCAGGGTGGGTGGGACACCCCGGCACGCACACGATCGGGATCCCTGCTTTCGACTTCCAACCCCACCCCAGGTAGTCAGGCACACCCATTGCGCCGGTCGGGTTACCGGCCATGGCGTGTATGCCGCCGTAGCACGCACAGGTGCCGGCAGCGAGCACCACTAGCGCCTTAGGAGCCAACCGGTCGAGCCACTCGCTCGTGGTCATCGGCTGATCGGTCTCCGGGTTGTTCCCGAAGCCGCACCAATAGCCCTCGCGCTTGATGGCTTCGTTCGGGATCGAACCCTCGACAACGAGGACGAAGGGCTCGAGCTCGCCCCGGTCCGCCTTGAAGAACCACTCGATGAAGTCGTCCGCACCCCCCACGGGTCCGCACTCGAAGTCGATCAGCGGCCAGTGGACCGCTATCTTCGGCAGCCCCGGGAGCGCGCCCAGGGCGATCTCTTCGATGCTGGGCTGGGTAGCCGCAGTCAGAGCGACGGAGTCCCCGTCGCAACTGAGCCCGGCATTGATCCAAAGGACGTGGACAACCGCCTCGTCGGGCGGCGCTTCGGTTGCCGTCACCGCGGTTCCTCCCCTCTTGAGCTCGCGCCTGGTCAGGCGGCTCTATCTACTGATACCGCGGCACCGGACTCTCCGTAAATGAGTGTCTTTTGCATCATTTGGCCAGTCGGAGGCGGAGTGGGACCCCTTAAAGACGCGTTGACACTGCAGGAAACGGGGAGTAAAAGGGCGGAGGTGTTGCACATGGAAGGCACCGCTACAGCGACCGGCGAGACGACCTCGCGTTTCGAACTCGCACCACCTCGGCGGTTCATCCTGCCTGCGATCCTTCTTCTGTTGTCGGAGCGACCCGGCTACGGGTACGGCCTCGTGCCCCGGCTCAACGAGCTCCGCTTCGGCCACGTCGATCGACCGGCCGTGTACCGCGCTCTTGCGCAACTCGAGCGAGACGAGCTCGTCTGGGTGTCGTCTCAGAGCCCGACGGCGGGCCAATCGCGAAGGGTTTACCGAGTCACGCCAAAAGGAGAGCAGGTCCTGCGGGTCTGGATGGGCGTGATCAAGCAGGAGCACGACTACCTCGGGCAGGTCCTTCGCCGTTACCAGGCGACCGGGACAACTGACTCGGTACTCGCCGAGGTCGAAGGCGGCTGGGCGTCGGCGTTGGGCGCCGGTTGGTCCCCCGTGTCTTCGACTTCGGCCAACCGTAGGGCCTCTGCCCTCTTGGAAGCTGACGCTCGCTGCCCGAAACCCGAGTCGACGCCACAGCAAGACGGAAACGAAACCAAGAGCGGATCGCGCGCAGGAACATCCATGAATCGGACGAAGCCGAAGCACTTCCATCTGATACCCGAACGTTCGGTCGTCCTCATCGAGGTCCGATCCACCGTTGGCCCCCTCAGCTTCGGTGCCATCGGGATCACGGGTTCCATCGAGGCCACCGTCGTAGACGGGGTGCTGCTTACGGAGGTCTCTCCGTCGGGAAATCTCGAGATAGATGTTTCGGACCTCAGATCCGGTAACGATCTTTACGACGCAGAGCTGCTTCGGCGCATTGACGCACGCCGCTTCCCTTCGGCCAGGGTCGAACTGAAGGAGTGCACCGCGAGCGGTCCCGGCTCACGCTACGGGCTCAAGGGCGAGCTCACGTTCCACGGTGTGACGAAGCCCGCCCAGGGCACAGTCGATATACACACCTTGTCGGACCGACGGCTCGTCATCACCGGTGAGCAGGTCTTCGATATCCGCGACTACGCCATACCTTCGCCCACCGTGCTCATGTTCCGGATCTACCCGGATGTTCGAGTGCATCTCCACGCTGAAGCTGAACTCGAGGAGGCCCAATGAAGACCCTCTTCGCATTGGCAGCCGGTTACCTGATCGGAGCAAAAACCGGCGGGAAGGATCTGGACCGGTTAGGTCGGTCGCTCAAGTTGCTGTGTAATACCGAGGAGTTCGCAGACGTGGTGTCAGCTGCGCGTGCCCAGGTTGGAAGCACCCTTCGTGAAATTGCGACCATCGTCGACGGCGATCAGCACATACCCGACATTGGTGGAGACCTGGTGGCGACGGTCAGGCACCTCGTCGGGCACGACTGACACGCAACACCCGGGCCACGATTCCTTCATCGCATCTCGGTCACGTCCTGACCTATTCCGCGGAGACCCACCGCCTTTCCAGCCGATCCGATCGTGGGCTGAGCGCGTACCCGCAGCAGACGGATCTGCTCATCGGGACGAATCACCCTGTACTCGCCTTCGAATGGCGATCCTGACTCCACCGAATGCTCCATCGCCTCTCTGACCTGTTGGCGATCCTGGGGATGAATCAGACCGAGGTGGAACTCGAACGTGCCGTCGAAGTCGATGGGGTCCACCCCGTTGATCCGGTGAAACTCGCCGCTCCATTGCACAGCGCCTGTTCGCAGGTCCCAGAGCCAGCTTCCGACGTGCGCCAAGGCCTCCCCTTCCTCGAGGCGTGATTCGACCTCGGCCAAAGAGGCTTGAGCAAGTCGCTGCTCTGTGACGTCTCTGGCGATCACAGCAGCAGCGATGGCGGAGTCGAACGTGTCGAAGATCGGGCACAGAGAAAGCCATACGGGAACGGGCATCCCGTCTTTGCGCACAACCTCGCTTTCGAAATGGTCGATCCGCTCCCCAGCCAAGGCCCTTCCCACGACCGACCCGATCTCGTCGTGGAGATGCTCAGGAAACAAGCACTCGAGAGGGCGGTCGAGAACGTCGCCGGTTCGGAAACCGAACAGCCTCTCTGCGGTCGCGGCCCACGTCGTTATCAGTCCGGTCGCCCCCAGCGTGATGATGGCGTCATCGGAAACCTCGATGACAGCCCTCAGGAGAGCCTCCGGGGGGACGTCGCCAACCTTCACGTTTCCGCGCGGAGTCGGTTCACCCATGTACAAGCTCCCTTGTCAGAGACATGCTATTCGGCGGCACGGGAAGTCACCCGTAGTGTGACGGTGTGGGGAAGATCGCAGTTGTCACCGGCGGGAGCCGGGGAATAGGCGCCGCCACAGCGACCTGTCTGGCCGCTCAAGGCTGGGACGTCGCAGTCGGGTACCGACTTGACGGTGACGCGGCTGAGTCCGTCGTCCGGGTGTGTCGCTCGCTCGGTCGAAGAGCCATGGCTGTACAGGCTGAGGTTTCTTCGGAGGACGACGTGGTTGATCTGTTCAAGAGCGTCGACAACGAGCTCGGTCCATTGGGCGCCCTAGTGAACTCTGCGGGGATAGTGGATCAAAAATCCCGTGTGGACGAGTACCCGTCAGGCCGTGTCGAGCGAATGTTCGCAATCAACGTCATAGGCCCGTTTCTGTGCGCTCGCGAAGCCGTTCGGCGGATGTCGACCTCCCACGGAGGTAACGGCGGATCCATCGTCAACATCTCCTCGGCAGCCGCCCGGCTAGGCAGTCCCGGTGAGTACGTCGACTACGCCGCCTCCAAAGGTGCAATCGACACCATGACGCTGGGCCTCGCGCGCGAGGTCGCCAAAGAAGGAATCCGGGTCAACGCCGTGCGCCCAGGGCTGGTCGACACCACCATTCATGCGAGCGGAGGTCAGCCGGACCGACTGGAGCGGTTGGCGCCTTCGATACCGATGGGTCGAGCCGGCCGACCTTCTGAGATAGCCAGCGCGATCACATGGCTGTGTGCGGACGAAGCTTCTTACGTCACGGGGGCGCTCATCGACGTGAGTGGTGGTAGATGACTGGAGGAGCATTCCCGCAGATCAGACAAGTGGTTCTGGACTGCTTGGATCCTCGTGCACTCGCCGAGTTCTACCGTCAACTTCTGGGAATGCGATATCGCGACGGGGACGAGCCCGTAACGGACCGGGAGGAAGGCGATGACAAGGACTGGCTCGTTCTGTACCACCCGACCAGCACCACGAGCGTTGCGTTCCAGCAGGTCGACGAGCTGTATGAATCCACGTGGCCCGACGACACGATCCCGCAACAGCTGCACCTCGACATGACGGTTCCCACCACGGAAGACCTCTTAGCCCAACACGAGCGTGTCTTGTCGCTGGGGGGCCGGTTGCTCTACGACCGGTTCGACGACCCGGAAGAGCCGCTTCGCGTGTATGCCGATTTAGCTGGGCATCCCTTTTGCATCATCGTCTATCCCTCGTAGGCAGAGAGTTCGCCCGGAGTCAGTTGTTACGATCGGTTGACCTGCCTCCTCAGGAGCCGCCCGTGCACGTAGGCAACATCGAGATAACTCCGGTCACGGACGGCAGTGCTGCCATCCCGCCGAGCATGCTTTTTCCCGCAACCGAGGAGCAGTGGCTTCCCCACCGCCGGTTCCTCGACGAGAACGGGATGGTCCCGATGGAGATCGGGGGGTTCCTCGTCCTTGGCGCCGCAGACCGGGTCGCGCTGGTAGACGTTGGTCTCGGCCCGATGGGTAACAGCTTCGGGATGGGAAAATTCATGGAGAGCTTGGAGAAGCTCCGCATATCGCCGGCAGACGTGAGTGACGTCGTGTTCACGCATCTTCACCTCGATCACATCGGCTGGGCCGTCACCGGCGATGCACCGACTTTTGTCAACGCCAGTTACCGTTGCTCTCGTGCCGACTGGGAGTACTTCATCGAATCCGGAGGAGCAGACAAGACGCCGCTTGCCGAGATGATGGGCGCTCCTACGGAGGCGGAGCTTCTGGCACCCGTGGTCGAGCGGTTCGACGTCTGGGAAGAAGGCTCGATTCTGCCGGGAGTCACCGTCGCCGCGGCACCCGGACACACGCCGGGTAGCACCGTGATAGTGATCTCGTCGGGGTCCGAACGTGCCCTTCTGATCGGCGACGTGGCTCACTGCCCGGTCGAGTTTCTCGACCCCGAGTGGGAGGTGCTCTCCGATGTCGATCCGGACCTGGCTCGCAGGACGCGGCGAAGCGCTCGCCCGCGAGTACGAGGGAACGGACGTCCCGATGGCCGCCTCACACTTCGAGGGGATGCAATTCGGCCGGTTGCTCCCGGCAGAAGGGCGACGGCAATGGGTGATCGGGTGACGATCCCGGCAGCCGTTCGGATTCACGGTCACGACCTGTATCTCCGCAAGGCGGGTTCGGGTCCTGCGTTGCTGCTCGTTCACGGCATCGCGGGCAGCTCCAAGACCTGGGAAGACGTAATAGAGCTGCTCGCTCGCGACCACACGGTCATCGCGCCGGACCTGGTCGGGCACGGAAGATCGGACAAACCGCCGGGCGACTACTCGTTGGGTGCACACGCGAGCACACTGCGCGACCTGCTGAGCGTGCTCGGAATCGAGCGAGCGACGGTTGTCGGTCAGTCGTTCGGCGGTGGCGTCGCGATGCAGTTCGCATATCAATACCCCGAGAATTGTGACCGGCTGGTTCTGGTCGGAAGCGGTGGGCTCGGGCGCGAGGTGAGTTTGATTCTCCGCTTGCTCACTGTTCCCGGTGTCGAGTTCGTATTCCCCGTCCTCTTCCCGACATTTGCAAGAGACTTGGGCAACGGGCTCTTCAGGCTCCTGCATAGGGCGGGCTTCAGGAACGCTCGAGCAGTCGAGATGTGGAGGGCCTACGCGTCGTTGGTGGAATCCGAGAACCGAAGGGCCTTCTCACGCACGTTGCGTGGCGTGGTGGATCCGGGCGGCCAGTCCGTGAACGCTATGGACCGCCTCTACCTGACCGCTCGGATGCCCACGCTGATCGTCTGGGGAGGCCGGGACAACATCATCCCGGTTAGCCATGCGGTGGCCGCACACGAGGCCATGCCCGGGAGCCGCCTCGAGATCATCGAGGGAGCCGGTCACTTCCCCCACGCCGAGGAGCCTGTCCAATTCGTGCAGATCGTGTCGGAGTTCATGAGAACGACAGAAGCAAGCACCATCACCGCCGAAGAGAGGCGGGAATTGATGACCAGCCTGGCGCCGCATTTCGCGAATACCTCCGCCTGAGGACCCACCGAGTTCCGGGACAACGGCCTTCTCGGAAAAACCCGTCAACCCGCCAGGGGCACCGGACGTCCTATGACCGTGACGCAGGTTTCGGGCGGTCGACATGGGTGACGAACAGCTCAGGCGGCTCGAGACGATTGACCGTTCGAGCCTGGCGTCTGCAGTCTCGTTGATCTGTGGAGATCCTGTTCTTGCCGAGGAAGCCGTACAGGAAGCCCTCCTGAAGGCTTGGCAGAAGGCCAAGGCAGGGGCGGAGGTCGACATTTGGTCCTCCTGGGTGTTGACGGTCGCTCTCAATCACACGAGGAGCCATTTCCGGCGCCTCGGCAGAGAACGCGCGGCTCTCAGAAGCCTCGCCGGGCAGCTCGAGCCACTTCAAAGGGAATTTGCGGATCAGGTCGCAAGCAGCGTCGACCTCGTGCGGGCGATGAGCGAGCTCACCCGTCGAGAGCGCGAGGTCGTCGCGCTCCACTACCGGCTCGACATGTCGGTGAACGAGATCGCGGAGACGTTGAACGTCAAGGAGGGCACCGTAAAGACTCTCCTGCACCGGGCAAGGGCCCGCCTGCTCCCACTCGTGAAGGAACGGGCCTTTTCGCGAAACGACTTCGGCAGGAGGATCGGCTAATGCCTGTCACGGAATCCCCCGACGACACGGACAACCGTCTTCGCGAGTTGTTCCATTCGTTCGACGCCTCTTCGGTGGGTGCCGCACACCCGGCGCGCGTCCGGGTTGCCCGGCTGTCACGCGGCCGGGCTCTTGCGTGGGCGGGCGTTCTTGCTGCCGCGCTCGTGATCGCTCTGGTGAGCGTTCACATCGTCCAGTCCAGGACGGTCCGGACCCCGGCCGGGCTGCCTAGCTCCAAGGGCTCAGTGCGCGCCTGCGCGACTAGCCAGCTGACGGCGGCGGTTGCGTTCGATCAGCCCGGCACACCATTGGGAGCGGTACGGCTCTCGAATACCGCGGGGACCTCTTGCGCTCTGTCGGGACAGCCGAAGATCGTCGTCTTCGACAGCGCTGGACACACCCTGAGCCTGATCGAGTCGACTTACCACCGAGCTCCGGACCTGCCGGCTCCGGCGAGCCCCGTCGAGCTCGCAGCTTCTAGCTCCTCTCCTCAAGCGATCGTCGAGCTGGATTGGTGCGGTTTTCAGACGTCTGGGGGTCGAGTAGAAATCCGCTTCTCGGGCTGGACCGAGCCGCTCGTCGAGCAGGCCTCGTCGTTCAAGCCACTCGGGTTCTCCCCTCCGACGTGCCCGGATCCTTCGCAGAAGCTGTTCGCAGTCGACTATGTGCGCAGCCTTCGAACGAGCGGAGTCGTCTCCGCTGGCGCGTCGGTGACGGTAACTCCGGCACGCGATCTCCACTCCGGTGAGGTCGTTCAACTGAGCGCCCGCGGACTCGTCCCACATGCCGCGTTCTACGTCTCCGAGTCCGCGAGCACCGGCGAATTCTTCGCCAACCCTCTGGGATGCGGTATCCGGGAGCGGTTCAGGTCGACCGACGGGTCCGGTAACGCCTCGATCGATTTCCACGTAAACGTCGTCGCCTCGTCAGGAAGCGGAAGAACGGCTTCTTCAACCGTCTGTACCGATCGGTGCGTGATCGTGGCTTCAGCCGGCGCGCCCCCGGACGAGTCCTACGCGTACGCACCCATTCAGTTCGCGCCGCTTGTTGTGCAGCACACGCCTGCCTGCCGCTTCTCACAGCTGACCGTCACCTCGGGAAGCCCGCACGCCGGACTTGGGCATGTCGGCGTCGTCCTGCTGTTCAAGAACGTCGGCTCCGAGACCTGCACGCTCTTCGGGTACCCGGGGGTCGCAGGGCTGAACGCACAGGGTGTACAGATCACTCAGGCAGTAAGGACGCAGAACGGCTACCTGGGGGGTGCCGGCCAAAGCGTCTCTGATGTGATCCTGGTGCCCGTCAAAACTGCGTCGGCAATCGTCGAAGGGACAGACGTTCCCACCGGCAATGCAACGACCTGCCCGACTTACGCGAGCCTGCTCGTAACCCCTCCGAACACGACTCAGTCGGTCAAGATCGACGTCTCGCTGCCCGGCTGTTCGGGGCTCCAGGTCCACCCGATCGTGCCGGGGAGCACCGGCTCCGGCCCGGGGTGATTGTCGCGCTCTAGGGCCCTGGGAAGGCCCTCGGGAAGAGGCTGACAAGGCGTTCGTCGCCGTGCGTCACGAGCCGGCGTTCGAGCGGCCGACCGAGAAGCATTGCAAGCATGTCGCGGCTCGTCGCCTCGATGACCGCATCGGCCGGCGCATCCGGATCGACGAGCTCGCTCGTCACCTGATCTCCGTACACGGAGACTTTCCAGCTCGGCCCGTCCGTGGCCGCGAGCTTCCATGACCCCTGAACCCGTGAGTCGATCGCCCTGTGGTTCGAGCGCCGCGTCGCCAACCGTGAGATCCGCACCGGTAGCGCGCTTGAAACGAAGACCTCGCTCCAGTCGTCCAGACCGATGTCTAGGTCACTCCCGTGGACCTCGATCTCCGTCAGGCGCATGATGGCCAGCAGAACGAGGGTCGTGTCTCCGAGATCAGTGTTGTCAGCAGGCTCTCGTACGGATGTGTTCCACTCGGCCTCTGAGAGACGAGCCCACGAGTCGTGCAACCTCGTGCTCTCTTCGCCAAGCGAAGCAACGACCTTCCGCGGGTCCTCCGCGCGACCGGGTTCGAGTGTGCCCGCTCGCTCGACGGAACGCCCGCCCGGGTAGAACGAGGTCTCGGTTCCGGCCAGGGCTTCGGCAGTCATCCGGCGCGAGGCGACCGCTCCATAGCGCAGGTGGCACGCGACGGTGAGCCGGGTCCAGCCCGGCAGCCTCGACGAACCATCCAACGAGGTCGAGGCTCCGAGAACGCTCACGATGTCGTCGGTGCGCGTCCGGGCTGCCTCTGAGATCCCCGTCGCGCTCACCGCGTCTACCTGCCGAGCGTCTTCGCGACCCCTTCCTTGGCTGCCTTCTTTTGAGTCTTGGCCGCCCGCTTCTCCTTGATGTTCTTACCTGGCTTCTTCTTCTCTCCACCTTGTCGCTGTTTGGCTCCCATCGGACCAGCGTACGCTTCTACGCAGGCCCTGGCTCAACGCTCGGATCCCAGTAAGTCTCGGGTGGCAGACCCTTCATGGCGCGGGACCGCGCAGGCAATTCAGCGACGAAGCCCGCTTTCGCGGCGACGTAGACGTCGATGTCGCCGCCGGCGCGCTCGGCGTTGGCCCTTTTGAGTGCCGCATACCGTTCCCGCGCCTGCGGATCCTCGACAAGCAGGTCGCGCAGCAGCCAGTGATCCATGTGGGCCTTCGAGTCCTCAACCACCGCGTAGAGGTTGTTCGGCGGGAGACCCGCGCCTGGCGGTTGGGAGAACGCTTCGCGCCCGGGAACACCGAGATCGCCGCGCCAACGGTATCCGATCCCTGACAGCCGGTCGACGACACGAGAGATGTCGTGTTCGAGCGTCACGACGATGTCGACATCGATTATCGGTTTCGCGGCCAGGCCGGGTACGGCTGTCGATCCGACGTGCTCAATTCGCAATGCGACGTCGCGGATCGCGGGCCACACGTAGGCGTAAACCGCGTCGAACCATCTCGCCCACTCGTGGTCATAGTCAAGAACAGCTATCTCACCGCGTGACGCTCGTTGCAGAGACCTCGAACTCTCCTTCGACACAGATCGCCGTCAGCCCCTCGTCACTCGACGCATCGTGCTCCTCGCCTGCATCCCATACAGCCGCGTAACCGGCTCTGATCACTCGGCGCGTGCCGTCAGACCCGCTCACAACACCCACGCCGTTCACAACCGCGAACATCTGCGCCTCAGTCGCTATGTGGCGTCCGATCAACCCGCCCGGCTCCAGGTGCATCGCGTGCACGCGCACGCGAGCACCCTCTTCGGTGAGTGGGCCGATCCGGAAGTTGGAGCCAAAGTTCGAGATCGGGATCGAAACCTTCTCGTCGAACCTGAAGATCTTCACTTCTTCTGTCTATACGACCACCTGACTGCAGCAAGACCACGTGGCTGCGGATCGTGCCCGGCTCTTCTAACCTGGTTCTGGGTTTCCGCTAGTCCCCGGGAGGGACGCATGCACGATCTCGTCGTCCGATCAGGAACGGTGGTGGACGGGACGGGATCGGTCGCACGGACTGCTGATGTCGCGGTTGACGACGGGATCATCGTCGAGGTGGGCCGAGTAGCCGGTCGGGCCAGGCACGAGATCGACGCCGACGGAGCGCTTGTCACACCGGGATTCGTCGACATACACACCCATTACGACGGGCAGATCACCTGGGATCCGATGTTGACGCCCTCGTGTTGGCACGGGGTGACGACGATCGTCATGGGCAATTGCGGCGTGGGCTTCGCTCCGGTGCGTCCCGCGAACCGGGACTGGCTGATCGGCCTCATGGAAGGCGTGGAGGACATCCCGGGAGCAGCGCTGTCGGCCGGAATCCAGTGGGATTGGGAGAGCTTCCCCGAATTCCTGGACGCTGTTGAACGTGCGCCGAAATCAATAGACGTCGGTGCCCAGGTTCCCCACGGTGCTGTCAGGGCCTTCGTAATGGGAGACAGGGGCGCACACAACGAGCCCGCCACTGCCCGAGACATCGAAGTGATGGCCGACATCGTGCGCGAAGGGATCAGCGCGGGTGCCCTCGGGTTTTCCACCTCGCGTACCCTCGCGCATCGGGCGATCGACGGAGAGCCCGTTCCGGGAACGTTCGCGGCCGAAGACGAGCTCTTCGGAATCGGCGCCGTTCTCGGTGAACTGGGCACCGGCGTTTTCGAGCTCGCTCCCGCGGGCGCTCTCGGCGAGGATCTGGCGGCACCGGAAAAGGAGATGTCGTGGATGCGTCGTCTGTCGGGCGCTATCGGCCGTCCGGTGACTTTCGCCTTGAACCAGAACAACAATGACCCAGGCGCGTATCGCCGCCTGCTCGCGCTCGCAGGGGACGCCGCTGCACATGGCTCAGATGTGAGGCCACAGGTGCACGGCAGGACGGTTTCCCTCCTGCTGGGCCTCCAGACGTTTCACCCTTTCAACTTTGCTCCGTCGTGGAGCCAGATCGCCCTGTCGCCTTGGACCGAACAATTTGTACAAATGGGCGATCCCGCTCTGAAGGCCCGCCTGGTGGCCGAGCTGTCCGCAATGGAGGACGACCCGATCATTTCGGGCTTCATGCACCCGTCTCGAACCTTTCCCCTGGGGGATCCTCCCGACTATGAACCTGCTCCTTCGACCAGCATCGCCCGTCTGGCAAAAGCGGCCGGGCGTTCGCAGTGGGAGGAGTTCTATGACCACCTCCTCGAAGACGGGGGACGTCAGCTGCTCAACGCGCCGGTCCTCAACTATTCCGAGGGAAATCTCGACGCCACCAGGGAGATGCTCGTGCACCCGACGACCGTCTTCGGGCTGGGCGATGGTGGCGCGCACGCGGGACAGACCTGCGACGCGAGCACGACAACTTTTCTCTTGTCATATTGGGCCCGAGACCGGGACAGTGGACGCTTTGCACTCGAGGAAGCGGTGCGCATGCTCACGAGCGCAACGGCCGACGTCTTCGGCCTGAGCGACCGGGGCCGACTGCTTCCTGGCAAGAAGGCGGACATGAACATCATCGACTTCGAAGGGCTCGGTCTGCAGCGCCCCACGCTCGCCGCGGACCTCCCTGGAGGTGCGAAACGGTTGGTGCAACGCGCCACGGGCTATCTGGCAACGATCAACCGCGGTGAGGTGACGCTCGACAGAGGAAAAGAGACGGGCGCCAGGCCCGGAGTGCTCGTACGAGGAGCCAGATAGCCGGCCCCATCGTGCGAGGTGCTTGGCTACGTGGTGGTAGTCGGCGGGGTAATCACCTTGGCGCCGGGAGGCAATTGGAAGAGGGAGGCCGAGGGCGACGACGAGTAACTCTTGATCTCGAAGCTGGTCGAATCACCCGCCACCTTCACGTATCCGAGAATCCCCTGCGCGGTGGTGCAGATCGTGCTCGTACCAGGGACCCCCGATGCCACGAAATCGACGCACGACATGTCGAACCCGTTGACGGTCATGCTCGAGGAGCTGACCTTGTCTCCGGCCAGTCCGGCGGCCAACGAAAAGTCCCTCAGGAATGTGACCCAGTGCGATGGAGTGTAAAAATCGAAAATCTTGTTCTCGGCCGCCGCGTTTGGGCCAGAAAGCTTCTGGCAATTCCAAGGACCGGAGGTCGATGGAGACGGCGGTGTGCATGCGTACTCGCCCGACGTGTTCACGATGACGTCGATCGTGTTGATCTGACTTCCGGTCCCAGAAGCGGTGTCTTTGAACAAGAGACCCTTCGGAGGTTGAACGGCGTAGGTGATCGTTGACGGCGAGCTCCCGGTCGTCGCGTAAACGGCTTCGAATGGCGTCGCGTTGCCAGAGCCGATCTTTTTGGTGAATGCGTCGATGGTGGCCTTGTTTCCCTCCACCGTGTGAGCGACCTTGCTCACAGCCTTCACAATCGAACAGCCTGAGATCGAAAGGCCGCCGATCACTAGAGCCGCCAAGGCGACCCCCATCAAGCTACGACCGCTGACCGCGGTCACGAAGCGGGTTTCGTACGGGGTCATATGCCTGCCTCCCAAACTGCCTCGGAGCAACCGACTCGCAACCTAATGCGGCGAAAGATACGTCGTCGGCGACCTCGGGGCGTCGATCATCCGATGAGCGGCCGGACGATCCGGGCAACTCTGGTCTCGGCCAGGGAGACGACCCGCTTTAGCGCCTCATCTGATGTCAGGAACGGACAGACCCGCACGGAGCATGTCGACCTGGGTCACCTTTGTTCCCACCGCCAGCATCCTGTCCTGAGGCCCTTGGGCCTGCGGAAGGACGAGGCTTCTGATGTTGCGGTAACCGACCTCGTCCATGATCGTGTGCACGACGTTTGGAGCCGGGTAGAACCAGTTGGCCGCCGCGCCCCGACCGGGTTCGTCCTTGCCTGCATACTCGAGGATCCGCGCTTGCGATCTGGCCACCGCCGTTTCCAACAGGCACTTTCCCTGATCACGCAGCGTGTTGAACGTGATACGGATACCGAGCACCGGATCGCTCAGGTGATAGAGCACGCCGCCGAACAGCACGATGTCGAACGCGTCTTGAAACTCTTCACCGGTCAGGTCATAGAGAGAAAGATTGCGGGGTTCGAGGTTCGAAAGACCGAACGATTCGCAGAGGTACTCGAGGCAGTCCACGTATTTCTTCACCTCTTCGATGGCGACCACCGAGGCTCCCATGCGAGCCAGCAACAAACTCGTCCCGCCCGTCCAACAGCCGATGTCAAGCACTCGTTTGCCGCTCAGATCTCTCGGAAGCTCCGATAGTTGGTCAGTGAACGTGCTCAGCAGCCAAGTCGACCGATTCGTAGACATTCCTGTCACGGTGAAATCGCCGAAGTCATGGTCCTCGGACCACTCGAAGCGCACCGACCTTGCACGTTGGTGGTCGCCTGACTGGTAGCCCTCCATTTCAGCGTCGTCCAGAGATGAAAAGACGTCGATCCTCCGACGGAACTCCGCAGGAGTGACCCCGACGAGGTTCGCAACCCGGTAGTGGGCCTTCATGGCGGAGAAATACTCAAGCGAAGGTAAGGGCGGCTGTTTCGGGGGGGCGGGAACCAGCAAGCGCTTCAGCCTTAGTGGAACCAGCTTCCGCACCTCCGGGGGGAGGCGTTTTGCAAAGCGCGCCGTCAGCCCAGACTGCCGGAGTCTGTAGATCGCCCCCTCAATTGCGCGGTTCACTTGTCACCCCCCGAGCCGTCGAAGCCCCGGATGGTAACAGCTGTCGAATTGGTCGAGATGGGTCCCGAATGGTTCGTGAACCGCTGACGCTAACGTCACTTGATCGCGAGGTTCGGAGGTGTCGTGAAACTCGGACTGCATATCTCAGACTTCACCTGGCCCGGAGGTCCTTCTCGTCTCGGGGAGGACCTGAAGCGGGTCACGCTTGCCGCAGAGGCCGCCGGCTTCGACAGAGTGAGCGTCATGGACCACGTCTGGCAGATCGGCGTGATCGGTCCCCCTGAGAACGAAATGCTCGAGGCCTACACCACTCTCGGATATCTGGCAGCGTTGACTTCTCGGGTTCGACTCCTGACTCTGGTCACGGGCGTCGTTTATCGGGAGCCTGGGCTGCTCGCAAAGATGGTCACGACGCTCGACGTCCTGTCGGGTGGTCGAGCGATGCTCGGCATAGGCGCTGCGTGGAACGAGGAGGAGGCACTAGGTCTCGGTCTTGCATTCCCTCCGCTTTCCGAGCGTTTCGAACGCCTCGAAGAGGCTCTACAGATCTGCCTCCAGATGTGGAGCGGGAAAGACGCGCCCTACGAAGGCGAGCACTACCGGCTCGGGAGGACTCTGAACTCGCCCAATGCGCTCTCGTCACCGCATCCTCCAATTTTGATCGGGGGGTCGGGTGAACAAAAGACCTTGCGGCTCGTAGCTCGCTATGCGCAGGCGTGCAACCTTTTCCCGGGACCAGACCTCGAGCACAAACTCGACGTGCTCAGGAGGCATTGTGACGACGAGGGACGCAACTATGACGACATAGAGAAGACGGCGCTCTTCAACTTTGACGTCGGGAGCAAGGGAGAAAGAACAGACGAGATAGTCGAGTCGCTGCAAAAGCTCGCCCGAATGGGCTTCTCAGTCGCCCATGGAAGCGTTGCCGGAGTCTCTTCGATCGAGCCCGTCGAGATCATCGGCGACCGAATCGTCCCGATTGTCGCCGACTTCTGAGCGGCTTGGCTCGCAGCCTATTGGGTTACTCGAGCGAGCCCTACGACGTCGTCCACTAAGTCAAGGAAGATATCGAGCAGATCGGGGTCGAAATGACTCCCGCTCTCCTCGGTCATGATCGCCACCGCATGGTCAACCTCGAATGCCGGCTTGTAGGAACGTTCGCTCGTAAGCGCGTCGAAAACGTCGGCGATCGCGACGATCCGGCCCTCAACGGGGATCTGTTCGCGCACAAGCCCGTGCGGATAACCGCCCCCGTCCCAGCGTTCGTGGTGAGTCAGCGCGATAAGACCTCCGAGCCTGAGGAGCTCGGAATCCGATCCGGCCAGGATCTCGCTGCCGATAACCGGATGCCTTCGCATTTCGTCCATCTCTGACGGGGTCAGTTTCCCAGGTTTACCGAGGACCTCGTCTCTGACCCCGATCTTGCCGATGTCGTGCATGGGGCTCGCGATCCTGATGAGCTCGGCTTTCTCGGGACCGAGTCCCCTGTTCATTGCGAGCATCTCGCAAGTTCGACTCATCCGGTCTATGTGCGCTCCCGTCGTAGGATCACGGAACTCCGCAGCGAAGGCAAGACGATGGATGGCCTCCTCCTGGGACGCACGCAGTGCGCGTTCAGCTCGTGAAAGCCGCTCGATCGTCACGGTGAGGTCCGCCGTGCGTTCGGAGACAAGTTGTTCAAGGTGTTCGCGATGAATGCGGTTGTCGATCTCGAGATGCCTCCTCCTGATCGCGTTTGCCGCAGCGATCAGGATCTCGTTGACATCGAACGGCTTGACGACGTACCCGTAAGCACCTAGATCGGCTGCGAGGGCCGCAGTGGCCGGATCGTCCATGCCGCTTATCATCACGACCGCTATGTCCGGGTGGCGCTCTCTTAGGACACGGACGAGATCCAACCCCGAACCACCTGGCATTCTGACGTCACATGTGACCAGCGAGAATTCCTGTGCTTCGGCAAGGTTCAACGCACCCGAATAGTCCGGAGCTTCGCTGCACTCGTAGCCGGCCCGCTCGAGAATCCGAGTGATCATCCGTCTGATCGCGCTGTCGTCGTCGACGATCAAGACTCGTGCGTCGCAGTGCTCGAGACTCATACGAGAACATCCTCGTCCTCGACCAGGAGGACGATTTCACCATCTGAAGGCGACTTTTTCGGCTGCAGTGCTCTACCTCTGATTCGACGTTCTCATCAATTGCCGGCAGATAGAGCCTGAACTTGGTGCCGACGCCTGATCCACTGTAGACCGTCGTTCGTCCCATATGGGGTTTTGCGATCCAGTCGACCGTGGAAGTTCCGAGCCTCGTGCTCGCTCCGGGGCCCGTAGTCGTGAAATGGCAGCTAACGCCCTCTTCCGGCGCTCTGTGAGAGCTTGCGCATCAGATCCCGAAGCGCGGACACCTCTGGTGCAGTAAGCGCACCGAACGCCTTCGGAGGCGTGCCGAGCGTCTCGCGAGCGAGTTGCGCTAATCGCCGGCCGGCGTCGGTCAGCACGATCACCTTGATGCGTCGGTCCGTAGGGTGTGGCTCGCGACGGGCCATACCAGCCTGCTCGAGGCTGTCGACAATTGTGGTGATGTACGAGTTGTCACAATTGAGGTCGGCCGCCAACCGTCGCATCGGAACCGGGTCCGAGCGGGACAGGAACTTGAGCGCCTTCGCCGCTCCGGGAATGATCCCCGCTTCCTCCGCGAGTGTGTGGAGCTTTCCGAGGACCTGAGGGTCGTGGGTCAGCTCGCGGATCATCTCCCACGCCTCGCGGGCGGTCTCGGCTCTCTTCGTATCCGCTGCTCTAGGAGCCTCCACCGAAGTCACTCTGTCCATCATATTGGAAACTCAATGATCCGCAAAGTATTTATTTGACACACTCAGTGAGTTCTGGAACTATGACCCTGGTGCGGACCCGCGTGGTCAATCAGAAGGTCGCGGTCGGGGTGGTGTACGTCGCGGCCTTGTTCATGGCGATCATGGACGCCACGATCGTCAATGTTGCCCTACCCGTAGTCGGGCGGGACTTCCATTCCGCGCCGGACGCAGTGGACAGCATCTCGATCGCATTCCTCGTGAGCACCGGGGTATTCATCGCGGCTTCGGGCTGGCTCGGGGACCGCTTCGGTGGGCGAAAGGTCCTCCTTGGAGCCCTGATCATCTTCACCGTCGCATCCGCGCTGTGCGGTCTCGCATCGAGCCTCGGCGAACTGGTGGTCTTCCGCGTCTTGCAAGGTGTCGGTGGCGGCCTGATGACCCCCGTAGGCATGGCGATGCTGTTCAGAGTGTTCCCACCCGCAGAGAGAGTGCGCGCTTCGAGCATCCTGATGATCCCGACCGCGTTCGCGCCGGCGATCGGCCCGGTCCTCGGCGGACTCCTCGTCACCGACCTGTCGTGGCGCTGGGTCTTCTACGTGAACGTCCCGATCGGTGCCGCCGCTTTCATCTTCGGACTCCTGTTCTTGGACGATCACGCTCAGGCCGAGCCCGGCCGGTTCGACCTGACTGGATTTGTGCTGGCCGGCAGCGGCCTCGGCCTGACCATGTACGGCGTCTCAGAGGGACCTTTGAAGGGGTGGGGCGACAATGCAGTGCTCGTCACGATCGTGGCGGGAGTGGTTCTGCTGATCGCCATGGTGGTGGTCGAACTGCGCACAGCGGAACCGCTAATAGATTTGCGTGTCTACCGAGACCGCCTCTTCAGGTCGACGAGCGTGGTGATGATCCTGGGAGCAATCGCATTCCTAGGAACCCTCTTCCTGGTAGCGCTCTTCTACCAAGACGCCCTCCATCTCTCCGCACTCCAGTCGGGCCTGAACACCTTCCCCGAGGCGCTCGGCGTCATGATCGGGGCACAGGTCGTCAGCCGGCGCCTATATCCGGTGTTCGGTCCGCGGCGCATAATGTCGTCGGGCCTGGCCGTCGTGGCTGTCTCCATGGCGGGAATGGCGGGTGTCGGGGCGACCACGAGCCTGTGGTGGGCACGGCTTCTGATGCTCACGCTCGGGCTCGGCATGTCGTGTGTCTTCATCCCTGCACAAGCGGCATCGTTCGCCACGATCAGCCCAGCACGCACCGGCCGGGCTTCAACGTTGTTCAATACGGCGCGCCAACTTGGCGGTGCGATCGGTGTCGCGCTATTGACGACCGTTGTTGCCGCGGTCGGCCCCACGAGGATCGCGGCCAGACACGTCGTCCCGAATCTGAGCGCCTACCATGCCGGATTTCTGGCCGCGGCGGGTGTGGCCGTCGTGGCGATACTCGCCGCCCTTACTGTTAGTGACAGCGATGCCTCCGCCACGATGGTCCGCCGCGGAAGGCTGGCCCGCCAACACGAAGAGGTGCCAGTCGCGGTCGATGTGGCGTGAACTCTTCGTGACACCTCGTCCCGACATCGGGCCGTTTGCACACTTCAGGTAGGACCGCTGAACGCCTGCAACTCGACGATCACACACTCCCACCTTTCAAGCGGAACAGAACCGTCCAAATAACCGTTCTCACGTTTCTGATCCGTGCACATGCGGATCGTCCCCCGTACCTCGTCGAGCATCGCGGCGCGGTCGCTGAGGTTCAACGCGACGACGAAGCGATCGGCGCGGGCGAACGCCCAAACCCCGTCCGGAGCTGCAATCGATCGGTACCCGCCGATCTGGATGTCGGGCGTTTCTCGGCGAAACGCGATGAGGTCCCGACAGAGCGTAAGGATGGATCCTTCGTCTGACCTGAGACGCTCGACGTTGCACGCGGACGTGTCCCCGAGGGGCAGCCACGGCGGGACAACCGGATCTGTGAACCCGCCTCCCGGAGCGTCTCGCCACGGCATCGGCGTGCGCGCCGCGTCGCGCCCGGCATACGCAGGCCAGTACATGACCCCGAGAGGATCTCGAAGCTGTTCTCTCGTCAGCTCCGAGTCGCAAAGTCCGATCTCGTCTCCCTGATAGAGAACGGGCGTCCCCCGCAGACATAGCAACATGAACAGTGCAGCTCTGGCCCTTTGCGAATCGCCGCCCGCCCACCTGGATGCAAACCTCGCCATGTCGTGATTCGACGCGGTCCAGGCCGGCCAGGATCCCTCCGGCAGGAGCGCCTCAGTGTCCTCCACCACGCGTCGCAACGCGTCGGTACTCAGCTCGGCGTTGATGAAGGGAAAGTTGAAGGCCAGATGCAGTTCGTCGCTGCCGCTTCCGTAAAAGTCGGCCAGCGACGCGATCGGCACCGGCGTCTCACCGATCAGGACCGGGGCCGCCTCGTAAGAATCGGCGAGACGTCTCCAACGCCTGATCACCTCATGGACCTCGGGTCGGTTGGCGTTGTAGACGGGACGCTGCCCCAGAAGTTGAACATCCAGGTCGTCGTCCTCGGTCGCGGGAGGGTTGTCCCGCAGCAGAGCGTCTTTGATGATGATGTTGCAGACGTCGAGCCTGAATCCGGCTATGCCTCGCTCGAACCAGAATTGCATTACGCCGTCGAATGCGTCGCGGACTTCCTCGTTCCACCAGTTGAGATCTGGCTGCTCTGGAAGGTGGTTGTGCAGGTAGTACTGGCCTGTCGCATGATCAAGAGTCCACGCCGGACCGCCGCAGCTGCTTGCCCAGTTGTTTGGTGGGACGCCAGCAGGCCCGGGATCGGCCCATACGTACCAGTCGCGATAGCGATCGGTCGTCGAACTTCGTGACGCTTCGAACCATGAGTGGTGGTCGCTCGTGTGGTTGGGGACCAGATCGAGAAGCACCCGGATGTCTCGAGCCGCCGCCTCCTCCACGAGGCGGTCGAGATCTCCCAACGTGCCGAGCTCCGGTTGCACGGCCTCAAAGTCAGAGACGTCGTAGCCCCAGTCCACATTCGGAGAGACCGTCACGGGACTGAGCCAGATCCCGTCGACTCCGAGCCACTCGAGATATTCGAGATGTTCGATCACTCCTTGGATGTCGCCGATGCCGTCGGCGTTCGAATCCGCAAACGAGCGCAGGTAGATCTGGTAGAGCACGCCGGACTTCCACCACGGCGGCTCTCGCGTCGGCGGCCCGCTCATCCAGAGGGAAGCGGCTGCCAGTTCTTCACGATCGACCAACAAACCAGCTGGGGCGGTAAGTGATTCCGCGGCAACCTGCACTGGCTGGTCGGCGGCACGTTGACGTGGAGCCTCACGACCTGGTACTCGGTCGGGCCGGCGAACATCCCTGGTCCGAATGAAAGAACGGGAGAATAACCGCCCGAGAAGTTGGAGATCCTTGACATCGCCTCTACGAACGTCCGCCTGTTGAGATTGCTACCGGCCGCCTTGGCTGCCTCGGCGAACAGGCGGATCTCCTGGCACCAGCCCTGGATCGGGCCTTGTTCTTCTATGTAGAAATTCATGTTCCCTTTCGGGATCTGCGGGTAGGCCTTGTGCCACGTCTCGAAACAGCTGCGATCCAGCGGGTCGTAGCCGCCCTGCGACTCTGGACGGTCGTCGTCGATGCCTCCGAGCGTCTCTGTGGTCACACCTTCCTGACCGTTCAGAGCTTTGATGAACGGATAGGGGATCAGCCCTAGCGACGACTCGATGGAGAACTCGTAATCCGACAGAAGGAGTTTGGGGAAATACTGCTGTTGTGTCTGGGCTTGGAGCACCGGAAAGAACACATTGAACGGCATCAGCGGGAGCACCGAGGTGATGCCCGCGCTGCGCAGCTTCTCGACAACGATCGATGCATCGTTTGTCGTGGCCGCGGCCTCGGAAGGGCCTGCTGGGATCGGCTCGACCACCGAATTCACTCCCGCCTTCTTAAGGTCGGGAAGCAGGTAATCCTTGAGGGCGAGCTGATCGCTCGGACGGTCCCCTGCAATTATCCCGAGCTGGCGGTCGGGACCGATAAGGCCCTCTGCCAGTCCCCAGTTGACCGTGGCCTGAAGAATCTGAGCCTGGTCCGGACCGGTCCACCAGAGATAAGGCGAACCCGACTGGGTCCACGCACGCACCGTGCTCCACTGACTGATGAGGGGGGTATGACCTTCCTGGGTGATACAGAGTTGGTCATCGCCGGTCCAGGTCCCGACACCGTCGAGCATGGCGAACACAGCTCCGCTGCCTTCGGTCAGGTCCTTGCAGACTGACCTCATTGCAACCTCGTTGGTGGGATCGATGTTGACGATCACCGGCTTGATAATTCGACCGTTGATGCCACCGCTTTCGTTTATCTGATTGACAAAGAGGTTGATCGCCTTCGCCTGCTCGCTGTACTCGACGTCCGTCGCGAATCCGAGGTTCTGAGAGAGGGCGTTGAGGTTTGAAACCGGAAATGCGACTCTGATCGTGCTCGCAGTGACACCGACGCTACTGGTGCTCGCCTTATCGAGAGCCGTGATGTCCGCGCTTGGAACGGGTGCACCTGTTCCGGACTTGGTGCTCGAAGTAGCGCCGACCCCGTAGGCGACACCGGCCACGACGACGATCACCGCCGCGATCGCCGCGATCCGTGCACGGAGAGACCGGCGCTGGAACCTGCGCCATCCCCGGCCCAGTGGTCCTCCGCTCCGGCTCGCCATCGTCTTTTCCGTTGCCCCTTTTCCGTTGCCCTTCCGGCGACGCCTTTGCTCGGCGTCCCGATCCTGGCCCGACTATACGTGCGCGGCCCCTCGGGCTCCGAGCCGCGCCCAGGTCTACGATGGGACCTCGCGAATCTCGCTGGCGCGATCGTCACGCACGTGAGCACCGCGCACACGGATCGAGGAGGCGCACGGGTGACTGCGATCATCGACTCGGACCAACATCTCTACGAGAGCAGAACACTGTGGGCCGAACACATCGACCCGGGTCAAAGAGACGAGGCTTTGTCCATCGTCGACGACCAGCTCGGCTATTCGTGGCTCATGTGGCGAGACCGCCGGCTGGGTATAGCCGACGTGCAATTCCCCGCTAACACCGCCGCCATAGCGCAGCACAGGGAGCGGGCGGAGAAGAACCTCGAGAGCGACTACGTCTACGACGAGGCGCTTCCTGACCATTACTGGGAGCCTTCGGCGCGAGCCGAGCACATTCGCGCGATGGGACTCGACGAGGCGGTGCTGTTCCCGAACTTCGGGCTCCTTTGGGAACGCCGGCTGTCTGAGTCGCTTCCGGCGCTGAAAGCCAACATGACCGCCTGGAACCGGTGGTGCGCGGCTGTCGTGGCGCAAGGAGCGGGCCGCCTTCACCCGGTTGCTCACCTGACGCTTCGCGACCCGGAATGGCTCGAAGCGCAACTCGCAGAGCTTTCGTCTGCTGGCGTGCGCCTCGGCATGATCGCCCCTGCCGCAGTCGACGGACGACCTCTCTCGCATCCCGACCACGATCGGCTGTGGTCGGCTTTCATCGAGAACGGTGTCACCCCGGTGTTCCATGTCGCCGACCAACCGCGAATTCTCGACGACGCCTTCTATACGGACTCCGGGGAGAGCTTCGTCCCGGTCCTCGAGTCGGTCTTCTTGTGGGTACCGCCTGCGATCGCGGTCACCGATCTGATCGTGAACGGCACCCTCGCACGACACCCGGCGCTGCGTATCGGGATCGTAGAGCTCTCCTCCATCTGGGTTCCCCAATACCTCCTGATGCTCGACGGAGGATGGGATTTCACGTCCAAGTTGAACGGTCGCCAACCCGCGCAGCTCGACATGCGCCCGAGCGAATATTTCAGTCGCCAGGTGCGCGTCTCGTCCTTCTCCTACGAGCAGCCAGGGCGGCTCCAGGCAAAGTCAGGCGACCTGTTCATGTGCTGCAGTGACTTCCCTCACTCGGAGGGCACCGCGACCCCGATCGAGGACTACGCGCGGATGGGCTGTGACGTGGACCAGTCTCCTGGGCTCTTCAACGAGAACGTGGCCGACTTGCTGGCGACCTGAGCGGTCAGTCCCCGGCCCAGCAACCGAGAATTACGAAGGCCACTGTCACAGCAACGTCCCCCGAGGTCGTAGGCGGAGAGCCGAATTCGCTCGGAAGCCCCGTGACGTCCACGAGCAGGACCTTCCAATCCTTTCGCACGACGACCGATCCGTTCCTGACCTGGAATGCCCCCTGGCCCAGGTTCGGCAACTTCGACGTCTCGTCGAGGGTCTTGCCGAGCATCCCGAAGTACGCGTACGTCTCTGGCCAGCTCGACAGCTCTTTCACCGAGAGCACCATCGTTGCATTCTTGAACCGGTAGTCGCAGGAGTAGACGTCATCGCGCCAGGTTCGGTTCTCTACGACCACTGTCTCTCCGAGGACGCTTTGGATCTCCTTGGCGGCCTCGTTCGAACAGACCATTACAGATATCTCCGAAGCTGTGAGCCCAGCGGGCTGCGGCCCTCGCGCCGTGGACTGAGTCGACTGCGAAGCCAAGGGAGTTGTCGCACTGGTGCACCCTGCGGCCATGATGGCCGCTGCCACCAGGACAACTACGACGGCTCGGCGACCCACCGGCCAAGAGTAACCGTGAGCCCGCGACGCCCCCGTTCAGGTAATGGGCACCAACTCTGAACGTGCCAAGGTCTTGACAGGATTAGTTAGGGAGACCTAAATATTGCGTTCGAGGTTAGGTCAGCCTAATAAATGGATGGATGGGCGCTCGTTGAGGAAGCTGAGGACTCGATACGCCGCCGCCGCGATCGCCGTGCTGGTTGGCACGGGAGGATTGCTCTCCTCCTGTGGCTCGCCTTCGGGGACTTCGATCACGCTCTACAGCGGGCAACATGTCCAGACCACTCAAGCTCTGGTTGCGGCATTCGAAAGGGCAACCGGAATTACGGTGAACGTGCGGCAGGGCGACGAGGCGGATCTCGCAAACCAGATCGTCATCGAGGGATCCCACTCCCGCGCAGACGTGATCTTCAGCGAGAACTCTCCGGCGCTCGAATACCTCCAGGCAAAGGGCTTATTGGCGCAACTGGGTGCGTCCACGCTGGCGGACACGGCGAGCCGGTACAACTCCACGCAGGGCGACTGGGTCGGGGTTTCGGCGCGCGTAAGCGTCTTGATATACAACCCGAGCCAGATCTCCTCTAGCCAACTACCAACCACGGTTCTTCAGTTGGCCGACCCGAGGTACAAGGGAAAGCTCGCGCTCGCTCCGAGCGAGACCGATTTTCAGCCCATTGTCACATCGGTGGAAAGGTCGTACGGCACGTCGGCCGCACTTACGTGGCTGGAAGCGGTCAAATCAAACGCCGGCGATCACATCTACCCGAACAACGAGACTGTCGCCAACGAGGTCAACCGAGGTGCGGTCGCATTCGGCGTGGTGGATCAGTACTACTGGTACAGGATGAGAGCCGAGATCGGCGCGTCGAACACGCACTCTGACATCGCCTACTTCGCCCCGCTCGACCCCGGATACGTGCTCGACGTCTCCGGCGCGGCAATCCTCAAGTCGAGCAAGAACCAATCCGCCGCTCAGCGGTTTGTGGCCTTCCTCGTTTCGAGTCAGGGCCAGCAGATCATCGCTCACTCGACGAGCTTCGAGTACCCGATCGCATCGGGGGTGACAACCGCCCAGCCCGAAACTCCGTTCAGTGATCTCCGACCTAACGGGATCACGCTCTCCGAGCTGGGCAACGGCTCGGGTGCGATCAAGTTGCTCAATCAGGCTGGGCTCCTGTGACGATTTGGCACCGACGAGGATCACATCGTCACTCCGGAACTCCAACGAGCATTTGACGTGGCCACGACCTGGGATATCGACGCGGAGCGCAAGCACGTGGTCCCGATGGTCGCTGCTCGCCGGCGCAGAGTGCCCCTGGGCCTGCTCGCGATAAGTGGCGTCGTCGCAATTGTCCTGCTTGCTCCCCTCATCTTTTTGCTCTTCGAGGCGCAAGGGGCGGGCACGAGCACCGTCGCGCGCCTGATCTGGAGGCCGCTCACAGCAACTCTTCTTTGGAACACGGTACGGCTGATGGTGGTGGTCACGCTTCTGTGCGCCGTGATCGGCACTCTCGCAGCTTGGTGCGTCGAGCGAACAGACCTGCCGGGCCGGCGTGTTTGGGCGGTTCTCGTGGTGGTTCCATTTGCAATACCCGATTTCGTCGTGAGCTTCGGATGGGCGTCAATTTCCACTTGGGTCGAGGGATTCCGAGGTGCTGTCCTGGTAATGACCCTCGCCGTCTACCCGCTCGTCTATCTCCCTGTAGCGGCGAGTCTGAGGAGCGCCGACCCGAGCCTCGAAGAGGTGGCTCGCGGCCTCGGCCTGGGTCGGATCAAGACATTTGCACGAGTGACCCTGGGGCAAGCCCGAAACGCGATACTCGGCGGTTGCGTTCTCGTCGCGCTCGTCATCCTTGCGGAGTACGGCGCGTTCGAGATCCTCGCCTATCGGACCTTCACCACCGAGATCTTCACGGAGTTCCAGGTTTTCGACGTACCGACGGCATGTGCACTCTCTCTCGTGCTCGTCGCGCTCAGCATCATCGTGCTCGGCGGAGACTTCTTCGCCCGAGGTAGGGCCCGGATGGTGCGAACCGGCCCGCTCGCTCAGCGCACCACCCACCGTCACCAGCTCGGACGAGCCAAGATTCCCGTTCTGTCCGCGTTCGTCGTGCTGGTGGGTCTTGCTCTCGGGGTTCCCGTCGGCTCGAGCGTCTATTGGATCTTCGAAGGCGGCGCCCAGTCGATCACCGGCGTGTCCCTCTTCTCGGCGGGCTGGCACACGGCGTTGTACGGCGGCGTCGCCGCCGCACTCGCGACATTGATGGCGCTTCCGGTAGCGCTGCTCGCGCTGCGACACAGCAACCGGGTGGGACGACTCCTCGAAAGAAGTACATATCTCGTCCTGGCCATTCCGGGTGTGGTGATTGCATTCGCGCTGAGCTACTTCTCCGAGCGTTACGCCAACGGATTCGCGTATCAAAGCGCCCCGATGCTGATCGTGGCGTATGCGATCTTGTTCTTCCCGCTCGCGCTAGTCGGCGTACGGGCCTCGGTCGCTTACGCCCCGGTCAGCTTGGAAGAGGTCGCTCGGTCACTAGGCCTGCGACGCTTCGCGGTCTTGGTTCGGGTGACGCTACCGATCGCGGGCCCTGGTCTCGCCGCGGCGTTCTGCCTCGTTTTTCTTGCGGCGGTGACCGAGCTCACTGCCACGCTCCTGTTGGTGCCGACGGGCGTGCAGACGCTGGCCACTCAGTTCTGGGCGTACCAACAGAACCTCTCTTACGGACAGGCAGCACCGTTCGCGTTGCTGATCATCCTTGTTGCAGCCGGCCCGAGCTACGTGCTCGGCCGCTACTTCGACCGGCTACCAGCCCGGGCGGCGAGGATCTGAACTCGCCGCAGACCAGTCAGCTCGCTGTGATATAGCTCAGCGTGAGAACAATCGGAGGGAGCTCACATGACCGTCGCCCCCTTGCGCGAGCGGCCAGCCTGGAAGGCGCTCGAACGCCACCATGCCGAAATAGCAGGGCGCCATCTTCGTGAGCTGTTCGCCGAGGACCCGACTCGCGGCGAACGACTCAGCGCAGAAGCAGTCGGAATCTATCTCGACTACTCGAAGAACCGGATCACGGACGAAACGCTAAGGCTCCTGATCCAGTTGGCTGAGGACTCGGATCTCGCAGGTAGGCGCGAGGCGATGTTCAGCGGTGTGCGCATAAACGTCTCCGAGAACCGCTCTGTCCTTCACGTCGCGCTCCGCATGCCGCGGGGAACGACTCTCGTGGTAGACGGAGTCGACGTCGCTAAAGAGGTCCACGAGGTCCTCGATGCCATGACCGCGTTCACCGAACGCGTGAGGTCGGGCGAGTGGCGCGGTCATACCGGCAAGGCAATCCGGAATGTCGTAAACGTCGGAATCGGTGGGTCCGACCTTGGGCCGGTGATGGCTTACGAGGCGCTCCGTCACTACGCCCGACGGGACCTGACGATGCGCTTCGTTTCGAACGTCGACGCGACCGACCTTGTCGAGGCGACACGAGACCTTTCTGCCGAAGAGACCCTCTTCATTATCTCTTCGAAGACCTTCGGTACCCTGGAGACGCTAAGCAACGCCACCTCTGCCAGGGACTGGGTTGTGAGTCAGCTCGGCGACGACGCCGCCGTGGCCAGGCACTTCGTGGCCGTCTCGACTAACGCCAAGGCTGTCGCAGAGTTCGGCATCGATACTGCGAACATGTTCGGCTTTTGGGATTGGGTCGGAGGGCGATACTCGATGGACTCTGCAATCGGGCTCTCTACGATGCTCGCGCTGGGACCAGACAGATTCCGCGAACTTCTCGCTGGTTTTCACGAAATGGACGAGCATTTCAGGACAACGCCGCTCGAACGCAATCTTCCGGTTCTGATGGGTCTGCTGGCGGTCTGGTACGGGAACTTCTTCGGTGCGAAGACAGCGGGCGTAATGCCGTACGACCAGTACTTGAAGAGATTTCCGGCGTACTTGCAGCAGCTCACCATGGAGTCGAACGGTAAGCACGTCACGTTGGACGGTGCTCGTGTCGACTATCAGACAGGCGCCGTCTACTGGGGAGAACCGGGGACAAACGGCCAACACAGCTTCTACCAGCTGATCCATCAGGGAACAAAGTTGATCCCGCTCGATCTGATCGGGTTCGGCAAGAGCCTCAACCCGTTGCGCGACCATCACGACATCCTGACCTCCAATGTGTTCGCCCAAGCCCAAGCCCTCGCTTTCGGCAAGACCGAAGAAGAGGTCCGGGCCGAGGGGACGCCCGAGCATGTAGTCCCCCACCGCGTCATGGAGGGCAATCGGCCAACGAACGTGCTCCTCGCAGAATTGCTGACCCCCCGGTTACTCGGTTGCCTCGTGGCTCTCTACGAACACAGCGTGTTCACTCAGGGAGTCATATGGAACATCGACTCGTTCGACCAGTGGGGAGTGGAGCTGGGCAAGGTGCTCGCAAGGGCGATCATCCCTGAGCTCGAAAGCGACTCGGAACCTCAGCTCGACCACGACACGTCTACCAACGCTCTCATCCGCCGGTACCGTGACCTGAAGAGAAGCCATACCGAGGGAGATTCAACATGACCACGGACAGGCCAATGCAGCTAGGCATGATCGGACTCGGCCGGATGGGCGCAAATCTTGTCCGCCGCTTGATGCGTGACGGGCACCGATGCGTCGTCTACGACGTAAGCGCACAAGCCGTCAAGGATCTAGAGGCGGACGGGGCCGTCGGATCGTCATCGCTCGAAGAATTCGCCGGCAAGCTCGAGAAGCCACGAGCAAGTTGGATCATGGTTCCGGCGGCGATCGTCCAGACCACGCTGGATAAACTGACTGGCTTGCTCGAGTCCGGTGACATTGTGATCGACGGTGGCAATTCCTATTACCGGGATGACATAACGCGAGCGAAGCAACTCGCGCAGAAGGGCATCCACTACATCGACTGCGGCACGAGCGGAGGAGTGTGGGGTCTCGACCGTGGCTACTGCTTGATGATCGGTGGAGAATCCGATGCGGTCCAGCGTCTCGACCCGATCTTCGCCACAATCGCGCCGGGCGAATCGAGCGCCGACCCGACTCCGAGCAGAACCCGCAAGGGCGGCACCGCACCCCAGGGCTATCTGCATTGCGGGCCGAACGGCGCCGGACATTTCGTGAAGATGGTTCACAACGGAATCGAGTACGGGATGATGGCGGCGATTGCAGAAGGTCTCTCCATCATCAAGCATGCGGACGCCGGCAAGGCGAGCCAAACCGAGGTAGACGCAGAGACCACCCCGCTTCGTGACCCCGAGGCATACCAATACGAGATCGACGTCGCCGAAGTCGCCGAGGTCTGGCGGAGGGGATCCGTCATCGGTTCGTGGCTCGTCAACCTGACGGCAGACGCCTTTGCCCGCTCTCCGGGTCTCGACGAATTCGCCGGGCGCGTTTCGGATTCCGGAGAGGGCCGTTGGACGGTCGAGGCGGCCATCGACACGGGAGTGCCCGCCTCGGTCATCACGGCTGCGCTTTACGAGCGGTTCGAGTCTCGCGGAAACGGTGGCTTCACAGACAAGATCCTGTCTGCGATGCGATCGGAGTTCGGCGGTCACGCAGAGAAGAAGGACTAGCCCCCGCCGCCGTGAATCACGAATTGATCAAGCTGCCGGACGCATCGGCCGTGGCGCGACACGCTGCCCGCATGGTCGCAGAGATGGCTCGGCGGGCTGTGGCCGACCATGCACTGTTCACTTTTGCAGTCAGCGGTGGTCGCACCCCGTGGGCCATGTTCGCAGAGCTCGCGACCGACGACGTCCCTTGGTCTTCGGTCGACCTCTTCCAGGTGGACGAACGCGTCGCCCCGGAAGGAGACCCGGACAGGAATCTGACCAACCTGCGCAAGAGCCTCGGCGACGCGCCGGCCAAGATCACTCCGATGCCGGTCAACGACCCGGATCTCGAGGCTGCGGCCTCCCGGTACGCGGCAGAGCTTCCAGAGCGACTTGACCTCATACACCTCGGACTAGGTCCGGACGGCCACACCGCATCACTGGTTCCCGCGGACCCTGTCTTGGAGGTCACAGACCGACCCGTGGCGGTCACGCGGCCCTACCAGGGACACAAGCGAATGACGTTGACGTATCCGGGGCTGAGCAGGGCGAACCAACTCCTTTGGCTGGTGACCGGCGAGGACAAGAAGGCGCCTCTTGCTCAGCTGCTGAACGGAGACCAGTCAATTCCCGCCGGGCGAGTGACAGCAAAGCGATCCATTGTCCTCGCCGACGAGTCGGCAATCTGAGATCGTCTTCTCGAGCGTTCTGTGAACCCCGCGTTCAGAACGGACTGCCGACGTCTTCTTCCGGGAAATCAACGACGCGTCACGTCGATCCTCTCTACCGACTTTCCCCGACCGACCAGGATCGTGGAAACCAATTGGGGTGGGAACAGCCCGTGCTCGATCACTCCCGGTATCGACTCGAGCCTCGCCGCTAATCGGCCCGGGTCTCCGACGTCGCCGACAAAGTCGACTATCACCCCACCGTCAGGACTCGGCGGCACATCACGCCTCCGTACCTCGCCGATTCGCTCGAGAGTCGACTCGAGCCCGAAGGCGAGCAACTCGAGCGGGACAGGTGCATGGATTGCATCGACCGGCTTGGATGAGTCGGCGATCACAACGAACCGCTCAGCGGTCGCGGCGACGATCTTCTCGCGAGTGTGGGCGGCCCCGCCGCCTTTCACCAGCCATCGTTGTGGACTTATCTGGTCCGCACCGTCGATGGCCATGTCGAGGTGCCCGGTCGCGAACGGCTCGACAGATATCCCGAGCTCGCGTGCGGCTACCTCGGTCCGTGGTGACGTCGCAACGCAACGTATGGCAAGGTGCCGCCTCGCCAGAGCCGTCAAGAGGTGGGCAACGGTGGAGCCTGTCCCCAGGCCCAGCGACATGCCGTCTTCGACCATGGCGGCCGCGGCCTCCGCCGCAAGAAGCTTCTCGTTGTCCAAGTCGGGAGCCATCGCTCTTCAGAATGGGCCGCGGGGTCCCGAGCTCGCAACCACACGAGTCAGGCAGCTCGGGACAACCGGCTCAAGGTTAGGAGTTCATATTGAATCCTGATCCGCCTGCCGCCACGCGGTGGAAAGCTTCGCCGTCCCGACGATCACGTGATCGTCCTGTTCGGAGCGACGGGGGATCTTGCGAAGCGAAAGCTCCTCCCAGGCTTGTTCCACCTGGCTTCGGCGCGCCTGCTCCCTGAGCGTTACCGCATCGTCGGCACTGCACCAGCTCAGTTCGCCATGTCGGACGCCGAATTCTCCAAGCACGCGCACGACGCCGTCGCAGAGTTCGGGCTCGTCAAGCCGACGGGTGCCGCATGGAAGGCGTTCGAGAGTGCCCTCTCGTTCGGAGCCGCCGATACTCAGGATCCGTCGCCTCTGGTGTCGGCCGTGCACGAAGCCGAGAGGGCGATCGGGGGGCAGCCGAGACGCCTCTTCCACCTGGCAATTCCGCCCAATGCGTTCCAATCAGTCGTGGAGCTGCTCGGTTCATCTGGTTTGGCTCACGGATCGAGGGTGATCGTCGAGAAACCATTCGGCCACGACCTGGCTTCAGCGAAGGCACTCAACGATTCGATCCACTCGGTGTTCGACGAATCGCAGATCTTCCGCATCGACCATTTCCTCGGCAAGGAGTCGGTCGACAACATCCTGGCGTTCCGGTTCGCCAACGGCCTCTTCGAGCCGATCTGGAATCGTGAGCACGTCAGGTACGTTCAGATAGACGTCCCGGAGACCTTGTCGATCGAAGGCCGCGCCTCGTTCTTCGAGGGCGTAGGCACCTTCCGCGACATGGTCGTGACTCACCTGTTCCAGGTGCTCGGCTTCGTCGCCATGGAGCCTCCGACCTCCTTCACGGCCAAGCCGTTGCGGACGGAAAAGGACAAGGTGTTCGATTCCCTCGAACCCATCGACGTCACCTACGTCGTCCGCGGCCAATACGAGGGTTACCGCTCGGAGACCGGGGTGGCCCCCGACTCCGAGACAGAGACCTTCGTGGCTCTGCGTGCCCACATAGACAATTGGCGATGGGAAGGTGTGCCCTTCTGCCTTCGGACCGGGAAGTGTCTTGCGGCCAGCCGGGAGATGGTCACCATCGGGTTTCGCGAGCCCACGTTGAGAATGTTTCCCCTGCACTCTCGTTACGCAAAAAGGGTGAACGAGTTGACCATCGACTTCAGCGATCCCGGTTCGATCTCGCAGAAGTTCCTGGCAAAGGAGCCCGGTCCCGAGATGCGACTGGGCGAGGCGAAAATGGTCTTCCGCTACGAAGACTCGTTCCGGATCGCGAACGACCTCGAGGGATACGAGCGTCTGATCCTCGATGCGATGCTTGGCGATCAGGCTCTCTTCACGAGCTCAGACGGGATAGAGCGCCTCTGGGAGATCTCGACCCCGCTGCTCGAGAACCCGCCAGAGCTAGAACCGTATCCACGGGGGTCGTGGGGCCCGCCCTCGATCAGGCACGTCACTTCTCCGTATGCATGGCATCTTCCTGATCACGGATAACGGCGACGAGCGGAGACGAGATCGGGCTGAACCGAAACCTGTAGAGGGAACCGAATCTGTAGAGGAATGACCAAATGACCACAACGGACATCCGTTTCGTACTTGCCGACGTCGACGGAACTCTCGTTACCCAGGACAAGATCCTCACCGACCGTGCCGTCGCGGCTGTGACGAGCCTCAAAGAGGCGGGGATACTTTTCGCAATTACAAGCGGGCGTCCCCCTCGCGGCATGTCCATGCTTGTCGAGCCACTTGACCTGCAGACTCCAATCGCCGCATTCAATGGTGGACTCCTTGTCAACCGCGACATGTCGGTCATAGAGCAGCAATGTGTTCCCAGTGACCTCGTTGTCCCGATAGTGGATCTGATCCACTCATTCCAAATGAGCGTATGGATATACAGGGGTGCCGAATGGTACGTCCCTGATCTAAATGGCCCACATGTAGCCCGTGAAGCGTGGACCGTGAAGTTCGATCCGACGCTCATGACGGGGCTCGATGGCCTCACGGAGGATGTCGTCAAACTCGTGGGGGTCAGCGACGATTACGACGCCGTTGCAAACGTGTCTGATGCTGCGCACGATCGTTTCGGCGACCACGTGACCGCGGCGGCATCTCAGCCCTACTACCTCGACGTGACCCATCCCGACGCAAACAAGGGTTGGGTGGCCAGATACATGGCCGAGAAGTACACCATCTCCAGCCAGCAGATCGCCACCATCGGAGATATGCCGAACGACGTCTTGATGTTCGCACACTCCGGACTGAGCATTGCAATGGGAAATGCCTCGCCGGAGGTGCAGCGGGCCGCCAGAAGGGTTACCGACACCAACGAGAACGAGGGATTCGCAAAGGCCGTCGAACGGTTCATCCTGCCGAGCCGAAGCGACCCCGGCTAGAGAGTGCATCTTGTTGCCTTCGTCATTACTATGCCGGCGTGGCCGAAGGAAAAGTCGCGTGATCGTTCTCATAACCGGCTGTAGCACCGGGTTTGGACTTTCGATAGCACAGAGATTCCTCGCCGCAGGCGAGACAGTCGTCGCCACCATGCGAGACCCGTCACGGGCGCCGACCGAGCTGAAAGGTGCTCAGATATCAGCGCTCGACGTGGTGATCGACGATTCCGTCGACGCCGCCATTAGCCGAGTTCTCGACGATCACGGACACATCGACGTACTCGTGAACAACGCCGGCGTGGGAATGCACGGCGCTATCGAGGACACGAGCGATTTCCAAGCAAAAGACCTGTTCGAGACCAATTTCTTCGGCACGTTGCGCGTGACTAGAGCTGTCCTTCCAGCGATGCGGGCTCAAGGTTCCGGCGTGGTTGTGAACATCTCGTCGCTTGCGGCCGTCGTCACGCCTCCTTTCGGTGGGATGTATTCGGCAACCAAGCGTGCCCTCGAGGCGGTAAGCGAGGCCATGCACTTCGAGCTGGCGCCCTTCGGTGTGCGCGTCCATTTGATCGAGCCCGGCGGGTTCGAGACCTCCTTCGGCGCCAACCGTCGAGATGTGAGTGGGACCGCATACTCCGAGCTGATGGAGCGTTGGGAACTTGCGTACGAGAAGGTGCCCGGCCGCGAAGGCGGCCCGAGCGACCCAGGCCTGGTCGCGGAAGCCGTCTTCGAGGTGGCAAACGATCCGTCTGCGCCGTTGCGAAGGCTTGTTGGCGCCGACGCCGAGCTCATAGGAGCCCTGCGAAAGCAACTCGACGACACCGAGTTGGAGCGGGCAGTCCGATCGCAGCTCGAATTCTGGGATGGAGCTCGGAGCCCGGTGATCTGAGAATCATCCGATGTCAGTGACCTGTTCACCTGAAGAGGCCGCCGCCCTCGTCCGAACTCGCGACACGATCGGCTTCGGGCTGGGACCCGGCAACCCGGACTCATTCTTGAACGCCTTGGGTGGGCGCGACGACTGGGAGAACCTTGTTCTCGGCGGGGCGCTCCTTCTCGGGTACTACAACGTGTTCACCAAGACCGGAGTGTCGTACAGGTCCGGGTTCTTCGGCCCGGCCGAGCGTGTGCTGTTGGCGGAGGGACACGAGATCGAGCTGGTGCCTGGTGGCTTCCGCCAGTTCGCCCCGATCCTGGCCCGATTCGCCCCCCGAATCATGACCTGCCAAGCCGCGCCGCCGGACGGCGACGGAAAGGTGAATCTGTCCCTGCACTTGGGTGCGACGCGTGACGAGCTGATTCGGGCAGGAAGCGATCCAGACCGTGTGCTTCTCGTCGAGGTCAATCCGCATCTACCGCGAACCCGAAGCCTCCCTCCGGAATTCGACAACACCATTCCCTTGGAGCTCATAGATGTGCTCGTGGAAGCCGACGGTGATCCCTATCCTCTCGAGGACCCTCCACCGTCCGAACAAGATGCGGCGATTGCCGCCCATGCCCTGCAATTCGTGAACGACGGCAGCACATTGCAAACGGGGATCGGGGCGATACCGAATATCGTCGCAAGCAAGCTGGCCGACGGTAGCGGAGGCGATTACGGGGTGCACTCAGAGATGTTCACCACTGGCCTGATGCATCTTCATCAAGCAGGCAAGGTGACCAACGCGGTCAAAGGTGTGTTCGACGGCGTATCGGTGACGACCTTCTCGCTCGGAACATCAGATCTCTACAGCTGGCTCGACGACAATGCTGAGGTTGCATTTCTGCCCGTCGAAACCGTCAACGACCCCGACGTGATCGGCCGCAACCGCAAACTGGTGTCGATCAACGGCGCGCTCTGTCTCGATCTCTACGGACAAGTGGTTGCTGACAGCATCGACGGCAAACAGATCTCCGGAGTAGGCGGTCACGAGGACTTTGTCTCAGGCGCCGACCTCAGTCTCGATGCGCACTCGCTCATCTGTCTCCACTCGACGGTCACCGTGGGCGGCAACGTCCGCTCGCGAATTCTCCCCGAGCTGCCCAGGGGATCGGTGATATCGACACCCCGCCACCACACCGATGTCGTGATAACTGAGTTCGGGGCGGCCGAGCTGGCAGGCCTCACCGTCCGCGAACGGGCCAGGGCGCTCGCAGACATCGCGCATCCCGATTTTCGTGCCGAGCTTCACGAGGCGGCCGAGAAGCTGGGCAGGAGCTGAGCTATGCCGGGGTACTGCCGATGAGTCTGGTATCTGTCCGCCGTCTGCAATCTCGTTGAGCGAAGTTCGGAGGAACGGCAGGGACGATTCTTCAAGGGCTGGTGTGTCACAGGTAACTCTGGAGGATGACAGATGAGCAAGATAAAGAAGGAATTCAGCGCCACGCTGCAGAAGAGCCCGCAGGAACGTGGCTGGACCTATGTGACCATGCCGGAGTCAGCAGAATTCTTCGGAACCAAGGGGCTCGTGAAGGTTCGGGCGACCGCTGACGGTCATCCGTTCGTTAGTTCGTTCATGGCAATGGGCGACGGCACTCACAAGCTTCCGCTCAAGGCTGATCTGCGCAAGGCGATCGGGAAGCAAGCGGGAGACAAGGTGACCATTCGCTTGGAAGAGCGCATCGACGGCAAAGACACTTGAGCCAGAGGCTCAGCCACGTCGTGCCGGCACAATGGTTCGCCATCTTTCATTTCTGGGCGGAATATGGCTGCTCCGACGGAGTTTGGGCGGCCTCTCGTTCTTCTGATACTGCCACCAGGTACTCGAACCGCTCACGGACCTGAGCAAGATCGTTGGGTTCGCGGATATCCTCCTCTGCCGCGGGAGCACCATCTCAGCCTGACGGAGCAGCACTGCCCGCTGGTCAGGGCTCGTCGTGTACTCCACTACCTTCGTAAGCGAGTCCATCAAGCGAATGACGACAGCAGGCATGCCGCGTGAGGCCTGCCGGATCTTGTCGGTGGCGCGGTTCACCATGCGGGGGTAAGAGGGGTCGCTCTCGATCAGTCGGATCCGACCGAGGTGATCGCGGTAGACGCCCTCGGTGAGCGTGCGCGTCGAGATCCGACACAGGCCCGCGGACAACCAGTCGATGCAAGTGAGGGCTGTGAAGGTGTCGTTCACGGCTGCCGAGAGTGCTCTTATGGCGATCTCCACGAGCTGGTCGATGGCGAACACCGGGTCCTGGATGAGGGTGCGGTGCGGACCCGTCAGATGACTTCTACCGAGAGCCACGGCGACCTGACTTGCAGCCTTGGGCGGCCAGACCACGGCAAGGGGCCTCCCGGCAACGATGAAGTGCCCAGGTCTGTGCGCCAGTCGGATCACGGCTCCCGAGCGCTCGGCGATCTCGACTAGCTGCTGGTAACCCACGAACTGCAGATAACCGCTTTCGACGGCGGGGACTGTGGCACCCTCGGAGGCGAGGGACTCGAGCAACTCAGCGATTGGACGTGCCGCTGGGTCCGGGAACGTGGCGCCATCCGCTGGATCCACGGCCGTACGGCCGATTTCGGTGTCGGCCGGGAACTCGGCGTCGATCGCCCGGAAAAGATCGGAGGCGATGTTCGCAACCACTTCGGGCAGTTGAATCGACTTTGCGATGTGATGGATGAAATAGATGAGAACCGCCACATCCGCTATGAGCAGCACCTCGGTCACCGTTATCGAGATGTAAGGGACGAATGTCTGATGTGCGCTCATCGAGATCGAGCCGAGGGTGAGAACGGCATAGACAAATGTCGCGACCCATACGCCGAGCGTGATTTGATTTCCGACGTCGCGCACGAAGTTGCGCATCATCCGGGGTCCGAACTGCTGCGATGCAAGCGTGAGTGCGAGGATGGTGATCGAGAAGACGACTCCTACGACCGTTATCACCGCCGCGGCCACAACGGACAGGACTTGGCGGGCATCGCTAGGGGTCAGGGTGTGGATCCACGTCGGGAGTCCCACGTGATGATGGTTCGCCGCCAGGTCGAGCTCGTAAGTGACGACGAACAGCACCACCGCGCCTGCGACGAGAACCGTGGGAACCAGCCACAGGGTCGTGAGCAGTTCCTCGCGCCGCCAGCTGGGTAGCCGTCGCGAACTGCTGTCACTGCTTCGCGCGTTAAGGCGGAGTCGGGAGCGGCCGGACGGGCTAGGGCGTTCCGCTGTCACTTTGCTCTACCGGGGCCTGCGGCTCGACTATCGCCTTCACGTTCCGAGATCAGCCCGAGCAGGATGTGCTCGGTGCGAATGAAAGAGTGGTTGAGAAGGCGCGCTTCTTTTCGGGCCAAAACGAGGACCCTGCGTGCGCGGTCGGTAAATCGCTCGAACGTGGCTCGAGTCTAGACCCGCCCCCGAATACCGGCCCTCTGCCGGTCACAGCGTGGTTGCCGTCTTACCAACACAGACCCGACCGTCTCGCGAGCCTTTGCCGAGTTCAGGGGTTGTTGCGCGACTGCACGCCATGACACGATCTCAGGAACATCGATCATGGAGGCGCTACATGCTTGGGTCGAGCTATCCACTATTGAATGCGTTCTGGACGATCCTCTACATCTTCGTATTCATCCTCTGGCTGTCCGTCCTCTTCCGGGTCATATGGGACATCTTTCGGAGTCAAGACCTCAGTGGGTTGGGAAAGGCCGGTTGGCTGCTTTTCATCCTCTTCATACCGCTCGTCGGGGTATTTGCATACGTGATTTTCCGCGGCGGTTCGATGCACGAGCGTGAAGTCCGAACCGCTCGAATGGACGACAACGCGTTCCGGTCTTACATCCAGGAAGTAGGCGGGAGTTCGAGCATTGCCGACGAGATCGCCAAGTTGGCCGATCTCAAAGAAAAGGGTGTCATCAGCGAGGCTGATTTCGATAGGGCGAAGGACAAGCTTCTGACGTAACGCATCGACGTCGGCAAGCGGAATTCTCAACGTTATCAGGACCGTTCCGCAAACCACTGGAGACGGGGATGGATCGAGAGACATGGCTCACTGAACGTCGAAGGGCTGTAATCGCGTCGTACGACGCAGGATCTTCGACGTACGACGAGAATGACTACCCGACGACGGTGCAGCGCCAGTGGGTGGAACGGCTCCTGAGATCGGTTACGCCAGGCGGCTCCGTCCTGGACGCACCATGCGGAACCGGTAGGTACTTCCCGGTGATCGCAGAGGCTGGGCTTCGCGTTGTAGGCATTGATCAGTCGTCCGGCATGCTCGCGCAAGCTCGATCACGAGGCATCGCATCTTCACTGGAACAGCTTTCACTTCAAGAGTTGTCCTACGACGGACAGTTTGACGCCGTCATAACCGTCGACGCAATGGAGAACGTCCCGCCGGAGGACTGGGCGCTCGTACTGGCAAACCTGCATCGTTCTGCGAAGCCTGGTGCTCTCATCTACATGACCGTTGAGGAGATCGACCGGGGGCTTATAGACGAGGCTTTCACACTTCTTGTCGGCAGCGATGCACCCGCAGTCTGGGGTGAGGTCACAGAGGGAGACGTTGCCAGTTATCACTATTACCCAACGTGTGATCAGATCAGGGACTGGTTCGCAGACGAAGATCTGCAGATAGTGGAAGAGGACTTCAACCAAGAAGATGGCTGGGGATATCGCCACTTCTTGCTCCGCGGTGCGGAGAAAAGAGCCGGGCCGGTAACCCGCGCACCCCGATAGGGATTACCTGGATTGTAACGGCGTCTCGGCGTAGGCGATCGCGTCATTCCGGTCGTCGAATCCCACGATGTCGATCACGAGACCGTTGCGGACGGTCTGGACCTGCCACCGCAACTCTGATCCACCTCGTTCTTCTGCGGCTTGGGTGCCGCGTACTGTCAGAGAGACAAGAAGACATTCTCCGAGAATCTCGATCTCAGATACGCGGCCTTCGACTCCCGACGATTTACCGCGCTCGTACCAAGCGATAACCTGCTCACGGTTCCTGCACGAGGGGTTCCTGTCGTGCGGCGCTCCCCATTTCACGTCGGGATCGAGAAGCTCGCGGAAGGCAGTCAGATCCGATGTGTCGAGTGCCATGCGGACGCGCCTTGCGATGTCCTCCATCCCTTGGTTCTGCTGCAGCATCCGACCCCCATGAAACCTAGGCGAAGGTCCTCTTTCTAGCCGGGGTTAACTATGCCTGCACGGCGTAGAGTTGCCATTCATCTGGGACTCCTTTGAGGGTGTGCACGCCACGGTTGACGAAGACAAAGCCCGACCCCGCAACCAGGTCTCGGACGGTGCGCGAGACGACAATCTCGCCTGGTTGCGCCTGAGCCGCTATTCGAGCTCCGACATGGACGGCTATGCCGGCGAATGTCGAGCCGTGGACCTCCACCTCGCCGGTGTGCACACCGGCTCTAATCGTGAGGCCGTCTCGGTCCGCTCCGTCGCGGATTGCGATTGCGGCGTGGATCGCACGGCCCGGACCATCGAACGAGGCCAAAAAGCCATCCCCGGCCGTGTCGAGCTCGCGTCCTCGATAGCGGGCGAGTTGTCGACGTACATCGCGGTAGTGGCGATCCAATAGTTCGCGCCAAACTCGGTCGCCGACTTTGCTGAGCCGACCGGTGGAGTCGACAAGGTCCGTGAAGAGCAGGCTCGTCAACTGCCGATCGGTTGGGTGGGCCGCCGGCGCGCCGGTGAGGAACTCTTCAACGAGGTCCAAGAGCCCGTCAACGTCCCCTACCCACGGAATGTGGTCATCACCCGGCTGCTCGACGAAACGGGCTCCGGGGATCTGCGTGGCGATCCAGCGCCCTTCCTCGATGTTTGCGTCCAGATCACCGGTGCGGTGGAGAATCAATGTCGGCACCCGGATCGCCGGCAACACAGCCCGGACGTCGATCTGCGTGTTCATCTTCATCAGTGCCGCCGCCGCACCTGGGGACGCGCTACGCCGGAAGTAGGTCGCCAGACGCTGCTTGAACACTTCGTCGTGCGCGCAGCTCGGGACCAAGTGCTCGAGCACGCTAGTACCACCCCAGTCGCGCTCTGTCTCCTCGATGTCGCGTGCCCGCTGTTGGGGGGTGGGAGCCCAGGGATAGTCCGGGCTCCATATCCGCTTGGCGAAGATTCCGGTGGTGACGAGTGCAATGGTTCGCTCGGGGTAGGTGGCAGCGAACAGGACCGACAGGTTGCCTCCCTCGCTGTGGCTGAACAAGGCCACTCGCTTCGAACCAACGGCGTCGAGCACGGCTCGAGCATCGTCCATCCGCTCTTCCAATGTCGGCAGCCGATCAGTCGGCAACCGGTCCGACATCCCCGTGCCGCGCTTGTCGAAGATGATGAGACGGGAAAAAGACGCGAGCCTGGTCAGGAAGTGCTCGTAAAGGGGCTCCTCCCACGCCAGTTCGACGTTCGAAACAAACCCCGGGATATGCAGCAGGTCGAACGGGCCATCACCGACAACCTGGTAGGCGATGTGCGTCCCATCGACGGTCGCGTAGCGAGTCTCCGGCACGGCCACTCACCCAGTATGGTCCGTCGCCTAACGATTGCGAGCACCGCATACGTCCAGTCTCGGGTGCGGTAGTAGACGCGAGGAGTTTGCGAGATTCAGTAGATGGATGAGGCGGCACACTTTCCAAGTGCCGAACCGACTATGACCGCGTAGGCGGTCCTATAACTAGTCTTCTTAGTCGTGTTGCGGCGCCACAAAGCAGAGCGATCCTTTCGTCCGCCGATTGGAGGTTGGCCAGCTCCACCTGAGTGAGGGCTTCTTCAAGGGCCGAAAGGTGCCTCTGCATCCTGGACAGCTGTACCTTCGAGACGATCACTTCGCCTTCTGGCAGGCCGAGCTGAGTGCAGCGCTTTCGTGACTGGTAGGCCCGCTGCCTGCACGACTGACTGCAGTATCGCCTTCGGCGGCCTTGTTGTTTCTCCGGGCCAAGGGGCTCCCGGCACCATTGGCACCATTGCTGTGACTCCCTGACAGACGCGCCAGAGCGGGTAGCCCCGGACGCCGACTTGTCGGAAGGTGACTTGCGGGCACTTCCCGATCGGGACGAACGTGACGGGACAGTCCTCCTCGCACCCGTGGCCTCTCCCGCGCCGTCCGTCGAGCCCGCGCCGTCCGTCGAACTCGCATCCAGACAGCCGTCGCGACGTTCCCCGACGTTCGATTCGTCGATCACGTCACTTGAGGGTTCGAAGGCGTCTGCTGTCATCGCTGGTACTCAGCCCCCTTGCCTGGCATCCGCCTGCCAGGTCCTGGGGACTGAGCCTGGCAGTTCTTGCCTCGATCTGAGCATCTCGCCCATGGCACCCTGCACAGGTATGCGCATTAACGATGACACGTCTTTACCCATTCGCACCATCCCCAATAGTGACGAACGCGTGACTATTGATCAAGACAGGGCGCATCAATACGAACACACAACCGCGAAACCCAAGAAATGTCGCGCAAAATGAGGACAGTCAAGGATGACTACGTGACAGTAATGTGTGACAGGCTGTCAGTTATCAGCGCCCTTTGTTGGCTTGAAGTTCAGAGTCTGTTCACTGGCGCTGTTAGCCGATCGATCGTGTCTAGCGGACGCCAGAATCACCGGCATCATCGTCTTGCGCCGAGTTTTGCGCTTGTACGGCGCGCCGAAGAAGCACCTTCAGGATATTGGAGGTAAGTGCGCCTATTTGAGCTGGGCTCAGATCGAAGTCGATCATGAGAGCCTGGGTGGTGAACGCCGAGAAGTTCAAAGCAAATGCCAACTCCAACTCTTGAGGAGGCGCACCCACACCTCCGGCGCCCACCCAGGCCCGCTTCACCAAGTGGCGGACCCCCTTGAGGCGGAACTCACGCCGCAAGGCCGCAACCTCGGCGAGGGTCTCGGATGCCTCGAGACTGGGGTCGTGAATGTCCCAGAACGCGACACCGACTATCTCGGCGGTTCTGGTGTGGATTGTCAAAGCCAAGCCGTCGAGCCATCCGTCGAGATCATCCTTGTCAGACGGGAGACCCTCGATCGGTCGTTGGCCGACCGCCGCGATCATATCTTTCACTGTGGCAACTATTAGGCTGTCCTGCGTTGCGTAGTGCCGGAAGATGGTGCGAGGACTCACTCCGGAGACTCGGGCGATCTCTTCCACCGTGGCGTCGAATCCGCGTTGTGCGACAACCTCCATCGCAGCTCGCCTGATGCGAGATCGTGTGAGTTGCCTTTGCTCTTCGGCCAACGATGGGGAAGGGGTTTCATTATCCACGACTGCGACCCCCTTTCAAACCGACGACGGCTCGAGCGTGCAATGAAACTCAACGATCTACGACCACTGTCGAGACTAGACGAAGACCCCTAACTCGAAGTCGCTGGAGAACAGTGTTTTGTGGCTCGGTTCGATGACCCCGTGGCGAAATCTCTGCTGGCGGGAAGGCGGGAACACGTCCCGGCGCTCCCTCGGGCACGTCCGTCTGCGCTAGCTGGCCCTTTATCCTTATCGTCGCTGGTCGAGTGGCATTCCGACCTGGAGGCAAGCGATGGGACACAAGGCAAGAGTGGAACTCGTGCTCGACTGTGCTGAGCCGAAGAGGCTCGCTAAGTTCTGGTGCGAGGCGCTCGACTATCGCAATTACTACGTGGATGCGCACTTGGCTGTGCTGGTTCCCAAAGAAGGCATCGCTTCGCCGCTGCTCCTTCAAGAAGTACCCGAACCCAAAGCTGGCAAGAACCGCATGCACCTCGACATCGTCGTTGCCGACATCGAAACCGAGATCCACCGGCTACAGGGACTCGGCGCTCACCGCATCGACGAACGTGTGCAGAGTTTCGGGGGAACCCAGTGGGTCAGAATGTCGGACCCTGAGCAAAACGAGTTCTGCGTCTCCACCGGCGTCGAGTGGTAAAAGCACATTGGTTAGCCAATGCTCGTACTCCTCGCTCGTCCATCCGTGTTGCCGACGAGCGCGGCCCTTATGAAAGCGGTTCGAGGACGAAGTCATATGCCGCGGTGAATCCAACCCTCCCTTCCTCCAGGTCTGTCGGCCCGCCCGTCTCGTGCAAGGGGATGATCAGATCTGGCTTGACGGCGTTACCTGCGTCGGAGTCCAGGTACTCGCCACCATCGAAGAAGAGTTGCGTGGTCAGGGTTCGGTGTCCGGGGTGACGTACCTTAAAGTGGAGATGCGATGGCCTCCACGTGTGACGCCCCACCAGATTTAGGAGTTCCTCAGTAGGGCCCCCCTTGCGGATCTCATAGGGAGCAGGGACGACGGTTTCCACCTGGAATTTCCCCTGGGCATCGGTGTGGAACCGGCCCCTTAGGTTGTATTCCGGGAGGCCAGGATGCACATTCGAGTAGCGGCCCGGTACGTCTCCCGTTGCCTGCCACATGTCCAGCTCGGTGCCCGACAAAGGTTGACCATTCGTGCCCCGGACTGTCCCCGACAGCGTTAGGACATCGCCTGGCTCGTCGAGGCGCCGCGGCAGTTTGTAGGGGGGACCAAGGCGCGGCGCGCCATCAACATAGAAGGGCCCCTCAATTGTCGTCGTTGAGCTCGTGCTCGAGGCGTGGGTGACATCATCGACCGTCGCCTCGAATAGCACAGCCAGGAGAAGGGGAATCTCGCCGCTGTTGCCTAGCCGCTGGAGGTACCTCACCGTTGCGTGGAACTCGTCGTAGTTGACGGCGGTGTCTCTGATCACCCCACGCACCGCCGTCACCATCGCCTCGACGACCTCCCTAGCCCGAGTGTTCACGTCTTCCTCCCGCATCTCCCAGTGCCCTTTGGCGGCTCAGCTTTCCGACTCACTTTAATGCATGCAGTCATGCATGTAAATAGACTATTGTGTCAGCGATGCCCCGCACGTACTCGATGGATAAGCGGTCGGCCACCACCGCTGCTACTCGCCAGCGAATCATCGAAGCCGCCCTCGACGAGATCGTGGCGGCGAGCGGAGAGCCCATCACCCTCCAGGGCGTTGCCATGCGAGCCGACCTGTCGCTGCGGACCCTCTACAACCACTTCCCGAACCGAGAAACGCTTCTCGGCGCAGCGTTCTCCCACCATGCGGCCCAAACCCGGGCAGCTGTCGAGGCGGTAACGGTGCCGGACACCGACCCCGCCGAACAGCTTCGCCACATCGTGGCCGCCTACTACGGACGGTACGCGACGATGGGAGCGCGCCTGGCAGCTCTACTGTCGCTGCGAGGCTTCCCCGGGTTAGAAGAACAGATCCGCGCCATTCGTGCGTGGCGTCGCCAGGTTGTAGCTCAGGTCGTCGCTCACGCCGAAGATACGGGCTTGCTCGACATCGCGGTGCCCACCGCCGTCGCTCTTGCGTTCACCATGACAAGTCACGCCACCTGGCAGCAACTCATCGGCGAGCTGGACGGCGACACCGTTGCCGCCTCCGACATCGCCTCAGAAGCGCTGCACGCCGCCATGTTTAACGGCACCGGGCGACGCCGCGGGCGATAAGTCGATGACGGTCCTGCGGCGGTATATCCGAGAGGCGAATCGGTTCAACGAGCATGCGGCGTCGGCCGTAGGGCCGTTGTCGGGGATTAGTGGGTTACGCACATCCCGGATGGTTAGCCTGGTTTGGATTCGGGCTCTGCCTCAGCCGAAGTGACCCCAGTGCGTGGCGATGATGAGTAGCAGGCCAGCGAAAGTCAGCGCGATGCCTGCGACGATCCTTCTCGCCGACGGAATCTTGAACCACGGGATTTCGGCGGCGACGAGCCAGACACCGGCGAACAGGATCAAGAGGAATCCGACTTCCGCGATGGTGACGCCCGCATGATGGGTGAGAGCAAGCACGGAACACCATGGTAGTGAACCCGATCGTTACGACTCGCCAGGTTTAAGTGTACGTCGACAACCCAACACCAGCGTGTCGGGTGGCCGCGGCCATTGATGTCAGGTTTCAGACGCTCGAGGTGATCTCTGCTGTCGTGACGCACGTATTCGGGCTTCCGGAGGTGTAGGTCGCGCTGGCCGTCATGGTCAGGATCCGGGATCCGGACACTCCCTGCATGAACACAATGCCGCCTCCGGTGGTGTCGTTGGCCGGCAACATGGCGCTGCCACTCCCGGCAGGGATCGTCAGTGCGCCACCGCTTATGAAGTTATTACCGTAGGTATCCAGAAGGATGTCAACTTGCAGGGACTGCTGGCTGTTGTTGACCACAAGGATGGCTGCGCCCGAATTCTTGCCGAACGGATCGCACTCCCCTTGCAGAGTGAAGCTGTTGTCGGGGGTGCTCACGATGTTCGCCTTGTTCCCGCTCGTTACCGTTTGGGTGCCTGACACCATCGTTCCGCCGCCCATCACGAACGAAGATGACGGGGAGCCACCGAGCAGGCTGGCATTGAGGTTCGGCACCTGAACCGCACTGTTTACCGTCAACGACGGGGTTCCCGCCATCGAAGACAAGCTGAGGGCTGTGCCCTTCTTGTTCGCCAGCGAGGAGACTTTCGAAGCCGTATTGGCACCGCCGAGGATAAAGTTGCCACCGGTCGCGGCGTAGGCGGACCCCGAGAGAGCGACGAGAAGCGCCACTATTGAAATAGCTGTTGCCGGTGATGGACGGAGGTTCACCTTCAACCGCGACTGGCGTTTCGATGAGTCTCTGATCTGTTTCTTCAGCATGTCATTCCTCCAACCGAATCCTGGTTCTACGATCGCCCGAATGGCGGGCGATCGCGCCAGAATAGGTTCGAGGCGGAGGCCGCTCCAACGCAGCGTCACGAACGCATCGGTCACGCCGACTTACTTAGTAATTACCTGAAGTGAGCCACATATTGCCCGGCTGGCGTCGCACCGGAGCACAGGTGAGCAATAGCCACTTTGGTGGGGCAAGATCAGATGACGGCGGGGGTTGATCAGGCGATTCGTGCACGGGTCGCGAGAGCAGCACCGACCTGACCGGCAATCGCAACAGCGACGATCATCCTCTCGGATTCGATCGGCCATCCGGGCGTCGGGACGAGCACGAAGCGACCAAGCACACGGCCACCGAAATGAACCGGCAAGTCAAGCTCTGAACCCGGCAGGCCCATGGTCGAAACACCCCAGAGATAGCCGCCGTGGATGACCTCTCCTTCCGGCGTGATCGTCGTGCGGTGCGGCTTAGGTTGACCAGACTCGTAAGCACAGCGGCGGAGATGCAACAAATGCATCAGCTCGTCGGTCGCACGTTCCAGCACATGAGTCGCAGGTTCGCCGAGCGCGACCATCTCTCCCAACTGGTGGATCAGTGCGACATAGTCGGCTTCTTCGAGCGCAACCTGCCGGTGATGGCGACCGCGTGCCGCGAGCTCTGTCACTATGAGCCCTACCAGGAACAAACTGATAGTCGTCTCGAGATCAGCTCGATGGCTGATGGCAAGACGCTCGTAAGGGCGTGTCAAGAAGAAGTCGAACCAAAGTCCCGATGAGGCCGAAGCCAGAAAACCCGACACACGGTTCCCGAAGATCGCTATGGACGCGATCACAGCGACAAGGATCAGTGCGGATGCCGTGTCTACCAGCGACTCCCGAGCAGGGGCGAGTGCAGCTGCCACCGCAAGAGGTGCGAGAAGCCCGCTGACGTTCGCCAGCGTCGTTCTCCTGCCTGCAGTAGAGCGCGACAACGTTCTCGTCAGGCCACGCCATTTGTCCAGGACGCGGCTTCTAACCTGCTCCACGGCCGCCCTCTTCACTCCCATGACGGTGCTATCGCCAGGCGGACGATCAAGACCCGCCCGGTCGATTCTGTGATCGGACCTCTTTCTCCAGGGTACTCACCCCTGTTCAAAAAGGCTCAACGTGTGGTCGAAGTCCCGGAGTCGGTCGACATGGCAGCAGCCGTGACCGCTTGAGCCAACTCGGCCGCGGACTAAAGCCGGGCAACTCCGATCATGGCGTCCCGGCTGACGACCGCGACCAATTCGTCTTCCGACCACCCATCCGTGCCTTGCGGGCGCATCGGCAGCACCAGATAGCGGACCTCGGCAGAGGAATCCCAAACCCGGATCTCGATATCGTCGGGCACGGCGCACCCCATTTCGGACAGCAAGACGCGCGGTTCTCGGACCATCCGTGATCGGTAGGGCGGGCTCTTGTACCACTCGGGTGGCAAGCCGAGCACGGGCCACGGATAGCAGGAGCACAGCGTGCACACGATGACGTTGTGAACCTCTGGGGTGTTCTCTAGCACGACCATGTGGTCGCCTTCGGCGCCGCCGAAGCCGAGTTCGCTGATGGCTGCGGTGCCATCGGCGAGCAGCCGGGCGCGGTAGTCGGGATCGACCCACGCTTTGGCGACCACTTGGGCTCCGTTCATTGGACCAAGCTTGTTCTCGAAGTGGTCGATCACCGCATGCATGGCAGCGGGGTCCACGATGCCCTTTTCGACGAGCAGTCCTTCGAGGGCGTCGACGCGGTGCTCTATCGGAGTGCCAGGCAGCATGTGGTCGTGAGGGTGGTCACTCACTGTCAACCTCCAAGTAGCTCTCCCAAACGTCCACGTGGACCGGGTCGCCCGGAGCGCCCCACAGTTCCAACGCCTCGAATCGCACCGAGTAGGTCGGTTCGTTCCGTCGGAGGTCGCAGTGGTACTCGACATCCGGCACCGAGAACACGCCGTCGAGCCGGGCCACGGTGCCGCGCTCTGCCTTGAGCGTAGCGAGGCGCGCGGGTGTGTCCCAACGGGTGCCACTCGCGTAGTCGGACGCGGTCGCCCACCACGAACCGGTGCTCGCTCAGAGACTCGCCCGGCTCGGCCAGCCGGTGAGCGCGAACCGGACGGGCGACCGCGAATGGTGCGCCCAACCGGTCATCGAGCTCTTGCTGGGTGAGGACATCGGCTTCCACCAAACCCGTGGCCGTTGCCGTCAGCCAATGCTCGTAGTACGGCGAAACCAGATACCAGGCGGGGTCCATGCGCTCAATCGCATGCCGGAATCGGCCTGACAAGTGACCGGCCAACATGACACCGATGGTCAGGCGGGCGGCCCGCCGCTCCCAATCGGAGTGGAACACCGGCTCGTCGGCTTCCACTTCGACCGGGCCGAATCCTTGCAGGCCTCCCATGTCGTGAATGCCATCCACATACGTATCAGATCACACCGAGCCGGCGAGCTGGATGGTCGGATACAGCGGGTGGGCCGCCAGAAGCTCGATGAACCTTCGTGGCGGCGGTGGCGCAACATTGGTGATGATGTCGAATGTGCGCACTGAGTCCATGTGACGATTGAGGTACTGGACCACGTCGTCGGCTATGAGGACGAACACGTTGTCGAGTCTTGCTATATCAAGTGACGTCAGTGCAACAGAGAAGCGTCGTGGTCTTGTAGGAGAGCATCGTTCGGGTGTGGTTTTCCGGGGCCTAATCTTCGAATGACCAGTGCGGGGTAGCGGACCGAAGTGAGTCAGCTCAGGGTGAAGGTCGTCGTGAGCTTCTATCCGCGCTCCCGTCCGCCGACCGATTTCGTTCGCGCCCCCGGCAGGAATCGAACCTGCGACGCACGGTTTAGGAAACCGACGCTCTATCCTCTGAGCTACGGGGGCCGACAGGCGTGCGAGTGTAGTTGGCCAAAGCTGAGCTCGGCCTCTGAGGCTGGCGATCGCCTTGCTTATACTCGCTGCGGTGTCGGTCCCACTCGCGCAAACCGCGAGAACAGATGAGGGACGCACCGCGACACTCGATGAGAGTCGCAGCCACTCACCTAGGGGCTCCAAACAACGTTGGCGTCCCTACATTGCACTGGTCGCGGCAGACGTGGCCACGTGGTTTGGCGCCTACGCTTTCGGAGTCCGATTCGATATCTCCCGGCTGAACGGGCCGGCGATCTCTGACCCGTGGCAGCTTCTCGATAGGCATCTGCTCAAGACTCAGTTGCTGTCTAGCATTTGGCACCTCCACAGTCAGCCGCCGCTCTTCAATCTTCTTTCCGGACTTCTGCTCAAGCTGCCCGCGGGTTCGCAAGAGAGCGTGGCGGAACTGATCTTCGTCGGATGCAGCCTGATCCTGGTCCTGAGCGTGTACCAAACAATGGTCGATCTGACGGTGCCGAGGTTGCTCGCATTCTGCGTGACCGTGCTTCTCATCATCGAGCCGTCGAACATCCTCTACGAGCACTGGTATTCCTACGAGTACCTGACGGCAACGTTTCTCTCACTTGCAGCTCTGTGCTGCGTGCGCTTTCTGCGAACAACGAAGAAAAGATGGGGCTTCAGCTTTCTGATGTCCATGGCCATCGTCATCCTGCTCGACAGCACCTACCAGGCTTTGTGGCTGGTCGTGGTCCTCGTCGTCTTACTGCTAGCACTCCGCCGGCAATGGCGAAGTGTTGTCGTGGTCTGCATCGTTCCCGTCATTCTCGTCGGAGGCTGGTATCTAAAGGACTTCGTACAGTTCGGGACTTTCACAACGAGCAGCTGGCTCGGAATGAATCTTGCCCAAGCCACGCTCTCGTCGGCCCCGCCCGGTCTCGTGGACCGATTGGTCCAGCGCGGGACGCTCACGCCGATTGCCAAGATCGACCCTTTTGCCCCAGTGGCTTCATACGTCCCGCGATGGGCTTCCCTACCCCACACCGGCATACCCACGCTCGACGAACCGATGCGGTCAGACGGGACGACGAACTTCAACAATCTGGTCTACATAAAGGTCTCGGAGCTCTACCTCCACGACGACGTCGCGTTCATCTTGGCCGAGCCCGGAAGGTACGTCGACACAGTCGCCAAAGGCGTGGCCCTGTGGTTCGTGCCGGGCGATGAGTACTTCGTCGTTAACGAGAACGAGAAGAGGATCGACCACTGGACGCGACTCTACGATGGCGTTGTCCTCGGCCAGATCAGCAATCAAGAGAATGCTGCTCTGTTGGCGCTCTTCGCCGGGCGCGGGCCGAGCCTCACGCAAGTTTCCTGGGTGACGTTGGTGGAATGGCTAATCGTCTTGTTGGGAGTGCCGATCGTGGCTCTTCGGCTCCGAAGACGCGACAGGGCGACGGCGGTCGCCCTCGCCGTCATCTGGTTCACGATGCTTTATTCATTTGTGACGACCTCGTTGGTCGAATTCCGCGAGAACGAACGTTTTGGATTCGAGCTCGGGCCTCTTCCCGTGATCGCCGCTGTCGCTACCGCCGCCATCCTCTACCGATGGATAAGGGGTGACGATAAGGAGGCCGCGGGGATCGCCACTAACGAGCACGGCGACCATATCGTCGACCCCCCGATCGGCAGGAAACCTATCCTTTGACCGTGACGTCAGCTGGTGCCGCAGTTCGCAGGCCGCGGCTCGCATACACCCCCGGTCTCGATGGGATCCGAGCGCTTTCGATTCTCGGTGTCATGGCCAATCACCTGGGCCTCGCTTGGGCAAACGGGGGCTTCATCTCCGTCAACGTGTTCTTCGTTCTTTCCGGCTACCTCATCAGCTCCCTGCTCCTGAAGGAGTGGCAGTCCTCCGGGACCATACGTCTGCGTTCCTTCTGGGCGCGGCGGGCTCGGCGGCTGCTTCCCGCTCTGTTCTTACTGCTGGTTGGAATCACTCTCTACGCATGGCTGCTTGCACCACTCGACACTCGCTCCACATTACGAGCGAATGGTTTGGCGACGCTCTTCTACGTCGCCAACTGGCATCAGATCTTCACCGGGCAGAGTTACTTCACTCAGACTGCCTCACCGTCGCCCCTGCTACACACCTGGAGCCTTGCCATCGAAGAGCAGTTCTACGTGCTGTGGCCCTTGATCGTGTTTGGCCTCTTGAAGTTGCGGCGCTCAAATACTGCGCTGGCCGTTCTGTCGTTCGTCGCCGCTGTGGGCTCCGCCGTGGAAATGGCGATTCTCTACCATCCGGGAACGGACCCGAGCCGTCTCTACTACGGAACCGACACACGAGCACAGGATCTTCTGATCGGAGCGACACTCGCTTTTGTGCTCGCGAACCGCGAGCCTGCTCGACAATCGTCTCGCCGAACAGTGGCCGCCTTCGTCGGCGCTCTCGGAATCGTCGGGTTCGCACTTGAGTTTTCCAGACTGACGTCGAGCTCCGGTTTCCCCTATCGGGGAGGTTATTTCCTCGCTGACACCTTCACCGCGATGGTGATCTTCGGCGTTGTCCTGGCACCGACTTCTGCGTTCGCCCGGCTCCTCGGCACGCGTCCCCTGGCGTACATCGGAAAGATCTCGTATGCGCTCTATCTGTGGCACTGGCCAGTGATCGTCGTGCTCGACCATGGCCGCACCGGGCTCATCGGTATCGACCTCTTGGTCGCTCGAGTTGCCGCCACCTTCTTCGCCGCCGTCATCTCGTACTACCTGGTGGAGATGCCGGTTCGCCGCGCCTCCTTCACCTCCTGGCGAGCGTGGGTCTTCACGCCTGTCGTGACCGTCGCTTGTGCAATCGGTCTCGTCGTTGGCACGGTAACCCCGGTAGGCGCCGAGGCGATCACCTTCCCGAACGTGTCCGATTCTTCTTCGCAGACGACGCCAAACTCGAAGGGCGCGCCCGATCTCGGTCCCGGCCCGACGTTCACCGACTATTCGAAGTGGACCTCGGATCCCGGATCATTGGTTCCTGTCCTTTTACTCGGCGACTCGACTTCGCTGGTGCTTTTCTTCGGGCTGGCCAAACCGGGAGTGGCCGACCATTTGAAGATCATCGCTCGCGGCGTAGTCGGTTGCGGGATCTCGGTCGCGTTGCCGTTGGAGGACCAAGGCGTGGTTGGTGACCCCTTCCCGGACTGCTCGCAGTGGCCCACGTGGTGGAAGAACGACGTCACGTTCTACAAGCCGAAGGTTGTCTGCCTCATGACCGGCTATTGGGAAGCGATGAATCGCTTCTACGATGGCCAGTGGCAGCACCTGGGTGACCCGGCTTTCGACTCCTATGTCACGTCACAGCTCGAGAAAGCCGTCTCCATCTTCTCGGCCACCGGGGCCAAAGTGGCGCTGTTCACCTCTCCCTACTTCCAGAACGGCGAGCAACCCGACGGCCAACTTTGGCCCGAGGCGGATCCCGCTCGTGTAGACGAGTACAACCTCATCGTCGCAAGCGTCGCGTCGCGGCACCCTGGAGTAGTGACCGTCATTCCCCTCGGTGCTTATCTCGATCCCCAGGGCCAATTCACTTCGACCATTGACGGTATTACCGTGCGCGCGTCCGACGGAGTCCACACCACTCTTGCCGGCGATCAATACCTGGCGCCGAAGCTCTTACCGGAACTCGCTCGACTCGCCGGCGTGGGAAGCTGATTCTTGAACGACCCTGCCGACCGTCAGCGTCCCGTAGGTGTGCACACGCAGACCCGGTTTCCGTCGGGGTCGGCGAGAACGGTGAAGGACGGTGCCCCGGAATCGTCGACTACGGAACCGCCCGCTGCAAGGGCGCCGGCGATCCGGCCTTCGACTTCCTCGGGCGCTACCCAAAGGTCGAAGTGCCAGCGCTGGCGGGGCGTCTCGTGTTCGTCGGTGCCTTGGAACCAAAGACCCGGGACCCGGGCGGTGGGGTCGAAGACCGAGTCGTAGATCTTGTTACCGGGGCTACCGGTGAGCAGAACGGACCAGAAGGCGCCGACGTTGTCTTCGTGTGCGGTATCCAGTGCGATCTCGAGTTGGGTCACCCCGCCCGGCTCGGGCTCGAGTCCGTGCTCGCGGGCGATCTCGCTGATCCTCCTGGCCATGTCGACGTCCTTCTGGGTCACCCACAGCCCGTCCTCGTGGGTGCAAAGCGACACGTCGACGACGCCGCTGGTCAGCTTCAGGTCGGGCTGGTGACCCTCGGCGTCCGCGATCGGTGCCAGGGCAGCGACGAATTTCGCCGCCGCTACGTAGTTTGGGGCCGAATAGCGAGCGTGCAGCGCCTGAGCCAGCTTGCGCCAGTCAGCGAGATCCGCGTCGGCGATCCGTTGGTTGCTGAGTCTCTCCACGACGCTCACCTACCCGTACGTCGGATACTGCGGCCACCCCGGCGGCGAGTCCTCCCACTCCTCCTGACGCCCGTACGGGGAAAGGTCGAGGATGTTGTTGACGAACAAGACCCGGTCCACCCCTCGGGCGGTCGTGCAATAGGTTCGATAGACGTCCTCGCCGTCGCGCAGGAACACGCTGAGCATGAAGCCGCCGTTCGCACCACAATCTTGCGCGAACGTCGTGCCGTGTGACGACACGAATGTCATCGTCCAGCCCTTCACCTTCTTATAGCGCTCTATCTGATCCAACGGCATATTGGACACCGTCGCCCAGCTGATACCGCGCCTCTCTAGCGAGGCCAGATTGTTGACGCTGCTGGTGAAGAAGGTGCAGCCCGGGCAGTATTCGTCCGGCCCGTTGTCCATGAATTGGTAGACGACGAGCTCTTGCCGCCCTTCGAACAGGTCAATGAGGGTCTTCGGACCGTCGGGCGTGTCGAACACATACGTGCTGTCGAACTTGGTCATCGGTAAGCGGCGTCGACGCGCCGCGATGGCGTCGAGCGTACGGGTGGCCTCCTTCTCGAGTTTGAGCAACTCGTCGCGATCCTGCTGCCACTTCTCGGCGGAGACCACGTCCGGCATGGGCATAGTGCTCATATCGACTCCCTCACACTCGTCGTCGGTCCGACAATCGAAAGCACCTGGACTCAAGCGTGCTGCCGCGTGGGCTGAAGGTGCTCACACGGTGTCTGACGAGGCTGAAGAGCGAAACTCATCGGTCCGACCTCCGGTCCCTCTCACCGTGCGACGAGCTTCATCGAGGCCCTCGTCAAGACGTCTCGTGCGCTGTCCGGAAGGACCCTGGCCACGATCGCCATCATCTTGGCATCGCGACCTACGACGTAGCGGGCTGCCGGTCGGGGCTTCGTCACGGCTCGTACGACCACGCCGGCCACGACTTCGGGATCCACGCCTGTGCGGGCCTGGAACTCCATCGCCTTCCTGAGCCCCGCTATCGCCGGCGTGTACCGCTTCAACCCCTCAGGCGGCAGGTTCGCTTCGATCTCGTCGGCGTCCGACCGCCCCTTGTCCCATATCGGTGTGCGTACGGCTCCGGGCTCGACCACGACAGTCCGGATTCCGGTGTCAACGAGTTCGTGGCGCATCGACTCAGCGATCGCTTCGATGGCATGCTTCGAAGCCGCGTACGGAGCGATGAAAGGCGACGCGATCCTGCCGCCTATGGATCCGATGAAGACGATGCGGCCACGGGACGCGGACGGACGGATCAAAGGAAGCACCGCCTTGGTGACCGCGACCTGGCCGAACACGTTGACCTCGAACTGCCGTCGCCACTCGTCTATCGCCATGTACTCAACAGGTCCACCCACCGCGATGCCGGCGTTGTTGACCACCGCCGTCAGTCCTGCGTCTCCTACGTTTGCCGCGACCTCTTTTGCCATTGCCTCGACCGACGCCAGATCCGTGACATCCAAGAGCACCGGTCGCAGATCGCCGGTCGACTTGGCCTGCAGCCGCTTACCGTCCTCGTCACGCCGGACACCTGCGAATACGTCCCAACCCAGACGGCCGAACGCGACGGCGCAGGCCTCCCCGATTCCGCTTGATGCACCCGTGACGAGGATCGATCCCTTTTCGCTCATGGCGTACACAATGACACCGTCAGACGAGAAGTCGCTCCTCAGGTGCCCGGACCCCGATGACGGCCAGCGTACGGCCCATCCCCAAGAACGCACCGCAGCACATGGTCAGGTCAGCCAACTCGTCGTCGGCGAACTTCGACCTGAGTCGCTCCCAGAACTCGTCGTCCATGGCCAGGTGATCTAGGGCAAACCGCTCCGCGAACTCGGCAGCCAGCCTCTCTCGATCGCTCAGGACCTTGCTCGATCGCCAGTCGTTCACCTCGCTGTAGAACGGCTCGTCGGCCCCTGCGGACTCGCCGGCACGGGCACGCGTGTCGCGGCACACTGCGCAGTCGTTGATCAGCGCTATCTGCCAGCGAGCCGCCTCTCGTTCGCGCACCGACAGCTGCGTGTTCCCGTATACAGCCTCGGATAGAGCGCCCATTCCCTTTGCCATAGCTGGTCGCATGAGCGCCCAGTCCACGTGTTCGCCGAAGCCCCGATCTGGAAAGGAGATGCGTGCCATCCGTGAACCTTACGTCCTGGCAGGCCGCATCAGCCCGGCCACCGCCAACGCCGCTTGGAGACATGACAGAAGGTGGTGCTTCTGAATGTGACAGCAGCGCCGTAAGTTGTGCTCAGTGAGCAGCCCGAGACGACAACCAATCCCCACCCCTCCGCCGGTAGAGGTCCGGTCCAGCACCAGGCGACGATCCACCGTCTCGGCGTCCTGGGACGACGGCAGGATCGTGGTTCTCGTCCCCGCTCGCCTCCGTTCGACAGAGCGCGACGTCGTCGTCGACCAGCTTGTACAGCGCTTGCTCCGCCGGGCGCCGATGCACCACTCGGACGACAGGGCTCTCGAGGAACGATCGGAAGAGCTTGCCGACAAGTACCTGGACGGGGTCCGGGCGACGTCGATTCGCTGGGTCGGCAACCAACGCAAGCGATGGGGATCGTGCAACCCGAACACCGGACAAATCCGGATATCCGACCGACTTCGCCCGGTTCCCTCATGGGTGCTCGACGCCGTTCTGGTCCACGAGCTCGCCCACCTGGTGGAGTCCTCTCATTCACGCCGTTTCCGAGCCTTGACGAAGCGGTACCCGCGCATGGCAGAAGCCGACACCTTCCTGCACGGGTTCACGATCGGCCTCGAGGTGTCGAGCCGCCATACGTGGAACGACGAGAGCGCGGACGACGACGAAAGCGCGGAAAACGACGAGATGTCTGGCGACGCGGCGTTCGCTGAAGATCGCACGGTTCACCGATCGACACAGGAGCCGGGTCGGCTTTTCGATCCCTCCGCCTGGGACCGGCACTCCGTCAGCCCCTGACGCTGTGAGAGTGTCGTCGTGGAAGTGAACCAGACCCGGGTCGAAGTCGAACCCGGCATCTCGCTTTCGACCTGGTTGATCGACGGACGCGCCGGACCAGCACGGCACGCAACCTTTCTCCTGGTCCACGGGCTCGCGTCGAACGCACGCCTCTGGGACATGACGGCTCTCGAGCTCGCCCGCTTGGGACACCGGGTCGCTGCTTTGGATCTGCGCGGACATGGAGAATCCGACAAGCCGGACCACGGTTACGACTTCCCGACGTTGATCGCCGACATCGTCACCGTCTCCGACGTCCTCGAGCTGGGGGCGCCGATCCTCGCCGGGCAGTCACTCGGTGCCAACTTGGTGCTCGAGGCAGCCTGGGTCCGCCCGGGCAACTCCAGTGGGATTGCCTGCGTTGACGGCGGGACCATCGAGTTGAGCAGCTCCTTCCCAGGGTGGTCCGACGCCGCGAAGGTGCTTGCGCCGCCGCGATTGACCGGCACAGAGGTCCGTGCCATGACAGCCATGCTCCGTGAAGCTCATCCGGGCTGGCCCGAGTCGGGCATTCAGTCCACTTTGGCGAACTTTGCCATCCGTGACGACGGCACGGTCGCGCCGAGACTGTCGTTCGACAACCACATGCGGATCTTGCGCTCATTGTGGGAGCACAAGCCTTCGACGCGGTTCGCGACTTTGCGGGTGCCCGCGCTGTTCATCTTCGCCGGCGGCTCAGGAAGTGGACCTCCGGGCAAACACGAGTCTGCAAAGGCGGCCGAGGAAGCGACCCCGGTGGCCCGCGTGTACTGGTTCGACGACGCCGATCACGACATACACGCTCAGTATCCGGTCGAACTTGCGGCTCTGTTCGACTCAAACGTCCAGGATGGCTTCTTCGCTCCTGATCCCGCTGCGCATCCCGAAGGCTGAAGCGCAGCTTTCCATCGACTCCGAGGCGGAGTCAGTTACGCGGAGCAAGGATCGCCGCCGCGACGAGCTCTTCTAAGTAACGTGTGTCCCACCACGCAAGCTGCAGTTGCTTTGCACGTCTGAAGTGGAGCTGCACGTCGACCTCGAGAGTGAAACCGATGCCGCCGAACACCTGTTGGGCGAGCGCCGTGACGTCACGGTAGGTTCGGCACGCGAAGAGCTTCGCCATGGGAGCGAGCCGGTCAACCGGTCGGCCGGCAGCTCGGGCCCATGCAGCCTGGTGTACCAGCGTGTCACCACCGTCGACGGTCGTGACGGCATCCGCAAGTCCGTGCGCGATCGCCTGGAATGCCCCGAGAGGCTTGTCGAACTGCTGGCGGTCCTTCGAATACTGCACGGTCATGTCGAGCGCAGCACGCGCGCCGCCCATCGCCTGCGCCGCCAGCAGGATGCATCCGTCCCGCATGACCGATTGCCAGGTATCCCAGCCCGAAGACTCGGCTCCAATGCGCTGATCGCGACCGACCAAGACGTCGTCGAAAGTGACGTCGTACTGAGCGTCCGACGAGATCGAGAACTTCTGCTCGAGTTTCACCCCGGGTGCGTCAGGCGACACGATGAAGAGATCTATGTCCGCCGGCGCATCACCCGTTCGTGCGAGGACGACCATGCGGGTCGCAGCTCGAGCGAACGCAACGTGCCGTTTCTTGCCTGTCAGCCTGAAGCCGTCACCTTCGTCGACTGCTCGGAGCTTCACGCCCGCTGGACCAAAGCCGGATTCTGGCTCGAGCCATGCGACAGTGAACACTGCATCACCTGTGACGATCGGGGGGAGCCACTCTGCTCGTTGTGCCTCGCTGCCGGCCGACGCGAGCGCACCCCCGCAGAGCACGGCCGAGACGAAGTGCGGCACCGGCGCGAGCGACCTTCCGAGTTCTTCGTAGAGCACGACACCCTCGAGCGCAGTCATGTCGGAGCCGCCATAGGCCTCGGGCAGGAGGATTCCGATGAGGTCGAGCTCGGCGAGCTGCTTCCACACGATCGGCGAGTAGCCGATCGGGTCGTCCTCCAGGTCGCGCACCGTCGAGATCGGACAAGTCGAAGCAAGAACCCCGCGAAGTGTCGCGCGCAGCATCTCCTGCTCGGGGCTGAAGTCGAGGTTCAACAAGTTCTGCTCCTTGCAGACGCCGCTCTTCGCTTCATGGGTTCCATCGCTCCGAGCGCAATAGCCAGGGGTTGTCATTCGGGCTCACCGGCAGTGCGACGCGAGCAGATGCCGAGGTTGCGACGTCGTCGCCGACCGCCAGCTCGAGCGCCAGGTTGACCCAGCCGCAACCGTTGTCGACCGCATCGGACACGTCCACGACCTCGCCTCGTAGCACCATGGTGTCGCCGGGAAAGACCGAGCCCTTCATCCTGAACCCGATCCTTCCGAGCCGGCCGTGCGGGCCGGTCCAGTCCGTGATGAACCTCTCGAACCAGGCGGCCTGATTTGGTGTGTTCAAGAAAATATCGCGTGTCCCGTTGCGCTCTACGGCGAAATCCTTGTCGTGGTGCATCGGTCGCCAATCACGCGTCGCAAGTGCACCGAGAACCACGGTGGTTGCGGTCACGTCATACCTGAGCTCTGGCAGCCGAACGCCTGCCTTCACGTCGCCGGCGAGGAGTCGCGGTTCGTACGTACCCGATCGCGCCCGGCCGGGAGCGCTGCTGCTGGCACGGGCGCCCGTCGCCGCGTCATCCGTCGCCGCGTCATCCGTCGCCTCACTGCTGTGACCCCAAGCGGGAACGACCGATGAAGGTGGCCTCGGTGTTGTCGCATCCGAAGCCGGCGCCGTTCGCTTGTAACCGAACCCGGTATACGTCTCGATCGCCACCAACGTGTCGTCTTGGTTCCGGTACACGACGTCGATGACCCAGAATCGCCCCTCGCCCAGCTTCGTCGTCTTCGGTGCGCTCACACTTCGCAGCACCTGGTGGGTCCGGAGAACGTCGCCCACCCTGACGGGTTCGTGAAACTCGATGGTGTCGTCGGTCATCACCGCCTCGGGCAGGCCGAGGCGTTCCTTCAGGTCGAAATGAACCTGAAGCGGCAGGAGCTGATGGGTACGGCCGGGAGCCCAGTGGTGCGGCCTGAACCAGACCGAGACCATGCTCGGCGGTGCGATCGGTCCGCCGGTGATAGCGAGAGCGGCAGCTTTGTCCCAGAAGAGCGGGTTTGCGTTCTCGACCGACGAGCACGACGTCCAGATGTAGCCATGCTCGACGGGAATCTCGGAGATCTCCTCGTACTGGTCCTTTCCACAAAGATCGATCAGATCTTGCGGAACATCACTCGATACCTGAGTCACGCCAGCACTCCCCTGGTTCGCATCTCTGCCACCTTCTCTGGTGACACGCCTGCCGCCTCGAGCAACTCTGAGGTCTGAGTCGTTTCGGGATCGGGAAGCTCGACCGGATCCGGCGCGGCCGGCATCCCGGCGAGCAGCGGTCCAACCTGCGAGAAGCTCCCGGCCGTCGGGTGACGGGCTTGGACGAACACCTTCCTGTAGCGGTACTGCGCGTCCTGCGCCACCTCGGCCGGCTCGAGGATCGGAGCCACGCACGTGTCGGCGCCCGCGAGCTCGTCCACCCAGCTGTCGCGATCACGACGGATGAACGCGGCCGCGAGGTCGACGCGGATCTCGTCTTGGAACTCGTCGTCGTACTGGTGCTCGATCCACTTGGTGCATCCGAGCGCGCCGCACAGGTTCGCGAAGAACTTGGGCTCGATAGCGCCGACTGCGAGGAAGCGACCGTCTGACGCCACGTAGTTGCCGTAGCACGCGTAACGGCCGCTCAACACGTCGTGTCCTGGCAACGGCTGCGATCCCGTCGCGAGGTGCTCGTCCACAACGAGCGACATCAGCCAGAGCGCACCGTCGGCGACCGCCACGTCGAGGTAGGCGCCGTTGCCCGTCGAGCGGCGCGAAAGCAACGCCGCCATGATCGAGAGCGCTGCGTGCATCCCGCCGGCCGCCGCGTCCGCCACGGTAGCTCCGGGTATCGGAGGCGCCCCCTCCGCAGATAGTGCGCTCATCGCCAGGTAGCCGCTCACTGCCAGGTAGTCGAGGTCGTGTCCCGCCCATCCCGAATGAGGGCCGTCCTGGCCGTAGCCGCTCGTCGAGCAGTAGATGATCCCGCGGTTGCGCGCCGCCACGTCCGCGTAGCCGATGCCGAGCCGGTCGACGACACCGGGACGGAAGCTTTCCACTACCACGTCCGCTCTTGACGCAAGGGCGAGGAAGGATTCGCGCCCTTCGTCGTCTCTGATGTCGAGTTTTGCGCGCCGATACCCTCGGCCACCGCCGTAGGAGAAGAAGGGCGGTTCGGTCGGAGGTGCGCCGCGACCTGGAACCGGGCCGACCTTCACGACGCTCGCGCCGAAGTCACCGAGAATCCTCGTGCACCGTGACGCGGGCCCCACTGTCGACAGGTCGAGCACCGTCACGTCTCCGAGGGCCGCTTCTCCGAGGGAACGTGACCCGGCGCCGGGATCGGTAGACGACACACTCAGAAGTTCTTCGGCAGGCCGAGCTTCCGCCTGGCGATGATGTTCTTCTGGATCTCTGACGCGCCGCCGCCGATCGTGTCGATGACGGTGTACCGGTACGTGGACTCGGCTCGCCCCGCCATCGGCGCATCCTCGGTCCGGACGCGAAGTTGACTGCCGGGTCCGGCGATGTCCATCGATGCGTTGGCAAGCCTCTTGGAAAGCTCCGTCGCGTAGAGCTTGTACTCGGACGCCTCGGATGTCGGAGGCGCTCCGCCTTTTGCTGACGCAGCGACGAACGCGAGCCCGAGTCCGCGCGCTACTTCTCCTTCGATCGCGAGCCATGCGAGTCGTTGACGGATCACGGCGTCGTCTCGAAGCGCGGTGCCATCTCGCTCGGTGGTGGCGACGTAGTCGGTCAACAGGTCCAGACGTTGCTGAATGGGCGAGTACGTGAAAAGAGTGAAGCGCTCGAGGTCGAGCGCTTCCGAGATGTACTGGAACCCGTGATTGAGCTCCCCGACGACGTAGTCGTCCGAAACCCACACGTCGTCCAGGTACACCTCGTTCGTCCGCTCGTCTCCCATCGTCCATATGGGCTTGACGGTGATTCCCGGCTGGTCGAGCTCGACCAGAAAGAGCGTTATCCCGTTGTGCTTGGAGTCCGGATCGGTGCGCGCGCCGAGCCAGTACCACTCTGCAAAGTGGGCTGAGGTTGTCCACGTCTTCTGCCCGTTCAGCCGCCAGCCGTCACCGTCGCGCGTGGCGCGAAGCTGCATGGACGCTGCATCGGATCCCGCATTGGGCTCCGAGTAGCCCACCGCGAATTCCACCTCGTTGCGGAGGATCTTCGGAAGGAACTCCTTTTTCAGCCGGTCGTTCCCGTGACGGATCAGCGTCTTTCCGATGATGCCGACGCCCTTTCCGATCTGAGGGCCGCCGCGCTTCGCAAGCGCCTCGTTCAAGAGGTACTCGTAGAAACCCTCGCCGTCCTTTCCTCCGTACTCCTCGGGCCAAGTGATCCCGAGCCAGCCCCTTTTGCCGAGCTCGGCCATGAACTCACGACGCCGGGGGGTGTCGACGATCTGGGCCATGTTCTCGCGGGTGACGTCGAAAACCTCGGGATCCTCGTGCTCGTCGAGGAACGCCTCCACCTCGTCCAAGAACGCGACCTGCTCGGGGGAAAAGTCGAAATCCATGTCCCTCGGTGGACCTCCCGGGGGCGGGCGCCCCAAATCTGACTGACCGTCAGATTCTATGCAGCTTCGGCTATCCCGACCTCTGGACCACCCGCCGCCGGGTCCTGGGCTCCGGCCTCGTGACGCCGGATCGACCGCCTTCGCACCCATCCGTACATCCCAGCAGCCGCGCCGACCCAACCCGCGAGCGACAAAGCTCCACGGGCACCGAGCGTCCCGACGAGCACCGCTGCTGCGCCGGTGCCGAGCGACATTGCACCCATGATGACCGCCATGTAGAGGGCGAACACCCTCCCCTGCACGGCCGCCGGCGCGCGGGAGTTCAGGAGACTCCGCATCGATACGACCTCGAAGCCGTTGCCGAGCCCCCCGATCGTGGTACGCGACAAGAGCGCACCAGAGCACTGGTGAGACCGCTGCAGCTGCGATCCCGAGTCCTGTCACGACAGTTCCGAGCAAGGTCGCGGCGACGAGCCGGTGCTCGGCCAGCCGTCCCCCGGCGAGGGTCCCGACCGCCATGCCGGCCGTCCAAGCCGCGAGCAGCGCCGCGTAGCCACTTGCACCGGCGTGAAGAACCGACTCCGCAAGGAAGAGCTCGGCCACGATCGACAAGCTCGCGAATGCGACCATCGTCGCCACCACGCCGAGCAACATCCTGAGCAACGGGTCGGCGCGCAAGAAGCGCAGTCCCGCGCCGATCTGCACTCGCATCGGTTCGTGCTCGCGCTCGTCTGCACCCGCAGCGTTGTGGCCGTGGCGACGTCCGAGCCCGAGGGATGCGAGACCCACTGCTGCGACCACGTAGGCGACACCGTCGATCCAGAACGCCAACCTGACCCCGCCGAACCCTGTCACCAAGCCCGCGAGGAGAGGCCCGAGCGTCTGTCCGGCGAGCGTCGCCGAAGTCAGGTATCCGTTCGCCCGAGTTGCTCCCGATGCTGTCGCGAGCTCCGGTACGGCGGACGCGATCCCCGGCCGCATCACGCTGTCCCCCATCCCGTAGAGGGCCACGATCGCAAACGTGGCGCCGAGCCCGTGCACGAATCCGAGAGCAGAGACAGCGCCGGCCATCCCGAGCGCAGTCACGGTGAGCACGCGCGACAGCTTGAGGCGATCGAGGATCAGACCCGAAACCGGCGAGAGCAGCACCACAGGGAGAGCGACCGCGAGCATGACCGACGTGACCGCCCACGCGGCGTGCGTCTGCTGGTAGACGCGCACCGCAAGCGCGACGCCGGCGAGGCTGTCGCCTGTGGCGGCGATGAGCTGAAGGCCGACGGCGCGCTGAAGCGCACCCTTTCTCGGAGAGGGCGCTTGCGTCTGATCGTCGGTGTCGGTGTCGGTGTCGATGTCGGTGTAGGTGTCGGCGTGATTCATGATTCGTTCTCGGGGTTGTTGGTGTACGTCGCAAACCGCGGTCATTCACAGATCGCAGCTGTTGACACGAGGAGCGTCCGAAGAGGCGAAGGCGATCGCCTGCGGCGCAACGGTTGGTGACGGTCTCCGAGCCCCTGTCGCTCAGCTTCGATGCCGGCGGCAGTAAAGCGGGATTCGGCGATCGACGTCACCTAAAGAGTCATACAGAGATTGTACTCGGCGAAAACGAGCGCTTCGAACGTCCGCGCCGGCACCTCTGCATTACGTTTCCCTGCATGAGCAACCCGGGCCCTCGGCTTTATGCCATCTATCTCGGGGGAGACCCGGCGCCCGGACGGATCGGCGAGGACCACGAGGTTGTCTTCGTGGTCGCGCAGGACGTCACCTCTGCGAGGCGCCAGGCCCGGCTGAAATGGACGGGGGACGATCCGAAGCCTCACGTCGACATGGTCCAGGAGCTCGACGTCGTGGACGGATTCGCGATCACCCTGGACCCGACCGAACGGTCGTCGTCGGCGGTGCGCGACATGACCTACGAACCGTCTCCCGACCAACCTGTCGACGCAGATTGATCACGTTCTGGGGTTCGTGTCGTCACCACTACCCGGTGCATTCCACTTTCTGACTGACCGTCAGATCCGGCTACCATCCCGGCCATGCGAGGCGTGCTTTCCGCTGGTGGCTATGTCCCGTACCGCCGGCTGCAGCGCAGTGCGATAACCGGTTTCTTGGGCACGGGTGGCGGCAAGGGGACGAGGTCGGTCGCATCCCACGACGAGGACACGACGACGATGGCGGTCGAAGCCGGGCGAATCGCCCTCCGCTCGATCAGGGAAGGCGAAGACCGCGAATCGCCCGAAGAGTCGATCGACGCCCTCTGGTTCGCCACGACGAGCCCTGCGTACCTCGACAAGACGAATGCTTGCGCCGTCCACGCCGCACTCCGGCTCCCACCGGCCACCCGCGCCCTAGACGTCGGTGGAGCAATTCGCTCCGCCACTGCCGCTCTCGCCACGTCGCTCGAGTCAGGCACAGGCACGACTCTCGTAGCCGCAGCGGACCAACGCGACGGACTTCCCGGTGGGAGCGACGAGTCGTCGGGCGGAGACGGGGCCGCTGCGATCCTGGTGGGCGACGACTCTCCTGCGGTCCCGGTGATTGCCGAGTACCTGGGCGGAGCATCGGCGACCGAGGAGTTGCTCGAACGCTGGCGCGGCGCCGGGGGAGCGACGGAGCCGCACGTGGGAGGAGCGGTTCGGTGAGACCCGGTACCTCGAGCTCGGTATCGACGCGTGGCAGCGCGCGCTCAAGACCACCGGTGTCGACGCGACACAGATCGATCGGGTTGCCGTCACGTCGATGCATGCGAGGGCGGCCAAGTCTCTTGCCGGCCGACTCGGCACCAAAGCAGATGCTGTTGCAGACGACCTGTCGGCGACAGTCGGCCAGACGGGAACCGCACATCCGCTCCTGATGCTCGCCTCGATGCTCGAGAATGCGGGTCCCGATGAGTTGATCGCACTCGTGCACCTCGCCGACGGCGCCGAGGTGATCATTCTGAAGACGACCGCCGCCATCGCCGGATGGCGCCGAGCGAGGACCGTGGAAGCGCAGATCGCTGCTGCCGCCGACCTCCCCTACGGTCGATTCCTCGCGTGGCGCGAGATGCTCGTTCCTGAGCCCCCCCGGAGACCCGAGCCACAACGTGTGTCGTCGACGGCCGCATGGCGCTCGGGAGATTTCAAGTTCGGCTTCGTGGGCTCACGCGACACTGCGAGCGGAGCGGTCCACCTCCCGCCGGCTCGGATCTCGATGCAGGGCGGCGCCGTCGACCAGATGGAGCCGGCGCCGATCGCCGACAGGGCCGGGACGATCGCCACGTTCACCGTGGACCGCCTCGCGTATTCGCCGAGTCCTCCGATCGTGTTCGCACTCGTCGACTTCGAAGGGGGCGGCCGGTTCCCGGTCGAGCTGACCGATGTCGACGCGGACGCGCTGCGGGTCGGCGACCGCGTCGAGATGACGTTCCGGAGGCTCTTCACCGCCGACGGGATCCACGACTACTTCTGGAAGGCACGCCCCATCCGGGTCTGACCGGAGCCGGACAAGTTCGACTTACGCGACCGATGCGACTGATGAGACTGGAGAGCACATGGCCTCCCACGGCATAAAGGACCGGGTGGCGATCGTCGGAATGGGGTGCACGGCCTTCGGCGAACGCTGGGACAAAGGTCTCGACGACCTGATCATCGATGCGACGACCGAGTGCCTCGAGTCCGCCGGCGGGACGAAGAAGGACGACGTTGACGCATGGTGGTTCGGCACTGCGCAATCGGGAATGAGCGGGATCACCCTCGCGTGGCCACTTCAGCTGACGTCGAAACCCGTGACCCGTGTCGAAAACTACTGCGCGACAGGATCCGAGGCGCTCAGGGCTGCTGCGTACGCGGTCGCCTCCGGTGCATACGACGTCGCTGTCGCGGTCGGCGCCGAGAAGGTGAAGGACAGCGGGTATCAGGGTCTGAACGCCGTCAATCCGCCCGGTGACGGGACTGCTCGCACGCTCACCGCAGCAGCGATGTTCTCGATGGTGGCACCCGCTTATGCGGCGAGGTATGGAGTCGACAAAGAAGAGATGGCGCAGGTGCTCGCCCGGATCGCTGCCAAGAACCATTACAACGGCGCAAGGAATCCGCGGGCACAGTTCAGGCGCGAGGTGACGACCGAACAGATCTTGAAGTCACCGAGGGTCGCCGGGGACCTCGGCGTGTTCGACTGCGCTGGCGTCGCGGACGGCGCCGCGGCAGCAATGGTCGTGCGCGCCGAGGACGCGCACCGCTACACCGACAAGCCGATCTACGTAAAAGCTCTCTCCTTTGCCGCGGGAAGCGGTTCGGGCCTCATCGACCCCGACTACGACTACACCCACTTTCCCGAGTGCGAATCTGCCGCCAACGACGCCTACGGCCAGGCGGGGATAACCGATCCGGTGCACGAGCTCGCCTTCGCAGAGGTCCATGACTGCTTCACCCCTACCGAGCTCGTCTTAATGGAGGACCTCGGATTCGCAGAGCGCGGGACGGCGTGGAAGGAAGTGCTCGCCGGCACCTACGCGCTCGACGGCGACCTCCCGATCAACCCCGACGGAGGGTTGAAGAGCTTCGGCCACCCTGTCGGCGCTTCGGGATTGCGGATGTTCTTCGAGTGCTGGCTTCAGCTGCGCGGCGAGGCGCCCGAGGAGCGCCGGGTCAGAAATGGCCGAAAACTGGCGCTCACCCACAATCTCGGCGGCTACCCGGGCGAGATGGTCTCGTTCGTCTCGGTCGTAGGTTCAGAGCTCGGATAAGCCGCGCAGCGATGTCGTTCCTGGACGAGCGCGCGGCCCTTGCGGGCAAGGTGGCATTCGTGGCAGGCGGGGGCGGTGGTCTGGGACGGGCGGTGGCACTGGACTTTGCGCGCGCGCAGGAATGGATCTCGCGCTCTGCGACCGCGACGCCGACGCGCTCGCGTCCACAGCGTCAGAGGCTCGCGACATCGGCGCGAAGGTCACAGAGGGCACCCTCGACGTACGCGACCCCGACGCACTCGGCGGCTTCTTCGAGATGTCGGACGGCGCCTTCGACCGTCTTGACGTGCTTGTGAATGTCGTGGGAGGAACGTTCCGCTCCGAGTTCCTCGACGTCAACGCCAAGGGCGTGGAGACACTCATCCGCACCAACTTCACGTGGGTGACAGACGCCATCCGGCTCGCCGCCACCCGGATGGCCGCATCGGGGCGCGGCGGAAGCATCATGACGATCACTTCCATCGAAGCTCACAGAGCTGCACCGCGCTACGCCGTCTACGCGGCGATGAAGGCCGCTGTGACGCATCTGTCGCGCATCCTCGCTGTCGAGCTCGGTCCCGACGGGATCAGGGTGAACTGCATCGCCCCCGACATAGTCCCGACCGTCGGAATGGGCCGGCTGCTCGGCGCAGGCGGGCGCGACGCTGACGATCCGGTCGACGCAATACAGATCCCGCTCGCTCGCAAAGGCCACGCCGAGGACGTCGGGAACTGCGCACTGTTCCTCGCTTCTGACCTCTCGTCCTACATCACCGGGACCACCCTCCACCCGGACGGCGGCGCGCTCGCCTCGTCGGGTTGGCTGCTCTGGCCGGGATCCGGATGGACGGCGCGACCCCCGGCTTCAGCAATTTCGGATTTCCGCCGTGACGCCGAGGTGGCAGAGGAGTAAGACTCACTACCAGGTGCTCCGGCCCGCAGAACAGACGGGCGGACCAGCCCGCAGAACATACCGGAAGGGGTTGTCATGGGTCTCATGGACAAGGTGAAGGCGCAGGCCACGCAGCTGGCCGAAAAAGCGCAGGAAGCCGGGAAGGCCGGCCAGGCCAAGCTCGGGAACCTTCAAACGAAGAAGCAGGCCGACACTCTCTTGCGTGAGCTCGGCGCCCACCATTTCGCCAAGGCCAAGGGGCGTGGCGACGACCAGACCGACACCAAGATTGCCGGCGTGATGGCCCAGCTCGACGCCCACGAGGCGGAGCACGGCCAGGTGGACCTCACCCCCGACCCGATCGTGCAGGGAACGACAGACGCAGCGGGCGGCATGGCTCCTCCGGTCTCGAACATTCCTTCGGGCGCCGTAGTCACGACCGCACCGGCCGCGCCGGCCCCCGCTGCCAACGTGGGAGGCGTGCCTGCGGGCAACGTCGGTGGTGTTCCGGCCGGAAACGTCGGCGGGGTGCCGTCGGGCAACGTCGGTGGGATACCTTCGGGCAACGTGGGCGGTGTGCCAGAGGCGTCCGTCGGGGAGACGCCCTCCTCCTAGCGATTTGCCCGCAATCCCGGCGGGCTCGGGCGCTCGCAACACGGCGGCCGCTCCTGCGATCGCATTGGCCACGTGCGCCGAGATGCCCGGTCTCGATGACGACGGGGCCCTGCTCATCACCGCGCTCGAAAGCGCGGGCGCGGTGGCGCGCCCGGCGGTATGGGACGACCCGGCCGTCGACTGGGAAGCCTTCGACCTGGTCGTAATCCGGGGGACGTGGGACTACATCTCGCGCCGCGACGAGTTCGTCTCGTGGGCGAAGAGCGTGCCGCTGGTCGCCAACCCGGCCGACATCCTCGAGTGGAACACCGACAAGCGATATCTGGCCGATCTCCTCCGCGCCGGGCTACCAGTTATTCCGACTTTGTTCGTCGGCCCGGGAGATCCCGTCGAATTGCCGGCAGGAGAGCTCGTGGTGAAGCCGACGATCAGCGCAGGCTCCATCGATACTTCGCTCTACGCGCCCGACGAAACCGAAGCTGCGTCAGATCACGTCCGCGCTCTGCAATCCGAAGGCAGAACCGCGATGGTCGAGCCGTACCGCGACATGGTTGACGAGGACGCGGAGACGGGCCTTGTCTACATCGGGCGACATTTCTCGCACGCCATCCGCAAGGCGCCGATGCTCCGCGCCGAGCCCCGCAGCATTCCTGGCCATTTTCGCGAACACGTGATCTCCTCCCGATCCGCGAGTTCCGACGAGCTCCGAGTGGCGGAGGCGGTGCTCGACGCCGTGCCGGGGGGAAGGGACCGGCTCCTTTATGCGCGTGTCGACCTGGTTCCAGGACCGTCGGGTCCGGAGCTGATCGAGCTCGAGGTGACCGAGCCTGCTCTATATCTCGGGCTCACAGACGGCGCCGCCGAACGATTTGCCAAGGCGATCGTCGAGGCGCTCGGGGCCTAGCCCGCGCGCACCGAGCGTTGGCGCAGCACCCGTCCGAACGCCTCTGCGACGCGTGGCGCCTCGCGTTGTCGAAGCGCGGCGAAGACGGCACGGACTCCGGGACCAGACTCGATCCTGAATCGCTCGCCCGGGCTCACGGCGATCCCCTCCTCGAACAATCCGGAGACCACCGCATGCTCGTCGGGGACGCGGACCCACGCAGTCAGCCCCGATCTCGCCGTCGCGGCGATCCCCTCAGACCGAAGCGCTGCGAGAAGCGCCTCACGGCGGGCCGCGTACACCGATGCCGCCTTGTCGAGCGTCTTCGCCGTCCGGGTGTTCGCCCACATTGCGGCCACGGTGTCCTGAAGTAGGTAGCTCACCCAACCCGGGCCGAGCGCCTGACGGCCCTCCACTCTGCTGACAGTGGTCGGATCTCCGGCCATCACGGCCAGCCTGAGATCTGGCCCGAGCCACTTCGAGACGGAACGGATCGTCGCCCACCGAGTGAGCCCACCGCAGATCGTGTGCAGCGGAGTTCCCGCCGCGGGTCCGGCGTGATCGTCTTCGATCACGAGGACATCGGGGTTTTGGGCGAGAACTCCGCCAAGCTCGCCGGCGCGCGCCGCGTCCCACGCGGCGCCGGTCGGGTTCTGTGCGCGTGGCGTGAGCACCACTGCCGATGCTCCGCGGAGGAGCGCGTTCACAAGTTGCTCCGGGATCGCACCCCGATCGTCCACACCTACCGGCACGAGACGTAAGCCGAGCGCTGCCAGCAGATCGAGCACCGCTGTATAACCCGGGTCCTCCACTGCGACCTTGTCGCCAGGACGGAGCCACGCTCCGAGTGCGCGCTCGACCCCGTCGAGCGCGCCGCCCACGACGGCGATGCTCGAGGAGTCGACCCCTTCGGCCGCCAGCTGGCTCGTTGCCACACGTGCCAGACGGCTCGAAACGGAAGACTCCCCGTAGGGGCGCGACGCCTTCTCGATGTGCGAGAGCCTCGGCAGAACGGGGAGCAGCGCAGGATCCGGCCCACCGGTGCGCAGATCGAGGACACCGGCCGGGACCGCCAGCGGAAGCCGTCCTGCGATCGGCGGCGCCGAGCGCACGCGGGTACCACGCCTGCCCTCGCCGACCACTATTCCGCGCCTGGTCAGCTCCCGGTACGAAGAAGCGACGGTCGTCGGGCTCACGTCGAGCTCAGCCGCCAGGGCTCGTACCGTCGGGAGCATCTCGCCCGGTCGGAGGCGATCGCTTCTCACTGCCGCCTCGACGCTCGCCGATATCTCGTCGGCGGTTGTGCCGGATAGGGCGGCGTATTGTATTGTCGTGTTCACAGTATGTACTGTAACAAATACTCTCTCACAAATGCAGCCCTGAAAGAAGGATGTCGTCATGGCGAGCGCCAGTCCCCCGCCGAGCAAGCGAACGAAGGTGCGGCGGCTCGCTGAACGCGGCCGCTACGACGTCGGGACGATCGAGGCGATCCTCGACGAAGGATTCGTATGCCACCTCGGTCTGGTTGACGAAGGGACGGTGCGGGTCGTCCCCACCGCCTACGCGCGGGTGGGTGACGTGCTCTACCTCCACGGCGCCGCCGGCAACGCGTCGCTCAAGTCTTCGGAAGGGTGCGAGGTTTGCGTGACGGTGACCCTCGTAGACGGCCTCGTGCTTGCGCGGGCCGCGTTCCACCATTCGATCAACTACCGGTCGGTCACGATCTACGGGACCGCCACCGAGGTCACGGACGAGGACGAGAAGCGGTTGGCTCTCGACGCCGTCGTCGAGCACATCGTTCCCGGGCGCGGAGTCGATGCCAGGTCCCCGAACGCATCCGAGGTGAGGTCGACCCGGGTGATCCGCTTGCCGTTCAGCGAAGCGTCGGCGAAGGTCAGGACAGGCGGCCCGAAAGATGACGAAGAGGACATGGACCTCCCGATGTGGGCCGGCGTGATCCCGTTGCGGATGGTGGCAGATCCTCCCGTCGAAGACGAGGACCTCCGCGCCGGCGTAGCGGTTCCCGGGTACGCGTCCAGCTATGCGCGGCGTTAACGGCTAGAGCTCGAGACCGGGAGCAGCGCCGCGGTGAGGTCCTTCGAGTAGACAACGCTCAGGTGCGCAACCGCGCGGGTGAGCGCTATGTAAAGCAACCCGGTTCCACCGCCGAGCGCCACGAAATCCGCTGGCTCGACGACGATCACGGCGTCGAACTCGAGCCCCTTTGCCTCCGCGGGTCGCAGGAGCGAGACCTCCCCGCTCAGAGCAGTTTGTCCCGGCTTTGCAGATGGAACCTCGAGTTGCTGGAGTCTCGACGAGACCGCCTCCGCCGTTTCTGCGACAGCCACGACCGCGATGGTCTGATGCTTCGCGTGCAATCGGGCCGCCTCGTCGGCTACCTCACTGACGAGCGCCTCGGACGCGACCTGAAGCAGTTCGGGATCGTCGTTGGTCCGCCTCACTGACCCTGTTGCAAAAAGGGTCGGGCGCGTCTCGGCGAGCAGAGCATTGGCCAGCTCCATGATCTGTTGAGGCACGCGGTATCCGGTCGTTAGCTCCTCCACGCGCGCCCCTTGCGGCATTCCGAGGGCTGCGAAGGCGTCATGCCACCGCTTTTGCGCACCCGGTGCGGTTGCCTGGGCGAGGTCCCCTAGCACCGTGAACGAACGCCCGGACAGGTTGCGACGCGCCACCATCCGGAACGCCATCGCGGACAGGTCCTGCGCCTCGTCGACGACGACGTGGCCGTATCGCCTAGGGGGATCCGACAGCACGGTCTGCGCCTCGTCGAGCAACGGGAGGTCGGCCTCGCTCCAACCGGAGCCGCTTCGGGCGGGCCTTCCTTTTCGCAAGAGCGTGCGTTCGGGTTCGTCGAGGATCCCGAGGGTCGCCATCGCCCCCACCGTTCCCTTTCCGAGCACCGAACGAACAACGGCTGAGGCCGAACGTGGCGGCCAGATCCGGTCGAGTTCCTTCTGCAGCGCGCGGTCAGAGCTCAGGTCTCTTGCGACGTCTTCGATGTCCACTACCGCGGCACGGCGGTCTGAGAGCGTGGCAGCGACGGTCCTAGCCACAGAGCGCCTGAACCGCGCGCGCTGGCGTCCCACCGCTCCACCTGAGGCGAGCGCCGATTCCACGAGCGCCGCCAGCTCGCTCGTTCCGAGTCGCACGGTCCCCCATCGTGTGTTGGCTGCGAGCACCTCGGTAGGCGTCGCCACCTGAAGGCGGCAAGCCTTGGCGAGAACATCCTTCATCCGGATGTCGCCTTTCAAAGCTGCGAGCTCGGGCGGGTCCTCTGTACGAACCGGCCATTCGGGGACGAGCCCCGCCAAAGTCGTCTGCACCACTGCGACCTCGCCCAGGGAGGGGAGCACCTCTGAGATGTAGGAGAGGAAGAGGCGGTTGGGTCCGAGCACCAGTACCCCCTCGCGTTCGAGTTGGACCCTGTGCTCGTAGAGCAAGAACGCTGCACGGTGCAGCCCAACCGCGGTCTTGCCCGTTCCCGGGCCGCCCTGGACCACCACGGGAACATCGAGGGGTGCTCGGATGATGCGGTCCTGTTCCCCGGCGATAGTCGCGACGATGTCGCGCATGGTCCCGGTGCGGGCGCGGCCGAGCTCTGCGAGAAGCGGATCGGGGAGTCCTCCTGCGGCCGCAAGTGCCGAGCTGTCGGGGTGCTCGAAGTCCTCTTCGATCAGGTCGACGAGCTCACGGTTATCGAGGATGAACCTGCGCCGGCGGCGTAGCCCGAGAGTGTCGTGGAACGTGGCCCTGTAGAACGGCACTGCGACCGGAGCCCGCCAGTCCACGACGACAGGATCGCCGACCCCGTCCTCCACGTGACGCCTGCCTATGTGCCAGGCCGGTCCGTGGTCCTCGTCGATACGCCCGAAGCAAAGCGGTCCGGCATCGGAGGTGATCGACCTCAACCTGCGCCCGAGATGGATGTGCGCGACTGTGGCGTCCCAGTCGCCCGCCGCCCGTTCGGCGGCGTCCGCGACGGCGGCACCTGTACGGACCGACATTGCTTCGAGGCAGTCGTGCGCGTGGTCGAGATAGGACTGCTCGGCAGCGCGCTCGGTCTCTAGGTCAACCACACCTGGGCGCGACTCGCCAAAGCTCTTTGCCTCGCCCATCTCTCAATGTTATGCGGTGTTTCCTTCCGCCACGGCCTCCGAGCGCGCAGCCGCAGTCTGCCGAGGGCGGCGGCCCGATCTCTGGGTCTGAGCCATGAATTCCTGGACCTCTCTTGCCTGAGTGCACATTGCGACCAGGTCGGCTGACTGCTGGAAGTGAGATCGAAGCCCCATCAGCTCCCATGCCCTCTTGATTCCTGACTTCGTCGCCATGATCGTCGTCAACGGCATCTGGGCGATGGTGCGCGCCATTTCCTCGACCGTCGACTCGAGCTCGTCGCGGGGCACTACCCGATTGACCATGCCCCATTCCAAGGCCTGGTCCGCCTTGATCGTGGGCGCGAGGAAGAGGTATTCGGCGGTGCGCTTGAAGTTCATAAGCACCCAAGGTTCGAGCATCGTCTGTGCGCCGGGAAGGCCGAAGCCCTGCGGCAGGGGCATCTGGAAGTACGCATCATCCGATGCGACGGTCAGGTCGGTGAGGAGGCCGTACACGGTGCCGCCACCGACGCAGTATCCGTGCACCTGGGCGATGGTCGCTTTAGGGAATTCCCACAGTCGCAGCGGCGGCCAGAGGAACAGGCCGTAGTGGTGGCGTCGCCAAGTGCGCTCGAAGGTGGGGCCGGTCGTCGGATAGACCTCGGGCATCTCGTCGATCCCGACGATTGCGTGCCCGGCGCAGAAGCCGTTCCCGTTCCCCTTCAACACGACAACCTTGATGTTGTCGTCCGCCTCCGCGAGATCGAGAGCCGCCTCCATCTCGGTCACTTGACGAGCCGTCTGGATGTTTGCTCTTTCGGGCTCGTTGAACACGATGCGGGCGACCGGCCCGTCGGTCTCGTAGATGATCACCTCGAACTCGCTTGCTTCCACAGACGTTCCTCCTAGCTCCGCGACTCCGCGACCCCGCGCCCTCGCAGCCGGAGCGTCCCGCATGCTACGGCCGGTGGACCCGCTGCAGGCTCGGTTGGCTGGACGCCATTAGCGTGACCGCTCATGGCAATCCTGGAACAGACCGCCGGTCCCAGATCGGACCAGGTGGAACTCGTGAACCGGCAAGTCGAAGCGCTGCTCGCCGAAAACGACCCGAAGACGACCAAGCCGGTCGATTTCCTTCGCGCTCGCTTCGACGCAGGCCTTGCGTGGGTCTGGTTCCCCCGGGGCGACGGCGGCCTCGGTGTCGATCCGGCGTTCCAGATCGTGGCCGAGAGGGCCCTCATGGATGCTCGGGCTCCGAACGAAGCGCAGCGCAACCCCATCGGATACGGGATGGGTGCGCCCACGATCCAGACGCACGGAACGCCGGAGCAACGAAAGCGTTATCTGCGGCCACTGTTTTCTTGCGAAGAGATCTGGTGTCAGCTGTTTAGCGAGCCAGGGGCGGGATCAGACGTCGCGGGACTCGCAATGCGGGCGGTGCGAGACGGTGACGAGTGGATCGTCTCGGGACAAAAGGTCTGGACGACTCTCGCTCACGTGGCGCGGTTCGGCATGCTCGTCGCACGGACCGATCCGGACGTTCCGAAGCACCAGGGGCTCACGTACTTCATCCTGGACATGACTAGTCCCGGGGTGGAGGTCCGGCCCCTTCGCCAGATGACCGGTGACGCAGAGTTCAACGAGGTCTTCATCACGGAGGCTCGCGTCCCCGACAGCGACCGTCTCGACGCAGTAGGCGCAGGATGGCGCGTCGCAACAACGACGCTCATGAACGAGCGCGTCGCGATCGGTGCGGGATCTCCGTCGCGTCGGAAGCGACCGATCGAAGAGTCGATAGAGATCTTCCGGACCCGGGAGCGGTCGGGAGCGGAACGCGAACGCCTGATGCGCCTTTGGGTCGCGTCAGAGGTAGCACGGTTGACGAACCTGCGGGCGAGCCAGATGCGGCAGGTGGGAACACCCGGGCCTGAGGGATCGGTGGCGAAGCTCGGAATGGCAGAGCTCAACAAGCAGGTCTTCGAACTGTCGGTCGACCTCTTGGGAATGGACGGGACGCTCTATTCGAGGGGCTACGAGATGCGCAGACCCGACAGGCCGGGGTTCGCAGAGACGGGCGATGCGCCCTTCGGATTCCTTCGCGCCCGTGCCAACTCGATCGAGGGCGGTACGTCGGAGATCATGCGCAACATCCTGGGCGAACGGGTGCTCGGACTTCCCGGGGAACCGCGTGCCGACAAGGACCGCCCCTGGTCTGAGGTCCCGCGCAACTAGTCCCGCCCAACTAACCGTCTGGTCCGCGCTCTCAGCGGGGCTAGGACCCTGCGGCCTCCGGCCGACCGGCCAACTCAGAGGCCACGCGTGTGGCGAGGGCCGCGAGAGTGAGAGTTGGTCCGTACCCTGACGCCGTCACGAACACAGACGAGTCGGCGACGACAAGGTTCTGCAAGTCGTGGAACCTCCCGAACGCGTTGACGACCGAGGTCGCAGGATCATCTCCCATGCGGACGGTGCCCATGACGTGGCGGCTCTGTGGAACATCGGAGAGCTTGCCCTCCCCCGGGCCACCCGCAGAACCCGGGGAGGTGACAAGAGAAGTCCACGATGCGCCCATCTCTTCGAGCACTGTGATCAAGCGGGGCCCGTGGTGCCATGAAGCCACGAGCTCGTGCTTGTGAGGCTTGTACGTCACGCGTGCGACCGGAAAACCTCGAACATCGCGGATCACCGGATCCAGGTTGACCCGATTCGTGGCGACCGGAAGATCCTCACCTTGCATCGTGAACGCCCAGAGCCTTCGCCGCAAAGGCGAATCGTGCATGAGCGCGTCGTGCTTCGGTCCCCAAGGGTAGAGGGTCGCCTCGAGGATCGGCAGGTATGGGCCACCGTGCTCCACGATCCCACCACGGATCCACGGCAGGTCCGCATCTCGAGCCGCATTGCGCGAGTCATCGTCTCCCACGATCGGGTCGTCATGGAGATGCGTGACGGCTCTTCCCCGCTCGGCATGCAACGACAGGTCCCTGAACGCGCCCGTGGCGATCGTCTGAAAGTGGACCATCAGGTACCGGCCGATCAATTCGTGCCCGAAATCGGAGAGGAGCAGGAGACGTGGCGTCTCGACGGCGCCCGCTGCGAGCACGACGTGCCTCGCGTCCATCGAGCGTTGCTTTCCGTCCGGCCCGACGTAGTCGACACCGCTCACCCGGCTGCCGTTCGTGCGAATCCGGGACACGAACGTCTCTGGTCGCAGTTCGGCCCGGCCGGTCAAAAGAGCTTTCTGGAGCATCGCGACGGGGTCGCCTTTCGCGTGAATCGGACACGGGAAGAACGCGGAGAACCCGCAGTTGTTGCACGCCGGCCTTCCGTCATACGGAACAGAGTTGGCAGCAGTCGGCGCGGGATAGGGGTGATAGCCGAGGCGCTCGGCAGCAGCCGATGAAAGGACGGCTCCGTACATCGGAGCGCCCGGCGGCATCGGAAAGGGATCCGATCGCCACGCAGCAAAGGGATTTGCACCGGCAAGTCCGGCGACGCCGATGCTCTTCTCGACCCTCGCGTAGTAGGGCTCGAGCTCTTCGTAGCTGACCGGCCAGTCTGCGACGTCGGCACCCTGCTGCGGTCCTAGCTCGGAGAGAAGCCGGAAGTCCTGCTCCCTGAAACGCGGAGTCTTGCCGTCAGCGTGTACGCCGCCCCCGCCGACGGTCGACGGAATGGTGTTCACCTCACCGACGTGGGTGTGGTCGCCCTGGTCCTCACCGGACCTGAATGTCTTCGGCTCGATCAGGGGGTCAGGACCAAGAAAGTGACGGTTCACGAACTTGATCTCGTCGTTGGAGTAGTCCGCGAGCAATCTGTCAGGAGAATCAGCGTCGATCAGATGGTTCCGGCCCTTCTCGAAGATGACCACGGACCATCCCGCCGCGGTGAGCACATCGGCAACCGTCGAGCCCGCAGGTCCTGATCCGACGATTACTGCGTCGACGGTCACGGCTCGGACACCTCCGCGTCGGTCCACCCACGCGGCTGGACATCGCCCGCGAAGTCGATCGCCCGCCAACCGCACTGATCCCGGTTCCCGCCGTACTCCGGAGCGCCGTAAGTCCCTTCGCACGCATGCGTGAAGACCATGGCGGTGAACTTTCTGTCTGCGCGCAACCGCGCTTCACGCTCCTCGGGCTCGCACGAGCAGAAATCCTCGCCGAGTGCCGCGAGACCTTCTCTGTAACGCTGTTGGAAACCTGTAACGGGGCCGTTGAACTCCCTCTCGGGCATTCCGAGCGATCCTTCGATTCGCGTCCGCCAAGCAAGCTCGTCGAGGGCGCTCAACTTGTGGAAGGTCTGGTATCCGGCAGGTCCCCCGAAACGGCCCGACGTGGGTCCCCCGGCCCAGATACGAGGCGGATCGAAGGAGAAAGCACCCAAGAACTCGTCGATGTATTCGGCGGCGCCCGCTTCGAGAGCTCCTGGACCATTTCCCTGTGGAATAAGGCGATCGACCACCGCTTCGAGTTTCCGCATCTCGTCGTCGGTCAACCAGATCGGCATCAGATGAAGCCTCGCGGCGGGCTCTTGTATGACACAGGCGTCAGAGAGTAGCAGCGGCCTATTCGGATCTCGGTTCCGGTTCGTCGAGACAGCGCGAACCTAAGGTTGTGAGATGCGGCTGCCGCTAGCCCCGTCCATGCGCGGCTACCAGCGCGCTTGGATAGCGACAGACGTGATGGCGGGGATCACGCTTCTCGTGATCGCGGTGCCCGAGCAGGTCGCCACGTCGCGACTCGCCGGAATGCCCGCTGCGACTGCGCTCTGGGCGTTTGTCGCGGCGACAGTCGCCTTCTTCTTGTTCGGGTCGAGCAGGATCGTCTCGGTTGGGGCCGACTCAACCATCGCACCGTTGTTCGCTGCCGCCGTTGCGCATCTTGCGATAACCGGATCATCGAGAGCGATCGCCCTCACATCTCTCACCGCCCTCGTCACCGGAGCGATCGTGCTCGCCGTGGGGTTGCTACGTCTCGGGTGGATCGCAGACCTTCTCTCGGTGCCGATCATCACGGGCTTCATGGCGGGCGTGGCGGTCATCATCACCGTGCACCAGCTGCCCGATCTGATCGGA